>NZ_JAPZLA010000003.1:0-677587 GCF_033804465.1 Mycobacterium sp. RTGN5
CCGCCGGGCGCCCCCCCCCCCCCCGGCGCGCGCCCCTCCACCCCCCCCCCCCACCCTCCCGCGTCTGCCGCCCCCCCACCCCCCCCCCGCGCCCTCACCCCCCCCCCGAAATCGCGTTCGCAGAGCCGATGGCCTGATCTGTGGGGTAGGAGGCCTGGACGCCATACCCGCGAGGGTCAACACTGAACCCATGGCGCGGTCGGTGGTGATCCTCGGCTTTCCCGGCGTGCAGGCGTTGGACCTGGTCGGGCCGCACGACGTGTTCACCGGCGCGGCCCTGCTCACCGAGGGCGGGTACCGGGTCAGCGTCGTCTCCCGCGACGGCCAACCCGTGAGCACCGGGACCGGCCTGGCTTTCGTCGCCGAGGCGCTGCCCGAACCGCGCGACATCGACACCCTGATCCTGCCCGGCGGTGCGGGCGTCGACGCCGTCCGGGACGACGCCGACGCCATGGCCTGGATCCGCGCGGCCGCCGCCAACTCCCGCCGCGTCGTCAGCGTGTGCACCGGCGCCTTCCTGGCCGCCGAGGCCGGGCTGCTCGACGGCTGCCGCGCGACCACGCACTGGGCCTTCGCCGACCGGATGGCCCGCGAGTTCCCGGCCGTGACCGTCGACCGCGAGCCCATCTTTTTGCGCAGTTCGGAGCGGGTCTGGACGGCGGCGGGGGTGACGTCGGGCATCGACCTGTCGCTGGCGCTTGTCGAAGAGGACTACGGCACCGAGGTCGCCCAGACCGTCGCCCGCTACCTCGTGTTGTATCTGCGACGCCCCGGCGGCCAGACGCAATTCGCCGCGCCGGTGTGGATGCCGCGGGCGCGTCGCCAGCCCATCCGCGATGTGCAGGAGGCGATCGAATCCGAACCCGGTGCCGCCCATAGCATCTCGGATCTTGCTCGGCGCGCCGCGATGAGCCCGCGGCACTTCACCCGGGTGTTCACCGACGAGGTCGGCGAAGCGCCCGGCGCCTACGTCGAACGCGTCCGCACCGAGGCCGCTCGCCGTCAGCTGGAGGAGACTGACGACACCGTCGTCTCCATCGCCAGCCGGTGCGGGTTCGGAACCTCGGAAACCATGCGCCGCAACTTCATTCGCCGAGTGGGCGTGTCGCCCGACCAATACCGCAAAACCTTTGTCTAGAGGAGATTCCCATGCAGATCGCCATCGTCCTCTATCCCGGCTTCACCGCCCTGGATTTCATCGGGCCCTACGAGGTGCTGCGCTTTCTGCCGGACGCCGAGGTTCGCTTCCTGTGGCATGAGCCCGGACCGATCGCCGCAGACTCCGGTGTCCTAGTGGTCGGCGCTACCCACACCTTCGATGAAACCCCTTCTCCCGACGTCATTCTCGTGCCCGGCGGGATGACCACAATGGAACACGCCCGCGACGAGAAGCTGCTCGACTGGGTGCGCAGCGCGCACGAAACAGCCACCTGGACGGCGTCGGTGTGCTCAGGATCGGTCATCCTCGCCGCTGCCGGGCTGCTGAAAGGCAAGCGCGCGACGTCGCATTGGATGGCGCTGACCGCGCTCAAGGCCCTTGGCGTCACCGCCGTCGGCGACGAACGGGTGGTGCACGAGGGCGACATCGTCACCTGCGCGGGGGTGTCGGCGGGGATCGATCTCGCGCTGTGGCTGGCCGGTCAGATCGGCGGCGAGGAGCGCGCCAAGGTGATCCAACTGTCCATGGAATACGACCCGCAGCCGCCGTTTGACTCCGGGCACATGTCGAAGGCCTCGGCGACCACCAAGGCCACCGCCGCCGCGCTGATGGCCAAGGATCTGGCCAACCCGACCCAGCTCAAGGCCATGACGTCGCTGTTGTGGACCGGCGCCATCGAAGCGGCCCGGTCGCGAGGCAAGCGGAAACGGGGACGCGTAGCCTCTGCGAGGTGATCAACCTGGCCTACGAGGAAAACGGCTCCGGCGATCCGGTCCTGTTCATCGCCGGCACCGGCGGCGCCGGGCGCACGTGGCACATTCACCAGGTCCCGCCGTTCGTGGCGGCGGGCTACCGCTGCATCACCTTCGACAACCGGGGGATCGGGGCCACCGAGAACGCCGGTGGCTTCGGCACCGAGCAGATGATCGCCGACACCGCCGCCCTCATCGAGCAGGTGGCCGACGGCGGCCCGGCCCGGGTGGTGGCGATGTCGATGGGTGCCTACATCGCCCAGGAGCTGATGCTGGCCCGTCCCGACCTGGTCAGCCAGGCCGTGCTGATGGGCACCCGCGGCCGTCTGGACCGCATCCGGAAGTCCATCCGCGCCGCCGACGTCGAACTCACCAAGGCCGAAATCCAGCTGCCGCCCGCATATGCCGCGAAAGTGCGTGTGCTGGAGAACTTCTCGCCCAAAACGATCAACGACGAGAAGGCCATCGGGGACTGGATGGAGATGTTCACCGCGTTCCCGATCAAGCGGACGCCGGGCCTGGCCGCCCAGCTCGAGGTGTATCCCAAGGAGAACCGGCTGACCGCCTACCGGTCCATCCGCACCGAGGTGCTGGTGATCGGGTTCGCCGACGACGTGCTCACCCCGGCGACGCTCGGCCGCGAGGTTGCCGACGCTCTGCCCAACGGTCGCTACGTGCAGATCGGCCACACCGGGCACCTCGGATTCCTGGAGCGCCCGGACACCGTGAACAGCGCCATGCTGGACTTCTTCGCCGGCGCGCTCGTCTAATGTCGCCGGCCGGAGCGGCTCCGGCGTCTAAGGCCCTCAAAAACGACATATGACACGCTGTAGTGGTGAACCCATCGACGGCCCAGGCCCGTGTCGTCGTCGACGAATTGATTCGCGGCGGCGTCCGCGACGTCGTCCTCTGCCCCGGCTCGCGTAACGCCCCGCTGGCCTTCGCACTGGCCGACGCCGACCGCGCGGGCCGGCTCCGCCTGCACGTCCGCATCGACGAGCGCACCGCCGGCTTCCTGGCCATTGGCCTCGCGGTGGCCGAGCGTGCGCCGGTATGCGTCGCGATGACGTCGGGCACCGCGGTGGCCAACATGGGTCCCGCCGTCGTCGAGGCCAACTACGCCCGCGTGCCGCTGATCGTGCTGTCGGCCAACCGTCCCTACGAGCTGTTGGGCACCGGCGCCAACCAGACTTTCGAGCAGCTCGGCTATTTCGGCACGCAGGTTCGCACGGCGATCAGCCTGGGCCTCGCTGAAGACGGGCCCGACAAGCTGGACGAACTCAATGCGCAGTGGCGCTCGGCCACCTGCCGCGTCCTGGCGGCGGCCACCGGCGCCCGCACCGCGAACGCCGGCCCGGTGCAGTTCGACATCCCGCTGCGCGAACCGCTGGTGCCCGATCCCGGGCCAGCGGCCGGCGATCTCCCGCCCGGGCGGCCCGACGGCAAACCGTGGACCTACAACCCGCCGGTGGTCTTCGACCAGCCCCTGAACATCGACCTCACCCCCGACACCGTGGTGATCGCCGGGCACGGCGCCGGTGTGCACCCCAACCTGGCCGCCCTGCCCACGGTCGCCGAGCCGACCGCGCCGCACGCCGCGAACCCTCTGCACCCGCTCGCGCTGCCGCTGCTGCGGCCGCGGCAGGTGATCATGCTGGGCCGGCCCACACTGCACCGGCCGGTGTCGACGCTGCTGGCCGACTCCTCCGTGCCGGTGTTCGCGTTGACCACCGGCCCCCGCTGGCCGGACGTCTCGGGCAACTCGCAGGCCACCGGGACCCGGGCCGAGACCAGCGGCGCACCGGATCCGGCCTGGCTGGAGCGCTGCGCGGAGGCCAACCGGCTCGCGGTGGCCGCGGTACGCGACCAGCTGGCCGCCCACCCGCTGACCACCGGCCTGCACGTGGCGGCGGCGGTGGCCGACGCCGTGCGCCCGGGGGATCAGCTTGTGCTCGGTGCGTCCAACCCGGTGCGCGACGCGGCGCTCGTCGGCCTGAACACCGACGGTGTGCAGGTGCGCTCCAACCGCGGCGTGGCCGGGATCGACGGCACGGTGTCGACGATCGTCGGTGCGGCACTGGCACATGACCGAAGCGGGAATGCCGGCAGAACCATCGGCCTGATCGGTGACATGACGTTCGTGCACGACAGCTCCGGATTGCTGATCGGCCCCACCGAGCCCATCCCGAAGAACCTGACGATCGTGGTGTCCAACGACAACGGCGGCGGCATCTTCGAGCTACTCGAGCAGGGCGACCCCCGGTTCTCCGACGTGTCGGCGCGGGTCTTCGGCACCCCGCACGACGTCGACGTCGGCGCGCTGTGCCGCGCCTACCACATCGAGTCCCGCCAGATCGAAGTCGATCAGCTCGGCCCCGCCCTCGCCGAATCACACGAGGGCATGCGGGTTTTGGAGGTCAAAGCCGACCGGTCGTCGCTGCGGCAGTTGCACGCCGCGATCAGGGCGGCACTGTGACCGGCAGGCTGCCCGCCCTGCTGAATTCGGCGTTGCCCCGGCGCGATCCCGACGTGGTCGACACGACGCAGCGGAAGCTGTTGCGCTGGAGCAAGTGTGCGGTGTGGATCCTGATCGGTCTGGTCACCTTGCAGTCGGTGCTGTTGGTGGCCGGTGCGTGGCGCAACGACCGCCAGATCGAACGCAACATGGGGGTGGCGCAGGCTGAGGTGCTCTCCGCCGGACCGCGCCGCTCGACGATCGAGTTCGTCACCCCTGATCGCATCACCTACCGTCCCGAACTCGGCGTGCTCTACCCATCGGAACTAGCCGAGGGGATGCGCATCTACGTCGAATACGATCGCAACGATCCGGATCTGGTTCGGGTGCAACACCGTACCGCTGCGCTGGCGATCATTCCGGCCGGCTCGATCGCGGTGGTGGCATGGCTGATCGGTGCGCTGGTGCTAGCCGGACTGGCTTTTCTGGAGCGCAGGCTGGCTCAGGTCGACATCAACTTGGACAGCCAGTTGTTGTCGTAGATATCGACGGCCTTGTTCGTGGTCAGGTCGAATACCGTTGGGGTACCGGTGCTGATCGGGTCGATCTCATAGAGGTACTCGAAGTTGGTGTCGGCCATCTCGGTCAAGTCCAGCGCGGGCTTGCCGGCCCGCATCGCGTCGACCGCCGTCACCGGCACACCGCTTTCGCGGGCCATATCGGCGATTTCGGTGTCGGTGGGTCCCTTGCCGCGGGAATCCTGGTGGCCCCAAAGGTCTTCGATGAACGCCTGAAACGCCTTGGCCGACGTGTCCGGTCCGGCCGCCAGGAACATCGCGTTGCTCACCCGATCGGAATAGCCGCCGGGCTTTTCGTCCAGGAAGGTCAACGGCCGGTAAGTGACGACGAGCTGGCCGAGGTTCATGTACCGGGACAACTCGTCGCCGAAATCCTTCTGCAGATCGGCGCAGTGGTTGCATTGCGGTTCGGTGTAGATCTCGATGCTCACCCGCGCCGTCGGATCGCCGGTCACAATGCCGAACCCGTCCTTGCTCAGCGCGGTCGCCGGCCCGCGCGGATCCACCTGTGCCACACCGGCGATTTCCTTGCTGCAGCCGGCAACTAGCATCACCAGCGCCACCACGACCACCGACCAGTACCGCATGCTGGCACGCTACCCCGTTCCACCTGTTTTTCGTGTCGTGTATGCCTGGGCGCAACCCTGCTGTCAGGCGCCGCTGCAACTCTCGTTGTGTGCGCGTTGCGATTGTCGCCGAGTCCTTCCTGCCCAACGTCAATGGCGTCACCAACTCGGTGCTGCGGGTGCTGGAGCATCTCCGCCGCACTGGTCATGAAGCGCTCGTCATCGCCCCGGACACCCCCCGCGGTGAGCCGGCGGCCGAGCGTATCCACGACGGAGTCCGGGTGCACCGGGTCCCGTCGAAGATGTTCCCGAAGGTGACGTCGTTGCCACTGGGTGTGCCGCGCCCCCGCATCGTGGGGGTGCTGCGCGGGTTCGACCCGCACGTCGTTCACCTGGCCTCCCCGGCATTGCTGGGCTACGGCGGTCTGCAGGCCGCGCGGTTCCTCGGCGTGCCTACGGTGGCCGTGTACCAGACCGACGTCGCCGGGTTCGCCGAAAGTTATGGCATGGGTGCTGCCTCCAAGGCGGCCTGGGCGTGGACGCGGCACCTGCATTCGCGTGCCGACCGCACCCTGGCGCCATCCACCGCATCGATGGAAGACCTTGCCGCTCATGGCATCCCGCGCGTGCATCAGTGGGCTCGCGGCGTCGACGTCACCGGCTTCGCGCCGTCGGCACGCAACGGCGAGCTGCGCGCACGGTGGTCTCCGGCAGGCAAGCCGATCGTCGGCTTCGTCGGGCGGCTCGCGCCGGAGAAGCATGTCGAACGGCTGGCGGTGCTCGATCGACGTGATGACCTGCAGCTGGTCATCGTCGGTGACGGTGTCGACCGGGACAAACTGCGGGCGCTGCTGCCGGCGGCGGTGTTCACCGGCGCCCTCTACGGGGAGCAGTTGTCCGCCGCCTACGCGAGCATGGACGTGTTCGTCCATCCGGGTGAGCATGAGACCTTCTGCCAGGTCGTACAGGAGGCGATGGCCTCCGGTGTGCCGGTCATTGCGCCCAATGCCGGTGGTCCGCGTGACCTCGTCGCGCCCTACCGCACCGGACTGTTGCTGGGGGTCGACGAATTCGAGGCGCGACTGGCGCAGTCGGTGGATCATCTGCTCGACGAGCGGGCGCGCTATTCACTGGCTGCCCGTCGCAGCGTGCTCGGCCGGACGTGGCCGGCGATCTGCGACCAGCTAATCGGTCACTACGAGGCGGTGCGGGTGGAAGGACGCCGCCGCCGACGTACCCGGGCGGCCTGAGCCGCAACGTACGCAAACCTTAATTGTTCCTGAGAAACCTTTCCATACCCGTTGGTCTGGAGCAGACTGAAAGCCAAGCGGGGGAACGCTAATAGCAAATGTCAACACCACTTCTTCACGACGGGGAACGCCCGATGAATGACGCGTCGTATCGCCACGATCTCAGTGAATTTGCCCTCGAACTCCGTAAGTTGGCTTACACCATGCCGGCTGGACATGAGGATCGCCTGATTCACCTCAGCGAACGAATGGCAAGTCGCGCGCGTCAATTATCGAGACTCGACGCGCACGCGATGTAGCTAGCCCTGCGCCTCGACGGCGACGGGCTGCCACTGCTCCCAATTGGCAAGGCGGCTCTCGTAGTCGGCCTTTGCTGTGGCCAGCGGCGACTCCCCGAAGAACGCCCGCAACGGTGGCGTCGGTGCATCGACGATCTTGAGGATCGCGGTCGCCGATGCCTTGGGGTTGCCAGGCTTGGACCACCGCGTCGCGCGGGCTTCATCGACCTGGCGATGCAACTCGGCATACTCCGGCAGCTCGACCGATCGCTTCGAGGACGGACCGGACCAGTCGGTGTCGAAACCACCCGGCTCGATGAGCGTCACATGAATGCCGAACGGTGCGACTTCCTGAGCCAGCGCCTGGGAGAAGCCCTCGAGCGCCCACTTCGACGCGTGGTAGATACCGACGAGTGGGAACGCGGTGATGCCGCCGATGGACGACACCTGGATGATGTGGCCGCTGCCCTGGGCGCGCAGATACGGCAGTGCGGCCTGGGTGATCCACAGCGCACCGAACACATTGGTCTCGAGCTGGTCGCGCGCGTCTTTCTCGGACAGCTCCTCGATGAAGCCGAAGTGGCCGTAGCCGGCGTTGTTGACCACGATGTCGAGCCGGCCGAAGTGGTCGTGGGCCTGCTTGACCGCGGCGAAGTCGGCTTCGCGGTCGGTGACGTCGAGCGGGATCGGCAGGATCGCGTCGCCGTAGGTGTCGACCAGGTCGGCGAGGGTGCCGGTGTCGCGGGCGGTGGCGGCGACCTTGTCGCCGCGCTCGAGGGCGCCGATCGCCCATTCCCGGCCGAAGCCACGCGAGGTACCGGTGATGAACCAGACTTTTTCACTCATGGCTGAGTGCAACGCGTAAGCGGGCTCATGATTCCCACTCGGGTAGCGTCGGCACCGTGAGCCGCGCGACGCTGGACAAGGATCCCCGCGATGTGGCGTCGATGTTCGACGCCGTCGCGCGCCGCTACGACATCACCAACACCGTGCTCTCGATGGGGCAGGACCGCTCTTGGCGGCGGGCGACCCGCGCGGCGTTGGGCATCGGGCCGGGCGATCGCGTGCTGGACCTGGCGGCCGGCACCGCGGTGTCGACGGTCGAGCTGACCAAGTCTGGCGCCTGGTGTGTGGCCGCGGACTTCTCGGTCGGCATGCTGCGGGCCGGGGCCGCGCGACCGGTTCCGAAGGTCGCCGCCGACGCGACGAAGCTGCCGTTCGCCGATGAGGTGTTCGACGCGGTCACCATCAGCTTCGGTCTGCGCAACGTCGTCGACCACCCGGCCGGCCTGCGTGAGATGGCGCGGGTGACCCGCCCCGGTGGGCGGCTGGTGGTGTGCGAGTTCTCCACGCCCGTGGTGCCGGTGTTCTCTTTCGTCTACAAGGAGTACCTGATGCAGGCGCTGCCGCGGGTGGCCCGCGCGGTGTCCAGCAATCCCGATGCCTACGTCTATCTGGCCGAGTCCATCCGGGCGTGGCCCGACCAGGCGGCCCTGGCTGGCCAGATCCGGGACGCCGGCTGGTCAGATGTGCGCTGGCGCAACCTCACTGGCGGGATTGTCGCGCTGCACGCGGCCGTTAAAGCCTAGCGTCCTGCGATTTCGGCGCGCTAACGTGCGCCCTGCGCACGAAAGCGCGCCCAAATCACTAGTTAACGGCCCGCGTCGGCCAGCACCTGATAGCCGGCGTTGTATCCCGGGACGAACGTGATGCCCGGCCCGCCGTGGCAGCCCGCGCCACCGAGATAGAGGCCCTCGATCGGGATCGGCTCGTCGATGAATCCCTTGGGGCCCGGCCGGTTCACGCCCATCAGCTCGGGCTGCAGCAGGCCGTGGCAGAAGTCCCCGTTGGGCGCGGCGAACATGGTGTTCATGTGATACGGCGCAAACGTGATGTCGCGGATCAGGATGTCCTTGAAGTTCGGCGCATAGCGAGTGAGCTTGTCGACAACCTGTTGGGCCATCTCGGTTTTGAGCTGACCGTGCTGCTCGCGGGGAGCCTCGATGGGGAACGCGTAGGCGTACACACTGGCGGCGTGCTTGCCCTCGGGAGCCATCTCGGGGTCGCCGACCGTCGGCATCTGAATCGACATCGCGGGGTTGTCCGGTACCTCGCCGCGACGACACATCTCCCATTGGCGCTGTTGCTCTTCGGGTGAACCGAACATGCCGACCGACATCTGCATGCCGGGCTCGTTGAGGTAGTCGTACGGTGCGGCGTACTGCGGCAGGCCGTCGAGGGCGAAGTGGATCTGCATGAAGGACGCGCGGTGGTCGCGGCCGCCGAGGCGGGTCACCAGTGACGACGGAAGATGATCGGCGCCAACGAGATCCAGCAGGGTGGTCTCCGGCGCGAGGTTGGACACCACAATGGGCGCGGTGATCACTTCGCCGTCCTTGAGCCGCACCCCGGTGACCTTGCCGTCCTCGACCAGGATCTGGTCGACCTTGGCTCGGTACCGCATTTCGCCTGCGGCGTCGAGGAACAGATCGCGCAGATGATCGGCCAGCACACCGATGCCGCCCTTGAGTTTGGTGGTCATCTGGCCGCCCTCCGGGGGCATGGCCATGGCGAACGCCAAACACGTTGCGCTGCCAGGGGTATACGGCCCGCGATAGGTCGAGTTGACCGCCAGGAACGCCAGCATGCCGCGGATGACGGCGTGCTTCTCCTTGTCGGGCAGGAACCGGTCGACGACGTCCATCGCCGAGCCGAACAGCATCTCGTGGATCGCACGCCGCTCGTTTTCGTCTGCGGCACAGGCATACATCTCGTCGATGGTCTTCGGGAGTGCCAGCGCATCGAAGCGCCCGAGTGCCTTGCCCGGGCCCGCGCTCCAGGCGTACAGGTTGGCCATGGCCATCACGGCGTCCATGCCGTGCTTCTCGTTGAGGTGGGTCATCATCGCCATCGGGTCGCTGTGGAAGATCATCGCTTCCTCACCGTTTTCCCCGAGGTTGACCGACATGATCTCCGACTCGATGGTCGGCAGCGTGTCCAGGCCGAGCTCGCTGTTGATCTTCTGCGCGGTGGGGAAGCGCACGGACCCGGCGATCTCGTACTTGAAGCCGTCGATCAGCTCGACGGTGGCAGCCATACCGCCGCTGTAGGTATTGGCCTCCAGGCACAGCGTGCGCAGGCCCGCGCGCTGCAGCACCACCGCCGCGGTCAGCCCGTTGTGTCCAGCCCCCACGATGATCGCGTCGTAATCCGTCATGCGGCGGAGCTTATGACGGGCCAGGCCCGATGTGAAGAAGTTTTGTCAAATTTGTCATAACTGGATGTGGTCGCCGGCGTGACCTGCGTCGATGTCGCTCAGGTGAACGGCTTGCGCCGGTCCACGATTCGCGACCCCATCCCCGCCACCCGCCACGCCCGCGCGACCAGGTCGACGTCGTCCTCGGTCACCAGGTTGCCCATCACCCGCACGGCGACGCCCATCATCGCGCGGGAGCGCATCGCGATCGGCCCGGTCAGCGGCAGGAACCGGGGCAGTGTCAGCAGCAGCCCCAGCCGGCGGGCTACCGAGAAGCCGCGCCCGTAGTGCGCCTGCAACGTCGCAGGCCAGGCTAGAGACAGATCCCCGGAGCCCAGCATCTCGGCCGCGAGCCGCCCCGTCTCCAGCCCGTAGTCGATGCCCTCACCGTTCAGCGGGTTCACGCAGGCCGCGGCGTCCCCGATGAGCACCCAGTTCGGTCCGGCCACCCCGGAGACCGCGCCGCCCATCGGCAACAGGGCCGAGGACACCGCCCGCGGCGCACCCTCGAAACCCCACGAGGCCCGCTTCAGGTCGGTGTAGTGCTTGATCAGCGGTCGCAACGCCACATCGGCGGGCCGTTTGGCCGTGGCCAGCGCGCCGACGCCGATGTTCACCTCGCCGTTGCCCAGCGGGAAGATCCAGCCGTAACCGGGCAGCACCTGCCCGTCGACTGAGCGCAGTTCCAGATCCGAGGAGATCCACGGCTCCGAAGCGCGCGGGGAGGCCAGATACCCGCGCACGGCCACCCCGTAGACGGTCTCCTGATGCCACTGCCGGCCCAGCACCCGGCCGAACGGGGAGCGGGCCCCGTCGGCCACGATCAGCCACCGGCACGACACCCGCGACCCGTCGGCCAACACCACCGCGTCCACCAGTCCGCGCGAATCAATAGATACATCAACGGCTTTCACGCCGAGCAGCATCGACGCCCCGGCGTCCTCGGCGACCTTGCGGATTCGGTCGTCGAGTTCGGTGCGGGGCACCGCCGAGCCGCCAGAGGGGAACGACGGGCCGGGCCAGGGCACCTCGACGTCGGCGCCGAACCCGGAGAGCCGCAGCCCGTGATGGCGGATGTGGCCGTCGAGCCAGTCGCCGAGCCCGAGGCGCTGCAACTCCAGCACCGCGCGCGGGGTCAGCCCGTCGCCGCAGGGCTTGTCTCGGGGAAACTCGGCGGCGTCGATGACGAGCACGTCGTGGCCGTGCCGGGCGGCCCAGGCGGCGGCCGCTGACCCTGCCGGTCCTGCCCCGACGACCACCACCGTCGCATGCCTGTCCATGTTCCCCAGTATGTTGGCAGGGTGAGTACTCCGGCGACGGTGGTAGCAGGGGTGGACTTCGGTGACCCGGCGTTCGCCAAGAGCGTCCGCGACGGGGTGGGCCGCGTCGAAGAGCTCATGAGCACCGAACTCCGCGGCGGCGACGAGCTGATGACCGAGGCCGTCGTGCATCTCTTCGAGGCCGGTGGCAAGCGGTTCCGGCCGCTGTTCACCGTGCTCTCCGCGCAGATCGGCCCCGATCCGGACGCTTGGCAGGTCACCGTGGCCGGCGCGGTGATCGAGCTGGTGCACCTGGCGACGCTGTACCACGACGACGTGATGGATGAGGCGCAGATGCGCCGCGGGGCGCCCAGCGCCAACGCCCGCTGGGGCAACAACATCGCGATCCTGGCCGGCGACTACCTGTTCGCGACGGCGTCGCGCTTGGTGAGCCGCCTCGGCCCGGACGCGGTGCGCATCATCGCCGAGACGTTCGCCCAGCTGGTGACGGGCCAAATGCGCGAGACCAAGGGCAACACGACGGGTGTGGATCCAGTCGAGCATTACCTGAAGGTGGTCTACGAGAAGACCGCCTGCCTGATCGCGGCGTCGGGCCGCTTCGGCGCCACATTCGCCGGAGCCACCGACGATCAGGTCGAGCGGCTGAGCCGGCTCGGCGGCATCGTCGGCACCGCATTCCAGATCTCCGACGACATCATCGACATCGACAGTGACCCCGACGAGTCGGGCAAGCTGCCGGGCACTGACCTGCGAGAAGGCGTGCACACCTTGCCGGTGCTGTATGCGTTGAATGAGACCGGCCGCGACGCCGACCGGCTGCGCGAACTGGTGAAGGGGCCGATCGAAGACGACGACGCACTGGCCGAGGCGCTGGCGCTGCTGCGTTCCGGACCCGGCATCGCCAAGGCCAAGGCCACCGTCGAGCGTTATGCCATAGAGGCCGGTGAGGAGCTGGCCGGGTTGCCGGACGGGCCCGGCCGTCGTGCGCTGGCCTCGCTGATGGACTACACAATTAACCGGCACGGCTGAGCGATTCGCGGAACCTCGCAGTCGGTTCGAGACGTTAATCTCCGGTGAGAGTGCGTTTGCTCGTAGGAGGAATTCGATGACTTGGCATCCGGCCGCCAACACGGCGAAGACGTTCATGCTGCTTGTCGGAATGTCGGCGCTGATCGTCTTCCTCGGTTCGCTGTTCGGTCGCAACGTCATGTTCCTGGCCCTGGTGTTCGCCATCGGCATGAACGTCTACGTGTACTTCAACTCCGACAAGCTGGCGCTGCGCGCGATGCACGCTCAGCCGATCAACGAGGTGCAGGCCCCGCAGATCTACTCGATGGTGAGGGAGCTGGCCACCGCCGCCCACCAGCCGATGCCGCGGCTCTATATCAGCGACACGGCGAATCCGAACGCCTTCGCCACCGGCCGCAACCCGCGCAACGCGGCGGTGTGCGTCACGACGGGGATCCTGGATCTGCTCAGCGAGCGGGAACTGCGCGCAGTGCTGGGCCACGAGCTCTCGCACGTCTACAACCGCGACATCCTGATCTCGTGTGTGGCCGGTGCGCTGGCCTCGGTGATCACCGCGCTGGCCAACATCGCGTTGTTCGCCTCGATGTTCGGCGGCGGCAACCGTGAAGGCGGTGCCAATCCCTTTGCTCTGCTGCTGGTTTCACTGCTCGGTCCGATCGCCGCGACGGTGATCCGGATGGCGGTGTCCCGCTCGCGCGAGTATCAAGCCGACGCGTCCGGGGCCGAACTCTCCGGTGACCCGCTGGCGCTGGCCTCGGCGTTGCGCAAGATCAGCGGCGGGGTGGAGAACGCGCCGCTGCCGCCCGAGCCGCAGCTCGCCGACCAGGCGCACTTGATGATCGCCAGCCCGTTCCGCGCCAGCGAGAAGATCGGCAAGCTGTTCTCCACCCATCCGCCGATCACGGACCGGATTGCCCGGCTCGAAAAGATGGCCGGGTACCACCCCTAGTTCGAGCTCGAGCTGGCCATCGCGTCTACGGTCGTTGACTTGGCGGGGCTGGCGATCCCGGCCTGACGCAGCGAGCGCAGCACCATCGACCTCAGGATCCGGCCGACCTCGAACTGCTTGCCCGGCAGAGTGCGGGCCACCATCCGCAGGTTGACGGTGTCCACCTCGATGCTTTCCACGCCCATGAGCGTGGGCTCGTCGAGCAGCAGTTGGTCCAGGCGGCTGTCGTCCATCGCATTCGACGAGACTCCGTGCAGCACGTCGTTGACCTTGTTGAGGTCGGCGCTCGCGGGCACCGGGATGTCGACGACGGCGCGCGCCCAGTCCTTGGACAGGTTCAGCGCCTTGACGATCTGACCGTTGGGGATCGTATAGACCTCGCCGTCGCCGGACCGCAGTTTGGTCACCCGCAGCGTGACGTCCTCGACGGTCCCGGTCGCCTCCTTGGCGATACCGCCCACGGTCAGTGACACCAGGTCACCGAAGCCGTATTGCTTCTCGGTGATGATGAAGAACCCGCTGAGCAGGTCCTGCACCACCCGCTGCGCGCCGAAGCCGATTGCGGCACCCAGCACCGCGGCCGGCGCGACCAGTGAGCCGATCGGCAGGCCGAGCTGGTCGAAGACATCGACGGCGACCAGTACATAGAGCACGGCGATCAGCACTGACGAGATCACCGACGCGACAGCGGCGCGGTGCTTGGCGCTCTCGGAGCGCACCAGCTCGTCGCCGCTGTCGAGCCGGCTGGCGATCTTGCCTGCAATCCAGCGGAAGAGCCGGGTGGCCAGCAGGGCGGCGGCGATCACCAGCACGATGTGCAAGCCCTTGGTGCGCAGCCACTCGCCCATATTTCCGGCCCAGAAGTCCGGCCATTTACCGGCAGCCAGGTACGTCGTTGTGAGTGAGTTCATAGTCCTTACGCGAATTGCCTTGTCGTGGCGCTCGTTTGGTGTGCATCAAGCACGGGGACCGTTGTTGCGTTGCCCGAACGGCCGGGTTTTACACCCGCGTGGTGTTGATCACGATTCGCCAGGCGGCGGCGTGCTGCCCCGTTTGCGGATCCCCAAGGGTGTGTCGGCGTGACCCAGGACGCGGCAGCCGCGATCGGTGTGCCGGGGGCGGCCTCGGCCGAACCCGCTGTGGGGCGTCAGTCGCGGTAGTAGGTCCAGTGGCCGGAATGGCTCTTGCAGGTGTAGGCGCCCGCGTTGTGATGCTGCATTGGGTGATCGGCACTTTGGTTCCAAGGCCCGATGTAATATTCGCCGAGCGCCAGGCCCGTTCCCGCGCCAATCAGACCTGGTGGGTGCCGGTCGAAATTCTCGGACCACCAACGTTCTGAATAGAATAGAGCGCAGTAATCAGTATCGGCTGCCTCGTCGATAAATATGAATCCATCGTCTACAAGATGTGGCCAAATGTACCTTACGCACGTATCTAGGCTTGCTTCTAGATCGACATCAATAAACGCCAAGAGCACCGGTTCATCTAGGGCGGGGAGAGTGTCGTCGAACCAGCCTTGTATGAACTCGCAGCGGTTGACAGCACCAAAACGCTCCAGGTTGCGCCGCACCTCACCAAGCGAACCCGAGTAATCGCCCTCGGAATAATATTGACTTAGACGGTCGAGATCATTTGCCTTCGGTAAACCCTCAAATGAGTCATAGATCTTCAGGGTGCGGCCCGTGAGATCGCATATCAAGGACAGATTTGCTGCAGAACCGCCTTTCCAGGTTCCGCATTCCAATATACTGCCGGGCACCGATGGCGGCGTTTCCAGGATCTTCAGTGACATCGCAAGGTGAGTCTTATATGACGTGCCAGTGGAAATACGGACTGTATTCCAAAACATCCGCGCACCGAGTGTCATCTTCTTTAAAAACCCGAGACGGTACGACGGATGAATGGTGCGAGAATTCAAGATGAAGAAAATCGCTATAGGCGCCGACAGAATGTAATAGATTCTCAGCGTGAGATTTCGATGTGAGAAGCGCCGGAGTTCACTGATCCAACCGGACATGCCATCCCCCCTCCGGGATTAGCTAGAATTCGGAAAAACAAACATCATCGCGATTCACGAGGGAGGCGTCCCGCAGAGCCCTTCGTTTCATTCGAAATGCTTGCTACGTCACCGTAGCGTTGATTGCGCCGTGACTGCAACAGGATGGAGGCAAAGATGCTCGTCAGAGCGTTGCGAGCCCGGCAAAAACCCTGCACGGGTCCTGGTCTCTACCGCTCAACAGAAGCCGTTTTCCGGTGAGTGCACATGTGGGCTGCCGCGGTCAGCACAATTCCTTGTGTATGGGAGTCGCAGAATTGGTTGCACCATTCCGTGGTCGCTTTGCCCTGGCGTCGTTCGGTGTCGGCGTTGATCCACTCGGTTTTTTCGATGAATTTATTGCTCGCCGCCGCTGGCGTCTTTTACGTGGGTGACGAGGCAGCCGCCGATGACTGCCGCGATGACGCCTGCCGGTCGGAAACGGGACGGCACGGTAACGAACCGGGGTGGTCCGGTCGACTGACCAGGTAAGTGCGCAGACTGCGCCGCACGCGGCGCTTACGTAGGGTGTGGTGAATGCTGAGCAGAATCGTGATTGGCCTGGTGAGCGCTGCGGGGGCCGCCGCGATCGGTGTGCCGGGCGCGGCCTCGGCCGACCCCGATGCGCCGCCGGCCCCGGTCCTTCCCAACGTCAACGCCTACACACCGGTGAGCCCGGTGGCGTACTCGGCGATGGGCGGCAACTGGTATGCCTTCGCAGGGCCGCCCGGCGTCGTCTGCATTCTCGACAAGGGCAACGGCAGCTACGGCTGCAGCGGTGCGCTCCCTGGTGCGCCGGGTGGGGCGAACCTGGTCAGTGCTGGCCCGTCCGGTGAACCTGGGTTCTCGAGCACGGGCGCGTCGGTCTACGCCGCGGCCGGTGACGTCAAGGCGTTGCCGCCGAACACGCGGCTGAGCTTTCGCGACGTCAGCTGTGGCGTCGACGGCGGCGGGACCGTCGCGTGTGTGAACAACCACGACCAGGTCGGCTTCGTCGTCGGCCCGGGGGCCACGTTCACGTCGGGTCCCAGCCCGATGCTGGATCGGCCGAAGAACGGCAACCCGTTGTTCCCGTCATTCGGCGGCTAAGCCCGACTCCTCGGGGCGCATCGATCCTGCGCTCAGCGCGTGATCCGGGGCCCAAAAGGCGCTCTCACCGCAGGATGGATGCGGTCATCGCAGACTCGGCGGCTAGAAGTGTGAGTCGTTGACCTCGTGGCCGGGCTTCTCGGCCATCAGGCCGCGGTAGGCCTGCTCGACGTTGGCGCCGTGATTGACCACCGCATCGACTTCGCGGGCGATCGGCATGTTCAGTCCGTACTTCTCGGCGAACTCCATGATCACGCTGGCGGCCTTGACGCCCTCGGCGACCTGGTTCATCGAGGCGATGATTTCCTCAATCGTCTTGCCTGAGCCCAGTTCTTCGCCGACGTGGCGGTTGCGGCTGCGCTTGGACGTGCAGGTGACGATGAGGTCGCCCATGCCGGCCAGGCCGGAGAAGGTGTCGCGGTGGCCGCCGACTGCTTCGCCGAGTCGCGACATCTCCCGCACCGCGCGGGCCATCACCAGCGCCCGGGTGTTCTCGCCGATACCCAGCGAGTAGCCCATGCCGACGGCGATCGCGTAGACGTTCTTCAGCGCGCCGGCAATCTCGACGCCGACGACATCGTCGGTGGTGTAGACGCGAAACCGCTTGGTGCGGAACATCTTCCCGAGGTTGGCGGCCAGGTGCTGATCCGGCATGGCCAGCACCGCCGCGGCCGCAAACCCGTCGGCGACCTCGCGCGCGATATTGGGGCCGGCGAGGATGCCGGCCGGGTGGCCGGGCAGAACCTCGTCGATGATCTGGCTCATCCGCATGTTGGTGCCCTGCTCGAGGCCCTTGACCAGGCTGACGACCGGCACCCAGGGGCGCAGTTCCTTGCTCAGCTCGGCGAGCACCCCGCGGAAGCCGTGCGAGGGAACACCCATGACCACCACGTCGGCGCAGTTGGCTGCCTCGGTGAAATCGGTGGTGGCGCGCAAGGTTTCCGAGAGTTCGACGTCATCGCCCAGGTAGCGAGAATTGCGGTGGTTCTCGTTGATGTCCTTGGCGGTCTCCTCCGAGCGCACCCATTGCAGCGTCGGCCCGCGGCGGGCGCAGATGGATGCGACGGTGGTACCCCAGGATCCGCCCCCGAGTACGACAACTTTGGGTTCGCGGCGATCAGACGTCATGGCGTTCAGGGTATTGCGAATACCCCGGTGTTCATGCGGAGTTGGGCAACTGCGATGCGACGTCGCACAGTTTCTGGCTGCTGTTCTGTTCGGTGGTCGCGAATCCGGTGGCACTGGTGTGCATGTCCTGCGCGTGGTCGCCGATGGTGGCGACGAGTTCGGTGGTACGCCTGTTCCAGTTGGCGACGCGGTTGGCCAGCGCCTGCGCGGAGGTGCCGATCCAGCCGACCTCGGCGGCCGACAGTTGGGCGTGGGCGCCTGCGTGGCTGGCGTGTAGGTCGTCGCCGCGGGCGGTCACCTGGGTGGCCGACTGGCTCAGGGCGTCGCTATCGACGATGAGTGTGCCTGGCATGCCACCAGTGATATCAACTCCCGGCGGTGTCGTCACTTCACCCGCGACGAGCCCGCTTCGCATCACGTCGGGGAAACAGCGGACGTGCATGCTGGCTCTATGACCCGAGAGGAACTCACTGAGCAGATCGTCTTCGCGCGCCTGGCCAAGGGGCTGACGTGGCAGCAATTGGCCGACGCCATCGAGCGGCCCGTCGTGTGGACGACGGCGGCGCTGCTGGGGCAGCATCCGATCCCACCCGAACATGGCTCGGTGCTGGCCGAGATGCTTGGGCTAGACGGGTCTGCGATACCGGTGTTGGCTGCGGTCCCGATGCGCGGCGGGCTGCCGACTGCGGTGCCGACCGACCCGACGATCTACCGCTTCTACGAAGCGCTGCAGGTCTACGGCGGTGCGATCAAGGAGTTGATCCACGAACAGTTCGGCGACGGCATCATGAGCGCGATCAACTTCAGCCTCACACTCGACAAGAAGCCGCACCCGGCCGGCGACCGGATCGTCGTCACGTTCGACGGGAAGTTCCTGCCATACGACTGGACGTCAGCCGCCGATTAGTTGGTGGCTCGGGGACGGCACCCGTCCGAAGGTCATGTTCTCGTCGACCTTGTCGATGAAGTGGTGATCGAAGGCGTCGGCGAGGTAGTTCTGCCGCACCACCCACGGCCGCTTGAGGCCCGATTTCGGCAGGGCGTGCAGGTTGCGCAGCACGTAGCCGGCTTGAATGTCCCACGCAGGCTTCTCGGCGAGCGGCTCACCGCCCAGATGCGGGAAGGCATGGGTGTAGCCGTGAGAGTTCATGTGCGCGATCAACTTTGCCGCCGCCCGCGCGGTCATGTCAGCGCGCAGGGTCCACGACGCGTTGGTGTAGCCGATGCACCAGATCAGGTTGGGCACGTCTTCCAGCATGTGCGCTTTGTAGGAGAACTTCTCTTGCGGCTTGATCTCATTGCCGTCCAACGTGATTCGCACGCCGCCGAGGGCGTGCAATTGCAGGCCGGTGGCGGTGACGACGATGTCGGCATCCAGGTGCTCGCCGGACTTCAGTGCGATGCCGGTTTCGTCGAAGTGGTCGATATGGTCGGTGACCACCTCGGCGCGGCCGCTCCTGATCGCCTCGAACAAGTCGCCGTCGGCCACCAGGCACAGCCGCTGATCCCACACGTTGTAACGCGGCTTGAAGTGCACGTCGACCGGGTAGCCGGGCGGCAGTTCGGCGACGTTCTGCTTCCGGATGATGTTTCTGGCCAGCCCGGGGGCGGTCTGGGCGACGAACCAGACGACGCTTTCGAACATGACCGCGAAGTAGCGTGCGAACGCGTGAGAGATCTTGCGGGGAGCAAACTTTCGAACGAATTCAATGATGGGGTTGACCCGCGAACCGGCCATCAGATAAGTCGGCGAGCGCTGCAGCATGGTCACCTTGGCTGCCTTCTGCGCGAGCGCGGGAATCAGCGAAACGGCGGTGGCCCCGCTGCCGACAACGATCACCTTCTTGCCGGCGTAGTCGAGGTCTTCGGGCCAGAACTGCGGATGCACGACAGTGCCCTTGAACGTCTGCAAGCCGGGGAAGTCGGGGGTGTAGCCCTCGTCGTAGTTGTAGTAGCCGGACCCGAAGAACACGAAGCGGCCGCGATAGGTCTTTGGTTCACCGTTCTCGGTGACGTGCACCGTCCAGGTGTCGGTGGCCGAATCCCAATCGGCGGACTGCACGTGGGTCTGGAAATGGATGTGGGGGAGCATGCCGCGCTTGCGGGCGGTGTCGTCCATGTACTCGCGGATGTGGTCGCCGTCGGCGACGCCTTCCTTGCGGACCCACGGTTCCCACGGCCAGGACAGCGAGAAGATGCTGCTGTCCGAGCGGACGCCGGGGTAGCGGAACAGGTCCCAGGTGCCCCCGATGCGCTCGCGGCGTTCGAGGACGACGTAGCGGGTGCCGGGGTTGCGTTCGGCGATTCGGTAGGCCGCGCCGAGCCCGGAGAACCCCGCGCCGATGATCACGACGTCGTAGGAGCCGCCGTCCTGCTCGGTGGGTACCGACTCGGTGTCCGGGCTGGCGGTCATCGCGGTCCTCGCTTCACGTGTGTGGTGATGGACACCACATTAAGCACTGACCGCCGGTGGGGCGAGGGGCCTACCGGTAGTTGACGAACTGCAAGGCGACCTCGAGGTCGGCGCCCCGCAGCAATGCCTGCACGGCTTGCAGGTCGTCGCGCTTCTTGGAGCTGACCCGGATCTCTTCACCCTGGACCTGGGACTTGACGCCCTTGGGACCCTCGTCGCGGATGAGCTTGTTGATCTTCTTGGCGTTCTCCTGGTCGATGCCCTGCTTCAGAGTGCCGCTGACCTTGTAGGTTTTGCCGCTGGCCTGCGGTTCTCCGGCGTCGAAGGCCTTCATGGAGATGTCGCGGCGAATCAGCTTCTCCTTGAAGACGTCGACGGCGGCCTTGACCCGCTCCTCGGTGGAGCTGACGATCTCGATGCCCTCGTCGCCCTTCCAGGCGATGGTGGTCTCGGTGCCGCGGAAGTCGAAGCGGGTGCTCAATTCCTTGGCCGCTTGGTTCAGCGCGTTGTCGACCTCTTGGCGGTCGATCTTGCTCACGATGTCGAACGATGAATCCGCCATTGGACTCGTTCCCTTCCCTGACGTGATCGGCCGGTTTGTGTCTGGGGTACATGCTCGTTGTACCCTGCTAGTCGCACCAAACCGGATCCCCGGTGCGGCGCACCCAGGCAGGTTGCCCGAGCGGCCAATGGGAGCGGACTGTAAATCCGTCGGCGAAAGCCTACACAAGTTCGAATCTTGTACCTGCCACACTGGTCAGGCCCCCTTTCGAGGGGGCCTGACTGCGTTGAAGGGTACAGCCGTCCGCAGTGGGCTATGGCCGCCTGGCCGGGCGCCGCCGGGGGTGCGTTGACAAATGAGCGCTTTCACACGAAACGGACAGGCTTACTTAAGGCGTCGTGGCTATGTTCGATAACGAGAGCCTTGTCCCCCCTGGGCTTTCGAAGTTCGGACCCGTCACCACTCATCCCCCCGTGTGGTGACGGGTCCGCTTCGTCTGAATCTGCGAAAAGAAGCGGCCCGCCACCCGAGGGGGGATGGCGGGGGCGATCCAAGACCGCAGCCAGGGAAGGCTCGCGCGGTGGGCTTCTCCCACTCTGTACGGGTTAGGGAAATGTCGGTTACGGGCAAACCGACAGCGGCATTGAGGTCTCGTTGAGGTCCGCACTCGATCCTTTTATCAACAGCCCAACCAGGGCGTCCGAGAAAAGGAACTCAAGCTATGACCGCAATCAGCACCATCAAGAAGCTCGCGGCATCGACCGCCATCGCCGGGGCCCTGAGTGTGGCGGGCCTCGGCCTGGCGAACGGGATCGCGGCGGCAGCACCGGCAGACCACGCAGGCTCGGGGTCGAGTACCTCCACGAAGTCCGAGGAGCATGCTCATCTGATTCCTGGCTTCACGCCGAAGCCGGCCACCGCCGGCGTGACCTCCAAGCCGGGCTCAACAAACACTCCGGCCCCGTGGCACGACCCGACGTCGGACAGCTCGGTGCCCCTAGAAATGGCACCGGCGAAGTAGGGGTCAAAACGATGAGCGGCCGTTGACACCCAGCACGCAATCGGCCCGCCACCCGAAGGACGGCGGGCCGAGTCAGGTGTACGTCAGATAAGTCGGCGGTGAACTGGGGCCGGCCAAGGTTCGGAACGTTCGGATCTACGGGGCCGGTCGCCATCATTGGCGTGGCCACGACCGCTGCCTGTACTGCAGCAGCATCAAACGCATCTTTTTGGGGCTCAGCTGCTGCCCGCGGTGGTGGCAGCCTCCAGCTTGGCCATCACCTGATCCATGCTGAAGCTCGCCGACTTCTGTCGCTGCGGGAACTCGATCAGTGTCTGGAGCATCTCGGCGACATAAGCCTGCGCGGGTACGAACAGGTAGATGTGGTCGAGCATCCAGTCGTAGTAGGTGTTCGACGTCTGGTCGGCCTTTTCGTAGGGATCGGTCCGCAGGTTGAACAGCTTGGGCACGCGTAGTTCGGTGAACGGCTCCGCCCAGATTTGCAACGTGCCGGTGCAGCGTTGCTCGAGGAAGACGAACTTCCAGTTGTCGTACCGCAGTGCGGTCAGGTCGCCGTCATCGGAACAGTAGAAGAAGTGCTGACGGGGGCTGACGTCGACCTCGTCGGTGATGTACGGCAGCTGGTTGTGGCCGTCGAGATGCACCTTGTACGTCGTGCCACCCAGGTCGGCGCCCTTGGCGAGCTGTTCGGCGATGTCCGGCACGCCTGCGGCCGCCAGCAGCGTGACGAACCAGTCGTTGTGACTCACGATGCCGTTGCGGACGATGCCCGAGGGAATGTGGCCCGGCCAGCGCACCATCGCCGGAACCCGGTATGCGCCTTCCCAGTTCGAGTTCTTCTCGTTGCGGAACGGCGTCATGCCTGCGTCGGGCCAGCTGTTCATGTGCGGCCCGTTGTCCGTGGAGTACATGACGATCGTGTTGTCGGCGATACCGAGCTCGTCGATCAGATCGAGCAAGCTGCCGACCAGCTTGTCGTGGTCGATCATCGTGTCGTGGTACTCGGACTGCCAGCGTCCGGACTGGCCGATGCTCTCCGGCTTGGGGTGCGTGCGGAAGTGCATGTGGGTGGCGTTGAACCAGACGAAGAACGGCGTGTCCGACTCATGCTTGTCCTTGATGAAACCTACTGCCGCATCATGGAATTCGTCGTCGACGGTCTCCATCCGCTTCTTGGTGAGCGGGCCGGTGTCCTCGATGCGTTGGGTCCCGTCGCCGTTAGCCCAGGTGTGCAGCACGCCGCGGGGTCCGAACTTCTTGCGGAACTCCGGGTCCTTGGGATAGTCGGGGAGCTCGGGCTCTTCCTCGGCGTTGAGGTGGTAAAGGTTGCCGAAGAACTCGTCGAAGCCGTGCATGGTCGGCAGGTGCTCGTCGCGATCGCCGAGGTGGTTCTTGCCGAACTGCCCGGTGGCATACCCCTGCGCCTTGAGCGCGGTGGCGATCGTCGGGTCCTGGTCTTGCAGGCCCAGGGGGGCGCCGGGCAGGCCGACCTTGGTCAGACCGGTGCGGTACGGGTTCTGGCCGGTGATGAACGCCGCCCGGCCGGCGGTACAGCTCTGTTCGCCGTAGTAGTCGGTGAAGATCGCGCCCTCGGCAGCGATGCGGTCGATATTGGGGGTCCGATAGCCCATCACGCCGTTGCTGTAGCAGCTCAGGTTGCTCTGGCCGATGTCGTCGCCCCAGATGATCAGGATGTTGGGTTTGTCAGTCAACGGGCGACCTCTCGTCACAGCGCACCGTGCTGCACGCCTGTCGCCGAGGCTAGGCCTCATTTGTGGCGAAAGGGCAAGAAAGGGTTGAGGCTAACGCTGCCTTTCGTTGCTTCCCACCGTTCGCTTACCGGTGGTCGACTTCTTCGACGTCCCTCGACTTTGGTCGCGGTGGTGTGTCGGCCCGGGAGTGGCGGCAGCGGCTGGTTGGGAGCGGGTAGCGCGACGAGAGTGGCCCGTCGATGCTGGGGCTCGGCGAGAAGACGTGGCGCTGGCGGCTGTCTTCGTCTTCGCCGCGGCCGCAGGTAGCGAGAGGGCCTTCGACAATCCCTGCCCAATGTTCACAAGGCCCCCAAGGATCGCCGCCGGGGGCAAGATCGCGTAGCCAATCGCGCCCACCGCCACCGCGAACGCGACGGTAGTCAGATTGATTGATCCGCCGGCGGTGACCACAAACGGACTCATGAGGACCAACGCGAACGCAGCGGTCAGCGGAATGGTGACCGGAAAGGCGATGTACCACGCCGGGGTCAACAGCACTGCAGCCCCGGTGAAGAGCAACGCTTGGCCGAGGTTCAGCGGGGCACCCGGTGTCGCCGCCGCTCTCGTGGTCGGGGTTCTCGCTGCCACAACGGAGTTCGACGCAGCAGGGTCGGAAACCGAAGCGACACTTGATATCACTGACGCCGCAAGTGTGGCCTCCAGGTGCATCATCCGGCTAACGGGCATCTCCCTTGGCGGAGTGGCTCCCAACCCCGCTGCCACAACGGCGGCGGCGACCACCATTGCGCACATGTTCCGCACTCCGGTGCGTGGCCGCACGGAGCCTGTCGCCGTCCCAATTGCCACGTTCATACCGCTCCCATTCATTGGAACCACCCGATTCCTGAGAAATTATCAGGAAAGGTGGCAAAGAACCGTCCTTTGATGATTCGCCGCAGGACCCGGCCTGGCGAGCAGGTAGCGCGCTACTCCAATTTCACCGAAGCGATCGATTTTCGGCCGCCAGCCTGCAAAGAGGCACCTCGAGGCCATGTGGCTGTGCTATATCACTCGTAATCGTCTTATACGTCAATATTCGGGGGCAGAACAAATGGGTACCGGTCACAACGCTCACAGCGAGCTTTCCAATCGTCGAAACCTGTACGTCGGCCGGGTCGGGGCTTTGGCCCTTGCTCTCGGCGTGGGCGGAGTAATCGCCGCTCTTCCGGCGGTAGCGACCGCCGACACCGGTTCCGGCAATTCGGGGAAGGCAACGTCTTCGGCAGCGTCGCCCGGTAAGGCAAGCCCGAAGGCGCGCGGCGCAGCAGCCGGTTCGGCGAAGCCGGGGAAGCGGGCCCAGGGTGCGAGCGCAGTCGCCAGTGCAGCGGCCGCGACGCCGCAGTCGCTGACCGCCGCGCATCGCCTGCCCTCGCACTGGCTGGGCGGAAGCGGAGGCCCGCTGGCCCCGATCGCGGCTCCGCTGGAGTTGGCGGCGCTGGCGTTGCGCCGTGAGCTCTCGAACGTCACCACCGCGGTCGTACCGGCACCTTCGGTGACGACCGGAGAGCCGGCCAATTCGGCAGCGGCGCTGCCGGCTTCCGCCGGCGACCTGGCGACCTGGAATAGCCAGATCGCGCCGGCACTGACGACCTTCATCAAGAAGGGTATTAACTTCGACGGTCTGACCATCGAGAACAAGGCTGTTGTCAACGCGCTGCTGCCCACCGTCGTCGAATTGCTGGGCGACGCGTACTCCCAAAGCGGCGTCAATACCGCCCTCACCGCCCTGGCCAATAACCCGACGTTCTTGGGCGTGGTCGTCAATCAGGTCCAGACAGGCTTGGTCGCCAACGGATTAACCCCGGGTGCTGCGCACGTCGCCGGCCAGGCGGCCGGCTACCTGGTGCAAACCTTCTTGACCAACACCGCCGCCCAAAATGCCATCGGCACTGTCGTTCACGCGCTGACCGTGGTGCCCGATGGGTTGACTGTCGCCGCCTTCGTCGCGCAGTTGAACTCGCCGACCTACACGTTGCAGCAACTCGTCGGACAGATCGTCCTGACGAGCACGCCGGACGTGGTGGCGACGTTGCCCGTACTGCTTGCCGACCAAGGTCTGCGAACGGCGGTGTTCGGCGCAATCAAGGGTGCCGCCCACGTGCTTGTCGGTCTGAGCGGCTGGCAGGAAGATCCGTCGTCCGCCTTCGTGAGGTTCATCGGTGATCAGGTCGAACTGGCGGTGACGGAAGGTACCAACAGCACCCCCGTGACCGCGGTCGTCGCACTGGCGGGACGTGCTGCGGTAGAACATATTCTGAGCTCAGCGGTGATCATCGACGGCGGATTAGGCACGGTCGAGACGGCGGTGTCGACGTTCCTGGATTATTCGGGCGTCAACGCGGCATTGGTGACCGCTGCTAACTCGGTCGCGCAGGCGATCGTCGATGGGGCCGACGATCCGCAGGCGGCTTACGACGCCGCGATGCAGACGTTGCGGGCCAATGCCAGTGTTCGGTTGGCGATCGGCCAGGCGCTCAAGAGCGGGGTGAAGTCCCTCACCGGCAATGCCGCAGCGCTCAACGATGTCAGCGCGACGGTCAAGACGTTCATCACCGACGTGGCCACCGACCCGGTTATCAAGGCCGCCGTCCTCCAGCGGTTCGGCGACAAGTATGGCGCCGAAATCGTTGGCGTGCTCAACAACACGGCCGCGATAGACAAGTTGGCCAATGCGATCGCGACGGTTGTGCCGAAGTTCCTTGGGGCACGCGGAGTTTCCGACGCGCTGGCCGAAGCCGTGAACCAGATCGCCCTCGCACCGTTCGATGGCGAAGGCACAAACGACATCGTCCAGACCGCACTGGCTGCGCTGCAAGAGAACCCGGCGATCAAGGCGGCGCTGAAATCCACCGTCAGTGCGGCGGTACGCGGATTCCTGGGTGTTCAGTCCCTGGAACAAGCCGCCGCCAGAATCGCCGGGTACGCGGTCCAAGACTTCTTCGACTCGTCGCCGATCAACAACCCCACCTTGGAGCGGCTGGCGTCTAACGCGTTGAAGTCCGTGGTGCACTCACTGCTGGGCGACGGGTCCGTGCGAAACCTGATCGGCAGCCTCGCCGGCGATCTCGCGTCGGGGAGGCCGGCGGAGGACGTGGTGAGAGCCCTGGTGAACAACGTCCTCGGGAGCCCGGGATTTCAGTTCGCTGTCGGCCAGGCCATCGGCCAGGCGGTGGGTTCCGTCTTCGGCGGCGGCCCCATCGGCGGCCTGGTGGCGCAGCTCGTCGGGATCCCGACGGGGCTCTTCATCGCAGTGAACGCGGTGCCCGTGTTGCTGTTCATCAAATCTGGCTTGGCGGACGCGTTGATTGCCCAGCTCGCCGGATTTGTTCTCGCACAAGCCCCGACGGAGGCGTGACGCCGACGATGCCAGTTGCGTCCTGAACCGCGCTGCTTCCCAACGTGTTTCAGGTACTGCGGGGTATTGACAGCGCGAGAACCTTACCTGGGGGATAGCTAATCCTTCCCTCTGTGTAGATGAAGTCTGGCTTCTGGGCGATTACCGGGGCGCCGCAAAATCGGCAGCATTTCTTCTCAACAACCAGAGAAGGAATTCCGACAATGACCGAATCAACCCGCAAGCTGACCGGCTTCAAATACGCAGCGACGCTCATCGGCGCCCTGGCTTTTGTCGCCTTGGCTCCGGCCGCGGCCCACGCACAGCCCATCCAACACAACGACGGTGGCGGCTGCCATTACACCGACAAGGACGGTTACGACATCCCGATCGACGAGGGCCAGAGCGTCATCGTCGACGGCAAGACCGTGACCTGCAGCGGCGGATCGATCGTCGTCGCCAGTGCGCCGGGGAACACCGGCGGAACCACGAAGCCCGGTGGACTGAAGGGGGGTGTCCTCGTCAACCTGCCCCGCGCGGCGGCAACCCGCTAACCCCCGTCAGTCACATTTCGGCCCGTCACCAGGGGAGTGGTGGCGGGCCGAACACGTGCGCCGAGCCAGGAGTTCGGGCAAAGTTTGAACCGGCGGCACCTCGGTGACGTGTCTCGCCTGATTGATGAGGAAGGGGGTCGGGGCCTTCCCTGGCCCAAAACTCTGGAGCCAGGGCGTCGCCCAGTTCAGAATGTAACTACGAGCTCTATGTAACTACGAGCTTTCCGGTGACGACTGGATTTGCAGGCGGCGACTGACGCAAATCCGACGTCGGTGAGTTTTGACTCGGTACTTTTGGAGATCGCGAATCAGTCGCATCACATCGGAGGACCATCGGCGATATGGCCGGAGAATATGGGGAGGGCTCCAAGGCCCCGGGAAGCGGGCTCGCTGCCGAATTGGTAGCCGCCGGATTCTTGGACGCCGTGGAAGTGGGCCGAGGCGGCGCGGGGATCGTCTACCGCTGCCACCAACCGTCACTTGCGCGAAGCGTTGCCATCAAGGTGCTGATGTCTGACCTCGACCAAGACAACCGGGAGCGTTTCCTCCGTGAGGGTCTGGCGATGGGCAAACTCTCCGGCCACCCGAATATCGAGGACATCCTGCAGGTTGGCGTGACTGAATCCAACCGGCCGTACATCGTGATGCCGTACCACGAAGCGGGTTCCCTTGCGCAGCGGCTACACCGCGTCGGCCGGATCGCGTGGCCTGACGCATTGCGTATCGCGGTGAAGTTGTGCGGCGCTCTGGAAACTGCGCACCGGACCGGCACCTTGCACCGCGACATCAAGCCCGGGAACGTGCTTGTCAACGATTACGGCGAACCGCAATTGAGCGACTTCGGCATTGCGCGAATCGTCGGCGGCTACGAAACGGCGACCGGGTTCTTCACCGGCACCATCGCCTTCACCGCGCCCGAAGTACTGGCCGGAAGTCCACCGACGGCCGTCTCCGACGTGTACTCCCTTGGCGCCACTATTTATGCCGTGATTGCCGGAGCTGCCGCACATGAGCGCAAGGATGGCGAGGATCTGGTCGCGCACTACCTGCGGATCAGTTCGACTCCTGTGCCAGACATGCGGCCTCAGGGAATCCCGCCCAATGTGTGCGCCGCGGTTGAGAAGGCGATGTCGCTGGATCCGATGGAACGCCACGTGTCCGCGGCGGAATTCGGCCGCGAACTGCAGTCGGCGCAGCGTCACAATGGATTGATCGCGGACTCGATGGTCCTCAGCGAGTCGAACGGTCCGTCAGCACAGCCGGCGGACCCGTCGGCGACGCAGTTTGCGACCGCCAGTCACACTGACCTGTCTGAAGCGCCTTCCCTCGCCGCGTTGGGTGGGCCGCCGGTGCCGACGCCGCCGATGCCGGTTTCGAGTCTGCCGGGCTCGACTGGGCCGGTTTCGCCCAGCCCGGGCGGGCAGATTCCGCCGAGCCCGCCCGGACCAATCCCGCCGGGCAATTATGGGCCGCCGGCCCCGGGGTTCGAGGGGCCGACCAGCATCATCAAGAAGACGACACAGAATCGCAGTTCCCTGCTAGTAGGTGCCGCCGCGGTTGTCGCGGTGCTGATATTGGTGGCAGGCAGCATCTACTTCGTCTCGTCGCGCGACAAGAGCGACACGGGCGGCAGCGGTGGCACGACGATCGCGAGCCAACCGACGACCGAGGCTCAAGCCGACTGGAAACCGATCACGAATGCCCGCGTTGCCAGCGAGGCGGCGGCGACTACCCAGTCCGATGGCACCATCTGGATTTTCGGGGGGTTGGAGAGCGACGGGAGTGTCAGCGGACGGCACGAGGGCTATGACCCCGCCATTGACAGCTGGAAGGGCGGCGATGATCTCCCTGTTCCGGTTCAGCACGCGATGTCGGTGACGTGGCAGGGAACTCCGTGCGTGCTGGGCGGCTGGCGGGCCGAGGGCACCAACACCGAGATAGCGACCGACAAGGTCTGGCGCGTCGTCAACAGTCGCTGGGTGGAACTGCCGCCGCTGTTGCAGCCCCGCGCGGCGGGCGTCGCGGCCGTGGTCGGCGGCCGCCTTGTGGTCACCGGCGGTGTGGGTGTCACCGGCAAGCTGCTCAACACCACCGAGGTTTTCGACGGCACCACGTGGAAGCTGGGAGCCGAAATGCCAACGCCGCGAAAGATGTTGGGCGGCGCATCGGATGACAAGGTGGTGTACACGGTAGGCGGAACCGACGGGACCAATGACCTGGCGACGGTTGAGGCATATGACCCTGCCGCCGACTCCTGGACGGCGTTACCCGCCCTTCCCCAGCCACGTAGCGACCTCGGAGTGGCCATCGCCGACGCGCGGCTCGTGGCCGTCGGGGGTCTGTCGGCGGGACAGTTACTCAAGACCGTTTCGGTGATGGATGTCGCCACCAAGACGTGGGCTGGGCTGCCGGACATGAGCACCGCGCGCCACGGTATGGCCGTCGCCGCGGTGGAGAAGACGGTGTACGTCATCGGCGGCGCGACCGCCGTTGGCAACGCCCAGGTGACGTCGACGGCGGAATCGCTGAAACTGGCGCCGCGCAAGCTCCAACCGGCATCAGCCTGGCGTTCGCTGCCGGATGCGCCGACCGCTCGGCTGATGATGGCGTGGACGGTGCTCGACGACAAGATCTTCGTCGCCGGCGGCATGCGTCACGGCGAAATGCTCCAATTGGTGCAGAGCTACGACCCGCAGACCGGGGCATGGCAAACCCAACCTCCGCTGCCAGTTCCGTTGCACCACGCGACCGCGACGACATACCGCGGCGAAATGGTGGTCATCGGCGGCGCCAGTGACGAACTCGCGAACGCGTCGAACAAGGTCTACGCCCTGCGCGGAACCAACTGGGTAGAGCTGCCCAGCCTCACCCACGCCCGAGCGGCCGCCGGAGCGGCAGTCGTCGGGGACAAGCTCGTGGTCACCGGCGGGCAGAACGAAAAGAAGTTGGTAGCGCAGACCGAGGTGTTCGACGGCCAGTCCTGGAAGGACGTGGCCGACTTGCCGACGCCGCGCGAACACTTGGCCGCGGTGTCCGATGGGACCTACGTGTACACGGTCGGCGGACGATTCCTCTCCGCCGACAAGAACTCCGCGGCGTTCGAGCGCTTCGATCCCAAGTCCGGGCAGTGGACGAAGCTGGTGGACATGCCGACTCCGCGCGGCAGCTACGGCGCGACTCTCATCGACGGCCGGATCGTCGCCGTCGGTGGCGAGGAACCGACACAGGTACTGGGCACCGCCGAGATGTACGACATCGCCGAGGGCAAATGGATTTCACTGACACCGATGCCGACCGCGCGCCACGGCGAGGCGGTCGCCGCGGTCGGCGACACGGTGTATGTCATCGGCGGCGCGAATCGGCCGACGCACGAAGGTGCTGTCGCGACGGTCGAGGCGTTGGACTTCTCCTGATACCTTCGCGCACTTAGTCTTTGGGAGTATCGCGCAGCATATGTAGCGTGACGGCCCCGCGCCGAAAGGCTTCGTTGGCCAGGCGCACCCGGCGCTCGCCCTCCGGCGCGATAGCGAACTTGTCGTACAGGTTTTGCAAGTGCTGCTTGACCGCTGCCTCGGTGACGAAGAGCTCCTGGGCCATTTGCTTGACCGAGACCGCTTCAGGAAACGGGTCGCCGGACACCATCGGGCGGCACAGGACCACGAGGACCTCGAGTTCGCGCGGGGTCAGGCGCGGTGGTGGCTGGGTGGGGGCGACAGAAACAGTTGCCTCACCAAGTGTCGTTTCGTCGGTGCCCTTGACTTCCCAGAAGACCAATTTCGACTTGCCGATCCGCAACTCGTCGCCCGATCGCAGCACTCGTTCGGCGGCGATCTTCTCCCCGTTGAGATAGGTGCCGTTGCGGCTGCCCACGTCGCGTACCGACCAGGCATTGCCGAGTTTCTCCAACACGGCATGGACCCGTGAGACCGTCGTGTCGTGGTCGAGTGACACGAGATTGGTCGAGGATTTGCCGACGGTCACTCGCTCGTCGTCGAGTGTGATCAGCTGCCGTCCGGAGGGTTTCCAGACTTCCAGGTGGGAAGGCATGTGGATAGCTTATTCGGTCGGGTCCTGGGTGCCGACGAGGCGCATCCAGCCGAAGTCGTCGGGGGCCTGGCCGTGGTGGATGTCCAGCATCGTTTCCCGTAGCCGCGACGTGACCGGTCCGGCCGTGCCATCGCCGACCGGCCAGTCCTGATGAGCGGAAACCACGTACCCGACCGGGACAATCGAGCGGGCGGTGCCACACGCGAATGTCTCGGTGATGCGACCGGCTCGGCAGCCCTGTTCCCACGCGTCGAGCGTGATCGGGTCCTCCGACACCGGGTAACCCAGCGATTCCGCCAACCGCAGGATCGAGTTTCGGGTGATGCCGGCCAGTAGGGTGCCGCTCAACGGCGGGGTGCGGAGGCGGGGGCCTTCGGTGGTGGATTCGACGAAGAACAGGTTGCAGCCGCCCGCTTCTTCGACGTACCGGCGCTCGCGGGCGTCGAGCCACACGACCTCGTCGCAGTTGTTGGCCGCGGCCTCGCGCTGGACGATGAAGGAGCCGCCGTAGTTGCCGCCGCACTTGGCCGCACCGGTACCGCCCGGCGCGGCACGGATGTACTCGGGTGCCGCCCAGAGGCGCATGGCCTTCGGCTCCAGGGACGCGGGCCGCGCCGGGGTGCCGATCACCGTGAACAGGTACTCCTCGGCGGGGCGAAGGCCAAGGCCGGTTTGCGACGCAATCATGAACGGCCGCAAGTACAAGCTGTGCCCGCGGGTGCGTGGCACCCATTCACCGTCGACTCGCACCAGCGCCTCGACCGCCGCGACGAAGTCCTCTGCCGGCAGCGCGGGCATGGCCATCCGGCGCGCCGAGTTGTTGAACCGGCGGGCATGATCGGCGGGACGGAACAGGGCCCGCTGACCGTTCGGGCGCCAAAACACCTTCATGCCTTCGAAAACCGTTTGACCGTAGTGCAATGCCATGGTGGCCGGGTGAAAGGACATGGGCGCGAGCGGCCCAACCTTGGCATCGTGCCAGCCGACGTCTGCGGTCCACCGGATGGTGACCATGTGGTCGGTGAAGACGTCGCCGAACCCGGGCGTCGCGAGCAGTGCCTCACGTTTGTTATCCGGGACTAGCTGTGTGGCAGCGGTATTCATGCGTTCTCCTTGAGGACGGATGTGAAGCGGTCGAGCGCGCGGTCGACCAGGGGACCGGAGATCCCGGTGTAACCGGACGGATCGAACAGCCCGCTGACGTCGACGCCGGTCACGCCGGCCTCCTGTAGAGCGATGGTGAGCAGGTCGGCGACATCGGCACCGTCCCTCTCGGCCGCCGCGGTGACCTGGGACAGTAGACGTTTGGCGTTGGCCTTGCCGAGTAACGGCGCCAGCACCGCGTTGACACGCTCGGAGACGATGGCGCCGCGGGTCAACCGCAGGTTCGCGGCCATCGCCTCGGGTTGGACCTGAAGTGTTTCCACCAGGCGCGTGGCGTTGGCGGCCGCACCGGCAGCGATGCGCAAGCACTCGCGCAGTGGTTGCCACTCGGCGTGCCAGCCGCCCGAGGATCGCTCGTCCTCCACCGCCATGGCGCTGAACAGCACGACGGCGATCGGGGGCAGCTGCCTCGCCGCGGTCGCGACGAGCGTCGCGAAGACGGGGTTGTGCTTCTGCGGCATGGCCGAGGACGCTCCACGGCCGGGCGCGGGCTCCTCGGTGACCTCGCCGATCTCGGTGCGGCTCAAAACGAGAACATCAGCGGCCATCTTGCCGAGCGCGCCCGTCGTGATCATCAGGCTCGCCGCGACGTCGGCCAGGGGCGTGCGAATTTGATGCCATGGCAGGACCGGCTCGGCCAGCCCGAGACGGCCGGCCACCAACGCCGGCAAGCGCAACGTCGCGTCCGTGGGATCGGCCGTGGCCAAGGCGTACTGGTGGTAGGCCGCAAGCGTGCCCGCGGCACCGCCCAGCGACACCGGAAGCGTCGCGCGAACCTGGCGCACCCGCTGTACGGCGTCGAGCACCAGATGCAGCCAGGTGGCCGCTTTCAACCCGAAGGTGACCGGCACGGCGTGCTGGGTCAGCGTGCGCCCGGCCATCGCTGTATCCCGGTGCCGCTCAGCGTGTTCGGCCAGGTTTTCGGCGCATGTAAGCAGGTCCTCGGCGATGCGGTCCAGCGTCGCTACGCACAGCAGCGTCAACGCCGTATCCAGGATGTCCTGGCTGGTGCTACCGCGGTGCACGTACTCGGCGGCGGACGGGTCGACGGAACGGACTGCGGCGGTGAGCTGTTCGACGAATGCCACCACCGGGTTGGCTGTGTCGCGCACCCCGGCAGCGAGCGCCGCGAGGTCGATGTGTGCAGGCACGGCGGCGGCCCTGATGGCCACCGCCGCGCCCGCGGGAATCACGCCTAGTTCGGCCTGCGCCTCGGCCAGTGCGACTTCGGTTGCGAGCATCGCGGTCAGTAACGCGTTGTCGTCGACGAGGTGGGCCGCACCCGTCGCCGCCCATGCGGGCGCCAGGATTCCGTAGTCGGTCATGCTGATCTCTCCGTCAGGTGGTCGGTCGCGGTGCGCAGGCTGGACCGGGCGATCGCGTCGGCGTCCCCGAGAATCACGGAGTTGACGCCGGGGCGGATGCCCGCCGCGGTCACCCAATGCACGGACTCGGTGGGCACACCGAACGCGAAGCGCCGCGGGTGCGCACGATCGTGTGCGTCGAGCAGCCGATAGGGACGACGGGTGACCGCGACACCGCCGGCGACCCAGTGACCACCGCCTCGAACCGGGATGCGGTGCGGCCGGCACTCGCCCCGGTCCAGCAGGTTCTGCAGAAGCGGATCGGCTGTCCGATGCAGGTCCGTTTCCGGCAGGCGGGCCTCGATCAACGTCGCGGCGGTCACGGTGAGGTCCGGGCAGACTCCGGAGCGTGCGACGAACTGTCCGTCCGCGGAGTCGACGTGCAGGTCCGGGCCGAGCACCTCGAGCACGCCGGCATCCATCAGCGCGCCGAACTGCTCGATGCGTTCGGCGGGTGGGCCGATCGACAGGAAGGCGTTCAACGGCATGTACCAGCGCTGCAGCTCGTCGCGGTAGGAGTCACCGGACAAGCCGCCGTGGTCCACCAACAACCGGATTTCGTTGCGCAGGTCCCGCAGGACATCCATGGCGGCCTTGCGGGGGCCGGTCACGTTTCCTTTCAACGCCTCTCGGACTTCGTCGTCCAGATACGACCGCAGCCAGCGGCGGAATTCCTTCGTCGAGGACACCTCGGCGTCGGTGAACGGCGACGCGATCTTTCGCCAGTCCCAACCGCTTTCGGGATCGATGTCGAACTTGGCGAGCACCGTGCGCTGGGCCTCGCTCTCCTCGATCGCCAGGGGGTCGCCGAAGACCGGGACCTCCGCGGGTTCCGCCGCGGCGAACAAGTTGGTGAATTCGTCGGCGTCGCAGGTGCATCGACGCTCCCGCACCAGAGTCGCGTAGTAGACCGTGCGGACCTCTTGGTCGATCAGCGGCCAGATGTCGCGACGGAAGTCCGCAGGCACGCCGGCGTCGGCGCGAGCCCGAAGCCGCACGATCACCTCGGCGGTGACGTATCGGGGCGTGTGCCGGCCGAACGAGCCCTTCTGGTTCTTGCCGCGGGCGTGGTAGGGCACACCCCGCCGGGAGCCCACCACCAGGCGAGGCTCCTCGCCGGACGGGATATAGCGAAGGGCGGCCGGGCTGTTTTCGGCGTCGCGCACGAACGTGCCGCCACGGCCGATCGTGAACAGCGCCATGTAGTCGAAGAAGTTGAGGCCCATGCCCCGCAGGATGACTGGCTCGCCCGCCGGGATGTCGTCCAGTGGCACGTCGGCCGGGTTGTTCGGGGCGATGTACCGCAGGTCGTTCCGCACCGCGAACTCACCGAGAGAGGTTTCGGCTTCACCGAGGTGATGCGGCATATGACCGAGCGCCAGCACCACGGACTGCAGGTTTCTGATCGTCTCCCCGGAGTGTAAGACGATCTCCTGCAAGCCATCTGCCGTGTCGCGCACGTCGACTGCGGTGGCCTGGTGCGACACGAAGCTGACGGCTGGGGGCGCGGTCCAGATGATGCGGTCGCGCGCCCATTGCAGGTAGCTGCCGTAGAAGGGGCGCGACGGGTAGTCGTCAGGCCCGAGCGTAAGTGCCTCGGCACGAACAGCTTCCGGCACGTTCGGGCTGCCGATCAACGCGATCGAGCGTGCCCACTCGTAAAGGCTCGGCCCCGGTACCACCGGCCCGGCGCAGTCGACGGTGTCGTCGACGAAGATGGTCACCTGGCAGGCGACGGTGTTCATCAATAGCACCCGGTCCTGGGTGCTGCGCCACACCTGGCCGCCGTCGAACACGTGGGGGTCGATGAGATGAATGACGAGTTCCTGTCCGGGTGCCAGCAGTGAATCAGCGTTGGCGCACAGGCGTTCCGCGACCGACAAGCCGCGGGGGCCGAGCCCGACGATCGCCGTGTGCAGTTGGTTAGTGAACACTGGGCGCCCCGCTCATCCGGCGGCCGAGCGCCGTCGCCACTGGGGCGAGCCGAGCCATCACGTCGGCGAATTCGTAGGGCAGCAACGCCTGCTTGCCGTCGCACAACGCCTGCTCCGGCGCGACGTGGACGTCGATGATCAGCGCGTCGGCTCCGGCAGCGATCGCGGCCAGCGACAGTGGTGCCACCAGGTCCGGGTGTCCACCGGAATGGCTGGGATCCACCATGACGGGCAGGTGGGTGCGCTGCTTCCACAGCGCGACCGCGGTGAGGTCCAGCGTGAAGCGGGCCGACGGCTCGAAGGTGCGAATTCCGCGCTCGCACAGTACAACCTGGTCGTTGCCCTCGAGCAGAAGGTATTCGGCGGCGGCGAGGGTCTCTTCCACCGTGCAGCCGAAGCCACGCTTGAGCACCACCGGAAGCCCGCTCTGGCCGGCGGCGGTCAGCAGCGCGAAGTTCTGCATGTTGCGTGCACCGATCTGCAGTGCGTCGACCACCCCGGCCAGCCGCTTGACGTGCTCGGGATCGATCACCTCGGTGACGACGGGCAGGCCGGTCCGCTCCCTGGCCTCGGCCAGCAGATCAAGGCCGTCCCACTGCAGGCCCTGGAAGGAATGGGGCGAGGTGCGGGGTTTGAAGACGCCGCCTCGCAGGCCGACGGCGCCCTCTGCGGCGACGACAGCCGCGGTGGCAAGCGTTTGTTCGGCCGATTCGACGGCGCACGGTCCGGCGATCACCGCGACGGAACCGTCGCCGATCGTCGTCGGGCCGAAGGAGACCACGGTTCCGGCGGGGCGGAGTTCCCTGCGGCCCAGGAAGGCCTCGCCGCGCCTCTGCACTGTGTGGGTCGGCGCGGGAAGGTCTAAGAGGTATCCGGTGTCGATGAGCTCGGTATCGGAAGCCGAGAGGACGTGGGTGTCGCCCAGGCGGTACAACTCGGCGGGGGAGCCGCCGGCCTCGAAGTGCTGGATCCACCCCTCGACGCTGGCGCGGGTGATGCTCTCGTTGAAGACGAGAAGCTGTGTGTCTGTGGTCATGGTCAAATGCTCGCTGCCAGGGCGTTTGGGTGTAATCGCCTGCGCAACCAGAAATTCCATGCGCAGGGATAGCTTTTCCTACCTCTGAAGCAAGTAAACGAGTCAGACCTCAGAGCGAGAATTCCCGGGATTTATCGCGCTGAGTTCTGACGCAATGACCCCATATCGAGGTAGTAGCGCGGCCTGACGTCACCTGGACTGAACAGCGGGATCTGAGTGCGCGGACGCGGAAACCCGGCCTCGATCAACAACAGGCGCAACCAGGTCTCTTTCGGTGACTGCGCTCCGGCATCCACCAGATCGAGGACTTTCGGGACTCTGCGTACTCCGCTGAGTCCTGGGTGGCGCGACAGCAGCTCCAGCACGTCTTTAGTAGCGAACCGGGTGGCGCAGGAGGCAAGCGCGTCTATGCGTGCCACTGCCTGTCCAACCGTTCCGCCCCGGGCGAGGTCGAACGCCGTGCGCCGCAGTGTCGTCACTGGTAGCCCGTGCAGGGTCCGCACCTCGTCGTCGAGCAGAGTCTCGTCGCGGGTGACGATGCCGTGGGGTGACTTGTTGTTGGGATAGTTGAGTTCGATCGGCGTCTTCGTCGCGTCGACCCATTTCGCGCCGTACAGCGCTGAGGCCGCTACACCGGTGACGACTGCTCGTCGACGCGACCACAGAAACGCCGCCAACGCGTAGTCCTCGACCGAAAGCGGGCCGTCTGCACACGCATACACGTCCGGGAAAACCCGCCGATAGTGCGGATTCTGGTGTTCAGCCATCCACAGCGATCCATCCAGACGTCAGAGCGAGGATTCTGCGGATTCTTCGCTCAGATGTCTGACTTGACGCAGATGGCCCCGCGCACGCGCTCCTCGATCTCGTCCAGTTCGGCGATGGTTGGAGCGTCGATGAAGAACGTGACCGCCCTGTCGTCGGAGCTCCGGATGGGGCCGAGTCGCGCGCCGATGGGCTCATAGACGAGGACGGCGCGCAGCGCCGGCGGGGCGTCAGCGGCGAGCGGGGGGATATCGGGCCAGGGATTGCCGTCGTCGACCCATCGGGGCTCGACGCCGGGCCAGTCGACCGCGACCTCGACGAGTGTGCCGGGCTGGTGCCCGACGTACACCTGGCGTGCGTAGCGTCGAGCCGATGGATAGTCGGCAGGCTCTCCCAACGCGATCCGCAGGATCTCGGGCTCCATCGGCCGGCCCGTCGCGAGTCGGTACAGCACCATGATCCCGTCGCCGGGAGTCCGTGCGGCGACTTCCATCAGGCGCGCCTCGCCCCGATCATCGAGCCGCCATTCGGCGTGAGTGATGCCGTTCTCGACACCGAGCCGGTCGAGCATCTCGATGTTGGCCCGCTGCACCGCATCCCACGCGTCGTCCATAGGGGCGGGCACGGTATGGGCCATCTCGACGAAATACTGCGAGTCGATATCCGTCGTCTCCTTGCGGGTGACGGAGGAGAAAAGCGTCTTGCCGTCCTGCGTCAGGCTTTCCACCGAGTACTCCTGCCCGGCGATCATCTGCTCCACAAGGATGGTCTCCTCCGCCGGATAGCCGTCCAATTGCGCGGCCAACTCGGCCTGGTCGTGCACCATCTGCACACCCTCGCTGGAGTGCCTCGTGGCCGGCTTGACCACAGCAGGGAAGGGGAGCGATCCGTGCTCGACGGCGTCGCGCGTCCCGGGCGGGACCAGCACGGACACCGGACTCAGATCGGGCAGGTACCAGCGCTGCAGGTACTTGTTGCGGCAGGCGCGCGAGGCCCGCAAACCCGGGAAGGGGAGGCCGAAGTAGTCGGCGAGCAGGCCAGTCGGCTCGACGAGCGTCTCCCCGACGGCGTAGATGCCGACCACGTCGTAGTGCTTCCGCCAGCGTTCGGCGTGTTCGATGACGCCGGGGAGGTAAGACCCTTCGCTTGCGACCGACCCGTCGACGAAGGCAACCTCGTCGATCGCGGCGACCGGGTGGGCAGGATCGTCGCCATGCGCCTGCGCATACGAGCGCGAGATGGCGGGCGTGATCACCAGGACCTTCAGGTCCCGGCTGCGCAGGTCATCGATGTACACCGAATCTCGGCAGACGACGGGAAGGTACCCGGTCAGGATGAAAGCGCGAGGCTTCATGATGCGTTCCTTTCTGAAAGTGCCGCGACGAGAGTCCTGTTGACGTTCTTCATGCGTACGGTCGGCGTGCTGGACGGCGGCAGCGGGGCCGCGACTCGCGGGGCTTTCGCTTCCAGCCGCAGGATTCGGCTGCCGATCCGCACGGACATCCCCGGCAGCCACATCGTCGGCTTCCCCGGTGTGATCCGGGTCCATACCGTCTGCCCGGCCAATCGGATGGTGACACCGTTTCTCGACTGGCGGTCGATGATGTACACCTGCCCGCCGATGCAGCGGACCTCCAAATGGGCGCGGGACATCCCGTTGGCGCGGACCTCGATCCGGATCGGCCGTAGCCCATTCAGCGGGGTGTCGCTAGAGCTGGGGTCCCGGCCGACCACACAGTCCCGGTCGAGGACGAATCGCGAATCATCGTCGAGGACAACAGAGTCGAGTGGCCTGCGAATCTGCAGGGTCGTCTGTGGGAACGGCGACTGCAGACGGACGGGAAGCCGGACCGCGGCCAGTCGCACGGTGGCCGGTTCGGCGTTCGGTTCAACGACCTCGTCCGCCATCGGGAAGGGTCGGCTTCGGACCGCCCACCGGATGATGGGTACGGTCGCCAGACCCGCGGCGGCGAGCAGCCCACCGAGTAGCAGCCAGCCGACCTGCCCTATCCCCAGGCACAGGAAGCCGAGCACCGCGGGTGCCACCGCGAACGCGGCGCCGAGGCCCATATCCTGCAGCCCCACATACTCGCTCTGTGCGTGCGCGGGTGCCAGCTCGAAACTCAGCGCGAATACAGCTGCTGCGTGGCACATCTCGCCCACAGAGTGGACGACCACCGCCGCCAGCAAGATCGCCGCGGAGGCCCACCCCGGAAGTCCCGACGACACCGCCACGCCGGCGCACGCGACAAGAAAGACCAACCCGGCGATCCGCATGGCGGCGGCGCCCTGGCGCACGGTCTCAACCTTCCGACCGACCCAGACCTGCAGTGCCACAACGCCGATCGTGTTGACGATCAACACGGCGCCGACCATCCACCGGGGGGCGTTGGTCTCCATCGCGATCCACAGCGGGAGTGCGAACGTGATCACCGCGTATTGCAGACTCATGACCCCGTTGAGGATCGTGTAGGCGATGAACGGTTTATCGCGCAGTGCCACACCGGGCCGCGTTCCAGGCGGAGCAGGCAACGGCGCAAAGTGCGGAAGCCTGGCGCACACCCATGCGCCGATCAGGAAGGTCACGGCGTTGGCGAGGAAAAGCACCTGATAGGCGGCCAAGGTGTTCAGTGTCAGCGCCAAACCCCCGATGGCGGCACCGATGCCGACGCCGGCGTTCTCGATGGCCCGGAGCTGGGATCGGTAGGCGGCTGCGCCTTCGCCGCCGACCCGGCGGATGAGTCCGCCACGCGACGCTCTCGATGCCGCAGTCGCCAGCATCTCGACGACCGTCACCACGACGAACATCCAGATGTGGGTGACGAAGACGTAGCCCACCATGGTCACCGCCAGCACGACCAGGCTCAGTGCAGCGACCCCGCGGGGGCCACGGCGGTCAGCCAGGTGACCCATCGGCACACCGGCGAACAGCCCGATCAGTCCCGCCACGGCCAGCCACAGGCCTACCTCGGTGACCGAGAGTCTCAGTCCCTCAGTGAAATACAGGACCGACGACGTCATGAACATGCCCGTGCCGATGTTGTAGATCCCGGTGCCCAAGCCCAGGCGGCGACGTGCGCCGGGCTCGGGCACCAGGGTCGACAGCCAGTTCCCCATGATCACGCCACTTCGCTGACGCGCTGGTCGGTCATGAACGGGGCGACGGCCCGGTTCAACGGGCGTGAGCACAGCGAGAGGTCGCTGTAGCGCTCCCGCAGTTCGCGCTTGAGCACCTTGCCGGTCACACCCACAGGGAAGTCCTCCGGGGCCATGGCGATGTCGAGCACGGCGATGCGGGGATGACCCGCGGCCGTCAGCACCCCGTTGGCCTCGGCCAGCAGGCGTCCGGCCTCGGCCGGTGACTCGTCGGTGATGATGACGGCGACCGGAACAATCTGCTCGCCGTGGCGGCCGGCGACGACCGCGCAATCGGTGATGGCGCTGATCTCACTGAGCAACATCTCCTCCATGAGTACCGAATAGGCGGTGCCCTCGGCCGTTTCGATGGCATCCTTCGTCCGGTCGACCACGAAGTAATTACCGTCCGCATCCTGGTAGACCAGGTCACCGGTCAGCCAGTAACCACCGAGCTTGGAGCGGTAGGTGGTATCGGAGTCGTTCCAGTACCCGGCAGTTATGGACGGGCCCTTCGCTCCGAAGAAGCCCACCTCGCCAACGGGTGCCTTGCTGCCGTCGGCCCGCAGCACTGCGACTTCGGCGACGGGATCAGGCTTGCCGATGCGGCGGTCCGAACGCTCCGAGGACAGCGTGCGGGGCTGGACCACCAGACCCCAGCCGAGCTCGGTCGTGCCGAAGCGGTCGTAGAAGGTGGGGGGCTCCTGGTCCGGGCTGCGCTTGGCCAGGATGGCGCCTAGGTGAGCCTCGTGGATGGCGTCACCCATGTTGACCCAGTAGTCCACTGAATCGACTGCGCCGATGGGTGTTTCGAGTGCTGCCAGCTCGGAGTAGGCGTGGGCGAATGCCATGACCCCCTTCGGGCGGTGCAGGTGGACGGCCGCCGCCAGCTCTTCACCGGTCGGGTCGTAGAGCGCCACCAGCGGTGTGCCGGCCAGGATGGAGTAGGCGGTGTACACGATGCAGCCGAGATGCGACTGCGGTTGGGCGGTCATCATCCGCTCGTGGGCGGGCTCGACATAGTTCTGCAGGCGGAAGCGGGGCCCCGCGACGCTGGACGCGTGAGTCTGCGTCACCGCCTTCGGAATTCCCGTCGTGCCGGACGAATGCATGATCGACACCGGGTCCTCCGGCGCGTGCTTGAACCGCCAGGCGTCGGGCAACGGAGCCGGGGCAGGGGCAGGCAGGTCCTCGACGAGCTGAACCCAGCGCAGTCCGTCCAATGATTCGATGCCGTCGCTGATCGTCGCCAGGCGGGACTGGTCGGTGTAGATCCCCACCGGCGTGGTGCGCGCGCACAGGCCGAGTGCGAGTGCAGGCGAAGCCTTGCTGTTGATGAGCACGCCGATGGCGCCCAACTGAGCGAGGGCGTTGAGGTGAATGGTGTAGGCGAAGGTGTCCGCCATGTAGAGCGCCACCCGGTCACGCGGGCCGACGCCCTTCTCGTGGTACCAGACCGACCAGCTCTGGGTGAGCGCGTCGAGCTGGGCGAGTGTGAACTCGTTCTGCTCTTCGCCGGCGGTGTTGATCACCGGCCGGCCGGTGCGGATGAATGGGATGTGCGGGTCGGGGTGCACGGCCATGGCCGTGGCCAGCAGATTTCCGCCACCGAGCTCGGGCATTGCGGCCAGGCGGGAACGCTCTTCGGGGGTCAGGATTGCTGTGGTGATGATGGACATGAGTCAAATTCCTTGTCGTTGAGAGTGATTGAGGGAATCAGAGTCCGAGGGCGCGGGCGGCCGTCTCGAGGTGGTGCTGCTGGTGCAGGGCGGAGACGCCGAAGCGCATCAGCCCGGTGCCCTTGGCGACTGTGGGGTAGAAGGCGGGCAGGACCAGGACGCCGGCCTGCTTCAACCGGCGGGCGGCGGCGAACGCCTCGTCCTCGGAGTTGAACAGTGCGCCGCGGACGGGGGAACGCAATCCGGCGTTGACCAGTCGTCCGTTGGTCAGCCGGTCGAACTCGACCGCGTTGTCCCAGAGCTGCTTCTGCAGGTCGGCCACCTGACCTTCGATGTGCAACCATGCTGCGGCAACGTTCGCCGCCAGCATGGGGACCATGATCGAATGTCCGAACACCAACGGGTTCGCGAACTTTCGCATTACTTGCATATCCTGTTCGCTCGGCACCACCACGAAACCGCCCGCGCCACCGAAGGCTTTCGACAGCGAGCCGGCGAGCATGACGTTGTCGGGGAGTGCCCCACCGAGTGCTTCGAATGCGTAACCCGCGCCGAGCCGACCTTCGATCGAAACACCATGGGCGTCATCGACATACAGGTGTCCGCCGGACGGTTCGAGAATCGCGAGCATCGACGCGACGTCGATCAGTCCACCCATCGAGCCGACGCCGTCGACCAACACGATCGGTGTCCGGCCGGTGGCCGCGACCTCGCGGACGACCGCGGGCAGTGCGACCGGGTCGGTCATGTCGAAGCGCCGGGTCGGTCCGATCTGCTCGAGCACACCGCGGATCACCTGGATGGAGGCGTGCGCCGTCTTCTCGACGAGGAACGCGACGCCGGCGTCGGCCACCGGATAGCTGGGCAGGGCGCCGGCGCCCAGCAGCGGAAGCACGCCCAGGTGGACGTTGCTCACCGAGGTGAAGGCAGCGACCTTTGCGCCGCAGTACATCACGGATAGCAGATCTTCCAGCTCGGCGAGGTAGGGCGGCCGGCCCCGGTTGCGGGACGTGGAGAAGTGCAGCCCGAACCGGCCCATCGCCTCGGTCGCCGCGGCGATCAGGTCGGGGTGCGACTCCAGGCCGAGATAGGAGCACGACACGAACTCCACGGCCTGGCTGCGGTCGGCCAGTGTGACCTGCTTGCCGCTCCGGGCGGTGATGACGTGCCCGGTGAGTCCTTCGGCGAAGGCACGGTCCAGTGAGTCCGAGGTCTTGCTGACGCGGGATGCGACCCAGTTGGGCCGGCTCATCAGTTCTGTCATTTGATTGACTCCTTCTGCGTATCTGTTGTGATGGCACGCAGCGCTTTTGCGCTGCGTTCGCGGTAGGCGCCCCGCAGGGGCCCGAGCACCCCGCTGAGACGATCGAGCAAGTCACCGAATGCCGCGGCGTCGTCGCCGTCGACGACATCCGAGAGCTGCGACACTCCGCGCGACAGCGCGCGGCGGGCCGCCGGGGCATAGGGGTTGGCGGCCTGCACGTCCCAATACACCTCCGGTGCCCCGGACGTGATGCGCGCCAGTAGCGAGAGCAGCGCGGCATGCGGCGGCGGTGCGATCCGATCCAGATCGGCAATATCGATGTCCAATTCGGCCAGCGCCGCACCGAAGGCGATCACGGCCGCATGGGTGAGGGCCTGGGTGGCGGCCGACAGCCGGTCGTGTTGATCGGCGGTCACGTTCACCACGCGGGCACCCCATTCTTCGATCAGGTTGTGTAGCGCTCGCCCGCGCCGGCCGTCGCGCACGACTACCGAGGCCACCGGGTGGCCGGCAAAGCCCAATGCGGGTGCGAACATCGGGTTGAGACTTACCGCCTCCACGTCCCCGGCGATCGTCGTGACGGCCTGCAGGGCGCGGACTACTGTGGACTTCACCGACGAGGTGTCGACGATCAGGCCGTCCGGCCGGACCGTTCCGACGAGACGGCCGACGGCGATCAGTGCTGCCGGCTCGGGAACGCACAGCAGCACGGCGTCGGCGCTGCGAACCACGTCGGCCACCTCTGCGCCGGGATCGCTGATATCGCCGCGCACGAAGCGAGTGACCCGGTGGGTCGGTCCGGGTACGGCGTGGTCGACGATGACGACGTCGTTGCCGGATGCGGAAAGATGCTCGGCGAACAGTGATCCCACCGCGCCCGAGCCGCCGGCGATGACGACGCGGCCAACGGTCCCGGTCATTTCGGGTCCTCCTGCCGGCCGGTCGCGGCCAGGGCGGTCATCATCGCCCGCGACTTGACGACGGTCTCGTCGAACTCTCCGTCCGGATCGGACAGGGAGACGATCGCGCCGCCGACGCCGAAACTCACTCGCCCGGAATCGACGACCAGGGTGCGGATCACGATGGACAGGTCGCTGGCGCCGGCGAGTGAAAACCAGCCGAGCGCACCGGAATACACACCGCGGGGGCCCTGCTCGAGCCGGTCGATGATCTCCATCGTGCGGACCTTGGGGGCGCCGGTCATCGACCCGCCCGGGAAGGCGGCGCGGATGCAGTCGACGGCCGAACGGCCGGGAGCGAGTGTGCCGCGGATCGTGGAGACGAGCTGGTGCACCGCCGCATAGGTCTCGACGTCGAACAGCTTCGGCACGTGGACCGATCCCACCGAGCAGACCGTGTTGAGGTCGTTGCGGAGCAGGTCGACGATCATCAGGTTCTCCGCGCGATCCTTGGGGTTGTCCCGCAGCTCGGCCACCAGGGCACGATCCTCGGCGGCGTCGCCGCCCCTAGGCCGAGTTCCCTTGATCGGCTTCGCCTCGACGGCACCGTGCAGGTCGATCGAGAGGAACCGCTCCGGAGAAGCGCTGAGCACGGCGATGTCGCCGAAGTCGAGCAGAGCGCCGAACGGGACGGGGCTGACTCGGCGGAGGTGTTCGAAGGTTGGCAACACCTCGATCTGGGTGTGGACGGTGACCATATTGGTCATGCAGATCTCGTAGGACTCGCCGGCGTTGATCTCGTCGAAGCACTCGTCGATCCGCTTGAGGTAGGCGGCTCGGTCGTGCCGGAGCTCGACGTTCATGCCGATGTCGGGATCGGTCATAGCCGGGCCGGACAGCGTGCGCGCCGCGGCCGGAACGGTCGGAGCGGCGGGAAGAGTGGAAAGGGCTTCGGCGGTCGTCGCCAGCCAGGCGTTGGCCTCAGCGTTGCTGGCGGCGTCCTTCGAGATGGACAGGGCGAGTAGATAACTGGTCCGTGTCGCGTGGTCGAGGACGAGGGCCCGGTCGGCGAACAGCAGGGCGGCGTCGGGTGTGTCGGACTGGTGGGCGTCGGTGCCCCCGGTCTCCGCCTTCAGCTCGTAGCCCAGATAGCCGACATAGCCCAGGTTGAACTCGAAGGGCAGGCCGTCCGGCGCCGGCACCTGGCGGGCGCGCAGCTGGTCGTCCAGGTAGTCGAAGAACGGTTGCCGAACCCGCTCAACGGTCCCGTCGGCCCGTCGGACGACGACCTGGCGGTCGGCGACGCTGTAGGTGACATGCTCGGCCAGCGGGCCGTCACCGTTGCCCATGATCGAGAAGCGCGACAACCCGTCGACCACCGAGCTGCTGTCGAGCCAGAAGCCGTGCTCGCCGCTGGCGAAGAGGGAGCTGTAGGCAGCGAGCGCCTCGGGGTGGATGTCGAGGTGTTGCACGTGCAGGTCGTAGTGGGGACGTTGGGGCTCGGCGTCCGCCGTGGGGGTGACGGCGGACGCCGAGTGGTCTGCGGCGAGGGCGAAGAAGTTGGCCAGCAGGTCGTGGCCGTGGGTACTGCTGATCGATTCGGGATGGAACTGCACGCCCCACAACGGAAGTCGACGGTGACGCACGCCCATCACGACGCCGTCGTCGGTCCACGCCAGTTCCTCGAGGTCGTCGGGAAGCGATGTGACGGCCAGCGAGTGGTAGCGCACGACGTCGTACGGCGAGGGAATTCCGGCGAACAGGTCGACGCCGGTGTGGCGAACGGGCGAGATGCGTCCGTGCATGGGCTCGGGTGCGTTGACGACCTCGCCGCCGAAGAGGTGGCACAGGCCCTGGTGGCCAAGGCAGACGCCGAGCACGGGCAGGCCGCTATCGAGGATCACGCGGGCGCTCACACCGAAGTCGCGATCGTTGTCGGGCCGGCCAGGGCCGGGCGAGATGACGGCGGCATCGAATTCGTCGAATCGTATTTCCGCCCAGGGGGTGTCGTTGCGGATGACGGTCGGCGGTTGCCCGCACACCTCGCCGATCAATTGGTAGAGGTTGTAGGTGAAGGAGTCGTAGTTGTCGACCAGCAAGACGCGCATCAGGCCGCGCTCCCGCCGAGGTCGGCGGCGATGATCAGGTCCTCGATGCGGCACGTCTCCGCAATGATGAGGTCGTACAGCTGCTTCATGAAGTTCGGATCCAGGCTGGTGGCCTCGGCGAACCGGGCGGCGCGCTGCTGCACCACACCGATCCGGTGAGGTTGCATCATGGGCACGCCGTGCTGGCGCTTGTAATGGGCGATGCTGCGGCACACGGCGACGCGTGCACCTAGTGATGCCAGGAATTCCATGTCGATCCGATCCAGCTCGGCGCGCAACATCTCCAAAGTGTTGTGGTGTCTCATGACTCGATCTCCCTTCTCGAAACTTCCGTTAACCGCTGATTCCGTGTTGGTAAAGGACCGGCACCTTGCCGCGTTGCGTGCGCGCGAACTGATCGATGCCGACGCGTTGCACCTCGAAATCCATGCACCGCTGGCTCACGATCACCTCGTGGATTTCGTGGGCATGGCGTAGCGCCGCTCGGGCCGCATCAGTCGTGAATCCCGCCGGGGCGGAAGGAGATACGAGCAGGCGCACCCGATAGCGATGGCCCTCCCACACGACCTGGAACTGACAATCGGACGGCTGGGTCACGCCCAGCGTTCCCAGCGCTGCCAAGAGGTGGTCACTGGAGAAGGTGATGGTGTCGACCGTCATCGAGTTCGGCATGCGGCCAAGGAGTTTGATTGAGCGGGCGGCGCTGCCGCAGGCGCATGCATCGGTCAGCAGGACGCCCCGATCGCCGAGGCGATAGCGCAGCAGCGCCATTCCCGACGTCGTCAGGGGCGTGACGACGAGCTCGCCCGGCGTTCCTGGCGGCACGGGCAGGCCGGCCTGGTCGACGACCTCCAGTACGTTGGCGTCCTCGTGTAGATGATGCACGCCGGTCGTCTGGTGGTGGCATTGGTAACCAAGGGGACCGGTCTCGGAGGTGGAGTAGGCCAGCGATCGCACGGTGAGATCCGGTGCGGCCGAGCGCACTACGCGCTCCCGTTCGGCTCCCAGCGATTCGCCGATGAACAGGAAGTTTCGCAGGGGTAGGTCCCCAGCTCCCGCCAGCAGCTCGGCGCCGTAGGCCGGTGACGCGACCAGGGTGTCGATCCCGTGCGCCTCGATGACTGCCGCGGCATCGGCGGTCGCGGTCAGCTCACCCATGGCGAACGACAGCGCCGGCAGCGACCGGGTGATGTCCTGGACGAACAGGAACGCGCCGTTCAGATCGCCGGGGTAGAGGCAGTTGGCGACCCGGCTCGGCAATGTCTGCAGGGCGGCGCGCACGCCGCGCACTCCGAGATGTCCGACCCGGTCGGTGAAATCCCAGGAGTGGTAGAGGACTTTCGGCCGACTGGCCGTTCCGCTGGAGCGCAGGACGAGCCCGGGGCTCTGGTCGAAGAGAAGCTCAGTCGAATGCGGCGGGCACCCCGCGGACAAATCCGCAGCCGACAGCAGCGGCAGGGAAGCGAGATCGTCGGCGGTGGCGGTGGGTTCCAGCACCCCGAGTCCGGGAAAGCGCCGCGACAGGGCGGTGGATTGGTGTGCGGCACTCAGGGTGGCCCGCAGATTGCGGTGCTGCACGGCCTCGATCTCGTCGCGGGACAGCGCGTCGAGGTTCTCGGCGAGGCGGATGCCTGCCACATCGCGGAACCGTGGCTGCGCCGGGCCGAGGCCCGTCGTCGCCGTGTGGGGCAGGTATGTGGTCATGACTCAAATAGTCGTGACCACGGCCTTCTCACGTAATCGCCGCCGATACCAGATTCCGGCTGTCGAAAGGGAAGGTTTTCCTATCCGTGGAGTAAGGGTCGACGTCGTGTTGCGAAGTAGGGCTCGCGCTGCGACCTGCAGGCCTAGGCTTGCCCAATGCGTATTGAGAACCTGCGAGTCGGTCGCCGTGCGGTGTTCATCGGCGCAGGCGCCGGCCTGGTTGGTCTGGTCGTTGCGGCCTGCTCGACAACCAAGAAGCAGCCGGCCGCAAGCAGCACCGCCGAAGCATCGACGCCGACCAGCGCGACGCCGATCGCGCCTGCCCCGCCAAAGGTCATCGCCAAGACCTCGCAGGTGCCCCTCGGTTCGGGAGTGATCATCGACGACATCGTGCTGACGCAACCGTCGGCGGGCGTATTCACCGGATTGTCGTCAACCTGCACCCATCAAGGGTGCAAGGTGGACCGGGTATCGGCCGGGACGATCGATTGCCCATGCCACGGCAGCAAATTCAATCTCGACGGCACCGTAGCCAACGGCCCGGCGACGGTTCCGTTGCCGACGAAGTCGATTTCGGTCCAAGGCGATTCGATCTTCCTCAACTGAACGAGCGCACGGCGAAGCGGGATTTGGGTCGTCACTGACATTCTGCTCCGGCCTGCCATGCAGGCTCGTACGCTGAGCGGGTCAACCGCCTTCGCCGCTCATGGCGAGTGCGTCAGTGGAGGGCGGAACATCATTGTGGGGACTCACATAACAAAGTCGAGGGTGCTACCGATCGTGATCGGGGGCGTGGTTGTCGCCGCGATGGTGGGCGCGTGCGGTTCGAAGACGACGCCATCGGCCAGCTCGTCCAGCGCCGCCTCGTCCAGCGCCGCTTCGTCGGCATCGGCGACAACCAGCGCGGCGGCGAGCGGCCCAGCGCAGATCATCGTCCCACTGGGCAACGAGCCCTCCGGAACCGTGACGCTGACCTGGGACCCGCAGACCAAGTACATCACCGCGAAGATCGCGATGGTCGGATTCACCCCGGGCAGCACGCACGCCATGCATATCCATCAGGGCACCTGCGACAAACAGGGCGATGTCTTGGTCCCGTTCCTCGACGTGACCGCCGACGACACCGGGAAAATCAATGACTCAATGCTGAGTGCGCAGCCCTCGAATACCGGATTGGTTGCGGGCACACTGCTGAACATCCACCTTGCGCCGGCCAACGAGATGGGTGCACCGGGATCTCAGACGTACATGCCGGTCTCGTGTGCCAATATCGACCCCGCGGCCGGGGCGACACTCCAAATGGCACCGCTGCCGCAGTTCGGCGATCACCCGCAGAGTCAGGCGATACTGAACTACGACCCGGCGGCCAAGACGCTCACCGTGTCGACCCGTGCCACCGGCCTCGTCGCCGGCAGTACTCACGCGGCGCACATTCACGCCGGCTCATGCGATTCACAGGGCAAGGTCGTCTACCCGCTCAATGATCTGGTCGCTAAATCCGATGGCGTTGCCGAGACAACCACTGTCATCAAGGATGTGAGTCAGGCCCCACCGGCGTCCGGCTGGTACATCAACATTCACCTCGGCGAACACGACCAGGTCGAGAAGGACGGTAAGCCCACCCTGCTGTTCGCGCCGATCCTGTGCGGCAACATCACCTAGTAACGCCGCGGCGATGTCTGCTTCTTGTCGTCATCGCCACGGTGATCGTCAGCGCCGCCGGCCTGTTGGGTCCGTCCAGCGTGAGCGCGGACGTCAGGGCACCGGACTCGTTTGTCGACCCGCTCGCTGAGGCCGCCGATACACCAAGTCTGAGCTGGGCTGGCTGCGATGACGAATTTCTCTGCGCGACAGCAGAAGTCCCGATGGACTACAACCTGCCGCACGGCGAACACATTGACCTCGCGGTGATCAAGCTGCCCGCGACCGATCCGGGCAAGCGCATCGGTACGTTGTTCATCAACTTCGGTGGTCCGGGCAATTCCGGGGTGGATCGGCTGCGTCTGCGGGCCAAGTGGCCGTGGCTGTTCTCCGATGAGTTGCGCTCGCGCTTCGACCTGGTCTCCTGGGACCAACGCGGGGTGGCCCGCAGCGCGGCCGTGCGCTGCTTTCCCGACAACGCAGAACAGTGGCGATACCTCGTCCCCAGTCCGGGGCTGCCGGCCGACGCGACGGCCGAAGACGAGCTCTTCGCGTGGGCGCAGGGATTCGCCGACCGCTGCCGGGAGCGCGCGGGGTCGATCGTGGATCACACCTCGTCCGCCAACTCCGCGCGCGATCTCGAGTTGTTGCGTCGCGCGGTCGGCGATCCGGCGCTGACCTATCACGGCATCTCGTACGGCACGCAGCTCGGCGCGATCTATGCCAACCTCTTCCCGGGCCGGGTGCGGGCAATGGTCTTCGACGGGTCGATCGATTTCGAAGGAAACATCTCCGGCCACGGCGCCGACGGGACCACGATTCCGTTGAACACCCGACAGGGCGTTCCGGCCGGCACCGCAGCGGCGTTCGACGAATTCCTCAGGGACTGTTCGGCGGCCGGTCCGCGCTGCGCGTTCGCAGACGGAAATCCCGCAGCCAAATGGGCGGCCCTGACCGACCGTCTTCGCAATGTGACCGTTGACGTTTACGGCCACCCGTGGACGCTGCCGGAGATCGTCGCCTCCACGCTGGCGGTACCGGACAGCTACCGTGAGCTGGCGCAAGCGCTTCAACAGTTCTACGACACCGGCACTGCTGCAACGGAGCTCGTCACCGACATCGTCGGCACCAACCCGCCCCCGGCGGACGTCGAGCAGTTGTATCTGGGCAACCGGGAAGAGGCATACAACGCCATCCAATGCGCCGACAGCGTCGTGCCGACCGATCCCGAGTACTACCGTCACGCATCGACAGTCGCCGCCACTTCCGCACCGGACTTCGGGCGCATCTCGGTATTCGACACGATCCCGTGCGCCTTCTGGCAGGGCCACGACGCCGACCGCTACGCGGGACCGTGGAACCGGCGCACCGCCGCACCAATCCTGGTGCTCAACACCAGAAATGACCCCGCCACTCCGTTGGACGGCGCCTACGCAGGGGCCGCCGAGCTATCTCAGGCCCGCGTCGTCGTGACCGAGGGCGCAGGCCACACCAGCATGTACGTCGCCAGCACCTGCACCGAGCGGGTCAAGCGCGACTATCTGTTTACCGCGGTACTGCCGCCGGTCGGGACGTCATGCAGCCGCGACCACTCACCGTTCAACTAATCCCCAACGCAGAGAGGCGAACTCGGCGATCAGCGCGGTGACCTCATCGGCCACTTGGATCTGCGGGTAGTGGTCCGACCCAAGCAGCATCGCGACGGCGGCCTGCGGCACGTGGGCGCGGACCAGGTCGATCCACCCAGAGCTCTGGCCCGGTGAGAGCGACACCCGCGCCCGCGTCGTATCCATGGTCGTGCTCTGGATGGCGAGCAGCGGGACACTGACCGCGTCCAGAGCGCTCTCGACCTGGCCGGCGTCCCAGCCCGCCAAGTTGGTGATCAGCGGCCTGCCCACCGCCGCCGGAAGCCGCAGCGCGCGATCGACGATGGCCCTGGCGAGGGCGGGATCGCTCGACTCGAAGAACATCGATTCAAAGAACTGCCGCATGAATCGGAGGTAGCCATCCCCGACGAGTTCATCAGCCATGGCCCGCTCGGCAGCCAGGGGATCACCCGCACCAATCCGGCTGCCGTCGACAAGCACCAGTCCGGACACGGCGCCGGGCTGAATTCGGTTCGCCTCGAGGATCACCCGGCACCCCATGCTGTGGCCGACGAGGATCGCGGGCGGCAGTTCCAGCTCGGCCAGTGCCCGTGCGACGCCGGCGCCATAGGCCGTGATGGTGCATTCGGCCGGTACACCCGGGCTCGTCCCGTGCCCGGGCAGCTCGCACACGACGACGGTGGTCCTTGGGGTAAACGCGGCGACCTGAGCGCGCCAGTCCGTCCCGTCACACGCCAACCCATGCACGAAGACCAGCGGGGGTTCACCGGCGCCGGTCTTGATCGTTCGCATGCTCGGAGCTCCTGTCATACCGACAGGATGTGTCCCTCGTTGGCCGGCACCGCGCCGTCCAGCAGTGCGGTGTAGGACTGCTCGACGGCGTCTCGGCCGTGCCCCGTCACCACCGTCAACCAAGGATGTTCGGCGTTGGTGACGGGCTCCATGAACGCCGTCCACGCCGTAGCCATCCGCTCCTGGAATCCCGTTGGGCCCCAATCGGCTATCCGTTTGCGGGCCTGCTCGGGTGCGAAGAACAACACCGGCGCCGGGCCGGGCAGCTCACCGCCGCCACCGAGTGCATCCCAGTGGGTGGCACCGACCGCGCAGCTGTAGGCCAGCCGATCGGCGAGTCGGTGATGTACCGCGCCGCGCACCGCATCGTTACCGCTGAAGTCGACGTACACCGATGCGCTGTGGGGCAGCGCCGTCGCGACCTCGTCGTAGCACAGCACCTCGTCGTAACAGCCCAGCGCGCGGGTGAATTCGGCATTGGCGGGGGATGTGAGCCCGACGACGGTGACCCCTTCGGCCACCCCGCCCCGCTGCGCCAGGCAGAATGCCGTGCCGTAGGCAGTCTTACTCGATGCACTGGAGAGAACCACCGTCGTGGCACCGAAAAAGGCGTTGTCGGCGAGGAAGTCGTCGATCAGGAACGATGTGGCGAACAGGGGCCGAAGCAACGCCTGCTGCCCCTCACGGTCGGCCGCGTAGCCGGGGTCGGCGCTGCACCGCACGTACTGGTTGTAGATCGGATGCAAGGCGCGCCGGTGCTCGGCGCCATCGGTAAAGCCACCGGGATGCACCGCCTCGGCCTGCAGCACGATGTCGTCGCCGATCGGCCAGTAACCGTAGAAGCGCTCACCGACTTCGATTCCGGAGCAGTGTGATTCCACGACCGAGGCGAATCCCCACGCCGGAACATGCCCGGTTGCGGGATCGCCGGTCGGGAAGAACTGCCAGTAGTTCATCGCATCGCCTAGTGCCGCGTAGGTGATGTTGTTCGACGTCAGCGCGAAGGCGTCGATGCGCAGGCGCACCTCGCCGTCATCCAAGGGCTTGGGCTCCGACTCCGCCCAGTGGAACGTGCGCAGGTCGTTGCGTTGCACCACCAACCGTGTGGTCATCGATTCGTCCTTTCCTGACATCGCTCGAATCCTGTCATCGCGGTGCCCCGTCGGGGCCGGATTTCTGTTCGCGCCATGTTTCACCCGCCGAGCGGTAGAGTAGTCGCGTACCAGCAGGTTCAGATTCGGGCCGCGAAGTCCTTTACCGCGAACTGAACGACGAAGGAACCTGCAGATGTCCAAGTCGACTGCGGACTACTCGGAATTGAACGAGATGTTCCGTCACCTCCAATCGCTCGATCAGGGATCGCCGGCATTCCAGCACCAACGCGACGAAATCTTCGAACATAGCCTGGCGCTTGCTGACCACATCGCGCGTCGGTATTCCGGCCGGGGCGAACCGCTCGACGACCTCGTGCAGGCCGCGCGGACCGGCTTGGTCAGGGCCGTCAACCGCTTCGATGTCGACAACGGGGCGGACTTCCTGTCCTTCGCTGTGCCGACCATGACGGGCGAGGTCCGCCGCCACTTCCGGGACCACACGTGGGCGATAAACGTGCCCCGAAGGATCAAAGATCTTCAACCGCAAATAGTCAGGGCGCAGGCAGAGCTGTCCCAGCGGCTCGGACGAGCGCCAGTAATCTCCGAAATCGCCGATCATCTTGATATCCCGCGAGAGCTCGTCGTTGATGCGACGGTCGGTGGCGCCCACTACTCGACACTATCCACCGATATGCCGGCTGGGGTCGGTGACGACTACCGGATCGGTGACGCGATCGGCGATGTCGATCCCAACCTGGACAAGGTGCTCGATATCGAGACGATACGGCCCCTGATCGCCGCGTTACCCGAGCGACAGCGAACCGTTCTCACCCTTCGATTCTTTGAGAACATGAGCCAAACTCAGATCGCCGAACGCATCGGCTGCTCACAGATGCATGTCTCGCGCCTTCTCGCCACGGCACTCGAAGCGATTCGCAGCCATGCCGGTGAGCCCCAGCTGGCGGCGGCCGGCTAGGAACGTTTTCACATCGAGTCTGATTCGCGTTCCGCAACGAGCCAGCGGGCCAGCTCGACAAGCTTGATATTCGAGTCCGCCGAGGCGCGGGCCAGCATCGCGAAGGCTTGCTGACCGGTCAGATTGTTGCGTTCCATCAAAATGCCTTTGGCTTGGCCGATGACGTCGCGGCTGGCGAGCGCCGACTGGAATTGGCGTACCGCGGCCGCGCCAAACATTGCCACCGCCGCGTGCTGGGCGACAACCGCGCCGAGTTCGACTGATTCCTCCGAAAAGCAATGGGCCTGCGCGCCGTAGACGTTCATCGCGCCGAGGTTCTCGGATTCAACGAACAATTGAAATGACAGCAGACTATGAGCTCCCAAAGCCGTTGCCTGCCGGCAGAAGTCAGGCCAGCGAGTTTCGGTCGACATGTCTTCGATGTGCACAGTGTGGTGCTCTCGCAAAGCTGTCAGGCAGGGCCCGTCGCCAAGCTCATTTTGCAGTTCGTCGAGTTTGGCCGCGATGGGATGGGTGGGAGCCCCGGCCAACACTTTGCGGCCCTGGATCAGTGAGATGCCTACCCAGCGTGCTCCGGGCACGATGACTGTGGCTGCCTCGACGATGATGTGCAAGGTCTCGCCGGTGTCCTTCTGGGCTTGCATCCGCACCGCGAGGTCGCCCAGCGTCCGGGCTAACTGCCGGCTGCTCTGGATGGGCATAGCGCCAAGGTACTCGCGGCCGGACACAAACAGTCGGGATTCGGTCCCGCCGGCTACGGGGCTGAACCGGCGGGATCTGAGCAGGTCGTGTGGACGCCCACAACGCGTGCCTAGGTTCAGGTGTGCCCGGTCTCCCTCAACCTAAACCCGTCAACCGGGCACACCCAGCGCCAGCACCGCGGTGTCGTCCTCCACACCAGAACCGAAACTGCCTAGCAGTTCCCGGATTTCGTCGATCAGAACATCGGCGGTAGTCGGGGCGAGGGCGGTGGCGAACCTGCGCAGCGCCCCGTCGTCGTCGAATCGGCGAATTCCGTCGCCGACCCGTGCCTCGGTCAAGCCGTCGCTGTACAGCAGCATGGTGTCGCCCGGGGCCAGCCACAGCGAGGCGTCGACGAACGTCGGCTGGTCGGTCAGGCCGACAGCCATACCGCCGGTGATGTCCAGATAGCTAGCCTCCCCGGAGTAATCGAGCAGTAGCGGCGGTGGATGTCCGCCGCCGGCCAACCGCACTGTGAACCCACCGTCCCGGTGGGTGAGCGTGCCGAACACCACGGTGCAGAAGCTGGGCGTCTCGGCGCGGATTTCCTGGCGCAGAACGGAGTTCAGCCGGTGCAGCACGGTGACGGGGTCGGGGTCGACCACGGCGGCGGTGCGCATCGTGTACCGCATCAACGACGTGATCGCCGCCGCTTCCGGGCCCTTGCCGCACACGTCGCCCAAGAAGAATCCGGAGGTGTCGCGCGACAACGGGAACAGGTCGTAGAAGTCGCCGCCGATGTCCTGTACCGAAGGTTGATAGTGGGTGGCCGCAGTCAGTCCCTCGGGCACGGACAGCGACGGCGGCAACAGTGAGCGCCGCAACGTATTCGCCAACGCCTGCGCCCGGGCCCGCTCGGATTCGGCGCCTTGGCGTTCGTCGAGCAGGGCGAGTTCATACGAGCGTCGGTCGCGGGCATCCTGAATCGCGACGCGGAGCAACGCCGGGCGCCCGTCGTCGCCAATCTTGACGTTGGCGTTCAGGAAGACTGGCCGCCGCGTGCCATCCGCGGCCCGCAACTCGACGCTGATCTCATCGAGCCGGCCGCTCATCGCGAGCATAGGCGCGAAGTGCGTTTCGAAGTGGATGCGCCCGCCGACTGTGAGCAGGTCGACGATCTGCTTGCCGCACAACGACTTCGGGGTAACACCCAGCCAGGAGGCCAGGGTGGTGTTGGCCATGAGGATCTGCCCGTCGGGCGTGGCCGCCAGCTGGCCGTTGGGCCCGTTCTCCCAGAGCTCCTCGACGTCGGTCATCGGCCGGCGAATGCGGCAATGACCTCAGCGGTGGCGTCAGGGGCGCTGACGTGGGGGCAGTGGCCAGTGGCGTCCAGGGTGACCAATTGCCCACCCGGGATGTGATCACGGACGTAGGCGCCCACTTCGGGCGGTGCGATGGCGTCCTGCCTGCAGTCCACCACCAGCGTCGGTACCGAAACCAGGGCCAGGTCGCCCCGGTTGTCGGACAGGAACGTCGCGCGCGCGAAGACCTTGGCGGCGGCGGGATCGGTGCGGCAGAAGGTCGCCGCGAGGTCCTCGCCGAGCTCCGGGCGGTCGGGATTGCCCATGATCGTCGGGGCCATCGTCTGCGACCAGCCCAGGTAGTTGCTCTCCAGGGACTCGAGCAACTCGTCGACGTCGGAGCGAGTAAACCCGCCGCGGTACCCGTCGTCGTCGATGTAGCAGGGCGACGGGGTGACCATCACGAGCTTGGCGAAGCGGGCCGGCGCCGTGGAGACGGCGAGCGCCCCGATCATCGCGGCCACCGAGTGCCCGACGAACACCACGTCGTGCAGGTCGAGTGCGTCGACGAGCTCCACCACGTCCGCGGCGTAGCCATTCAGCGATGCGTACTTGTCGGGATCCCAAGCCGCGGGGTCAGCGTTGCCCGAGCCGACATGGTCGAACAGGACGAGGTCGAAGCGGTCTTGCAGCCGCGAGGCCACCGGATGCCACAGCTGCTGGTCGCAGCCGAAGCCATGGGCAAGCACCAGTGTCGGCCCGCCGGGGTCGCCCACGCGAGTGACGCTATTGCGGGTGACGACATCCATCGGTTCATTGTTGCAGGGGCGCCGAGCCCGGCGGCAATCAACAAGTTTTCGTCCCCCACTCCGGCCGTACACGTTCGCGTCGCCGGCGGGGTGTGCTATACCCCTAGCAAATTACTTGCACGTCAACGTCGGGATAGGTGCCATGGGGCAGCAGGGTCGCTACAACATCGGTCGGGTCGGGGCTTTGGCCGTCGCGCTAGGCATCGGCGGGGCGATCCTCGCTTTGCCGGCCATCGCCGACGCGGACACCGGTGCGGGAAATTCAGGGAAGACGACCTCGTCTGCCGGGAAGCCGGCCGCCCGCAATGCGACGAAGCCCGGCCGTACCCAGAAGGCGCCGGCCGCCGCGGCCAAGCGGTCTGGTGCGCTCTCGGTGGTGAGCCGCAAACCGCTGGATCGGCTGGCGACGGGCACCGATCCGCTTGCTCCCGTGACTGAGCCGCTGTCCTTTGCGGTGCTGGCGGTGACCCGCCGCGAACGGCTCGCTGGAATCACCAGCAGTGCAACCACTTTGGTGCCCAGTGCCAGTGGCACCGGAGACGCCGCACCCAGCGCTACCCTCAACAACGCTGTGCACAACTTCATCGACACCCACCTGCCTGGGTGGTCGCCCATTGCCGACCAGTTGGCGCCCATCGTTGCCGATGGAATCCAAGACCTGCTGAACAACGGCGCCGTTGGTGCCGAAGTTGCTCGGCTGGCCGCGAATGACACGATCCTGCAGTTCGTTTCGACGAAGGTCGCCTCGGCGCTGGGCTCGTACTTCGGCGTGCCCCAATCTGTCGGGACGGTTGTCGGCGACGCCGCGGCCAACTTTGTTCGCAACACCTTGGGCAATACCGGTGTGCAGGGCGCTCTCGACGTGATCGCCGGCGCGGTGCGGCCGACGGGGGATCAGTACGCCGCTATCGCGGCCGGCCTGGCCGCCAATGACATTGCGCCCCTGAGCGTTTACCTCAAGTCGGTCGTTGCCAACTCCTCGGGCGAGATCGCCACCTTCCTGAGCGACGCGACGGTGCGGGCCGCATTGGCTTCCGCCACGTCCCACGCGGTCACCGACCTCACCAGCGGTCCGGCCTTGCGCACGTGGCTCGCGGACCTCGCTGCCGGCTGGGTGTCGGAAGCGTTGGGGAACAGTGCCGCCGGCTCAGCGGTGGGCAACGCGGTGGGCGGTGCAGTCTGGGGCTTGCTGAGTAATACGAATGCGATGCAGGGCCTGGGCTCGGTGGCCGGTGCGGCGGTCTCGGATCTGTTGGGCACGCCGGGCGTCGCCGCAGCAGCGGCAAACTTCATCACGCAGTTCGGCACCGGAGTCTTGGGCGGGACGAACTGGATTGATGCGCTGGACACCGCTTGGCAAGGGCTGCTGGCGGATTCGGCGTTCCGCTCGGCCTTGGGGCCGGCCGCGGGCAACGCGGTGTATGGGTTGGCCACCAACTCTGCTGTGGTCTCGGCGCTCGCGACGACCGTCACGGGTCTGGTCACCGATGTCGCCGGTAACGCGGCCGTGCAGACGCTCCTCGGCGAGTTGCTCGGACCCACCTACGGCCCGACGCTGGCGAGCACCCTGGCCGATCCGACGTCCGCGGCTCAACTGGCCGCGACGGCGGGCGCGGTGATCACGAGCTTCCTCGGCCAGGCCGGGGTGGCCGCGGCGTTGTCAACCACCACCGACCAGATCGTCACCGCCCTGCTGGCCGGAGCGGAGTTCTCCGACGCTCTGCAATACGGCCTGCAGTCGCTGGTAGCCGATCCCACCGTGGTGGCCGCGTTCAACGCCACCGTGCCGGACGCGCTGCAGGGTGTGCTGAAGGCCCCCGCCGTGCAGCACGTGGTCAGCGACTTGGCGCAGGGTGTTGTCGCCAATCTGCTCGACAAGACACCGCTGAACGGCCAGGCGGTGAGCCAGCTGACCAAAGCGGCAGTGGACGCCTTCGTGGCCAACCCGGCCGCCCAGAACCTGATCGGCAGCCTGGCCGGCGATCTCCTCAACGGAACACCGACGGCCGAGCTGGTGAACAGCGTTGTTCAGCAGGTGGTCAAGAGCCAGGCACTGCAAATCGCGCTGGGCCAGGCAATCGGTCAGGGCATCGGCGCACTGCTCGGCGACAACCCGGTCGCCTTCGCGCTTGGCCAGTTGGCCGGAGTGGCGGCGGCGCTGTTCTTCGGGTTCGCGTCGGGGGCCGCGCAGCTGTTCGGCGCAACCGGCGGTGCGGCTGCCGCCAGCATCCCGACCGGGAACTCCTTTTTGCTGGTGCCGGTGCCGGTTGCTTGACAAGAAAGCGGCGTCAATCGCGGGCCGTTAGGGTCATACTGAAGCGTCTAGCAAATTCATCAGAAGTGATCTGATCTGAGGGGAGCGGCATCATGATCATCGCCGCAAAGTCACGTTCCACCATCACCGGCGTCCTCGCCGCGAGCGCCACCGCCACCGGGCTACTCGCCGGAGCCGCCTTGGGGTCCGCGCCTACCGCGAACGCGAGTTGCGCGTCCTTCTTCGGCCTCGGCAACAGCGCCGACTGCAGCAGTACGCTACTGAGCGTCGCCGTCGCGATCGGCAACGGCGCAACCGCCCACTCCACGTCGTTGTTTGGCGCATCCTTCGCTGTCGGTACCAACGCCTCCGCGTCCACCACCAATGCGCTCACCCTTGCCACCGCGGTCGGCGACGGATCGGTCGCGAAAGCCGGCGGTTTTCTCGGCATCGCGACTCAGGTTGGATCGGGTGGCTCTGCCACGGTGAATCCGGGCGGCGTGCTCAACGTCGCAACGAATATCGGAGGCGACAACAACACCGTCGCAACCGGTAACGCCACGACGGGATCTATCCTCAACTGGGCTACCAACCTCTTCGGCAACGGCAACACCGTCACCGCGGAAGGTGGAATTGCGAACTGGGCCACGAACTTCGGTGGCAACACCAACACCGTGATGACAAACGGAAGTCTGTCGAACACGGCCACCAATATTCTGGGCAGCAACAACACCGTAATCACAACGGTTGGCTATTTGAACTGGGCGCGAAACGTTTTGGGTGACGGCAACACCGTCTCGGTTACGGGCGGCTACTACAACTCGGTCCGAAACTTTATCGGCAGCGGCAATGCTGTCACGATCACTGGTGGCTACGGAAGTTTTGCGCGAAACCTGTTCGGCAACGGCAACACCGTCTCGACGGGGGCGGGCATTTCGTCCCTCGCCACCAATCTCTTGGGAAGCAACAACCATGCCATCGTGACAGGCGGGTATTACAACACCGCGCGGAACTGGTTCGGCAACGACAATGACCTGACGATCGGCGGCGGCGGCAGCAACCTGGATTTCGGTTTCAACCTGTTCGGCAACGGCAATCATCTGGCCTCCGGGCCCGGCCAGTTTAATATTGTCTTCAACGGCGCCGGAGGCGGCAACACCGTAACCGGCGGACCCGGCGACTTGAACCTCGCATTCAACACGTTCGGCAGCCTGAATAACGTCAAAGCTGGCCCGGGACCGCTCGCCCTTGCCGGCACCATCTTCAGGACTGGTCTGACCGTCACCAAGACGAACCCGGGCATCGCGATCAACAACTTCCGCATCGGTGGGGCACAAGCGACCGGCCCCCAAAGCGCCAAGGCTGCCGCGCCGAAGGCCAGTGCTAGCGGCAAGAAGGCAGCCAAGCCGTCCGGACCCAAGGGCGGCAAGCGCACTCGCTAACGAGCCGCGCTGGGCCGTGTGCCACAACAGCTTCACCGTTCTCGGTGTAGTGGACGCCGTCAAGTAGCCGAGGCTGAGGCGCGAAGAAACTGCAGTAGTCGATTACTCAATGCGCGTCGCCGTCGGGCTCCGACGATGGTTGATGTGAGCGTGGTGCTCGCACTCATCAAGAGTCGGGGGAACGACCATGAGTAATTCGCAACAAACAGCGACATCAAACGGGCGATCAACGACGACGAGCGCGGTGACGACCGATCCGGACGACTATGGCACGGTGCCCTGGGACCCGGACATGATCACGTTGTCCGACCTGCGCGGCCGAGTTGTCTACCGCCCGAAGCCGCCGACTGAGCCGATCGATCTTCGTGCGATTCCGCTGCCGCTGCCGGTCGGGGAGGTCGCGCTGGGAGAACTGGTGCTCGACTTGACCGCGCGCCACCCATACGTAGACACCGGGTGGATGGACTTCTATGAACCGGGTCGTTGGGACTGCACGGACGACACCATCTACATGTCCACGATCCAGACGAGTCAGCCGGGGTCCCTGGGTCCGAGTTGGACAGGCACCGTTGGCTACGCGAATTTCACTGCGCCGGCGGACAATCTGTACGCCGTCGTGGTGAACTTCTCCGGCTCTTCGACGTCGCAGAGCATGGACTTGATGGGGCCGTGGGGCAAGACGACCACGTTCCTGCCGTGGACGGGCTTAAACCAGTATGGGCAATATCAACCCAAGGCAGCTGCAGCCACAGCGGTTTGGGATGCCAAGGCCGGTGACAAGTTCGATTGCAGTTTTCTTGCGCACACGGGGTCCACGACCAACGTGATCCTGCCCGGGTACTTCGATATCCCGATCCCGCTCGTGTTCTTTCACTCGTTCCAGGTGTATACCGCCGCCTAGAACGGGCTGGGCTACTTAGCCCATCGGACCCGCGTCGTCGGGCGCCGGCGCATCGCAGCGCGCCCGGAAGTCAGCGGCCGGCTGCCGGACGGCCTTGATCTCGTCCCGAACCCCGGGATTGGCCTGCAGGTAGTCGGCCACTTCGGTGCGCATCTCGTCGCGGGTCTTGCCCTTGAGGCCGGTGAAGAAGGCGTTCACATCGGGATGGGTGAAGAGATACACCGACATCCCGGCGTTGACGCCGGACAGGACCTGGGTGAGATCGCCTGCCGTGCAACTCGGTTCATCGGCGACGGCAGTTGCCGCACTGCCGATTAGCGTTGCACCGGCGATGACGCCGGCGCCGATCAAGCGGCGAATCAACATGGGAGTGTCTCCTTCACGATGGGGATGGACAGGGCAAGCTAGCGGCGCGGGCCGATGCCGCCGGGTCGGCCGGGTCGGAGGGGAGGACGGACTGGTGGCCGGGGATTGACGTCGATGTCCACGCCCCAGGCGTCGTCGCAGTACCAGGGATCAGCGCAATAGCCCGGGTAGTACGGCCCGGCACTCGGTGGGGTGGGTCCGCCGCCGCGCACTTCACCCTGCGCACACACGGTTGCATAGCCGGCGCTGTCGCAGTCCGCCAAAGCAGGTGTCGCGGTGACGAGGCTGCCTGGCCCCATAACGAAGACCAGCCCCAAAATTAGGTAGCACGGTGTCTTTCGCATTGCCGTCGCCCCTGTTCCTCAAGGGGGAGGCCATCGCAGTCAAACTGACTGTGCAAGCCCCCCGACCTAACGTTTGTGCAGCGTACACCTTCTCGGGGGTTTCTGACTATTGGGAAGTCAGTCAGAACGTGCCGGGTTCACTCGGTTCGCTTTCCAAGACTTGGCGATTGAGGATCATCATCGTGACGAAGTAGATCCCACCGACGACGATCAGGCCGAGCACGATCAGGCCGGGAATCCGTGCGTCACTGGGTGATACCAGGACGAAGATTGAGAAGGCCACCCAGATGAGCGCGGCGTAGGCCACGGGCAGCTCGAAGCGGCCCAGGCTGAAGCCGCCCTCTTTGACTTCGAGACGTTTGCGCACGCAGAGGTAGAGCACGACGATCCCGCCGTAGATCAAGGCGGGCAGGATCGTCGACGCGATGATCAACTGCAGCAGTGCGGCACCGGGCAGCGCGACCATCAGCACGACCCCGATCACCAGGATCAGGATGGTGGCGGCCACGGGTGTCTGGGTGCGCGGGCTGACCCGCCGGAACAGGGTGTGGCCGGGGAAGCGTGAATCGCGGGCCATGGCGAACGCCTGCCGCGAGCACGCAGCGATCATCACCATCGCCGCACCGAACATCGCGAACACGATGCCCGTCAACAGAACTCGCTCCATCACCGGGCCGAGCTGATCGCGGATGATGGTGGCCACCGGTGATCCGCTGTTGGTCACCCGGGTGATGTCCTTGATCGCCAACGTGAGAATGATGACGAACAGCAGTCCCAGCACCGACGAGGCCACCACCGACGAGACGATGGCGCGGGGGACGGTCCGAAACGGATCCTTCGCCTCCTCAGCCAGATTCGCCGCGGAGTCAAAGCCGACCAGCGTCACCAGCCCCATGATCATCCCGCCCATTAGCGGGCCGCCGATCGCGAAGTAGTTCGGGGCATCGGTCGCAACCCCGCGCGAGATGAGGTTGTCGACGGTTCCGGTACCGGAGAACACCATAAAGACACCGAGACCGACCACCAACACCGCCAGGATCACCAGCTCCAGCCCGACCGCCCCGGAGGTGACCATGCCGAGCAGTCGGGTGGAAGCGATAACGAGGATCGCCTGAGCGAGCAACAGCGCCAACGTGATCCACCGGGCGACGTCCTCGTCGGGTGCCATCCCGAACAGGGGCATGAGGGCTTGGCTGGCTAGCCCGTTGTCCATCGCGGACACCGCGATGGCCAGGAACCAGAACGTCAGCCAGCCGAACAGCCAGCCGACTTTCGGGTTGGCCAGCCGCGACGCCCACTGATAGGACGAACCGCTGAGCGCGATCCGGGCGGCGAACTGCGCGACCACCAGCGCGACGAGTGTTTGGCCGACCGCGGCGAGGATCCACAACCAGATACCCACTGGCCCTGAGGTATTGAGCACCGCGCCGTAGGTCGCGAAAATGGCGACGAGGACCGAGATGAACGCGAACGAGATCGCGAATACCTGAAATCCGCCGAGGGTTCGTTTCAGCTCCGGTTCATATCCGGAATGCCGGAGTTCCTCGTCAGTGGATTCAACAGTCATCCCGGCACCGAGCCTTCCTCAGAGTTGGAGCAACCATAGGGCAGGAGATGCCGGTGCGGCTGCGGCTTGAGTAACACCCATACCGCCACGGCTGACGCTAGCAGCAGGACCGACCCGATGCCGGCTGCCGCGGCGAGCCCGTCGACGAAGGCACTCGGAGCCGCGGCGAACGATTGCTCGGCGTGCGCTGTCACGCCGTCGTGGACGCCGTGCCGGAACACGCCGACGATCACGCTGCCCAGCAGCGCGATCCCGAGTGCGGTGCCCAGCTCGTAGGCGGTCTCCGAGATCGCGGCCGCGGCACCGGCATTCCGCGCCGGAACGCTGGCGATCACGACGTCGTTGGCGATCGCGAACGCCACGCCCATCCCGGCGCCGATGACGAACAGCGCGATCCCGATCTGCGGATAGGTGGTGGACGGGCTCAGGGCCGTCAACGATCCCATCGCGGCGCCGATCGATACCAGCGCCGTGGCGAGGACCGCGCGGTGCGACCAGTACCGCACGGCAACGCCGGCCAGCACACCGAACGCCATCGCGGCGACCGCGGCGGGCAGTTCGGCCATCCCGGCCTGCAGTGGGCTGTACCCCCGCACCAGCTGTAGGTACTGGGACAGGAAATAGAGCACCGCAGAAGGACCCAGCACCGTAAGGGTATTGGTGACAACGACACCCGAGAAGCGGCGATTGGCGAACAATCGCACGTCGATCAGGGGGTGGGGTGTCCTCAACTGGCGTCGCACGAACAGAGTCAGCGCCGCGGCGCCGACCAGCCCGGCCACCACGCTATCGGCGTGCAGTCCATGAGCGGCGCCCTGCTTGACGGCGTAAACCAAACCAAGGAGGCCGACAAGGGACAGGCCGACGCCGATGAGATCCCACGGCCCGGGTATCGGGTTGCGTAATTCGGGAAGGAGGAGGCTGCCGCCCACGACGAGTACGACGATCACCGGGACGTTGATCAGGAAGACCGAGCCCCACCAGAAGTTCTCCAACAGTGCGCCGCCGACGACCGGGCCTAGTGCGGTTCCGGCGGCGAACACCGACGCCCAAATACCCACGGCCACAGAGCGTTCCCGCGAGCTGGCAAACAGGCCGCGGATCAACGCGAGGGTCGACGGGGCGAGGCTGGCGCCCGCGACGCCGAGAAGTGCCCGCGCGGCGATCAACGACTCCGCGGTCGGCGCGTAGGCCGTCAGCAGTGAGGCGAGCGCGAAAGCGATTGCGCTGCCGAGTAATAATTTCTTGTGCCCGATGCGGTCGCCGAGGCTGCCCATCGTGATCAGCAGACCGGCGAGCACGAACGAGTAGATGTCGCCGATCCAGAGGATCTGGGTGGCCGTCGCCCCGAGATCCTTGGCGATCATCGGCGTCGCCACCGCCAGGACGGTGCCGTCGACCCCGATGAGCAACACGCCCAGGCTGAGCACACCCAGCGCGAGCCAGCGGTGCCTCATGGCTTAGGCGTGGCAGAAGACGTGGACGTAGGCGGTTTCGAAGGCGTCGCGACTTTGGCCACCGTGATGCTCGTGGCGCTCCTGGTGCACCGAGATCACCGAGCACTTGTTCAGGTCAGTGCTGTCGTCCGTGTCGACGACCACATGCATGCCCTGCTCGCGCAGCGCGGTGATGGTGTCGGCGGCGGAGACAGTGCCGCCGTTGGCGTCGGGTGTCTCGGCGGCGGCGTGTCCGGCAAGCCCGACGGCCAGAGCGGCCAGAACCGGGGCGGCCAGGGTGACCAGTGCGAGCTTGGCGGTGTTGATCATGCTCATGAATTTATGGCGCGCGACTACCCCACGGCATCGGGTAAAAGGTGCGTTTATGCAGGCAGGCTATGGTGCAAATGATGTAGATGCGGTGGGTCGCACCTTGTTTTCGTGGGCCCAGGCCGCCGCCGCGGTGCGCGAGGAGACCCCGAGCTTGACGTAGATGTTGGCCAGGTGCCGGCCGACCGTCTTCTCGCTGATGAACAACTGCTTGCCGAGGTCGCGGTTGGAGGCGCCGGCGGCGATGCCGGCCAGCACCTCGAGTTCCCGTTTGGTCAGGCCGCCGGGCGCTACGGCGCTGGGCACGGTTTGGCTCGGCACGGCGCCGAGCTGGAGGTAGATCGCCTCGGCGTTGGCGGTGTCGGTGGCCGCGCCGGCGGTGTCGCCGGTGCCGAGGCGGGCCAGCGACGTCCACTCGTAGACCTGGGCCATCTCGTAGCGGCATTGGGTGCTGCGGTAGCGCCGTAACGCGTCCTGCAAGACGGGCAGCGCTTCGGCGTGTTTGCCTTGTTTGACCAGTACCGCGCCGCGGGCGTGGCGGGCCCAGGCGCGAAAGCCGGGGGAGTCGAATTTCTCGGCGCCCGCTTCTAATTCGGTGCAGTAGTGGTCGGCCTCGTCGACCTTGTCGCGGGCCAGGGCGATCTCGACGGCGGCGGGCAGCAGCCGGGTGCGGTTGATTTCGTCCTGCTCGGCGTCCATGCGCATCCGCAGGTCGGTCGCGGCGGCGGCGTCCTCGCCGAGGTGGCAGCGCAGCAGGGCCTCGCCGGGTTGGGGGTCTTTGTTGTGGTCGCGGGCGGCGGCGAAGGCGGCGCGGGCACCCTCGATGTCACCTTTGCGGCGACGGATCTCGCCGAGTTCGTAGTAGCCCTTGCCCGCGGTGCCGGGGAAGTCGCCCATCGCGGCGATGGCGTCGAGCAGCCGTCGCTCCACCGCGGCGTAGTCCTTGGTGGCGCTGTGCAGGTCCATCTTGTGGAACTCGCAGGTGGTGCCGTACCAAGAGGCCGAGACCTTCGGGCCTTTGCGCCAGACCTCCATGGCCTCGAACCAGGTCTTCATGCGGGTGAGGTCGGCGAGGCGATGGCATTCGTGGATGACGGCGCAGTAGATGTCGCCGGCCCAGTCGACGGGGACCTGGTCGGCCAGCACCGGCATCATCGCCTCGTCGAGTTGGGCGAAAGCCTCGCTGGTGCGGGCGAAGGGCAGCATGGTCACGCCGCTGGCGGTGAAGCAGAGGGCGGTGAAGCCGGGGTCGTTGAGGCGGTCGGTGACTTCCTGGAGCTCGCCCGCGAGCTGGGCGGCGACGTCGTTGCGGCCTTCGTCGATGGCGACGAGGGCGTCGACGTAGAGAAGGTAGGCCAGGACCTTGTCGTCGGGTTGCTTGTCGTGCAGGCGACGGGCGCGGTTGATCCAGACGCGGGTGATGGTGAAGTCGCCGCCGTTGAACCACTGCAGGGCGACCTCGACGGCTTTCATCGCGGCCTTTTGGGTGTCGTTGGCGGAGTTCAGGCGGTTAAAGGCCTGTTCAGAGAGCTGCATGGAGTGCCGGCCGTGGCCGAGGCGCCAGGCGGCCAGGCCGTAGGACGACAGGTCGTCGGTGGTGAGTTCGGCGGCGGTGTTGTGGACCAGGGTGAAGTGGTCGTAGGCGGTGCGCCAGTCCCCGCGCGAATATGCGTCGCGGGCGGTTTCGAGGTGGTCGTCGGCAGCCATAGTGATCGGGATAACGCTAGCCCAGGTAGCGGCGATAAACAGCCTGAACAGGTCGGGTCGCAGACGGTTTGCGTGGGTAGCTTGGAGGCTCAAGCTGCCGGCTCGTAAATTATCTGCATACTGTTGACAGCCGTCGACTGATTTGTAAGGGGTTGTTCATGCGCGCTGGCCGTATCGCTGCAGTGGGGGCGATGGTGTGCGGGGTTGTGCTGGCCGGCGCGCCAACGGCTTCAGCGTCTTCTGATCTGCTCAGCGGCACCTTCGAGGTGAAGGGCCCGAACACGCTGATCGACACGTGGACCATCTCGAACCTGTGCAACACGATCGAGACGGGCTGTTTGGCCAACGTGACCTCGCCGCTGATCGAGGGGAAGGCCGTCTACCAAGGCGGCCACAGCTGGATGATGAGGGTCATCGGTCAGGTGCCGGTGTGCCCGGACAGGTCCAAGACCAAGGGCGCGATGGTCTTCGTGTGGGACAGCCAGACCCTGCAGGGTCAGGTGACTGAGATTCAGCAGGGGATCTGCCAGATGACCCGGCCGGGGCAGTCGATGGTTCCGTTTACGTTGGTGCCTGCGTAGGGGGTTGGGCGTGCGGCGGCCGTTCGGGCTTTTGCCGGCGGTCAGCGTGACGTCGCATAATCGCGATCGGCAGCGACTAGGTCGCCTACGATCCTGCATGTGGTCGTGCCTGGCGAAGTGGTCTCCTATCGCGATATGTGCCAAGAAGAGGACGCCAGCCTGCAGCAGGGGATGAACTTTGGCTCTGCCGGTCGCCCCAGCATCATTTTGATGAGCCGCCGGCCTGGCGCGCCATATGACGATCGCATTGAAGAGGACGGCCGTGTCCTCATCTATGAGGGCCACAACCTGCCGAAGAAGCAAGATGGGCCCGACCCAAAGACGGTCGACCAGCCCGAAAGAACGCCGAGCGGCAAGCTGACTCAGAATGGCCAATTTGTACAGGCCGCAGCTCAACACCGCGATCTCGCTGCACCGCCTGAACGGGTGCGGGTGTACGAGAAAATGCGGACGGGTATTTGGACCTTCAACGGCACGTTCCGCCTAGTCGATGCCTGGCGCGAAGAGTCACAGGGCCGGCTGGTGTTCAAATTCCGGCTCGAGGTCGATGTGGATGCCACGCCGGTCGTCGACTCAAGGGAACCGCGGCTCGAGCAGAACCGGTTGATCCCGAGTGACGTGAAGCTCGCCGTGTGGAAGCGCGATGCGGGGAAGTGCGTTGAGTGTGGGAGCGCCGACAACCTGCACTTCGACCACATCATTCCGTATTCGCGCGGTGGGTCATCACTCGTCTCGGAGAACATTCAACTGATGTGCGCTCGCCATAATCTTGCTAAGCACGACAAAATCCAGTGATCTGACGGAATCGAGTCAGTTTGTGTGGCTTAGGGGTTTGTATGCCCCCGAGTTACCGCACGCTCCCAGTATCGCCGGGTCCCAGACGGACTAACGAGGCCAGTCGACTTCGTAGGTGCCGTCGTTACCCTTGAACGTCACGGTGACGTCGTACGCATCACCGTCGATCAAGGCCTGGCATAGAAATGTCCCACCATCGGCGATGGGGGGATTCGTTCCGCCGTTGCAGCTCACTTGTGACACGTGCTCGGCCCCGTAGCCATTGACTGGATCAGTGAGGATCTCAGCCACCCCTTTTTGCGCGTTGGCGGCGTCGAGCTGCCTGGCACTAGACGATTGGGAGGCGAAGACGGCGACGATGGTCACAGCGACCGCGATTACTGCGGCGGTCGATACGCCGATGAGCAGAGGCCGCAGCTTGTGCCGCGGCTGTGCGAAAGCTGGTTGGGGTGGCATTGAACGTGGAAGGGCATGCGGGGCAATGTGTGTGGGCCCCATCGGAAGAGGCTGGGGGTGCAGCGGGCGCTGGAGAAGCGGAGGTGAAGTCGGCCCTACTGATGGCTCTTGAGAGGGTGTCGGGCGTGTCGACGGTGGCGGTTCATGCCGATGGTCGATCGTGTCACCTGATTGCACGTGGACGCGATTTTGTTGCGGGTCCGCATCGGAGCGCCGATAGATCTGTTGCCACCATGGCTGTTCGTCCACGCGTGCTGGACCTGGATTGTGTTGAGGACTAGAGGGTTCAACTGTTTGGAATGGCGAGCGCGTGGTGAACTCGACCGTCTTCTCATTGGATGTCTCTGGTGGCTCACGGCGAGGATCGGTGTCATTGTCACGCGTCACGGCGGCGCCTCCGTGCACTTAAGAAACGACCGCGGTACCAAGGCGATGACGTCATGGGAACCGCCCATAGCAGGCATCGGCGCCATCGCCTAAGAGTCCAGAGCGGAAAGCGGAGATCCGAGTAAAGCCAGCCGGAACCGGTTCGCCCCGAACGTCGCTGGCAACTATCCCGTTGGTGAGCAGGCCGGCGACGGCCTCATCTATATCACCGGGACCGAGGATCAGCTCCTCGCCCGATGAGGTTGGCCGCGAGGTCGTCATCGCACGTTGTGCTGCTCCGGTCAAACACGCTGTACGCATCGCTGCCTCGGCGTTATCAAGCGGCATGTTGCGTTCATGTTGGAGCGCAAGGACATAGCGAGAAATGAACACGGAAAGCGCGGTGTTGTCGCCCTGGATCAGGAAGCCGTGGGCCTCGTCCGCAGGGATACCCATCTGTGTGAGCTTCGGCATATCGACGGCAATTGTGTTTGCATCTGGGCAGTAAGCGGCGGCCTGCGCCGCATCCAGGCACAGATGTGAATTGGTGGACAGCACTGGAGGGTGTGTCGGCAGGAAAACGTGGTTGAGGATGTCCAGCGTTGTTGTGAGGGTTTTGTTGTCGATGGGCGCGTCGCTGTCGTTGCCGCTTGGATCGAACAGTGAGGCGGGCAATCCTCCCCGCCGGCGGAGGATCTCGGCACGGTCGATCCTGGCGCACTGCTTTGGTCCCTGGTCGAAGCCCATCTGGACCGCGCTGACGCGGTCCAGTGCGGTGCCGTGGGCGTCGCCTAGTCGTGCGAACGGGTCGCCTACGAGTGGGTCGCGAATGGCAATGGCCCCGGCCAACACATGGCTGAGTCCATCGCCGGTGCTCATAGCAAATCTCGGAGAGTGGCCCTCCGCAGCCCACCGGAGGTAAGCGCCGGCGAAGCAGTCAGCCTGCTGTTCCTTCATGAGGGTGTCAGTACTGCGCTTCACGAGCTTGGCTTCGTACTGGATGGCATGGCCGTACTCGTGCGCAGTGATGCCCACTACGGCCATGTCTCCAAAGTACTTGCGGGCGATGGGGACCATGCTGGAGTCTTCAGAGCGATCCCAGTTGATGGAGTTGTCCAGCGGGCAGTATGCAGCGTTGCGGGCGATCGATCCGGCACCGTCGCCACATATGTCTGGACTCCTGGGATCGGAGGTATCTACAGACCGCAGAAACGACACCGGGTGGAAATCGGTGCCGAAGGTTCGGTGGTAGGCAATATTCCAGTACGCCTCAACATCGTTGACTGCCAACAGCATCAGTTGATCGGTTGGACCATGATCAGTGTTCCGCACGGCCCCGCTGGGTGTTGGTGTCGATTGCCGCATACCGCTGGGGCCGTCGGTCACTGGGAGCCCACTAGCCTTCGTGGGGTCATAGCGCATCGAGACGGCGCGTCCCGGCAGGACGATAGGCCGCTCCGCGGCGCAGCTGGAGAATGTGGCGGCAACGGCGCTCAACGCGACGGCCTTCGTCAGCAAGATGGTCACCTTGCGCGGGCGCATCGACGTCTTGGTGCGCGATCGGCGTCGAGCGCGGCGAGAGGTCAGCTCGTGCCGCAGTGACCAGGCCGAGTTGCTGTGCAGCCACTTTTTTGACATCCCCGAATCGCGTACCTTCCCGATGCGCGGCGCTTCCCACGACGCAACGTATCGCGGATTGCCCGTTAACGTATCCGGGTTTGACGGCGAAGCCGCTCCATTCACTGCCGGATGTGCTCTCATTCTTCTAGCAGGTCAGGACCGCATTAATAGATCCCTGGGCTGACCGGCCGGAACGGGCGGCAACTGTGGGTGTTTCAGGGGGATGGGTTGGCAGTACGGGCGGGGGACACGTTCGGTAAGTACAGGATCAACCGTGTACTGGGTAAAGGCGGCATGGGTGAGGTCTTCGAGGCTTACGACGTCACCAAGAACCGCACAGTCGCTCTGAAAATACTCTCGGATCAGTTTGCGGTAGATGAGCGATTTCGCGAGCGGTTCCAACGAGAGTCCAGGGCTGCCGCCGTCTTGCAGGAGCCGCACGTTATCCCAATCCACGACTGGGGTGAAATCGACGGCCATCTCTACATCGACATGCGCCTCGTCGCTGGCGAGAGTCTGCATGAAGTACTGCTTAGAGGCCCACTGGCACCACACCGAGCGATTGCCGTGACAGGGCATGTTGCTGCGGCGCTCGATGCGGCCCACGCTGTGGGGCTGATCCATCGCGACGTGAAGCCGCAAAACATCATGCTGACCGGGGACGATTTCGCCTATCTGGTGGATTTCGGTATCGCCGAGGCGCGCGGTGACAGCCATTTGACTATGGCCGGAACCCAGGTGGGGTCGATGGCTTACATGGCTCCGGAGCGCTTTGGCGATGACGAAGCCACCCCCGCGGTAGACATCTACGCCCTGGCGTGTGTGTTGTGCGAGATGCTGACTGGCGCCAGCCCGTTCCGGTCAAACAGTCTTGAGCAGATCATCGCCGCTCATTTGTCGGCGCCGCCTCCGCGTCCCGCTTCGATCAACGCGAAGGTGCCGGCAGCGCTTGATGATGTCGTGGCGCGGGGGATGGCCAAGGATCCCGATGATCGCTATGGCTCGGCCGGCGCTTTGGCTCGAGCTGGTGCTCGGGCACTCGCGCCGGCGAGCCCGAACGCGATCCCGCCGCCGCCGATCCCGTCGGCCTACGCCTTCAACAGTGCACCCACGTACTACCCGGGTGCGGCCAGTGGACCGTATCCAGGCGCGGCGGCGGGGTACGCGGCACCGTTCACCGGACCCACGCCGGCCGTCGACATGGGTCGCGGCACCGTTCGCAACAAGTGGCTGGTCCCCGGCGTGCTTGCTGCTGTCGGGGTGCTGCTGCTCGCGGCACTCGGGCTGACGGTGGGACTTCTTCTGGGCAGACATGACGAAACTGATAACACCAGATCCGCCCCGTACACACCACCGCAGGGCGCGCCGCCGACTCAGGTTCCCGGGCCAACCTCGCAGGCTCCCTCTCAGGTGCCTTCCGGGCTGCCACCACTAGTGCGAGGGCCAGACAACAGTGCGCGGCACGAGCAGTGCGATGACGGTTGGTCACTGTCGGATGCTGACGGATGGGGAACCCATTCGGGACGTGGGTCGCCCCAGACATCGTGCTTCTTCACACGTAGCGTGCTGCTTTCTTACTGGAATCGATACGGTAACGCCAGTCGGGACGCACGCAACGTATCGGCTCCGGGAGCCGTTGATTGCCGCAGCGTGGGTGCGGCGGCCTGCGATGGTGCGAACTTCGTGATGCGTTGCGCGGCAGTCGGAAACGACAACTGGATTACTTGCACTGGCGGTAACAACGCGCGGGTATACCTGTTCTAGTTGTGCGCTTCCGGGTCAGATGCGGGACACGTGCCAGCCGGCAGGGCGTCGGTGTGGGACTGCAGCCAGACCGCGATCCGATCGAGATCCGATGTTCCGTCCGCGAACGATCCCGACGTGGGTTCGACGGCGGCCGCAATGACAACGAGGCCCTTGCCAGTGGGTATCACGCCAATTTGTCGAACCAAGTATGCGCCGTTGGGCGAAGGGCCCCAACCGCCCTTGTAACGGGCACTGGATATCTGGCCGAGCCCCCAAGATTGGCCCGGGCTAATCTCACCCATCAGATCGAAGATGGCGTTGTTGCGGCTATCGCATACAGCAGCGCTTAGGAACCGGAGTTGATTTGTAAGCGACCACTCCGTTTGGCCAAAGGCGCTGTATTCCGGTCGCACTCTTCGAGATTCCACTAAGGTCGGATCGCCGGCCTCTCCGAGGACCTTCTCCACTATGGCGGCCGCCGTCGCAGGCGGTCCGAGCGATTCCCAAACTAACTCCGCAGCGTCGTTGTCGGACTGCCGTATGGCAGCGGACATAGCCTCCGTGATAGTGGGCGGATCGCTTGCGCGATACCCCGCAATTGTCAAGGGCACCTTAATAGTTGACCAAGCAGGCCCGCTACGCCAGGAACCCAGGAGAATGGGCTCGGCATCTGGGCGACCTGCCGGCGCAATGGCAATGCCCGTCGGCGCGTGCAGCGATTCTTCAAGTTGTGCGAAATCGGCAACTAATAGCTCTGAATCGCGCCCCGCGCTGAGTGGGGGCGACAGTGCGGGCGTTGTCGACGGGGTCGCAGGAACAGCTGAGTGTGAGGGTTCGTGCGGAGCCCTGGCCTGAGTTGTCGTCGACAGATGCCGACCGACCAGGACTGCACCTAGAACGAGTCCGACGACCAGCAAGAGTCCGATGCCGCATAATATGAAGCGGCGCAGAGCATTTCGGTGCTTCAAGCGGTGCGTTCGGGTGTTTCGGTCGGCATGCCGCGACCGGTACGCACTCATCACTGCACCCCCTGTGGTCGAATATGGCTGGCCGTGCCTGCTGGATCATGGTGCCGACATACCGGTTTGCGCGGCGCGGATACGCTCAGCCTGGGGGTGCATTCTGGCTCAGATAATTAGCGATGCCCAACGCGACGGCATCGGCGTAATGCTGACGCCCCTCCGTGGATTGCATTTCCGCCGCTTCGTCGCTATTGCGCATATTTCCCAACTCGACGAGGACAGCTGGGTACGCCGCGAGGTTCAATCCGGCGAGATCCGACCGGCCGTAGAGGCCGGCAGCCCCGATGTAGGTTGCCGGGTGCAGGCCATGTGCGTTCAAAGTGTCGCGCATTGCGGTAGCCAATTGCATTGCGAGCCCTGATTGTGCGTCGTTCAACGGCGGCGCCGAATAGTTCACATGGAAACCGGACCCCGAGGGTGGGCCGCCGTCGGCGTGGATGCTGACGACGGCATCGGGTCGCATTGCATTCGCCTCCGCGGCGCGCTGGTCAACGCATGGCCCCACCGAGTTATCGTCGGGACGCGACAGCTGAACTTTCACGCCACGCTGCTCGAGTTCGTCGCGCACACGGAGCGTGACGTCCCAGTTGAAGGCATGCTCCGGGTAACCGTCGTTGGTAGAGGTGCCGGTGGTCTGGCAATCTTTGGTCCCCCCGCGGCCATTTGGGACTTGCCGAGTCAGGGAACCGTCGTTGACTGCATTGTGGCCCGGATCGAGGAATACGGACATCCCAGTCACGTCGCCTGCGGCAGCGGCTAGCGGAATCCCCGGCCTAGGTAACAACGCCACACTGACGACCAACGCCAAGAGTGTCGCGATGTGGCCCGATGACAGCGACTTGATTGGAGGCACCGAGTCACGCTAACCGCTCGCCGTGTCGAGCAATAGTCACGCCGGCCGCGTCGGCAGTTTGTCTTGTCTGTCCGACTGTATGCCTGGGCGCCGGTACGATCCGCCCATGCCGTTGACCAGCGGTGCGACCTTCGCAGACTTTACAGTGCTGCTCCAGTTGGGGTCCGGAGGCATGGGCGAGGTCTACCTCGTCCGTCATCCGAGGCTGAACCGACGCGACGCATTGAAGATCTTGCCGCGAGAGTTGGCGGACGATCCCGGCTACCGCGCTCGTTTTCGGCGAGAAGCCGACGCGGCAGCAGCCCTGTGGCATCCGCACATCGTCGGTGTCCACGACTGTGGCGAATTCGACGGTCAGCTCTGGCTATCCATGGATTACGTCGAGGGGACAGACGCTAGAGCCCTGCTGAGATCCCGCTACCCCGCCGGAATGTCACGAGACCAGGTCGTGGATGTGGTTGCTGCCGTGGCCGAAGCACTCGACTACGCACACGAACGTGGCCTACTCCACCGCGACGTAAAGCCCGCCAATATCCTGCTGACAAACCCGACCTCCAGCAGCGGACGCGTGTTGTTGGCCGATTTCGGCATTGCGCGACGTATTGGAGAAGCGGCCGGCCTGACGGCGACCAATATGACGGTCGGTACCGCCGATTACGCAGCTCCGGAACAACTAACCGGCGCTGAACTGGACGGGCGTGCCGATCAGTACGCGCTGGCGGCGACCGCCTTCCATCTCCTGGCGGGGGTCGCTCCGTTCGCCCATACCAACCCCGCGGTGGTGATCAGTAGACACCTGAGCGCTCCACCACCGCGGCTGGCTGAGTTTCGACCGGACCTCGACGCGATGGACCCAGTGCTGGCCAGGGCATTGGCGAAGGAGCCGGCCTCGAGATTCGCCAGCTGCCGCGACTTCGCATCAGCCCTCCGTGCAACTGGCCCACAAGTGGGATCCGTGCCCACTCGTGCCGCCGCGCCGACCGCGGCCGCCGCTCCTCCGGTCGCAACTCAATCAGCGTTTGCAGCGACAACGCGCACTGGGATACCTTCGGCTGCCATCGCCGCGGGTGCAGGGCTTGCTGCGGCCTTGCTGGTCGCATTGATCTTTGTAGGGATGGCCATCGGCCGCAATGACACCAGCACCACACCATTGACTGCGAGCCCGCTCACGCCGACGTCGAACCAGTCTGCACCGATGACTGTCACCGTGCCGTCGACAGTCACTGCGTCCCAGACCACTCCATCGTCGATGGTGTTACCGGATGGCGACAGACTGGGCTTCACCGTGTACGGAGGTGCAGCCCGCTGCGCCCCCGACGACCAGGCCGTGCTCATGATCCGTACTCCGCAGTCAGCGCTGGTGTTTTGCCGTGGAACAGGCGGGACGGCCTACTACCGCGGCCTTCGACTGTCTGACAATGCCACCCTGCAGCTCGACACCGTGACCAGTGACGGCGACGCGATGATAGCGATCAATCCGACTGACGGAACTCGTTACGTCGTTACCCGCGATAGGCTCTCGATCGTTCAGGACGGCGAGGTCGTTGCGAGGGAACCAGCCTTGGAAGCGTGGCCGTGACAGCGTCGGCATCCGTTGAGCTCTGCAGAATCTGCGGTCTAACCAGATAGCTCGAGTACTTTGGGTACGATCCGGAAATGCCGTTGGGGGCGGGTGAGGTTTTTGCCGGATATACCGTCGTGCGACGACTTGGGGCCGGCGCTATGGGTGAGGTCTATCTGGTACAGCACCCTCGACTTCCCCGGCGCGATGCACTGAAACTGCTCACCGCCAGCACCGAGACGGACCCCACCTTCCGGGACCGCTTCATGCGCGAAGCCGATCTTGTCTGTACTTTGCGGCATCCCCATATCGTCGGTGTACTCGACCGAGGGGAATTTCAGGGCCGCCTGTGGATTGCGATGGAATATATCGATGGCGAGGACGTTGCAGCGGCTTTGGCGCACCGATATCCGGACGGAATGCCCGCAGAGCTGGTCAGCGAGATCGTCGCGGCGGTGGCATCCGCATTGGACTACGCACATCGGCAGCGACTCTTGCACCGTGACGTCAAGCCCGCCAACATTCTGATAGCCCACCCTGATGATGCCGACGAGCGTCGAATTCTTCTCAGCGACTTTGGGATTGCTCGTACTATGGATGAGCATAATGCCTTGACGGCAACCAACATGACCGTGGGAACTGTCAATTATGCATCGCCCGAACAATTGATGGGCGAAGCCTTGGACGGGCGCGCAGATCAGTATTCACTCGCCGCGACTGCCTACCAACTCCTAACGGGCAGACCTATGTTCGCTGATTCTAACGCTGCTGTGGTGATCAGTCGGCACCTCAGCGCCGCCGTGCCGCGGCTGGCCGATATCAGGCCCGAGTTGGCTGAATTGGACCCCGCTTTCGGGATTGCCCTCGCAAAAAGTCCCGGCAATAGGTTCCCTACATGCGGTGTTTTCGCGCAGGCTCTGGCAGAACAGCTCTCAGTTTCTCCCGATCGAGGCTCATCACTGGCGGCGACCCTACTCGCACCGGTCTCCCGTGGTGAGTCCGCTCCGGACATCGCTGGTGCCCAGGTGCGCACCCAGCCTCCCGCGCCGCTGACACCCGGATGGTATCCGAACCCGACCGGCGCACCTGGGGCTCTGTATTGGGATGGCCGTGACTGGCGAACAGCGTTGCCCCCCAACACCTCCCCATCCACACCGAGTTCGAACTCGACAGGCCGTTCCCGTAACGCCGTCGTGCTGACGCTTGCTATCGCCGTCCCGCTGATCCTTGCTGGAGCCGGGTTCCTGGTGTGGAACCAGCGGGCAACAAACCCCGGGCCGGATTCTAGCGCTGCGATCGCTACTCGCGACACGCAGGCAAGCTCACCTACGCTTCCAAACTCGATACCCGCCCGGACGGTCACCGTTCCTGCAAAGCCGTCAACCACAACGGTTCTCATGCCACCACCTTTGACAACAGTGGAGTCGCCGGCCGCAACATCCGCTGCGTTCGGCATGATCCAGGGCACCTGCGACGAGGGTGACTCGTGCGGCCTCAAACAACGCACCGCGCCATACACCGATGCCCCACGGCTTTATCCCGACGACCTGCACGACGGCGCCGTGGTGACAATGGTTTGCCAAACCACGGGTGACTTGCGCTCGAATGCCGGCGTAGGATCAAGCCGAACGTGGTTCAGGCTAGCCAACGGCGCGTACGTCAACGCCGTTTACGTCACCACTGGCGCGACACAACTCGCAGTGTGCTGACTGTGATAAGCAGGTTTCTGTTCACAGGGTCGCTGATTCTGGCGGTGGGGGCCGTGATCAGTTGCAGCGCTTCCCAGTACGATCATCCGCAAGCGTCGGCCGCTCCTCCAGCGCAGCCGACGAGCGCAGTACCAACAGCCTCGTCGGAAATTCCGCAACCTGCCGCGAGGGACTGGCAGAGTATCGGTTCCTCGGTGCTTGGCCGACCAATCCGGGCACTGACCATAGGGCACGGCCCTCGTCGGGTTGTCTTCATCGGTGGTATCCATGGCGACGAAGCAGAAGGCGCTTACACAACTGCGGAACTCCCAGGAGCATTTAACAACGCCGGGCTCGCTGACGCGGTGACACTTACGATCATCGAGGATGCGAACCCTGATGGCCGTGCGACGGGAACCAGAGCTAATGCGAACGGAGTCGACGTGAACCGGAACTTTCCCGCGTCGAACTTCGATGCCAACAATCCGATCAACGGAGGTTCGCCGTTAAGTCAGCCTGAGTCTCGCGCCGTTTACGACACCATCGAACACGCTTCGCCTGACCTCGTGATTGCCTCCCATGCCTGGGTCAATCGCGAGTTCATCAACTTCGACGGTCCCGCTCGCGCAACCGCTGAGCGGTTCTCAGCTGACAGCGGCCTACCCATCGAGGAATCGAGTGAATTCGCCTCCACACCAGGGTCTCTCGGATCGTATCTTGGTCGGGACCGCGGTAAGGAGCTGCTGACCATCGAGGTGCGCAAAGGTACTACTCCTACCGCTGCGTGGGATCGGCTGAACTTGGCACTCATCGACGCCATCCGCGGCTCGTAGCCATTAACGCGCTGCAAATCGGATCTGGCGTTACTTTCAGCAAGGGATGACGTATGCGGGATCTGTCGTGTAGTCCAGCCATTTCCCGTAGGCATTGGCACCAGCGCGCTGAACTGCGGCGCAGACATCGGCTTGGGTACGTCCGCCTGGGGTGAAGACCGCGTAGATCGGGTTGCCGTCGTCCGTTGCAGTGCGCAGCGAAGGACAGGTCTGGTCGGTGCGGAGGTAGAACGCACCGGGATGGGCATTCAAGAGCCGTTGTACGCCGGCGGAATACAAACCAGGAGTCGTTACGGAACCGAGAACGACGATTCCCTGACCGTTGCATTGCGGAGCACTCATTGGTTGCGCGAGGCCTAGATCGCCCGTCGTAGTTCTCTGCGTACTAGGAGGAGGAGCCGCCGTACGAGTCGTCGGAGAACGTCCTGGCTGAGTGACTGTCACCGGAGGCGCCGTTTGGGTGACAGTCTTCGGTGGGTCGACAGACTCTGACCACGGTGTGATTGTTGGAGAGAACGGGGGCGCCGCCGATGGAGGCGTCGGAGCTTGGGCCAGACGCGCACCGAAGAAGGCGACCAAACCGACGGCCAGGAGCCCTGCGGCGATCGCGCCGCCGATTAGAGCGGCCCGTGGCTTACCCCGGGTTATCACGGTTGGCGCTAGTGCAATCTGTTCAATGACGGGCGCAGCGGTGGAAGCTGGCCCGCTCGGGGCTAGTTGGGTGACATCCGTGGGACCTGGCCGGTGCGCTGCGCCCTTGGCCAAGGCGTTGGCGAAGTCGCGACAGGTGTCGAACCGCTGATAGGGCGCTTTCGCCATCGCGCGGGCCAGCGTTTCGTCCATCCAACTGAGGTCGGGTCGCAAGGTTGTCAACTGCGGCGGTGGGGAGGACAGATGGTTACCGATCACCACTGCGGGGTTGGAATCGTCGTAGGGAAGCCGGCCCGTGAGGAGGTGGAATGCGGTACATGCCAGGGCGTACTGGTCGGCGCGGCCGTCGAGGGATTTTCCGGTCAGTTGTTCCGGCGCAGCATACGCGACAGACCCAACGGTGACATTGGTGGAAGTCAAGCCATTGGTGTCATTGATGTCCCGCGCTATTCCAAAGTCTGCCAGCATGATTCGCTGATTCTTGCCATGGGGGTCGGTGATTAGGATGTTGGCAGGCTTGACATCTCGGTGCAAGAGATAGCGCCCATGTGCGTAGTCGAGTGCATCTGCTATAGCAGCAATGATCTCGATTACATCGGTGTGCGGCATTCCGTACGGGTAACGGCCTCTGATGATTTGCGCGGCGTCGGTACCATCGACGTAATCCATGGCGATCCAGAGCTGCCCGTTGGCTTCACCACGGTCGTGGACTGCGACGATATGTTGGTGCCACAGAGATGCAGCGATGTCTGCTTCTCGGGCGAAGCGTTGACGATATTCAGCATTGGCGCTAACGCTGGCCGGCAAGATCTTGAGCGCTTCCCGGCGCGGCAGCCGAGGGTGCTGAACAAGGTAGACCTCGCCCATCCCCCCAGTGCCGAGCAGTTGCACGATTGTGTAACCGGCGAAGACCGCACCGTCGGCAATGGCCATTTGCGGATCTTACCGATCGATTTCAACCTGATAGCAGAAACGAGTGCCGCACGCCAGTGTGAGCGCGTGCTCCTAAGCAGCACTTACATCGCCAGGGCTCGCGAAATGAATCGCCATCCCGCAAACAAGCTCGGTGCGAATCCGTAGGCTGACGGCCATGTCCGCGGATCCGTTGGAGCGATCGTCGGGATACACCTCGACACTTGGCCGACGCCAATTGCTTCTGTCAGGTCTTGTGGGTCTTGCTGCCACTGCCGCCTGCGCTTCGCGACCGGCTCCGGACGCCGTCACGCAGACTGGGCCACCAGCGACGGCGAGCACGCCGGGTTCGGTGGCTACACCGTCAGAAGTACCTGTGGTGTCGACTTCGCCAGCACGAGATGCGGGGTCCGCCGCCGCGGCGACACTCCTATGTCGCGCGGCCTGGGGCGCGAGACCTGCGCGACCGGGCGGCCGGCCTCACACGATCACTCGCATGACCCTCCATCACACCGGCGTGGTTCTCGGCGAAAACCGCTACGCTCCGTCGCGTCTGCGGCAGCACCAGCAGTTTCACCAGGATGAGCAGGGTTGGATCGACATCGCGTACCACATCGGAGTTGACCGCAACGGAAACATCTACGAACTTCGGACACCCGACGTGGCGGGCGACACCGCCACAAATTACGACCCAGTTGGCCACTTCCTTGTCCTGTGTGAGGGAGATTTCGATCAGGAATCGGTCTCCGAAGATCAACTTGACGGTGCGGCAATGGCATTCGCGTGGGCCGTCCAGAACTTTCACATTGCGTCGGATACGTTGGCGGGTCATCGTGACGTCGCATCTACCGCCTGTCCAGGCGCAAACCTCTACGAGCACATTGCATCCGGCGATTTAAGGCGGCGCGTGGAAGCCCTTCTTGCGGGCGGCCCTGTGAATTTGCAGTCGTTGTGCGGGTCCGACGGGTCCATCAGAGTCGACGAGATCGAAGCAGGCGGCTAATCGCTCGCCAGCTTGCGTACCCCGCCCGGGAAGGTGGGGTGGGAGCTGAAAAACGCTACAAATTATCTGCGTACCCGTTAACATCTGCGACGGGTTTGCGGGGGTCGCGAACATTGATACATGCCCGGGATGGTGGCTGTGCGCGTTAAGCACTTTCTGTACTCGCTCGCGATTGGTTGTGCGGGGATCGTTGGCCCGACGGTGCTTGCGACGGGGGCCCAGGAGTCGTTACTGGCCTGTACTAGCGGCTACTACGAGAACTCAGACGGACAGTGCATCCTCGATCCTGAGCAGGTGCCGCCAGGCTCCGGTGCACCGCCGGGAGCTACTGCAGTCTGCAAGGATGGAAGTTACTCGTTTAGCACCCACCGATCTGGCACGTGTTCAGGCCATCACGGCGTAGGGCAATGGTTGTAACCCATTCGGTTGGACACGTCCGATTGGCTGGACGTCCGTCCACCGACGCGAGGGATTACCACTAACCTCGACCAATGATGATCGGCATTGCGGCGGCACTCCTGGCATGCCTCGGTTACGGGGTCTCCTCAGTGCTGCAGGCATACGGCGCACGGCGCTCGGCAGCGGCAGCTCGCGACCGCGGCGCCACCGGACACGTCACCGCGACCGGCGGACCGACCCTCCTCTCGACCATCCACGCCGCGCTCACCGCGGCGTTCATCGTCGGCATCGTCCTGGACGTCGTCGGCTTCGTCGGCAGTGCGGTCTCCGCCCGGCTCATTCCGCTGTTCTTGTCCCAGACCATCATCAGCGCCAACCTGATCGTCACCGCTGTGCTCGGTATCGCCGTCCTCGGCATCGGCCTACACACCCGCGACTGGATCGCCATCGTCGCAGTCATCGCCTCGCTCTTCATCCTCGGCCTCGGCGCGGGTGAGCGTGGCCACCACGACAATCCGGACCGCACTATCCACTGGATCGTGCTCGCGGTCTCGGTGCTCATCCTGCTCGGCGGCATTGCCCTCACCCGCATCCTCGGGGCACGCAGCGCAATCATGGCCGGACTGATCGCCGGCGTGCTCTTCGGCATGCTCGCGATCGGCGTCCGAATTCTCCACGGCGTCGACCACTTCCAGCCCTGGGTCATCCTCGGCGACCCGGCCGCATACGTCGTCGTCATCGCCGGAGTCGGCGGCTTCTATCTCCACACCGTGGCCCTGCAACTCGGCTCCGTGAATGGCGCCACCGCCGCCCTCGTCGTCGGCGAGACCGTGGTCCCCGGCATTGTCGGCGTCGTGTTCCTCGGCGACACCGCCCGCCCCGGCATGGGCTGGGTGGTAGCCCTCGGGTTCATCGGCGCCGTCGCCGGTGCCGTGGCCGTTGCCGTCTTCGGTGCGGCCGGCCACGCGACGACACCAGAGCCAGAACCCGAGCCCATGAGCGAAGTCCCCGACCCACTACCCTGACTTCGCCACCACGACCGAAAGGCCAAACCCCATGCGACTGTTCATCACCGGAGTCGATGCCGATGGCAATTCCTGCGTCGTCAGCAACGACGAGGTCGAAATCAACTCAGTCGCACCCGGTTTCGCCATCGCCCTGCCCTACGCCACCACGCAGAGCCCGCCACCGGCACGCCCGCAGGGCAACGCCGACCTCATCGACCAATTCCTCGAGCCCGGCCACGTCCGCTGGATGGTCGTCGAGCAAGGACCGAACACCGAAACCCCGATGCACCACACCGACACCATTGACTTCGAGACCGTGCTCAGCGGCAGCGTCGACCTGATCCTCGGTGATGGCGTCCATCGAGTCGAAGCCGGCGACATGGTCGTCATGAATGGCGTCGACCACGCGTGGAAGGCCGGTCCGGACGGCTACCGCATGTCCGCCGTCCTGATCGGCACACCACCGCCCGCATAACGCAGGTTAGGTCGGGCGGAACCCTAGACAACGCCGGTTGTCACACGAGAAAATTGCCCATGCGCCTAGGAGTAAGACACCTCGCAGCACTCCTACTGGCAGCCGCGGCCACCGCGACACCGCTCGCCCATGCCGACAACGCACCCTCACTGCCCGCGTTCATCCCACACGACTCGGACTGGCAGCCCAACACCGTCGTCTATCCGTACAACCTGTGGCAGAACCGGGTCACCCCCGAGCAGGTCACCGCGATGCGCGAATCCTGCCAATGGTTCAACGCCCAATACGACACCCTCATCAGCCAGGCCTTCGGCTTCCAGCACTTCCTCGACGGCCGCCACGACGTCTGGACCGCACCCGGCGTGCAGCCAGCCGCCGACGCCATCATCGCCAACCTGGACCAGTCCGCGGCATTCCTCGACCCCCGCGCGCACACCCTGTTCATCGTGAATTACCCCGACCAGAGCGAGTATTCGCCTGTCTACAACGGGGATTCGGTCTTCCACCTCTGGTATCAGCTCACCCAGATCAGCGACAACATGAAGCACCAAATACCGTCGGGACAGCTCAACGCGCATATCGCCACCGCCAACGTCTACGGCACCACGATCCGCGACTCCCAGGTGTGCGCCGGAGCCTAAGCCGGCGTAAACCGAATAGCCGCGAGCTTATTCACCTCGATCGCCTCGGTGAACTCCGCCAGCGTCGGGACCCGGGCATCGCGAAACCTCAAGCCCATCATCCGCTGCCCACGCTTCACCCCGTACCCGACCGCGCACCGATGGAACAGATCCGCCGTCAGCGCCCGATCCTCGATCAGCTCGCCGCGCATCGCCCGCTCGCGACCCTCGTACAACACCGAAGCCGTCGCACCACCTCGGAAGTTCACCTTCCACACACTCCCGATCAACGCATACAAGTCGCCGTCGATGTGATGCGCGCTCACCGGCACGACGAACTCGCGCCCCGTCTTGCGTCCCTTGAAGCTCAGCACCATGAATTGCTTACGCAGCCCGCCCGCGAACGGGGTGCGCAACAGATACCGCATGAGCGGGTTGACGGCCCGCATGATCGCATCCGGCGGAGGCGCCGGCTCGATCGCCGCTGTCTGTTCTGCCACCGCCCAACCGTACGACCGCGATCTGCATAACGCGAGGTCATTGCCCATACAGCTGACCCCAAGGTTGCGGCCCGCCGCACGATCCGGCTTTCATGGGGTCATGGACCGACGCCACATGCTCATGACAGCGGGCCTCGGCCTCCTGGCAGCAGCCACCAAACTCCCCGGCGCCAACGCCACACCGACCACACCAGCCCCGGCCGCCCCGGCCCCGCAGAACTATATTTTTCACGACGAGTTCGACGGCCCCGCCGGCTCGGCGCCGGACCCCACCAAGTGGACCACCGCGCTGGCCCGCGAAACCATGGAAGACCCGACGTTCTGGGAGCTGCCCGAAAACGTCGGGCAATACCGCGACGACCGCCGCAACGTCTACCTCGACGGCAACTCCAACCTGGTGTTCCATGCGGCCAAGGACGGCCCCACCTACTACAGCGGCAAGATCTTCGGGAAGTGGCAAGGCGGCATCGGCCACACCTGGGAAGCCCGGATGAAGCTGGACTGCCTCACCGCCGGCTGCTGGCCCGCCTGGTACCTGTCCAACGAGAGCCCCGTCAACGGCGGTGAGGTCGACGTCTTGGAGTGGTACGGCAACGGCAGCTGGGGTCCGGCGACCGCCATCCACGCCAAGCTCAACGGCGGCGAGCACGTCAGCGCGCGCATCGCCGTCGACCCCGCCTGGCACACTTGGCGCCTGGTATGGGACGACGCCGGCATGCGGTTCTACAAGGACTACGTCGACGGCACCGCGCCCTACTACAACGTCCCGGCGCACACCCTTCCCGACTGGCAGTTCAATGACGCTGGCTACCAGATGTTTCCGGTGTTCGACCTCGCAGTCGCAGGCTCCGGTGGCGGCGATCCGCGGGGCGGCACCTACCCGGCGAACATGCTGATCGACTACATCCGCGTCTGGTAGCCCGAACCCGCCCGCCGAGTGTGGGCGTCATGTACCGATGTTGGCGATTTTCGGTGCGTAGGGCCCACAGTCGGCGAAGCAGCTACCTACGCCGCCGCACCGGCCGGCCCAACAGCGTGACCTCCATCAGCCGGCGAACCGTCGCAACCGAGCCGGGGTCCGAATCGCGGCTGAAGAGCCGGCCGAAGTCCACCGTCAGAGAGAACGCTGCCGCCACCGCATACCGGGCGGCACCGATCTTCATCTCGGGCCGCGCCGCGGTCACCAGGCGTGCCCACGCATCCATCGTCGAATGCTCGATGGTCTCCAACACTCCTAGGTCTGCCTCCGGAACGTTTTGCCGCTCTGTGTAATACACGTAGGGCAGATCGGGCGATTCCATCACCCGGCCGAGGTACTCATCGATCAACTCATCCAGTGCCGCTTCAGGATCGGCGGTGCGGGACAGCGCATCGGCGGTATCACTGGAATGCTGATCAGCCGCCCGCCGATACGCCAGCGCGAGGATGTCGGCCTTGCCCGGGAACGATCGGTACAGCCCGGACGCCTGGATGCCGACCGCAGACGCGATGTCCTCCATGCTCGTGTTGCGGTACCCGTGCTCGTAGAACAACCGCACCGCCTCGTGGAGCACATGCTCGTACATCCCCGCCTCGGCCCCGACGCTGACGGCTTTCCGCGGCACGACGGTGCGGCGCCGAGTCGTGGGCAGATCGGCCGCCAGCAGATCAGTCGACATCGTGATCAGGCACGCGCGGATCTCGCCTGCCGCAAGCGGATTGGAGTGGTCGGTGATGCTGCCGATCACGCTGAGGGTGGCCGTCAACAGCGTCCGCAACTGAGTCGATGTCAGCTTGGGCCGCAGCTGCGCCAGCGGAACCTGCAGCCGGCGGTTCACCACCTTGAGCTGATCGACCAGAACGGCGCGATCGGGATCACGCAGATACCGCGCTTCCCACCGGTACAGTCCCCCCGCCGTGCGGCAGGCAATCGTGGTGTCGACCAATGCGGACGTCAACGCCCGCAACGTCACTGCCGGGTCATCGTCGGAGCTGTCGTCGGCGAACTCGGTGGCGTCGACCAGCAATTGACCCAGGCCAAGGACGGCGTCGCGGAACAAGTCGTACTTGCTGGGGGAGTGCCGATACAGCGCCGCGGGCGTGATGCCGACCCGCGCGGCGATGTCCTCCATGCTGACCGCGTGGTAGCCCTGCGACCCGAACGCATCGGCCGATGCGCGCGCGATCTGCGCCTTGCGGTCTTTGGGCCGCCGCCGAACGGCGGGTTCGCCATCTGACACGGACTCCACGCTAGTCGCTCCTTGGCATGGTCGCCGGGCGGCCACGTTCAGATATGGAGAATGGCCAATCACTTCTCTGCGTCTCAGCTGCGTAAATAGCATTTAGATGGACTACGAGTCGTTTACTTGAGATCCTCCGCGTGAGACGCTGGAAGGAGTTCGACAAGGGGAGATGTGCGCATGCCGTCGTCATCGCTGACCACCAATGCCACCCGGATCGCGATCACCAAACGGACCGCCCGCTGGGGCGACGAACCCGTCACCGCCGCTGAAGCCATGGACTTTTGGTCGTTCGCCGCCGGCCCGGCCAACGTCATCATGCAGCTCGCCCTGCCGGGTGTCGGCTACGGCGTCGTCGAGTCCAAGGTGGACTCGGGGAGCCTTCTCAAACATCCGTGGAAGCGGGCTCGCACCACGTTCACCTACATCGCCGTCGCGGTGCTGGGCACCGATCACGACAAGCTGCTGTACCGCGAGGCCGTCAACACCTCGCACCGCCACGTCAAGTCCACCGACGAAAGTCCGGTGCGCTACAACGCTTTCGACCGCGATCTGCAGATGTGGGTGGCCGCCTGCCTTTTCGTCGGCTTGGAGGACACCTACCAACTCTTGCGCGGCGAGATGACCGCCGAGCAGGCCGAAGGCTTCTACCGCTCGGCCTGGCCGCTGGGGACCACCCTGCAGGTCCACGAAGACCAATGGCCGCCCACGCGTGCCGCGTTCGACGACTACTGGAACACTGCCTGCCAAAGCGTCCAGATCGACGACGCCGTCCGCGCCTATCTGCTCGACCTGATCAACCTCAAGATGATCAACCCGTTGCTGCGCTTGCCATTTCGGCGGCTGCTGAAATTCCTCACTGCGGGCTTTCTGGCCCCGGTGTTCCGCGACGCGCTCGGGCTCACCTGGCATGCGAAAAAGCAGCGACGGTTCGAGTGGCTCTTCCGGTTCGTCGCCCTGGTGAACCGCTTCCTGCCGTCGTTCATCCGCCAACCAGGACCCTACGTGCTGCTGGCTGACCTGCGCTGGCGTGCCCGTCGCGGCAAGCAGCTGGTCTAGCACGATCACGCTCCGCCGAACTGCGGGCGCAGCACCGAACTCAGTGCGGCCAAGGGGATATGCGCCTGCACCGTGCCGCCATCCATGAACCACTGCATGATGCCGGGCGTGTAATTGACCGGCGTATCGTGACCCACCGGGTAGTCCGGCATGTACAGGATCAGCTCGTCACCGGACAGGGCCCACGCCTTGTACCCGCCGGAATACACCTTGTCCGGCCCCCAGCGATCCAGCTGGAACGGGTAGCTGCCCGGCTGATGTTGTGGCGGTGCTTGATTCAGCGCGTCCTCGATGAACGGCTGCCCCAGCGACGCGATCGCGCCGAAATCCACCCCGGGCTTCAGTACGTCGGCCAGCCCCAGCTTGACTCCGCGTGCCATGTCCCACGTGAATGTGCGATAAGCGTTGTTGAAGTTGGGTCCATCGGCGTGATAGTCCTCGTGGAACACCACACTGAGCACGTCACCGCGTTGCAGGATCTGGAAGTTCTCCTCGCCGAAGCTGTCGGCCACCATGTGCACACCGACGCTGCGCCAGTTGTTGACCAACTGCGTCAGATAGTCCCGGATGGTCGGACCGGTCACCGGATTGTCGATCAGATCCCCGGGGACGGCCACCTTGATGTCGCGGACGGCCTTGCGTTCCGAGGGCACCGAGGTGTGGCAATACGCGCCATCCCAATCGGTTCCCAGGCCCGCGCAGAAGTCCGGCGCCGACGCATCTGCCACCGGCGCGGTGATCATCGATGCCACCGCGAGAACCCCAACCAGACGGAATCGCATGGGAATCAGGGAAGTTCGACTTTGCTTGCCCGCCAGGACCCATCGACCTTGTCCATGGTCATCTTGACCCGGCTGCGGTCGATGCGGGGATCCGGCGCGGCGCTGTTGGCCACCGTCTGGTCGACGAACATCAGCACGACGACCTGGTTCTTCGACGCCGACTTCACCGCCGAATCGATCACCACGCCCCGCGCGGTGGCCTTGTTGTCCACCAGCAACTGGCGCAGTTGCGAGCTGGATCGCGAGTACATGTCCTTGAATTCGCCGGTCGCGCCGTTGAGCACTTCATTGAAGTTCTGGTCGACGTTGTTGGAGTCGATGCTCGTCAGTATCTGCGCGTAGTGCACGGCGGCCTGCTGAGCCTCACGCGAAGCCGCAGCGATCTCACGCTGTTGCCACACCTGCCAGCCCAGAAAGCCAGAAGCCCCGAGCAGCCCAACAATCAACGCCCACACCAGACCCCGACGGACCAGCCGCGGCCACCGTCGTGGCGAGGGCTCCACAGCGACCTCTTTTTCGGCCACGACTTCGTCGGTAGCCTTCTCATCGACGGCCTCGGTCTCGGGCTCCACCTTGGTCTCAACCTCGGTGTCGAGTTCGTTTTCACTGGTCACGGTCACCGCTATCTCCTTCAACTCGGCGGTTCGATCGGCAGCACGGGGCCGCCATAGGGGGTCGGAATGGTGTAGCGGCCCTTGGGTGTCGGGTCGGTCGTCGCGCCCAGGTCGGCGCCCGGCGGGGGACCGGCGGTGTCGTCGCCGGCCGGCCGCGGTGCGTTCTTGGCGCCGCGGATCAGCACGGCGGGATCGTCGTCGCGGCAATAGGTGTACAGGTAGGGCTCGGGGTAGTCGGCCGCCGACGGTGACCTTCGTGGTGTGCCGTAGTCGCACGCGTAGCGCGGGTAGATGTCAGCGGTCGCCCACAGGCCGTTGTCGTGGATGATGCCGCTCCACGCGTCGAGCACCGACCCACGGTAGTCCGGGAACAGCGCGTTGAGGGCCGGCACCCGCACATACAACAGCTGCGACGCGGTGGCCATGCTGGTCAGCAGCCCGACCATGGTGTCGGAGTTGTCCGTGAACAGATTGTCGGTGGCAGAAAGGGTTTGCGGCGTCTGGTCGACGAACCGGCGATACCCGTCGACCATCTTGTCCACCCCGGTGAACGTGCGACTTAGGTTCCCGTCGGCGACCTTAAGACCGGGATTCTTGTCGGCGGCCATCGTCAGCACGATCCGGCTGGTCCGCAGAATGCTCGTGGTCTGCGGCAGCACGGAATCCAGTGTGGACAAAAGGAAGGCGCCGCCGTCGATGATGTCGGCCATCTTCTGGGGACCCTCGTTGCTCAGGCTGAGCTCTTTCTTGATCAGCTCGAGCTTGGCCGGGTCGACTTGCTTGAGCATGCCGTCGGCGTTGGCGAGTACCTGCGCCAGGCTGGGCGGCACCGAGGTCTTGTTCTGCGCGACGATGCTGCCGTCCCGCAAGTACGGCCCGGCATCGGAATCCGGTACGAATTCGATGTATTGCTCGCCGGCCGGGGACAGCCCCGACACCCGCACCGGGCTCGCCGACGGGATCCGAACATCCGAACGCACTGTGGCCACCGCGGCGACTCCGTCGGGCGTGATCGCCAGCGACTGCACCCGCCCGATCGGCACCCCGCGCAGCGTGACGTCCTGATTGGGCAGCAGCCCACCGGATTCCGACAGCTGAATGGTCACCCGATACGCCGAGTCGAACGGCGTCACCCGCAGCGCACCGACCAACACATAGGCCGTCGAGATCACCAGCGTCAGCACCAAACCCGCTGTCGACAACCACAATCGGTGTCGATGCCCGAATCCGACCACCCGCACCAGCTGATCGGCGCTCTTGTTGATCATGGCGGGGGCTCCGACGCAGGCGGTCCGGGCGGTGGCCCGGCTGGTGGGGCGATGATCTGCTGGCCGGGGTCGGTGGGACTGGGCAGCACGGGAACTTGCTCAACGCCGGGGCCCTGGCCGACGACGCGCTGCTGCAGCCGCCACAGCGTGTACTTGAACGTGCCGGCCATCTGCGCCCAGTCGTAGCGCTTGGGCCCGTGGAACCCGACGTCGCCGCCGAACCCGGCATCGGGGATCGACCCGAGCACCAACCGGTCGATGCTCGCCCGCACCGAAAACGCACTGCTGGGTGACGCTTTGATGATTGGCGGCATCAGCCGGTTCAACGCAGCGAGATTCGCGTCCGGAGCCAAGACCAAGTCATTCCAGGCTCGTGCGATGGTGTTGGCGTCGCCGATCACACTGCGCCCACTGGTGTCGGTGCCCGCGATCGACGGGAACTTCTCCAACTGCCTGCTCGTGTCACCGACCTGCTGGACGACGTCTGCGACGGTGTCGGAATTGGTGGCCAGGGTGTCGGTCGCCGGACCTGCCGCGGCCATCACTTCGGTGAGCGCCTGGTTCTTGGCGTCGAGATTCTTGGCCAACTGCGATGTTTCGGTGAGTGCCTGGGAGATCTGGTCGGAGCGCGCTGTCAGCTTGGACAGCGTGCTGTTGGTCTTGGCGATGATGTCGCCGAAGGCCTGCCCCTGGTCGCCGGTCGCCTTGCCCATGCCGTTGATGACGTTGGTGAGATTGCGCACCGCGCCGCCGTTGACCAGGATCGCCGCTGAACTGAGCACCGATTCCACCGTGGCCGCTGCCGTTGTGGAATCCAGGCCGATGGTGTCGCCGTCCTTCAACAGCGGCGTGGTTGCGGAGGCGTCTGCCGGTGGTTTCAGCGCGATGAACACATCGCCCAGCGGGGTGGCCGACCGCAGTTCGACGGTGGTGCCCTTCGGTAGCCGGACCCCGTCCATGACCCGGATCGTGGTGACTGCGGTGTAGTTACGCGCCACCATCGTCTCCATCTGGCCGACGTCGGCACCGGCCAGCTTCACCTTGGCGCTGGCGGGCAGGTTCAGTGCGTTGGAGAAGATGGCGGTCAGGCGGTACCCGTCACTGCCGACGGTCGGCGCCGGCAACGGCAGGCTGGACAACCCGTTGGACGAGCACGCCGTGGCACCGACCGCGACGACCAGAACCGCTATGGCGCGTTTCATTTCTGGCCCATCGCAGCCATGCCGTCGAGGACATACGTCAGCCCGAAGTCCGGTCCGAAGTCCTGCAATGTGCCGGTGCTGCAACCCAACTGGCGCAAGCCCATCATGTTGCAGACCTCCTTGATCCCCTGGTTGTCGAACAACACCCGATCGGTGAGGATCCTGGCCCGTGCCGCACCGTTGCGCTGGTCCACGACGTTGTACAGGTTGTCCAGCGCCAACGGGCCGACATCGAGGAACTCTGTGAGATCCCGCTGACGTTCGACGAACGTATTCGCGGTGGTACTGCCATTGTTGGCAACGGCTTTGATGTTGTCGCGGTTCTTCTCCAGGAAATCGCCGACCTGCGCCAGCAGGGTGTTCATCGTCTTACCGGTGGTGCCGCTGCCGAAGTCCTCGTCGTTGACGACCTGGCTCAGCTGACGCACGGTGGTACCGAAGTCACGCAGCTTCGCATCGTTGTCGGCGGCCGCCTGTAACAGTGAACTGAGGTTGCGCACGATCGTGGTCAGCTGATCCCCCGTCTGCGTCCCACCGTCAGCGCTGAGCCGCAACGCATTCGACAGCTGGCCAAGTGCGTCTTTGATCTTCTCGCCGTTGCCGTCGGCGATCGCCGCGCCGGAGTTGACGACGTCGGCCACCGGGCCGTCGCCGTTGCCGTTACCCTTGAGCGAGGTCGAGATCTTGTCCAGCACCCCGAGCACCCGCGCGAACTCGACCGGCGTCTTGGTCCGGGGTAGCCCGATGGTGTCGTTGTCTTTGAGGGCCGGGCCGCTGCGGTAGGGCGGGGTGAGCTCGATCTGCCGGTCGGTCAGGATCGACGTCGATATCGTCACGGCCTGAGCATCCGCCGGAATGGTGACGCCGCGGTCGACGGTGAACTTGACCTCGACGTAGCCGCTCTTGGGGGTGATCTCGGTGACCTTGCCGACCGGCATACCCAGTACCGCGACCGTGTTATCGACATAAAGCCCTGCGGCGCTGTCGAATTGGGCGGTCAGCGTGATGTGATCGGTGGTCGATTTGAAGTACACCCACGCGACGGTGGTCACCGATGCGACGACCACCACGATCACCGTCACGATCGCCAGCAGTCTGGCCCGCGCGCTCACTTGCAGTCCTTGAAGTACGGAATCATGCCGAACTGCTTGGCCCGCCCGCTGATTGCGCACATCCAGGAATCGACGACCAAGCCGCCGGGTGTGTTGAAGTCGACCGCGTTGCCGGTACCGGTCGCGTTGGCAAAGCCCCGTAGCGCCACCGGGCCGGCCTGCAGGGTGCTACGCAGCAGATCGTCATGCTGGGCCAGAAGATCGGACAGCTCGCGCAGATTCGTGATGGTCTGGTCCAACTCACCCCGGTTGGTCACCACAGTGGTGCTCAACCTGTTCACCAAATTGGTCAGCGCCGCCATCATCGCGTGGAACGTGGCGCTGCGGTCGACGAACCGGCCGATCAGATCCTGCCCCTGATTGATCATCGCGGCGATGTTGGCGTGCTGACGCTCCAGGGTGCTACTGACCATGTCCGTGCTCTTCAGCAAGGCGCCCAGTTGATCTCGACGATCGGCGATCACCGTCGACAGGGTCTGAATGTTCCGCATCGCCTCTGGCACCACGGCGGGCAGGCCCTGCATCTGCGTGCCCAGGATCCCCAGTGACTTCGCGAACGCATCGGTGTCGACCTGCTCGTAGGTGGTCGTCACATCGGCCAGCGCGGCCTGCAGGTCGTAGGGCACCTCGGTGTGCGCCAGGTCGAAGGTGTTGTTGGGCACGGTCCCACCGTCTTCGGGCTCCAGCGACAGATACCGCGAGCCCAGGATGGTGGCGACTTTAATCACCGCCCGCGAGTCCTTGCCCAGCGCGACGTCGTTGCGCACCTCGAGACCCGCCTCGACGTGGTCGCCGGCCAGCTTCATGCTGGTGACCTTGCCGACCTGGATGCCGCCGATGGTGATCGGGTTCCCGGTCTGCAGGGCGGCGGCCTGGAGGAAGTTCGCGGTGTAGTGCCGATGACCGACGTTGGCGGCGTTGGCAATCAGCATCGCCCCGACGATGACGGTGACCACGGCGACGGCAATCAGACCGAGCCAGGTCTTGTTGTAGCTCTCCAGTCGGCCCCTAGCCATTGGCCATGTTCCTGCATCGCGGGGTGTACATGGCCTTGTTCCCCGGTGTCGCGTGGTCGACGATGATCGGCGTCACGTCGTTGAGACCGGGGAAGAAGCCGGTGCCGTTCAGGTCGCAGGCGTACGCGTTGCCGAAAGCGCCCTCGCCGGTGATCCGCGCCAGCCCTTTGAGCATGAGCGGCAGGTTGTCACCGGTGAACGCCAACTGCGGCTCGATGTCGACCAGGTGTCCGGTGAAACCGGGCTGACGGGTGACCATTTCGTTCAGCTGCGGGTCGACGGTGTCGGAGACGGCCGACAGCTGCCGGAGCACCCGTGCCATCGTTCCGGTCGATTCCACCAGCTCGGTTTGTCGCCCGTTGAAGTCCGACACGGTCTTGCTGGTCTGGGAGAGCACCTGATCGAGGCTCTTGTTCTGCGCGGCGAGGTTACCCATGACCGTGTTCAGCTGGGTGATGACGCTGCCGAGCGTCTGGTCGCGGCCGGCGAATGTGTCGGTGAGGATGGAGGTTTGGCTGACCAGGTTCACTATCGAGGCGTTGTCACCCTGCAAGGACTGGATGACGCCCTTGGTCAGGTTGTCGGCGTCGCGGGGATTGAGGACGCTGAACAGCGGTTCGTAGCCGTTGAGCAGCGTGCCGACGTCGAACGACGGATCGGTGCGCTCAACCGGAATGGTGGTGTTCGGGGGCAGCGGGCCCGGGTCACCGATCTTGCCCAGCGCCAGCCCCAGATAGCGCTGGCCGACGATGTTCTGGTAGGTCACCGAGGCGGAGGTGTTGCCGAACAGGTGCTGGTCGTTCTGGACGACGAACGACACCTTGGCCAATTTGCCACTCAGTTCGATCTTTTCGACCCGACCGACGCGGACGCCGGCCATCCGGACGTCGTCACCCTCCCGTAGGCCGTACACGTCGGTGAACATTGCGGCATAGGGCGTGGTGGGGCCGGCCACGTCGCGGCGCAGCGTGACGTAGACCAACCAGGTCAGCGTCATTGCCACGACCATGAACAGAGACAGGCCGATCAGCGGGGCGCGAAATCTCATCCTCAGCCTCCCGGCGCTTCGGCGGGCAGCGGTGGCGCGGCCGCAGGGGGCGCCGGCGGCGGTGGCGCGTCGGCGGGATCGGCCGTGCCCGGCACCCGTGGCGCTGGGGAGAGCCAATAGGGCACAGGCGGATTCGGGTCGGCCAGATTCGGGTTGGGGTTGATCAACGGCGGGCCGACGGCGACGAGGTTGCCGTTGGGGCCCACGACGGTGCCCGGCGTGGGGGCCAGATCCTTGGGCGGCTGGTAGTTCTGCGGCAACAGCATCTCAGGCAGGTCGGGCCGCACCACGATCTCCGGCGCGGTGTAGCAACTCGGCCCCAACAGCTGGCCATAGCGGGGGCAGTCGGCACGGGTATAGGAATAGCTCGGCGTCAAAGACAGATTGATGCGCATGTTGCCGGTGTCCAGGTCGGGCATCCACACGTCTTCGAAGAACTTGCGCGACAGGCCGTTCAGCTTCGTGAACACCGGAACGAACTTGCCTGCGTTCATCGCGAGGCTGCCCAACACCGGAGTGAGATGGTTGGTGATCCCGGTGAGCTGGTCGATGTGATTGTCGATGGCGGTGTGCGTGGTGCCCACGGTGTGCTCACCGCCGGTGAGCAAAGTGGTCAGGGCCGAGCGCTTTTCGGCGAGGACCTGCATGGGTTCGACTGCCTGGTGTAGGGCGTCGACCAGATCGGGTGCGGTGGCGGCCAATCCGTGGGTGGCGTCGATGAGCGCGGACACCGTCGACGGCCCCTCGTCGGTGCTGACGATTGAGTTCAGCTGGTCGAGCAGCCGGTTGAGCTGGGCGCCAGTGGTCAGCAGCTTGCCGCGGCGGTTCTCGGTTGCGGCGTTGACAGCGGCCAGGATTCCCACGCTGCGGTCCTCGCGTCCGCGTCCGGTGGCGGCCAGCACGTCGCGCAGCTTGCTGATCGTGGTCTGGAACAGCACGGTCGGCAGCTGGGTGTCTTCGGGGATGTGCTCGCCGGCGCGGATCGCCGGTCCTGCCTCGGCGGCGACCAGTTGCACCGATGACACCGCGAACACATTGGAGGGCACGACCCGCGCGGTCACCGAAGCCGGGATGGACCCGGCGTATTCCGGCTTGAGGTCGATGTGGACGTAGTTGGGATGGCCGTTGGCGGCGGGGATCACGTTGTCGACCGCGCCAACCAGCACGCCGTGGTATTTCACGTCGGACTTCTGCGGCAACCCGTCGCCGACGTTGAGCAGGTCGGCGACCACCCGGACGTAGTTGTCGAGCTTGCCGTTGGACTTGGCCAGCAGAACCGTAGTGATCATGGCCGCCACCACCAGCACGGCCACCCCACTGAAGAGCAGCTGACGGTTCGAGGGGCCGCGCCCGTCCAAATCAAACGAATTCGCCATTATCCGCCGAATCTCGCGCCGGCGTCGACGCTCCACAGCGCCATGGTCATCAGCATGTTCACGATGATCGTCACGGTGATGGCCGCGCGCATCGCGTGCCCTGCGGCGATGCCGACACCTTCGGGTCCGCCGCTGGCGTAGAAGCCGTAGTAGCACTGGATGGTCGAGGCGATCCAGACGAAGATGACCGCCTTCAGCAGCGAGTACCAGATGTCGGTACCGGACAGCATCAGCGTGAAGTAGTGCAGATAAGCCCCATTCGAGCCACCGCTGATCACCTCTACCACGATCTGGGTGGTCAGGAAGCTCGTCGCCAAAACCAGGATGTAGAGCGGGATCACGGCGACGACCGAGGCCATCAGCCGGGTGGTGACCAGGTAGGGGATGGGCCGGATCGCCAACGAGTCGAGTGCGTCGATCTCCTCGGCGATCCGCATCGAGCCCAGTTGAGCGGTGAACCGGCAGCCGCCCTGCGTCGCGAACGCCAGCGAGGCCGCGATGGGCGCCAGCTCCCGGGTGTTCACCAACGACGAGATGATCCCGGTGGCCGGCCCAAGGCCGAGCAGGTTCAAGAAGTTGTAGCCCTCGATGCCGACGATCGCGCCGACGGTCACGCCGAGGACCAGCGCGACGCCGGCGGTGCCGCCGCCGACGACCAGCGAGCCGTTGCCCCAGGCGATGTCGGAGAGCAGCCGGGCGAATTCAGAGCGGTAGTGGCGTAACGCAATCGGTATCGCCGCCACCGCGCGGATGAAGAACACCAGCATGTGGCCCAGCCGAAGGATCGGCGTGGACAGCTTCCGGCCGAGCCGGGCCAACGGGACCCGGAACGGGTAGTAGGTCGACGCCGTCACATCACAGCCCCACTCGGGGGAACAGCATGTTGTAGAGCTGGCTGATGGCGACGTTGACGATCATCAGGATCAGGATGGATTCGACCACAGCGGCATTGACCGAGTTGGCCACCCCGGTCGGCCCGCCCTTGGTGGACAGCCCCTTCTGACTCGACACGATCGCGACGATCGCACCGAAGACCACGGCTTTGAGTAGTGCCAGCACCATGTCGCCCGGTGTGGTGAACGACGCGAAGGTCGCCACGAAGCTGCCGGGGGCGCCGTTCTGGAAATAGACGTTGAACAGATAGCTGGCCAGGAACCCGACGAAACACACCACCCCGGTGAGGGCGACGCCGATCATGATTGCGGCGGCGAACCGCGGGACGACGAGGCGGCGGATGACCGAGACTCCCATAACCTCCATGGCGTCGATCTCTTCACGCATGGTGCGCGAGCCGAGGTCGGCGGTGATCGCCGAGCCGACGGCGGCCGCCATCAGGATCGCCGCCACCAGCGACGCGGCTTGCCGGATCACGGCCAGACCACTGGCCGCGCCCGCCAGCGAGGTGGCGCCGACCTGCCCGGCGAGCAGGGCGAACTGGATCGAGAGCGTCACGCCGACCGGCAGTGCCACCAACACGGTCGGCATCACGGCCGTACCTGCCATGAACGCGCCCTGGCGGACGAACTCCTGCAGCGGAAAGCGGCCGGTGACGAGGTCGAGGAACAAGTACTGCAGCGTTCTCACCCCGAGAACGAACTGGTCACCGACGGTGGCGAGCGAAGCGAGCGGATGTCGCTTTACATAGCCGACGGTCCAGTTTTCGATGGCCTGCACCCCATCGGGGGTGCGGGCGGCGACCGGCGACGGCTCGCGATCAGCGATTGTCACGGTCTCGCACTGTCATCTCTGTCCCGCGCTGTCATCTGGATTCCAAATGGGATGAGCCCTATGCACTTTGGCAAGCAGAAGAGACGACGCTTGCGATGGAGCTTGCGCTAGCCCACCGTCGCGTTGAGTCCGAAACTCGCGTTGTCGACGTCCCCCGACCTGCCGTCACCGTAAGACGCGGTTGCTGCGGCCGTCAAGAAAATGGAGAATATTCATTAACATAATCGTGCCTATGGTGTGTGCGATGTTAACCGTAGGTCCTGTATCCGGACCTTCGCGAGGGGCATAAGTCGGCTTATGTCGGTGTTTGCAGGTCGGGTCGCGCGGCCAGCGGCTATACATAGAGCTGTCGCCAGAGGAGGCAGCTATGTACCGTCCGCTCCCGATGGGTGTGGCCGTCGCCGCTGCCGTCGCACTCGCTATCGCCGGTTGTGGCGGATCCGATCAATCCTCGCCCAGCACAAAGGAATCCGTGATTTCGCCGGCGATGACGAGTGCCGCGGCCTCGCCGAGCGCCGCGAGCCCGACGGGTGCCGACGCCGACTACAGCTCGCTGCTGATCAAGCCCGGCGACATCGGCCCGGACTTCACTGCCGACGGCCCGCCGACGCCCAACCCCGGCGGTACGACCGGCACCGGTCAGACCTACAAGAACGCGGACGGCAGCCGGGTCGTCGTCGTCACGATCGCGGCGTTCCCCGACGCCGCCGCAGCTGCCGCCACGATCCAACCGATGAAGGACGCCATCACCGACAAGGTCGATGGCCAGCAGAAACCGGTCGACATAGGCGCGAACGGGTTCATGGTCGAAGGCCCGGCGAAGAAGAAGTCGATGGAGATCTCCGAGGTGGTCTTCACCCAGGGCCGCGCCCTGGTCGACCTGGAGTACGACAGCGCTCCAGGAAACCCGGCCCCCTCAGATGCCGTCCTTGACGTGGCGCGCAAGCAGGCGGCCGCCGTCGCGGCAGGATTGCCGAGCTAGATCCGGGCGCCGACGCCACGCGGTGCGGCGCTCACGGACCGATCCGGGAGCGCCAACTTGATGATGGTCCGCTGGGTCTGCAGGAACTGGTTCAGCAGCGGTCCCGTGGTGTACGGCAGCCCGTAGCTGTCGCACAGCGCCCGCACGCGGGGCGCGATGGCGGCATAGCGGTTGCTCGGGAGGTCGGGGAACAGGTGGTGTTCGATCTGGTAACACAGGTTTCCACTCAAAAACGCGAGCACCCGTCCGGCGCGGAAGTTAGCGCTTCCGAGCATCTGGCGTAGGTACCACTCGCCCTTGCTTTCCTGCTTCACGACATCGGGCGTGAACGTTGCGACGCCGTCCGGGAAATGCCCGCAGAAGATCACCGCGTAGGCCCAGAGATTGCGCAGGATGTTAGCTGCGGCGTTCGCTGTCAACGCCCGTCGCCAGCGAGTTCCGTTGACGGCCGGGATCAGAACGTAGTCCTTGAGAACTTGACGCTTGATCTTGGCCTTGAACGCCCGACTGTGGCCGTCGCGCTCCTCGGGGCTGTCCGCGCGTTCGTGCTCGGAATGCAAACCATGCAGCGCGATGCCCCACTCGAAGATGATGGCCAGCAGGGCGTTGCGCAACGGCTGCATCAGATTGCGCGGGCGCCACTCGACATCGCGGGTGACCCGCATGATGCCGAAGCCGAGGTCGTCGTCGACTCCGACGACGTTGGCGAATACGTGGTGCCGGTAGTTATGCGAGAACCGCCATTGCGACATGAGCCCGGCCATGTCCCATTCCCAGGTCGCCGAGTGGATCTCGGGATCGTTCATCCAATCCCATTGCCCATGAGCAACATTGTGGCCGATTTCCATGTTCTCGATGCTCTTGGCCACGGCCAGCGAGACCACTCCGAGTGCCCACCCGCGTCGGGATCGGCTGCCGAAGATCAGCAGGCGCGAGCCGGCATCCAATGCTCGCTGGAACAGGATCGTGCGGCGAATGTAGGTGGCGTCGCGCGCGCCGCGGGACTCTTCGACCTCGGCGCGGATCGCATCGAGCGCGTCCGCGAGTGTGTCGATCTCGTGCTGGCTCAGGTGTGCAAATTCGGCGACATCTGTGATGGCGATGGGAAGTCCTCGAAGGCGCGACTGTTGCGCGGTTGAGCGGCAACGGAGTTGGACGAGGTGCCCGACTGTGAGCGGATGCTCGCGGTGTCGCGGAGATGGGACGCCGATTCGGGCCGGCTGTGGGTGCCAGCGTCTTGAGCCTACCCGTCTGCCGCAGGAGCGGCATTGCCGCTGGGCTTGGGCAAATACTCGCAATGACGTGACGACTAGGGGAGGGTAAAGGGATGGCTGCGGAACCGATACGCGCCGCACCAGCCTTCCACATCTGGTCCGGCTCGTTTTGACGATCCAGGATGAGCTTGTTGCGGCCGTCGACGGCCAGCGTGGAACAAAGGCCGCCGATCGGCTCTGTGAGGCGTGTGTGCTGCTGCTCGACGTTGATGCCGCCGCGATCTCGCTTGTCTTCGACGGTGCGAATGCGGGAACACTGGGGTCCAGCGGCAATTCGGCGGCGGCCTATGACGAATTGCAGTTCACCTACGGTGAAGGGCCGTGCCTGGACGCGGTCAGCCTGCACGCACCAGTGGTCGTGGTCGATCTTGCGCATCCCGGCGAAGCGCGCTGGCCCAGTTACGGACGGGCCATGCTGGAGTATCGGATCCGGGGCGTCTTCGCCATGCCGGTGCTGGCCGCGGGCGAGTACATCGGCGCCCTCGACCTGTTCCGAGTTCAGCCCGGTGAACTGGCGGGTGAACAGCTCGCGGGTGCGGCTATCGCCGCGGAGCTGGCCGGCGTACCGGTGCTCGATCTGCTCGCCGGCGACCTGCAGGCCGCCGTCGACGATCCCACCAGCAATGCCTGGACGGAGCTCTGCGTGTTGAGTCGCGCCGAGGTCAGCCAGGCAACCGGAATGTTGGTGGCGCAATTGGACGTCGATCCCACCGAGGCGCTGGTACGGCTGCGTGCGCACGCCTATGCCACCGGTCGAAGCGCCACCGACGTAGCCCACGACATCATCGACCGACGGTTGAGACTGGAGACGGACCGATGAACGACGACCTTCGTGAAACCCGTGTGCTGAGCGCAGTGGTATCGCTGGTCGACAGCCTGCTCGACGACTTCGACGTTGTCGATCTGCTCACCGAACTGACCGAACGCTGCGCGGACCTGCTCGATGTCGCGTCTGCTGGATTCTTGCTCGCCGATCCGCTGCAACAACTCCATCTGCTCGCCGCCACTTCCGAGCAGACGCGCGACATCGAACTGTTTCAACTGCAGGCCGAAGAGGGGCCCTGCATCGAGTGCTATCGCAGCGGCGAACCGGTTCTGATCGCCGACATAGGCACCCAGATCGACCGGTGGCCGCGGTTCGTTCCTGCCGCGACCGAGGCCGGCTTCGCCTCGGTGCACGCGCTGCCGATGCGGGCAGCCGGATCCGTGCTCGGCGCGCTCGGTTTGTTCGGCACCCACCCCGGCGAACTCACCGAGGCGGATCAACTGGTCGGTCAGACCCTCGCTCACATCGCGTGTGTGGCTGTCTTGAAGGAACTCCCGCCAGACCCGGCCACGTTGCTGACGCCGCTGCGCTCCGCGCTGTCCGGTCGCATCCAGGTCGAGCAGGCCAAGGGGTATCTCAGCGAGGTACTCGAGGTATCGATGGATGAGGCTTTCCGGTTGATCCGCACGCACAGTCGGCTGCGCGGCGAGCACCTCACCGATGTCGCGAGACGGTTGATGAGGGACCGCTACACCCGGCCGGACTTGGTCAGGGCGCTTAAGGACCTGGCCCGCCAGCGCCAGCGGTGAGCCCTTCTCGTTACTGACGGGCCCGAGCCCGCCGGACCGCCTCGTCGACGAGCTGTTCGGCCACGTCCGCCAGTTTGACGTGCTCCCGCTGGCTGATCCGGGTGAGACGGTCAAACGCCTCCTGCGCGGTCCCGCCCGAGCGGCTGCGGATGATGCCGATCGCCTGGTCGATAACCGCCCGGCTGCGCAGGGCCTGCTGCAGTTGCGTCGTCCGCAGTCGGGTGTTGGCCAACAGTTGCGTGTTGTAGACCGATACCGCGGCGGGCCCGGCGAATTGGCTGCCCAACTGGACGGCGTGCTCGGTGAATGCGTCCCTGCCGTAGGCGTAGGAGTTGATGGCGCCGATGACCCGGTCACCGACTGCCAGCGGCAGGGAGAGTGCGGAGTGCACCCCCATGCGCGCCACCGAGCCGCCGAAATGCGGCCAGCGGCGGTCGCTGCCCAGCGAGCCACTGACCGCGGGGCGCCCGGTCTGAATGCAGGTGATGCACGGCCCCTCGCCGAGCTTGTCGTATTGCAGGGTGTCGATGATCCGAACGAAATCGGCGGTGACCGACCACGCCTGGATGTGTATTTGGTCGCCACCCGAGTCGGTGTCGTGGGGCTGAGTCGTCAGCGTGACCCCTGCGCCATCGGCACCTGGTATCGCTTGAACCGCGAATTGTGCTACCTGGCCCAGCATTTCGTCGACAGTGCGGGCGTCGGCGACAATGCCGGCCAAGCCGCCGAGCCCGGCGCTCAGGTCCAGTTCATCAGACTGGAGCTGGGCCGGGGAGAGCTCTGGTTCCGGGGGCGGCTTACGGTCGGGCTGCGGGTCGTAGTCGTCCATCACCTCTCCTCCCGGGTGTTACGGGTGGAGACCGAGGGGCCTCTCCGCGATCAATCTACTCGCCATCATCAGGTGACCAAAGACAAGGCGTGCGCGCGCCGTAACTTGCCCGACGGTGTCTTCGGGATGATTCCCGGAGCGAGGACCACGACGTTGCGTGGCCGGGCGTTGACCTCCACCACCACCTCGTGCACCACTTCGTGCTCGATGCGCCGCACCTCGTCGCGATCGTCGAAAGCCTTGGACTCCACCGCAACTGCGAAGGACTCGCGGGAATGTCCGGCATCGAGCCGGACGGCCACCGCACAGCCCGGCCGCACTCCGTCGACACGGGCGGCGGCGCGTTCGATGTCGGTCGGATAGATGTTGCGCCCGGCCATGATGATGACGTCCTTGAGCCGGCCGCAGACGACGATCTCGTCCTTCTCGGTGAGGTAACCCAGATCGCCGGTGTCGTACCAGCCCTGTTCGTCTTGAGCGGAGATGAACCCGGCGACCGTGGTGTAGCCGGGCGTGACGGGGTCGCCGCGCAGTTGGATCACGCCGACGCCGCGGGCGCTGAGCACGCCACCGTCCTCGTCGACGATGCGGGCCTCCAGCCCGTTCAGCAGGCGGCCGAGTGTCACCAGGCGCCTGATGTTCCCGCGGGTTGCCGGCACGGCGCGGTGCAGGACAGCCAGGAGGTCGGCGTCGATCTCGTCGACCGTCATGCCCGCGCCACAGGTGGAAAAGGATGCGGCGACGGTTGTCTCGGCCATGCCGTACGCGGGCAGGATCGCCTCGGGTGCCAGCCCGTGGGGGGCGCCGGCCGCGCATAGGTCCTCGACGTCGGCGGGGTCGACCTGTTCGGCACCGGAGAGCGCCCATCGCAGCGACGACAGGTCGAACTCGCCCGGTAGGGCCAGGCTGCGCAGTCGCTTCGCCAAGAGGTTGTAGGCAAAGTTGGGAGCCGCGGTCATCGTCGCCTTGTACTTGTCAATCAGCTTGACCCACAACAAGTTATCGCGGAGGAAGTCCATCGGGGTGATCTTGATCAGCTCGACACCGAAGTACATGGGTACGGTCAGGAAACCGGTCATGCCCATGTCGTGGAAGCAGGGCAACCAGCTGACGATCACATCGGACTCGACGTCGACCTTGGCACCGGCGAACATCGCCTCGGCGTTCGCGACGACGTTGGCGTGGGTGATGTGGACCGCCTTGGGGGAGCCGGTCGAACCCGAGGTCAGCTGCAACAGGGCGAGGTCGTCGTCGCAGGTTTCGACGGGACGGCGCACCGGGTCCGCACGTAGCAGGTCCTCGGCGATCAGCACCCGCATTCCCCGCTCGGTGAGGAGCGGCGCGGCCGGGAGGAACGGTTCCCCGACGACGACGGCCTTGGCGTCGATGGTGTCGAGGACCGTGGCGGTCTCTTCCGCCCAGCGCAGCAGGTCGGTGCGCGGCGTGGGCTGGTGCAGCATGGTGACGCTGGCGCCCCGAATCCAGACGCCCTGTGCGGTCGGTGCGATGTCGACGGGAGCTCCGGCCAGCACAGCAACGGCATCACCGTGGCCGACACCGGCTGCCGCCAGCCCGCCGGCGACCCGGCAGGCGCGCGCGTGCACCTCTGCCCAGGTGTGCCGCACGGGGGCGTCGGGCTCGCCAGTGATCAAGCCCTTCATGCTCCACTGGGCGTTGCGGAACATCGTCTCGGTGAACTGGCTCACAGAGCCTTCCTTCTGCAGGCCGCGCAAGGACGTGACCTGCGATGTTGGTGGCCGCAGGCGGTCTGCCGCGGGTGCCGTGGACAGCGGCGCTTTGTTGGGCCACGCGTCCCGAATGGGCGCCAAACTATCGATCGGCTTACGTCGGGCTGGGATGCCCGTGCGACGGGGAGTTCAGATCGCCGCCGTGACGTTTCCGAGAAGCTGGTGGGTCAGCCGCATTGACCGTACCGCGCAAAGGCGCCCGAGGTCGAAGGCTCGCAGGCCATCGGCACCTCGGATGTGGTTTGTCCCGCTGACGGGCGGTGTCGCTGGCAAAGGTGATGTAGCTTCAATCGACGGTCAGGGAGCTGCCGAGGAGTAGCTGGTGGAGGCGACACCATTCGGGCACTATCAGCTGCGAGAGCTGATAGGTCGCGGCGGCATGGGCGAGGTCTACCGGGCCTACGACACCAAGACCGACCGCGTGGTCGCCCTCAAGGTGCTCCCGCACCGGCTGGCCGAGGATGTCGTCTTCCAGCAACGGTTCCGCCGGGAAGCGCAGGCGGTGGCCGCCCTCAACGAACCGCACGTCGTTCCCATTCACGGATTCGGCGAGATCGACGGCCGGTTGTACCTGGATATGCGCCTGATCGACGGCCGCACCCTGGACACGATCCTTGCCGACGCCGGCAAGCCACTGCCGCCGCCGATGGCGGTCGACATCGTCGAGCAGGTTGGCGCCGCATTGGACGCCGCGCACGCGGCCGGCCTGATCCACCGCGACGTCAAGCCCTCCAACATCCTGATCACCGCCCGCGAGTTCGCCTACCTCATCGACTTCGGCCTGGCTAGGACGGCGAGTGAGGCGGGCCTGACGACGGCCGGAAGCACGTTGGGGACCCTGGCCTACATGGCTCCCGAACGGTTCAGCGGCGGCCAGGCCGACCTGCGATCCGATGTGTACGCCCTGACCTGCGTGCTCTACGAGTGCCTCACCGGCACCCGGCCCTATCCCAACGACAGCCTGGAACAGCAGATCGCCGGGCATATGACCACGCCGGCGCCGCGGCCGTCCGACAAAGATCTGAGGCTGGCGGCGTTCGACGACATCATCGCCAAGGGCATGGCCAAGAAACCCGCCGAGCGCTACCGCAGCGCCGGTGAGCTGGCCGCCGCCGCCCGCCAGGCGTTGACCACGCCGGTACGCAAGGTCGGCGGGTCGGGGCGTCATTCGATGGCCGCGGCACCGCGACCGCGGCGGCGACGGACCGTGTTCGCCGTGGGCGGTGCGGTGCTGCTGGTGGCCGCCGCGGGGATCGGGGCGTGGCAGTGGCAGGGATCAGACAGCCGGTCGAATAGCGCGACAAGTTTGGCCGGCACAGCGTCCAGTTCGGTGCCGACTCCGCCGGCGCTGGGTGCGGTGCCGGCGATCGCGGCGACCGTGCCCCAAAAGATCCGGGACTCGGGACGGCTGGTCGTCGGTGTCAATATCCCTTATGCACCAAATGAATTCATTGATGCTGACGGCAAGGTCGTCGGGTTCGACGTCGATCTGATGAACGCGATGGCGCGCACCCTTGGGCTGACGCCGGAATACCGGCAGACCGCGTTCGAGGCGATCATCCCCTCGGTGCGCGCCGGTGACTTCAACGTCGGCATGTCCTCGTTCACCGATACCAAGGAGCGGGAAGCGGCCGCCGACTTCGTCACCTACTTCCGGGCCGGCACTCTGTGGGCACAGCGCCCCGGGGTGGCGATCGACCCCGACAACGCCTGCGGGCTCAAGGTCGGTGTGGCCTATCCGTCGCTGCAGGAGAGCGAGGAGCTTCCGGGCAAGAGCGACGCGTGTGTGGCAGCCGGAAAGGCGCCCATCAAGAAGGTGATCTACACCCGTCAGGACGACCTCAACACCGCACTGACCGCCGGCGAGGTCGATGCGATGTCGGCCGACTCGCCCGTCACCGGGTTCGCCGTCAAGACCAGCGGCGGACAGCTCGAGGCCGCAGGCGCCGTGTTCGACTCCGTGCCCTACGGCTGGCCGGTGGCCAAGGACTCCGGACTGGCGCAATCGCTGCAGCTGGCGCTGGCGCACCTGATCGAGACGGGGGAGTACCGCACCATCGCCACGATCTGGGGCGTCGAGAAGGGCGTTATCGACAAGCCGGTGATCAACGGCGCTGTGCGCTAAGGGTTTACGGCCCGCTCATCCCTCGTCGTCGTCGTCGATAACGTGCATGGCGGCCTCTTCGGCCGATGCCGCGCCACCGTCGATGCCGACGTCGGAGGCGAACAGCTCGGAGTCGCTGTCCTCGCCGAATCCCTCATCGGAGGCCACCAGTCGGCCCGAGCGCGCCCGGCCGACCTCGTCGTCCTCGGGGAACTCCGCGTCGCCGTCGGAGTCGTCGCCTTTCGCCTCGTCGAGCACGTTGTTCAGCCGGCTCACGGGGTCGGGCTCCTCCTCGGCCAGCAGCTCGTCGAGGGTTTCCCGGCCGGGATGGTCCAGGTTGGTGCGGGCATACGGTCGCTCCGGCGGCGAGATCCCCTCGTCGAGGATGTCGTCGACACCACGGTCGACCAGGGTGTCCTCGGGTTGAAGCTGGTTGTCGTCTTCGACGCTGTAGTCGCCGGTGTCAGTGCTGTCGTCCCAGGTGCTCACCGCTCCAGAATGGCACGGCGAGCCCCCGGCCCGCAGTCTCGCTCAGCGCCAACACGCTGACCAGGCTTACGACCGTGAAACCGGCCATCATCGCGGTGATCGCCCAGCTGCCCGAGGACGACAGCAGCATCGGGGAGAGCACCGGGGGCAGCGCGCCGCCAAGGATGCCGCCGATGTTGTAGGACAGCCCGGTGCCCGTGTAGCGATAGCGGGTGGCGAAGATCTCCGGGATGAATGCGGCCATGGGCCCCATCATGATTCCGATGATGGCGTAGGTGCCGATGATGGCGATGGCATAGCGGACCGGGTCACCGGATTGGACCAGCGGGAACAGGATCAGCGTCCAGGGCAGGGCCAGCGCGGACCCGACGGCCATCACGCGCCTGCGGCCGTAGGTGTCGCTGAGCGTTGCCGAGGCGGCGACGAACGCGATCGAGCACAGGCCACCGACCACGCCGACGAGCAGGATCAGGTCCTCGTCGTAATGCAGGTGTGTCGCAGCGTAATTGGGGAAGTACGTGCCGGCTTGGAAGGCCAGCATGAACAGAGCGACGACCGCGCCGGCGGCCAGGATGACCTCGCGGCCCTGCGTGCGTACCGCATCGGCGATCGGGACCCCGACGGGCCGTTCGGTAGCCGACTCGGCGAACACTGGGCTCTCCTCGACATGCACGCGGATGTAGAGCGCTACGGCCAGCAGTACGGCGCTGAGCAGGAACGGAATTCGCCAACCCCATTGCAGGAAGGCAGGATTGGTGTCACCGAAGGCGCTGTGCACCCCGAGGAACACCAGGTTGGCCAACACCAGCGCCGTGCCGAGGCCCAGCTGGGTGAACATGCAGAAGTATCCGCGCCTGCCCCGAGGCGCTTGCTCGGCACTCATCAGCGCGGCGCCGGCCCATTCGCCGCCGACGGCGAAGCCCTGCAGCAGCCGCATCGTGATCAGCAGCAGTGGCGCGGCCATGCCGATGGTGTCGGTGCTCGGAATGAGGCCGACGCCGACGCTGCAGACGCCCATGATCACCAGCGTGAACAGCAGCGCGTTCTTGCGGCCGACGCGATCGCCGAAGTGGCCGAACACCGCGGCGCCGAGCGGCCGGGACAGAAACGCTGCCGCGAACGTGCCCAGGGAGGCGATCGTCGCCATCAGCGGACTTAGGTGCGGAAAGAAGACGACGGGAAACACCAGCGCAGCGGCGGTCCCGTAGATGAAGAAGTCGTAGTACTCGATCGCCGAGCCGACGTAGCTGGCGAGCGCAACGCGGCGGGCGCGAGTGCGGATTGCCTCGAGTGATTCCATGTGGCAATCGTCACCATTGGCAGATGGTGGGGGTATCCCCTGGCTAGCGGAACCTGGTGGTTGACCGCGCTGTCCACCGTTTGGTGGACAGCTGCGGGCGCCTCACCTAGCCGTCGTGGCCCACTGCCAGCAGTTCGTCGACGCTGGAGGCGTTGCCGGGAGCCGACGCGGCCATCATGATGGCGTGCGCCCGATCGGGATCTGTGGCGGCAGGCACGACCAACAGGACAACCTTCCTGCCGCCCAGTCCCTGGACTTCGACGGTGTTGCTCGGTTGGCGCTGATCGCCGCCGAGGCGGACAAATCGTTCGCCGACCGCCAATTTGCGGCCGGCCTTCACCCACTCCGTCATCTTGTACAGGACGTAGCTGATGGGACCGAGGCGAACCGACAGGACCGCGAGCAGGTCGGGAACTTCTGCCTCGAGGTCTTCGCTGTGCGGCCACCAAGCCCCGTCAACACGACCCGTCAGGGGACCTTTTGGCTTCAGCCGCAAGCGGGGTGTGTGTTGCGGTGGCGGCTCTTTCCAGCCGACTGATGGGCGAACGCCTGATTGCGTCATACGACGCTCCTATAGAACATGCGCAGCAGATCAACCGAAAGATGTTGTGCTGCTGGGTAAATCGAGACTATCGGAAGAAAGTGGGTCAGCGATTCTTGCTGTTGAGCACGTTGTCGGTCGCACTGCCGTCGGATTTGGCGCGCTTGTCCGCGCGTTTCTCTTTCAGCGACTTTCCGGCGGTCTTCTTTGTCATTGACTGGCGAGGGGATTTGTCTGCCACGGGGGGCCCTTCGATTGGGGGCCTGTCGACGGTCCCGTTGTCTTGGACTGTACGCGCGCATCTCGCCGGGAAGTTCGCACTGGCAAAAGAGATGTCGAGTAGCGCCGATTCGCGGTGCACTGTGCCCGTGGGGGCGCAGCCGCTGGTCCCGGGGTGTAACGTTAGCCGTATTCGAAACCCAGCCAGTCCGGAATAAGTCAGCCGTCCGCCGCTGTACTTGCCGAGCAATCGCTCATGCCGGATATGCCGGTGACAACCGCCAGGCGGGATCATCTTGAGTTTTTTGTCCGTCCATCCATCGATGACGTCTGCTGCCGTTCCGTATCAGGGCGTTTCCCGCGTCCCGAGCATCGGAATTCTCAGCACGTATCCACCGACTCGATGTGGGCTGGCTGCGTTCAGCGCCGCCCTGTCCGACGGACTGCGCGCCAACGCCGCTCGCGTCGATGTGGTTCGGATTGCCGACGGACCGACCAGCGATGACGTCGAGGTCGTCGGCGAGTTGGTCAACGGCGTCCCGGCATCGGTGGCGGCGACCGTCGAACTGCTGAATCGATCTGACGTTGTCATCGTGCAACACGATTACGACATTTACGGTGGTGCCGACGGAGGCGAGATCGTCGACATCGTTCGTGGGCTGCGCGTGCCGTCGATCGTTGTTGCTCACGCGGTGCCTAAAGATCCTGCGCCACAACAGCGTTGGGTGTTGGAGACGATCGCGGCAGAAGTCGATCAGGTTGTTGTGATGACAGCGGCCGCACATGCGCGGCTCTGTGAGGCCTACGAAGTCGACCGTCGAAAGATCACCACGATCCCGCACGGGGCAACCGTGGCAGCCAATGCCCAGGTGAAGCGCTCGGGGCGTCCCACACTGTTGACCTGGGGTCTGATCGGTCCGGGCAAGGGCATCGAGCGCGTCATCGACGTCATGGGCTCGCTCAGTGAGCTCCCCGGGCGCCCCCGCTACCTGGTTGCCGGCCCCACGCATCCGAAGATTCTCGCCGCCGACGGCGACGCCTACCGTGATGAGCTTCGGGAGCGGGCGAAATCCCTTGGCGTCGCGGACTCGGTGAGTTTCGACCCCGCCTACCGTGGCGGCGCGGCACTGAGCGCGATGGTGCAGTCCGCCTCGGTGGTGGTGTTGCCAAATGACTGCACCGACCAAGCCGCCTCCGGCGTTTTGGTCGATGCGATCGCCAACGGACGTCCGATCGTGGCAACCGCATTCCCGCACGCCGTCGAGCTGATCGGCGACGGTACCGGAATCGTTGTGCCGCACGATGATCCGGATGCGTTGAGCTCGGCGCTGCATAGCGTTCTGACCCAGCCACGCCTTTCCGGACAGATGGCGTCAAGGGCACGGCTTTTGGCGCCCACGATGGCGTGGCCGGTGGTTGCCAGAGATTATCTTCATTTGGCACAACGACTTTGCGCGACGAGGTCGGCATTGGTATGACCGGCGACACGCCGGTCCCCGTCTTCGACCAACTGTTGCGGATGACGGACCATCGTGGAACCTTCGAGCACGCGAATCTGGATCAGCCACAGCCCGAACACGGCTACTGCACCGATGACATGGCCCATGTGCTCGTCGTCGTCTGTCGGCAGCCCGATGCACCCGGCGAGGTCAATCGCCTAGCCGGTGTTGCGCTGAGGTTCCTTGGCGACGCCCAGGCGCTCACCGGTGCCTGCCGTAACCGGATGGATGCCGCGGGCAAGTGGATGGACGAGCCGAACTTGGAAGAGTGCTGGGGCAGATGTCTGTGGGGACTCGGCACCGCGGTCGCGCACAGCGAGGTCGTCTGGGTGCGCAAATCGGCGCTCGTCCAGTTCGAGCGCGCCGCGAAGGTGCGTTCGCCATCCCCGCGTGCAATGGCCTACGCGGCACTGGGCGCCGCGGAAGTTCTTACGGCCCATCCTGATCATCGCGCTGCCCGCAAATTGATCACCGACTATGCGATCTCGGTGCCCAAGCCAAACGGTGATGCCGACTGGCCGTGGCCAGAGCCGCGACTGACGTATGCCAACGCGGTGCTCGCCGAGGCGATCATCGCCGCGGGTGTCGCGTTGGAGGCTCCCAGTCTCTGGCAGCGGGGCCTGGATCTGCTGGACTGGCTGGTGGACCTCGAGACGTCGGGTGATCACTTCTCGCCGACTCCTGTCGGGGGACGGGGCCCTGGCGAAACCGGCCCCGCGTTCGATCAGCAGCCGATCGAGATTTCGTCGCTGGCCGACGCGTGCGCGCGCGCCGCTGGCGTCGACCCCGCCGCGAGATGGATCGACGGAGTACGGGCTGCCGCGTCCTGGTTCACCGGTGCCAATGACACCGGCCAGCTCATGTGGGACCCCGAGACCGGCGGCGGATTCGACGGATTGCAGGCCGACGGGGTCAACCGCAATCAGGGCACGGAGTCGACGCTCGCCGTCATCTCGACATTGCAGCACGCCCAGCGAATATCGTTGCTGCAGAAATGACGTCGCCGCGCGCGTTGAGGATCGTTGCATCATCATTGTTGACATGAAGCGTGAAGTGGGCGCGAGACTCGATGTCGAGATCACCGCCCCGACGACCCTGGAGTTCCAGATCGCTGTTGCGCCGCATCCGGGGACTTCGGTCTCCGAGGCGCTGTCGTTCGTGTTGGACGGGTCCCCGATCTCGGCGCTGGAGATCAGCGGCGTGCACGGCAACCGCATCCACAAACTCGATGTCCCGGTGGGCAACCTGAAGGTCTCCTACGACGCGACGATTACCGGCCGGACGTTTCCCGCCCCGGTCACCGAGTATGACCTGTCCATGTATCTGCGCCCCAGCCGCTACGCCGAGGCCGACAAGTTCTATGGTTTTGCCGCAACGGAATTCGGCGATTACTCCGACTCGGAAGACCTGTTGGAGAAGGTGTCGGTGTGGGTGGGCACCCGGTTGAATTATGTGCCCGGCTCGAGCGACCCGATCGATGGAGCGGTAGACACGTTGCTGGCGGGCGCGGGCGTATGTCGCGACTACGCGCATCTGGTGGTCGCGCTTTTGCGCGCGGTCAACGTGCCGGCCCGCGTCGTGTCGGTGTACGCGCCGGGTCTGTACCCGATGGACTTCCATGCCGTCGCCGAGGCGTACGTGAACGGGCAGTGGCGAGTGGTCGACGGAACCCTCCTGGCGCCACGACAGTCGCTGGTGCGGATTGCCACCGGTCGCGACGCGGCAGACATCGCGTTCCTGGATAACCACAAGGGGGCGATCAACCTCCAATGGCTGGAGGTGATGGCCATCGTGGACGGCGATCTGCCCATTGACTCGATCGATCAACTGGTCTCGATCGGCTGAGCTAGTCAGAGCCGGTACATCTCCCGGGACATCGACGCCTGCTCGACGAAGCTGGCCCGTTGTGGCGGGTAATGCCTTCTCCCGCCCTGGCTTTCACCCTCGGGCTCGGCGAACGCGGGTGCCCGCAGCCAGGCCATGACCCGGCTCAGGAAGCGTGCCGGCGACAGACCGCCGGTTCCGATGGCGACCATCACTGCACCTTTACCCAGGCCGTGATCTGCGGGGGCATCATGATGCTGGCTCGCGCGGCGCCGACTTCGCGTTGCAACACCGGCAGCATCTCGTCGGGGGCAGGTACGTCGCCGCCCGTCAGGCCGAGCCCGTCGGCGATCGGATACACCAACCGCCAGATCTCTACGGCATAGGTCAGCAGGTCGATGTCGTCGGCGCCGCCCATGGGCGCACCGACTGCCATTCGCGGGATGCCAAGCCCGGCGTCCTGGAACAGCGTGCCGAGTTTCGGCCCGAATGAGATATCGAGTCCCAGTGATTCGAACGACCGCGCGACCGCATCGGTGACCAGGCGGAAGGTCGGGATCTCGGGATAACTGCGCACCGTCGCGATGTCGTTTTCGGCGAATGCGACGATGCCGCCGGGACGGACCAGGCCGGCGAGCTGGCGTAGCGCGGCGACCGGGTCGGGAAGGTGCATCAGGATCAGGCGTCCGATGACGGCGTCGACGGGCTCCTCCAACACCAGCTCGTCGAGCGCCGACTGGGTGAACGACACATTGGTCCAGCCCTGCTCGGCAGCGCGGGAGCGGGCCAGATGCACGATGTCGGCGGCGTCGACGCCCAGGACCGAACCGGTGGGCCCAACGAGTTCGGCGGCCAGGAACGAAACGTCGCCCGGCCCGGAGCCGACGTCGAGGACCCGCATCCCCGGTTTTAGGCCTGCCATCAGCAACGCGTGTCTGGTGTCGGCCCGATACACCCGGCCCTGTAGCAGCAGCCGGCGAACCTCACTGTCCTCGTGTCCGAGGGTGTACGTGGTGCTCATGGATGGTCCTCCGTTCGATTGACCCCTGCGCGCTAGACTAGATCGTCTAGACGAAGTGGTCTAGACGATGTGGTCTAGGCCACACAAACTAGACGATGTGGTCTAGCCCACTCGGTCTAGTGGTCGGCGAAACCGTCCTATAGTGGAAAAGCCCACCTCAGCGGCGCATATTGAAGGCGGTTCTCATGGCAACCCAGGAAGCGGTGCTCCCGCACAAGGAGCGACTGCTGCGCGCTGGGATCAAGCTGTTCTATGAGAACGGCTTCCACGGGACCACAATCGACGCCGTGCTGGCCGAGGCCGGCGTTCCGAAGGGATCCTTCTACCACCACTTCGGATCCAAGGATGCGTTCGCTCAAGCTGTCCTGGACCGCTATATCGGGTTCCAGGGCGGGCTGTTCACGAGGTGGTTCACCCGAACCGACCTGTCCACTGTCGACCAGCTGACCGGCTACTTCAAGGACATGTCGGAGATCTTCATCAAGTCCGGTTTTCAGACCGCATGCCTGACGGGGAAGTTCTCCACCGAGATGGGCGCGACGTCCGACTACTTCCGGCCACAGCTGGCCACGCAGATCGGGATGTGGAAGACGCAGCTCTCATTGCTGCTCACGGCAGGACAGGAACGTGGCGACATCCGCCGAGACCGCCCTAGCGAGGACCTCGCCGACGCTGTGCTGGCGCTGATTCAGGGCGCGTTCGTGCTGACCTTGTCGACTCGTGACGAGCGGACCCTCACTACGGTCTGCACCACGATCAGGGAACTCGTCGAACCGCCGAAGTCAGCTGGTCCGGCGAACTCGGAGCGGGCCGCAGAGTAGACTGGGGGCGGTCCGTTCGCACGATGTCCGCGGATCGACCAGCCTGCTGCGTGAGGAACGCCAATGGATGAACTCGTTACGGCAGCAGCAATCTCATGAACGGCATGCGCGGGCCGCGCCGCAGAGCCAGCCCGGTTCGTCTCAGCCTCAACGACATTCTGGGCGGAGAGATCGACGGAGCGTGGTGGCCACGCACCGGATCGCTGGCCAGTGAACTACCCGACCTGATCGACGTGCTGCACACGCCACTGGGCGAAATCATCGACATCGACATCAACTGGTCGGCAACCGCCGCCGCACCGATCTTGGATGCCCACTTCTCGAACGCCATGCGCGCGATGCGGTGGAACGACAGTCGCCAGCGCATCATGGTCATCGTCGGCAAGAGCGGATGCGCGCGACTGCTGGTGATCCCACACACGACGACCCAAGCGCTCGGGCGGATGGTGATGCGCCGGGCGGCCACGATGCCGCTCATCGGTGATGACCACGATGTTCCGGAGTATGCGGTGGCTGATCAGGTCATCCGTGCCGCGCGGGCGCAAAGCGCGGCCGGGACGGCCCGCTCGCTGGACGGCCCTGCCGTCGACGCCGCCAAGAGCTAGCTGACCAAAAACTAGGGGCTGGTACGGCATTGCCGTACCAGCCCCTAGTGGTGGTATTGGGGTTCGATCAGACCGCGGAGACCTGCGTCGCCTGGGGGCCCTTGGGTCCCTGTCCTACCTCGAACTGAACACGCTGGTTCTCCTCGAGCGACTTGAAGCCGCTGCCCTGGATTTCCGAGTAGTGAACGAACAGATCCTGATCGCCACTGTCGGGAGCGATGAAGCCGAAGCCCTTTTCGCCGTTGAACCATTTCACAGTTCCCTGTGCCATCTGTCTTTCTTCTTTCTTCAGTTAGATGCCCGAAGACATCCAATGCTTCGCTCCGACGGGTCCGCCGGGACGAAATCTATTACGTGCCAACCGCAGAGCTCGGCCGGCTGGAGCGACGACGGCCGGGTTGGCCACCGCCATGCTGACTACCGTTGTGCGGGGCACCGCCGCGCTGGCCACCGCTGCTGCGCTGCCCACCGCTACGTTGGCCGCCACCGCGCTGACCACCGCCGGACTGCCCACCACGTGGGGGGCGGCCCTGAGTAGAGGGGCGGCGCTGGGGTGCGGCGACTGTAACGACTGCTGGTTGCTGGTAGGGGGCGACCTCTCCGACGAGCGCCTGAACTTCCGCCGAATTGGCCGAAACCTGTTGGGGTGCAACGTTGATGCCAGCCTTGCGCAGCAATGCCTGAGTGTCGCGACGTTGCTCGGGGAGCACCACGGTCACCACGTCGCCGGCCCGGCCCGCGCGTGCGGTACGGCCCGAGCGGTGCAGGTAAGCCTTGTGCTCGGCGGGCGGGTCGATGTGCACGACCAGCTCCACGTCATCTACGTGGACGCCGCGAGCGGCGATGTCGGTGGCGACCAGCACTCGCGCAGTGCCCGCGGAGAACGCCGCCAGGTTGCGGTCGCGTGCCGGCTGAGAAAGGTTGCCGTGCAAGTCAACTGACGGAATTCCAGCCTCAGTCAGCTGCTTGGCCAACTTGCGGGCGTGATGCTTGGTGCGCAGGAACAGGATTCGACGCCCGGTTCCGGAGGCCAGCGTGTGCACCAGTTGCTTCTTGGCGTCGACGCTGGCCACGTGGAACACGTGATGGGTCATGTCGGCCACCGGCGACTGGTCGGAGTCGACGGCGTGCGAGACCTCGTTACGCAGGAACCGGGTGACCAGCTTGTCGACCCCGTTGTCCAGGGTCGCGGAGAACAGCAAGCGCTGCCCGCCGGCCGGGGTGGCCGCCAAGATCCGGGTGACACCGGGCAGGAAGCCCAGGTCGGCCATGTGGTCGGCCTCGTCGATGACGGTGACCTCGACAGCGTCGAGGGTGATCAGGCGCTGGCGCATCAGGTCTTCAAGGCGACCCGGGCAGGCCACGACGATATCGACGCCGGACCTCAGGGCGCTGACCTGCTTGTTTTGCGGCACTCCGCCGAAGATGGTGGTGACCCGCAGGCCAGTGGCCTCGGCCAGCGGCTGCAGCGCCGCGGTGATCTGGGTGGCCAGCTCGCGAGTGGGTGCCAGCACCAGACCCGAGGGCCGTGCCGGACGGCGCGTGCTGCCGGTCAGCCTGCTGACCAGCGGAATGGCGAACGCCAGCGTCTTGCCGCTGCCGGTCTTGCCGCGGCCAAGAACGTCGCGGCCGGCCAAGGTGTCCGGCAGCGTCGAGATCTGAATCGGGAACGGTTGGATAATCCCATTGTCGGACATAGCGCGCACCAATGGTGCGGGCACGCCAAGATCCGCAAAGGTTGATTCGGTTTGCATGGTGCCTTTCGGGCATCGAACGTGTGGCGAGATTGCCGGAGGGCAAAATCGATCGCCGCGAGACTGTGTGCTTGGGGCACTAATCAGCTGAACTCGGTTCCCGGAATTCCGGAAGTGCCGGTGAAGTGAAGGTGTTCCACGACGTGTCGGCGACGCTTTCGTGTCGCCAACGTTGGGGCAAGCATAGCAGTCTCTTTGCATTCAGCGCTTCACGAGGGTGAATTGTCCGACCTCGGAGACGCCGCGGCCGAAGAAGTCCGAACAACCCACCAGATAACGCAGGTAGCGGTCGTAGACCTCTTCTGAGGTTGCCTCGATCGCCTGGTCGCGCGCTGCTTGCAATCGCTGTGACCAAATGTCCAAGGTGCGGACGTAATGCGGGGTGAGGTACTCCAGGTTGGCAGGAGAGAACCCGGCCTTCTCGGCAAATTCGATGACGTCCTCGTCGCACGGCACCGCCCCGCCCGGGAAGATCTCCTTCGCGATGAACCGCATGAACTTCAGGTCGGACATCACGATCGGGATGCCCAACTCCGGCCAGCGTCGCAACGGGTGACCCATGATCGTCTGCAGCACCATGCGCCCGTCGTCGGGCATCACGCGGTGGCAGGTTTCGAAGAACGCGGCGTACCGGTCTTTCGGAAACGCCTCGAACGCTTCGATGCTGACGATCCGGTCGACGGGCTGGTCGAATTCCTCCCAACCGCGCAACAGAATTTGCCGTGAGCGATCGGTCTCGACAACGTCGAGCAGCTGCTGACCCAGTGCGCACTGGTTACGGCTCAACGTCAAGCCGAGTGCGTTCGTGTCGAACCTTTGCACTGCGCGCTTCATCGTCGAACCCCAGCCGCAGCCGATGTCGAGCAGTGTCATCCCGGGCTGCAGATCCAACTTGCCCAGTGCCAGATCAATTTTCGCGAGCTGCGCCTCTTCCAGCGACATGTCCTCGCGCTCGAAGTACGCGCAGCTGTAGGTGCGCGACGGATCCTGGAACAGGCCGAAGAATTCGTTCGAAATGTCGTAGTGCGCCTGAACATCCTCGTAGGCCGGTCGCAGGTTCGTTGGGCCCGAACCACTTTCCGTCATCGAGGACCGACCTCCTCTTGCCGAGTCGTTCACGCAGTACTGAAAAGAGGCTAACTGATTGCCTTTTCACACGTAAACTGGCAGATGTCGGTGTAGCCGCTGCGGAACAGCTCGGCACATCCGGTCAGATATTTGTGGAAGCGCTCGTAGATCACCTCGGAGGTGATCGCGATGGCCTCGTCCTGCTTGGTTTCCAGATTGGCTGCCCAGGTGTCCAGCGTGCGGGTGTAGTGCGCCTGCAGATGTTGCTCGCGGGTGACGTGGTAACCCGCGGTGACGGCATGCTGCCGGACCATCGAGGCCAGCGGCAATCGGCCGCCGGGGTAGATCTCGTCCATGATGAACTTGATGAAGCGCACCCGCGACATGGTCAGCGGCAGACCCTTGGCTTTGAACTCCTCGTCCTCGGGAATGATGATCGTGTGTAGCAACATCACCCCGTCGTCGGGCAGCCAGCTGAAGGTCTTCTTGAAGTAGTCGTCGTACTTGTTGAAGCCGAAATGCTCGAAAGCGCCGATCGATACGATCCGGTCGACCTTCCCCTCGAACTCCTCCCACGGCTGTAGCCGTACCTCTTTATGGCGCGGGCTGTCTGAGTTGGCGAACCAGAACTCCTCGATGTGGCGCTTCTGGTTTTCCGACAGGGTCAGGCCGATGACGTTCACGTCGTATTTCTGCACGGCGCGCATGATCGTGGATCCCCAGCCGCAGCCGATGTCCAGCAGTGTCATCCCCGGCTCCAGGCCCAGCTTGCCCAGTGCGAGATCGACCTTGGCCATCTGCGCTTCCTCGAGCGTCATATCGTCGCGCTCGAAATACGCACAGCTGTACGTCTGGGTGGGGTCTTGCCAGAGTTTGAAGAACTCGTTGGAGATGTCGTAGTGGAACTGGACTTCCGTCTTGTCCGACCCGCGAGTCTGCGAAGCCGACTTGGACAGCCATTGAGACTCTGCCTTCGACATCCGACGCGTTTACCCCGTGGTGCGGAAATCAATCGGCCCGGAGCGCACAGGTTTGTCACGGCTACCGTGAGGGACGTGGCCGAGGCCGATCGCGTCCGCTGGGACGACAAATACGCGGGCCGGCCGAGCGGTCTACCTGCGATTCCCGCCGTATTCGCGCGCCACGTTGATGCGCTTCCGACAACGGGGCAGGTGCTGGATTTGGCCTGCGGCGCGGGTTCGGCAGCGGTCTGGCTGGCCGAGCGCGGCCTGACCGTCTGGGGCGTCGACGTATCGGCCGTCGCGATCGAGCAGGCGCACGAGCTGGCGCATCGCCACGGAGTGGCCGAGCGGTGCCGATTCTCCGTCGCCGATCTCGACGACGGCCTGCCGCCGGGGCCACCGGTCGACGTGATCCTGTGTCATCGATTTCGGGATCCGCGGCTGTACCCGGCGATGGTGGACAGGCTGGCGCCTGGTGGCGTGCTGGCGATCAGTGTGCTCAGTGAGGTCGGCGCGCAGCCGGGGTTTTTCCGTGCGGCGGCGGGGGAACTCGACGTCGCGTTCGCAGGTCTGCAGGCGCTGGCCGCGGGCGAAGGTGACGGCCAGGCGTGGCTGCTGGCCCGGGTGGAAGGGGATCGGCGTTGACCGAGCCGTCCGTGATGTTCGCCGGCCGATTCAACGGTCCGCCTGGCAGCGCCAACGGCGGCTACGCCTGCGGTGTGATTGCCGGCCACGTCCCGGCGGATCTGGTCGAGGTGACGTTGCTTCGCCCACCTCCGCTGGACACGGAGCTTCTGGTTGAGGAGTCGGGGCCGGTCTACGAGGTGCGCCCGGCCGGTGGGGAAGTGGTAGCGGTCGCCAAGGTGGTCGACGAACCTGTCGACGTCGTGCCGGCCGTGCTGGACATCCCCGCTGACGCAGCGGCCGCGCTGGCCGACGCCAGCCATCCGTTCCGCAGTTGCTTCACCTGTGGCCCGGACCGCGAGGCCGGTGACGGGCTGCGGATCTTTGTCAAACGTCTTCCCGGCCAATCGATTTTGGCGGACCGGTGGATACCGGACGAGTCGCTGGCCGACGACGACGGCGCCGTGCGACCCGAGATCGTCTGGGCGGCGCTGGATTGCCCGGGTGGCTGGGCGGCGTTCAACCGGATCCCCGGCGGTGTCGCGGTCCTCGGCCGGATGACCGCCCACATCGGCCGGGTACCGCGCGTGGGCGAGCAATGCGTGGTGGTGGCGACATCGGATTGGCATGAGGGCCGCAAGATCGGCGCGCACTCGGCGCTGTACACCGGTGGCGGCGAACTGCTGGCGGCCGCCCGCGCGGTCTGGATCGACTCCACGGTTTAACGCAGTTTGACCATCCTGGTGGTCGAGCTCTCGTCGAGCTCCACCACATCGGTCCGCGAGCGCAGGAAGTCGCTGAACGACTTGAAGCCCAACGACTTTTCCGAAAACGACGGGTCCATGCGCTTCATCTGCGCCTTGACCGCCGAGTTGTGCAACCAGTCCACGTCGTCCTTGTCCAGACCGATCTGCAGCGCCCGCTGCAGCAGGGCGGTCGCCGCGGTCTGCTGGTCGGGTGGTTCAGGCGGGTCGGCGTCAGCGGACTTGGTGCGCTTGGTCCGCTTCGGCGCCTCCTCGGTCGCGATCGGCTCGAACCCCGGCACCCCGGGCAGGGAGTCGTAGATGACGAAGTCGTCGCAAGCCGCCGCGAGCGACTTGCTCGACGAGCCGGCGACGCCGATGCCGACGACGTAGCGACCCAACCGCTTGCAGCGCTGGGCAAGCGGGATGTAGTCGGAGTCGCCGGCCACGATCACCACGTGGGTGAGGTCGGGTAGCCGGAACATGTCCTCGACGGCGTCGACCGCCAGCCGGATGTCGGCGGCGTTCTTGCCATAGGCCGCCGCGGGGAACAGCTGCACCAGATCCACCGCCCGGCCCACCAGCTGTTCGCGGTATTCAGCGTTCACGTCAGCCGACCAGTCGGCGTACGCCCGGGTGAGCACCACCGTGCCGAACGAGGACGCGAAGTCGAGGATCGCGCCCACATCGACACGGGCACGGACCAGCTTCGCGGACTCCAGACCCTTGGCCTTGTCGCGCTGAAAAGAGTTGCGGCCGTTGACCTGGTCGTAACGCGAGATGACGATGTTGTCGAAGTCGAGATACACCGCGACACGCGCAGCACCGGGTTCGGTCATGTGCCCAAGTCTTGTCCATGTTGTAACGCGGCACGCGCCTTTGCCCGAACGCGGCGCCCCGTCGCTACGTCTATGCTTCAAGAGCCCGATTGATCATCGGTATTCCGGCAACAGTGGCCGACCCCTTAACAAAGTCGTGGAGTGAAAAGTTTGAGCGTGAGTCGTCGTGCCCGTGGGGCGTCCCTCGGGATCGTGCTGGCGGTACTGGCCGTGCTCGGCGGTGTCGTCGTTTCGGCCGCCCCACGATGCCCGGAGAACTGCCGTACCGAGGCCGCCGCCCGCAACCCGCAGCCGGCGCCATCGAAGGATCCGGCCGCCGTCGCGCTCAGTCCCGCCGACGGTGCCACCGACGTCGACCCGCTGGGCGGGATCACCGTCGAAGCCACGAGCGGCCTGCTGACCCACGTCGTGATGGTCAATGATGCCGACAAGCCCGTGCCCGGCGTCGTCACCCCTGATTTCAAGACCTGGAAGCCGACCGTGGCATTGGGCTACGGACGCACCTACACCCTGCGAGTCGACGCCCGCGGGCCCGGCGGCGTCCCATCCACGATGTCGTCGACCTTCCAGACCCTGGTGCCCAGCGATCAGAGCGAGGTGTACCTGACCACACCGGCCGGGCATCCGCTCGACGGCGGCCGGTTCGGAGTCGGCACCGTCGTCGTCGCGCATTTCGACGAGCCCATCGCCGACCGGGCGGCCGCCGAGCGACACCTCTCGGTCACCACCAACCCGCGGATGCGTGGATCGTGGTACTGGGTTGACGATCAAAATGCCCACTGGCGCCCGGAAAGGTATTACGCCCCAGGCACTTCGGTGACGGTGCACGCCGACGTGTATGGCGTTCCGCTCGGCGACGGACTGTATGGCGAAGAGGATTCCACGGCAACATTCACCATCGCAGACGCACACGTCACCGTCGCTGACGACACCACCAAGCAGGTCAGTGTGTTCGACAACGGCACGTTGGTGCGCACGATGCCGACCTCGATGGGTCGGGGCGGCTCGGAGACGATCGACGGCCAGACGCTGACGTTCTGGACGCCGCCCGGCGTCTATACCGTCATGGACAAGGCCAACCCGGTGATCATGGACTCGTCCACGTACGGCCTGCCCATCAACTCGCGGCTCGGCTACCGCGAGACGATCCCGTACGCCACCCGCATCAGCCCCGACGGCATCTACCTGCATCAGTTGAACGCGACCGTGTGGGCGCAGGGCAACACCGACACCTCCCACGGTTGTCTGAACCTCAGCAGCGACAACGCGGCATGGTTCTATGACTTCTCGGTGCCCGGGGACGTCGTCGAGATCAAGAACACCGGCGGCCCACCGCTGAAGTTGACCCAGAACGGCGATTGGACGCTGCCGTGGGCCGAGTGGCTCAAAGGCAGTGCGCTGCACTGAGATGGGGTCCGGAAAGTTAAATTCCGCTAATGATTGGGCGTTTGCTGCAGGTGGTGGCCGCGTCGGCCGTCTTCGAGTGACGAGACGGCCTCGTGGCCGTCTATGCTTCCAGGCGTCAATGGTGACGCCGGCAACTCATCGTCGACCAGTTGTGGAGTGATTTCGGTGGTCTTTTCTCGTCGTGCATGCACGGCCAGCCTGGTGGTGGGGGTGTTACTCCTCGGCGTCCTGGGCAGTGACGTCGCCGGGCTGCCTGGTTGCGGCGACGCCTGCAAGACAGCCACCGCCGCCGCGCAGGTGCCGTTGCCGCCGGCGCCGCCGAAGCCGCCCCTGCTGGGCGTCGCACCGGCGAGCGGCTCGGCTGACCTCAGCCCGCTGAGCCGGGTGTCCGCCCAGGTGGTCGGTGGCAGCCTGACGAACGTCTCGCTGGTCGACGACTACGGCAAGACCCTGGCCGGGGCGCTCTCGCCGGACGGGACGTCGTGGCAGCCGACCGTGCCGCTCAAGTACGGGCGCACCTACACGATGAACGTGGCCAGTCAGGGCGCCAGCGGTGTGCCACTGGCGCGGACCACCACCTTCACGACCGCGTCGCCCGACTACCTCACCCAGGTCTACCTCGAGACGCCCGGCGGTCTGCCGATCCACGAGGACATGCGCTACGGCATCGGCACGATCATCGCGGCCCGGTTCGACGAGCGCATCACCGACAAGGTCGCGGCCGAACGGAACCTGGTGGTGACCACCAACCCGCCGGTCAAGGGGTCGTGGTACTGGGTGGATGACAAGACCGCGCACTGGCGGCCCGCGGCGTACTACCCGCCCGGCACAACGGTGTCGGTGGCCGCCAACATCTTCGGGGTGCGGCTCGGCGACGGCCTGTACGGCGATGAGAATGCCAAGGCCACCTTCACAATTGGCGCTGCGCACGTCTCCATCGCGGACGACACCACCAAGACGGTCAGCGTGTTCGACAACGGCAAGCTGGTTCGGGCCATGCCCACATCGATGGGCAAGGGCGGTTACGAAACCATCGCCGGACGAGATTTTTCGTTCTGGACGCCGCCGGGGGTGTACACGGTGATCGACAAAGCCGAATCGGTGACCATGGATTCGTCGACCTACGGTCTGCCGGTGGACTCCTCGATGGGCTACAAGCTGAAGATCCCGTATGCCACCCGGATCAGCACCGACGGCATCTACCTTCATCAGCTCAACGCGACGACCTGGGCTCAGGGCAACACCAACGTCTCGCACGGCTGCCTGAACCTCAACGGCGAGAACGCGGTGTGGTTCTACAACTTCGCGCAGCCCGGTGATGTGGTCGAGGTCAAGAACACCGGTGGCCCCGGACTGAAGATCTGGCAGAACGGTGACTGGACCCTGCCGTGGGGCGAATGGCTGAAGGGCAGCGCACTCACGCCCCAGCCGTGAGGTTGGGCTTCAGGATTTGTGGTTGATGCCGCTGCGGACTGAGCCGGCGGTACCCGTGCGCTTGGTGTGCTTGGCGGCGGTCGGTGCGCTCTTGGTTGTCCGGTGCGTTGCCGGTTTCCGGTAGGCATTGATGCTCGCGTTGGCAGTCCGCCGCGAACTGGCCGTGGCGCGCTTGGCGCGGTCAGCCGTCGGACTTGAATCAGCTGCAACGGTAGCCGACTTCGACTGCGGGATAAGGGCAAACAGCGCTCGGCCAACGTCAACCAACGGGCTCAGATAGGGAGTGAAAAGGACCGCAGGGTCGGAAGGTTTGGCACTGAAGACGGGGAAGACAAAGAACATGAAGAGCCCTAGGGCGATGCTAACGGGCAATGTGTAGAGCGAGGCCGCGTACCAAAGCGTCGCTCCTGCGATCGCCGTGACGGCATTGAGCAGGTTCTCTCGCGTCGGCCCCGCCTCATTGGCCAGCGCACTCGCCGCGGGGGTGCTGCGCGGGGTAATGGCGGTGTGCCCGGCGGGGGTGTTGGTGACGACGGCCTGCAGCTGTATCTCCGATGCGCGCACCGGTGGCGGGATGTCCGCCGCAGCATGTGGTGCGGACACCAGACCCATGGCGACGATTGCCGCCGCGGATGCTGCTGTGAGACGAGAGGTGCGAGATGGCTCGCGAAACGGTGCGTACATAAGTCCCCCCCGGGAGATGTCGGCTGGCAGCAGCGTAAATGACGCTGACGTCAATCGAAGCTGCACGCCCCGTTCTGTGGCCTGGCTCACAATGGGCGTAACCTGGAAAGGGTCTCTGGACGGAAGGGAGACGCCATGAAGGGTGCCTACCGCGATCCGGTCGATCACTCCCGAACAACACAACCGCATGCGGGCGAGTCGTTCATCGACACACTCTGGCTGCCGGGGCTATTTCTCATCGCACTCGGTGTGCTGGGCCTCGCCGGCATCATCGCAGCACTGGCCTACAACCACCATGAACTGCTGCTGATGCTGGGGTCGGTGGCCGCCGGCCTGCTGATTGTGGGCGCGCTGCTGATCATGGCGGAGCACTACCGGGTGAAGCGTGTCGAGCGTCGCTGGTTGTCGGACCATCCCGACCACGCGCACCATCACCACGCGGCGTAGCGGGGTTGTGCTGCGATCGAGCACCCGGGCCTTGCCCGGGCGCGGGTTAGGCGTTTGCCGACCCCGGAATGCCGCCCGACGTGCCCATTTACGGTTTGAGCGATTTGCTGTTAATTACCTGTATGTCAATTTATCGGTAACGGTTGTGAATCAGTTCACAATTTGCGGTTGCCCTTGTTTGAGGCTGTGAACAGTATCTATACCGATCCTATTGCTGGTGTTCTGCAAGACGCGCGGTACACACCCTAGCGATCCCCTAATCCCCTAATGGGGATTGCTGGGATATCCCGGTACAACCTGTGTCGGGTAGGGGACCGGGCCCCATTTCGGGGTGCGCGCGATCTTCATACCGTGATGAGTAATCACCGGAAGGAACTCCCATGGACAACCTGCTCCAATTCATCCTTGACCTCTTCAACAACGAATCCGCTGCGCAGAACTACGTCGCGGATCCCAACGCCGCGCTGGCGAACGCCGGGCTGGCCGGGGTCACCCCTGAGCAGATTCAGTCCGTCGCGGCCTCGGCCGTTCCGGGACTCGAGCTCGGTGGCGGGGACCCGGTCTCCGGGCTGGCTCAGGCCGTCTCGAACCAGTTCGGCTTCGCGCCAGTGGAAAGTGTTGTGCCGAACCTTCTTTCGGCGCCCGCGGTGGCTGCTGACGTCCTGAGCAACCAGGCGCTGGATCTCGGCGTCGACGGCGGTTCGAGCTTGGCTGCCGCGGTGGGTAACGGAATCGGCCTTGGCCTTGGCGAGAGCATCGGCGCCGGCCTCGGCGGCGGGCTCGGCCTGGGCGGCGAGACCGGAGTCGGACTGGGCTCCGGAATCGGCCTCGGTACCGGGCTCGGCGGCGGTTTTCAGTCGGGGCTGGGTGCCGAGCTGGGCGCCGGCTTCCAAGCCGGGATGAGCGTCGAGGTGGAGGCGGGCTTCCACGCCGGCATGGGTGCTGAGCTCGGCGGTGGCGCCGAGCTGGGTGGCCAGAGCGGGGTTGGCCTTGGCACCGGCTTGGGCACAGGTTTCGGCACCGGCTTTGGTGCCGGTGGCGGTGCTGAGCTCGGCGGTGGATTCGAGACCGGCATCGGCGCCGAGATGGGCCTGGGTTTCAACGCGGGCGCTGAAGTCGGCGGTTCCGCGGGACTGGGTGGCCAGACTGGGGTTGGTCTGGGCAGCGGCTTCGGCACCGGTTTCGGTGCCGGCGGTGGCGCTGAGCTCGGTGGCGGTTTCCATTCGGGTCTGGGTGCCGAGATGGGCCTGGGCGGCGAATTTGAAGGCGGCGCTGAGCTCGGTGGGCACAGTGGCGTTGGCCTGGGCACCGGTTTGGGTGCCGGCGGTGGCGCTGAGCTTGGTGGCGGTTTCCATTCGGGTCTGGGTGCCGAGATGGGCCTGGGCGGCGAATTTGAAGGCGGCGCTGAGCTCGGTGGGCACAGTGGCGTTGGCCTGGGCACCGGTTTGGGTGCCGGCGGTGGGGCTGAGCTTGGTGGCGGATTCAATACCGGATTCGGCGCCGAGCTTGGCGGCAACGCTGAAGTGGGCGGCCACAGCGGGATCGGTCTGGGCTCCGGCTTCGGCGCCGGTGGGGGTGCCGAACTCGGCGGTGGTTTCAACGCCGGCCTCGGTGGCGAATTCGGCGGATCCGCAGCAGCGGGTGCGGCCGCCGGTGCCGGTGTGGGCGGAAGCACGCACGTCGGCGGTGGCTCCAACATCCACGGGCACAGCGGCATCGGCGCCCAGGGCGGCGGACAGTTCGCCGGCGGTGCCAATGCGGGTAGCGGTTTCGCGGCCGGCGCCGGCAGCCAGTTCGGTGGCGGTGCGCATGTGAACGATCGGGCTCGCGTCGACGCCAATGACGTCGATGCCGAACGGCGCGTCGCGCTCAGCGGCTCGGCAGGTGCCGGTGGCGGCGGAGCGGCCAACGTCGGAACGGGTTTGAGCGCGCAGGAGAACGCGAGCTTCAACAACACGGCCAACGCTGGTTTCACCAGCCCGGTCGGTGGTGCCGGCTTCAACACCCAAACTGCTGCCGCTGGCGGCGCCGGGATCGGCCTGGGTGGCGGCGGCCTGACCGCCGCCGGCAACACCGCGATCAACACCACGACAGCGGCATCGTTCGCCAGCCCGCTCGGTGGGGCGACCGCGAGCGCGCAGGCTGCTGCGAGTAACACTGCGGCCGTGAGCTTCCTGCACGACGACGGCGCGGCGCTCGGCGGCCAGACCAACGTCGGTGGCGGGTTTGGCGGCCAGACGAACCTCGGTGGCGGCTTCGGTGGCCAGACGAACCTCGGTGGCATGTTCGGCGGACAGACCAACGCCGGCGCATCGCTCGGCGGACACACCAATGTCGAGGCGGCCTCGGCTGTGGAGGCCAATGCGGGCGGCCACACCGGGATCGCCGGTGGCACGAGCATCAACGGTGGCGCCAATGCCTCGGCCGGTGGCAGCACCAGCTTCCTCAACCATGATGCGGCCAACCTGAATCTCCACAACTCCGTCCAGGCGGCAGGTTCGGCTAGCGGTGGGACGTCGGCAGATCATGTGACGGCTGGCGGAAACGGTTCGTACCAGAACGCCTTTGGCGGTCAGGCCAACATCCTGGGCCAGGATTCCGCGGCCCTGGGCGGACACGGCGCCGTCAACACCGGAGCGAGCACCACCGCGTCCACGACAACGCACGGTTCGGCGGTCACTCCGTCGCAGGGCAGCGTCATCCACACCGGTGGCTCCACCGCCGCAGGCGGTTCGGTGAATTCCGGGTCCAACGGCAGCTCGGTGATCACCAGCTCGCAGGGCAGCGCGAATGCCGGTGGCGCAAGCTCGGTCGGGACCACGCATGACTCGGCCACGGTCGATCAGCATGCGGCCATCGACTCGTCGAGCCACGCGGCGGCTGCGGTGCCGGATCACTCGGCGGACCAGTCCACTCACGCGAGCACGGACTACTCGAGTCACTCGCTGTACGACACCAGCCACGACAGCGCGGCCTCGCACACCCAGGCGAGCACCGATGTGTCGTCGCACAACCAGGCCGATCACCACATGGGCTTCTAACCCGTAGACCTGACACCAAATCGGTGGGGAGCGCATGCTCCCCACCGATGTGTGTTTGGGGTCAGTCGGCCAGACTCGCGAACTCGGCCCGCCGGGCCAGCGCCTGCCGGGCATAAGCGCGCACGTCGGCGTCGGTATCGTCCAAGGCCCCTAGCAACGCATCCTGGGCCGCCGGTTCTGCGACCCAGCGCGTCAAACCCAGCACGGCCGCCTTGCGCACGTCGAGGTGGGGATCGATCAGCGCGCGGGACAGGAACGCGATCGCCGCCCCGCCGGCGCCGGACAACGCACGAACCGCGCCCACGCGGATCTGCCACGCCGTGTCGCCCAGTGCTCGCTCGATGAGTGCCAAATCGGCATCGCCATCGCCGATCTCGCCCAGCGCCGCCAGGGCGGCGGCGCGCACCAGGGGATCACGGTCGCCGGCGAGTGCACGAACCGCGACGGGTCCGCTTGCCAGAGTGCCCAATCCGTTGGCAACGGCGATCCGCACCTCCCGGTTCTCGTCGCCGGCGGCCGACGCCACCCCGTCGACATCATCGACGGACACCAACGCACGTACCGCCTCGATGCGGACCCGGTGGTCGGGGTCGGCGAGCGCGGCACGGAAATCGCGAGCCTCGCCGACGCGCCGGAAACTGAGCAGATACAGCGCAGAGCTGCGTACCAGCGGATCCGCCGACGCCAACAGTGGTTGTCCGGCAACCGGATCCGGGAGCACCTCGACGAGTTCTCGCACCCCCTCCGCGGCGGCGCGGCGGACTCCGCTGTCGGCGTCGGTGAGCGCGGCGTACAGCGCGTCCGCATAGCCGTCGCAGAGGTTTTCGGTGAGTGCCACGACAGCGGTGCGGCGGACACCCGCATCGGCGTCGGCCAGGAACTCGGCAAGATCCTCCAGCGATGGCGATTCCAACGCAAGCACGGCAGCGATACGCGGTGAGGGCGGCTGCACGGGCGGGCCGGGCACCACGGTCACCGGTGTCGACGCCGCCTCCCGGTCCCGGACGATCGTCGGCTGCGCGACCGGGATGGGTTCCGTTCCGCCGGTGGGCAAATCGTCGAGCCCGGGCACCGGGACGAAGTACTCTGCGACCGGCCGCTTGAAGAACTCCATCGAGCCTTCTTGGCTCTTGCGGAGATTCAAGTGATAGCGCCAGTTCACGTCGTCGCGGTCGGGCACATCAGAACGATCGTGGTACAGCCCCCACCGGGACTCGGTCCGGGTCAGTGAGGACCGGGCTGCCATCTCCGCGCAGTCTCGGATGAAGGACACCTCCACGGCCCGCATCAACTCGTGCGGTGTCCGGGCGCCGATCTGTTCGATCTCGTCCTGCATCCGCTCGAACGTGTCGACGGCGATCGCCAGCTTGGTCGCCGTCTTCGGCGGGGCCACATAGTCGTTCACGAAACGACGCAGCTTGTACTCCACCTGCGGCTGCGGCGGCCCATCGGGATGCCGCAACGGCCGGTAGGTCAATTCATGAGCCGCGCGGATCTGGTCGGCGGGAAGCTCCTGCGGCGCTTCGAGATCGGCGAGGGTGGCGGCGGCGTCCTCGCCGGCCAGGTCGCCGTAGACGAAGGCGCCGATCATGTAGTTGTGCGGGACACATGCCAGGTCCCCGGCGGCGTACAAGCCGGGGACTGTGGTGCGGGCATGCTCGTCGACCCAGACACCCGATGCGGAATGACCACTGCACAAGCCGATTTCGGAGATGTGCATCTCGATATCGTGCGTGCGGTAGTCGTGTCCGCGGTTGGCGTGGAATGTGCCGCGGGTCGGCCGCTCCGTGGTGTGCAGGATGTTCTCCAACGCCGTCAACGTCTCGTCCGGCAGGTGACTGACCTTGAGATAGATCGGTCCGCGGGCGGATTCGATCTCCCGCTTGACCTCGGCCATCATCTGACCGGACCAGTAGTCGGAGTCGACGAACCGGTCGCCGTTGGCGTTGACCTGATAGCCGCCGAACGGGTTGGCGACGTAGGCACACGCCGGGCCGTTGTAGTCCTTGATGAGCGGGTTGATCTGGAAGCACTCGATGCCGGACAGCTCGGCACCGGCGTGATAGGCCATCGCGTAGCCGTCACCGGCGTTGGTCGGATTCTCGTAGGTGCCATACAGATAACCCGATGCCGGTAGGCCCAGCCGGCCGCAGGCGCCGGTGGACAGGATCACCGCCTTGGCGGCGACGGTGACGAACTCGCCGGTGCGGGAGTTCAGCGCCGCGGCCCCCACCGCGCGGCCGTCGGGGCCGGTGAGCACCCGCACGGGCATCAGCCGGTTCTCGATGCGGATCCGCTCGCGCATCGACTTCTGCCGCAGCACCCGGTAGAGCGCCTTTTTGACGTCCTTGCCTTCGGGCATCGGCAGGACGTAGGACCCGGAACGGTGCACACGGCGGACCGCATACTCACCGTGCTCGTCCTTCTCGAACTTGACGCCGTAGCGCTCGAGGCGCTGCACCATCGCAAAGCCGCGGGTCGCGGTTTGATAGATGGTGCGCTGGTTGACGATTCCATCGTTGGCGCGGGTGATCTCGGCGACGTAGTCCTCGGGCTCGGCCTTGCCGGGGATGACGGCGTTGTTGACGCCGTCCATGCCCATCGCCAGCGCACCGGAGTGGCGCACATGCGCCTTCTCCAGCAGCAGCACCTGGGCGCCGTTCTCGGCGGCCGTCAACGCCGCCATCGTGCCTGCGGTGCCGCCACCGATGACCAGCACGTCACAGTCGAGTCGGGTGGTGTCGGCCAGGTCGGGAATCTGCATCAGGGGAACTCCGGAGTATCCAGTGCGGCAATGGCTTCCGATCGCAGAGCGCTGCGGTCGGCGAGGGCATCGCGTGGGGTGGGAACGTCGAGCAGGGCACGCAGCGGCTGACCTGCTCGCCCGAGGACCGCGATGCGGTCGCCGATGAGCAATGCCTCGTCGACGTCGTGGGTGACGAAGACGACGGTGGTCGGATGTGCACGCCAGGTATCGATCAGCAGCCGCTGCATGCTGGCCCTGGTCTGTGTGTCCAGCGCGCCGAACGGCTCGTCCATCATGACCGCCCGTGGCGCGCCGGCAAGGCCACGCGCCAGTTGCACCCGCTGGCGCATGCCGCCGGACAGGCTCTTGGGCAGATACCGCTCGAAACCGGTCAAGCCGACGTCCGCGATCCAGCGCAGCGCCTCCTCACGGCGCCCGGCCCGCGGAACCCCGCCCAGCTTCAGGGCGAGTTCGACATTGGATTGCACGGTGCGCCAGGGTAGTAACGCATTGTCCTGGAACACCAGGGCCCGCTCGCGGGATGTGGTGCGCACAGGCGCCCCGTCGGCGAGCACCTCGCCGGCGTCCGGTCGGAGAAGCCCGGCCAGCGCCCGCAAGACGGTGGACTTGCCACAGCCGGACGGTCCTGTCAGGACCAGGATCTCACCCGGGCGCACGTGCAGGTCGAGGCCGTTGATGACCGGTGAGCCGCCATAGCTGAGCACAAGGTCGTTGAGCTGCAACGCCATTCCGGTGATCGGGGCAGTGAGTGTCATCGCGTCTTCTCCTCGCCACGCGGCAGCCACCGGGTGACCCGGCGACCCAGCAGCTCAACCGCGGCGGAGGTGGTGAAGCCGAGGATGCCGATGGTGATGATGCCCACGAAGACTTCGGGATAGGCCAGCACGGTGTAGGCCTGCCAGGTGCGGTAGCCGACGCCTAGGCGCCCTGAGATCATCTCGGCGGAGATGACGCAGATCCACGCCACACCGATACCGACCGACAACCCACCGAAGACTCCCGGCAGGATGCCGGGCAGCACCACCCGGACCAACACGTCCCAGCGGCTGCCGCCGAGCGTGCGCACCGACTCCTCCCAGATCGTCGGCAGCGCGCGCACCGCATGCCGGGTACTCACCATGATCGGAAAGAATGCGGCCAGGAAGGTGATGAAGACGATCCCCGCCTCGTCACTGGGGAACAGCAGGATCGCCACCGGGACGATCGCGATGGCCGGGATCGGGCGGGCGAGCTCGGTCAACGGTCCGAAGACGTTGGCGAACGCATCCGAACGGCCCAGCAGAATGCCGGTCACCACCCCGACCAGCGCCGCGAGCGCGAATCCGGTCAGGATCCTGATCAGTGACTGCCCGAGGTCCAGCCAGTAGTCCTGCACAGCAACCCGTTTGGTGAAGCTGCTGACGATCTCGGTCACCGTCGGCAGGGTGTCGAAGCGCAACCAGAACCGGACGTGATTGGCGGTCAGCAGCTGCCACAACCCGATAGCGGCGGCGACCGATGCGATCCGTACCGCCCATGCCCGCCACGGCACGTGCCGCGACGGCGCCGCCGCCGGCGTGGCGGTGACGCCAACGTCGACGGTGACGGGACCGGCGAGCACCGAAGGTTCGGCGGTCACACCGCACCCGCGAGGGCCGCCTGGTAGTCCACCACCGCCGCGCCGGGATGGGCGGCGAGATAACGCTGAGCGCCGGCGTCGGTATCGAACGGCAGGTAACCGTTGCTGCCTGCGGGGGATTGCACCCACACCGAACGGTCGGCAAACCACCGGGTGCCCAGTTCGGTATCGGGGACGTAGGCCGCGATCACCTTCTGGCCCTTGGCGTTAGCCTCGCGGAGCGCCCGCAGCAGGCAGCCGGGGTTGGCCGCGGGCTGGGTGGTGGCCTGCCCGTCGATCCACAGTTCACCGGCCAGCGCGGGGTCGGTGACCGCGACATTGCACACCGGGTCTTGACCACTGACCGGGATCGGGTTGGTGGTGACGGCCACGGCCTTGTCGTAGTCGAGATTCCGTGCGGCGAACGCCTTGCGCAGCGGGTCGGCATTGACGAACTGGTCGATGTTGAGATCAGCGAAGTCGCCGATCGACTTCAGGTACGGAACGTCACTCTTGAAGGCGTCGACCAGCGACGGTTTGATCGTGGTGTCGAACGACACCGCGCCGCCGGGCCCGTTGTAGAGGTACACGACCTCCTGCGGCAATCCACTGCCCTGGGCCACGAGCTGTGCTGATTCCAGGGGCTTCTCATGCAGGAAGTCGGTGGCATCCAGCTGGGCCTGCAGGAACGCGTCGAGCACCTCGGGATGCTGGCCGGCGTAGTCGCGCCGCACGACCACACCGTGGAAGGTCGGTACGTTCAGCTCGGCGCCGTCGAACAACAGCCGGCCCTTGTTCTGGAATGTCAACAGCCCGGGCCAGGCCACGAACTGTGCGAACGCCTGCACCTGACCGGATTCCAGCGCCGATGCGCCGACCTGAGGCTGCTGGTTGAGCACCTCCACCCCGGTCTTCGGATCGATACCCGCCTTGGTCAGCGCCCGGACCAAGGTGCCGTGCCCAGCCGAGCCGACCGATGCCGACACTTTCTGGCCGGCCAGATCGGTGATACTCCGGTCGGGTGAATTCGGGCTCACCACAACCATATTCAGTGCGCCCTTGGCGTTGTATCCGGTGATCGACACCAGCTCGGTCTTGGCGCGCTCGTTGGCTTGGGTTTTGGAGCCGTTGATCAGCAGCGGGTAGTCGCCCATCGAGCCGATATCGATCTTCTCGGCCAGCATCTGGGCGGTGATCGGGGCACCGGTGTCGTAGTCCTGCCATTGCACCGTGTACTTCACATTGGTGCGCTTGGTGATGTCGTCGAGGCGCTTCTCCAGGAAACCCTTGGCCCGCAGCAGCGCACCCGCGGTGACGGTGTTGATGGTTTTGGATTGATAGCCGACGACGACGTTGACCTCGCCGGCCGCCTGTGGCTTCGAGTCCAGCGAGCAGCCGGCAGTGGCCATGACAAGGGCAGCGGTCAGCGCGACCGCAAAGCGGTGTTTCATGAATTACTCCGGGAATTAGGGCTTTTCAGCGGATGAGGTAGGGCATGTTGACGGTGACGGCGCCGGTGGGACAGCGGGCGGCGCATGGGCCGCAGTACCAACACTCGTCGACGTGCATGAAGGCCTTACCGTTCTCCGGGTTGATGGCCAACGAGTCGAGGGGACAGATGTCCACGCAGAGCGTGCACCCGTCGATACACAGCGACTCGTCGATCGTGACCGGCACGTCGGCCCGCTGATTGATCAAAGTCATAACATCTCCCTGATGAGGTTGCCGCGCAGGGTGATTCGGTCTCCCCGCATGCGGATGTATTCGAGGTCGACGGGCCGGCCGTCGTCAAGGTGGGTCAGTCGCTCCAGCAACAGCACCGCCGCACCTTCTGGCACCTGCAGGATGGCCGCCGAGTGCGCGTCGGCGGGCACCGCCTCCACGGCCAGGCTTGCCGATCCCAGTCGTTGCCCGGTGACCTCTTCGAGCAGCGCGAAGATGTCGTTGGTCTCCAGTGGATGCCCGAGGATGTCGGCTCCGACGTCGGGCGCCAGGTAGGTCTTGTCCAAGCTGAGCGGAAGATCGCCGAGGAACCGCAGCCGTTCGATGAAGAGCACCTGTTCGCCGGGCTGCAACCCGAGGCGGCGTGCGACGGCAGGGGGCGCGGCCACCGACATCGCCGCCCGCACCTCGTTGCGGACCTCGCCGTAGCTCTTGAACGTCTCCTTCAACCCGACGAGCGCATCCAGGCCGTGGTCGTACTTACGGATCGCGACCTGGGTACCGACCTTGGGGCCGCGGTCGATGAGCCCTTCGTCCTTCAGCGTGGTCAGCGCTTCGCGAATGGTGTTGCGGGATACCCCGAACTCGGCCGACAGCTCGGCCTCGGTAGGGAGGTCTTGCGGATAGCCGCCGACATGGATTTGATGGCGTACGACATCGGCGACCAGTCGAGCCTGATCGGCCCGCGCCCGGCGGATCGGCACCGGTTCGGCGTCGCCCATCGCACCCTCCTGCCGCATGAACATGTCTCGTCGAACACGGTAAAGCCGCTGCGTGGTGCCACCACCGCGACGGGCGGCGCGGCACTTCCGGCCGGCCCCATTACGCCGGTCGTAAGGGCGTCGGACCAGCCGATACTCGTGATTCGATGGGCATTGCGCCACCACCGCGTCAATTGCCGCAGTTCTGATCGTCCTGAGCGGAAAGCTGTGCGGGGGAGATTGTTACCGGTCGGTGCGGCTGACGTGGTCTTCCACGCACCGGACGAAGGCCTGGCAGGCCGCGGAGCGAACCGTAATCTTGGGCGCGATCAGATTGACCTGCCGATGCAGATTGGCGCCCACCACCGGACGCAGGGCCAGGCTCGCGTCGCCGCCCGCCCGGGAGGTGGCCACCGACTCGGGCAACAACGCGACCCCGAGATCCTTCCGGACGAACTGGATGACCTCGTCGACCCGCGTGACTTCGAAGGCGACTCGACGCGGGACACCGGTGAAGCCGCGGTCGGTTTCGTGGCGGAGGCCGTACCCCGGCGGAAAGTCGATGAAGGGAAGGTCGGCAAGTTGGGTGAGTGCCAACGACGACAGGGCCGCAAGCGGATGAGCGGCCGGCAGTACGGCAACGAGTGGCTCACTGAACAATTCGGTGTGGGTGAGCCGATCCCCGGCGCCGGACACATTCGAGCCCACGATGGCGACGTCGAGCTTGCGGTCGCGGATCGCGTCGATCAGCAGATCGCTACCACCGCTGCGCAGGGTGACGCTGACATCGGGGTAGCGGGCATGGAAGGTTGCCATGAGGGCGGCGACGTCCAGGCTCTCGGTCGGCACTTCCATCATCCCGACGGTCAACCGTCCGCCGATGGTTCCGCTGAGTGCCTGCGCGTCGACGACGAGCCTGTCAACCCCGGCGAGCACCTGATGAACCACCGGGAGCAGGGCCTCGCCGGCCGCCGTCAAGGACACCGACCGCGTCGTGCGTTCGAACAAGGGCACGCCGAGCTCGTCTTCGAGCTTGCGGATCTGCTGACTCAACGCGGACTGGACGACGAAGACGCTCTCGGCGGCCTTGGTGAAGCTCTGGGTCTCGGCCAGGGCCACGACGTAGCGCAACTGCTGCAGGTTCACGGGCGATGATCACTTTCGATGATTAATCGCATCATATCTATGAACTGGACTGGTAGGTGCAGGTGAGGTGAGAATTGGCGCCGTGTCTGTCCCGGCTTCCCTCGACGCGGCGGTGGCTCATGTCTCGGTACGGCCGCAGGCGCCGGTCCGGGCCAACGACTGCTCGGATCCGGTTGTGGCCGAGCGGGTCAACCGCGAACTCGACGCGATCCCGTTCCTGGGCACGTTGTCCTGCGACACCGACGCCGTCGTCGCCGGATCGGTCGAAGAGCTGGTCTTCACCTACACGGTCGGACGCTCGGGCATCGCCGACAGCGGCTGGCTGAAATTGTGCTTCCGCTACTACTCGGACTGGGACCTGCAGACGACGGACCCGCGCGGGCGTGACTACGCGTCGGCACGGTTGCTGCACCGCTCACGCGCCGGCGGCGCGTCCGAGCAGGGCGCGGCCACCGTGCAGCGTCTCGACATCCGCTATGACGTCAAGGGGGGCGAGCGGCCCTTCCAGAAGTCGTTGCTCATCCATGCCGTCGACGGGTATCTACGGCCCGGCGACATCATCGAAATACGGCTCGGTGACCGCACATTCGGCGGTCCGGGTACCCGGGTCCAAACGTTCGTCGAAGACGAATTCGAAGTCCACCTCTTCATCGATCCGCTGGGAACCTCGCGGATGGCCCACGCCGGCGTATGCCAGCTGGCAGTCATCCCCGGCAGCCCGGAACGCCTTGTCGCACATGGCCCGCGGCTGGTTCGGGCCGACGCAGCGAATGCGGTTTTGCGGGCGCACCTGCAGGACCGCTGGGGCAACGTCTGCCGCGACGTCACGGCACGTGTTCGCGCATCGGTCGGCGATGTGACGGTGGCGCGAGCCGGGACGCCCGCGGCGGGCTGGTCCTGTGCCACGCTCTCGGTTCCCGCCGAATCGGCCACCATCGAGGTCGTCGCCGACATCGACGGTGGCGGGCAGCTGGCCGGCGTCTGCCATCTGGATGTCATCGACGAATTCCCATCACCGCGAGCATTTTTCAGCGACCTCCACGTGCATTCGAACGACACCGTCGGGACGCAGAACACGGACTGGAACCTGAGGTTCGGGCGGGACGTGGGCGCGCTGGATGTGCTGGGCTACACCGCCAACGACTTCCAGATCACCGACGAGGCATGGGCCGACGTGGTCGCCGCCTGCCGGCAGGCGAGCGAGGACGGCCAGTTCGTCTGCTACCCCGGCGTGGAGTGGTGCGGCACCGCCGGCGTTGGCGGCGACCACAATGTCGTGTTCCTCGGTGAGGACACCACGTTGGCGCGGTCCCTGGAATGGCATCAGGGCATGGCGAGCAAAGCCATTGTGCCCCAGGCATGGCCGATCACCCGGCTCTACGACGCCTACGCCCACGATCCAGAGTCGTATCTCCTGATTCCGCACGTCGGCGGGCGGCGCGCCGTCCTGGACTGGCACCACCCCGCTCTGGAGCGCCTGATCGAGGTGCACTCGACATGGGGATCCAGTCCATGGTTCTTCGAGGACGCACTGTCCCGGGGCCTACGGCTGGGCGCCAGCGCCGCCAGCGACGAGCACCGCGGCCGCCCGGGCGGCGGCAGCCCGGGTGCCAACATCTTTGGCGGGCAGGGCGGCCTCACCGGGGTGCTGGCCACCGAACTGACCAGAACCGACGTCGGCCGTGCACTACGGAGCCGGCGCACCTGGGCGACCACGGGTTCGCGGTCGGTCGCGCTCTTACATTCCGGTGATCACTGGATGGGCGACGAATTCGTCAACGAGGCAGACGAATTGGTGACCGATTATGACCTGTACGGCACCACGGGCTGGGAAGAACTCGAGATCCGCGACACCACCGGGCAGCTGTGGCGGCGCGACTTCCAAGCCGAGACCGGGCTGTCCGACACGCTGGTCCGGATTCGCTGGGGCGGGGCGCGCCATCGCGACCGCTACCGCTGGGCGACGTGGACCGGACGCCTGCGGGTGACCGGGGCCGACATCGAGGACGTCACCCCGTGGGCGGCGTTGCATCCCGAGCAGCGCTTCGACACCGCCCCCGGCGAAGTGACCTGGCGCACCGCCACTTACGGCAGCGACATCGGTGTGGTGCTGCGTCTTTCGACGTTGGCCGAGGCCCGGCTGGACCTGTTCACCACGGTGATCGAGGACAACCTCGACACGGCGCTGACCCTGCGCGGCGAAGACCTGATCCGCGACGGACACCACGACATCGCCGTCGGCGGATTGAATCTGACGATGCGGGTCGAACGTATCGCCGACCCGGCGAGCCTGCCCGTCAACGCGAACGGCCGCCTGCTCCTCGACTTGCCGGACGCCGACAGCGCGGTCTACCTGCGCGCCCGCCAGGCTGACGGTCATCAAATCTGGACCAGCCCGCTGTTCGTCTCCCGGCTGGATCGAGACTCGGCATGACACCGACTCTGCGATGTCATCTCACCCGGCGGCTGCACATCGATCTGCAGCGTGTCATCGCCGCGGCATGTCCGGGTGCACGCCCGACCGCCCGCTGACACCCACACCTTCACAGCCACACCCTCACCACCCCGGTATCGACCGGCCGTGACCCTCTTTCAGACTTGTTGATCCCCAAGGAGACACCATGCCTCGACGCATGTTCATATCCCGGGCGGCGCTGGCATTCGTCGTGCTCGCCGCCACCCTGTCCGGATGCGGACAGTCCACCCCATCTACCAATTCGGCCCAGAAGGTCACCCTGCGCCTGGGCTACCTGACCCGCGTCACCCACGCCTCGGCCCTGGTCGGCCTGAACAAGGGGCTGTTCGCCAAGAATCTGGGACCCGATGTCACCCTGGACGCCAAGGCGTTCGCCCAAGGCACCGAGGAGGCGACCGCGTTGTTGGCCGGCCAGCTCGACGCGGCCTACGTGGGCCCCAACCCGGCCTTCAACGCGTGGCAGAAGTCCGGTGGGACGGCCATCAAGATCATCTCCGGATCCGCGACCGGTGGAACGACTTTCGTCGTGAAGCCGGGCATCCAGAATGCGCAGGATTTGCGGGGCAAGACCCTGGCCGACCCGGCACTGGGCGGCACACAGGACGTCAGCCTGCGCAGCTGGCTCAAGGAGAACGGCCTGCAGACCAACCCCCAGGGCGGCGGTGACGTCTTCATCAAACCCACCAAACCCGAGTCAGCCATCATCCCGGCATTTACCGCCAATCAGATCGACGGCGCGATCGAGTCGGCACCCTATGACGTCCAGCTGGTCAAGGCTGGCGGCGTACCGCTGTGGTCGGACCCCGGCACGATCACCATTCTGGTTGTGCGGCAGGAATTTCTGCAGGCCCACCCCGACGTCGTGAGTGGGCTGCTCAAGGGGCAGGTCGAGGCCAATGACCTCATCCACGACAACCCCGATGCTGCCGCGCAGGCGGCCAATGCCACCCTGGCCGGAGCGCTGGGCAAGGGACTGGACGCCGACGTGTTGAAGGCGTCGTTCCAGGAGACGACGTTCACCAACGATCCCGGTGCCGCCTCGCTGAACGATCAAGTGCAGAAGGCAGTTTCGGTGGGCCTTCTCGACCCGCTCAAGCTCGACGGAATCTTCGACCTGCACCTGCTGAATGACGTTCTGAAGGGGTCCGGTAAGCCACAGGTCGATGCATGACCAGCTTCGCGTCCACAACGTTGTCCGAATCGAACGCGCAGGCCGAGGTCGCCGTCCGGCTGACGGAGGTGTCGAAGAGTTTCCGGCAGGGCCGCGCGGTCGTGACGGCGCTCGACGGCATCTCCCTGACGGCACGCGTCGGTGAGTTCGTCTGCATCGTGGGCGCATCGGGGTGTGGCAAGAGCACACTCCTATCGTTGGTCGCCGGTCTGGATCAGGCATCATCGGGCGAGGTGTGGGCCGGCAACCGCAGGCCGGCCTTGATGTTTCAGGAGCCAGCGCTGTTCCCGTGGCTGACGGCGGCACGGAATATCGAAGTGCCGCTTCGCGCTCGCGGCGTGCCCAAGCGGCAACGCCGGCAGCGGGTCGAGGAGTTGCTGAAGACGGTCAGGCTCAGCGACTTCGCCGATGCCCGTCCGCATCAGCTCTCCGGCGGCATGCGTCAGCGCGTGGCGCTGGCCCGGGCGCTGGCTCAGGAGGCCGACACTCTGCTTATGGATGAGCCGTTCGGCGCGCTCGACGCGATCACCCGCGATCATCTGCACACCGAACTCGAACGGATCGTCGCCGAGTGTGGCCTCACGGTCCTGTTCGTGACGCACAACGTCAATGAGGCGGTGCGGCTGGGGGATCGGGTGGTGGTGCTGAGCAGCCGGCCCGGCCGGGTGATTGCCGAGGTGCCCGTGCCGGCGCTGCGGCCGCGCAGGACCAACACGGCGGAGGTGGCCGAGCTCGCGGCGGTCATCACCGATCGCCTTCATGCGGTGGAGGGTGGCGATGGTCAGCACTGAATCCCTCCGACGCCCCAGGCAGCGCTTGGGGCGCAGCCCGGGTCGCTTCGGCCGTCCCGTCTGGGCACCGCTGCTCGGCATCGCGACCGTTCTCGTGGCGTGGCAGCTGGTGTATCTGAGTGGCTGGAAGCCGACCTTCATCCTGCCCAGCCCGGCCACCGTGTTGACCGAGTTGTGGGCTCAGGCCCAGCATCCGGTGTTGTGGCAGGCTGTCTGGACGACGATGGGCAGAGCCTTGCTCGGGTTTGGGCTGGCAGTGCTGATCGGTACGGCGCTCGGTGTCGTGGTGTCTCGGAACCGATTGCTGCGTGCGGCGTTCGGCCCGATCATCACGGGCCTGCAAACCATGCCGGCGATCGCTTGGTTCCCGTTCGCGATCATCTTCTTCGGCATCACGACGTCGGCCATTTTGTTCGTCATCGTGATCGGCACGGCACCGGCGATCGCGATCGGCGTCATCGCCGGCTCTGACCACATTCCTCCGCTGCTGCTGCGCTCCGCCAAGAGCATGGGCCTACACGGCATTTCGCTCTACCGGCATCTGATCCTGCCGGCCTCGTTGCCGATGTTCGTCGCCGGACTCAAACAGGGTTGGGCGTTCGCGTGGCGCAGCCTGATGTCGGGTGAACTCGTCGTGATCGTCACCAACACCGCCTCCGTCGGGGTGCTGCTGGAGAACGCCCAGAACATGACCGACATGCCCGCGGCGATCGCAATCATGATCGTCATTCTCATCCTGGGCATCGTCATCGACGCCCTGTTCACCGCGCTGGACAAGGTGATTCGCCGCCGCTGGGGCTTGGTAGACGCGGCGGATTCATGACCCGGATTCATAGCCCGGATTCATAACGATGACAAAGGAGTTCGATTCGTGACGGCAGCGGATACGTCGAAGCCATTTCACCTCTGGGCATTCGGCGACGCGCACGTCGGCACCGACAAGCAGTTCGGCCGGAGCAGCCTCGCCGAGGCGATCTCGCAATCGGAGTTCGGCGGCGCCGAGGGCGGCCCATCGTTCGACTGGGACATCGCCATCGACGTTGGTGACATGTCCGGTGCCCACCACAGCCTGCCCGATGATGCCGAGGGCGAAGAGGTGCGAAAGCAGTTCGCGGCGCTGCGAACCCACCGCCGCGAGGACGTCTACAGCGTGAGCGGCAACCACGACCGCAACGGGCTGTCCGAATCCGAGGCCTGGTGGTGGCAGAAGTGGATCGACCCCCTCGGTGAGCACACCGAATCCTCCGGCGTGGACGCCGCGGCACGTCGGTACGCCGTCGAGGGCACCTGGGAGCGCTATTCGTTCCGGGTCGGAAACCTGTTGTTCCTGATGATGAGCGATCGCAATGAGCCAACCCAGTCGGTCGGGCGCGGCCCGCTCGGTGGCAACCCCGGCGGTGTGGTCAGCGGTGACACGTTCGACTGGTTCACCACGACGGTCGACGAAAACCCGGATGCCATCGTGATCGCGGTCCATCACTACGTGCTGAAGAACACCACCGTGGCATCCGGCGAGTGGGAGGGGGTGCGCCGCAACGCGGCAGGCGAATGGGAGGAGCACTACCACCGTCCCTTCGCGGAGGGCACGCCCCACGGGGCGTCCTATCTGTATTGGGTTGACAGCAAGCCGGATTCGGCCGCGTTCGAGAACTTTCTGGCCGAGCGGCCGGGCCGGGTGCAGATGTGGCTCGCCGGGCACACGCACACCAACCCCGACGACTGTCACGGCGGCAAGACCCACATCGAGCGCCGCTGGGGCACCTGGTTCCTCAACGTGGCGTCGTTGAGCCGCCACCACATGCCGCGCACCACGTTGCCGATCAGCCGGTTGCTGACGTTCACTCCCGGCAGTACCGAGGTGCGGGCGCAGTGCTATCTGCACACCAGCCAGCACGCGCCGCAGGGGTGGTATCCCAAGGCGGAACGGGCCATCCAGCTGGATCGCCCCTTCGAGTGGTGAAGCTCCGGCCTAGGGCATGCGGTGGGGCACGTCGGTGATCAAGCCGCCGTCCATGACGAACTCCGACCCGGTCGCAAACGACGACTCGTCACTGGCCAGGAACAGCACGAACGTCGACACCTCGTAGGGCTCACCGAGGCGCCCCATCGGCGCGGCCACCAGATCGTCGGGCATGTGCGCGGTCATCGGCGTGCGGATCATCCCCGGGTGCAGTGAGTTCACTCGAATGTTGCTGGCGGCCAGTTCAAGTGCGGCGGATTTGGTCAGCCCGCGAATCGCCCACTTGGAGGCGACGTAACCGTGGTTTCCCGGCGTACCGCGCATAGCCTGGATAGACGACATGTTGATGATCGAGCCACCGCCCGCGGCGGTCATCGGCTCGATCACCGATTTGATGCCGAGCATGGTGCCGGTGAGGTTGACGTCGATAACCCGTTGCCACCGTTCACGTTCGAGGTTCTTCAGGGTGCGCCGGTACACGATGCCGGCGTTGTTCACCAGGACATTGAGGGTGCCGAACTCGCGCAGGGCCAGCGCCACGGCCGCTGACCAGTTGTCGGGATCGGAGACATCGAGGTGGACGTAGCGGGCCGCGTCGCCGAGTTCGGCGACCACCGCGGCACCCTCCTCGTCCAGGACGTCACCGAGAACGACCTTGGCGCCTTCGCTAACCAGTAAGCGGGCATGCGCAGCGCCCATCCCGCGAGCGGCACCGGTGATGAGGGCGACCTTGCCCTCGACGCGTCCCATGGCCGCACGGTACCCGGCCACCGGCGGGGACCGGTCTTACCGGACCGCTAGTTGAGACCAGGTGTCCAGCACGTTCTGATAGGCGTCCGGCGATACCGCGATCGATCCCACGAACGGATGTTCCATGGCAAAGGTCAGGTAGAGAACGAATGCCAGCAGCGCTCCCGCGAGCGCGATGAGCGCACCGTGGATGACGACGTCAGGGGACGGGAACATGTACGTGAACAGCAGCATGACCATCCCACCGCCGAGCAACAACACCCACAGCTCGCCGGGGATCTCCGCCTGGCTACCAGAGATGCGCGCCTTGCGGGCGCTGCCGACTTCATCGAGGCGAGTGAGCGACTCCTGGTAGAACGCGGACTCACGCTCGTTGGTCGGTTGCACTTGCAGGAAGCTCCGCCATACATCGGACAGATGGTCGGACTGCTGTTCGATGGTCTCGCCCTGCCGCATCCGGGGAAACTCGTCATCCACGATGTCGTTGGTATAGGCGATCAAACTCTGCTGCAGCGCCTCCCGGCCGGCGACCGGCAGGCCTGCCGAGTCGCGAACGAGATCGGAGATCGCGGCGGCTTCGGCTTGGGTGTCGTTCTCGGCCGAATTCAACTGTTCCCACACCACCACGACAACGAAGGCCACCAGGACCGCATACAGCACCCCGGCCAGGTCGAAGACGTGACCCGCCACCGCGCCCGACCTGGCCAGCCGCCGCTGCGGAAGGATACGTCGCGTCAGCACCAACCCCAGCACGGCGAACCCGACGGTGATGATCACGACGACGAGGCCGACAAGCGGGGCCGGGAGCTGCAGAAGCCTGATCACCAGTCACTTGTTACCGCCGCGTTCGCCCGCCAAACCGCAACGCCGTCGATAGGGTGATCCGCTGTGCTCGAAGTGATCGACAAGGGTGGCGCCACGGCCACCCACGCCACGCCGCTGTTGTTTGTGCACGGTGCCTTTCATGGCGCGTGGTGCTGGGACGACCACTTTCTGAACTACTTCGCCGACCGTGGCTATCACGCGTTGGCACTGAACCTGCGCGGCCACGGCGGCAGCCCGTCGCCGGCGCCGATCAACGAATTCAGCGTCTTCGACTATGTCCGGGACGTGAGTACCGTCGCCGATCGGCTGCCCGTGCCACCGGTGGTCATCGGGCACTCGATGGGCGGGTTCGTGGTGCAGAAGTACCTGGCCGTGCACCGGGCACCGGCCGCTGTCCTGGTCGCCTCGGCGCCCCCGACCGGCATCGCTGTCGCGACGGTGCGGGTGGCTCGCAGGCACTGGCGCCAGTCGATGCGTACGCGGTCGTTCAGCAGGCCGCTGGATTTCTTTGCCGCGCCGGGTGTTTCACGAGCAACCTTCTATCACTCGGCGACGCCAGACGAGATCGTCGAAGCGTGCACGTCGAGGCTGGGCCCGGAGAGCGCCCGAGTGCTCTACCGCGATCTGCTCTTCCGCCACCTCGCCGAGCCCAAGCGAGTCACCACCCCGGTGCTGGTGCTCGGTGCTGAGCTGGACGGGTTCTTCACCCCTCGCGAAGTGGCCGCCACCGCACGGGCCTACCGCACCGAGCCGGTGATGTTTCCCGGGATGGGGCACAACATGATGCTCGAGCGCGGCTGGGAGGCCGTGGCCGACCGGATCGACCAGTGGTTGACAGCAAACCTGCGCTGACGGGCTGGTTAGTTTCCATGCGGAATGGGAAACCACACGCACCCCGACCAAGGAGGCAGGAATGTTGCACACCGTCGTGCTTGCGGCCAGCGACAACATCGAGGCTGCAGGGTTCATCCTGCGTGGCATCAAAGGCATCTTCGTGGCCATCGGCAGCATCATTGCGGCCGTCATCTGTGCGGTCATCGCCGGCGCCAAGGGGCGAAATCCGTTCGGCTGGGGCATCTTGGGGCTGTTCTTCTCGATTATCACGCTGATCGTCATCAGCGTGATACCGAGCAAGAAGTCCTGACTCAGGCCTGAAATCCGGCCAGCACCGCCTGCACCCCGACGTCCCAGCGCCGGTTAACCGAATCCGCCGAGGTGCCCAGCCATCGCCCGGCTTCTTGGACCGCCAAACCCTGTGCCAGAGCCAGCAATATGTGGGCGATGTCCACCGGATCACCCGAGAGCAACCCGGCATCGACACAGCGCTGCACCTTGCCGACGAGGATCTCGCGGACCGTCGGCGCGGCGGCCAGCTGCTCGGGATCGGGTTCGAGGTCCTGGAAGGGCCGGCTGAACATCACTCGCGCCAGGGGCGGGTAGTCCAGGCAGAACCGGCGGAACACCGGGATCACCGCGCTCAGGTCAGCGAGGGCGTCCGCGGTCTCGGCAATGGCGACGAGCTCAGCGCCGAGCCTGCGGAACCCCTCGAAGAACACCGCCCGCAGCAGTCCGTCCTTATCGGAAAACAGCTCGTAGACCGCCGGCACCGAGGTGCCGGCACGTTCGGCAACGCGACGGGTGGTGAAGCCGGACATACCGTCTTCGCACAGCGTGCTGACGGCCACTTCGACCACCCGGTCGCGCAGCTCGGGAGTGCGCTGCTTGACCCTGGGCACGGACTTAGGACAGCCCGAACTCGGAGCCGATGTCGTCGATACCGGCCCGCATGGCGTCCAGGGTGGCCTGGCGGGCACGCAACTTGCTGGCGACGTGGGCGCCGGCGTTGAGGGCGGTCAACTCGCGGGCAGATTCTTCGGCGCGCGAGAGCACCAGGTCGTTGAGGACGATCTCGTCCACCCAGCCACCGGCCAGGGCGGTCTCACCGAGGAAGTTCTTGGCCAGTCCGACCGCCTGCTGATAGGCCGACGGGGTGAGCCGGAGCCGCATGATCTCCAGCGCGGGGTAAGGCAGCACCATTCCGATAGCCACTTCATTGGCCTGAAAGTTGTAGGTGGGACCGGCAATTCGATGGTCGGTGCTGCAGGCCAGGAATGATCCCATGGCGATCGCGTGGCCGGTGATCGCCGCGACGACGGGCTTGGGGAAGGACAGCAGCCGGTGGGACAGGTTGAACCCGCCCTGCAACATGTCGATGGAGGCCTGGATGTCCCCGGAGCGGAAAACCTTCAGGTCGAAGCCACCGCTGAACACCCGCTCGTTGCCGGCGATCACCACCGCACCGGCGTCCTCGCCGAGGGCGCGGTCCAGGTTGTCGTTGATCTCGGCCAGCATGGCCGGACTCAGCACGTTGACCTTGCCGTCGTCCATCGTGATGACGGCGATCGCGTCGTCCTTGCGGTAGCTGACCGATCCGCTCATGGATGCTCCTTCGTCGCAGCGTCTACTTTCGTACCGACGTTACGTAACGAAGTTCCGATTGCCAAGGGGCAATCGCAATCGCAGCCTCAGCCGTGCCGGGACAGCCGAACGACCTCGGTGGGGTGCTCGAACCGTTCCCGCCGCCACCGGCTCTGCGTCTCCTCTGCGGCACGCTTCATCCGGTCGATCTCGGTGCGCAGCACGTCCACCCGCGCTTCCTTGGTGGCGTAGTGGAAGTAGTCGAGGGTGTTGCGCAGCAGTTCGAGCTTCTCCCGCTCGCGTTTGGCCAGATCGTGGCCGGTCATCATCTCGATGCGGCGCACCGGCTGCAGTGCTTCCCAGTCGAGCACGACCTTGGTGCGGTAGACCGTGCGCTTGCGCCCGAAGGTCTTGGCCCACCGGCCCTGCGGTTCGGGGCGGTCGTAGTAGGAGATCACCCCGTCGAAGCGGGAGTCGATCGACGAGCCGAACTGGTTGCGATCCAGCGCTGAATCCCACACCGTGCGCCACTCCTGGGTGGGTGCGAGCTCGGGAATACTCTGCGGCAGAGTCAGTTCCACGATATCGGTGAACCCGTCCTCGGTGTGTTCGTAGCGAGCCACGGTCGGTGGTTTGTCGAAGGTGAATCCCACGTCGTAGGCGGCTGTGCTGCCGTAGTTGCGGACGGCCAGCTCGATGACGTGCCAGTCCGCGGCGTGTGGCTCCATGGCCATCGCGACGTGCGGTCGCGTCTGCTTGGTGTTGCTCTTCTGTTGTCGACGGATCTGCCGATGCGTGTACAGCAGCGCCGCCAGCCCCAGCAGCACTGCTGCCCAGGCGGCTACCGCCAGCCACGTCCCGGCCCCGACTCCGGTTACATCTCCCCACAGATCCGCGAGATCACTCGCGTTTTCCACCCAATTCTTATATCACAGCAAACTGATGTCTTCAGAATTGACGCAAGTGAAAGTTATTGTGGCTCAAGACAACCGGCGCTGAGCGGCGAACGGGCTGGCGGCCGCGAGTGCCCGCCGCTGCCGGGCGGCCAGGGCGACCGGCAGCACGGCAGGGATGCCGCAGGCCTGCGCGAACTGCCCGGCGGTGAGCCCGTCGGCGGAGTTCATATCGCAGCGGCCGAACGGGGGGGCGCCCTCGGGTAGTCCCCCGCCATAGCCCTGGCCGTCGGTGTACTGATGGGCGACCTTGCCGGGGTAAGGGGGATTGGTGCCATACGCCGCGACGACCAGGCGGATGCCCGCCGGTTTGGTGGGCCATAAGCGATTGAGGTCCCCGACGTTGCCATACCCGATCACCTTGGCCGGCGAGCCGAGGTAGGCGCCGACCGCCTCGTAGGCGGCATTGATCCCTGCGGACTGGTCGCCGGAGATCTGTCCGCCCCACGACTCAACGTCGATCATCACCGCCATCCGCGGATGCGGCACGCGCACTTGCGATTTGAAGGTCTCCACGGTCTCGCGCCAGTTGGGCCGCCACACGAAGTACACGATGAAGAACGCGAGCCGGCCGGCGTCGACGTTGCGCAGACACCAGCCGTAGTTGTTCACCCACTGCCGGTCGCGGTAGGTGCCGTCATTGGAGCGGATGCACAACACCGGATAGGGGTAGGTGTCGTTGACGCCGGCCTGCCACTCGGAGATGTCGGCGTAGAGCGTGTCAGCCATGTCGAAAGATTATGACTGTCAACGGGAATGGCGAGACTCAGGCGCCCATCAGTGAGCGCCACTGGTCCAGGGTGGACACCTTGTAGACGTAGTTGGAGCGCTTGACCTCCGACAGGGTGGCGCTGGGCTCGACGGAATACCAGTGCCCGGGGAACACCGTCGGATCATCGGAGAGCGCGGCCAGCTGCTGCAGGCTGCGGAACATCTCGTCGACGTCGCCGCCGGGGAAGTCGGTACGACCGCAGCCGTCCAGGAAGAGGGTGTCGCCGGCGACCAGGCGACCGTCGAGCAGGAAACACTGGCTGCCCGGCGTGTGGCCCGGGGTGTGCAGTAACTCGATTTCGATGGCGCCGACGTCGACCTTGTCGCCGTGCTCGTGAGCGGTGAGGCTGCTCATCGGGATACCGGTCACCCGCGACACATAGAGCGCTTCGTGGGTGTTGACGTGGACGGGCACCTCGACCCGCTCGAGCAGCTCGGCCAGGCCCGCCAGCGTGTAGCCCATCATCGTTCCACCCACGTGGTCGGGATGGTGGTGGGTGACCAGCACACCGGAGAGGTGCATGCCGTCGGCCTCGAGGGTGTCGAGCAGATCGCCGGCGGCGTAGGCAGGGTCCACGACGACGGCGTCGCCGGTCTCCCGGTCCCCGATGAGATAGGCGAAGTTGCGCATCTGCTGCGCCATCATGTCGCCGGCGGCGAAATCGCGGCCAGAGAGCAACTGCCGGAAGTAGAGACGGTCCGTCGATGCCATGGCCTAACAGTAAGCGTTCTCACCAACGGCGCTCGCTGCGGCCTGCGGGTCATTTCACCGCCCCGACGAGCGGTTTGGCTGAGTCCAGCCGCAGGCTGTACCCTCTTTAAGGCCCACGCCGCGCGTCAACCTGCGTCGAGGGTCAGGCCCCCTTAGCTCAGTCGGTAGAGCGTTTCCATGGTAAGGAAAAGGTCAACGGTTCGATTCCGTTAGGGGGCTCGGTGGACACTCGAATCTCTCGGCTGACCTCTGGGCGCGGAGTTTCGCAAGTGCCTATCGGGGCGGTGTAGCTCAGCTGGTTAGAGCGCACGACTCATAATCGTGAGGTCGGGAGATCGAGCCTCCCCACCGCTACAAGTAGTACAACGCAAACGAGAACGTGAAAGAAGGCAACGAACGTGGCCTCCAGTACCGACGTACGGCCGAAGATCACTTTGGCCTGCGAGGTGTGCAAGCACCGCAACTACATCACCAAGAAGAACCGTCGCAACGACCCTGACCGCCTCGAGCTGAAGAAGTTCTGCCCGAACTGCGGTCAGCACCAGCCGCACAAAGAGTCGCGCTGATTTATCGGCCGTCCACCGACGGTCGATAGCACAGGAGACTTACACGACGCTTGCTCGGCGCCGTGAGTGAGACGGAGAGAGTGGCTTCAACGATGGCACTGCGTGAGTTCAGTTCGGTCACAGTGGGCGAAGAGCTGCCCGAACAGGTCATCCACCTGACCCGCGCCGACCTGGTCAACTACGCCGGCGTGTCCGGCGACCTCAACCCGATCCATTGGGACGACGAAATCGCCAAACAGGTCGGCCTGGACACCGCGATCGCCCACGGCATGCTGACGATGGGCCTCGGTGGCGGCTTCGTGACCACGTGGATTGGCGACCCGGGTGCGGTGACCGAGTTCAACGTGCGCTTCACCGCCATCGTGCCGGTGCCCAATGACGGCGTCGGCGCTGAAATCGTGTTCACCGGCAGGGTGAAGTCGACCGACCCCGAGACCAAGTCGGTGACGATCGCGCTGGTCGCCACCACCGGCGGCAAGAAGATCTTCGGTCGCGCCGTGGCGATAGCGAAGCTGGCGTAACGATGCCACTCAAGGCCGATATCCGGGGAATGATCTGGGTGTATCCCGACACCTTCGTGGTGGGTCGCGAGCAGATTCGCCAGTATGCGAACTCGGTGAAGTCCGCGGCCCCGGCCTCGGTCGACGAAAAGGCCGCCGCCGAGCTTGGCCACTCCGGCCTGGTGGCGCCATTGACCTTCGCGTCGATCCTTGCCGTGATGATCCAGCGGCACTTCTTCCAGCACGTGGACATCGGCCTGAAAACCTTGCAGATCGTGCAGGTCGATCAGAGGTTCAAGTACTACCGGCCGATCGTCGAGGGTGACGAGGTGCGGGGCACCATGTACATCGAGACCGTCAACGAGCGCTTCGGTGCCGATATCGTCACCACCCGCAACGTTCTTGTCGACCAGCAGGGCGAGATGGTCATGGAATCGTTCACCACGCTGATGGCGCATGAGGGCGAGAATTCGATCTCGGCGGGCTGGGATCCGGAGACCGGGCAGGTGCTGCGCAAGCCGGTCAGTCAGGACTGACGACGGATTAGCACCTGCCCGATGCGCCGTTGTACACTCGGACCTCGGGGTTTTCCCAGATAAGCGCGCTGTCCGTCGGTTCGGGTTGACCGAACGGGGAGCGCGCGAGCTATGTGGGGCATCCCTTTGCAGAGGGGCGTAGCTCAACTGGCAGAGCAGCGGTCTCCAAAACCGCAGGTTGCAGGTTCAAGTCCTGTCGCCCCTGCAATAACTGAATAAGACTGGACTGGAACATGGTGGACACTGGAGGGTGCACACCGGGGCTGGGGTACTCAGCCCTGACACACTCGACACAAAGGAGCATGCGGTGAGCGACGAGCGCGACAGTGCTGACGCCGCAGGCGACGCCGGACTGGACGGCAGCGAGGACACCGGCGGTCAGACCGTCGTCGTGACCCGGCCCGCGCGTCCCACTGGCAAGCGATCCCGACGTGCCGGCGCCACCGCGCTGGCTGAGCCGGAGGAAACCGAATCGACCGCCGAGGAACTCGGCGTCGAGAAGGACAAGCCCGCCAAGAAGGCCAAGAAGAGCAAGAAAAAGGCCAAGTCCGGCCCGTCTCGCAACCCGATCCTGTTCGTGTGGAACTACCTCAAGCAGGTCGTCGCCGAACTACGCAAGGTGATCTGGCCGAACCGCAAGCAGATGGTCAGCTATACCACCGTGGTCCTGCTGTTCCTGGCCTTCATGGTGGCACTGATCGGCGGGGTCGACCTCGGCCTGGCCAAGCTGGTGCTGTGGGTGTTCGGCTAGCGAACGCTGACGTTTTTAGAGAGGACTGACTACCGTGACAACCCCCGAAGGCGATACGCCCACGGGTGAGGCCATCGATGTCATCGACGAAACCGCATCGGCGGCGGAAACGGACATCGAAGAGACCACACCTGAGCTCGAGGCGGCGCCTGACGCTGACGCGACGCAAGCCGCCGAAGCCGCCGAGGAGGAGCTCGATCCGGCTGCCGCGCTCAAGCTTGAGCTGCGCAGCAAGCCGGGCGACTGGTACGTCATTCACTCGTACGCCGGCTACGAGAACAAGGTGAAGGCCAATCTCGAGACCCGCGTGCAGAACCTCGACGTCGGCGACTACATCTTCCAGGTCGAGGTGCCCACCGAAGAGGTCACCGAGATCAAGAACGGCCAGCGCAAGCAGGTCAATCGCAAGGTGCTGCCGGGCTACATCCTGGTCCGGATGGAACTGACCGACGACTCGTGGGCCGCCGTGCGTAACACCCCCGGCGTGACCGGTTTCGTCGGCGCGACATCGCGCCCGACATCGCTGGCGCTCGACGATGTGGTGAAGTTCCTGCTCCCGCAGGGCGCGGCGAAGAAGGCCGGCAAAGCGGCGTCGACCGCATCCGCTGCTTCCTCAGAGGCCACGCTGGAACGCCCGGAGATCCTGGTGGATTTCGAGGTGGGCGAGTCGGTCACCGTCATGGACGGCCCGTTCGCGACGCTGCCGGCCTCGATCAGCGAGGTCAACGCCGAGCAGCAGAAACTCAAGGTGCTGGTGTCCATCTTCGGTCGCGAAACACCTGTCGAACTGACCTTCACCCAGGTCGCCAAGATCTGATCGCCATCGGCGATCGCTAGAAAGGAATAACCCCGCATGGCCCCGAAGAAGAAAAAGGTCGTCGGGCTGATCAAGCTGCAGATCCAGGCCGGGCAGGCCAACCCCGCCCCGCCGGTCGGCCCTGCGCTCGGCCAGCACGGTGTCAACATCATGGAATTCTGCAAGGCGTACAACGCCGCGACCGAGAACCAGCGCGGCAACGTCATCCCCGTGGAGATCAGCGTCTACGAGGATCGCAGCTTCACCTTCCAGCTCAAGACCCCGCCGGCCGCCCGGCTGCTGCTCAAGGCTGCCGGTATCCAGAAGGGTTCGGCCGAGCCGCACAAGACCAAGGTGGCGAAGGTCAGCTGGGATCAGGTGCGCGAGATCGCCGAGACCAAGAAGGAAGATCTCAACGCCAACGACATCGACCAGGCTGCCAAGATCATCGCCGGCACTGCCCGGTCGATGGGTATCACTGTCGAGTAATTCGATCCCGTGGGAGAGCCAGCTTCGGCTCGCAACCACGACCTCTGAAACTAGGAGACATCAATGAGCAAGAACAGCAAGGCATATCGCGAAGCCGCCGAGAAGGTGGACCGCGACAAGCTCTACAGCCCGCTCGAGGCAGCCAAGCTCGCCAAGGAGACGTCGTCGAAGAAGCAGGACGCGACCGTCGAGGTGGCCATCCGGCTCGGGGTCGACCCCCGCAAGGCCGACCAGATGGTTCGCGGCACGGTCAACCTGCCCAACGGCACGGGTAAGACCGCGCGCGTCGCCGTGTTCGCGGTGGGGGAGAAGGCCGAAGCAGCTCTGGCCGCTGGCGCCGACATCGTCGGCAGTGACGACCTGATCGAAAAGATCCAGGGCGGCTTCCTCGACTTCGACGCCGCGATCGCCACGCCCGACCAGATGGCCAAGGTCGGCAAGATCGCCCGCGTGCTGGGCCCGCGTGGCTTGATGCCGAACCCCAAGACCGGCACCGTGACTCCCGATGTCGCGAAGGCGGTCACCGAGATCAAGGGCGGCAAGATCAACTTCCGCGTCGACAAGCAGGCCAACCTGCACTTCGTGATCGGCAAGGCGTCCTTCGATGAGAAGAAGCTGGCCGAGAACTACGGCGCCGCGCTCGACGAGGTGCTGCGCGCCAAGCCGTCGTCCTCCAAGGGCCGCTACCTCAAGAAGATCACCGTATCGACGACCACGGGCCCGGGGATTCCGGTCGACACGGCCGTCGTCCGGAACTTCACCGAGGATCAGCAGTAAGTCTCTAGCGCAAATGGCCACCTACTCCGGTAGGTGGCCATTTGTCGTTTCAGGACCCGACGAAGGCTGCAAAATGATTGCAGGGCTCGGAGGTTGAGGGTTGTACGACCAATTTGGCGCTGTGTTTGCGCGCGGACACCGTGATGAGTGCTTGGCGATCGACAGCCACAACCGCATCCGAAGTCGCGTGCGAAAAGTCATCGGGGATATGATCGCGCGAGAACGCGCGAGGAGGCGCGACAGGGCGCGAGGGTATGGGGCCGCGCACGAAGGGGGAGACTCATGAAGATTTTGGTTACCGGCGCCGGGGGATTCATCGGCGGCCACCTTGTCGGCACGCTCATCGCGGACGGGCATGAAGTGCGGGCCGTTGATGTCAAACCGCTCGGAGAGTGGTACCAGGTACATGAGGACGCGGAGTCCCGTGTTGGCGATGTGTCGCTCCTGGAAACAGCACGCGAATCGGTCGAGGGTACGGAGCATGTCTACAACCTCGCCGCCGACATGGGTGGCATGGGGTTCATCGAGAACAACCGTGCACTCTGCATGCTGTCGGTACTCACCAGCACACACGTATTACTGGCCGCGCACGAGGCTGGCGTCGACCGATACTTCTATAGTTCGTCGGCGTGCGTTTACGCCGCTGAGAAGCAGACCGATTCGGACGTCAAGGCCCTCAGGGAGTCTGATGCCTACCCGGCAGAGCCCGAGGATGGCTATGGCTGGGAGAAGCTTTTCAGCGAACGGATGGTTCGGCACTTTCGCGAAGACTTCGGCATAAAGACCCGGACGGCGCGCTATCACAACGTCTACGGTCCGAACGGCACGTACGACGGTGGGCGCGAGAAAGCGCCGGCGGCGTTGTGCCGCAAGGTCGCTCTCATCGCGCAGGGAAAGGCGGATTCGCTGGAAATCTGGGGTGACGGCGAGCAGACGCGCAGCTTCATGTACATCGATGACTGCGTCCGCGGAACGCAGGAGGTTCTTTATGGCGACTTCACCGAGCCGGTGAACCTCGGTTCTTCCGAACTCGTCACGATTAACCAGTTGGCCGACATTGTCGAGGACATCGCGGGGGTCAAGGCGAAGCGAAGCTACAATCTCGATGCTCCGCAGGGCGTGCGTGGCAGGAACAGCGACAACACGCTCTTTCATTCCGTGTATGGGTGGGAGCCGTCGATCACGTTGCGTGAGGGGCTTGAGAAGACGTACGCCTGGATCTATGACCAGATCGCGTCGAGCGAGCCTCGCATCGAGGCGCTCGGGGTGCGGTGAGCGAGACGCCGCTCCGAATCCACATTCACGACTGGTGCGGCCATACGTTCCAAGCTCAGCTGTCGCGTGAGTTGGCGCGGCGGGGGCTCGTCGTAGAGCACTCGTACAGCAGTGAATATGTCGGCGGGAAAGGGCGACTGGAGCTCGAGCCGGGCGATCCTGAGACACTGTCGTTCACGACCGTTACCGCGGCGCGTCCGTTCGAAAAGTACAGTCCGGTAGGGCGATTGCGCTATGAGCTCAGCTACGCCGACGCGTGGATCAGCCGGCTCAACGAGACTCGGCCGGATGTCGTCGTGATCTGTAATACGCCGCTGTTGACTGCCGAACGCTTTCGCAGCTGGGCACGCCGAACCCAAACCCCTTGGGTGCTTTGGCATCAAGACATCATCAGCCTCGCGCTCGGCGAGGAGTTGCACCGCAAGCTGCCAAATCCAATCGCACAGCTCGGCGCGCGGACCTTATCGTGGTTGGAGCGCCGAATCGTACAGTCGGCGACGCGGGTCGTGGCTATCGGCGACGAGTTCCGACGTCACTACGACCGTGACTGGAAGCTGCGTCGTCCCGGTGTATCGGTGATCCCGAACTGGGCCCCGTTGAACGAGATCACACCTCGGCCGCTCGACAACCCGTGGAGTGCTGATTGGGTTACTGAGCGCGGTGACGTGACGCTGATCTATGCCGGCACCCTCGGCCGCAAACACAATCCGGGGCTGCTGGTCGACCTGATCAAGGCCGTGCAGGAGCGAGGAGTCGATGCGCGCCTCGTCGTCGCCTCCGAGGGTGAAGGTGCCGAGGTCATCCGCACCCGTATGGGAGAAGTTCCGGTCGCTGCCATCCGTGTGATCGATTTCCAACCCGCCGAACAACTTTCGGACATGCTGAGTTCGGGCGACATACTCGTCGCCATCCTCGAGCCTGGTGCATCAAAGTTTTCGATTCCGAGCAAAGTTTTGTCTTACCTTGCGGCAGGCCGTCCCGTCCTCGGACTCATGCCCGCCGACAACCCGGCGGCCAACGACATCGTCGCGGCGGGCGGACTCGTTGCTCCACCCACCCCGCAGGGAATCGCGCAGGCCGCAGAGTGGGTCGCCGCGATCGGTGATGATGGTGCTGTCCGTGCGGAACTCGGCCAGCGCTCGCGGAAACTCGCCGAGGACAAATTCGATATCAGCCACATCACTGATCAGTTCGCCAAGACCTTGAGCGCAGCCGCGAAGGAAGCGTAGAGCTGCAGGCGTACGTCGCGCTCACGGAGGGGCCGGGGCCAATGTAAACGCATTCCGCCCTGGATCTAGAGCGGCCTCCTGCCTCATAGAGGTGGGCAGTCGTCATGTCAGGATGCGGTCGGGTCTACCGGCAGCAAGATTGTGGTGAGTAGCGCGCGATGATCCGATCCCGGAATCTCGATGGTCCGCACGGATGAGGCGGTCGCATTCCGTGTGAGCACGTGGTCGATGGTGATCACGGGCGGAAACCACCTGTTGGACGGAAACGTTGGGCCGAATCCCGACCCGCTTTGTTCGACCGCATCGCGGAAACCGTTCGTCAACAGATCACGTAACTGGCGCATGTCAGGTGTGCTGTTGTAGTCGCCGCCGATGATCACCGCAGCGGGGCCTGCCGTCCGGGCGAAGCTGTCCAATTGCGCCTTTGCGCCGGCCATTGCACGTCGCCAACCGGCGATGGTGTTCGCGTCATAGGCGACGGGAGAGTAGATGTGCACGCTCGCCAGCAGTGGCTCGAAGCGCAGGCCGGGGACTTGCAAGCGGGCGGCCGGGAATAGAACGCCGCGGTGCCGCGGCGCGGAAAGCCCCCTGATGGGAAAGCGGCTCCACAAGCCGATGCCGCCGGCATCTGCCGCGGGGACGAGCTGTGAATAGGGGAACGTCTTCTCGATACCGGCTCGCTCGAACCGCTGCACCGCTTCTGGCGTCAGCTCGGAGACGGTGATGACGTCGGCGCTGCTGTTGGCCAGATCGATAAAGAATGCGGGATCAGCTTGTCCGTAGCGAAGATTCGCCGAGAGCACCCGAATGTCTTGGTGGGCACCAACATCGGCCGGTTGATCTAGGTAGTACCACGAGATCTGGATCGCAAGACTGACCGCCACGACAGCGACGGCAATCATCGAGAGCAGAGGCCGGCGGCATGAGACCGCCGCTACCAAGCCCGCGAAGGTGGCCAACCACACGTACGGTGACCCGACCGCCAGCACCAGACCTGGAATGTTCGAAATCGGCTGGGTGCGTGCTATCAGGGCAAGGATTGCGAGCGCCAGCGTTGCGAGCGCCAGAGCTATTGATAGGCGGACGCGGATTCTCGTTGACAAGCGAGCAGTCCTCCCGAGTTCCTGCGAATTGATGGCACGCTACCAGTGGGATTAGTCGGCGCTCACGGGCTGCGGGGTGGTCGGGATGCGTACCGTGGCCAGAAGTGCGCGGTGGTCCGAGCCGGCAATCGTAACCGCTCGCATCGAGGTGGCTGTGGCACCTCGGGTTACGACGTGGTCAATGTCCAACGCAGGCGGCAGCCATGAATCGGCCGGGAACGTAGGGACGAAACCTGCCCCGGCCTGGTCGGCTGCGTTGCGGTAGCCATTGGTCAGAAGATTGCGGAACTGCCGCATGTCTGACGTGCTATTGAAATCGCCCGCGACAATCACGGCGGCCTCACCCACGACGGCGGCAAAGGCATCCAGCACGGACTTGGCGCCCGCGATGCTGGTTTCCCAGCCGTCCACGGTGTCTTTCTGGGATGCCACTGGGGAGAAGACATGCACGCTCGCGACGAGCGGCTCGACACGAACGCCGGGGACGTGGACCCTTGCAGCGACAATGTTGAGGCTCCGGGGCTTTCCAGTCGACACCGAATCCAGCGGATACCGGCTCCACAAACCGATCCCGCCGGCGTCGGGTGCTGGAGTGAGGACGGAATAGGGGAATGCCTCGTCGATGCCGGCGTGCGAGAAGCGTTCGACGGCCTCAGGGGTGAGCTCCGAGACGGTCACGACATCCGCAGAGTTTTTGGCCAGTTCGAGGAACCCCGTCGGATCGGCCTGTCCTTTGCGCAGATTCGACGAGAGAACTCGAACGTCTGCGAATTGTGTCGCGGCGGGGCGGTTGAAGGAGTAGCGGGGAATCTGGATCGCCCCGGTGACCGTTACGACGAGGACGGCGACGATCGTCAAGACAGTGCGGCGCGACCAGGCCGACAGAATCAGCGCAACCACGCCGATGAACGGGGCGTAGGGCGAACCGGCCACGACGACTACACCGAGCAAGTTCGAGATCGGGCGGGCGCGGGCGACAACGGTGAGTACGGCGAACAAGAGTGCGGCAACTGCGAGGGCTGTCACGAGGACGCGTCGTTTGCCGGACATCAGAAGGCGACGGGGCTACCCGTGTGCGGCGCATCGAAGTCGGCAGGCGTGGTGCACATTCCGGGGAACCAGACGGATCATGGCGTTCGGCATAGCTCGAGGATGGGTGGCAGCAAGCCGGCGATCTGAGCACCGACAGATGCAAAGACTTCGGGATCCTGCCCGATGGGGTCGGGGATGTCGAACAGCTCGCGTGCCGTGAGTTGTGGACGCAGAGCCGGGAGGTCCGCAACGGTGGTGGCGCCGTGTGCGGAGACAAGTTGAGCGGCCTCGCTCAAGGTGAACGTCCGGTGCAACTTTTGTGGGGCGATCTCCAAGGCCGCGTCACGATGTGCCGTCGTCATGGTCAGGATGAGATCAGCCGCGGACATGATTCTCGGCTTGAGTTGTCGCGCAGCGAAGTCGGACGCATCTCCGCCCAGCGACTCCAGGACTGTCGCGGCATCCCGGTGAATCGGATGTGCGATCACTGCGCGAATCCCCGCGCTGGACGCAATGAAGTTGGGAATCTGAGCCCGATCGGCATAGGCGGCCGCAACCCGCTCAGCGGTTGGTGACCGGCAGATGTTGCCAGTACACACAAACAGTATGTGCAGGACGTACTCCTTGCCAGCCAGCACCCGCACCCAGGCTTATCGCCTGGGTCGAATCAATAAATGGTCAGTCAGTATGCGCCGTTGCGTGCGAAGACAACCTGTGGGGTCTTGGCCATGATTCGGAAGTCCCACATCAATGACCACGTGCTGACGTACACCGAGTCAAGGTGCTGCAGATCAGCGTAGGTGAGCTGGCTGCGCCCGCAGACTTGCCACAATCCGGTGATTCCGGGCTTGACGTCCAGGCGTGCCAGGGCCGCACCATCGATGCGATCGGACTCTTCGGTTGGCAGGGGCCGTGGCCCCACCAACGACATCTCCCCGCGGACAACGTTGATCAGCTGGGGAATTTCGTCGAGGCTGGTCTTGCGGATGAAAGCACCGACCCGCGTCACCCTCGGATCGTTTTCCATCTTGAACATCGGCCCGTCGAGTTCGTTGAGCTCAGCGACGGTGGCCCGCTTCTCCCATGCGTCGGCCGTCATCGACCGGAACTTGAAGATCTGGAACGGACGCCCGGCGCGACCCATCCGCTCCTGGCGGAAGAAGACGGGCCCACGGCTATCAAGTTTGATGGCGACCGCGACAACCAGCATTGCCGGCGCCGCAACCACAAGCGCCAGACTTGCCGCGGCGAGGTCGATAATCCGCTTCGTAGCTCGTGCGCCGGGACCCAACGATGCGGTCGGCAAGTGCATCAGCGTGAGGCCGTGCAGCTCCTCGGCCTCGCTGCGCCAGTTGTGAAGTTCAAAGTAGCGCGGGATCTCCGACACCGGCACCCGGCCCTGAAGGCCACGCAGCGCTTCGAGAACCGCCATATCGCTCGCGTTGGGAAACCCGACGATCACCCGGTCGATGTTGTGAGCCTCGCAGACGGCAGGGAGGTCAGCGAGGGAACCGAGGGTCTGAGCGCTCGCTGGTGCGTCATCGTCGACGTGCCCGACAACGAAGGTGTCGGGGCACCTGCGCAGCCTGGAAGTCAAGCGATCCGAGATCGGCCCGGTGCCCACCACCAGAATGCGAGTCACCGTCGGGTCGAACATCCGAACGACCAGTCGTCGTCCGAAAGGAACCAAGAGAATGGCGGGGAGAGTCATTGCGACCGACGCCGTCAGTGTCATTCTGCCGCCGCGGAAGACAAATGCGTCGAGGGCAAGCGCAAGCAGAGCAGCGGTCGGCAAGCATCGCGCGATCACCGAAGCTCGCCACCATTCACTCGGCCGTAGCCGCGATGCTGGTTGCCGGTACAGCCCGTGTAGGTGTAGCGCCACGGCCATCGCGACTGTCGCGAGGACGACGCTACGGACACCGAGGGCGCCGGCACGTTGCGCGCTGATGTTGGACAGCACCACCGCACCGATAGACGCCGACGCCGTCAGGGTCACGAGATCGGCGATCTGCAGGAAATAGCGGTGTCGGAGACCGACCTTGTGGGCCTGCTTGGTATCAGAGTCAGGTTTTGTCGCTATCGGAGCCGTTCGCCCGGCTTGGTGCGCCGACGAATGTGGTGGCGTGATCTCGATTGTCATTAGTAGTTCCCCCCGTAATTTATTTCCGCGTCACCAGCCGAAGCCGACGAGTCGCAACCCCGATCCGACGAAATCAGCTTCTGGCAGGCAATTCCGTCCATCGATGACGAGATCACCCCGCATGACCCGACGCAGGCCGGCCGGATCGATGGACCGGAACTCCGGCCATTCCGTCGTCACAACAACAGCGTCCACCCGGTCGGCTGCCTCATAGGCATCATGCGCTATCCGGACGGCCGCCAACTCGTCCGGCAGCGTCTTGACGACGGGATCGAAGGCCGATACCACCGCGCCTGCAGCCAGTAGGCGACGGGCTATATCCAAAGCTGGAGCGTCACGCAGGTCGTCCGTTCCAGGCTTGAACGTCAGACCAAGCATCGCGATCCGGCGGCCCTTGAGCACGTGTAGTTCTCGCTGAAGTTTGCGGACAACACTCGCGCGCTGCGATTTGTTGATCCCAACCGTTGCCTGCAGCATTGACGGCGTATAGCCGTATTCCTGGCTCGTCGAAATCAGCGCAGCGACATCCTTGCCGAAGCACGAGCCGCCCCATCCCACGCCTGGGTTCAAGAAGGCATTGCCGATACGGTGGTCGGCGCCGATCGCGGGCAGCACCTGACGGACGTCGGCGCCGAAGAGCTCGCACATCTGCGCCATCTCGTTGGCGAAACTGATCTTGGTCGCCAGAAACGCATTCGCCGCGTACTTGATCATCTCCGCGGACGACAGGTCCGTCGTGATCAGCGCTGGCCGAAGAGTCCGGCGCCCGCCGTCGAAGGATTGCTCGAGAACAGGCGCATACAGCTCGGCGACACGGTTCACATCGGAGGCGGCGCCTCCCAGCACGATCCGGTCCGGATAAAGGAAGTCGTCGATGGCACAGCCCTCGCGCAGGAACTCCGGATTGGACACGACATGGAACGACAGTTGCCGGTCTCCCCCTAGGGCGTCTTCCAATATCGTGCGGGTCCAGTTTCCAGAGCCAACCGGCACAGTGGACTTGTTGACAATCACCACGTCTGCCCGCAGGTAAGGCGCCAACGACTGAATCGCGCCCTCCAGCTGCGTGAGGTCGGGAGCACCCTCCGGGCCGGGGGGAGTTCCCACGCAAAGGAAGACGAAGTCGGCGTCGGACAGCGCGTCCGCGGGACGATCGGTGAACTGGAGGCGACCTGTCGACAGCGCGGTTTTCAACATCTCCGGCAGGCCGGGCTCGACGAACGGTGCCTGCCCTTGATTGAGCTGGCTGGCGCGCATCGAGTCGCTGTCCAGGCCGTAAACGGAATGCCCGAGAAAAGCCAAGCACGTCGAGGTCACCGCGCCCACGTAACCGGTACCGATGACGGCGACCTTGTGGCGGGGGTGCTCTTGCTTTTCTGGGACCGCGTAGGACACAGGCGAACCAGCGGCGAAATCACCGTGAAAACGGTCGCGGAACCAGGAAACGGTCGTCATCAATCCATCGCCGACGTCGACCTTCGGTTCCCATTGCAATCCGGTCTGGGCGAGGGTGATGTCTGGTCGGCGCTGGGAGGGGTCATCCCGTGGCCGCTCGGTGAACTCGATCGGGGAGTCGGATCCCGTGAGCTCGCGGATGAGTTCGGCCAGCTCCAGCATGGTCAGTTCGTGCGGGTTACCGATGTTGACCGGCCCCGAGAGGTCGGAGAACAACAGCCGTATCGCGCCTTCGACGAGGTCATCGACATAGCAAACCGATCGGGTCTGGCTACCGTCGCCGTGAACCGTCATGGGAGCGCCGGCCAGAGCCTGGTTGACGAAGGCGGGAATTGCGCGACCGTCATCCGGGCGCATGCGGGGACCGTAGGTGTTGAAGATCCGCATTATCGCGGTGTTCACACCGTGCTTCGTCCGATATGCGGTAGTGAGTGCCTCCGCGAAGCGCTTCGCCTCGTCATAACATGAGCGGGGACCCACCGGATTGACGTTGCCCCAGTAGCTCTCGGGCTGAGGATGCACAAGCGGATCGCCGTATGTCTCCGACGTGGAGGCGAGCAGGTAACGGGCGCCCTTTTCTTTCGCCAAGCCGAGCGTGTGCAGCGTTCCGAGTGAACCCACCTTCAGCGTCTGAATCGGCAGTTGGGCGTAGTCGATCGGCGACGCCGGCGACGCGAAATGCAGGACGAAATCGACCGGTCCGGGGATCGAGATGAAATCGCTGACATCGGCCTTTATGAGCCGGAAGCCGTCTCGCCCCTGCAGGTGCGCAACATTCTCGGGCTTGCCGGTGATGAAGTTGTCGAGGACGATTACGTCGATATCGTGCGCTAGCAGCGCTTCGGCCAGGTGGGAGCCGACAAATCCGGCACCACCCGTCAGCACGGCCCGACGTCGCATTTTTTACGCCCTCCGAATGCCGCGTTCGACGCCGATTGTTGGCGTCAACTTCCCGAAACCCGTCATGTGCGGGCGGAGCACTTCATTGAGACTTCGCCGCGAACGTTGCGTTGGCCGGATGGCTGTTGCGTGCACGTATTTTTCCCCCGGCCTTCGCCCCCAGCCAGTCCCCAACTCAGACCCCTTGTCAGCTGGCTCTTCCCGGCACTACGACGCTATCATCGCGAGCTGCCTCCAGCAACGGGAATGCCCAATGTTCAACGGTGGCATCGTTGCACCGTAGACGTGGTTTACGGCGCTGTTTGGTCCGGAATTCACGCGGCCGTCAGGGCTCTGCCTTGGTGGGGTCGGCGCTTCCGCCCCCACGCCTGGCTCGTTCGCCCGACCTATACTTCCGACCGGGGGTCTGCCTCCCGTGAGGTGTCGCTTGAATGTGTGAGCGTGGCATCACCGCGCTGAGCAAGTCGGAAGTGGGGGTGTACCTGTGGCGAGTGCGGAGGAAGAGTTTCAACTTCCCACGATCACGGACGAAACCATCGCTCGTTATCGGCAGAATTACGGTCTTCCGTCGAGCGTGACCGTTACCGAGCAGATGGTTCGACAACATGTCGAACTTGAGCACCACCTCACAGAACGGCTCATGAACTCACGGCCGGACAACCGGACGGCGGTTTGGGTCGAGAGCTACGACAGGCTTTATCACGATCTGCCGTGGTTGGCGGGAGCTCCCTCAACCGGCGAAACCAATACCGATCTCGAGTTCAGCCATTTCCTCAAGTTGATTCCAGCCGGCTCTCGTGTAATCGAAATCGGATCGGGTGCCGGGTCGTTGTCGCGGTACCTGACTGAGCACGGCCGGCCGTGCATCGCGACCGATATCACCGAGGAACGCGGAGGCACGCGAAAGGACGACTCGGTCGAATGGCATGCGACTGATGGTGTCCATTTGGATGACTACGAAGATGGCCCGAAGTACGACGTCGTCCTCTCAACGCAGGTGATTGAACACTTACACCCGGAGGATGTCGAACGGCACTTCCGGGGTGCGTTTGAGTTGCTCAAACCGGGTGGCGCCTATGTATTCAATACGCCACATGTCTTTATGGGCCCCGCGGATTTGTCGCGTGTATTTGCTTACGACCGGGCCCGTTTCATGCATCTCAAGGAATACACCCACGCAGAGCTAGGAACGCTTGCGCGACGGGTCGGTTTCGGGAGCTTGCGCGCCGTCTACGTTCCCCCCGTCCCCATCAGGGCCAGGTTGCCGTTCACGCTGAGGGGTAGGTGGCTCTATCGCTACTTGACCGTGTTGGAGCGGCTAATTGGAGGGAAGAGAGTCCCCAAGCCGATTCTGAGGGCACTCTTCTTCCACTGCGATGTTTTCCTAATTGCGGTGAAATAGGTAGGTATCACGGCGTGTTGGCCGATACGGCCTCGAGCTCGCGAGGGTCGCTCGTGGCCTGGCCGCTACCTCACCGTCTTGGCGAAGGGCTGATACTTTGAGCGACATGGATTCTCCCGATGGGGCGCACCACGACTATTTCTACGGCGTCCGTGAGTCAATCGACTTCCGGCCGGAGGCTCGCGGTATCTACGAGCAGCGGGTGGCTTCTAAGGACCTTGTGCTTGACGTTGGTGGGCGCAACGCTCAGTCGCGGAGCCACCGTCAGCTGAGGGAGCTGTCGGTCAATCCGGAGACGCGGATTGTTTCGACCGACGTGGTTGACGATTATTCGCCAGATCTAATCGACGATATCTGTCACTCGAATATCGACGACGAGACCTACGACGGCGTTTACGTGGATGCCATACTTGAACACGTCGAAGAGTATTGGTTGGCTATGGACAACATTCACAGAATCCTGAAGCCGGGCGGTGAAGTCTTCATTTATGTGCCATTTTTCTGGGAAGTGCACGATCTTATGGACTTTCACCGATTTACCATCGCTGAGGTCGATCGGCTGTTGAAGGGCCGGTTCTCTGAGTACCGGCTGTTTTTGCCTGGCGAGCAGGGATACGGCGGGGTCCTCTGGCAGCTTCTCACTTTCTATCTGATCGATCAGTTCCCAAGGGCCCACAACGTACTGGCGAAAATCACCAACGTCGCGGCAGTGCCCCTGATCGCGCTGCGTTATCTGGCTGGACCGTACCGCAAAGGACGCAGCAGGATTTCATTCAAAGAGTACCGATTTTTATGCACGCATATCTATGTGAACCATGGGTTCTGTGCTTGGGCGAAGAAGTAATCTTCGTCGACAAGAGGGTCGCTAACGGCGTCGGCGGTCGAGTTCTTCGAGGGTGGTTTTGAGGAAGTGATATCGAATTGCGAACTTTGGGCTGTGTCTCAAAAGCGCTGTTAATGCGCATTTGATACGAAGCTGTCGTTTGGGAGTGCTGAAGAGTTCAATGACGTCTCCGCCGAAGATCGCTGACCACTTCGCATTCACCTCGGCAGCACTTCTAACCGATGCGACCGCGAGTCGTGAGATGTAGTCGACGGTCGTGCGATCGGCCGGGATGACGTGACGCAGTTTTAGAGAGCCAACCGTTCCGACACGGTAGCCATTGCTTATCGCAAAGAAATCCAAGTCAATATCCTCTGACGAGGACAGTTGTGTGCCAACCCGTCCCGACACGTAAGCGCTGCCCTCGGCGATGGATCGGTAGTAGCCCTCAATGACATCTCGGCGTACGGCCATACCAGCCCCGATGGCGAAGTGCTCGTTATACGGAGGTCTATCGGTGAGATAGGTACCTTCGGTCGGAAGGCGGCGTATGGCCAACATGTTCTCGAAGGTCGCCAGCCATGCGGGCGGCTGCTCGTCGTATTCGGGCAATATAGCGCCACTCACAACGCCAATTGTTGGGTCCGCGAAGATCCTGCTCACTTTCGACAGGTAGTCGGGCGCAAGCATATTATCGTCGTCAACGAAAACCAAAATCGATCCGCGAGTATTTGTGAGCCCGCATTCACGCGCCTTGGAAAGGCCCTGTTCGGGCTCGGATACAACGCGAATGTCACCGTCTGCGATATACGGTCGGCCGCTTACCGGGAGATTGCTGTTATTGTCTACAACCAAGAGTTCCCACGTCGCGGGGTCCAAGTCCTGCGAAAGGATCGCGTCCAGCGCTCTGGCCAATACATCGTCGGCGGGATTGTAAGTGCAGACGACGACCGATATCAGCAATTCTGCCGCCTACTGATCGTATAACCAGCGTCGCTCATCCAGGATTCAACACGGGACCAGGACTGCTCGAAATCCACGGGGGGACTCCATTGCGCCAATACACGCGTTTCGAACTGTGTCTGGGCACTCATGATGTTGAGGACAGTTCTTTCGATGGTCGTCAGGCCGTAGCCGGTCGGAAGAGCTTTCGTGAAGCGCTTCTTGACCCGGTCATATCGCCCTTCGCCCAAGCCTCTGATCAGAGTTCGCAAACTCGATCCCGTGATTCGATTTGCGGCGAGACTCCGATAGAGTGCTCCAGGCCGCAGCGAGGCAAATGCCTCTTGGGCTTCCGCCTTGAGGCCCAAGGGATCTCGTTGCAGGCTTGGTACCCGAACAGCTTTCTGTCCCAATGCCGATTCGATCTGTTCGATCCAAGCACTCCACCGGTAGGACGACATTTCCGCCAGGTGATAGAACTGGTGGCCGCGCAGCTCGTCGCGGTCGATCAGGTACGACAGATAGGAGGCGGCGTTCGCCACGTCCGTGGCGTTGCAGTATCCGTCGACGCCCTCAATTCCAACCGGCTCGCCGAACAGTGTCTTATTCACCAACGCGACGGTCCAATTGGGCGAACCGGGCCCCCAGATGTTGCCGAGCCTCACGATTTGGACACTGTTCGACTGGAATTCGCTGAGGATCAAATTTTCCAATTCGATCTTGGCCTCGATGTATGCGTAATCCCGGGCCATCTCAACAGGTGCGGCAACTATGGGCCTCTCGAAGCCGTAACCAAAGACTGCCTGAGTGCTGACATGAATGAGCCGGGTATTCGGGCCGGCAACGGCCCTGATCTGACCGAGAATTTCTCTATTTCTGGCCGGAAAGTAATGGGGGGCACCCGTGGTCGGGTAGGCAAGATTTACGACGACGTCGACGGTGCCCACTGATGAGATGTCTTCGGGTGCAACGATGTTGAATCCAGAGTCGCGGAGCAGGAATCGGCCGTTTTCTCTGGTGATTGCAGTTATTTCGTGATCGGCTCCACGTAGCTGCCTGGCCAACTCCAAGCCAACGAAACCGGCCGCGCCGATTATGGCGACACGCTTCACGGTATTCCGCCCCCCATGTGGTCGGGAATCCGAGGACCCGACGACGCCCAAGTCCTGAGGATATCACCGGGCTTCACCCCGCGAACTCCGCCAGTGGAGCGCCGAGAGTATCGGTCTGAACTGCGAAAACTGACCCGGCAAGCGGCTCGATTCCGGGGGCAAGGTCCTGTGCGGAGGTCGTGATGAAGAGGACGTTGCGGTCGCTGCCGCCGAAGGCGCACGAACTCACCTGCGAGACTCCAGGGACGTTGATTGTCTCAACATGGCGGCCGGTGACGTCGAAGTGGCTCACACAGCCGGCGCCCCACAGAGCGACCCATAGGCCGCCCTCCTCGTCGATGGCCATTCCGTCGGGGAAACCATTGGGCTGGCCGATCCAGGCGTGGTTTCGCCGACCAGACCAGCCACCGGTGACCGGATCGACATCGAAGACGTCGATGCGCCGAGTCGGAGTGTCGACGTAGAAGACCTGTGAGCCGTCCGCCGACCATTGCACGCCGTTGGAAATCGAGACGTCCTCGAGCAGTGTGGTCACGCGGTGGTCGGCCGACACCCGAAAAACGGAACCAGCGCCTGGTGTCGTCGCGTAAGCCATTGTGCCGATGATGAAACCGCCCAAGGGATCGCAGCCACCGTCGTTGGTTCGCAAGGCCGGATCAGATGTCACCTCAGCGATCGGATCGCACATCGTGAGCGACTCATCGCAGAGTGCGATGCCGTGTTCGGTCGCTACCGCGTAGCCTCCCGAGGCCCTGCGTCTGATCACTGTCACGACGGGGATGGGCAACTGGTGACGGGTGCTGACACCAACATCGTCGACCGACACGACTGTCCCCGCCAACGCGTCGACGAACAGAAGGCTGTCGGTGCGTTCGTCCCAGAACGGGCCCTCAGCGTGATATGCAACGGCGCGAGCGAAAAGCTGAGCTTCGAGCACGGCTCGTCACGACCTCAACGTTGGGTGGCGGCACCTAGGGGACGGCAATGTGACGTCGCCCAGCGGGTGTTTGACCGGCGTTTCTATCGTAGCCTGAGCACCAGACCATGGACACATCATCACTGGCCTCGGCGCTTGCTGCCACCGCAGCTCCTACGCGATCTGTTGGCACGCTTCCGCCCGGTGCGGAGCACTGAGCCATGCGGTCAATCGTGTCGCGGGTCTGGAATTCGCCGACGTATACGACGTGGGGCAGCCTTCTCGCCAACTCTTTGAGCGCCGTCGTGGTATTGCCCCTGGTTCTCACGCGGTTCAGCGCGCAGGAGATCGTCGTCTGGTATCTCATGGCGACTTTCCTTGGTCTGCAACACGTTGTCGATATCGGGTTCAGCCCCACCTTCAGCAGGATTATCACCTACCTTGTTGGCGGACTAGGAATCGACGAATTGTGGCGTCCCAGCAAGAGCGGTTCCGGAATTCTGGATCGGGAAGATCTGAACCGCGTCTACTCGACAATGAGTTCGATATATCTGTGGCTGGGACTTGCTTGGACGTTATTGCTGCTCGTCGTGGGCTCTTTGGCGCTCCAGAGGCCGATCTCGCACGTACAGGACTCTCGATCAGCCTGGCTGGCCTGGGGGGTGATTCTGGGGGTTTCGTACGTTTCATTCTGGGGAGAGAAGTATGTCTCTTACCTGATGGGATTGAACCAAGTTGCGCTGCTGCGACGCTGGGACACCATGGCTGCACTCGGCGCCATCGTCTCCAGCTTCCTGGTGTTATACCTTGGCGGTGGATTGCTTGAACTGGTGATCGCAAACCAGTCTTGGCAAGTACTCAAAGTCGTCCGAAACCGATGGCTTGCGCGTTCTGCCGGCGGCGCAATGATGCGCGAATTCACGAAAACGCCATTCAACAGACAAATCTTCGACTCCGTTTGGCCCAGCGCCTGGCGCAGCGGCATTGGTGTCTTCTTGAGCTACGGCGTAATTCAGTCGAGCGGTATCATCTATGCCCAGGTGGGCAGCACCGCGAGCGTCGCGAGTTACTTGCTGGGCATGCGCTTCATGCAGATTCTTACGCAGTTCGCCACGGCCCCCTTCTATAGCAAGATCCCCGTCTACTCAAGGCTTTATGCTGAGGGGAAGAAGGAGGAGCTGCTGCAAATCGCACAGCGCGGTATGCGTTTATCGCACTGGGCGTTTGTCGTCGGTTTCCTCGGTATTGAGTTCGTGGTGCAGCCGCTGCTGAAATTTATCGGCAGCAACGCGGCATTTCCGAGCCCGCTGTTGTGGACGTTGATGGGCCTGGCTTTCTTCGCGGAACGATTCGGCGCCATGCATATTCAGCTCTACAGCACAACTAATAAGATCATATGGCACATCGCCAATGGCGTCAGCGGTACGATTTATTTGATAGTCAGCCTCGGGCTGCTCAAAGTGATCGGGGTTTATGCGTTTCCAGTGGGAATCATTGTCGGGTATTACGGATTCTATTCTTGGTATTCTGCGAAGCACTCCTATCAAGAATTTGGAGTGCGACCCGTGGCGTACGAGAAATCATGTTCCATGATTCCGGGAGCGGTACTGCTCGCGTCATTTGTCGTGATTCTTGTTCAGTCCGGGTTCCGGATCTGAATTTAGGGGGAGGAAGATGGGAAACACATCCAAACGGATACTCGGGCGGCTGCAACGCGAAAATGCCAAGTATCAGAAGTCGCTGAGAGAGCTCGTATGGTCGGCAAGTTCTGAGGGCAGGCACAGCAACAACAAGTTGGCCGATCTGCGCGGGATGTTCGCGGGGCAGCGCTGTTTCGTGATGGGCAACGGACCCAGCCTGCTGAAGTGTGACCTCAGTCTCCTGAAGAACGAGGTCACGATCGGCAGCAATGCGCAGTATCTGTCGTGGGACACCATGGGATTCATACCGACCTTTCTCACCGTCGAGGACCGGCTGGTGGCCGAGGATCGCGCGAAGGAGCTTTGCGCCCTCGAGCGGCCGGTGAAGATTTTTCCGCGGGATCTTTTGTACTGTCTTCGGGATAGCCAAAACGCGATCTTCATAAATTTCGTCAGGGACTATCAGCCATTCCCTCAATTCACTTCTGACTTTCAAAATATCGTGTACTGGGGAGGGACGGTGAGCGTCTTGAACCTACAGCTTGCGTACTACCTCGGCTGCGACGAGATATACCTAATAGGATTCGACCACAACTACAAGGTGCCAGATGATGTGAAAGATTTTGTGATCACATCGCAGGGCGATGATGTCAACCATATTCACCCAGATTACTTTGGCAAAGGCTATCGCTGGCACGACCCAAATTTGGCCCGCATGGAGCAGTCATACGCCGAGGCTCGCCGGTTCCTGGACGCGAAGGGAATTCCAGTCAGGAATGCCACGGTTGGCGGACATCTCGAGGTATTCGAGAGAACCGATTACGCTAGCTTATTCACGTCTAACATGCCCCAAGGAGACAGCCGAGAATGAACGCAAGACGGAGATTGGGCGTCATCGGTTGCGGCGCTGTCGTACAGACGAATTATCTGCCCGCCCTCGCCTACTACCCTGATATACATTTCGCCCGCGTCACCGACCTGAACGCTGAGGCTGCCGCCCATGTCGCAGCGGTGAGCGGTGCGGAGGCGTCATCGCTGGACCAGATCATGGCGGATTGCGAGATCGTCATTGTTGCGACACCGCCGGGTACTCACCGCGGTCTGGTCGAGCAAGTCCTGGCCGATGGTCGAACTGTCATATGCGAGAAGCCGTTTGTCGGAGAGAAGGCCGACGCTGAGGCTCTCGCAAGCCTGGCCGCAGATCGCAAGAGCAAGCTCTTTGTCGCTCACTTCCGTCGCTGCTTTCCGTCGGTCCGCTTGGGCCGGGCGTTGATCGAGTCGGGGATACTGGGCCACGTCACGCGTGTGAGCGCATACGAAGGTGGCCGCTTTTCGTGGCAGTCGAAATCGAGTTACGTCTACAAGGATCCTCATGGCGGTGTGCTGTTCGACACCGGATCCCATACTCTCGACATGCTTCTTTATGTCGCGTGTCTGGACACTGGGAGTTTGAAAGTGACCAGCGCCCGCACCGAGAGGGACCGGCCCGAGCCTTCCAATGAGCTGGAGGCGCATGTCTCTATTTCTCGGGAAGGCCACGAAATTCCGGGGCACTTCAAGTTGAGTCGCATCGGTGCGACCGCGAACAAAATCCTCGTGGAGTGTGACAACGGTTTCGTCGAATTGCCAGTCGGGCTGGCCAACTACGTGAGGATCGGTAAGCAGGACGGACGTGCCGTCATTGTGCACGCCCGAGAGTCCTACGCCGACCTCATGGAGTGCTTCGCGCTCCAACTCAAGGAGATGTTTTTCCCCGATGAGGACCGAACCTTTGCAGCTGAGCGGTTCATCAACCTGACCGACTTGCTCGAATCCGTGAATGATGGCTGACGAGGCGCAGCGGAGTTCAGCAGTCGCGGGAGGGTTCGCAGTGGTCACGTTCCCGCCGCTGCCCTGGAGACCTGTCGTAGTACCGTAGGAACAGAAATCAGATGGGGGAAGTATGGCAAGTCGAGTCCGCGGTGCGATCGCACGGCTACCGAAAGCCCGCCAGGCGTACGAATGGATTCGGGGATTCCCCGATAGCGATTCAATTAATCAGCAACTGCAGATCAGCCTCCTCGCCCAGTATCGGGCTCAATTCCGCGCCGGCGTCGCTCCTTTCGAGTCAATTAGCGATGCAGGATTCCGCTGCTACTCGGAATTCGAAGAGGACGGCATTTTGCTCTACGCCCTTGCTGCCATTGGCATGAAGACTAGGCGGATCGTAGAAATAGGCTGCGGGACCGGTAACGTCAACATGTCGAGCAATCTGATATTGAACCACGGGTACAAGGGTTACCTCTTCGACGGATCGTCATCGAACATCGCTGCTGCGGATATCTTCTACCAGTCGAAAAGGGATTGCCATCTCATCCTGCCAGAACTGACCCAATCATGGATCACTCGCGAAAATGTCAATCAGATTCTCTCGGCAGCGGGAGCGGCCGGCGAAGTGGATGTTTTTTCACTCGACATCGATGGCAATGACTGGCACATCTGGGATGCCATTGATGTCATCCAGCCTCGATTGTGCGTCTTCGAAACGAACGACATCATTCCCGGTGATTTAAGCCTCACAGTTCCGTATGTTCCCGATTTCGATTACCTGAGCCTTCCCGAAAATCAGCAGGATTTCCGGTCCGTATCTCTCCTGGCCATGTCACGGCTCAGTGCGTCGAAGGGTTATCGACTGATCGGCGCTCACCGCCACGGCTTCAACGTCTTTTTCATGCGAGACGACCTTGGTCAAGAGCTCTTCCCGGAAGTCTCCATAGGCGACGTTCACGACAATCTGTGGACACGCCAGGGACAATCGACGCGCTGGCCGGCGGTACGCGACATGGGATGGCAGGAAGTCTGATTCGAACACCCTTTGCCATTCATTCGGCGCGTATCAGAGTTCCCTTTTCTCCCACGCGAACGAAGGGCAGGCCGTGGCTCGAGATGAACTCCTCGTAGGCTTGCAACGATCCGTCCCAAGGAGTGCCGGCCAAGCAATCGTCCAGCACAATCCCGCCCCCTGGGGCTAGTCGCGGATATACCGCCTCAAGGATCTCGATGGTGGGCTGGTAAAGATCAACGTCCAAAAGCATGGCGCCAATCGGTGGCAGCGCTTCCCAATCGACTGTTGATGCATCGCCCTTTACTGTTTCGAACCGACTGTAGCCAAGGCCGAAGAGATTCTGGCGAAACCGCCTCTCATCCCCGTACCGAAACTTATCGTATTCCCCCCTGTCCTTATTTCGGTTGCGCACTTCGTGTTCGATGCTGCGTTCCGTGAACCCCGAAAATGTGTCAAATAGGTAGACGGTTCGCTCATCTGCTGTCTTGGTCATATGCTCGAGCAGAAAGACGGAGGTGTCGCCGTGAGCGACACCTACCTCGGCGACTATCGATGCCGAGGAGCGGGTAGCATCAATGAAGTTCACCATCGCACACAGCTGGCCGGGATTGATTTTGTATGGATACTTCGGAGCCATGATTCGATTTAGAACCGGCGAATTGTAAACAATCTGCTTACCCAGCTCGACTATGTTCATAGCATCCTTTCTGGCTGACTCGCGACATCGCTATGAGTCCAAGAAATATGAGCAAAGTTTTGGTCTTGCCCGCGGCGGCTGAACGATCCTGCATGCGCTTCAGTGAACCCGCAGCCGCACACAACCGGCAGCTCCATTCGCGTACATGATTCCCCCCGGCCATTACCGAAAATAACTGCAGACGTCCCGCCACTAGGTGGGAGATGCCGTCGCCGGTAATACTACTATCGAATGGGTGCGGTAGCGCGACGATTGCCGGACGGGTGGCGGCTACTCGGTATGCGGCACCAAGGGCCCCGCCCGCTTGGTGGGGTCGGTGACCCTGGCATAGCTTCGCTGAATTACCGTGTTGGACAGCGCGTTCCGGCGGGATTGGTCAGTGCTCGCAGGGAATCGGCGTTGCTTATGACCTCGCGGCTCCGGCGATGGGCAGATCTCGGCACACGGATCGTCGATGACGTCGAAGCCGCTCGGCCTTCGGAACCCCTCGCCGCCGGCCTCGGGGCGTCGATAGGTCGGTCGACGACGCGACCCGTCGTACAATGCACCGCCTCGCGTCGTGTTGCGGCGCGAAAGTCGGGTGATACGCTTTTTCGCGTGGGTGGGGAGCGGCACGAACAGATCTCGGCTCCCATGCGGGGAGTGTCTTAAGTGCGAATTCTTTGGCTAACGATCTGTTTTCGTTCCATGGCGCATATACGCAGAGAAGAATTTCTCAACGCCGGCGCGGAGATGATGCTGGTCACGTCAAATCGCGGGCTATCAAGACAATTCGGGCCAACTCGAGAGTACGAGACCGTATTACTTGGGCGTCCCGTACCCTGGGCGGACTGGCTGCCGTGTTATCGGACATACCAAGAGGTCAAGCAGTTCAGGCCCGACGTGGTTGTGACCGAGATGCTGTCCGACCCTCGGTGGCGGCTATTCGCCGGATCGACGCCACGAATTAATTTGGTTCACGACGCCGAGCCTCACGATGAAAAGGATGAGCGGCCTTGGTGGAACCACGTGATGTTCGATCGCTGGAACGACAATGCGGACGCGACAATCGCTTTCAGTGATTTTGTTGCGTCAAGCCTGATCGCCCAGGGGAAGGACGAATCACGGCTGCGGGTGGCGCCGCTGCACAGTGACCTCGACCCCGCTCTCGTCCCTCCGCTGGTACCGGCCAACGAGCGGAAGAACTTCATCATGTTCGGGCGCCAACATCCCTACAAGAATCACGGGGTTATTTTTGCTGCGTGGGCGGCACACGTCGCGAGTCGCGACTGGCGTGGCGATGAATTGATCTTTTACGGTGACGGCGAGATCACTCAGCCCCTGCCGCCTCACGCCCGTTGGGTGCGTGGACAATTCAACTACGCAGACGTGGTGGACGAGTTTTCACGTGCCAAAGGTTCGTTAGTTCATCACACGGAGGGTGCGTCCCAGAGTGGCGTGCAGCTTCTGTCTATGCAACTTGGAGTTCCGACCCTTGTATCGACAGGGGGGGCGTTGCCTGAATTTCAACCCGACGGCCTGAACGTGACTGGTATCAATGACGTCGATGGACTCACCCGGGCAATCAACACCTTGGCAGATCCTGTCGAGGTCGACATTCAGAGCCGTATCATGCGAGATCACTATGAGAATCGTTATGACGTTAAGGTATTCGCCAAGCGATTCCTTGAGGTTGCGAACGAGGTTGCCGATGGCGTTGCGTATCGCTGACCGCTGAATTGCGGACGCGCACATCCCAGGACCGTGTGGAATCTAATCGCGAGTCGGCTGCCATCAGGAGTGTTGGTTCTTCCCTGTCGTTGGCGCGGACCGTTGTCGACGTCCAAACCGGTTATCTCGTAGGGTATTTCATCGATTCCAGTCTTGAGGGGCACCGAGGATATGGGTGTTGGCGTTATTGCGCACGGTGCGGGTGAAATCGCAGCAGATGCGCATGTCGGTGAGGTTGACTGTCCGGGCGAAGCGCCCCGGTGAGGGTGGGTCCGCAGTGCGCGACGGTGTCGTCTTCGAAGAACCCTGGCGGGTCGTCGAACTCATCAGTTGCCGTGCGGATTTTGATTGACGACCGCACCAACGTGGAGGGTTTGATGGTCGATATTCCGGTGATCTGGTCACGAGCGTCGGCGCCGCGCTTGATGGTACTCACCGCTTCGCGGGCATTCTCACGTGATGCTTGGCGCGGCCTTGTTCCACCGGCCGAGGTAAGGGACAATTGAGCGATGAGGTGGAAGCCCGCACTCAGCGCGTTCGCAATCACCTTCAACGGCCGGATCACTCCGACTGGCAACCAACCAGTGCCAAGCCGGATCCGCCGTTTATCTGACAGTCGCCGCCGCGCAGCACTACAGATGAATATGGACGACATCTAAAGGAACGGAGATCGGCCTAAAGTGTCGCTTGTTGAGAAGGTCGCAACACGGGGCCAGATGCTGACGTGGAATCTCCGAGCACAGACAATGGGCGGAAGGTGCCCAATATGCCGCGCGTCCGGGGGGACGAGACGGGCCTACGGACGGCTGTTCTTGGAGTGCGAGGACCCAAGCTGCGGCTTTATCTGGTGCCACGATTCGTCAGAGCGAAAGGCGAACCGGGGGATGGGGCTGACCGGATCCTGGGGCGGAGTCGAGCGTGGCGGCGAACGCGACGACTTCATGGTGCGTCTCGTGAATGACCTCGGTAAGCCACGACGGAAGGTACTGATCTTTGGCGCGGGGACAACGCTGGTGTTCCGTGTCCTCCACGATGATGGTTTCGACGTTGAGGGCGTCGACGTCAGTCCCGACGTCGTCAACTACCGATCCGCCGAATTTCCGGGCCAATTTGCATACGCCGACGACCTTGAACACCGTAGCGGGGCGTTCGACATCATTACGGCCTGCGAAGTTTTTGAACACTTCCATGATCCAAACCGCTGGCTAGCCACGCTGGCTCAAAATCTAGCGCCCGACGGTGTCCTATGTGGCTCGACGAATTTCTACCCTGGCAGCGGTCCGATCGAGGACAATCAAACAGTCGGCTACATGAGTTTGGATGGACACGTGGCTTACTGGTCCGAGTCGGCCTTGGCAAAATGCTGCGGGCGCTTCGACTTGGAGGTCGTGATTTTTGAACTGGAGTGTCCTGGCAGTGTGAAACCAGATGCGATGTGGGGCAGCCTGTTTCCGAATAAGCGCCTGTTCTTCGCGTCTCGGGACGAAACGGTGATTAAGGCGCTGAACGCGCTGAAGGCGTCTACGCCCATCCTGCCCTGCGACACGTCCGACTACCCTGTTCAGGCCTACCGAGCTGGAACACCGCCGGCGTAGCCTCGCGTTTCCGGAGGCTCTGACCTCATTTCGGACGTGCCGTCGATGGGATCGATCGGCGACTGCTACGACAACGCGATGATCGAATCCTTTTGGGGATCAACGACGTCGATGGACTCACCCGGGTGGCGCTGCGTGTCGCTGACCGCTGAATTGCGGACGCGCACGCCTCAGGACCAGGTGAACTCGAATCACGAGTCCGGTGGATTCACCCTGTCGTTGGTGCCGGCCCTGGTTGCGACGCGTCATTAGCGGTCGCCGTCGGCGCGAACGACGTCGTTTCTGGGTCTTCCTTCGCGAACCCGATCATGGCGAGCGCAACGAGAACAAACCCGACGGGTTGGACATACCCCGGCGTCAATAGAGTTTCAGTGCTGCCCACAACCGAAAGCATCGTGAGTATCGACAAGCCGCCCAGATCGGCAACGGAGTTGCGATGCGACATGACATATGCAAGGTAGACGATGGTGATCACCAGAAAGGAAGCGGCAATCCAGCCACCATCAAACAACGCTTGAATCACTGAATTGTGTGGAGATCTGACAGCACTGTCACGAGTGCCGGCAAAAATACTCCGATATGTCACCGAGGCGCCCGAAACAATCTGTCCGGACGTCCCGAAGCCGAAAGTCTGGTGGAACCAATCGACTTTGTCTTGGTAAAACTCGATACTCCTAAACCAAATCTCAAGCCGGTCGTTCAACGATTCGGAATTCCGTTCGCCGATCCGTTGAAATCGGGTCAGCGTCAGCTGCTGAGTCAAGCCGCCGGTGAGGTTCAATATGAAGGGGCCGGTCAAGAAGAACCCGATAACCCAAGGTGCGGCTTTCCGAACAAGTCGCGGCGTCAGGATTGCCAGGGCGAGAAGCACGACGGCGGTGAACAAGGCGGACCGCCGGTCGCCCTGGACGAGGACATAGAGAGCAGCAAGTACGGCGATCAGCCTGTAGCCGCGGTACCGACTCGTCCGCCTCATTATCGGAATTGCGGCAACCAAGTAGGCGGCTGCGAGAGTTGGTCCGCTGGTCAGCGCGCCTGTCAAGGGGAACAACACGCGCTCGCCACCCGTGAGGAAGTTGCCCATGACCACGGTGCCGTTGTCGGCAGTCCCGATTCCCGCAAATCGCAGCGCAATCGCCGCGGTCAGAAGGAGACCGACGCCGTCCACCAGAGAAATAAGAGCGCGCGACCTCGAGGACGCCTTGGAAACGATCAATGCCATTACGCCGCAGACGACCGCATAGTAGATGGCGGCAACCATCGTTTGCGGAGGGTTGGGCCGCAGCGCGATGACCAGCCCGCCAGCGGGTAGAACCAGAGAAGCCACCGTCAGACTCATCCGACCAGTTGCCTTCTGGGCGGTCACGATCGATGCAGCGCCGAGGAGGGCCACCGCGATCAGCGCGGCCCGGAGATTGATATTGGAGAATGCGGCAGCAGTGGGCAATGCGACGAGCAACCAATCCGGTGTCACCGAATCCGCAGGATTTGCCTGCTGGCTTCGGTGTTCTCGGCGCGCCTGCAACGATCGAAATTGGGTCAAGACTTCAGCTTCCGCAACTTCGAGCAGCCCACGCAGTCAAGTACAGCAGTCGGACGCGCGCCCGTCATATCGAGTGCTGCTGCCCGGCATCCCGGCCAACGCCTACTGGGGACACAGCGAACGCTTCTAGAGTCCCAGAGCTTGGTTCAGTTCGGACGAACACGACTTCGAAGTGGTGCAGATTTTGACGCACCATCTGGTCGCAGCATCGGTGCTGAAGCAGGCAGGCGTCTCCCCGGCCGCAGTCTTCTTCGCAAAGTCTTTGTTCATTGAGGTGGCCTGAATTTTCGCATCCAGGACCTTCTTGCCCTCCGGGGAGGCTGCGGAGTTCCCAGGGTGACCGTTCAAGGCGCTGAGATCGTTGCAGTTCAGGTCCACGAGATAGTTGGAACCGCCCGGCTTACGACCGCTGGAGTCCAAGAATTCCGCCCTGCGGCTGCCCACGACTATGCACTCGTCTATCGCGAGGTAACTCCCCGTTTTTGTCGCGATCATGAGCGTCTGACCGTACTGGCCAGCCTTCTCTAGGGCCTTCGCGTAGGTCATTCCGTAATAATCGTTGATGGCCCCGGCCGACCCCGGGCCGAACGCCGTCATCAGCGCCGCCGCGCCACCTATACCGCAGGCCAGGTACTTCTTCACTGCGACACCTCCCCCTCGCGAGCCGTTACTTGGCGAGCATACCGTCCCACCATTGCCCATGGATGAAACCGTTGAGTCTTGCCTGCAGATGGGTCGTCCCGGCACCCTCCGGCACTGGGCCAGAACCGTTGTCCCCATGCGATTCCGCAAGTGACCAGCCGTGGAATGAAAGGCATGGGGACTGTCACCCGCGCTCCAGACAACTCACTGTCCCGCGATGAGGTCTATCAGGTCCGCGAGCTGTCGTTCTGACTCTTGGAGGGCCAATTGGTACGCCTGTCTGCATTCGAGGGAGGTTTTCGCCGATACAGAGGCGCCTGCGAGTAGTGGCAGTGCTTCTTTGACGAATGAATCGGCATTTCCCGCAAGCACGCTGGGGCTGGCCTCCAACTGTTCGGGTATCGACCCCTGACACGTAGCGACGCAGACAACGCCGGCCGCCAGAGCCTCGTAGAGAACCAGCGGCACCGCTTCGTGGACGTAGCGCGAGGGAAATACAAAGTGCGTGATTTCCTGAAAGAACTCGTGCTTGGCCTGGCCGATCAACGGTCCTCGGTATTGGAACAGTTCCCCGAGTTCCTGGGCGGCGCGCTCGAGGTGCGCGCCTGCCCGTTCATCGAGAGTAGGTCCACCGACGATGAGCCGGATCGGAGTTCCGGCCTGATGAAGTGCCACGGCGAGATCGACGACGTCGCCGATGCCCTTTTCCAGCGTCAGACTACCAAGATGGCCGAGAACCAAGTTGCCGCCATCGGCCTTGAGCGGTAGTTCCAGGATCGTTTGGTCGATCAGCCCCGCGTTGCCGATTACCAACGGTTGAGAGATCTCTGGCATGACACGAGTCAGATCGCTCGCCATGGATCGGGACAGCACGATGTGGCGTGCATTGGGTCCGGCGGTGCGCGTCATCACCACCATTCGACGCTTGCGTTCTCGGACGTATGCATACGAGTGGTGGTGCAGGAACAGGCGCGCACCAGCCAGGCGTGCCAGACTCGCGGCGATTGTGCTCAGCCACATTCCGTTACCGACATTGACCGAGATGTACACCGCTTCCGAACGTCGGATCGACCACCATGAGTTCGCCGTTCGCAATAGCTTGACGAATGGACGGAGCCGCTGGAGGCCCTGCCCTTCGCTGGTGTCCGCCACTCGTATATTGGGGAAGTGTGGTGCAAGTTTTGAGATCATGTGCGATGTCGCAACTGATTGCCCGTGAACCGGTGGTGGCATCGGGCCAATAACCCTGAGCTGCAGGCTTTTTGCTGTACCCCCGAATGTCACCGTGTGTCACTCAGAACCGAGACGCGCCGTCGCGCCACCATCCACCAACAGAACAGCTCCGGTGACAAAGCTCGCATCGTCACTTATCAAGAACGACACCGCTGCTGCGACATCGCTTGGCTCGCCGATGCGCCCCAGCGCAGTTCGCTGGCGCAAAACGGCCTTCCGCTCCTCGGCCGATTCTTCACCCCATCGGGCGAAGCCTTCGCGAAGCTTCGCGGTATCGATGGCTCCCGGCGCGACGGCGTTCACTCTGATGTCCGGTCCGAGATCCAAAGCCGCAGAACGAACCCAACCTTCCAATGCCGCCTTTGTTGTGGCGTAGGCCGTCACCCCGCCTGTGGTGGCACGCGCGTGCGCACTGCTTATGACGACCACTGAACCGTCGTTGGCTGCCAGGCTCGCACGCGTGCCCGACATCAAAGCGTCGACGGCGATGACATTGACCCGCAGCGCGTCGACCCAATCGTCGAGAGGTGTATCCCCCGCCGGGGCGATGGGCTGCGCAGCGGCATTGTGTACGACAGCCTTCACCTGGTAGTTCCTGGCAAGTTCCCGGCCGAGTTCCACCAGCTGCTCGGATTCGCGCATGTCGAGCTGGAGGTCGATGTCGGCTGCGGGCGCGGGGTTTCGATCGATTCCGATCGCAAGGTAACCGTCGTTGCGCATCCGTTCGCAGAGTGCCGCTCCGATACCGCCTGCTGCACCGGTGACGATGACCGCGAGAGTCATTGCGCCAACTCCTCGAGGAGGAAATCCACGGCAGCATTGCTGGCCCGCACCACACCCTCTCGAGTGTTCGACCCGTTATGCGCGCCAAGTACTACATTTGGAAATGCGCGGAGTTCGCTGTTGAGCGCAAGGGGTTCGTTTTCGAAGACGTCGAGCGCTGCGCCCGCAAGCGAACCACTTTTGAGTGCTTTGATAAGCGCGGCCTCGTGGACGACAGGGCCCCTGGCGACATTCACCAAGTACGCGTTGGGCTGAACAAGGCCAAGGCTGTCCTCGTTGATCAGGTGAAATGTCTCCGGTGTCAGAGGGCAGGCTAGAACGATGAATCGGCTGGTCCGCAACAGCGTGTTGAGATCCACGATGGTGACATCGGCAGCGGTCTCGACGAAGGGATCGTAGGCAACAACATCCATGTCGAAACCGTGTCCCCGCTTGGCGATTTCACGACCGATAGCCCCGAACCCGACGATGCCAAGTCGCGTCCCCGCGAGAGTGAAGCCCTCCCATTTCGGCCACTCGCCGCGTCGGACCGCGGAATCCACAGCCACATAGCCCCGCGCCAGATTGAGGATGTAGCCAAACGCCGAGTCGGCAACCTCCTGACCGAAGACCCCGGGAGTGTTGCGCACCCGCACCCCGTGCTCGCGGGCCGCCGCGTGGTCCACGGAGTCCATGCCGATTCCCCAGCGGATCACGGTTTTGAGATTGTGCGCCCCCGCGAAGAATTCGCGGTCGAGCTCGTCATCGCCGGCGATGATACCCACCAGGTGCGAGCCGTATTCGAGAAGTTCGGCAGCGGTGAACTGTTGGCGCCCAGCAAGATCCGGTGCGACGACCTCGTAGCCCAGGCTTTCGATCCGCTCGCGGTGCCGCGGAAGCTCGACCTGCATCTGGCGGCAGGTCACCAGTATCAGTGGCGCACTCATGTGTTGATCGGGTTGTCCATCGCGATGGCCGATGCCAGCGCGAAGTCCTCTTCGGTGTCGATATCGACCGCCTCCAAGGCAGACATCTCGAACATGTGCGGGCGGGCGCCAATGCGGTTTCCGCGCTGCCGCAACAACTCTGGCGTGAAAATAAAGAAGCACGAGTTCTCGATGAACAACGGTGGCAGGTCCTGGGTCCGCAGCAGCACCGATGGGTCATGATTCACCGGCTGCGTCTCGGCGTCCCAAAGCCGGGCCTGCAGGCGCGTGACACTGAAAACGGAATCAAATTCGCGGTCGGACCTGCCAAAGGATCTCAATGCCGAGGACACCGTGTCCGCCTTCAGGAACGGGTTCGTCGAGTGCGTCTGCAGGACGATGTCGGCATCGACCTGGTCCAGTGTGTTGAGAAGGACGTCGTTCATGGCGATATTGCCGTCGCGCAGGTGCTCGGGCCGCAGCAGCACCTTGACGAGTGGGAAGTGCTCGGCGCAGTCCTCGATGATGAAGTCGCTGTCGGTGTCGATGACGATCACGTCGATCTCCGGCACCTCACTCAAGGTGCGGACGACATGGTGGTACAGCGGAATTCCCGCGAGCGGGCGGTAGTTCTTCCCGGGCACGCGCTCACTGTTGTGGCGCATCGGGACGATCGCGACGGTGTTGGTCATTGGTTCCTGCCGGCCTGCTTCTAGGAGTCTTCGGAATATTCGATCTTGAGACCGGGTTCCGCGGGCGTATCGGCGCTTTTCGAGTCGGCGGGGTAATAGAAACGCTCGCGCAAGCGCGCTGACACATGATCCGGTGCCCGGAAGCCTTCCCAGGCGCCGATGAATTGAGCGAACCGGAATTGCGGAATGCTGAACACATTGCTGCGCAACCGGTTCACCTTGACTGCTTCCTTGTAGTCGCTGGCGATGTTCGACAGTGCCAGACCGACTGCATTGGGCAGCGACATCGTGGCGTCATCGACGATGCGGGCGTAGGCCATGGCCTCGCGCCGATATCGATTGCGGATGATGCTCCAACTCTCTTCGTGCACGTGCACAACAGGTGCATCCGCAACGTACGAGATTTTGTGGCCCAGGGTGAGAGCCTTCTTCGCGAAATCTAGGTCTTCGAGGCCGGTAAGGGATTCGTCGTAGGGCAAATCCTGCCAGACCGACTTCAGCACCGCGGCGTTGGCGTTATTGCTGAACGGATGTCCCTGATCCCAGATGTTCTGGTGGGGAAACCATTTCAGCATCACGCGTGATTCGGAGAATTTTGTTCGCTCGTCTCCGACCTGACGTCCGTACGCGATCGCCACCCCCTGCCGGTCAAAGGCGTTGACGATGTGCTCGACGTAGGTGTTGTAGACCGGGTAGACGTGTGCCGAGGCGAACAACAGGATGTCGCCGTCGGCCGCCGCGCAACCCCGGTTGAGAGCGCGCCCGAAGGAGAACTCCTCTTTCGCGATATGGACGATGCGGCACCCGGCGGCCTCGGCAATCGCGACGGTGTCGTCCGTGGACCCCGAGTCGACCAGGATGATCTCGTCGGGCTTGACGGTCTGCTGCGCCAACCCCTTCAGCAGCCGGCCGATGTGCTTGCTCTCGTTGTACGCGCGGATGACGGCTGACACCCGGCGTGGCTTGATCTCACTCATCCCTGGCGACGCGGGCCTACTCGGAAGGCTCGCGCTTTCCCCCCGCTGGCTTCGTAACGTCAACGGGCTCAGCGCTTTCGGCTTTGGTGACCGCGGTGCCGTTTACGGGGGCGCGATCGGGAACTGTCGTGCTACCTACCCTCGCGGGTGCGGCGGCATCCGCGAGGGCAGGTGATGGGGTGGCAGGTTCGTGCCGGTCCTCGCCGTAATAGCTGTAGCTGTAGCTGTATTGGCCACCACGACGCGTCGGGGTCATCGTAAACACCGCGCCAAGCACCGTCGCACCCACATCCCGCAGGATTCCGATGGCATGGGCCAGATGCTCGCGTTTCGTTTGTCCAGACCGTGACATGACAAGTGCGCCATCGGCATGCGCCGCCAGGATGGCACCGTCGGTCACCGCGAGAAGAGGCGACGAGTCGACGATCACATAGTCGAATTTCGCCCGTAGCTCGCTGAGCACGGTTTTCGCGGCCATCGAGCCGAGTAGCTCACTGGGGTTTGGTGGAGTGGTGCCGGACGTCAGCACCGTCAATCGGGGGAACTTCGTCGCCTGCAGCACTTCGGATAGGGATGCCCCGCCGCTGAGTACGGTACTGAACCCTACCGACCCGACCAGATCGAGATATCGGTCCACGCTGGGTCGGCGCATATCCCCGTCGACGAGCACCACGTTGTGCTCAGCCTCGGCCAATGCCAGTGCGATGTTGATTGCCGTGGTCGACTTGCCCTCATGCGGTGACGAGCTGGTGACCACGATGACGCGAGGCGGGTTGTCCACCGTGAGGAAATGCAAGTTCGTGCGCAGCTTGCGGAACGCCTCGGCGATTCCCGAATTGTCGCTCTCGAAGGAGATAGCCGGTTCTTTGCGGCGTTCTTTGTCCATCGGGATGCTGCCGACCAGCCCGACCCCGGTGATTTCTTCGAGGAGCTCGCGGTCTTTGACCGTGTTGTCGAGCCGATCCCGAAGGACCGCGAGACCCACTCCCAGCAGCAAGCCTGCTGCCAGGCCGACCGCGATGTTGCGCGGCGTGTTCGGAATGACCGGCGCTTCTGGAATGGATGCCCTCTGCTCGACGACGACGCGCGAGTCTGGCTGAACGCCGCCCTTCGCTGGAGTCTCCAATTCGCCTACCATCACCACGAATTCGTCGGACATCGCGTTGGCAATGTCACGTGCTCGCACGGGTGAGGGGTCGAGAACGGAAACGTCGATGAGGACCGTGTCGGGCTTTGCGGTGGCTTTGACATTTGCTTTTAGCGTGTCCGCGTTCATATCGAGATTGAGTTTGTCGATAGTGCGCTGCGCCAGCGTCGCGCCCATGAGCAGCTCGGTGTAGGACAGCACGCGTTCTTGGGAGAAACGGTTACCTTGGTACAGATCGCTTAGCGATGAGTTCGAAGATGTCGACACGAACAGTCGCGTCGAGGCCTCGTAGAGCGGCGTTGTCGCAAAGGTGTACGCGAGCGCACCCAGGACCGCTACGAGCGTTGTCACGCAGACGGTGATCCAGCGGGTCCGCAGCAATTTCGCGAAGTCCTGAAGTTTCAACGTGCCCCCCTTACTGCGGCCTTGGTCTGCACAAGACCCCAATGCCCGCTACAACCCCGCGGAAACTGGGCTTCCATCGCTACGGGCTGGACTCGCGGCAGACGAAGCGAGACATCAGCACAGTGATCGGTACTGCCTATTCTGCAGCCTATCGAGTGCACGCGGGCACCGATACCTTGGGAACGACATCGTCGGCCAGCGGTTGTATCGGAACGCGTGCCGCTCCGGGAGCGGTCGGCTCGGTGAGCCGGAAGATCAATTCGACTGTCTGCCCGGGTGGTATGGCGACTTGAGACTCGAAGCTCGGGTGCCCGCGTTCCGTCGATCCGAACACACGGGTCCTCTTGCCGTTGGCGAGGACGCTGATCACGTCCGCACCCTTGGTTGTCAGAAGTCGGACTGAGGCGAGCATTGTGCCCCTGGGAATATCCCCTGCAATCTCGGGAAAGAAACCCAGCCGCCCGGCGACGTAGTCCGGTAATCCGGCCACGTCCTTGAGTGTGTTGGTCAGCCGGATCGTCACGGTTGACGTGCGCTTGTCGCCATCGCAGCCGTCGGCTACGTATTCGATCTGCCGATCAAGGTAGTAGTCCATTTTGTTGCCGCCGAGATTGTTGACGATGACCGCGGCGTATGGCGCTGGATCGTCGGGAATCACGTGAGCCAGCGGGGTCTGCTCCAAGAGCGCCTGATCCGCCGGCGATGAGCTCCACACCGCGATTCGGCGCTCACTGACGGCGCGCCCCAAGGCGTTGAGCAGCTTGCGCGGCGATTCCACCGGCTGGGTGATCTTCTTGACAACCTCGGTCGCAATTCCCTGTAGGTATTGCTTTCGCCCACTTTGATCATTGGGATCAGGAAATCGGCTATAGACGGTCGACTCGGTCAGCTCGACGACATTGTCCTTCGTGACGGTTTCGCCATCGGGCATCGTCACAGGGCCGGTAGCGCCGAGAATGTAGCTCAGAGCGATCGGATCGATGGAGATGACGCCGTCGACATTCATTCCTGACTGTTGTGCCCACATCGACTTCCAAATTTGGGCCGCGTAGGGAAAATGCGAGCTTTGATTGCTGTTACGAAAATCGGTGGTGGGATTAGTGAACCCGTATTGCTCATCGAATTCCGGGTTGAGCGAGAAAGGGGTGAACGACTTGCTGAGTTCGGTGTTCGGCCCCAAGGTGTCGACGCTGGGCTTACCGTCGTCGAACCGGAGGATCCCGAACCCTCCGAGCAACCCACCGGTACCTCGGGCTTCGGCGTTGGTCTGGAAACCCATGAAATAAGTGCGCGGGCCATCGGCGCCCATCATTGACGGCGCCAACTGGGCAGCGAGGGCCGTATTGCCCAATATCTGCGCGAGTTCAGATGCTTGCGCCTGGAGTTGTGATCGGGCTCCGCTGATAGCCGAGATGTACCCCGGTTCTGATATGGCCTGCGCGGCGGTGTTCAGGCGAGCCGCGTCTGCCGCGATCTTGCTCAGTGTTGGTTCTTCCTTGCGCAGTGCCGTCACGTCGAGCCGGCCATTGGCGAGCAGCTGGTCCGGCGCGACGGTTGTGCCGGCATCTGCGACGGGTTTCAACACGTCGGCCGCCAGGCCGAGCACCACGTCCGCTATCTGTTGACCGGTTCTGAAGGGGCTGCCCACCCACGGCACGACGGAGACGATGTTCCACGGCAGGGAGTGGGTCGCGTCGCTGGCGGCCTGCGCATGAGATTGCGCATCAGCCGCAAAGCGCGATGCATCCTTGGTATTTCCCTGCAGCAGCGCGTCTTTAGACTGCTGTGCACTGCTACGGGCCTGCTCAAGGCCCGACTTCGCCGCCTGCGCTCGCAAGCCGAGCCAACCTCCGAACACAATGACAACGGCGAGCACCGCAAGCGCGGTCCACACAACCGCGCGACGCTGGAACCAGCGCTGGTCCTCGTTATTGTCTTCGTCGGTCAGAGTTGCATCGTCATCGTCGGGGTCGTCGTTGAACCGTCGTCGCGAAAAGAATCTCACTCAGTTAGTTCCCCATGCTCCGGTGCGGTCTGCACTAGCAGAGCAGCCGCGACAGCTGGCCAATATGAAACGACTCGCCAGCTGCCGTTGGACAACAACTGACGAGTCGTTTTCGGAGATTGGTTAGGAGGAGGTGGAGTACGGGCCGATCTTGATAGCCTTGGCGACATTCCAGGCGGCGTTGTCGAATCCGGCGCCGACGTTCGTGAAGGCGTCACCGATCGGGCCGGGAAGGATCTGACCCGCGAGTCCGAACGCCAGGCCGGTGAACGCGAGACCGCCATAGACGAAGGTGCCGAAATACTGGACGCCGGCCTGGATGGCATTCCGGGCTGCATCAACAAACCCGGAGATGAAGACCTGGATGACCTGCGCAGGAGGCGTGGCGTTGGCCGTCACCTTCTTGTTGGAACCGGGCGTGGCGACCGTGCCAGTGTCGTTGCTGCTGGGAGCGACGATGATGACCGGACTGACGAGGCCCTGGGCCTCTTCGCCCAGTCCTTGAGCGAATGGCGCCAGACTTGGCGCTGCGTGCGCGATTGCCGGCGTCATCACCGCTGCGGTGGCGATGATCGCAGCACCAGCAGTGGCCTGAAGCTTCGTAGCAATGACCGACATAACTACCCCCCAAAATTTGTGGTCTTTGTCCCATACGGGTTGTGTAAATAGTTGCAGAGCTGGTACCGGCTGTCAACCGGAATGGTGCTGATTAGTGGATGTTTTTCTTTGCCCGCGGGCCTACGAACGTTGCGATCGACAAGGTCCCGGTCTGCGCCAAGCCGATCTGCGCCCGGGTGCAGGGCGTTTACTGGCTGTTAACGGCCCACGAAGTGCGCGAAGCCGCTGATGTCACGCACCGAGGCCGCGAAAACATCCGGCATCAGCGTGGGGAACAGCAGGTCTCCGCCGTGGCAGGTGCCGACCACGATGCGCCCTGCCGCGGGAACTCCCGCGGCGAGCAGTCGGCGGTAGTACGCCAGGCCCTCGTCCCGCAGGGGATCGAGCTCGTTCACCGAGATCACGTGTGGCGGCAGGCCGACCAGGTCTTCGTGGCTGGCCACCCCGGCCCAGCAGGTGGGATCGCCAGCATGCGTGTTGCCCGGGTCGTAGATCGAGCCCAGCAACGCGGCTTGCTGGCAACTGATGAAGTAGCCGTCGTTCTCCCGCAACGACGGCAGCTCATCCGGATAGTCCAGCCAGCGGTTGGAGATGTACGGGCACTGGGCGTACGCCCCGGCGATCTCGGCGAGCCACCCCTCGCGTTTGGCCCTGTGTGTGACGGTCAGGGTGAGGTTCCCGCCGCCGGACTCACCGGCGACGATCAAGTGGCTCACGCCGAGATCGGCGCGGTTGGCATGCACCCACCGGGTGGCCGCCGCGCAATCGTTCAACCCGGCTGGGTAGGGGTGGGGGCCGAGCCGGCCACCTGAGTTACGGAACTCCACCCCCACTGTCACCAGGCCGGTGACCGCCAGGCTCTCCCGCAAGTACCGGTAGCCGGCATCGTCGGCACTGGCGATTGCCATCGCCCCGCCGTGGAAATGCACGATCGCCGGCAGCGGGCCGTCGGCCCGGTCCGGGCGGCTGACGAACAGTGTCACCTCGTTGCCGTCGGCTCCGGGAATCGTCACGGTGGTCGTCGTGACGCCGGCGGGGGCCAGGGTGGCGGATGCGAACGAGCCGAGCACTCCGCCGACGGCTTGCTCGGCGGCCGCGGCATATGCCAACCGATCCGCCAACGGTGAGTCGACGGTGAACGGAGCATCGGGAAGGGGGTCGGCCAGGCCGAGCGGGGCGAATGCCGCCACCATCCGCGGATCGGATCGAGGATCGGTGCCAAGTGTGCAATTCGGATCAGCGAGCCGGCCAACAAGCATGAGCCCGAGACTAACTCGCGGTCAGCCTCCGCATTCGGCTATTCGCCGACGGAGAAATACCCGCCCGGGTTCAGAGCCGTTGAGTTCCATCGCCTTCCGATACCAAGAGACCGCCTCGCGGTGTCGGCCGGCCCGGCGCAACAGATCGGCGCGCACCGTCGGCACCAGATTGGAGCGAACCAGCCGCGGGTCGTGCGCAACCCCGTCCAGTGCCACCAGGCCGGCTTCCGGTCCGTCGCGAAAACCGACTGCGAGCGCTCGGTTCGCCCGTACCACCGGCGAATCGGTCAACCGCACAAGGATGTCGTAGGCCCGGCAGATCGTGACCCAGTCCGTCTGCTCCCAGCTCGGCGCCGTCGCGTGCGCGGCCGCGATCACCGCCTGCGGCAGATACGGCCCGGTCGACCCGTGGGCGCGGCGCAGCGCGTCGAGTCCGCGTGACACCCTGCCCCGATCCCACCGGATTCGGTCCTGTTCCTCCAGTGGTACCAACGCGCCGACTGCATCGATTCGCGTCGATCGACGTGAATCATGCAGCAGCACAAGAGCATGCAACGCATGGGCCTCCAATTCCCCAGGCATCAGCGCGCGCAATTCCCCGGCCAGCCGCACCCCCTCGTCGCACAGCTCGTCGCGGATCGCTGACGGGCCGGCCGTCGACCAGTACCCCTCGGTGAACACCGAGTAGATGCACGACAGGACATGCGGAGTGCGCTCTGTAAGCAGCTCCGACGGTGGCACCCGAAGCGGGATATTCGCTTGGCGGATCTTGTTTTTGGCCCGGGTGATCCGCTGGCCCACGGCCGCTTCGCTCACCAGTAACGCCCGCGCGATCTCCGGCACCGTCAGGCCCGATACCAGCCGCAATGTCAGCGCGAGCTGGGAAAGGCGCTCCAGCGCCGGGTGCGCGCAGGTGAACATCATCCGCAGCTCGTCGTCGCGGACCCGGTGCACGGCTTGGCCGTCGGCTGATTCGTCGCCCTGCATCGCAGCCAATTCCTTTCCCGGACGGCTGGATTCGCGGCGCAACCGATCCCTGGCCCGGTTACGGGCCACCGCTACCAGCCATCCGCCCGGGTTGTCGGGCACGCCATCTCGAGACCAGGTGCGCAGCGCCTCGGCGCACGCTTCCTGGACGGCATCCTCGGCGATATCCAGATCACCCGACCATCGCGCGAGCGCGGCTACCGCGGGACCCCACTCTCGCCGGAAGACGCCGTCCAGGGAACGCATCTACAGCCCGGACACGCCCGCCAGCCGGCGCAGGTGGATCACCGACGCCGGGATCATCGAGGCGAGCTTCGTCGCTTCGTCGCGGTCGGCCGCCGACAGGATGTAGTAGCCGTTGGCGACTTCAGCGCCCTCGGCGTACGGGCCGTCGGTCAACACCATCTCGCCGTCGCGCACGCGCACGGTTGTCGCCGTCGACGGCGGATGCAGCGGCGCCCCGCCGAGGATGTGCGACCCCGCCGCCTCGCCGAACTCGGCATGCTTGGCCAATCCCTGCTCCCATTCGGGACCACCGGGGACGTTCACGCCATCGGCCGGTTCGAGCAGCAGCGCCAACCAGTCCGAATCAGTGGTGGGTCGGTCGAGCGGGTTATAGAACACGATCGGCCACACCTCGACCGACCCGTACTGGGCGGCCGGCACCTGCCGGGCCAGCTGCAGCGCGTCGTCGAGATTCTCCGCCTCGAACACGTAGTAGCCGCCGGCTATCTCGGCGCCTTCGGCGTACGGGCCGTCGGTGACGACCGGCGCGTCCGGGCCACCGGTGATCTGCACCGCCTCGGCGGCCGAGCCGAGTGCGTCACCGGCGCGAATCGCCGCCGCCTCGCGGGCGTGGAAATCGGCGTAGGCAGCCATCTCGCGGCCCGCCTCGTCGGCGGTCAGATCGCGCTGTTTGCCTTGGAGCAGTGCGAAGTAATACATGGCGATGTCCTCCAGGGTGGGGGAGTGGAACCCCGCTGGTTTCACTCTCTACCTGTCTGACGAACGGCGCCCGCGGAATCCGACATGGCCCACCAGACGCAAAATCCCCCGCACGCTTTCACGTGGCGGGGGACTCTGCGTCTGCTCGCGCGGATCAGGCGGTCGCGCCCGGCTTGAGGTAGGTCACCAGGCTGACATCGATGGTCTCGTCGATGAAGTAGAACTGACACCCCTTCAGGTACTTCATGTAGCGGTTGTAGTTCACCTCGTCGGTGGCCGCGATGGCCTCGTCCTTGTGCTGCTCCAGTGCGGCGGCCCACAACCCCAGCGTCTTGATGTAGTGGTTGCGCAGCGACAGCGCCTGCGGCACCACGAAGCCGGCCTTCTCGCCGTGGTCAACCATCATCTGGGTGGAGGGGATGCGCCCACCCGGGAAGATCTCGGTGATCATGAACTTGACGAAGCGGGCCAGATCGAACGTCAGCTTCTTGCCGCGGTCGGCCAGATCGAACGGGTGGTAACCGACGCTGCTCTGGATCGTCATCCGGCCGTCGTCGGGCAGGATGTCGAAGCAGTTCTTGAAGAAGTCGTCATAGCGCTCGAACCCGAAGTGCTCGAACGCCTCGATGGAGACGATCCGGTCGACCGGGGAGTGGAATTGCTCCCAGCCATTCAGTCGCACGTCGAACGTTCGATCGCTGTCGACCTTCGCCAAAAGCTGATCGCAGTAGGCCTTCTGGTTCTTCGACAACGTCAGTCCGATGACGTTGACGTCGTACTTCTCCATCGCCCGCTGCATCGTCAGGCCCCAACCGCAGCCGATCTCCAGCAGGGTCATGCCGGGCTTGAGGTCCAGCTGGTCGAGATTGAGGTCGACGTCGGCGATCTGTGCTTCCGACAGCGTGACATCGGGCCCGGTGAAGTACGCGCAGCTGTATTTGCGGGTCGGGTCTTGGAACAACCCGAAGAAGTCATCCGAGAGGTCGTAATGCGCCTGGATGTCTTCGAAATGTGGCCGCATGTCCTTGGTTTCGGTTGCCTCGGGCATGAGTGTTAAGCCTTCCTGATTTTCTCATCGAACTAGACCACCGCCCCCGCGAGTGGGTCTGCGCGCCAGTATGCACCATGTGATCTGGACCATACCGTCTCGCCCCACCGGAACGGCCGTCAAACTGTGCGTTAACCGTGCGTGTCCTTGGGTTGCTTCTCGAGCGTGAACTGATCGACGTCGATGATTCCAGACCGGAACCCACGCGCGCATCCAGTGAGGTACTTCATGTACCGCTCATAGACCTCCTCGGACTGCACCTCGATCGCCTTGTCGCGGTTGGCTTCCAGCGCCGCGGCCCAACAATCCAGCGTGCGTGCGTAGTGCGGTTGCAACGACTGGACACGTGTCAACGTGAAGCCGGCCCGGCCCGAATGGTCCTCGACCTTCTCCGCCGACGGCAGCCGGCCGCCAGGGAAGATCTCGGTGAGCATGAACTTCGCGAACCGCGCCGCCTCGAACGTCAGCGGAATCCCCTTTTCGACCATCTGGTCAACCGTGAACGACGTGATGGTGTGCAGCAGCATCACCCCGTCGGCGGGCAAGACCCGGTAAGCCATCGCGAAGAAGTCGTCGTAGCGATCGAAGCCGAAATGTTCGAAGGCGCCGATCGATACGATCCGATCGACGGGCTCGTCGAACTGCTCCCAGCCTTCGAGTTCGATGCGCTTGTGCCGGGGGCTGTCCGACTCGGCGAAGATCTGTTCGACGTGGTCACGCTGGTTTTTCGACAATGTCAGCCCGATGACGTTGACGTCGTACTTCTCCAGGGCGCGCAACATGGTGGCGCCCCATCCGCAGCCGACGTCCAACAAGGTCATCCCCGGCTGCAGGCCCAACTTGCCGAGCGCGAGGTCGACCTTGGCGAGTTGGGCCTCCTGCAGCGTCATGTCGTCGCGTTCGAAGTACGCGCAGCTGTACGTCTGGGTCGGATCGAGGAAGAGTCGGAAGAACTCGTCGGACAAGTCGTAGTGGGCTTGTACGTCCTCGAAATGAGGCTGGAGCCGTTTGGCCATGACGTTGTGCCTTTCGCATGTGACTGCGTGAGGCAGAAACCACGTATCCCCCCGGGATTGGGACCTGCGATCACCGCTTGTGCACAACCGATGCTAGCGCGGCTTTCTGCGCGTCGACGAGCCCGCAGCGCACCGTAATTAGCTAGCTGACCTCGGCAAATGTGGTTTTGAGCTCGCCAACGATCTCGTCCCACAACGCCTCGGGCAGGTCGTGTGCCATGCCGTCGAACAGGACGAGTCGCGCATTAGGAATGGACGACGCGATGGACCGTCCGCCCGATGGGCGCATCAGTTTGTCGGCGCGGCCGTGGATGACCACGGTCGGTGCGCTGATCTGCCGGTCGTAGCGCTTCAGGCTGCCGCTGCCGAGCACAGCGCCGAAGTGCCGCGCGATGCCCTGTGGGTAGTGCGCCCGCTCGTAGGCCTCGATGGCGTCGGCACGGGCCTTCTCCTCGGAAACCGGATAGCCGGGGCTGCCGATGATCTTGCCTACCCGGATCGAGTTTTCGATGATCACCTCGCGCGGCGAGTTGGGCGACGGGCCGGTGATCAGTGACAGCAGCGCTCGCGGCGCCGGGGGCGGCAACAGCGCAGAGTTGTTGGACGAGAAGATGATTCCCAATGCGTTCGTCCGGCGGCTGTGCCGTGCCGCGAAGACCTGCGCGATCATCCCGCCCATCGACGCGCCGACCACATGTGCGCGGTCGAGACCGAGATGATCGAGCAGCGCCGCGGCGTCGTCGGCCATGTCCTCCAGCGTGTAGACCGACGGGCTGGGGCGCCCGAGGTAGGAACGCACCAGGTTGGGTACCAGCCCTCCGCCGGCGCGCTGGCCGTGCAGTTTGGAGGATAACCCCACGTCACGGTTGTCGTAGCGGATGACGCGATAGCCTTGGTCGACGAGCTTCTCGCAGAAACCGTTGCGCCACAACAGAAGTTGGGCACCCAGCCCCATCACGAGCAAAATCGGCGGATCGCCGGGGTTGCCCATGTCCTCGAAGTAGATCTCGAGATCCTCGGCTAGCGGGGCCGTGCCGGTGCGCATCTCCATCATCAGACCTCGACGTCGCTCTGGTGCTCGCGGCTGACCTCGACCATGAAATTGGCGAAATACCCGGAGAACTGCGGGTCGCTCATCATCTGCCACTTGGGCGCCAGCAATTTCATGTAGCGCTCGACGTAGAGAAATTGTTTGCCGATCAGCACCAGCTCGCGCGGCAGCTTGACGTCGTAGGCATCGGCCAGCGTGGAGAGCTGTTTGCCGATATCGGCGTACGACATGTCCCCGAGCGTCTTCAGCGTCAGCGGGGCGGCAAAAGCCTCGAGATCCTTGGCGGCCTCCTGCTCGGGCTTGGTGTTGCCCACCGCGCCCAGCAGCACCACGATCTTGCCCGCGGCGGCGTGGTCCTTCTTGACCAGCAGCGCGTAGACCAGCTCGCGCAGCAGCCATCGGGTGCGGGGGTCGATGCGGCCCATGATGCCGAAGTCCAGGAACACGATGCGACCCTCGTCATCGACCAGCAGGTTCCCGGCGTGCAGGTCGCCGTGGAACAGGCCGTGGCGCAGGCCACCCTCGAAGGTGGAGAACAACAGCGCTTTCACCAGGTCGGTGCCGTCGAAACCCTTCGTCCGGATCGCTTTGGCGTCGTCGATGCGCACGCCTTGCACCCGCTCCATGGTCAGCACCCGCTCGCTGGTGAACTTCCAGTGCACCTGTGGCACCCGGATGTTGCGGCCCAGCGGTGACCCGTGCAGACCCGAGACCCACGCCTCCATCGACTGCGCCTCGAGGCGGAAGTCGAGCTCTTCGGCGAGGTTGTCGGAGAAGTCGGCGACCACGTCCTGGGCGGACAGTCGTCGGCCCAGCTTGGCCAGCTCGACGAGCTGGGCGAAGCGCTTCAGAATCTGCAGGTCGGCGGCCACCCGGCGGCGGATACCTGGCCGCTGGATCTTGACGACGACGTCCTCACCGGTATGCAGGGTGGCGAAATGCACCTGCGCGATCGAGGCCGAGGCGAACGGCTCCTCGTCGAACGAGGCGAAAAGATCGGCCGGGTCCCCGCCGAGTTCCTGCTTCAGCAGTTTGTGCACCTCGCCGGTGTCAGCGGGCGGTACCGCATCGAGCAGGCCGCGGAACTCCCGGCTCAACCCTTCGCCGAACGCGCCCGGGCTGGACGCAATGATCTGGCCGAATTTGACGTAGGTGGGTCCGAGGTCGGCGAAGGCCTGCGGAATCTGCTTGATGACCTTGTCCTGCCAGCGTCCACGGCCGGGCAGCGTGCCGAGCACGCGGGCCCCGGTGCGGGTCAGCTGCCAGCCTGTCGTGCCCATACGGGCGGCCTCGACCGGCAACGGGACGCGATCGAGCTTGGCTACTTCGCGGTGTTTGGTCGAATTCATTCTTGAAGTGTGCCAAACCCGCAATGAGTACCACCAATTTTCCAGTCGCGCAGCGACGTCCGTCACAAAGCGGTTTACCTCACGCTTTAGGTCGCCACGGCGTCAGCCACGGCTGTGGCTCCATGCCATCGGCCGCCGCGACAAGCTCGTACATCGTTGCGCCATCTATGGTTTCGCGGATGATGTCGGCATGGCCGGAGTGCCGGGCAAGCTCGGTGAGCAGGTGTTCGAACACCCATCGCACCGACCACGCTGCGACGTCGCGTGGAAACCACGGCGCATCGCGTGGCACCGGCACCGCAGCGTCCAGATCGACGGTCTCGACCAGCCGGAGAGAATCCGCGTTTTGCCTGGTCAACGCGTCCAGAAGCTTTGCCAATGTCTCGTCCGATCGCATCACGTGGTCGTCCTGGTATTCCGCGGCCCGCTCCTCGAACGGGCGGTCATCGGTAGGCGGTTCGTGGGGTGCCGCGGCGACCCGCTCCATCCAGGAGCGCTGCACCCCGGTCACGTGTTTGATCAGCCCGCCGATCGACAGCGCACTGACCGTCGGGGTGGACCGGGCCTGGTCGTCGGTCAACCCGTAGGCGACAGCGACGAATGCACTCTGCTGATAGGCGAGGAACTCGCGCAGGGCGTGCCGCTCGTCGCGGACGGGTGGGGCGAGGGTGGGCATGGGTGTTCCCTTCAATTCTTGTGAGTGTGGACGTATAGGTCACGCAGACAAGCGATTTCGGCACCGTGATGGATGACCTCACGGTTGATGTGCAGGATCAATTCGGAGAATGCGTAGTCGGCGTACGGTCCTTCCGCCGGCCCGCACGGCCGGGCGAGATCATCGTCGGACAGGGTCCGCACTCCGGTGTTCCAGCGTTCGTAGGCCTCGTCGAGTTGGGCCAGTGCGGTGTCGGCGTCGGTGGCATAGGGCCAGCTCTGGTAGTCGGCGGGCGGGCCGCCGAAATGGGAGTGGTTGCGCATGGCCAGCACCCCGACGATGACGTGGGCCAACCGCCAGGCGATCGTGGTGAAGGGCTCCGGCTGGGGGGCTGGGTAGGCGAAATCGATGCCACCGCCCTGCTGGTGCACGGTCCAACACCCCGTTACCGGCTCCCAGAAGTACTCGTCGTCGGACAGGCCGCCCAAGCGGGGCCGCAGTGCGTTGCGCCAATGCCAGTCGAGCTGGTCGGCGAGCTGGGTTGTCCAGGTCATATCCCTAGGTTTGCATGACTTGCGGACAGTTTCTGTCCGCAGAGTGCGCGACACTGGAGTCATGTCGCAGACGACGAGCCGGGTGCTGCAGCTGCTCGGCCTCTTGCAATCGAGGCGGGTGTGGTCGGGCGAGGAGCTGTCCGAACGGCTCGGCGTCACCACCCGCAGCGTGCGCCGCGACGTCGAACGGCTCCGTGAGCTCGGTTACCCCGTCCACGCCAGCACCGGTCACGGTGGCGGCTATCAGCTCGGCGCCGGTGCTGCGCTGCCGCCACTGCTGCTCGACGCCGACGAGGCCGTCGCGATGGCCGTATGCCTGCGGCTGGCCGCCGGGGGCAGCGTCGCCGGCGTCGGCGAGGCCGCGCTACGCGCCCTGACCAAACTGGACCAGGTGCTGCCCGCCCGGTTGCGCTCGCAGGTCGCCGCCGTGCACGACTCCACGGTCACGCTGACACCCGAGGCGCGGTCGCCGGTGGATCCCGAGGTCCTGATGACGCTGGCGCGGGCCTGCCGCGACCGCGAGCACGTCGACCTGAACTACGTCGATCGGGCCGGGTCGCCGAGCAGCCGCCGCCTCGAGCCCTATCAACTGGTCACCACCGGGCGCCGGTGGTACCTGCTGGCCTACGACCGGGACCGGGAGGACTGGCGCAGCCTGCGGCTGGACCGGATGGCGCAAGTGCGGGCGAGGGGAACCACCTTCACGGCCCGGTCCGCGCCCGACGCCGCCACCTACGTCGGGCACGCCATCACCACGTCGCCCTACCGCTACGTCGCCAAGGCCCGCTATCAAGCAACCAAAGCTGTTATGGCCAGCCATTTCTCACCGACATCGGTGACGATCGAGGACGACGGCCCCAGCACCTGTGTCGTCGTCACCGGGGCTGATGACCCCCAGGCACTGGTGTTGTATCTGGCCATGCCCGGCGTCGCCTTCGAGGTTCTGGAGCCAGGCGAGGTCGCCGAAGGTGCGCTCGCGATGTCGGCGCTGTTGGCTGCCGCGGTCAGGCGGTGATGCGCCGACCCGGCCGTTAATTCGGGCAGGTACGGGTACTTAGGTACGCATGCGGTTCGCAACGTTCAACATTTTGCACGGGCGCAGCCTGGACGATGGCCAGGTCAGCCTTGAGCGATTGTCGGCGTGCATCCGTCGCCTTGACCCCGATGTGCTGGCCCTGCAGGAGGTCGATATCGATCAGCCGCGCTCATCGCTGGCCGATCTGACCGCTATTGCCGCCGCCGCGATGGGCGCCGTCTCGCACCGGTTCGTCGCCGCCATCTCCGGCACCCCCGGCGCCACCTGGATGGCCGCCACCGGCAGCGAGCAACCTGGCACCGCTGCCTACGGCATTGCGCTGCTGTCGCGGTATCCGGCGATGTCGTGGCAGGTGCTGCGGCTGCCGCGGATTCCGGTGCGCTTCCCGATGTACCTGCCCGGCCCCAACCGGGTGCAGATCGTCAACGAGGAGCCTCGAGCGGCGATGGTCGCCCAGCTCGACACCCCGCTCGGAGTGATGACGGTGGCCAACACCCATCTGTCCTTCGTGCCCGGCTGGAACCACGTCCAACTCAGGCGGCTCATCCGAGACCTGCGCGGCCTGCCGGGGCCGCGGGTGCTGATGGGGGACCTGAACATGTCGTCGTCTGCTCGGGTCCGGCGGACCGGGCTGCACTCGCTGGCCACCGCGCCGACCTTTCCGCTGCAATGTCCGGACCGGCAGCTCGACCACATCCTCACCGACCATGACGGCTTGGTGGCCACCGACGTGTCCACACCGGTTCTGCCGATCTCCGATCATCGCCCGCTCGTGATCGACGTGTCGCTCCGCTGAGGGATGGCGGGCCCGTACATTGCTGGGCGTGCGGGTTACCTCCGCGGAATCGACGGAGCTGTTCGTCGGTCCGCCCGATGCGCCGCTGCAGGTGGTCCGAATCGGATACAGCGGGGCCGACGGAACGGACACCGCGCGGGTCATCGGTGACGGGCTGCAGTCGGACGACGTTGCGCTGACGCCCGGTGACGGGGTCGCCGAGATCCCGGTGCGCGTCGAGCATGCGGTGCCCGGCCAGCGGCGGACGGCCCGCGTCGGTGCGGACTTTCCGTTCGAGTTCGTCGTCGCCGAGCCGGGCTGGACGATGTACATGATCAGCCACTTCCATTACGACCCGGTGTGGTGGAACACCCAGGGCGCCTACACCAGCCTGTGGACCGAGCAGCCGCCCGGTCGGGCCCGGCAGACCAACGGGTTTGCGTTGGTGGCGGCTCACCTCGAAATGGCCCGCCGCGACGCGGATTACAAGTTCGTGCTCGCCGAAGTCGACTACCTCAAGCCCTATTTCGACACCCACCCGGAGGATCGCGCCGATCTGCGGCGGTTCATCGCCGACGGCCGTGTGGAGGTGATGGGCGGAACCTACAACGAGCCCAACACCAACCTGGTCGGTGCGGAGACCGCGATCCGCAACTTCGTGCACGGCGTCGGCTATCAGCGCGACGTCTTGGGTGCCGATCCCGCCACCGCCTGGCAGCTCGATGTGTTCGGCCACGACCCGCAGTTCCCGGGGATGGCCGCCGATGCCGGGCTGACGTCGAGCTCGTGGGCCCGCGGGCCGCACCACCAGTGGGGACCGATGGCCGACAACGGTGACCCGAAGCGCATGCAGTTCCGCAGCGAGTTCGAGTGGATCGCGCCCTCGGGGCTGGGCCTGCTGACCCACTACATGCCGGCGCACTACTCGGCCGGCTGGTGGATGGATTCCGCGGCGTCGCTGGAAGAAGCCGAGCAGGCCACCTATCAGCTGTTCGCGGATCTGAAATCGGTGGCGCTGACCCGCAACGTGCTGCTGCCGGTCGGCACTGACTACACCCCGCCCAACGCCTGGGTCACCGAGATCCACCGCGACTGGAACGCCCGGTACAGCTGGCCGCGGTTCGTCTGCGCGCTGCCGTCGGAGTTCTTCACCGCCGTGCGCGCCGAAACGGCGCAGCGTGGGGTGGCGCCCTCGCCCCAGACCCGCGACATGAACCCGATTTACACCGGCAAGGACGTCTCCTATATCGACACCAAGCAGGCCAACCGCGCTGCCGAGGACGCGGTGCTGGGCGCCGAACGGTTCGCGGTGTTCGCGTCGTTGCTCACGGGCGCGCACTATCCGGAGGCAGCGCTGGCCAAGGCGTGGGTTCAGCTGGCGTACGGCGCTCACCATGACGGCATCACCGGATCGGAGTCCGATCAGGTGTACCTCGACTTGTTGACGAGTTGGCGCGACGCGTGGGAGATCGGCTCGGCTGCGCGGTCAGGAGCACTGCACCTGCTGTCGCAGGCCGCGGCCGCCGGCCCGGAATCGGTGGTGGTGTGGAACCCGTTGGCGCACAAGAGAACCGACATTGTGACCGCGACGTTGGTTGAGCCGATTGGCCATGGCGTGTCGGTGGTGGACGCTGCCGGTGTGACGAGCCCCGCGGTGGTATCCGACGACGGCCACCTGGTGAGCTGGCGTGCCGAGGGCGTCGACTCGTTGGGGTGGCGCAACTACCGGCTGGTGGCGGCCGATGGCGCAACCGGGTGGCTTGCGGTCGACGGGACTGCGATCGCCAACGAGTACCACCGGCTGCGGGTCGACCCCGCGCGCGGCGGTGCGGTGGACTCGTTGGTCGAATTGTCGGTCGATCGTGAGCTGATCGCGGACGGCCGGGCGGGCAACGAGCTGGCCGTCTACGACGAATATCCGGCCCACCCGAAAGCAGGGGAGGGGCCGTGGCATCTGCTGCCGACCGGGCCGGTGACGTGTTCGAGTGCGGTGCAAGCGGATTCGGTTCAGGCCTTCCACAGCCCGCTGGGCGAGCGGCTGGTCGTGAACGGCCACATCGGTGAGCTGCTGCGCTACACCCAGGTACTGACCCTGTGGCACGGCATCGACCGGGTGGACACCAGCACCACCATCGACGAGTTCACCGGCGCCGATCGGCTGGTGCGGCTGCGCTGGCCCTGCCCGATCCCCGGTGCGCTGCCGGTCAGCGAGGTCGGCGACGCCGTCATCGGACGTGGGTTCGGACTGCTGCACGACCATGCCTCGGGCGAGGATCGCGCAGTCGATTCCGCCGAACACCCATGGACACTGGACAATCCGGCGCACGGCTGGTTCGGGTTGTCCTCGGCGGCCCGGATCCAGGTCGGGCCGGCCGCACGGGCGGTGTCGGTCGCCGAGGTGGTAGGGCCAGGCGAGGACACCGGCAGTGCCCGTGAATTGATGGTGGCGCTGGTGCGGGCCGGGGTGACCGCGACCTGCGGCAGCGCGGAGCACCCGCGCTACGGCCATCTCGACGTCGACTCCAACCTGCCCGACGCCCGAATTGCGTTGGGCGGCCCCGACGACAACGCCTTCACCGCCGCGGTTCTGGCAGCCGCCGACCACGCCTACACCGCAGAACTGCACCGCCAGCTCGCCGCCACCGGGCAGGCGCGGGTGTGGGTGCCCGCCAGCCGCCCGCTGACCGAGGTATGGCAGCCCGACGCCGATCTGCGTGACGTCCTCGCCCTACCCGTGCTCATCGTCGCCGGCCACCGGGCCGACGGGCTCGCCGAGGCGGTCGCCGCCGTCGTTGACGACCTCGAGGACGCGCAGATCGACGTCACCCAGGACGCACCGTCAGGCATAGGCGAGTTCGAATCGCACACCGTCGCCCTGCTCAACCGCGGCGTCCCAGGCTTCGCCGTCGAACCCGATCAGACGCTGCACAGCTCGCTGATGCGTTCGTGCACCGGCTGGCCGTCGGGCGTGTGGATCGATCCACCGCAACGCAAGACGCCGGACGGCTCAAACTTTCAGCAGCAGCACTGGACGCACACCTTCGACTTCGCACTGGTATCGGGGCAAGGCGACTGGCGCGATGTTGAAATGCCATCCCGTAGTGCGGAATTCAGCCATCCGATGGTATGCGTCGTGGTCGGCGAAACGGGCGGTGCGCTGGCCCCCGATGGGTCATTGCTGCGTATCGAACCGGCCGGTGCGGTGAACCTCGCGGCACTCAAGATCGGCGGCAATCCGACTGCCACGGGAAGCTCCGCCGCGGTGGACCCCGAGGACGTGACGATCCGGCTGGTCGAAACCCGCGGAGCCACAACCGAAATCAGTATCTCCTCCGATGTCGGTGCGCTCTCGGCGGTGGTGTCAGCCGACCTGCTGGAGACTGCGCGGGGCAACGGTGAGTCGCCGCTGCGGCTGCACGGCTACCAGATCGCAACCCTGCTGGCCCGGCTTGACGTCAACGCTGTGCTCGATGCCGATGGCGCAGTCCTGGTCCCGGAGGCCGAGAACGCGCAGCCGCTGTACGCCCGGTACTGGCTGCACAACCGCGGCCCAGCCCCGCTCGGCGGCCTACCTGCCGTGGCCCATCTGCACCCCGAAGCCGTCACCGCCGAACCCGGTGAGCGGCTGCGGCTGCGGATGACGGCCGCCAGCGACTGCAGCGACGCAACGCTGGCCGGGGAGGTGCGGCTGCGTGGCCCACGCGGCTGGACCGTCGACCCCGGCGTGCTGTCGTTCGAATTGCCCACCGGTCACCACCGCGAAGCCGAGATCGTCGTCAGCGTGCCGCCAAACGCAGTGCCCGGCGACTACCCGATCCGGGCGCAGCTCACCTTGACCGGGGACGTGCCCGCGGCATGGCGGCAACCCGTCGAAGACGTCTGCGTGGTCTCGGTCGGTACGCCGGATCAGCCGTTGGTACGGCTGGTCACCGAGCCGTCCGAGGTCGTCGTCACCGCCGGGGAGCGGGCCCGGCTCGCGGTCACTGTCGGCAGCGCAGCCCATACCGACCTGGCGCTGGAGGCCCACCTCATCAGTCCGTGGGGGACGTGGGAGTGGATCGGACCGGCGGCGTGCGGCGCGGTTGTCGGTGCCCGGTCGACCGTCGAGGTCGCCTTCGATATCGAGCCCCCGCCGTGGCTGAAGCCCGGCCGGTGGTGGGCGCTGATCCGGATCGGCTGCGCGGGACGGTTGCTGTACACCTCGGCCGTGGGGGTGACGGTCCGATGACCGTCGCGGCCATCGTTGCCGGAGTGAGCGTGGCGGTCGGCGAGGTCGACGCCCGCGAGTCCGTGCTGCGAGCATCACCGCAAGTCGCGGCGCTGCCGCGCCCGCACACCAGCGAAGGTCGCCAGTTGCGGCGCTGGCTCACCCAGTTGGTGGTCGCCGAAAAACTGGTGGTGCACGAGGCCGAGATGCTGGGTGTCACCGTCACTGCGGCCACACCCACCGAGGACGACCTGCTGCCCGACCCGGCGGCGCGATTGGAGATCGGCAGTATCGCCGCGGCGGTGCTGGTCGCGCCGATTGCCCGGGCGGTGTTCGCACACGTCACAAGCGACGTGGACATCGACGATGACACCGTGCTCGACTTCCACGTACGCAACCCGCGCCGGTTCCTTCACTTCACCGGTTCGGGCTGGCGGCTGCCGTCCGAGCCGGATCTGGACGTGGTGCGGCCGCTGATCGTCGCGCATCTTCGTGGTGCTGCACGGCGACGCCGGTTCCGAATGTGGCTCGACCAGCGCCGAGCCGACCTGGTGTGGCTGGCGCCTGGCTACGAACATCCCGGCGACCCGCGCCAGCCCGACAATGTGCACAAACACTGATGGGTCCACAAACACTGATGGCTGTCACCTCGCTCGCCCTCGACATCGGCGGCACCAAAATCGCCGCCGGCCTCGTCGACGCCGATGGAGTACTGCAGTACGAGACCCGCCAGCCCACCCCGCAGAGTGATGACCCCGAACAGGTGTGGGCCGCCGCCCAGCGGACGATCGCCGACGCACTCGCCGAGGCTGGTGGCGGGGTCGACGGCGTCGGTATCTCCTCGGCAGGCCCGATCCACCTGCCCGGCGGCACCACCAGCCCCATCAACATTCCCGCGTGGCGCGACTTCCCGATTCGCGACCGGGTGGCCGCCGCCGTTCCCGGCGTGCCTGTGCAGCTGGGCGGCGACGGGCTGTGCATGGCGCTGGGGGAGCACTGGCGCGGAGCCGGACAAGGCGCGGCGTTCCTGCTCGGGATGGTGGTGTCGACCGGCATCGGCGGCGGGCTGGTGCTCGACGGTGCGCCGTATCACGGGCGCACTGGCAACGCCGGCCACGTCGGGCACGTCATCGTCGATCCCGACGGGCCGCCGTGTGTCTGCGGTGCCCGCGGTTGCGTCGAGGCCATCGCCAGTGGACCGCACCTGGCCGCCTGGGCGCGCACGCAGGGCTGGACCGGCGCCGACGCCAAGGAACTGGCCGAGGCGGCCGCGACCGGAAATGACATTGCGGTGCGGGCATTTCACCGCGGAGCGCGCGCGATCGCGGCCATGATCGCTTCGGTCGGCGCCGTCTGCGATCTGGACCTCGTCGTCGTCGGTGGCGGCGTGGCCCAGGCCGGGCCAGTGTTGTTCGACCCGCTGCGGGCGGAGTTGCGCAACTACGCCCGGCTGGACTTCCTATCCGGACTGCGGGTGGTGCCCGCGGCGCTGAGCGGCGAGGCCGGGCTGGTCGGTGCGGCGGCCCTGCTGCGCGGCTGACCCACCCTGGCGACGCGTTTTGGCTGATCTCGGGGGCGCACGCTATTCTTGCTCAGTTCCACCGAAGACCGTCGGTCACCGAGCAATCGGTTGAAGGTCCGGGTTATCCCGGCGGCCCACGCAGGAGGACGAGGTAGCTTTCGCGCCCCGACCTGTCTGTGTCGGGGCGTTTGTGATTTCTGAGCCTTTGCGCCTGTCGGTTGGTGGACATCCCCACCATCACGAGGAGGCAAGCATGGCCAAGGCTGAAAAGGCCACCGCGGTCGCCGACATCGCCGAGAGTTTCAAGGAGGCGACGGCCACCGTCGTCACCGAGTATCGCGGCCTGACGGTGTCCAACCTTGCCGAGCTGCGCAGGTCACTGGGCAAAGAGACGACCTACACCGTCGCCAAGAACACCTTGGTGAAGCGTGCGGCGTCCGAGGCCGGTATCGAGGGCCTCGACGAACTGTTCGCCGGACCGACCGCCATCGCGTTCATCAAAGGTGAGCCCGTCGACGCCGCCAAGGCGATCAAGAAATTCGCCAAGGACAACAAGGCGCTGGTCATCAAGGGCGGCTACATGGACGGTCGCGCGCTGACCGTCTCCGACGTCGAGAAGATCGCTGATCTCGAGTCGCGCGAGGTGCTGCTGTCCAAGCTGGCCGGCGCGATGAAGGCGAAGCAGTCTCAGGCCGCGGCGCTGTTCGTGGCGCCCGCGTCCCAGATCGCCCGTCTGGCCGCAGCTCTGCAAGAGAAGAAGGCCGGCGAAGAATCCGCCGCCTGACCCAAAACAACCACCACCCACATTTCGAGATAAGGAATCACCATGGCAAAGCTGTCCACCGACGAACTGCTCGACGCGTTCAAGGAAATGACCCTGCTGGAGCTCTCTGAGTTCGTGAAGCAGTTCGAAGAGACCTTCGACGTCACCGCCGCCGCTCCGGTCGCCGTTGCGGCCGCCGGCCCCGCCGGCGCCCCGGCCGAGGCCGCTGAGGAGCAGTCCGAATTCGACGTCATCCTCGAAGGTGCCGGCGAGAAGAAGATCGGCGTCATCAAGGTCGTTCGCGAGATCGTCTCCGGTCTGGGCCTCAAGGAGGCCAAGGACCTCGTCGACGGCGCTCCCAAGCCGCTGCTCGAGAAGGTCAACAAGGAGGCCGCCGAAGACGCCAAGGCCAAGCTCGAGGCCGCCGGCGCATCGGTCACCGTCAAGTAAGTCTTTCGACACCGAAATCCCCCGCGGGCACTCGTGCTTGCGGGGGATTTTGTTGTCCCGGCGCCGTGCAGGCAACGGGGTGTCGACGAGGTGTCGGCATCGTCGATCACAGTCGGTACACAAACTCAGTGGCGCCAATCGGCGTGCGCTACAGTGACTCAAACCACAGGCCATCGTGGCGATGGCTGACTTGCGTGGGCGCGGAAGGATCTGGCGTGGGTATTGGTATTCAGGTCGAGGGGTTGACGAAGTCGTTCGGTTCCCAGCGAATCTGGGAGGACGTAACCCTCGATGTCCCCGCCGGTGAGGTCAGCGTGTTGCTGGGCCCGTCGGGTACCGGTAAGTCGGTGTTTTTGAAGTCGCTGATCGGTCTGCTGCGCCCGGAGCGGGGCAAGATCATCGTCGACGGCACCAACATCATCGAGTGCTCGGCCAAGGAGCTCTACGAGATCCGCACGCTGTTCGGTGTCATGTTCCAGGACGGTGCGCTGTTCGGCTCGATGAGCCTGTTCGACAACACCGCGTTCCCACTTCGTGAGCACACGAAGAAGAAGGAATCCGAGATCCGCCAGATCGTCATGGAGAAGCTCGAGCTGGTGGGCTTGGGCGGTGACGAGACCAAGTTCCCCGGTGAGATCTCCGGCGGTATGCGCAAGCGCGCAGGCTTGGCACGCTCGCTGGTGCTCGACCCGAAGATCATCCTCTGCGACGAGCCCGACTCGGGCCTGGACCCAGTGCGTACCGCCTATCTGAGCCAGCTGCTCATCGACATCAACGCGCAGATCGACTGCACGATCCTGATCGTGACGCACAACATCAACATCGCCCGTACGGTGCCCGACAACATCGGCATGCTCTTCCGCAAGCATCTGGTGATGTTCGGCCCCCGTGAGGTGCTGTTGACCAGTGATGAGCCGGTGGTGCGCCAGTTCCTCAACGGCCGCCGCATCGGGCCCATCGGTATGTCCGAGGAGAAGGACGAGTCGACGATGGCCGAAGAGCAGGCCTTGGTCGACGCCGGTCACCACGACGGTGGTGTCGAGGAGATCGTGGGCGTGCCCCCGCAGCTGACGGTCACCCCGGGAATGCCGGTACGCGACGCCGTCCGCCGCCGCCAGGAGCGGGTGCGCCAGATCCTGCACACCCTGCCCCCGGCTGCCCAGGAAGCCATTCGCGACGACCTGGACGGCACCCACCGGCTGCCGTCGCACACCTTCGCGGGCGAGGACTCAAACTAACCCCCGTCTGTCGCAGTCAGCTGACACCCGTGCATCCAAATGCGCGGGTGTTAGCTGCTTTTGAGGTTGTTCGCTGAAAACGGGTTCGGCCAGCCCCGCACTCCGATAGCGTTTGCGCGATTGCTGAGGAGGAGGCTGAGTGCTACGCGACCGGCGGATCTGGTGGGGGACGGTAGCCGTCTTCGCCGGTATCGGTGCGGCCCTGCTGGCAGGCAGTGGTGTCGCGGCGGCTGATGCCGGCGGCAGCCCCGATCACTCGGGCACGTCCACCTCACAATCATCGGCGCCGAACAGCTCCGCCCGGGCCGCGGCCGCGAGTAGGCACCGCGTCGCATCCGCCGCCGTCTCCAGGGCGCCCAGCCCGAAACCGACCGCCGCGGCCGCACCGAAGGCAGCGACCTCCCAGCAGTCCGGCGCCCGGCGCACCCCGATCACCCCGGCCAAGGTTCTGGCCAGCGTGCTATCGGTCTTCGGCGTCGCGACGCCGAAGACGGCTCCGGTGGTGCCTGCGACCGGCACCGCCGCGCAGCCCGCCGGGGCAGCGTTGGAGTCCGCCCAGTCGGTGGTCACCCCGCCTGCCACCAACGGCGTCACCGGCGTCAAGGTTGGGCATTCGACGCTCACGATCCCGGTCAACGGGGGCTTCAACGCACCGGCCGACTGGTACTTCCCGACCCAGGTCGACGGTTCGGTGCAGGCCAACGGCGTCATCTGGCTGCAGCATGGCTTCCTCGCGGATAAGTCGTTCTACTCGGCGCTGGCCACCAAGCTGGCCCAGGACACCAACTCGATCGTGGTGGCGCCCACGCTGCCGTCGTTCCCGCAGCTGAACTGTCGTGGCTGCACCCTCTACGGGGTGCCGATGCAACAAGCCGCCGCCACGATGTTCCTCGGCGACCGCTCGGCGTTGAATATCAGCGCCAGTCAGGCCGGCTATCAGGGCACGCTGCCGGAGGACTTCGTCCTGGCCGGCCACTCCGCCGGCGGCGGGTGGTCGTCGTCGGTCGGCGGCTACTACGTCGACGACTTGGCCCCCGGCGACGTCAACCATCTGCTCGGTGTGGTGATGTACGACGGCGTCACCATGAACGGCACGCTGCCGCAGGCGATCGCCAGCCTGGACACCCTCGACATTCCCGTGTACCAGATCGCGGCACCGGCGCAGATGTGGAACACCTTCGGCACCACCACCGATGAGCTGCTGGCGCTGCGGCCCAATCAATTCGACGGTGTCGTCCTGGTCAACGGCTCACACGTCGACGCCATGTTGGGCAGCAATCCGGTCATCGACTTCTTCGCCCAGCTCGTCACCAAGCGCTCGCCTCCCGGCAATACCTCCGCGGTCGACACCCTGAGCACCGGCTGGATCAACGACTTCTACGTCGGCGCCGGCCCCGACGCCCCGCAGTACGGCGTCTACGGCACCGCCGGTCAGCCGATCATCATGGGCAACGCCTCAGCGGTGGTGCTGCCCACACCGCTGGCCAGCCAGCTCGGACCGATCGAGAACCTGATGAAGAAGTGGACCGCCCTCATCATGCCGCTGATCTTCGGCGGCCCACCGAGCTCGGCCACGGTGACACCGGTGACACCGGGGGCCGCCAACCCCACGGTGACGTCCCCGACCGCCAACGGGGTGACCGGCGTGAAAACCGGCAACACCACGCTGACGATCCAAGTCGGCTCCCGCACCTACAACGCCCCCGCGGACTGGTATTTCCCGACGCAGGCCGACGGCTCGGTCCAGGCCAACGGGATCATCTATCTGCAGCACGGATTCCTGGCCAACAAGTCCTTCTACACCGTGTTGGCCCGATCGCTGGCCCAGCAGACCAACAGCATCGTCGTCGCGACGACACTGCCGTCCTTCGCGCCGCTGACGTGCCCGACCTGCACCATCAACAACCCTGCGATGCAGCAGGGGGTCGCAGATCTGTTCCTCGGGAATCGCGCGGCGTTGGCCATCAGCGCCAGCAATGCCGGCTTCCAGGGCACGCTGCCGGAGGATTTCACGCTCTCCGGGCATTCCGCTGGTGGGGGACTGGCCGTGGCTGCCGGCAGTGACTACGTCAACTCACTGCCGCCCGGCGCCGACAACCACCTACTCGGCGTGGTGATGTTCGACGGCGTCTCCAACAGTGATGACTTCGCCGGCCTGCTGGCCACTCTCGACGGGATTCCCGTCTATCAGATCGCCGCACCAGCGCAACCGTGGAACGCCTTCGGCCAGACCACCACGAACCTGATCGCCGCGCGTCCGGATCAGTTCGTCGGCGTCGAGCTGGTCCACGGCTCGCACATCGACTCCGTGATCGGTTCCGACCCGTTCTTCGACTTCTTCGCCCAGATCTTCGTCAGGCCGTCGGCGCCCGGTAACGCCTCCGCCGTGCACACCCTGGCGGCCGGCTGGATCAACGATTTCTACGTGGCAGCGGGGCCGGACGCCCCGCAATACGGGCTCTACGGCACGGCCGGGCAACCGATCATTATGGGGCCGACGGGCGCGATTGTCCTGCCAACTCAGCCCGCCGCGGCGGCAGCCGCCACCATCGCTGCCTGAAGCGGTTTTTTCCACACAAAACACCGCGTTTCCCTTGACGGAAGGGCCTAAACGGTCCAGTCTGTTGACCAGCATGTGTGCATGGGTAGCTAGTTCGCCAGCCAGCGTCAGCCCGCCCCACACGCGGCTGTTGAGGAATGCGCCGTTCTCCGCTATTGTTGGACGTTGCGCTGGCTGCATCCTGCCCACCTCAACCTGCACCTGACATCGCCGGTCCTCAAGTCTGAGCTCAGACATCTCAGCTCAGAGACCTATTTGCGTGTCGCGTGCGTCGGGGACAGGCCCGGGCCTCGAGTAGGCCAGCCGAACCGATGCAGATATCGCGACCTTCCGGGTGAATCCGGGCAGTCGCATTAGGTGCTGGAAGGATGCATCTTGGCAGTCTCTAGCCAGAGCAAAACGACTACTACTTCTAACTCCGTTCCCGGAGCACCAAAACGAATTTCCTTCGCGAAGCTGCGCGAGCCACTTGAGGTACCCGGCCTGCTCGACGTCCAAACGGACTCGTTCGAGTGGCTGATCGGCTCGCCGCGCTGGCGCGGGATCGCTGAGGCGCGTGGTGACGTCAACCCGGTGGGTGGCCTCGAAGAGGTCCTCACCGAGCTGTCGCCGATCGAGGATTTCTCGGGTTCGATGTCGCTGAGCTTCTCTGACCCGCGTTTCGATGAGGTCAAGGCTCCGGTCGACGAGTGCAAAGACAAGGACATGACGTACGCGGCCCCGCTGTTCGTCACGGCCGAGTTCATCAACAACAACACCGGCGAGATCAAGAGCCAGACGGTGTTCATGGGTGACTTCCCGATGATGACCGAGAAGGGCACCTTCATCATCAACGGCACCGAGCGTGTCGTGGTGAGCCAGTTGGTCCGCTCGCCGGGTGTCTACTTCGACGACACCATCGACAAGTCCACCGAGAAGACGCTGCACAGCGTCAAGGTGATCCCCGGCCGCGGTGCGTGGCTGGAGTTCGACGTCGACAAGCGCGACACCGTCGGTGTGCGCATCGACCGCAAGCGCCGTCAGCCGGTCACCGTGCTGCTGAAGGCGCTCGGCTGGACCCAGGAGCAGATCCGGGAGCGCTTCGGCTTCTCCGAGATCATGATGTCGACGCTGGAGAAGGACAACACCGCCGGTAGCGACGAGGCATTGCTGGACATCTACCGCAAGCTGCGACCGGGCGAGCCGCCGACCAAGGAGTCCGCGCAGACCCTGCTGGAGAACCTGTTCTTCAAGGACAAGCGCTACGACCTGGCCCGCGTGGGCCGCTACAAGGTCAACAAGAAGCTGGGTCTGAACGTGGGCCAGCCGATCACGTCGTCGACGCTGAACGAAGAAGACATCGTCGCGACCATCGAGTACCTGGTGCGCCTGCACGAGGGCCAGACCACGATGACCGCCCCCGGCGGCGTCGAGGTCCCGGTTGAGGTCGACGACATCGACCACTTCGGCAACCGTCGCCTGCGTACCGTCGGCGAGCTGATCCAGAACCAGATCCGGGTCGGCCTGTCCCGCATGGAGCGCGTCGTCCGCGAGCGGATGACCACTCAGGACGTCGAGGCGATCACGCCGCAGACCCTGATCAACATCCGTCCCGTCGTGGCGGCGATCAAGGAGTTCTTCGGCACCAGCCAGCTGTCGCAGTTCATGGACCAGAACAACCCACTGTCGGGTCTGACCCACAAGCGCCGCCTGTCGGCGCTGGGCCCCGGTGGTCTGTCCCGTGAGCGCGCCGGCCTTGAGGTCCGCGACGTGCACTCCAGCCACTACGGCCGGATGTGTCCGATCGAGACCCCGGAAGGCCCGAACATCGGCCTGATCGGTTCGCTGTCGGTGTACGCGCGGGTCAACCCGTTCGGCTTCATCGAGACGCCGTACCGCAAGGTCACTGAGGGCATCGTCACCGACGAGATCCACTACCTGACCGCCGACGAGGAGGACCGCCACGTCGTGGCGCAGGCTAACTCGCCGATCGACGCCGAGAACCGGTTCACCGAGCCGAAGATCCTGGTTCGTCGTAAGGGTGGCGAGGTCGAGAACGTCACGCCTGCCGATGTGGACTACATGGACGTCTCACCGCGCCAGATGGTGTCGGTCGCGACGGCGATGATCCCGTTCCTCGAGCACGACGACGCCAACCGTGCCCTGATGGGTGCCAACATGCAGCGCCAGGCGGTTCCGCTGGTTCGCAGCGAGGCACCGCTGGTGGGTACCGGCATGGAGCTGCGTGCGGCGATCGACGCCGGCGATGTGGTGGTGACCGACAAGTCCGGTGTGGTCGAAGAGGTCTCCGCCGACTACATCACCGTGATGGCCGACGACGGCACCCGGCACACCTACCGGATGCGTAAGTTCGCCCGCTCCAACCACGGCACGTGCGCCAACCAGCGCCCGATCGTGGACGCCGGACAGCGGGTCGAGTCGGGCCAGGTGCTGGCCGATGGGCCGTGCACCGAGAACGGTGAGATGGCGCTGGGCAAGAACCTGCTCGTCGCGATCATGCCGTGGGAAGGCCACAACTACGAGGACGCGATCATCCTCTCCAGCCGCCTGGTTGAGGAGGACGTGCTCACGTCGATTCACATCGAAGAGCACGAGATCGATGCCCGCGACACCAAGCTGGGCGCCGAGGAGATCACCCGGGACATCCCGAACGTCTCCGATGAGGTGCTGGCCGATCTCGACGAGCGCGGCATCATCCGCATCGGCGCCGAGGTTCGTGACGGCGACATCCTGGTCGGCAAGGTCACCCCGAAGGGTGAGACCGAGCTGACGCCGGAGGAGCGGCTGCTGCGCGCGATCTTCGGTGAGAAGGCGCGCGAGGTTCGCGACACGTCGCTCAAGGTGCCGCACGGTGAGTCCGGCAAGGTCATCGGCATCCGGGTGTTCAGCCGTGAGGATGACGACGAGCTGCCCGCCGGTGTCAACGAGCTGGTCCGCGTCTACGTGGCCCAGAAGCGCAAGATCTCCGACGGTGACAAGCTCGCTGGCCGCCACGGCAACAAGGGCGTCATCGGCAAGATCCTGCCCATCGAAGACATGCCGTTCCTCCCGGACGGCACGCCGGTCGACATCATCCTGAACACGCACGGTGTGCCGCGACGGATGAACATCGGCCAGATCTTGGAGACCCACCTCGGGTGGGTGGCCAAGGCGGGCTGGAACGTTCAAGGCGTCGACGGCACGAGTGAGATTCCAGCGTGGGCAGCCAATCTGCCCGCGGATCTGCTGGAGTCGGAGCCGGGCAGCATCGTCTCCACGCCGGTGTTCGACGGTGCCCGTGAAGAGGAGCTGCAAGGTCTGCTGAGCTCGACGCTGCCCAACCGTGACGGTGAAGTACTGGTCAACGGTGACGGCAAGGCCGTGCTCTACGACGGCCGCAGCGGCGAACCGTTCCCGTACCCGGTGACGGTCGGCTACATGTACATCCTCAAGCTGCACCACCTTGTGGACGACAAGATTCACGCCCGCTCGACCGGTCCGTACTCGATGATCACCCAGCAGCCGCTGGGCGGTAAGGCGCAGTTCGGTGGTCAGCGGTTCGGTGAGATGGAGTGCTGGGCCATGCAGGCCTACGGCGCGGCGTACACGCTGCAGGAGCTCTTGACCATCAAGTCCGACGACACCGTCGGCCGGGTCAAGGTCTACGAGGCGATCGTCAAGGGCGAGAACATCCCCGAGCCGGGCATTCCGGAGTCGTTCAAGGTGCTGCTCAAAGAGCTGCAGTCGCTCTGCTTGAACGTTGAGGTGCTGTCCTCGGACGGCGCGGCAATCGAGATGCGTGACGGTGACGATGAGGACCTGGAGCGCGCTGCTGCGAACCTGGGAATCAACTTGTCGCGCAACGAATCTGCGTCCGTTGAGGACTTGGCCTAATAGTTACTAATCCCGCAAGGGGAAAGGGAGTTACGTGCTAGACGTCAACTTCTTCGATGAACTCCGAATCGGTCTCGCGACCGCGGACGACATCCGTACCTGGTCCTTCGGTGAGGTCAAGAAGCCGGAGACCATCAACTACCGCACGCTGAAGCCAGAGAAGGACGGCCTGTTCTGCGAGAAGATCTTCGGACCGACTCGCGACTGGGAGTGCTACTGCGGCAAGTACAAGCGCGTGCGCTTCAAGGGCATCATCTGTGAGCGCTGCGGCGTCGAGGTCACTCGCGCCAAGGTGCGCCGTGAGCGCATGGGCCATATCGAGCTGGCCGCACCCGTCACGCACATCTGGTACTTCAAGGGCGTTCCGTCGCGCTTGGGCTATCTGCTGGATCTGGCGCCAAAGGATCTCGAGAAGATCATCTACTTCGCCGCCTACGTGATCACCGCGGTCGACGGCGAGATGCGCCATAACGAGCTCTCCACTCTCGAAGCCGAGATGGAGGTCGAGAAGAAGGCCGTCGCCGATCAGCGGGACTCCGACCTGGAGGCCCGCGCACAGAAGCTCGAGGCCGACCTGGCCGAGCTGGAGGCCGAGGGTGCCAAGTCCGACGTGCGCCGCAAGGTGCGCGACGGTGGCGAGCGCGAGATGCGTCAGCTGCGCGACCGGACCCAGCGCGAGCTGGACCGGCTCGACGAGATCTGGACGACCTTCACCAAGCTGGCCGTCAAGCAGCTGATCGTCGACGAGAACCTCTACCGGGAACTGGTCGACCGCTACGGCGAGTACTTCCAGGGGTCGATGGGCGCGGAGTCGATCCAGAAGCTCATCGAGACCTTCGACATCGACGCCGAGGCTGAATCGCTTCGCGACACCATCAAGAACGGCAAGGGCCAGAAGAAGCTGCGTGCGCTCAAGCGACTGAAGGTCGTCGCGGCGTTCCAGACGAATCGCAACTCGCCGATGGGCATGGTGCTCGACGCCGTTCCGGTGATCCCGCCGGAGCTGCGCCCGATGGTCCAGCTGGACGGTGGCCGCTTCGCGACCTCCGATCTCAACGACCTGTACCGCCGCGTGATCAACCGCAACAACCGCCTCAAGCGACTGATCGACCTCGGTGCTCCCGAGATCATCGTCAACAACGAGAAGCGGATGCTGCAGGAGTCGGTGGACGCGCTGTTCGACAACGGCCGTCGCGGCCGTCCGGTCACCGGACCGGGCAACCGTCCGCTCAAGTCGCTGTCCGATCTGCTCAAGGGCAAGCAGGGCCGGTTCCGTCAGAACCTGCTCGGCAAGCGTGTCGACTACTCGGGCCGTTCGGTCATCGTGGTCGGCCCGCAGCTCAAGCTGCACCAGTGCGGTCTGCCCAAGCTGATGGCACTCGAGCTGTTCAAGCCGTTCGTGATGAAGCGTCTCGTCGACCTGAACCACGCGCAGAACATCAAGAGCGCCAAGCGGATGGTGGAGCGTCAGCGTCCCCAGGTGTGGGATGTCCTCGAAGAGGTCATCGCCGAGCACCCGGTGCTGCTGAACCGTGCACCTACGCTGCACCGCTTGGGTATCCAGGCCTTCGAGCCGCAGCTGGTGGAGGGCAAGGCCATCCAGCTGCACCCGCTGGTCTGTGAGGCGTTCAACGCCGACTTCGATGGTGACCAGATGGCAGTTCACCTGCCGCTGTCCGCCGAGGCGCAGGCCGAGGCCCGCATCCTGATGCTGTCGAGCAACAACATCCTGTCGCCTGCGTCGGGTAAGCCGCTGGCCATGCCGCGTCTGGACATGGTGACCGGTCTGTTCTTCCTGACCACGCTGGTTCCCGGCGACACGGGTGAGCGCACCGCGGCGGCCAAGGATGTCCCGGAGACCGGCGTGTACAGCTCGCCGGCCGAGGCCATCATGGCGCTGGATCGCGGTTCGCTGTCGGTTCGGGCTCTGATCAAGGTGCGTCTGACGCAGCTGCGTCCGCCGCATGAGGTCGAGAACGAGCTGTTCGGCGAGAATGGCTGGCGCCCGGGCAATCCCTGGACCGCCGAGACCACGCTGGGCCGGGTGCTCTTCAACGAGCTTCTGCCGCAGGGGTATCCGTTCGTCAACGAGCAGATGCACAAGAAGGTCCAGGCCCGGATCATCAACGATCTGGCCGAGCGCTACCCGATGATCGTCGTCGCGCAGACCGTCGACAAGCTCAAGGACGCCGGCTTCCATTGGGCCACCCGTTCGGGTGTCACCGTCTCGATGGCTGACGTCATCGTGCCGCCGGAGAAGGCGGAGATCCTCGAGCGCTACGAAACCGAAGCCGACGCGATCGAAAAGAAGTACCAGCGCGGTGCTTTGAACAAGCAGGAGCGCAACGACGCTCTCGTCGAGCTCTGGAAGGAAGCCACCGAAGAGGTCGGTCAGGCGCTGCGGGCGCACTACCCGCACGACAACCCGATCATCACGATCGTGGACTCCGGCGCGACGGGTAACTTCACCCAGACCCGGACGCTGGCCGGCATGAAGGGTCTGGTGACCAACCCGAAGGGTGAGTTCATCCCGCGCCCGATCAAGTCCTCGTTCCGTGAGGGCCTGACGGTGCTGGAGTACTTCATCAACACCCACGGCGCCCGAAAGGGTCTGGCGGACACCGCACTTCGTACCGCTGACTCGGGTTACCTGACCCGTCGTCTGGTCGACGTCAGCCAGGACGTCATCGTGCGCGAGCACGACTGCGGCACTGAGCGCGGCATCATCGTCGAGCTCGCCGAGCTGCAGGGCGACGCGCTGATCCGCGATCCGCACGTCGAAACCTCGGCGTACGCCCGCACGCTGGCCGCTGACGCGGTCGACGAGAAGGGCAACGTGGTCGTCGTCGCAGGACACGACCTCGGCGATCCGGCGATCGACGCTCTGCTCGAGGCCGGCATCACCGCGGTCAAGGTTCGCTCGGTGCTCACCTGCACCAGCGGATCGGGCGTGTGCGCGATGTGCTACGGCCGCTCGATGGCCACCGGCAAGCTGGTGGACATCGGCGAGGCGGTCGGCATCGTGGCCGCGCAATCCATCGGTGAGCCCGGCACGCAGCTGACCATGCGCACCTTCCACCAGGGTGGTGTTACTGGTGGCGCCGACATCGTCGGTGGTCTGCCCCGTGTGCAGGAGCTGTTCGAGGCACGTGTTCCGCGGAACCGTGCACCGATCGCCGATGTGGCCGGGCGGGTGCAGCTGGAGGAGACCGACAAGTTCTACAAGATCACCATCGTTCCCGACGACGGGAGCGAGGAGGTCGTGTACGACAAGCTCTCCAAGCGTCAGCGGTTGAAGGTCTTCAAGCACGAAGACGGCAGCGAGAAGTTGCTTGTCAACGGTGACCACGTCGAGGTAGGCCAGCAGCTCATGGAGGGCTCGGCCGACCCGCACGAGGTGCTCCGTGTCGAGGGCCCGCGCAAGGTGCAGATCCACCTCGTCAAAGAGGTTCAGGAGGTGTACCGGGCGCAGGGTGTGTCGATCCACGACAAGCACATCGAGGTCATCGTTCGGCAGATGCTGCGTCGCGTCACGATCATCGATTCGGGTGCGACGGAGTTCCTGCCCGGCTCGCTGACCGAACGTGGCGAGTTCGAGTCGGAGAACCGTCGGGTGGTGGCTGAGGGCAACGAGCCCGCGGCCGGCCGTCCGGTGCTGATGGGTATCACCAAGGCATCGCTGGCCACGGATTCGTGGCTGTCGGCGGCGTCGTTCCAGGAGACCACTCGCGTGCTGACCGATGCGGCGATCAACTGCCGCAGCGACAGGCTCAATGGTCTGAAGGAGAACGTGATCATCGGCAAGCTGATCCCGGCCGGTACCGGCATCAGCCGCTACCGCAACATCCAGGTGCAGCCGACCGAAGAGGCTCGGGCCGCGGCGTACACGATCCCGTCCTACGAGGATCAGTACTACAGCCCGGACTTCGGCCAGGCCACCGGTGCTGCGGTGCCGCTGGACGATTACGGCTACAGCGACTACCGCTAGTTCGACATGAGAAAGCCCCCGGGATTCGTCTCGGGGGCTTTTTCGTGCGCGATGAGTTCAGCCGGCGGTTGAGGTCTAACCGTTGACTGCCGAAGAATCTCAGGAGGAATACGTGGCCCAACTGCTCAGAGTCCACAACTTCATGCTGTCGCGCGACGGGTTTGGCGCGGGGCGCAACCAATGTTTCGAGCGCCCGTTCGGCGATGCCGACCAACCTGCCCTGTTCGCGTGGGTCGGCGCGACGGCGAGCTGGGTGGGCCGCCGTGAGCCCGGTGGAACACGCGGCCTCGACGACTACTTCACCCGCGACTTCGGCAACAATATCGGCGCGGAGATCATGGGCCGCAACAAGTTCAGCCCGTACCGGGGCCCGTGGCAGGACCACCCCGACTGGCAGGGGTGGTGGGGCGACGAGACGCCGTTCCATACGCCGGTGTTCGTCATGACGCACCACGAGCGCCCGTCGTTGACGCTGACGGACACCACGTTCCACTTCGTCAACGGTGACCCGGCGGACGTCCTGGCTCAGGCGAAGGCGGCCGCCGGTGGCAAGGACGTCCGGCTGGGCGGCGGTGCCAGCACCGTCCGGCAATTCCTCGACGCGGGTCTGGTCGACACGTTGCACGTGGCGGTCGCTGACGTGGAGATCGGTGCCGGATCCCGCCTGTGGGAATCGCCCGACGAGCTCGACGACCGGTTCCACCACGAGGTGGTGCCGAGCCCGAGTGGGGTCACCCATCACCTGTTCTGGCGGCGGTGACGGCCGTGCGCGGTATCGGTGGCCGCGCATAGACTCGAGCCCGTGCTCATCGGTTCTCATGTCCACACCGACGATCCGCTGGCAGCCGCGGCGGCCGACGGCGCCGAGGTGGCGCAGTTATTCCTCGGCAATCCGCAGAGCTGGAAGAAGCCCAAGCCCCGCGAGGATGCCGAGACACTCAAGGCGTCGTCCATCCCGCTGTACGTGCACGCTCCGTATCTGATCAACGTGGCTTCGGCCAACAATCGCGTGCGCATCCCGTCGCGCAAGATCCTGCAGGACACCTGCGACGCCGCCGCCGAGATCGGCGCGACTGCCGTCATCGTGCACGGCGGTCACGCCGACGACAACGACATGGAGGCGGGCTTCGAGCGCTGGGTCAAAGCCCTGGCGGCGCTGGAGAGCGACATGCCGGTGTATTTGGAGAACACCGCCGGCGGCGACCACGCGATGGCGCGTCACTTCGATACCATCGCCAGGCTGTGGGAGCGCATCTCCGACACCGGCATCGGGTTCTGCCTCGACACGTGCCACGCCTGGGCGGCCGGTGAGGAACTGATCGACGCCGTCGAGCGCATCAAGGGCATCACCGGGCGCATCGATCTGGTGCACTGCAACGATTCCCGCGACGCCAAGGGTTCCGGTGCCGACCGGCACGCCAATTTCGGTTCGGGACAGATCGATCCGCAGCTTCTCGTGGCGGTCGTGCAGGCGGCCGATGCGCCGGTGATCTGTGAGACGGCCGACGCGGGCCGCAAGGATGACATCGCCTTCCTGCGCGAGCACCTGAGCTAGCCATGTGGGCCCGCCAATTCGCGCTGCTGTGGGTCCTCGTGTTGGTGTCCGCCTGCGCGCCGTCGGGTGCGACGGTGGCCCCCTTCACCCCGGGCACCAGCGTGCACACGATCACGGTCGGGGGAGTCGACCGCGATTATCGGCTGTACATCCCCGCGGGCCTGTCGCCTGCGGCGTCATTGGTCGTGATGCTGCACGGCTGGACGGGCAGTGCGGAGCAGGCTGAACGGCAGTACGGCTGGAATGAGCTCGCCGATTCCGCGAAGTTCGTGGTCGCCTATCCCGATGGACTGGGCGAGTCGTGGAATTCCGGTGGCTGCTGCGGCCAGGCGAGCGACGACGGCGTCGACGACGTCGGTTTCATCACCGCCGCCGTCCGCGACATCGCCGACAACGTCGGCATCGACCCGGCCCGCATCTATGCCGCCGGAATCAGCAACGGCGGCATGATGGCCTACAAATTAGCCTGCAACACCGCTGTTTTCGCGGCCATCGGGCCCGATGCCGCCACTCAGCTCGAAGCCTGTCCGGCGCCGCGTCCGATGTCGGTATTGCACATCCACGGCACCGATGACCGGTTGATCCGCTACGACGGCGAGCCCGGGACTGTCGTCCCCATCAAGACGCCGACACCTCCTGATGTCAACGCATTCTGGCGCACGGTCGATCAATGCCGGCCGCCGGCGACGACCGTCGACGGGGAGTTGACGACCTCGTTGGCCGAGTGTCCCAGCGGGCGCAGTGTCGAGCTGATCACCGTGGCCGGTGGCGGGCACGACTGGCCGTCGTTCGCCACCCAGCGAATGTGGGACTTCTTCGCCGCCCACCCGGGCTAAGTGAGATAGACCTTCCGCAGCGTCTCGGTCACCGTCCACACCGTCCTGGCGCCCTTCGTCAGACGCGCTACGTCGCCAGGTCCCAGCGTCAATGCCGGACTGTCGTCGTCGAACTCGACGGTGGCCGCCCCGGAGAGCACCACGAACAGCTCCTCGGCCTCGACGTCACGCATGACCCCTGGCGTCATCTCCCACACTCCGACCTGTAGCCCGCCGAACCCGTCGAGTTCGGCGACCCCGGTGTGCGGTTCGCCGTCGATGGACTGGTCGGCGGGTACTGGCTCGTGCTCTAGCCACAGCGCTGCGGCGTGCACAACAGAGTTCGGGTTCACCCCATCCAGCGTGCCATATTACGCATCTTGTGCGGTTGTCGGAAAAATGTAACAGTGGTGTCATGTCGGATACGCATGTCGTCACCAACCAGGTTCCACCGCTGGTGGACCACAACCCGGCGAATTCACCGGTACTGATCGAGGCCCTCATCCGGGAGGGCGGCCAATGGGGCCTCGATGAGGTCACCGAGCTCGGCGCGCTCTCGGGCAGCCCCCAGGTCCAGCGTTGGGGAGAGCTGGCCGATCGCAACCTGCCGATCCTGCACACCCACGACCGGTACGGCTATCGCGTCGACGAGATCGAGTACGACCCGGCGTACCACGAGCTGATGCGGGCTGCCATCGCCAACGGCATGCACGCCGCGCCGTGGGCTGATGATCGCCCGGGCGCCCACGTGGTTCGCGCGGCCAAGATGGGCGTGTGGACCTGCGAACCCGGCCACGTCTGTCCGATCTCGATGACCTACGCCGTCGTGCCCGCGCTGCGCCACAACCCCGACCTCGCGAAAATCTACGAGCCGCTGCTGACCAGCCGCCACTACGACCCCGAACTCACGGTGCCCGCCACCAAGATCGGCATCACCGCGGGCATGTCGATGACCGAGAAGCAGGGCGGCTCCGACGTCCGGGCCGGCACCACCCAAGCAATGCCCAACGGCGACGGAAGCTACCGCATCACCGGCCACAAGTGGTTCACCTCCGCGGCGATGAGCGACATCTTCCTGGTGCTGGCGCAAGCGCCCGGCGGGCTGAGCTGTTTCATGCTGCCGCGTGTTCTTCCCGACGGCTCCCGCAACCGAATGTTCTTGCAGCGCTTGAAGGACAAGCTGGGCAACCACGCCAACGCCTCGAGCGAGGTCGAATATGACAACGCCACCGCATGGCTGGTCGGTGAGGAGGGTCGCGGGGTGCCGACCATCATCGAGATGGTCAACCTGACCCGGCTGGACTGCACGCTGGGCAGCGCCACCAGCATGCGCAGCGGGCTGACCCGCGCCGTACACCACGCCCAGCATCGAAAGGCATTCGGCGCCTACCTCATTGACCAGCCGCTGATGCGCAACGTGCTTGCCGACCTCGCCGTCGAAGCCGAGGCGGCCACGATCATCGCGATGCGGATGGCCGGAGCCACCGACGCCGCCGTGCGCGGTGACGAACGGGAAACCCTGCTGCGGCGCATCGGCCTGGCCGCGGCAAAGTACTGGGTGTGTAAGCGGGCCACCCCGCACGCCGGCGAGGCCATGGAGTGTCTGGGCGGCAATGGCTATGCCGAGGAGTCCGGTATGCCGCGGCTCTACCGCGAGGCGCCGTTGATGGGCATCTGGGAGGGATCGGGCAACGTCAGCGCACTGGATACGTTGCGCGCCATGGCAACCCGGCCCGAATCCGTCGATGTCCTGTTCGACGAGCTCGCCACCAGCGCCGGCCAGGACGTGCGGCTCGACACCCATATCGCCGAGTTGCGGGCGGAGCTGGGGAACTTCGACGCCATCGAATACCGGGCGCGCAAGGTCACCGAGGACATCGCATTGGCGCTGCAGGGTTCCCTGCTGGTCCGGCACGGCCATCCCGCGGTCGCCGAGGCATTCCTGGCCACCCGGATGGGCGGTAACTGGGGCGGCGCGTTCGGCACGCTGCCGGCCGGGCTCGACCTCGCGCCGATCATCGAACGCTGCCTGGTGAAGGGATGACTTCCCGTCGCGAGCAGACACAAACTCGCATGAAAACCCCCGTTCTAACGCGATTTTGCGTCTGCTCGCGCAGGGTAGCGGGATGACCGAACTCAAGACGATGACCTACGAGGTCACCGATCGAGTCGCGCGCATCACCTTCAACCGCCCGGAAAAGGGCAACGCGATCGTCGCCGAGACTCCGTTGGAGTTGGCGGCACTCGTCGAACGGGCCGACCTCGACCCGGGCGTGCACGTGATCCTGGTGTCCGGACGCGGTGAGGGCTTCTGCGCCGGATTCGATCTCGGCGCCTATGCCGACGGCTCCTCCTCGGCCGGCGGCGGTGGCAGCAACAAGGGCACCGTGCTCGACGGCAAGACCCAGGCGGTCAACCACAAGCCAGACCAGCCGTGGGACCCGATGATCGACTACCAGATGATGAGCCGGTTCGTGCGCGGCTTTTCCAGCCTGATGCACGCCGACAAGCCCACCGTGGTCAAGATCCACGGCTATTGCGTGGCGGGCGGCACCGATATCGCGCTGCACGCCGACCAGGTCATCATCGCCTCGGACGCGATCATCGGTTACCCGCCGATGCGGGTGTGGGGAGTGCCCGCGGCGGGGCTGTGGGCGCACCGACTCGGCGATCAGCGCGCCAAACGCCTTCTGTTCACCGGTGATTGCCTCACCGGGGCCCAAGCCGCGGAATGGGGGCTGGCCGTCGAGGCGCCCGATCCCGCCGACCTCGACGAGCGCACCGAGCGACTGGTCGCCCGGATCGCCGCCATGCCCGTCAATCAGCTCATCATGGCCAAGCTTGCGATGAACACCGCGCTGTACCAGCAAGGCGTGGCGACCAGTCGAATGGTCAGCACCGTGTTCGACGGCATCGCCCGCCACACTCCGGAGGGGCACGCGTTCGTGGCTGACGCTCGCGCGCAAGGGTTTCGGGAGGCGGTACGCCACCGCGACGAGCCGTTCGGCGACCACGGGCGCAGCGCGTCGGGGGTGTGAGCATGCCGCAATCGCTGGCGAAGATGACCGCCCGGTCGGTGGTGCTCAGCGTATTGCTCGGTGCTCATCCGGCGTGGGCTACCTCGGCGGAGTTACTGCAGCTGACATCGGATTTCGGAATCCGCGAGCAAACCCTGCGGGTGGCGCTGACCCGGATGGTCGCGGCCGGTGACCTGGTGCGCTCCGACGACGGCTACCGGCTGTCGGACCGGTTGCTCAACCGGCAGCGCCGTCAGGACGACGCACTCTACCCGCGCACTCGTGACTGGGACGGCAGGTGGATCACGTTGGTCATCACCGCCGTCGGTATGGACGCAAGGGCGCGCGCTGCGCTGCGAAATACGTTGCAGATAAAGCGGTTCGGTGAGATCAGGGAAGGTGTCTGGCTGCGGCCGGGCAATCTCGACGACGAGCTGCCCGCGGAGGTTGTCGAACGCGTGCGGGTGCTGTACGCCATCGACGACGATCCGGTGGATCTGACCCGGCGGTTGTGGGATCTACCTGGCTGGGCGGGCACGGGCCGTCGGCTGCTGGATGACATGGCTGCGGCCGGTGACGTTCCGGAACGTTTCCGCGCGGCCGCCGGCATGGTGCGGCACCTGCTCACCGACCCGGTCTTGCCGGCGGATCTGCTGCCGGCGCACTGGCCGGGCGCTGAACTTCGAAAGGCCTACGCAGACTTCGCCGCCGAACTGAGCGCGCGGCGGGATGAGGGACGACTGGTGGAGGCGCAATGACGGATTCGGCGGGCAGGAGCGAAGCGACCGGGGGCAAGGGTCCGGTAAGGGTGGAACGCAATGGGCCGGTGACGACGGTGATCTTGGACCGCCCCCAGGCCCGCAATGCCGTCGACGGCCCGACGGCGATGGCACTGTTCAACGCCTTCGAGGAATTCGACGCCGATGAGTCGGCGTCGGTGGCGGTGCTCTGGGGTGATCACGGAACCTTCTGCGCCGGAGCCGATCTCAAGGCGATCGGGACACCCGACACAAACCCCCTGCACCGTCCACGGACGGGGTCCGATGTCGCCGGCCCAGCGGCTCCGGGCCCCATGGGACCGAGCCGCATGGTCTTGTCCAAGCCCGTCATCGCCGCTGTGAGCGGCTACGCCGTGGCCGGCGGTATCGAACTGGCGCTGTGGTGTGACCTTCGAGTCGCTGAAGAAGACGCCGTGTTCGGGGTGTTCTGCCGGCGGTGGGGGGTGCCTTTGATCGACGGCGGCACGGTACGACTACCGCGGCTCATCGGGCACAGCCGGGCGATGGACCTGATCCTGACCGGCCGGGCCGTTGACGCACAGGAGGCGCTTGCGATTGGGCTGGCCAATCGGGTCGTACCGAAGGGGCAGGCCCGCCAGGCCGCCGAGGAGCTGGCGGCGGAGCTGGCGCAGCTACCACAGGGCTGCCTGCGTTCGGATCGGATGTCCGCGCTCAATCAGTGGGGCCAATCCGAGGCTGAGGCCATCGACTTCGAGTTCGGCAGCCTGTCGCGGGTGGCCGCCGAATCACTCGCCGGCGCACAGCGATTCGCCCAGGGGGCCGGCCGCCACGGCGGGAAGGCCTGAGCCCGACCACTACTTCAATGGCGCGTTACTCGGTGGGCGAGGGGAGCTGTGACGCCAGCCAGGGCTCGACATCGGTGCTGATGCGGTCGGCGGGCCAGCCTGCGCGGTGGCAGAGCTGGACCACCGCATCGCTGCTGGCCGCCGAGAACACGGCGAACACGGTTTGGTCCGCGGGCATGGATAACGCCATCAGCAAAGCGGCAGGTGTTGTGTGGTCGCCCGTGGCGGCAGCGTGACGTAGGTGGGCAGCAACTGTTTCGGTTACGAGCGTGACGGGACCCGTTTGGTACCACTCCACCAGGAAGAATGGGCCGCTGGCCGCCGAGCCGATCACATCGTGACTGTAGCCACGGGCGGCGAAAATTGAATGAGGGTTTTCCCTAGACCTCTTTTGTCTGGAGCGCCGCGGAGAGGCCCGCTCGGGACCGAATGCCCAATTTTCGGTAGGCCCGAGACAGGTTCATCTCGACGGTTTTGTCGGAGATGAACAGCTCGGCCGCGATCTCCTTATTCGACATTCCGGTGGCCGCGCGTTCGGCGATGCGCAATTCGGTCGGGGATAGGGCGTGCCCGTCGCCGCGGGAACCATCGAGACGGGCGAGCTCGGCCTGCGCCCGGGCCGCCCATAGGGGTGCGCCGAGGCGCTCAAAGGTCTGCAGCGCGTCCCGCGTCGCCGTCGCGGCATCTTGTCTCCGGCGACGGCGACGGCGCTGCAGCTGGCCCAGGAGCAGTTGAGTGCGCGCGGTTTCGAACGGCATTGGCAACCGCTGGTGAAGGACCATCGCGATCTCGACGGCACGTTGCGCGCCGTCGAGATCGCCACGTGCGGCCAGGATATGACCTCGGCCGCGGGCGCCCATGGCCAACATCCAGGGTCTGTCGAGGCGAGTTCCGTTGATTTCCAGCGCCTTTACGAGCGGTTCTGCGTCGTCGGGTCGGCCCAGCATGGTGAGCGCTTCGATCGCGTCAGGCAGATGGCGGCCGAATTCGATTTCGGTGGCGGCAGGGTCAAAGTTGTCGAGGTCCGGCTGCAGCACTGCGAGCGCCGCCGAATAATTGCCGAGCGACACTTCGAGGAAGGCCAGGCTGCTCCTCGGTTCCTTCGCCATCAGGTCTGCACCGATCTCGTGGGCGGTGTCGATGGCGACCTGCGCCGCCGCTCGCGCTTCGGCTTCGCGGCCGGTGTAAGCGGCCGCGGCGGCTTGGGGTGTCCACGCGGTGATGAGAGCAAATCGGCCACCCATCTGCTCGGCACGCAGTACCGCATCCAGGGCAGCAGCTGTGGCGTCGTCGTAGCGTCCGGACCATATTGCGATCGCCGCCGAGTGCACTGCGGCCCAGATGATGTCGACCTCGGTGCCGCCGTCGAGCATCTGTCGCCGAACACCGCGCATCAATGTCTCAGCGCGGTCAAGATCACCGGTATAGGCGGCGATCGACGCCTCAACAGCGCTGGCTCGAAACCAGGTGGTCGCCCCGCCCTGTGGGTCCTCAAGCTCCAGCGCGGTCTGTAACGCGTCGTGATCAACTCCGTGCCCGGCCGCAAACTTGCCTGCCACCCAGATCGACAGCGCCTGACTACGCAGACCCGGTACGCCAAGACGATCGGCGAGTTCGACCGACTGCGCGCCCCGTTTCAACGCTTCGTCGAGACGATCGGTCATCACCAGCGCCAACGACAGGCGTAGCGAACACAACAATCCGAGTGCTAATTCGTCGCCGGCTTCGTCGACGGCCTCGCGCATCGCATCGACGGCACCCGCCATATCGTCGTCATAGCCTTTCACTGCACCGAGCCACATCAAAGCCATGCAACGCAACACTCCCGGCGGCGCCCCACCGAGTGCGGTCTGAAGATGCATCCGCGCTGCGACCATCGATCCAGCCCTGAAATGCAGTTCGCCGGCGCGGACTCGACGCCACATATTGTCGTCGCCGAGCTTTATTGCCAGTTCGACCAATTCGGCGGCGACCGCAGGGGCGCCTTGAGTCAGGGTGGCCAGAGCTGCCGCATCCAATGCTTCCAGGGTGGCTGGATCAGCAGTCGTGGCAGCCAGTGCAAGATGTCGAGCTCTGACCTCTGGTCGCTCGGCGCGGGCGGCCAGTTTTTGGTGCACCGCCCTGCGGCGCGAGGGTGTTGCGTTGGTATAGACGCCAGTGGCGAACAGTGGATGAGTGAATCGCACCCGATTACCCTCGAGACACACGATGCCGAGGTTTTCCATCGACTCGAGCACCTCGACCGTGCGAGCCGTCGGCAGCTCGGTGACCTGGCTGACCGATTCGACCGTCGGCGCCGCACTACATGCGGCGGTCAGCAACACGTCGGCCGCATCGTCGTCAGCGTCGCCGACGCGGCGACGCACGAGTGCGGCAAGGCTGTCGGGCAGCTGCAGATCGCGCACGCCGATGTCGCCGGCCGCGCTTGCGGCGAGTTCGATCGCGAAAAGTGGGTTGCCACCCGAGATCTCGTGTATCCGTGTGATTGTCGGCCGCGGCAGCGTGTGACCTAGCCGCGCCCCGATCAGCGCATGGAGGCCGCCCAGACTCAGTGGCTGCATGACCACACGGGTGACAGAGTCGGGTCGAGGGAAGTGCAGCCACGACTGCGTATGGGCTACCTCCGGGTCGCCGGTGCGGAAGGCCAGAATCATGCCGACGCGACCGGTGAGTCTGCGTGCGGTGAAGCCGATCACGGCGCGGCTGGAGGCGTCCAGCCATTGCGCGTCGTCGATGGCCAACAACACGGGGGAGTGTGTGCTGATCCGTTGGATGACCGCCAGGAAAGCCGTGGCCACGATGCGTTCGTCCGAGGCCGGTCCGCTACCGGTCACATCACCGACACGGGCGCGTTCCAGCGCAATGCGTTGGACATCCGGCAACGTCGCCAAGGTTGCGGTGTCGACATCTGTCAACAGATCTGCGACCGCCGCGTAGGCATACGTCACTTCCGAGGGCGAGCCGTGCGCACTCAGCACCCGAAAGCCTTGGTTCTCGGCCAGAGCGCGAGCTTGCAGAACGAGCGTCGTCTTGCCGATGCCGGCGTCGCCTTCCACCACCAATCCCGCCGGACCGGACTCGGCGCGCGCGAGAATGTCAGCCACCGCCTTGGCTTCCGTCGCTCGCTCAACCGTCCCCGGGGGCATGCACAGCATCTTCTCAGGCAGCAAATCCAGGCCGCAGCCGGATCCGGGAATGTGAGGCCCCGAACACTGTCGCAATTTGCGCTTGAAAATGCCCGGGAGGCCCTATAACGGGTGCATGGGGGATGACAGGTACATCGGGGTATCCGCGTTTGTCGGTGGGGTAGGCGGCCTGGCGCTCGCTCTCGGTATGGGAGTAGCGGTCGCGTCGAGTACCGGCACCGCCTCGGCTGACACGGGAACGTCCGGCGCATCGCAATCGTCAACGGGCTCTCCGGGCACACACAGAGCCGGCACCGGCAAGGGCCCGCGGTCCGCGCGACACCCCTCCACCACGGCGAGCTCGAGAGGTCGTCCGACCGGCGTCGGGCACAGCCACACGCCGACCGCGCCTGCCAATGACAACCCGTTGGTGTCGACGATCCTGGCCGCCGCGCGCCCACGGCTGTCGATCTATGCGCCAGTCCATAACGTGGGTCAACTGTGGATCACGAGCCAGGTCGGGCAGGCCACGGACAGCTTCATCAACACGGTCGCCGGCTCCTATGTGATTGGTAACGGCGCGCCCGGCACAGCGGCCCACCCCGACGGCGGAGCCGGTGGATGGCTACTCGGCGATGGCGGTGACGGATTCGACAGCGTGACTGCCGGAACGGCCGGCGGACTCGGCGGAAATGGCGGGTTGATCGGTGACGGGGGTGCCGGCGGTAACGGAGGAGCGGGCGCCATTGGGGGTCGTGGGGGCCGCGCCGGCTATGTGATCGGCATTGGTGGTGACGGCGGCGACGGCGGTGACGGAGTCGCGGGTGGACGCGGCGGCAACGGAGGCAACGGCGCGATCCTCTTCGGTACCGGCGGCGACGGCGGTGACGGCGGCGACAGTGGATTAGGCGGCGCGACTTCAGGATTGACAGCCCTGGGCGGCGCCGGGGGGACCGCGGGCGTGTTCGGCGGCCACGGCGACGCCGGCGCGTTCGGAACGATCGTGGGTGCGACGCAAGGCTCTGCGAAGTCGGGATCCATCTCGACCACCGGGACCTGGCTGACCACCGATGACGGGCGGGTCGTCATCCTGCACGGCGTCAACCTCGTGTACAAGATCCCGCCGTATGACCCGGCCGTTGCGGGATTTGGCGAGGACGATGCGAAATTCTTGGCTGACAACGGATTCAACGTCGTCCGGCTTGGAATCGAGTGGGCGGCAGTCGAGCCCGAGCCCGGCGTCATCGACACCGACTACCTGGCCGGAATCCGCCACACCGCGCAAATCCTGGCCGACAACGGCATCTACAGCTTCATCGACATGCATCAAGACCTGTACAGCGCACGGTTCAAGGGTGAAGGCGCTCCGGAGTGGGCTACGCAGACTGGCGGTCTGCCCAACCCGAATCTCACAAAACCGTTGTTCGGCCTGAACTACTACCTCAACCCGGCGGAGAACCACGCCTGGGACGCGTTCTGGTCCAATGCGGATGGACCTGACGGGATGGGACTTCAAGACCACTACGCGCTCACCTGGCAAGCCGTGGCGGACTGCTTCAAGGACGACTCGAATGTCATCGGCTACAACATCATGAACGAGCCGTGGCCCGGTTCAGAGTGGCTGGCTGCCACCATAAACGCGTCCTTCTTCGGCACCCAGCAGCTCACGCCGATGTACAACCAGGCAATCGACGCGATCCGGTCCGTCGACTCGAATACACCCGTATTCATTTCGCCGGTCGCGCCCACTGTGGAGGTCTTCGCAGGCGTCTTATTCGGGCAGCCCATCTTTCTGGGGGAGATCGATGATACGAATACCGTGCTGGAATACCACGGCTACGGTGGGGGATCGCTCGGTCTGGCAGTGCTGTCGCCACTGATCGCTCCCGGCTTCTCCCGCCGCGCCGCCTCGTACAGTGCGAGAAACGACGTCCCCGCTTTCATGGGTGAATTCGGTTCCACCAGTGACACTTCCGAACTCCATACTGAGGTGCAGGCGGCCAATCAGCGTCAGATCGGCTGGACCAATTGGGCGTATACCGGTGCGGGGGAAATCACCAGCACCGGCGGACCGAGGGAACAGTCGCTGGTGTACGACCCCGCGCTGCCGCCCGTCGGCGAGAATGTGAATATTGGTAATCTGCAGGCTCTTTCACAGCCCTACCCGACGGTGATTGCGGGTACGCCGCATGGTTGGACCGTCGACGATGACGGCAGCTTCCGCTTCAGCTACACCACAGCGAAGGTCGACGGCTCAGGGATGTTCGCGGGCGGGTCGCAAACCATCATCTCGACGCCGGCCGTCCAATACCCACACGGATACCAGGTGACCGTCGTCGGCGGACACGTCGTCTCAACGCCGAACGCGTCACACCTCGTCATCGGATCCGACTCAGGGGCTACGACTGTGACCGTGATCGTGACTGCGGCGCCCTAGCCTAAATCCCGGGTCGCTTCGCTCCTGCCCGCCGTCAGCTCTTGTTGAGGGTGTTGCCCGACCCGAGGTTGTTGACCTTCGGTTCGCCCTTGTAGTTGATGGTGTTGTTGAGGCCGACGACGGAGAGTTCCTTGTCGATCTTGTCGAAGGTGATTTTGTTGTCCGCGCCGCCGATGTTCACCGCCGCGCAGGTGCCTTTCACCGTCAGGGTGTTGTTCGAACCGCCGACGTTGAGCGACTTGCCGTCGGCGCAGTCGATCTCGGCGGTGGTACCGAACGAGCCGTAGTTGATGGTGTTGCCCACTTCCACCTGGGCCCCCGTCTTTCCGGCAGTGGCCGTCGGGGAGTTGGTGTCGTTGCTGGCGGATCCGCAACCCGCCAGGGTGAGGGCGGCGAGCACGCCGATGCCGGCGATGAGAGTGGGGGAGTGCATCCAGACCGTCCTTTGGGCCTACGCCGGAACGCGGTCGATCCGGTTCGTCTTTCCTACGACGTTATCCGCGACGGCGGCGATGCCTAACTTTCCACCCCAACCCGAGTTGGAGCCTGCGTCTCTGCCCCTGGGTCAACTAGAGTTCTTCGTCGATCACCATTGAAGGGTTTGTGATGACAATTCAGCCGGAACCGGACTCGGCGGGTGGCCGGCCGCGTCCTGGCACCCGGCCTGCGACGAGGTCAGCCAAACTCAGTCGCGAGGTCATCGTCAACGCGGCGCTGACGTTCCTGGATCGCGACGGCTGGGACGGACTCACCATCAACGCCCTGGCCACGCAGCTGGGCACCAAGGGCCCGTCGCTGTACAACCACGTGCACAGCCTGGAAGACCTGCGTCGCACTGTTCGCATGCACGTCATCGACGACATTCTGCAGATGCTGTCCGCCGTCGGGCAGGGCCGCGTGCGCGACGACGCCGTGATGGCGATGGCCAGCGCCTACCGCAGCTACGCCCACCACCACCCGGGCCGCTATTCGGCGTTCACCCGCATGCCGCTGGGCGGTGACGACCCGGAGTACACCGCCGCCTCGCACGCCGCCGCGGCTCCGGTCATCGAGGTGCTGACCTCCTACGGCCTGGGTGGCGACGACGCGTTCTACTCCGCGCTGGAGTTCTGGGCGGCGCTGCACGGGTTCGTGCTGCTGGAGATGACCGGCGTGATGGACAACGTCGACACCGACCTGGTGTTCTCCGACATGGTGCTGCGGCTGGCCACGGGCATGGCGCGGCGAAATAGCGCGCTCAGCTGAGCCCGTCATGGGCCGCCGTAGCGGCACCCGCGAACCGGGCCGTCGGGAACCGGCGCCGACATTCAGGCGTTGACCTGCAGTAAGGCGTCGTGCTCCGAGTTTGGAGGGGCGTGCCGCGCCTGGTATCGTGGGAGCTCGTGCCTGGCCAATAAGGGGCGCAAGCGGGTTCGCATGCGCGCACGCCGGGCCAATTCGCATGTCCAGTATGCATCGGATTTTTTCTGGTGCGCAGTGTGTGCGACACGCCCGGCAGCGGGGTACGCGGCGGGGCGAAAACAGCAGTACAGAGACTTGAAAACCGCCGAAAGACGGACGAGAGATAGAAAGCCGGTAGATGCCAACCATTCAGCAGCTGGTCCGCAAGGGTCGCCGCGACAAGCTCGCCAAGGTGAAGACCGCGGCCCTCAAGGGCAGCCCGCAGCGCCGTGGCGTGTGCACTCGCGTGTACACGACCACGCCGAAGAAGCCGAACTCGGCGCTTCGTAAGGTCGCACGCGTGAAGCTGACCAGCCAGGTCGAGGTCACCGCCTATATCCCCGGTGAGGGCCACAACCTGCAGGAGCACTCGATGGTGCTGGTGCGCGGTGGTCGAGTGAAGGACCTCCCCGGCGTTCGCTACAAGATCATCCGCGGCTCGCTGGACACCCAAGGTGTGAAGGCCCGCAAGCAGGCGCGCAGCAAGTACGGCGCGAAGAAGGAGAAGAGCTAATGCCGCGCAAGGGTCCCGCTCCCAAGCGTCCTCTCGTCAACGACCCGGTCTACGGGTCGCAGCTGGTCACCCAGCTGGTCAACAAAGTGCTGCTGGACGGGAAGAAATCGCTGGCCGAACGCATTGTTTACGGTGCGCTCGAACAGGCTCGCGACAAGACCGGCACCGATCCGGTCGTCACCCTGAAGCGCGCGCTCGACAACGTCAAGCCCGCCCTTGAGGTGCGCAGCCGTCGTGTCGGCGGTGCCACCTATCAGGTCCCCGTCGAGGTGCGCCCGGAGCGCTCCACCACGCTGGCCCTGCGCTGGCTGGTCAGCTTCTCCAAGGCGCGTCGCGAGAAGACCATGGTCGAACGGCTGGCCAACGAGATCATGGATGCCAGCAATGGCCTGGGTGCCGCCGTCAAACGACGTGAAGACACCCACAAGATGGCCGAGGCGAACCGGGCCTTCGCGCACTACCGCTGGTGATTGCACTGGCCGGCTGCATCCGCAGCGGCCTGGGCGCAATGACTACACCGAACTGAGAACCGAAAGAGTGGGAATTTAGCCGTGGCACAGGACGTGCTGACTGACCTGAACAAGGTCCGCAACATCGGCATCATGGCGCACATCGATGCCGGCAAGACGACGACGACCGAGCGCATCCTCTACTACACCGGTATCAGCTACAAGATCGGTGAGGTGCACGACGGTGCCGCCACGATGGACTGGATGGAGCAGGAGCAGGAGCGGGGTATCACGATCACCTCGGCTGCCACGACGTGCTTCTGGAACGGCAACCAGATCAACATCATCGACACCCCGGGCCACGTCGACTTCACCGTCGAGGTAGAGCGCTCGCTGCGCGTGCTCGACGGTGCCGTTGCCGTCTTCGACGGCAAAGAGGGTGTCGAGCCGCAGTCCGAGCAGGTCTGGCGGCAGGCCGACAAGTACGACGTCCCCCGCATCTGTTTCGTCAACAAGATGGACAAGATCGGCGCGGACTTCTACTTCTCGGTGAAGACCATGGAGGACCGGCTCGGTGCCACCGTCATCCCGATTCAGATCCCGATCGGCTCCGAGGGTGACTTCGAGGGCGTCGTCGACCTGGTCGAGATGAATGCCAAGGTGTGGCGCGGCGAGACCAAGCTCGGTGAGACCTACGAGACCATCGAGATCCCGGCCGATCTGCAGGAGAAGGCGGGCGAGTACCGCACCAAGCTGCTAGAAGCCGTCGCCGAGACCGACGAGGCGCTGCTGGAGAAGTATTTCGGTGGCGAGGAACTCTCGATCGAGGAGATCAAGGGCGCGCTGCGCAAGCTGACCATCACCTCGTCGGCGTACCTGGTGCTGTGCGGTAGCGCGTTCAAGAACAAGGGCGTGCAGCCCATGCTCGACGCGGTCATCGACTACCTGCCGTCGCCGCTGGACGTGCCGGCCGCCGTGGGTCACGCCCCCGGCAAGGAGGACGTCGAGGTCATCCGCAAGCCGTCGACCGATGAGCCGTTCTCGGGTCTGGCCTTCAAGGTGGCCACGCACCCGTTCTTCGGCAAGCTCACCTACGTCCGGGTGTACTCGGGCAAGGTCGACTCCGGCGCCCAGGTCATCAACGCGACCAAGGGCAAGAAGGAGCGGCTGGGCAAGCTGTTCCAGATGCACTCCAACAAGGAGAACCCGGTCGAGACGGCCTCCGCTGGTCACATCTACGCCGTGATCGGACTGAAGGACACCACCACCGGTGACACCCTGTCGGATCTGAGCCAGCAGGTCGTGCTGGAATCGATGACCTTCCCGGATCCCGTTATCCAGGTCGCCATCGAGCCCAAGACCAAGAGCGACCAGGAAAAGCTGTCCCTGGCCATCCAAAAGCTGGCCGAGGAAGACCCGACCTTCAAGGTCAACCAGGATCACGAAACCGGCCAGACCATCATCGGCGGTATGGGCGAGCTTCACCTCGACATCCTGGTCGACCGCATGCGTCGCGAGTTCAAGGTCGAGGCCAACGTCGGCAAGCCGCAGGTCGCCTACAAGGAGACCATCAAGCGCAAGGTCGAAAAGGTCGAGTTCACCCACAAGAAGCAGACGGGTGGCTCCGGCCAGTTCGCGAAGGTGCTCGTCAGCATCGAGCCGTTCACCGGCGAGGACGGCGCGACCTACGAGTTCGAGAACAAGGTCTCCGGTGGCCGCATCCCGCGCGAGTACATCCCGTCGGTGGATGCCGGTGCGCAGGACGCCATGCAGTACGGCGTGCTGGCCGGCTACCCGCTGGTGAACGTCAAGCTCACCTTGCTCGACGGTGCGTACCACGACGTCGACTCGTCGGAGATGGCGTTCAAGATCGCCGGTTCTCAGGTGCTGAAGAAGGCTGCCGCGCAAGCGCAGCCGACCATCCTGGAACCGATCATGGCCGTCGAGGTCACCACACCCGAGGACTACATGGGTGACGTGATCGGCGACCTGAACTCCCGCCGTGGTCAGATCCAGGCCATGGAGGAGCGCAGTGGTGCGCGCGTCGTCAAGGCGCAGGTTCCGCTGTCGGAGATGTTCGGCTATGTCGGCGACCTTCGGTCGAGGACGCAGGGCCGGGCGAACTACTCGATGGTGTTCGACTCGTACGCCGAAGTTCCGGCGAATGTGTCGAAGGAGATCATCGCGAAGGCAACGGGCCAATAACGGGTCTGTAGGCTGATCCGTCGGCCAGCACAACTGAAAACATCAAAACTGCTTAGCAAGCACCAACAAGTCCAGGAGGACACAGAAGTGGCGAAGGCGAAGTTCGAGCGGACGAAGCCGCACGTCAACATCGGGACCATCGGTCACGTTGACCACGGCAAGACCACGCTTACTGCAGCAATCACGAAGGTTCTGCACGATAAGTACCCGACGCTGAACGAGTCGCGTGCATTCGACCAGATCGACAATGCGCCCGAAGAGCGTGCGCGTGGCATCACGATCAACATCTCGCATGTTGAGTACCAGACCGAGAAGCGTCACTACGCGCACGTCGACGCCCCCGGCCACGCGGACTACATCAAGAACATGATCACCGGTGCCGCCCAGATGGACGGCGCAATCCTGGTGGTCGCCGCCACCGACGGTCCGATGCCGCAGACCCGTGAGCACGTGCTGCTCGCCCGCCAGGTCGGCGTCCCCTACATCCTGGTCGCGCTGAACAAGGCCGACATGGTCGACGACGAAGAGCTCCTGGAGCTCGTCGAGCTGGAGGTCCGCGAACTGCTGGCCGCTCAGGAATTCGACGAGGACGCCCCCGTCATTCAGGTGTCGGCGCTCAAGGCCCTCGAGGGTGACCCGAAGTGGGTCAAGGCCGTCGAGGATCTGATGGACGCCGTCGACGAGTCGATCCCGGACCCGGTCCGCGACACCGACAAGCCGTTCCTGATGCCCGTCGAGGACGTCTTCACGATCACCGGCCGCGGCACCGTGGTCACCGGTCGTGTCGAGCGTGGCGTGGTCAACGTGAACGAGGAAGTCGAGATCGTCGGCATCAAGCCGACCGTCACGAAGACCACGGTCACCGGTGTTGAGATGTTCCGCAAGCTGCTCGATCAGGGCCAGGCGGGCGACAACGTCGGCCTGCTGGTCCGTGGTGTCAAGCGTGAAGATGTCGAGCGTGGCCAGGTTGTGGTCAAGCCCGGCACCACCACGCCGCACACCGAGTTCGACGGCAGCGTCTACATCCTGTCCAAGGACGAAGGCGGCCGTCACACGCCGTTCTTCAACAACTACCGCCCGCAGTTCTACTTCCGCACCACGGACGTGACCGGCGTTGTGACCCTCCCCGAGGGCACCGAGATGGTGATGCCCGGTGACAACACCGACATCTCCGTCAAGCTGATCCAGCCCGTCGCGATGGACGAGGGCCTGCGTTTCGCGATCCGTGAAGGTGGCCGTACCGTCGGCGCCGGCCGGGTCACCAAGATCCACAAGTGATCTGAACTAGTACCGCGAAGCGGCGCTCACCTTCGGGTGGGCGCCGCTTTTCGTTGTTCTCGGCAAGGAAATTTGGGATCGGTAGTGCCAGGACGGTGCGCTAGTCTTCAGCCGAAAGCACTGGTCAAAGGCGGCAAGGAGTGGCGACATGTTGGGGCGGTATCTCAAAGCACAATTGACAGTGCTGCTGTTCGGCGGCCTGGTCGGTCCGATCTTTCTCATCGTGTACTTCGCGCTCGGCCCGGTCGCGCGACCCTATATCGGGTGGATGTTCTGGGTCGGTCTGCTCATCACCGCCGGCGATGTGCTGCTCGCGCTGTGGCTGACGAACGCCGGGGTGAAATCGGCGGCGCGGCATGACGAACTCAGCCAGCGCGGTGTTCTGGTGCTGGCGCAGATCACCGGAATCTCGGACACGTCCTGGTTCGTCAACGATCAGCAGATGATCAAGGTGAACCTGCACTTCGATGTGCCCGGGTATCAGGGGTTCGACACCCAGGAGACCATGGCCTCCAGCCCGACCCGCATGCAGATCCTCAACGCGCACAAGTTGGTGGCCCTCGTCGAGCCGGGCACGCAGAAGTACGAAATCGATTGGAACGCCAGCGCTTTGATCGCCGGGGTGGTGCCGGCGCAGTTCACCCTCGCCGAGGACAACACGACCTACGACCTCCGGGGCCAGGCCGGGCCGCTGATGGAGATCATGCAGATCCTGCGGGCCAACAACGTTCCGATGAACGGCACCATCGACATTCGGTCCAATCCGGTTGTGCGCCAGCAGGTGATGGCCGTCGTCCGCCGGGCCGGCGCGGGACACCCCGCCGCTGCGGCTCCTGCCGCGCCGCCCCCCGCGGCGTACGTGCCGCCCCCGATGCCTGCGATGCCGGAAGTCTCCACCGCGCAGCGACTGCAGGAGCTCGAGACATTGCGTGCCACCGGCGCGATCACCGAGGCCGAGTACACCGCGAAGCGGCAGGAGATCATCGCTGGGCTGTAAGCGCATCGGCCATCCGCCCGTTTGGGTGACGCAACGGCGCTAGCATGACGTGAGCCGGCGGGACCAGCGAAGGAGCTGCCGATGGCGTCCACGGAGTCACCGCCGCAGGCCGACGGAAAAGTCAGCCTGCCCACCCTGACCGCCATGGTGGTCGGGTCCATGATCGGCTCGGGCGTCTTCCTGCTGCCCCGGCGCTTCGGAGTCGAGACCGGTGTGCTCGGCGCCCTCATCGCCTGGGCGATCGCGGGCAGCGGAATGCTGATGCTGGCCTTTGTCTTCCAGCGACTGGCCACCCGCAAACCAGAACTTGACGCGGGCATCTTCGCGTACGCCAAGGCAGGCTTCGGCGACTACGTCGGCTTCAATTCGGCGTTCGGGTTCTGGGCTTCGGCCTGCGCAGGCAACACCTCCTACTGGGTGCTGATCATGGCCACCACCGCCGCGTTGTTCCCCGGCCTCGGTACCGGCGACACCCTGCTGGCCGTCGTCATCTCCTCGATCGGGGTCTGGCTGTTCTGCTTTCTGATCCTGCGCGGGGTCAAAGAGGCGGCGATCATCAACCGGATCGCCACCGTCGCGAAGGTCGTCCCGATCCTGGTGTTCATCGTCATCGCCGTGATCGCCTTCAAAGGCGGTGTCTTCGCGAAGAACTTCTGGGGCGGCGACAGTGCCTCGTACTCCTCGGTATTCGAACAAGCCAAGGGCACGATGCTCATCACCGTGTTCGTCTTCCTAGGTATCGAAGGTGCCAGCGTGTACTCGCGCTTCGCGCGCAAACGCGAGGACGTCGGGCGTGCCACCATCATCGGCTTCCTGAGCGTGCTGAGCGTCTTCATGCTCGTCACCCTGGTGTCCTACGGCATTCTCCCGCAGCAGGAATTGGCCCAGGTCTACCAGCCATCGATGGCGTCCGTCCTGGAAAGTATTGTGGGACATTGGGGTTCGGTGTTTATCCGGGCCGGCGTGATCGTCTCGGTGCTGGGCGCCTACCTGGCGTGGACATTGATGGCCGCCGAAATCCTGTATCTACCAGCAAAATCCGACGATATGCCGCGCTTCCTGGCCCGCACCAACTCCCACGGCGCACCGGTCACCGCGCTCGTCATGGCCGGCGGCATGGTTCAGCTGCTCCTCATCGTGCTGCTGTTCACCTCCGACGCACTGAATTTCATGCTCGACCTGACCGCGGCGCTTTCGCTGATTCCGTATCTGTTGGCCGCCGCGTATGCGCTGAAACTGACGATCACCCGCGAGACCTACGACAACGGGGCCCCGCGATTCGGCGACATGACGGTGGCCGTAGTGGCCACGGTGTACACGCTCTTCCTGGTCTACGCGGCTGGGATGGATCACCTGATGCTCTCCTGCATCCTGTACGCCCCTGGGGCGATCCTGTACGTGATCGCCCGGCGCGAACGCGGACTCCGGGTGTTCCGCCCGGCAGAGGCGGTCCTGTTCGCCGTCATCGTTGTCGGTGCCATCGCCGGGGTGGTCTCGCTGGCCAACGGTGCGATCGAGCTCTAGCGAAAGGAAGTGTCGATGACGTCGCCATCCACGTCGTACGGCGTGCATTCCGAAGTAGGAACGCTGCGCAAGGTTCTGGTGTGTTCGCCGGGCCTGGCCCACGAACGATTGACTCCGACCAACTGCGACGATCTGCTCTTCGATGACGTGCTGTGGGTGCAGAACGCCCGCCGTGACCACTTCGACTTCATGGACAAGATGCGCGACCGTGGTGTCGACGTCGTCGAGCTGCACAGCCTGCTCGCCGAGACGATGGACATTCCGGAGGCTCGCACCTGGCTGCTCGACCGCAAGATCGTCGCCAACGAAGTGGGGCTGGGGCTGGTCGACGAGACCAGGAGCTTACTCAACGAGCTGCCCGCCCGGCGGCTGACCGAGTTCCTGATCGGCGGCCTGTCCACCCGCGACCTGCCCGCCGACCTCGGCAAGGGGTACCGTGCGCTGGCCCGCGAGCACGCCGGAATCACCGAATACCTGATGCCGCCACTGCCGAACACCCTGTACACCCGCGATACCACGTGCTGGATCTATTCCGGCGTGACGCTGAACCCGCTGTTCTGGCCGGCCCGCCACGACGAGACGTTGTTGATGAAGGCCATCTACGAATTTCATCCCGACTTCGTCGGCTCGACGATCTGGTGGGGTGATCCCGAGAAGTCTTGGGGGATGGCCACTATCGAGGGTGGTGATGTACTGGTGCCGGGTAATGGAGTGGTGCTGATCGGCATGAGCGAACGTACGTCGCGCCAAGCCATCACCCAGGTCGCGGCCACGCTGTTCGCCAACGGCGCGGCCGAGAAGGTGGTCGTGGCGGGAATGCCCAAGCTGCGCGCCGCCATGCACCTCGACACGGTGTTCACGTTTGCCGATCGCGACGTGGTGACGATCTACCCCGAGATTGTGGACAACATCCAGGCTTTCACGCTGGTGCCCAGCGATTCCGCATCGGGGCTCGACGTCATCGAGGAGACCAAGCCGTTCGTGGAGGTCGTCGCGGCATCTCTGGGCCTCGGCGCTCTCCGGGTGGTCGAGACCGGCGGCACCGCCTATGACTCCGAGCGCCAGCAGTGGGACAGCGGCAACAACCTGGTGGCCGTCGAGCCGGGAGTGGTGTTCGCCTACGACCGCAACACCCACACCAATTCACTGCTGCGCAAGGCCGGGGTCGAAGTCATCACGATCGTCGGTGCCGAGCTGGGCCGCGGACGCGGCGGAGGTCACTGCATGACCTGCCCGATCATCCGAGACTCAGTCGCCTACTGAGCAGACTCACGCACCGCCTCCGGTGGTTCCTAGAACACGTTCCAGTTGGCTTGCTAGCCTGGCGGGAGCTGATCGAAAGGACCATTGATGACAACATCGTCGGGGACGCTTGAAGGACGAGTGGCATTCGTGACCGGGGCCGCCCGCGGCCAGGGTCGGGCCCACGCCGTACGGCTGGCCCGAGAGGGCGCCGACGTCATCGTCTCCGACATCTGCGCACCGGTCAGCGACACGATTCCCTATCCCGGCACCACCCCCGAGGACCTGCGCGAGACGGTGCAGTTGGTTGAGGCGCAGGGCCGCAAGGCGCTGGCCCGCGAGCTCGACATCCGTGACGACGCTGCGTTGCGCCAGCTGGTGGCCGATGGTGTCGAGCAGTTCGGGCGCCTCGACATCCTGGTCGCCAACGCCGGTGTGCTGTCCTGGGGCCGGCTGTGGGAGCTGACCGACGACCAATGGAACACCGTCATCGACGTCAACCTCACCGGTACCTGGCGCACATTGCGTGCCGTCGTGCCGGCGATAATCGAGGCCGGCAACGGCGGTTCCATCATCGTGGTGAGCTCGTCGGCGGGCGTGAAGGCCACGCCGGGCAATAGCCACTACGCCGCCTCCAAGCACGGACTGACCGCGCTCACGAATTCCCTTGCGCTGGAAGTCGGTGAGTACGGCATTCGGGTCAACTCCATCCACCCGTACTCGGTGGCCACCCCGATGACCGAAAACGACGCCATGATGGGTGTTTTCGCCGCGCACCCCAGTTTCCTGCACGGTTTCGCACCGATGCCCTATCTACCGACCGGCAAGGGCGCGACCGGCAAGATGACCGATTTCATGCATGTCGACGAGGTCGCCGATGTGGTGGTCTGGCTGGCCGGCGACAATTCGGCCACGCTGTCCGGGTCGCAGATCAATGTCGACCGCGGGGTGATGAAGTACTAACCCGGTAGCACCAGCACCGGAACGGGGCTGTGCCGCATGATCTTCGACCCGCGTGAGCCTAGGAACACCCGCGCGACGCCGCCGCGTGGGGACGTACCGAGCGCCAGCAGCTCGCCGTCCTCCCAGTCGGCAGCATCGAGAGCCTGATCCCAGCCGTTGCCGCTGACCACCTGAAGCTGCGCGTTCTCACCCACCACACCGTCGGCGCGTAGTTGGGCGAGTGCCTCGCGAGCCTGCGTTTCCCAGGCGGCCAGGATCGAATCTTCCGCGTGCAGGCCGACTTCCGGCGGATACATGGTGCGGCCACGCACCGCAAAGGTGATCACCCGCAACGGCACCTCGAACTGGTCGGCGAGCCCGGCGATCCGTTTGACCACGTCCAGCGACTCCGGCGTGCCCGGGTAGGCGCAGGTGATGCGGCTCAGCACCGGAGTGCGAGCGGCACGGTAGCCGCGCGGGGCGATCGCCACCGGCACCGGTGCGGAGTGCAGCAGCCGGTCGGCTGTTGAGCCCACCACCACCTGGCCGAGCTGGCCGTTGGCCGACGAGCCCAGCACCAACAACTCGGCGCCCAGTTCCTCGACCACCTCGACGAGGCCGCCGGACACGGAGCGGTGGGATTGGCTGCGGTAGGCGACGTCGACGCCGTCGGACAGTGTGGCCAGATAACGTTGTGCTTCCCTGGCGGAGTCCGCAGCGAGTTGGTCTGCCCAGGCGGCGTATTCGGCGTCGATGCGGGCCGGGGATGGCGTGGTCCACGGCTTGGGCACCACGGTGGCCACGGTCAGCGAGCTGCGCAGCGTGCGCGCCGCACCGAGGGCCAGGTTCAGCGGCGCGCTTCCGCTCTTACCGGCGAGGTAGCCGACCACCACCGTCATGAGGGACCCTGTGGCGGCTTGATGACCTCGACAGTCTCGACTCCCGTTGCGGCACTGGAGATCACACCGTCACCGCCGTCGTTGAGCGCGCTGTGGTGCCTGCCCCAGGCGAAGTAGAACACCAGCACCACCGCAACCCAGCCGGAGAACGCGACCCAGGTGTACCAATGCAGGCTGTAGAGGATGTAGGCGCAGGCCAGCACCGACAGCACCGGGGTCACGGGATAGCCGGGCACCTTGAACCCGCGCGGTAGGTCGGGCTCACGCACCCGCAGCAGGATCACGCCGACCGAGACGACGATGAACGCGACCAGGGTGCCGATCGACACCATGCCGGCCAGGTAATCCAGTGGGACCACGCCGGCCAGGATGCCGACCACGATCGCCACGACGATGGTGTTGCTGACCGGTGTCATGCTGCGCGGGTTGACCTTGGCGAACATCGAGGGCAGCAATCCGTCCCGCCCCATGGCGAACAAGATGCGGGTCTGCCCGTACAGCGTCACGAGCGTCACCGAGAAGATCGAGATCACCGCGCCGCCCGCCAAGACCGTGCCCCAGTACTGAGCACCGGTGACGTTGTCCAGGATGGTGGCCAGCCCAGCTTCCTGGCCCTCGAAACCGGTCCAATCCTGCGCGCCGAGCGCGGCGACGGTGACCAGGATGTACACGAATGAGACGGTGATCAGCGCGGCGAGGATCGCGCGCGGCATGGTCTTCTGCGGATTCTTGACCTCGTCGCCGGCGGTGGAGACCGCGTCAAGGCCGATGTAGGAGAAGAAGATGGTCCCGGCGGCCGAGCCGATGCCCGCGGCGCCCAGTGGCGCGAAGTCGGCGAAGCGGTCCACATCGAAAGCGGTGAACGCGATCACCGAGAACATCACGAGCACGCCGAGCTTGATCAGCACCATGATGGTGTTCACCTTGGCGGACTCGCTGGCGCCGCGGATCAGCAACAGCGCGCACATGGCGACCAGGAACACCGCGGGCAGGTTGATAATCCCGGGCGTGGAATCCCATGGTGCCGCGGAAATCGCTTGCGGCAGATGATGTCCGAAGAAGTTGTCGAGGAGTTTGTTGACGTACTGACTCCAGCCGACGGCTACCGCGGCGGTGGACACCCCGTATTCGAGGAGCAGGCAGGCGGCCACTCCCATCGCGACGACTTCGCCGAGTGTCGTGTACGCGTAGGAATAGGTGGAGCCCGAAACCGGGACCGCCGACGCCAATTCGGCGTAACAGACGGCTGCCAGGCCGGCAGCGATGCCGGCGATGATGAACGAGACGACAACGCCGGGTCCGGCCTCCGGAACCGCCTGGGAGAGCACGAAGAAGATACCGGTGCCCACGGTGGCACCCACGCCGAACATGGTCAGCTGGAACGTGCCAATGGTTCGTTTCAGGTGATCGGAGGCGCCGTGTGCGACTGGGGCGCCGAGGACAGGCCGCCTGCGCAGCATCTGTTCAGTCAGAGCGATCGACGGTGCAGGCATGGCGCCTCCTGAAGTCGGGCGAGATTAGCCGATTATGTGCCTGCTCCGGCCAGTACGCTGGCGAACTGCTCAACCGCCCAGTCGATCTCCTCGGCGGTGATCACCAGTGGTGGAGCGAATCGCAACGTCGAGCCGTGAGTGTCCTTCACCAGCACGCCGCGTTCGGCCAGCGCGATGCTGAACTGCTTGCCGGTCCCCAGGCGGGGGTCGATGTCGACGCCGGCCCACAGGCCCATGCCGCGTACCGCGAGCACACCATGGCCGATCAGCGACCGCAGCCGAGCATGCAGATGCAGCCCGAGTTCGGCTGAGCGGGACTGGAATTCACCGCGCTGCAGAATACGGATCACGGTGGAGCCGATGGCCGCGGCCAGTGGGTTACCGCCGAACGTCGAACCGTGCTCACCCGGGTGAAGCACGTCGAGGACGTCACGGTTGGCGACGACGGCCGACAACGGAACGACACCACCGCCGAGGGCCTTGCCGAGCAGATAGACATCCGGCACCACGCCCCAGTGGTCGCAGGCGAAGGTGTGACCGGTGCGGGCCAGGCCGGACTGGATCTCGTCGGCGATCAGCAGCACATTGCGCCGGGTGCACAGCTGGCGCAGCCGGGGCAGGTAATCGTCGGGCGGGACGATGATTCCGGCCTCGCCCTGGATCGGCTCGATGAGGACCGCGACCGTGTTGTCGTCGATGGCGGCCGTGACGGCGTCGGCGTCCCCGAACGGTACGGATCGGAATCCGGGTGTGAAGGGCCCGAATCCGCCGCGGGCGGTGGCATCGGAGGAGAAGCTGACGATGCTGATCGTGCGGCCGTGGAAGTTGTTGTCCGCCACAATGATGTTGGCCATATCGTGGGGGACACCCTTGACGTCGGCGCCCCATTTACGGGCGACCTTGAGGCCGCTCTCCACCGCCTCGGCGCCGCTGTTCATCGGCAGCACCATGTCTTTACCGCACAGCGCGGCCAGCGCCGCGCAGAACGGGCCGAGCTGATCGGAATGGAACGCCCGGCTGACCAGGGTCACCGCATCGAGCTGGCGATGGGCGGCGGCGACGATCTCGTCGTTGTGGTGGCCGAAGTTGACCGCCGAATAGGCGGCCAGGCAGTCCAGGTAGCGGTGTCCTTCCACGTCGGTGATCCACGCTCCGCGGGCACTGGCGGCCACCACCGGAAGCGGCGAATAGTTGTGCGCGGCGTAGGTGTTGTCGAGTGCGATGGCCGCTGTAGTTGACCCTGCGGTGGCTTCCCTTGTGGTGTCGGCCATGGTCATGGAAACACCTCCAGCGTGCAACATTTCACCGAGCCGCCGCCCTTGAGCAGCTCGGAGAGGTCGACGCCGATGGGGTGGAAGCCAGCGTGGTAGAGCTGCGTGGCGAAACCGGCGGCCTGGGCGGGGTGTACGACGTGCTTGCCGTCGGACACCGCGTTGAGGCCAAGGACATAGGCGTCGGTGCTCGCCACCTCGATGGCGTCCGGGAAAAGGCCGTGCAGCCGGGCGCGGGCAGCGGCGGTGAAGGCCGGCGGGTAGTAGGCGATCGTGGTGTCGTCGAGCACGGTCAAAGCGGTATCGAGGTGGTAGAAGCGCGGATCGACGAGCTCCAGGGAGACCACCGGCATGCCGGTGATGGCGGCCACCTCGGCATGGGCCTGCGGGTGAGTGCGAAAACCCGTGCCGGCCAGGATCGTTGATCCGACGACTAGGAGATCGCCCTGCCCCTCGTTGACGTGGCGGGTGGCGACGGGGTCGTGCCCGTGCTCGCCCATCCATGCGGCGTAGGCGACCGATTCGCCGTGTCGTTCGATGTGCTTGAACCGGGCGACGATCGCGGTGCCGTTGATGATCAGACCGGCGTTGGCGGCATAGACCATGTCGGGCAGGCCGGGGACCGGCTCGACGACGTCAACGGTGTGGCCGAGCTGGCGGTAGGTGTCCCGCAGGTCCTCCCACTGGGCGACGGCACGGTCGACGTCGACCGGGGCGCTGGTGTCCATCCATGGGTTGATGGCGTACTCGACGGCAAAAAACGTCGGCGGGGTCATGGCGTAGTGGCGAAGTCGCTGGCTGCGCGGTGTCCTCGTTGACTCGGCGGCGACATCTGTGGATATCGTCATGAAAGTAACGATAGAAGCCGCCCTTCGCGCAATCAATCGATCTCTATTGCGCGTCTATAATCGATTCGTTGTGTCACAGCCAGCATGGCGGTGATTTATTAACCAGGGATGGGGGAGCTGTCGATGGACCGGCTGGACGACACCGACGAGCGCATCCTCGCCGAGCTCACCGAGCATGCGCGGGCCACCTTCGCCGAGATCGGCGCCCGGGTGAATTTGTCCGCGCCCGCGGTCAAACGCCGGGTCGACCGGATGCTGGACAACGGAGTGATCCGCGGCTTCACCACGGTCATCGACCGCAGCGCGCTGGGCTGGAATACCGAGGCCTACGTCCAGGTGTATTGCCAGGGCACGATCGCGCCGGATCAGTTGCGCGCGGCCTGGATTGACATCCCCGAGATCATCAGTGCCGCCACCGTCACGGGTACCGCGGACGCCATCCTGCATGTGTTGGCCCGGGACATGCGGCACTTGGAGGCAGCGCTGGAACGGATCCGGTCCAGCGCCGACATCGAACGCAGCGAAAGCATCGTGGTGCTGTCCAATCTGATCGACCGGTCACCCGGCTGACACCCTCAACCCAGCGGTTGGTAACGCGGGCTGGCGTGCACTTCTCGGCGGCGATCGTGTAGGAAAGCCACGTGAGCACGAGCGAAAACGGCGCGGAAAAAGGCATTGTCATCGTCGGCGGCGGGCTGGCCGCCGCCAGGGCCGCCGAACAGTTGCGCAAGTCGGACTACACCGGACCGGTCACGATCGTCAGCGACGAGGCGCACCTGCCGTATGACCGGCCGCCGCTGTCGAAGGACGTGCTGCACGCCGACCTCGACGACGTCACGCTCAAGCCGGCCGAGTTCTACACCGACAACGACATCACCGTGCGGTTGGGCCGTGCGGTCGCCTCGCTGGACACCGCCGCTCAGACGGTGACCCTCGACGATGGTGCGGTGCTGGGCTACGACGAGCTGGTGATCGCGACGGGCTTGGTGCCCAAGCGCATTCCCTCGTTCCCCGACCTGGAGGGCATCCGGGTGCTGCGGTCGTTCGACGAGGCGATTGCGTTGCGCACCCACGCCGCGTCGGCTCGGCAGGCGGTCATCATCGGCGCCGGCTTCATCGGCTGTGAGGTCGCCGCGAGCCTACGCAAGCTCGGCGTCGACGTGGTGCTGGTGGAGCCGCAGCCGGCGCCGCTGGCTTCGGTCCTGGGCGAGCAGGTCGGAAACCTGGTGACGCGGCTGCATCGCGCCGAGGGCGTGGACGTCCGCACCGGCATCGGGGTGGCCGAGGTGCGCGGCGAGAACGGCCACGTGACGACCGTGGTGTTGTCCGACGGCAGCGAGCTGACCGCCGACCTGGTCGTGGTCGGCATCGGCTCCCGCCCGGCCACCGACTGGCTGGAAGGCAGCGGAATCGTTGTCGACAACGGCGTCGTGTGCGATGAGGCGGGGCGCACCAGCGCGGCCAATGTCTGGGCGCTCGGCGACGTCGCGTCGTGGCGTGATGCCACGGGACATCAAGCGCGCGTTGAGCATTGGAGCAATGTCGCCGAACAGGCCAGGGTCATCGTGCCGTCGATGCTGGGCCAGGACGCGCCGTCGGTGATCGTCGTGCCGTACTTCTGGAGCGATCAGTACGACGTCAAGATTCAGTGCCTTGGCGAGCCGGAGGCCACCGACATCGTGCACATCGTCGAGGACGACGGCCGCAAGTTCCTGGCATTTTACGAACGTGACGGCGTCGTGGCCGGCGTGGTTGGCGGCGGCATGCCCGGCAAGGTCATGAAGACCCGCGCCAAGATCGCCGCCGGCGCGCCGATCGCTGACGTACTCCCCGCCTCCTGACCTCCTGAGCGATTTCGGCGCGTTTTCCGTCGCTCAGCGAACGGAAACGCGCCGAAATCGCCAGTCAGAGCTGGCCGAGGCCGTGCGCGACGACGTCGAAGGCGTCACCGAGTGCCTGCGGCAGCGGCACGGCCTCGTTGGCCAGCCAGTATTCGTAGGCCGACAGGGCGACGCCGAGCATCAGCCAGGCCACCGACTGGGGGACCAGGTCGCCCGCGGCGCCGCCGGTGCGTGCGGCCACGAAGTCCGAGACGACGCCCCGCCAGCCGGCGTACATCGTCATCGAGTGGGCTTGCAGCTCGGCCGTCTGCAGGATCACGCGCATCCGCTGGCGGTGCCGTTCGGTTTCCGACTCGTCAAAAGTGTTGAACGCCAGCAAGGCTGAGCGAAGCCCGGCGCTGATCGGCTCTGCTGTGTCCACCGCGTCGAACAGCTGGCGGAAGTGCTGCAGGTGGGCGTCGAAGTCGCCCCAGGGGATGGCGTTCTTCGACGGGTAGTAGCGGAACAGTGTCCGCCGCGCGATGCCCGACGCCTGGGCCACGTCGTCGACGCTCACCGAACCGAACCCGTAGTTCGCAAACAGGTCGAGCGCGACGTCGGCGATGTGGTCCTGAGTGGTGGAACGGCGCCGTCCCACGCGGGCTCCGCCTGAACCCGCCGAACCACTTGTCATCGACCCACCCCTTTCTTTTAGGCACTCGATGCCATATTCTTGCGATCTCGATCACAATTGTCGAGAACCTCGCCGACGAAAGGGAGCTTTTCATGGAGCCGAGCCACGCAAGTGAGACCGAAACCGAATTGGTGACCGAGACGCTGGTCGAAGAGGTCTCCATCGACGGGATGTGCGGGGTCTACTGACCGTGCCTGCCCACGCAGTGGGCGATCCGGCTGTGGCCGGGTCGAACTTCGACCCGGCACTCAGCTGGCGTCTGCATCCGCAGGTCGCCGTGCGCCCGGAACCTTTCGGCGCACTGCTGTACCACTTCGGCACCAGGAAGCTGTCGTTCCTGAAGAACCGCACCATCCTCGCCGTGGTGAACTCGCTTCCCGAACACCCCGACGCGCGCTCCGCCCTGCGGGCCGCCGGGGTCGACGAGTCCGACGAGGCGCCGTATTTGCACGCGTTGAGCGTGCTGGTGACCTCGAACATGTTGATCTGCAAGGATTCCCAATGACTTCGGTAGCACCGGTACCCCGGCTGATCGAGCAGTTCGAGAGCGGCCTCGATGCGCCAATCTGCCTGACGTGGGAGCTGACCTACGCCTGCAATCTGGCGTGCGTGCACTGCCTGTCCTCCTCGGGCAAGCGCGACCCCCGTGAGCTGTCCACGCGCCAGTGCATGGACATCATCGACGAGCTCGAGCGCATGCAGGTCTTCTACGTCAACATCGGTGGCGGTGAACCGACTGTGCGACCGGACTTTTGGGAGCTGGTCGACTACGCGACCGCCCATCATGTCGGCGTCAAGTTCTCCACCAACGGCGTGCGCATCAACGAGGAGGTGGCCACCAAGCTGGCCGCCAGCGACTACGTCGACGTGCAGATCTCACTGGACGGCGCCACCGCCGAGGTCAACGACGCTGTCCGCGGCCCCGGGTCCTTCGCGATGGCCATCAAGGCGCTGGAGAACCTGGCCGCCGCCGGCTTCAAAGACGCCAAGATTTCGGTGGTCGTCACCCGCCACAACGTCGACCAACTCGACGACTTCAAGGCGCTCGCCGACCAGTACGGCGCGACCCTGCGGATCACCCGCCTGCGCCCCTCCGGGCGCGGGGCCGATGTCTGGGACGAACTGCACCCCACCCCCGAGCAACAGGTGACGCTCTACGACTGGCTGGTGGCCAGGGGCGAAGGCGTGCTGACCGGCGACTCGTTCTTCCACCTCGCCGGCCTCGGCGCCCCCGGTGCGCTGGCGGGCCTGAACATGTGCGGGGCCGGCCGGGTGGTGTGCCTGATCGATCCCGTCGGCGACGTCTACGCCTGCCCGTTCGCCATTCACGATCGGTTCCTCGCCGGAAATGTGGTCTCCGGTGGCGGTTTTGACAATGTGTGGAAGTACTCACCGCTGTTCACGGAGCTGCGCGAGCCGCAGTCGGCCGGCGCCTGCGGCAGCTGCGGACACTACGACGCGTGCCGGGGCGGCTGCATGGCCGCGAAGTTCTTCACCGGTCTGCCGCTGGACGGCCCCGACCCGGAGTGCGTCGAAGGCTATGGCGTGCCCGCCCTGGCCGGCGAGCGGGATAAGCCCCGCCCCAGCGCCGACCATTCCCGCGGTAAGCCGATCATGCTGACCTTGTCCACCCGGCCACCGGCGAAGCCCTGTAACGAAAGTCCGATCTAGTCATGGCACGCGACATCTGGTTCGAAACGGTCGCTATCGCGCAGGAACGTGCGAAGAAGCGGCTCCCCAAATCTGCGTACGGTGCACTCGTCGGTGGCAGTGAGAAGGGGCTCACCGTCAACGGCAACAATGAGGCCTTCAACGAGCTCGGCTTCGCGCCGCATGTGATCGGTGCCCTCGAAAAGCGGGACATGGCAACCACTGTCATGGGACAAGACATTTCGCTGCCGGTTCTGATCTCCCCGACCGGCGTGCAGGCCGTGCACCCCGACGGTGAGGTCGCGGTGGCTCGTGCGGCCGCGGCTCGGAACACCGCGATGGGGCTGTCCTCGTTTGCCAGCAAGCCGGTCGAAGAGGTCGTCGCGGCGAACCCGAAGACGTTCTTCCAGATTTACTGGCTGGGCGACCGAGCCGCCATCGCGGCGCGCGCCGAGCGGGCCCGCGCGGCGGGGGCAGCCGGGCTCATCGTGACCACCGACTGGAGCTTCAGCCACGGGCGTGACTGGGGGAGTCCGAAGATCCCGGAGAAGATGGATCTCAAGACCATGATCAAGATGAGCCCCGAGGCCATCACCAGGCCGGGGTGGTTCCTGCAGTGGGCCAAGACCCTGCGGCCGCCGGCACTGTCGGTGCCGAATCAGGCGGCCAAGGGAGAGCCCGGGCCGCCGTTCTTCGACGCCTACGGCCAGTGGATGGGGACGCCCCCACCCACGTGGGACGACATCGCCTGGCTGCGTGAGCTGTGGGGTGGACCCTTCATGCTCAAGGGCGTCATGCGCGTCGACGACGCCAAACGCGCTGTAGATGCCGGTGTTTCAGCGATCTCGGTGTCGAACCACGGCGGCAACAACCTCGACGGCACACCGGCCTCGATCCGTGCGCTGCCCGCCATCTCGGCGGCGGTCGGCGACCAGGTCGAGGTGCTTCTGGACGGCGGCGTGCGGCGGGGCAGCGACGTGATCAAGGCACTGGCGCTCGGCGCCCGCGCGGTGATGATCGGCCGGGCGTACCTGTGGGGCCTGGCCGCCAACGGGCAGGCCGGCGTGGAGAACGTCCTCGACATCTTGACCGGGGGCATCGACTCGGCCCTGCGCGGATTGGGGAAGGCCTCGATTCACGACCTGACACCCGAGGACATCCTGGTACCGGACGGCTTCGTCCGGGCGCTCGGAGTGCCGAAGTAGCGCGTGCACTGACCCCGGCTTAAGCGAGGTTTTGGTACTGGCGTGACTGACGGGACGACGGTAAACGCTCCGGGCAACTCCGGCGGTGCCGAATGCGAAAGAAATCCGTCTTCTCCTCGAACAATTGGCGCACGGCAGGTGAATTCGGCCTACCATCACCGCGTGGCTTTGCGAGGTGAGTTGGGCAACTCGACATCGAGTCAACTCCGCGACACCTCGCCCACGATCTTGATCCCGGTGGGGTCGACCGAGCAGCACGGTCCGCACCTGCCGCTGGACACTGACACCCGCATCGCCACCGCGGTGGCCCGCACCGCCACCGAGGACCTCAACCGGTCCGATCGTGATCAGTATCTGCTCGCGCCCGCGATCGCCTACGGCGCCTCCGGCGAGCACGAGGGCTTCGCCGGAACGGTGTCGATCGGCACCGAGGCGCTGACGGCGGTGCTCGTCGAGTACGGCCGCTCGGCCTGCGGCTGGGCCCGGCGGCTGGTCTTCGTCAACGGGCACGGTGGCAACCTGGAGGCGATGCGTGCCGCGGTGCGCCGCCTGCGCGCCGAGGGCCGTGACGCCACCTGGTGCCCGTGTGTTGCCGAGGGCGGGGACGCTCACGCGGGCCACACGGAAACGTCTGTATTGCTACATATTTCACCGGCGGACGTTCAGACTGACGCCTGGTGTAGCGGGAACCGGGCACCACTGGCTACCCTGTTGCCCCAGATGCGTCACGGGGGGGTAGCCGCGGTGAGTGAGGTGGGCGTGTTGGGTGACCCGACGACGGCGACTCCGATGGAGGGTGCGCGCATCTTCGAGCATATGGTCGCGGAGTGTTCACGTCGTATCGATCGGTGGCGCCCGGCCGATGACGGGATGCTGACATGACCCATCCCCGGCTGCCTGACGGGTTTGCCGTCCAGGTCGACCGGCGAGTGCGCACGCTCGCCGAGGGCTCGGCTCTGCTAGGCGGCTCACCGACCCGATTGCTGCGACTGGCGCCGGCCGCCCAGACCCTGCTCACCGGCGGCCGCCTCGAGGTCCGTGACGCCGTCAGCGCCCAGCTGGCCCGCACCCTGCTCGACGCCACCGTCGCGCACCCGCGTCCGGCCGGTGGCCCGTCTCACCGGGACGTCACCGTGGTGATTCCGGTACGCGACAACCCATTTGGGCTCTATCGCCTGGTGATGTCGCTGCGGGGGATGCGCGTCATTGTCGTCGACGACGGCTCGCAAACACCGGTGCAACCGAGCGATTTCGCCGGCGCACGCTGCGACGTCGAGATCTTGCGCCACCCCCGCAGCAAAGGGCCGGCGGCGGCGCGCAACACCGGACTGGCCGCCTGCACAACGGATTTCGTTGCTTTCCTGGACTCCGACGTCGTGCCGCGCCGGGGCTGGTTGGAGGCGCTGCTTGGGCACTTCTGCGACCCCGCCGCGGCCCTGGTCGCGCCCCGCATCGTGGGGCTTGGTCACAGCGATCAACTCATCGCCCGGTACGAAGCGGTCCGGTCCTCGCTGGACCTCGGCGAGCGGGAGGCCCCGGTGGTGCCCTACGGCCCGGTCTCCTACGTGCCGAGTGCGGCGATCATCTGCCGGCGTGCGGCGCTACTGGAACTGGGGGGCTTTGACGAGACCCTACCCTCCGGCGAGGATGTCGACCTGTGCTGGCGGCTCATCGAGTCCGGCTCCCGGCTGCGCTACGAACCGATTGCGCTCGTCGCCCACGAACACCGCACCGAGATGCGAGCATGGCTGAGCCGCAAGGCCTTCTACGGAAGCTCCGCCGCGCCGTTGTCGATTCGCCACCCCGACAAGACGGCGCCGGTGGTGATCTCCGCGTGGAGCCTGCTGGTGTGGCTGCTGATGGCATTCGGGTCGGTCTCGGGCTATGTCGCCTCGCTGGTGTTCGCCGGAGTGACCACCCGGCGCACCGCGAAGGCGATGAAGAACACCGACGCCGGGATCTTCGACGTGGTGATTTTGGCCCTGCGCGGCATCGGCGCCGCCGCCCTGCAGCTGTCGGCTGCGGTCTGTCGCCACTATTGGCCGCTGGCTCTGGTGGCCGCCCTGCTCTCGCGCCGGTGCCGACAGGCGGTCCTGGTGGCCGCCGTGCTCGACGGAGTGCAGGACTGGTTCACCCGCAATCGCAGCAATGACGACGTCGAGGGCAAGCCGATCGGCCTGTTCGCCTATCTGCTCCTCAAACGTCTCGACGACCTGGCCTACGGTGCAGGGCTGTGGACGGGAGTGGTCCGCGAGCGCACGCTGCGACCGCTGAAGCCGCAGATCAAAACCTGACCTGGTGGTCGACCACATCACGCACAGCGACGTTCTGATCGTCGGTGCCGGTAGCGCCGGATCGGTCCTCGCCGAACGCCTCTCGGCCGATCCGGCCTGCCGGGTCACCGTCGTGGAAGCCGGTCCCGGACCCGACGAACCCGGGGTTCGCGAACTCACCCACAACGGTCTGCAGTTACCGATCGGCGCGGCCAGCCCGCTGGTCCGGCGCTACCGGACCGAGCTGACGGCCGAGCCGCCGCGCGGCGCCGACATCGTGCGCGGAGTGACGGTCGGGGGCTCCGGGGCGGTCAACGGCGGCTATTTCTGCCGGGCGCTGCCCGCCGACTTCGACGGTCCGGCCGTGCCCGGCTGGGCCTGGTCGGAGGTCGAGGCGCACTATCGGGCCATCCAGACCGACCTCGACTTCCCTGACCGGGCTGACGACGGGCCGATCGTGGTCCGGCGGACCCACGAATTCGTCGGCAGCACAGCATCGTTCGTCGACGCCGTCCAGTCCGCCGGCCTGCGCTGGCTACCTGACCTCAACGTCGAACCGATGGGGGAGAGTGCGTCCCCGGGCATCGGGGCGGTGCCGCTGAACATCGTCGACGGTGTCCGCACCGGCCCCGGTGCCGCGTACCTGGAGCCGGCCGCGAGCCGACCCAACGTGACCGTGCTGACCCACACACAGGTGCTGCGGCTCCGGATCTCCGGCGCCAGGGTGGTCGGTGTCGAGACCCTCGGACCGAACGGGCCGGCCACCCTCGAGGCCGACCGGGTGGTGCTGTCGGCGGGCGCCATCGGGTCCGCGCACCTGTTGATGCTGTCCGGCGTCGGGCCCGCCGAAGACCTGCGCAGCGCGGGTATCGCGGTGGCGGCCGATCTGCCGGTAGGGCAACGGACCTCCGATCACCCGGAGTGGGTGCTGTCGACCATGTGGACCGTCGCCCCCCATCGCCCGGTACTCGAAGTGGTACTTGTGGCGGATGGCCTCGAGATCCGGCCCTACACCGGTGGGTTCATCGCGATGGTCGGGGACGGCACGCTCGGTCGGCCGGACTGGCCTCATCTGGGTGTGGCGTTGATGGCACCGCGCTCCCACGGCCGCCTGGCACTGCTCTCTGCCGACCCCGCGGTCCCCCCGCTGATCGAGCACCGCTACGACAGTGCTCCCGAGGATGTGGCCGCACTGCGCCGCGGCTGCGCGCTCGCCGCGGAAATACTTGGCGGCACAATTGAACTCGGCGAGCCGATGTGGTCAACCTCGCAGCATCTGTGCGGCACTGCCCCAATGGGCACCGACAATGACGAGCACGCGGTCGTCGACCCGCGCTGCCGGGTGCGAGGGATGCGGAATCTATGGGTGGTGGATGGCTCGGTGCTGCCGCGTATCACCGGCCGCGGCCCGCACGCGACGATCGCGATGATCGGACACCGAGCCGCCGAATTCGTTTCGGACGGTTAAGTTTCGGACGATTCGGAGTTGGCGGCCATCACGGCCCGGCGCCCACAGCCCGATCAGCACCGCGGCGACGGCGACGAGAATCGCAAGCACCGTGATCGAACTCTGCATTGCGTGCAGGAACGCCGACAGGTGTCGGTACCCTTGTCGGGCCGGATCAAGGTATCCACGTGGGAGCCTTCCTTCGGTCGCTGGTCCAACTATGGGACTATCCGTCTCAAAAATATCCAAACGTGCGAAGTGTCATCGGGAAGGAATTGGGTCATGGCGAGCCGACGCAGCGATCCGAGACCCGCGCGTTCGCGCGCCCGGTTACTCGACGCGGCAACGGCATTGCTGCGTACAGGCGGTCCCAGCGCAGTCACGGTCGACGCGGTTACGCGTGGCGCCAACGTCGCCAGAGCCACCCTCTACCGGCATTTCCCCAGCGGCAACGATCTGTTGGCGGCCGCATTCCACAGCCTGATCCCGCCCGCGCCGATGCCGCCGGAGTCGGGATCGCTGCGGGAGCGCCTGGTCGCCCTGATGCAGGCGCAGGCCGATCTCATCTCCGAGACTCCGGTGCTGGTGACGGCCACTTATTGGCTGGCATTGGGTCCGGATATGGAACACATGCCCGACCGAACCGGGGATACCGACAGCCCCGAGGTGCGCACGCTGCGCGAACGGGTCGCCCAGCAGTACGGGGCGCCCTTCGACGCGATTTTCGACAGCCCCGACGCGCAACAAGAACTCGGCGATGTGGATCGCGCCCAAGCCATCATGCTGCTGATCGGTCCGCTGGTGGCCGGGCGGATCAGCACGCTGGCCGATTTCGACTACCGCAAATGTGCGCGCGCCGCGGTGGACGGTTTCTTGGCCGTCCACCGGGCCGATGAAATCACTTCAGCGAGTACCGAATCGGCAGGCGTTTGAGGCCACCGACGAATGTGGTGGCCATCCATTCCGGGTCGCCGGCCAGTTCGATGGTGTTGATCCGCGGGACGAGCTCGGAAAAGAAGCTGTGCATTTCCATCCGGGCCAGGGCAGCGCCCAAACAGAAGTGCACGCCGTAACCGAACGACAGATGCTTGTTGGGGTCGCGGCCGACGTCGAAGCGCATCGGGTCGTCGAACACTTCGTCGTCGCGGTTGGCTGAAACATAGGACAGCAGAACCGATTCGCCCTTGGCGATCGGGACGCCGCGGACTTCGGTGTCAGCTTGGGCGGTGCGCATGAATTCCTTGACCGGGACCACACAGCGGATCATCTCTTCGACCGCGGTGCCCATCAGGCTCGGATCGTTTTGAAGCCGCTGCAGTTCGGCGGGGTTGCGGATCAGCTCCAGCAGCCCACCGGCGATGCCGGCGCTGGTGGTGTCGTGGCCGGCGCTGGTGACGATCACGTAGTAGGACGCGGTGTCCATATCGGACAGTCGCTGGCCGTCGATCGTGGCGTTGGCGATCGCCGACGCGAGGTCCTCGGTGGGGTGCTCGCGGCGGGAGGCGGTCAGTGCGGCGAAGTAGTTGAAGAAGTCCAGCAGCACCGCGAGCATGTCGTCGGTGGAGCCGCCGCGCTGGAGTTCGGTGTCGTCGCCACCGAACATCTCCTGGGTCAGCTTCAGCATGCGGGGAAAGTCGGATTCCGGCAGGCCCAGCAACGTCAGGATGATGTAGAGGGGATAGTTGACCGCGATCTCCTGGGCGAAGTCCAGCTCGGGACCCTGCTCGAGCATCTTGTCGACATAGATCTTGGCCAGCTCGTCACAGCGAGTCTTCAGCGCGCGCATGGCTTTCGGGCGAAACCAGTCGGCGCCGATCTTGCGCATGTCGCGGTGGTGCGGATCATCCATGTGGATCAGGGTGCGCAGCCCGATCCCGGCTTCCAGCTGCGCGCGCAGCGCATCGTCGGCCGCGGCGATCGTCAGCAGCGGGCGCGGATCGTTGGTGAACAGGTCGTTCTGCCGCTCGATGTCCATGATGTCGGCATGCTTGGCGATCGCCCAGAACGGCCGGTACCCCTCGGCCTCGACCCAGGACACCGGGGCATTCGCGCGTAGATGAGCCAGGGACTCATGCAGTCGCTTCTCGTCGGTGTAGCCCAGCGGGCTGGCCAGAACGCGTGCCGCTTTGTCCATGATCCGTGCGCCCATCGGGACTCCTCGCTCCGTGCCACCAAGAACTTGACGGGTGTCAGGTTTTTAGTTTCAGCCACGATTGTGCCAGGTGGGAGGTTTTCCGGCTAATTCCCAGGTCATGCCGCGGGCAGGTGTCCGCGTAGGCTCGGATCTCGTGCGACACCGATCGAGCAGCAGGCGATTTCGGCGCGCATTGGGCCTGTTGCTGGGCCTGGCGATGCTCGTCGGATGTAGCCAGGGTGCCAGTGAGACGCACCGGCAGCCGGCTCCGGTCGCGCAGCCCGGGCCTGCGGTGGTGCAGACCGCGGCCGGCGCGGTGCGCGGTGTCGTCGCCCCGGGGTACCGGGTGTTCGACGGTGTCCCGTATGCCGCCGCACCGGTGGGGCCGCTGCGCTGGCAGCCGCCGCAGCCTGTTGCGCCGTGGCCCGGCGTGCGTGACGCCACCAAGCCGGGCGTGCGCTGCATCCAGGACACCAGCTTCGATCCCGACTACGGCCGTCCCACCGGTGAGGACTGCCTGAACCTCAACGTCTGGACCCCCGACGGCGCAAGCCGGTCCAACCAGAAACCGGTGATGGTGTGGATTCACGGCGGCGGCTTCCTCAACGGCAGTGCCGATATCTACGACGCCCGTTGGATGGCGACCCAGGGCGACATCGTCGTCGTCACCGTCAACTATCGGCTCGGCAGCCTGGGGTTCCTGGCGCACCCGGCGCTGAGCCCGGACGGCAATATCGGCAACTACGGTCTGGCCGATCAGCAGGCCGCATTGCGGTGGGTCCGCGACAATATCGCCGAATTCGGTGGCGACCCAACGAAAGTCACCATCGCGGGGGAGTCCGCCGGCGCGATGTCGGTATGCGACCACCTGGTCGCGCCGGATTCTGCCGGGTTGTTCCGGGCCGCGATCCTGCAGAGCGGACCCTGCCAGGCCCAGGCCGATCGGGCCACCGCGCAGCAGGTCAGTACCGACTACGCGACCAGCGTTGGTTGCTCCGACCCGGCGGTGGTCGCGGCCTGCCTACGTGGACTGCCGGCGAGGGAGTTGCAGCGCGCCCCGCTGTACGTCGGGTTCGGACCCGACAAGCTCACCGGACCGGTCACCGGAACCGACCGGCTCCCCATCGACCCGATGGCCGGTGCCGCGCTGAGCCGGATGCCCAAGATCCCCGTGCTGATCGGCAGCAACGGCGACGAATTCGCTATGTTCGCCGCGCTCCAATATCTGAAAGACCATGGGTTGCCGCCCTATCCGAAGCTGCTGTCCGACGCGTTCGGTCCCGATGCGGCCGCGGTGGCCGCGCACTACCCCCTCGACGTGTTCGGTGGCAATGAAGGACTGGCCTACTCCGCGGCGGTGACCGACAGCGTATTCGCTTGTCCGACAGATCGAATCGCGACAGGCCTGGCACACGCCGACAAGGTGTACGCCTACGAGTTCAACGATCGCACGGCCCCGGCCCCGGATCCGTTGCGCGCGGTCCCCTTTCCGGTGGGGGCGAGTCATTCGCTGGAGTTGCGGTACTTGTTCGACGTCGGTGGTGCCCCGCCGCTCAACCCGGCGCAACGCGAGCTCTCCGATCAGATGATCGCGTACTGGAGCCAATTCGTGAAGAACGGCACACCCGAGTTGTCCGGGCTGCCGGACTGGCCGCAATTCGGCGAGGACGGCAAGCGCATGTCGTTGCAGACGGCGCAGCTGACGATCACTGAAGATTTCAGCGCGCACCACAATTGCGCGTTCTGGGCGACGCTGAAGGGGGCCCGTTAGCCGGCCCAGCGGGGGCCCCCAACGACGGCCAGCGCCTCGGCCACGTCGGACGCCAGCGGCCGCGGTTGGGCACCGCGTTCCCTGACCCACCGCTGGAATGCGAAATCTGCTGCAGCGAAGGAGAGTTGGACCAGCAGTCCGGGGCGGTTGTCGTCGGCCGGGTGCACACCCATTCGCGCGGCCACCAGCTCAACCATCTGGTCGCGGTCGGCGGCGGACAACAGCGTCGCTCGGTCGAGCAGTTCGGGCGCCGTCAGGATGGCCGCGCGCCAGTTCGCCAGGTCGACGTCGTCGAAGGAACCGACCCGACTCACGATCGCGGCGGCCAGCGCGAGGTCGGGTGGCTCATCGGCCGGGCGGCGTGCCAGCAAGGATGCGATCGCGGCGTTCCCGCGTTGCACCGCACCCAGGAGCAGGTCCTCCTTGGTGGCCACGTGCCGGAAGAATGTGCGCGGCGACACCGATGCTTCGGCGGCGATGTCGTCGGTGGTGACGCTGCTGAATCCCCGTGCGGCGAAAAGCCGATACGCCGCGGCATGGATGTCGGCGCGCACCTGCGCCCGCTGCCGGTCACGCAGTGTGGGTGGCCGTTCGGCGGGCGGACTGGTCACCGGTACGTTCCCGCGCCGCCGTCGACGTGGATGGTCTGTGCAGTGAGGAAGGACGCATCGGGACTGACCAGGAAGGCCACCAGCGGTGCGATATCGGTATGGGTGTCGCCCATGCGGCGCAGCGGAATGCTTTTGACGACCTTGTTGTAGACGTCGGGGAACTCGTCGCTCCAGCCCGCCACGCCATCGGATTGGGCTAGTGGGCACACCACGTTCACCCGAATGTTGTCCTTACCCCATTCCAGGGCAGCAACTTTGGAGATACCGCGGATCGCTTCCTTCGATCCGGCGTACGCACCGAACGTCTTCTGGCCGGCGGTGCCTGCGCCGGAGCCGAAATTCACGATGGATCCACCGCCGGCCGCCTTGAGCACCGGGTAAGCGGCCTGCATCAGAAACAGGGTGGCTCGCGGTCCGGTGTCGAAAACGAGGTCGAAGTCGTCGTGGGTGATGTCGGTGAACAGCTTGGGTTCGTTGGTCGCGATCGCGTTGTTGACCAACGCGTCGATGCCACCCAATGCCTGCACTGCCTCATCGACGATGCGCTGGTAGCTGGAGCGGTCGCACAGGTCGGCTACCAGGGGCACGGCGCGCCCGTCGGCGCCGAATCCCGCAGCGACGTCGGCCACCGAAGGATCGCGATCGACCAGCAGCACCGACGCGCCGCGCTCGAGCAGGGCCGCGGTGACGCCTTTGCCCACGCCCCGCGCGGCGCCGGTCACGATCACCCGCACGCCGGTCAATGACCCAGGATGCCAATAACTGTGGTCAGTGTGCGGAGCCACGATGCAATTCCTCCGATGTTCTTGCGGTACCGGCGAATTCGATGAACTCCACGGCGGTGCCGTCGGGATCTTTGACGAAAAACATTCGCACCCCGGCGATCTCGAATGGCGCCTGGTCGGGCTCGTAACCCGCTTCCTGCACCCGGCGGTAGGTATCGTCGAGGTCGGTGACCGATAACGAGATGTTCTGGTTGCCGACGATGGACTTCCTGGCCGGCCGGGCCTCGGCCCCCAGCGACAGCAGCTCCAGCACCACGCCGCCGATCACGCCACCCACCACCCGGCCCTGATTCCCGGCGGCCCCACCCAGCGCATGGTCGAACGGTTCACCCCCCATTGTCTGGTCGAACAGCACGTCCATACCGAGCAACCCGCGGTAGAACTGCAGCGCCCGGTCCATGTCGGTGACCCCGACCACCAAATGGGAAAAGCGAAGGTCACCAAGGGGTTCCACGGTTCACCTGGCCAGGTCGGGGGCGGCCCGGCCGGTGATCATCGGCAGGTCGAGATAGGTCTTGATGCCCGGGCCGGCCTCGCAGACGAGCGGGATGGCGCTGATGCAGTGGTTGGCGGTCACCACCACACCCGGATTGCGCTCCAGGCCTTCGGCGACCGTCTCCGGTTGCAGCCCTTTGAACGTCAGCAAGACGTCGGGATCACCGGTGACCTCCACCTCGAAGCGCTCACCCTTGTCGCCGATCGTCCACGGCGGATCCAGCTCCACCTCGCACATCAGCCAGTTGACCGCGGCGGTGACGACCGGCTGGTCGTCGACGATGGCCTGCCATTTGAATCGGCGCGCGGCGACGGTGCCCGGTTCCATCGGAACCACGAGCTCGTCTGATCCGGTGACGGCGACGGCCACCTCCTGGGTGGATCGGATGCGCGGCTCCGCGCGGAAGCCCAACTGGTCGGCGACCATGCGCACCGACTGTTTGAACCCGGCTTCCAACAGCGCGGCCATGGGTCCGCTCATCGCCTGTTCCGGGGTCAGGCCGAATCCCATCACCTCGCGCACCACCAGCGGCGAGTTGTAGGTGCGGATGTCGGAGAACTCCTCGGCGCGCACATGGGTGATCGCCGCAGTCAGCCCGGAGATCATCAGCGGGAAGCGCTCGGTGATGCCGCCGGGATGGATCCCGGAGCCGTGCAGCGTGGCGTTGCCCGCCGCGCACGCCTCCTCGAGGGCCTGCACGGCTGGGTTCTCCCGGTCCGGGTAGACCCAGCCGACCGGGGTCACGACGTTCTTGCCCGACCGCAGGATCCTCGCGACAACCTTGTCGTCGGGCAGCATGGGGGAGTACATGACGCAATCGGCATCCAGCGCCAGCAGTGCGTCGATGTCGGTCGTCGCCGCCACCCCGATCGGGGCCTCGCCGATCAGCTCGCCGACGTCTCGGCCGTGCTTGTCGGCGCTGTGCACCCAGCATCCGACGAGCTCGAGTTCGGGGTGACGGAGCACCCCTTGGATTGCCGCTTTGCCCACGCCGCCGGTCGCCCACTGGATCACTCGATACATATCGGCATGCTATGCCGATATGGCAGTAACTGTCATAAGTTCGGGAATCAAAAGGAGCTGCAACGGGCCAGCCAGCCGTACCGTGCTGAGCAAGCCGAACATCGGGGGAAGCATGCGGAAGTTTCGATGGACCACCTCGGGAGGCGCCGCCGGCGTCGCGTATGTCGTCGTTGCCATCGTCGCGGCGACTCTGAACGGCAAGCCTCCGGCGTGGGACGCGACCAACAAGGCTATTCAAAGCTTTCTTATCGACCACCGGGACTCGGTGGTCGCGCAGGGCTGGCTCTACGCCCTCGCGAGTTCATTGATCTTGTGGTTCGCGGTCGTCGTGCGACACGTGCTCTACACGGCGTCGAACGGCAAGCGTTCAGGCGACTTGTTCTTGGCCTCTATCGCGGTGGTGGCCGCTCTGTCATTCGTCTCGATGTCCATCCGCATCGTCACGGCAGCGGCGGCGGACCAATTGTCGGCCTCGGCAGTGCGGACCGTCGGCTACGACTTCAGCCTCGCCCTGCTCTCGCTGCAGGGCTTCATCGTCGCTGCCGCCGCAGTCGCCTATGCGGCCTGCGTGATCTCCGAACCCGTGCTGCCCACATGGACTGCGTGGCTCGCGATCTTGGCAGCGATCATCAACGTCGCAGGTACGGCCAGCGTCTTCTTTCGCACCGGCGTGTTCTCCATCGAGGGAAACCTGCTCACCAGCTGGCTACCGGTGCTGATCACGGCGATCTGGTATCTCGCTGTCTCGGTGGCTCTCATCCGTACTCGGGACGGTGCTGGGCCGGCAGTGGGTAGCGGTTAGCCGGATCCGCGTAGGCGATGGAATTCGGCGGCGTCTTATGGTGGTTTCGAAGGTCGGATCGCGCGCTGGCACCGCTACAACGACCTCCCAACACTGATGGAGCGGTTCACGGCCGGACCCACGTCCAACCACCCCTGAGCAGGCAGTGCAGGGATTTGGATCCTCCTCCGATCTGAGGCATACTGTTCGGGTTGCCTTGAGCCGGGTTCGCTCCCATCGGGAGCGGTGCCGCGCAAGGCGTACGACCGGCGCCCAAACGGGCGCTTCCGGTCCCAACCTCGGAGCGCGACGGTTTTTCACCGCGCCTGCGGGGCTGCGTTAGGGCGACACACCCGACCGCGGGGGTCGGAGCACCAAGACAGGTAAAGAGCGGCGGCAACAGCCAGCGCGACGCCTTCGGGCGAGAGCGCACGACCACCGTGTCCCGATTACGGGACCGAGCAGGAATGAAGGTAGGAGAAGCGTGGCGGGACAAAAGATCCGCATCAGGCTCAAGGCCTACGACCACGAGGCCATTGATGCCTCGGCGCGCAAGATCGTGGAGACGGTCACCCGTACCGGCGCGAGCGTGGTTGGTCCAGTGCCGCTGCCGACGGAAAAGAACGTGTACTGCGTCATCCGCTCACCGCATAAGTACAAAGACTCGCGGGAGCACTTCGAGATGCGCACACACAAGCGACTCATCGACATCCTCGACCCGACGCCGAAGACCGTTGACGCACTCATGCGCATCGATCTTCCGGCGAGCGTCGACGTCAACATCCAGTAGGAGACCCGAAAGAAATGGCTAGAAAAGGCATTTTGGGCACCAAGCTGGGCATGACACAGGTGTTCGACGAGAACAACCGCGTCGTCCCTGTCACGGTCGTCAAGGCCGGACCCAACGTGGTGACCCGCATCCGCACGCCTGAGCGTGACGGCTACAGCGCGGTTCAGCTCGCCTACGGCGAGATCAGCCCGCGCAAGGTGAACAAGCCGGTGACCGGTCAGTACGCCGCCGCCGGGGTCAACCCGCGCCGGCATCTGGCTGAGCTTCGTCTGGACGACGAGGCCGCGGCCGCCGAGTACGAGGTCGGCCAGGAGCTGACGGCGGAGATCTTCGCCGACGGCGCCTACGTCGACGTCACCGGCACCTCCAAGGGCAAAGGCTTCGCCGGCACGATGAAGCGTCATGGCTTCAAGGGCCAGGGCGCGAGCCACGGTGCCCAGGCCGTGCACCGCCGGCCGGGTTCGATCGGTGGCTGCGCCACCCCGGGCCGCGTTTTCAAGGGCACCCGGATGTCGGGCCGGATGGGTAGCGACCGCATCACCACGCAGAACCTGGTGGTGCACAAGGTTGATGCCGAGAACGGCGTGCTGCTGATCAAGGGCGCGGTTCCCGGACGCACCGGTGGGCTCGTAATGGTCCGCACGGCAGTCAAACGAGGTGAGAAGTGACTCTGAAGATTGACGTTCGCACGCCGGACGGCAAGAAGGATGGCAGCGTCGAGCTGCCCGCCGAATTGTTCGACGTGGAACCCAACATCGCATTGATGCACCAGGTGGTGACTGCGCAGCTCGCCGCAAAGCGACAGGGCACGCATGCCACCAAGACTCGCGCTCAGGTCTCCGGCGGCGGCAAGAAGCCGTACCGGCAGAAGGGCACCGGTCGTGCCCGTCAGGGTTCGACCCGCGCACCGCAGTTCACCGGTGGTGGCGTCGTCCACGGCCCGCAGCCGCGCGACTACAGCGAGCGCACGCCCAAGAAGATGATCCGCGCCGCCCTGCGCAGCGCGCTGTCGGACCGGGCTCGCAACGAGCGGATCCACGCGATCACGGAGCTGCTGAGCGGCCAGACCCCGTCGACCAAGAGCGCCAAAGCGTTCCTGGGCACGCTGACCGACCGTCGCAAGGTGCTTGTCGTGATCGGCCGTACTGACGAGGTCGGCGCGAAGAGCGTGCGCAACCTTCCTGGTGTGCACGTGATCTCGCCGGATCAGCTCAACACCTACGACGTGCTCAACGCCGACGACCTGGTGTTCAGCGTGGAAGCGCTGGACGCCTTCATCAGCTCGAACACCAAGCAGGATGAGGAGGTCTCGGCCTGATGGCGAACGTGACTGATCCCCGCGACATCATCTTGGCCCCGGTCATCTCCGAGAAGTCGTACGGACTGATCGAGGACAACGTCTACACGTTCGTCGTCGCACCCGGCACGAACAAGACGCAGATCAAGATCGCCATCGAGAAGATCTTCAAAGTGAAGGTCGACTCGGTGAACACGCTGAACCGGCAGGGCAAGCGCAAGCGCACCCGCGTCGGCTACGGACAGCGCAAGAGCACCAAGCGCGCGATCGTGACCCTGGCCCCCGGCAGCAAGCCGATCGACCTTTTCGGAGCACCGGCGTAGTCCGGCAACGAATAGAACTCAGGAATAGATAATGGGAATTCGCAAGTACAAGCCGACGACCCCCGGTCGCCGCGGTGCCAGCGTCTCCGATTTCTCCGAGATCACTCGCTCGACTCCGGAGAAGTCGCTGATCCGCCCGCTGCACAGCACCGGCGGTCGTAACGCGCACGGCCGAATCACCACCCGCCACAAGGGCGGCGGGCACAAGCGTGCCTACCGGGTGATCGACTTCCGGCGCCACGACAAAGACGGCGTCAACGCCAAGGTCGCACACATCGAGTACGACCCGAACCGCACCGCGAACATCGCGCTGCTGCACTTCCTGGACGGCGAGAAGCGCTACATCATTGCGCCGCAGGGTCTTTCGCAGGGCGACGTCGTGGAGTCGGGCGCCAACGCCGACATCAAGCCCGGTAACAACCTGCCGCTGCGCAACATCCCCGCCGGTACTGTGATCCACGCCGTCGAGCTGCGTCCGGGCGGCGGCGCCAAGCTGGCCCGCTCGGCCGGCTCGAGCATCCAGCTGCTGGGCAAGGAGGGCGCCTACGCCTCCCTGCGTATGCCGTCGGGTGAAATCCGTCGCGTCGACGTGCGCTGCCGTGCCTCCGTCGGCGAGGTCGGCAATGCCGAGCAAGCCAACATCAACTGGGGTAAGGCCGGCCGCATGCGGTGGAAGGGCAAGCGCCCCACCGTCCGTGGTGTCGTCATGAACCCGGTCGACCACCCGCACGGTGGTGGTGAGGGTAAGACCTCCGGTGGTCGCCACCCGGTCAGCCCGTGGGGTAAGCCCGAGGGCCGTACCCGCAAGCCCAACAAGCCGAGCGACAAGCTCATCGTCCGACGCCGGCGCACCGGCAAGAATAAGCGCTAGGAGTAGCCAGCGATGCCACGCAGCCTGAAGAAGGGCCCGTTTGTCGACGGCCATCTGCTCAAGAAGGTCGACGTCCAGAACGAGAAGAACACCAAGCAGGTCATCAAGACCTGGTCGCGTCGTTCGACCATCATCCCGGACTTCATCGGTCATACCTTCGCCGTCCACGACGGTCGCAAGCATGTGCCGGTGTTCGTCACCGAGTCGATGGTCGGCCACAAGCTGGGCGAGTTCGCCCCGACGCGCACATTCAAGGGTCACATCAAGGACGACCGGAAGAGTAAGCGGCGATGACGACGACGACTGAATACCCGTCCGCCACCGCGGTGGCGAAATACGTGGGGATCTCGGCGAGCAAGGCGCGCCGGGTGATCAACCTGGTGCGCGGCAAGTCAGTTGAGGAGGCGCTGGACATCCTGCGCTGGGCACCGCAACAGGCCAGCGAGCCGGTCGCCAAGGTGATCGCTTCGGCCGCCGCCAACGCGCAGAACAACGAAGGCTTGGACCCCGCGACCCTGGTGGTCGCCACGGTCATGGCCGACGAGGGCCCGACCGCCAAGCGCATCCGGCCGCGCGCGCAGGGTCGCGCGTTCCGAATCCGCAAGCGCACCAGCCACATCACCGTGATCGTTGAGAGCCGCCCGGCACGCAGCGAGCGTGCGTCGGCCTCGGCGAGTGCTGCTCGCTCGCGGCGGGCGCAGGGCAGTAAGGCTGCTGCGACAGCGCCTGCCAAGAAGGCTCCGGCTAAGAAAGCTCCGGCCAAGAAGGCCTCCGCCGCCAAGGCGACGGCCGAACAGACGAAGGAGGGCTCGGAGTAGTGGGCCAGAAAATCAATCCCCACGGCTTCCGGCTCGGTATCACCACCGACTGGAAGTCCCGGTGGTATGCCGATAAGCAGTACAAGGATTACGTCAAGGAAGACGTCGCGATCCGCCGGCTGCTGGCCACGGGTCTCGAGCGCGCCGGCATCGCCGACGTGGAGATCGAGCGCACCCGCGACCGGGTTCGCGTTGATATCCACACCGCGCGACCGGGCATCGTCATCGGGCGCCGCGGCACCGAGGCCGACCGCATCCGTGCCGACTTGGAGAAGCTGACCAAGAAGCAGGTGCAGCTCAACATCCTCGAGGTGAAGAACCCCGAGTCGGTGGCCCAGCTGGTCGCCCAGGGTGTTGCCGAACAGCTGAGCAACCGCGTGGCGTTCCGTCGCGCGATGCGCAAGGCCATCCAGTCGGCGATGCGCCAGCCCAACGTCAAGGGCATCCGCGTGCAGTGCTCGGGTCGCCTCGGCGGCGCCGAGATGAGCCGCTCGGAGTTCTACCGCGAAGGCCGGGTGCCGCTGCACACGCTGCGCGCCGATATCGACTACGGCCTGTACGAAGCCAAGACCACGTTCGGCCGCATCGGCGTGAAGGTGTGGATCTACAAGGGCGACATCGTCGGTGGCAAGCGTGAGCTGACCGCCGCCGCACCCGCCGCTGACCGTCCGCGCCGCGAGCGTCCCTCGGGCGCCACGCGTCCCCGCCGTAGCGGTGCCTCGGGCACCACCGCGACGAGCACCGAAGCCGGCCGCGCTGCCAGTGAAGAGACCGCCGAGTCGGCAGTCCCCGTCACGGCGGAGGCTCCCGCTGTCGAGCCCGCCGCTGAAAGCACGGAGAGCTAAATCATGTTGATTCCCCGTAAAGTCAAGCACCGCAAGCAACACCACCCCAGGCAGCGTGGTATTGCCAGCGGTGGCACGTCGGTGACTTTCGGTGACTACGGCATCCAGGCACTGGAGCACGCCTACGTCACCAACCGGCAGATCGAGTCCGCTCGTATCGCCATCAACCGGCACATCAAGCGTGGCGGCAAGGTCTGGATCAACATCTTCCCGGACCGCCCGCTGACCAAGAAGCCCGCGGAAACCCGCATGGGTTCGGGCAAGGGCTCACCGGAATGGTGGGTGTCCAACGTCAAGCCCGGCCGCGTGCTGTTCGAGCTGAGTTACCCCGACGAGAAGATCGCCAGGGAAGCCCTGACGCGTGCGATCCACAAGTTGCCGATCAAGGCACGCATCGTGACCCGAGAGGAGCAGTTCTGATGGCAGTAGGCGTCAGCGCCGGTGAACTGCGTGAACTCACCGACGAAGAGTTGACCGACAAGTTGCGGGAGTCCAAGGAAGAGCTGTTCAACCTGCGCTTCCAGATGGCCACTGGCCAGTTGGACAACAATCGCCGGCTCCGCACCGTGCGTCAGGAGATTGCGCGCATCTATACCGTGCTGCGCGAACGTGAATTGGGTCTGGCCTCCGGACCCGCTGGTGAGGAATCGTGATGGCAGAAGAAACAAAGGGTCCCAAGCACACTCCGCAGACCGAGGAGACGCGTGGCCGTCGCAAGACGGTCATCGGCTATGTGGTCAGCGACAAGATGCAGAAGACGATCGTCGTCGAACTCGAGTCGCGCACGAAGCACCCGAAGTACGGCAAGATCATCCGCACGACCACGAAGGTCAAGGCGCACGACGAGAACGGTGTTGCCGGCGTCGGCGATCGCGTGTCCCTGATGGAGACGCGTCCGCTGTCGGCCACCAAGCGCTGGCGCCTCGTCGACGTCCTCGAGCGGGCTAAGTAATACTTCGTTCGTAGCAAACGCGCGTCGCGGCTGTAAAGCCGCGGCGCGCTTTTGTGTTGCCTCCGCCCTGCGAATTCGCCCAGAGCACACGCGGAATCCCCCGAAACCGGTTCCCCGCATGGGAGTCTGTGTCTGCGCGGCGTCGTAGGCGGGCAGGCTCGAGGATTGGGGAGCGCGGATGACCACGGAGTTCAACGGCAAGATCGAACTGGACATTCGCGATTCCGAACCGGACTGGGGCCCGTACGCCGCACCCAAGGCGCCGGACGGCGCACCCAATGTGCTCTACCTGGTGTGGGACGACATCGGCATCGCGACATGGGATTGCTTTGGTGGGCTGGTGTCGATGCCGGCGATGACGCGGCTCGCCGAGCGGGGAGTTCGGCTTTCGCAGTTCCATACCACCGCACTGTGTTCGCCGACCCGGGCGGCACTGCTGACGGGGCGCAATTCCACCACGGTCGGGATGGCCATGGTCGAGGAGTTCACCGAAGGTTTTCCCGGCATCAACGGCCGCATTCCCGATGACACCGCACTGATTTCGGAAGTGCTCGCCGAGCGCGGTTACAACACCTATTGCGTCGGCAAGTGGCACCTCACCCCGATCGAGGAGTCCAACCTCGCGGCCACCCGCAGGCACTGGCCGCTGTCGCGCGGCTTCGAGCGCTTCTACGGGTTCATGGGCGGGGAGACCGACCAGTGGTATCCGGAGCTGGTCTACGACGGCCACCCGGTGGAGCCGCCCGCCACCCCGGACGAGGGGTATCACCTCTCGAAGGACCTGGCGGACAAGGCAATCGAGTTCATCCGCGACTCCACGATGGTTGCCCCGGAAAAGCCGTGGTTCACCTACCTATGCCCGGGTGCCGGCCACGCGCCGCACCACGTGTTCAAGGAATGGGCCGACCGCTACGCCGGCGAGTTCGACATGGGCTACGAGCGCTACCGCGAGATCGTCCTGGCGAACCAGAAGAGGCTCGGCATCGTGCCACCCGACACCGAACTGTCCGGGGTGAACCCGTACGCGGATGTCACCGGACCCAACGGTGAGCCGTGGCCTCTGCAAGACACCGTGCGCCCGTGGGATTCCCTCGATGACGAGGAGAAGCGGCTGTTCTCCCGGATGGCCGAAGTGTTCGCTGGGTTCTTGTCCTACACCGATGCCCAGATCGGCAGGGTGCTGGACTATCTGGAGGAATCCGGGCAGCTGGACAACACCATCGTCGTCGTGATCTCCGACAACGGCGCCAGCGGCGAGGGTGGGCCCAATGGCTCGGTCAACGAAGGCAAGTTCTTCAACGGCTACGTCGACACCGTCGAGGAGAGCATGCCGTTCTTCGACGAATTAGGTTCTCCGGCAACCTATAACCACTACCCGATCGGGTGGGCGATGGCGTTCAATACGCCATACAAGCTCTACAAGCGTTACGCCTCCCACGAGGGTGGCATCGCCGACACCGCGATCATCTCCTGGCCCAACGGAATTGCGGCACACGGCGAGATCCGCGACAACTACGTCAACGTTTCCGACATCACGCCGACGATCTACGAGCTGCTGGGCATCGATGCGCCGCAGACCGTGAAAGGCATCGCGCAAAAGCCGCTCGACGGAGTGAGTTTCAAGGCGGCACTGGACGACTCGGCTGCAGACACCGGCAAGGAGACCCAGTTCTACACGATGCTGGGCACTCGCGGGATCTGGCACAAGGGCTGGTTCGCCAACACGGTGCACCCTGCCGCGCCGTCGGGCTGGTCGCATTTCGATGCCGACCGCTGGGAGCTGTACAACATCGAGAAGGACCGCAGTCAGTGTCACGATGTTGCCGCCGAGCACCCCGACAAGCTCGCCGAGTTGCAGAAGCTGTGGTTCGCCGAGGCCGAAAAGTACAACGGCCTACCGCTTTCCGACCTCAACGTGTTCGAGATGGTCACCCGCACCCGCCCGTCGCTGGCCGGTAATCGGTCCAGCTACGTGTACTACCCGCACACCGCGCCGATCGCGATGGGCGCGTGTGTGTCAATCAGCGGCCGCTCGTTCTCGGTGTTGGCCGAGGTGAGCATCGACAGTCCGGACGTGCAGGGTGTGTTGCTCAAACAGGGTGCCGGCCACGGCGGGTACGTCTTGTTCGTCGCCGACGGGCGGCTGCAGTTCGTCTACAACTTCTTCGGTGAAGTCGAACAGCGGGTGATCGCCCCCGACCCGCTACCGCTGGGTGACCACATCGTGGGAGCGGCGTACGCCCGAACCGGCACGGTCGACGGCAGCCACACACCACTCGGCGACGTCACCCTCTACGTCGACGGCACCGCGGTGGCCACACTGGCCGGAGTCAAAGCCCATCCGTTCACGTTCGGATTGGCCGGCGGCGGAGTCAGCGTGGGGCGCAATCTGGGTCAGGCGGTGTCCAGCGCCTACGCGGCGCCATTCGACTTCAGCGGGGGAACCATCGCGCGGGTGGTCGTCGACGTATCGGGGAGTCCCTACGTCGACGCGGCGCGCCAACTCGCGGCGGCCTTCGCCAGGGACTGACCCCCACGTCATACTGGTGAGGTGACTCGGCTGGTGTGCGCCGCTGCGGCGGTTGTGTTATTAGCCGCCCCGGGTGTTGCCGCCTGTGCGCGCAATAGCGACGGAACAGCGGTCCGGGCCGACGCTTCGACGTCGTCGACCGGCGGCGCGACCACGTCGACCAGGGTCACCGACGCACCCGAATCCTCGGAACCGGGCGTGCTGGAAACCACCCGCGCGCCCATTCCGGCAGACGCGACCGTGTGCCGGCCCGAACAGTCGGGGCCCACGGCGGTGGCCGCCGTCGCGGACCCCGCCGCGCCCAAGATCAGAGTCCAAGTGCCACCGGGATGGTCGTCGACTCCCGGCACCGGTGATGTCGGCGCTCTGCTGTCCGGACCGGACGACATGGTCGCCGAGGTCACCATCGCGTCGACCCCGCTGGACCCGGGCGCCGCGTTCACGAGGTACGGCGACGACGTGATGGCCAGGTACCCGATCAGCACGCTGAGCCTGCTGCCCGGCGACTTCTGCGGCTTCAGTGGGCAGAAGTTGATGGGTACCTGGGCCAGGGATCCCGATGAATCACTCGAATACCAGGACCGGATCGCTCACGTCTGGACCAACGCAGGGAACTATCTGGTCGCGGTGCACGTGGAGGCGCCGTCGGGAACCGCTGGATTCGACGCGGCTGCCTCGGTGCTGACCGACGAATTCAGCATCGTCATACCCTGAACCCATGTTCACCGAGCTCGTCGCGGTGCCCGGCGGGTCGTTCCGGATGGGGTCGACCGCCTTCTATCCCGAAGAGGCGCCGATCCACACCGCGACCGTCGGTGCCTTCGCGATCGAACGGCACCCGGTGACCAACGCCCAGTTCGCCGACTTCGTCGCCGCCACCGGATACCTCACGATCGCCGAGCGGCCACTCGATCCGGCGCTGTATCCCGGTGTCGCCGAAGCGGATTTGCTGCCCGGTGCGCTGGTGTTTCGGCCGACGCCGGGCCCGGCGGATCTGCGCGACTGGCGGCAGTGGTGGGACTGGGCGCCTGGCGCGAACTGGCGTGCGCCCTTCGGTTCCGGCAGTGACGTCGCCGACAAGCCGGATCACCCCGTCGTGCAGGTCGCCTATCCCGACGCGATCGCCTATGCCCGTTGGGCCGGCCGGCGGCTGCCGACCGAGGCGGAATGGGAGTACGCGGCAAGGGCGAACAGCACCGGTCCCTACGCGTGGGGTGACGACCCGACGGTCGGGGGAGGGTTGATGGCCAACACCTGGCAGGGGCGCTTCCCGTATCGCAACGACGGTGCGCTGGGGTGGGTGGGCACCTCGCCGGTGGGAACCTTCCCGCCGAACGCATACGGCCTGGTCGACATGATCGGCAATGTCTGGGAATGGACCACCACGCAGTTCTCGGCGCATCACGTGGTTCTTGAGCAGCAGAATGCCTGCTGCCCGCCGCCCACCGAACCCGATCCTGCGGTCAATCAGACCCTCAAGGGCGGGTCGCATCTGTGCGCGCCGGAGTACTGCCACCGATACCGGCCGGCCGCGCGTTCGCCGCAATCGCAGGACAGCTCGACCACCCATATCGGCTTCCGGTGCGTGGTGGGCTGACTGAGCTGCGCCGAGATCGACGTAATGGCGCGAGGTACTCGTACTTCTGCGCCCGTTTGTCGGTTTGGGCGGGAGAAGTGCGAGGATTTGGAGCTTTTCCGCTCGTCACCTAGTATTTAGGGGTTGCCCAGGGCAGACCTCGGTTATCTCGCAAGAGAAAACCCTGCGTGCTCTTTGGGTGACACAGACCGCGCACGTCAGGTCGGTATCTGCCGTGCACACAGTAACCAGGTCGAGGAGATCTAGTGATTCAGCAAGAGTCGCGGCTCAAGGTCGCCGACAACACGGGCGCCAAGGAGATCTTGTGCATCCGTGTTCTGGGTGGCTCGGCGCGACGCTACGCCGGCATCGGCGATGTGATCGTGGCGACCGTCAAGGACGCCATCCCCGGAGGCAACGTCAAGCGCGGTGATGTGGTCAAGGCCGTCGTCGTGCGCACCGTCAAGGAGCGCCGTCGGGCGGACGGCAGCTACATCAAGTTCGACGAGAACGCCGCCGTCATCATCAAGAACGACAACGATCCGCGTGGCACCCGCATCTTCGGCCCGGTCGGTCGCGAGCTGCGTGAGAAGAAGTTCATGAAGATCGTTTCGCTGGCCCCGGAGGTGTTGTAAATGAAGGTGCACAAGGGCGACACCGTTCTGGTCACCGCCGGTAAGGACAAGGGCGCCAAGGGCAAGGTCATCGAGGCCTACCCGACCCGCGAGAAGATTCTCGTCGAGGGCGTCAACCGGATCAAGAAGCACACCGCGGAGTCGGCCAACGAGCGTGGCGCGTCCTCGGGCGGCATCGTCACCCAGGAGGCGGCAATCCACGTCTCCAACGTGATGGTCGTCGACTCCGACGGCAACCCGACCCGCATCGGCTACCGCGTCGACGAGGAGACGGGCAAGAAGGTCCGAGTCTCCAAGCGCAATGGCAAGGACATCTGACATGACCACCGTAGAAAACACCGCGAAGGTGCAGCCGCGACTGAAGGCGCGCTACCGCGAAGAGATCAAAGATGCGCTCAACACCGAGTTCAACTACGCCAACGTCATGCAGATCCCCGGTGTGGTCAAGGTTGTCGTCAACATGGGTGTCGGTGACGCCGCCCGCGACGCCAAGCTGATCAACGGCGCGGTCAACGACCTCGCGCTGATCACCGGCCAGAAGCCCGAGATCCGCAAGGCCCGCAAGTCGATCGCGCAGTTCAAGTTGCGCGAGGGCATGCCGATCGGCGCGCGGGTCACCCTGCGCGGCGACCGGATGTGGGAATTCCTCGACCGGCTGGTGTCGATCGCGCTGCCGCGTATCCGCGACTTCCGCGGCCTGAGCCCCAAGCAGTTCGACGGCCACGGCAACTACACCTTCGGACTCGCCGAGCAGTCGGTGTTCCACGAGATCGACGTTGACTCGATCGACCGGCCGCGCGGCATGGACATCACCGTCGTCACTTCGGCGACGAACGACGACGAGGGTCGGGCGCTGCTGCGTGCGCTGGGCTTCCCCTTCAAGGAGAACTGAGCAGATGGCAAAGAAGGCACTGGTCAATAAGGCCAACAAGAAGCCGAAGTTCGCCGTGCGGGCATACACCCGTTGCAACAGGTGCGGACGCCCGCACGCCGTCTACCGCAAGTTCGGCCTGTGCCGAATCTGCTTGCGCGAGATGGCACATGCCGGCGAACTGCCCGGCGTGCAAAAGTCCAGCTGGTAACAGACCCCTACAGAACAGGTGCGCAGCAGGCCCCCACGGGAACCAACCCAGGGGGGAACCGTTGCGAGGAAGGTAGACAGGCCCAGTCATGACCATGACGGACCCAATCGCGGACTTCTTGACACGTCTGCGCAACGCCAATTCGGCGTATCACGACGAAGTGACCCTGCCGCACAGCAAGATCAAGGCGAACATCGCCGAGATCCTCAAGCGTGAGGGTTACATCACCGATTTCCGGACCGAGGATGCTCGGGTCGGTAAGTCGCTGATAGTCCAGCTCAAGTACGGACCCAACCGCGAGCGAAGCCTCGCCGGTCTGCGCCGGGTGTCCAAGCCCGGACTGCGGGTGTACGCGAAATCCACCAATTTGCCGCGAGTGCTCGGCGGACTGGGCGTGGCGATCATCTCCACGTCTTCAGGCCTGCTGACCGATCGTCAGGCAGCGCGGTCCGGCGTGGGCGGCGAAGTCCTCGCCTTCGTCTGGTGAGGGAGGCTTAGACATGTCGCGTATTGGAAAGCAGCCGGTGACGATTCCCGCCGGTGTAGATGTGACGATCGACGGCCAGAACGTGTCGGTCAAGGGCCCTAAGGGCACGCTGCAACTGGCGATCGCCGAGCCGATCACCGTGGCGCGCAACGACGATGGCGCCATCGTGATCAGCCGGCCCGACGACGAGCGGCTCAGCCGCTCGCTGCACGGGTTGTCGCGCACGCTGGTGTCCAACCTGGTGACCGGTGTGACCGAGGGTTACACCACCAAGTTGGAGATCTTCGGCGTCGGTTACCGCGTGCAGCTCAAGGGCAGCAACCTCGAGTTCGCGCTCGGGTTCAGCCATCCCGTGGTCATCGAGGCCCCGGAGGGCATCACCTTCGCGGTCGAGACGCCCACCAAGTTCTCGGTCACAGGTATCGATAAGCAGAAGGTCGGCCAGATCTCGGCCAACATCCGTCGGCTGCGCCGCCCGGACCCGTACAAGGGCAAGGGCGTGCGCTACGAGGGTGAGCAGATCCGCCGCAAGGTCGGAAAGACAGGTAAGTAAGCCATGGCTCAAGCAGAGAAAGCAGCCACCGATCGCACCCCGGTCGGCACGAGTGTCTCGGCCGCGCGCCGGGTTTCGCGCCTCCGTCGGCACAACCGGTTGCGCAAGAAGGTCGTCGGCACCGCCGAGCGGCCCCGCCTCGTGGTCAACCGCTCCTCGCGGCACATCCACGTGCAGCTGGTCAATGATGCCGAAGGCATCACGGTCGCGGCAGCCTCGTCCATCGAGGCCGACGTCCGTGCCGTCGAGGGCGACAAGAAGGCACACAGCGTGCGGGTCGGTCAGCTGATCGCCGAGCGCGCCAAGGCCGCTGGTGTCGACGCCGTGGTGTTTGACCGCGGTGGTAACACCTACGGCGGCCGGATCGCGGCGCTGGCAGATGCCGCCCGCGAGAACGGACTGAAATTCTAATGACGTACAACGGAAGGACCGCATAATGTCGGAGCCGATTGCAGCGCCGGATACCGGCGCCCCCTCGGCCGGCACCCGGACCGACGTACAGCGCGGCGGACGTGACGATCGCGGTGGCCGAGGCCGCCGTGACGATCGCGGAGACCGTGGCGGACGCGGCGGTCGCGACGGCGGCGAGAAGAGCAACTACCTGGAGCGCGTTGTCACGATCAACCGTGTTTCCAAGGTGGTCAAGGGTGGTCGTCGGTTCAGCTTCACCGCACTGGTCATCGTCGGTGACGGCAACGGACTCGTCGGTGTCGGCTACGGCAAGGCCAAAGAGGTCCCGGCCGCGATCGCCAAGGGTGTTGAAGAAGCCCGCAAGAACTTCTTCCGCGTCCCGCTGATCGGTGGCACCGTCACCCATCCCGTGCAGGGCGAGGCCGCGGCCGGTGTCGTGATGCTGCGTCCGGCCAGCCCCGGTACCGGCGTCATCGCCGGTGGCGCGGTGCGTGCCGTGCTGGAATGCGCTGGCGTGCACGACGTTCTGGCCAAGTCGCTGGGCAGTGACAACGCGATCAACGTGGTGCATGCCACCGTTGCCGCGCTCAAGCTGCTGCAGCGTCCCGAAGAGGTAGCCGCCCGTCGTGGGCTGCCGATCGAAGACGTCGCGCCGGCAGGCATGCTGCGCGCGCGTCGGGAAAGCGATGCGCTGGCTGCTGCAGCCGCGCGTGAAGGAAGCGCATAACAATGGCAGACCTGAAGATCACCCAGGTGCGCGGCGTCGTCGGTGCGCGCTGGAATCAGCGCGAGAGCCTGCGGACCTTGGGACTGAGGAAGATTCGCCAGTCGGTGGTTCGCGAGGACACCCCGCAGACGCGTGGCTTGATCAACGTCGTGCACCACCTTGTCGAGGTTGAGGAAGTCCAATGAGCGTCATCAAACTGCACGACCTGAAGCCGGCTCCCGGCTCGAAGACCAAGAAGACCCGCGTCGGTCGCGGCGAGGGCTCCAAGGGTAAGACGGCAGGCCGCGGCACCAAGGGCACTAAGGCCCGCAAGAACGTCCCGGTGACCTTCGAGGGCGGGCAGATGCCGATCCACATGCGGCTGCCCAAGCTCAAGGGTTTCCGTAACCGGTTCCGCACCGAGTACGGCGTCGTCAACCTCGGCGATATCAACAAGGCCTTCCCGCAGGGCGGCACTGTCGGTATCGACGAACTGGTGGACAAGGGCCTGGTTCGTAAGAACGTGCTCGTCAAGGTGCTGGGCGACGGCAAGCTGAGCGCGAAGATCGACGTCACCGCGCACAAGTTCAGCGGCAGCGCCCGCGAGGCCATCACCGCCGCTGGCGGTTCGGCCACCGAACTGTAGATCGGATAACGAGAAGGCCCCCGCTCGCACCGCGAGCACGGGGGCTTTTTTCGTGACTAGGTCAGCTGCGGAATGACCTCGGCGGCAAGGCGTTCCATCTGCTCGCGATCTTCGGCGAGGCTCGCCCCGGTCGGGTTCAGCAACAGCGTCTGCGCGCCGGCCTCGATCACCTCACGCAGTCCGTGCGCGACCTCCGACGGTGTGCCGGACACCGGGACCGCGTCCACTCCGGGCATCGACCCGTAGATCCGGCGCAGCCCGGCGAGCACCCGCTCGCGGGCCCTGGCGGAATCATCGTCGACGATCAGGTACACCCGCTTGCCGACCCGGAAGGTCGCCGGGTCCTTGTTCTGCTCGGTCAGCTCGGCCCGCAGGATTCGCACGGCCGAGGCGAAGTCCGCCGTTGTCGAGGATCCCGCCCCCATGAACGCGTCGCCGTGGCGCACCGCGCGCGCGATCGCGCGAGGCGCGTTGGCGCCGAACCAGATCGGCGGATGTGGCCGCTGCACCGGCTTCGGCGAGATCGGCAGATCGTCGACATTGCGGAAGCGGCCGTGAAAGGTCACCCGCGGCTCGTCGGACCAGGCCGCCTTCATCAGGGTCAGGCCTTCGGTGAAGTTGGTGATGAACGTGGCCGGGTCGACCCCGAACGCCTCGAATTTGCGCCGCCCGCCGCCGGGGGCGACGCCGAGGTCCAGGCGGCCGTGGCTGAGCCGGTCGACGGCGGTCACGGTCGATGCCAGCTGGAGGGGATCGTGCAGGGAGGTGATCAGCACGGCCACCCCCAGTCGCAGTGTCGTGGTGCACGCCGCGGCCCAGGCCAGTAGCTCCATCGGCGCGAGCAAGGGCGTCGGGCCGATCACCTGTTCCAACGTCCACCCGCCCTCAAAACCGAGCTCCTCGGCGCGGGTCAGGTAACTTCGCAGGCCCTCGCCGTCGAAGCCGTCGACGTCGAATTGCGGTATCGAGATGGAGTACCTCACCCCTCCACCGTACGAGCGTGGGGGCCGGGACCGGTGTGAGCGCCGGTAGCCTCGACTGTATGTTCGCTTTCCTGCCCGCCGTCCCGGGTGCCGATGACATCCGCGACGCGCTGCGCCGCATCGATACCGCCCGGCACCACGGGGTCCCCGACGGCTGCATCCTGGAGCTCGACCTGCAGTCCGTACCGCCGGAGGCCAGCGGCTTCGACCCGTTGACCTTCATCACCGGCGGCGGCCGGACGATGCTGCTGCGCGACGCCGTCGCCGCGATCCATCGTGCCGCCGAGGATCCGCGGGTCGCCGGACTGATTGTGCGGGTGCAGCTTTCGGCGGCACCGGCCGGTCCAGTGCAGGAGCTCCGTGCCGCCATCGCGGCCTTCACCGAGGTCAAGCCGTCGTTGGCGTGGGCCGAGACCTACCCCGGCACGCTGTCCTACTACCTGGCCTCGGCGTTCACCGAGGTGTGGATGCAGCCCACCGGCACCGTCGGCCTGATCGGGTTCGCCACCAATGCCCTGTTCCTGCGTGACGCGCTGGGCAAGGCCGGCATCGAAGCCCAGTTCGTAGCCCGCGGCGAGTACAAGTCGGCGGTCAACATGTTCACCCAGGACCACTACACCGACGCCCACCGTGAGGCCGACTCCCGGCTGATCGCAAGCCTGCACACCCAGGTGTGGCAGGCCATCGCCGAGTCGCGGCACATCGAGGTCGCGGCCGTCGACGAGCTGGCCAACCGGGCGCCGCTGCTGCGCGACGAGGCGGTCACCGGTCACCTGGTCGACCGCATCGGCTTCCGGGACGAGGCCTACAGCCGCATCGCCGAACTCACTGGTGTGGAAGGCATCTCACCCGAAACGGGTGACGCTGACTCCGACGACAACGCCCCGCCACGGCTGTTCCTGTCCCGCTACGCGCAGATCCGCAAGGGCGGGGCACCGGTGCCGCTGCCGTCAGTGCCGGGCCGCAAGAAACACCCGAGGATCGCGGTGGTCACGGTCGCGGGGTCGATCGTCGGCGGACGCGGCGGCCCGCAGGGGCTTCCGTTCGGACGCTCCAGCGCCGGTGGTGACACCATCGGCGCCGCGCTGCGCGAGGTAGCCACCGACGACGACGTGGCCGCAGTGGTGGTGCGGGTGGACAGCCCGGGCGGGGCGGTGACCGCCTCGGAGACGATCTGGCGGGAAGTGACGCGGGTGCGTGCCAAGGGCAAGCCGGTCGTTGCCTCGATGGGTGGGGTGGCCGCTTCGGGCGGCTACTACATTGCGATGGGTGCCGACGCCATCGTCGCCAACCCCGGAACCATCACCGGCTCCATCGGGGTGCTGACCGGCAAGCTGGTCGCCCGTGAACTCAAGGAGCGTCTCGGGGTCGGGTCGGACAGTGTGCGGACCAACGACAACGCCGATGCCTGGTCGGTCAATGCGCCGTTCACTGCGGAGCAGCAGGCCCTGGTGGAGGCCGAGGCTGATTTGTTCTACAACGATTTCGTTCAGCGGGTCGCCGAGGCGCGCCATATGGCGGTCGATGCCGTCGACGCGGTCGCCCGCGGCCGGGTGTGGACCGGTGCCGATGCCCTGGAGCACGGACTGGTGGACGAACTCGGTGGACTGCGAACCGCGGTGCGGCGGGCCAAGGTGCTCGCCGGAATCGATGTCGACGCCGAGGTCGAACTCGTCAGCTATCCCAGCTCGTCATTGCGGGACTTCCTGCGCCCCAAGGCATCTTCGCAACCTGCGGCGGCTTCGCTGCCCGAAGCCGTCACGGCATTGCTCGGCCAGTCGGTCCGCGGCCTGCTGGACCAGGGTGAGCGAGCGGTGAGCGGAACGAGTCTGCTGTGGCTGGGTTTTAACCCAGAGTGGCGCTGACGTAGACGATTTCGCCGAACGGATTGTTGTCGCTCTCGTCCCCTTTCGGGGGGATCGGCAAGCCGAGGCGCTGGAATAGCTCATCGCCGGGCGTGCCGGTGACGTTCCAGCCTTTGGTGCCCAGGTACTCCATCACGTGGCTGCGCGGACCGGAATAGACCAGCGACCCCATATCGAGATCCAGGCCCTTTTCGCGCGCGGTGGCGGTCATCTCGGTGCCCTTTTCGGCGTCGAAATCCACGATGCCGGGCACGTATTCGGTGGCGACGGCGCTGCCGGGAGCGCTCAGCGAAGTGACGATGTCGAACAGCCGGTCCTGTGCTTCCGACGGCAGGTAGACCAGCAGCCCTTCGGCCAACCACGCGGTGGGCGCTTTCGGGTCGAAACCGGCGGCGAGCAGGGCGGCGGGCCAGTCCTCCCGCAGGTCGATCCCGACGGTGTGGCGTTGCGCGGTGGGGGCGGCACCCAATCCGTCGAACACACCGGTTTTGAACTCGATCACCTCGGGCTGGTCGATCTCGAACACGGTGGTGCCTGCCGGCCACGGCAGCCGATACGCGCGTGCGTCCAGGCCCGACGCCAGGATCACGGCTTGCCGGATGCCGCCGGCCGCGGCCGCGGTGAAGTAGTCGTCGAAGAACTTGGTGCGGGCGGCCATTGCGTCGATCATCCCCTGCACACGCTCGGGGGCGACATCACTGAACAGTGCCTCGTCGAGTTCGCCGTCGATCATCTTGACGAAGAAGTCGACGCCGACCGCGCGGACGAGGGGATCGGCGAACGGATCATCGATCAGCTGGCGCGGATCCTTGGTCGCCAAGGCGCGTCCGGCGGCGACCGCCGTCGCGGTGGCGCCCACGCTGGAAGCCAGGTCCCAGCTGTCGTCGTCGGTGCGGGCCATGTCTTCTCCTAGGAAAGTGTTGCGGATATGTACTGGAAGCCGGTGAACTGCTCGGCCATCTCGTCGTAGTCGTGGTTGTCGAAACCATTGGCCTCGAACAGTTCCTGCACGAGTTCGCCGGTGACGTGCCAGCCGATGCCGCCGAGGTAGTCGATGACGTGACTGCGTTCGCCGTGGAACACCAGGTCGGCGAGATCGTCGTGGAAGCCCAGCTTGCGCCAGCGCTCCTCGCCGTCTTGATCTGCATCGTCGGTGTCCCCGGTGAATGCCACCATGCTGGGCATGAACTCGGTGGCCAGCCTGCTGCCGCCCGGACTCAGCGCGGTGATGTGGTCGAACAACCGGTCCTGAGCCTCCGGCGGCAGATAGATCAGCAGGCCCTCGGCAATCCACGCCGTCGGCTGGCTGGGATCGAATCCATTGGCGCGCAGGGCGGCCGGCCAGTCGTCGCGCAGGTCGATCCCGATGGTGTGCAGGCCCGCGGTCGGGGTGGCCCCGAGGCCCCGCAGGGTGGCGGCTTTGAAGTCGATGACGCCCGGCTGGTCGATCTCGAAGACCGTGGTGCCCACCGGCCACGCCAGCCGATACGACCGGGTGTCGAGGCCCGACGCCAAGATGACGGCCTGCCGGATACCGGCGGCGGTGGCGTCGATCAGGAAATCGTCGAAATACCTTGTGCGGACGGCCATTCCCTGCGCCATCCGCTGCAGATCGGACTCCGAGTGGTCAGCGGTGCCGTGGCCGTCGAGAATCTGCAGGAACATCTCCATGCCGACGGCCTTGACCAACGGCTCGGCCCACGGATCGTCGATCAGCGTGGCCCGGTGGGCCAGCGCACGAGACGCGGCGACGGCTGTCGCGGTCGCGCCCACTCCCGAGGCCAGATCCCAGGTGTCGCCCTCGGTGCGTGCCATCACTGCTCCCTGGCGCGTGTCGCCGTCAGATAGCCGGCGCGGTCACTGAATTCGAGCGCCATCTCGTCGTCGGGGAGTTCAAAACCGTTGGCGCCATAGGATTCCCGGGTGGTCTGGGTGTTGATCCGCCAGCCGCGCTCGCCTAGATAGTCGCTCACCGCATTGCGGTCGCCGTCATAGAACAGGGCGGGCAGGTCGATGTCGGACCCGATCTGCGCCGAGTATTTCTTGAATCGCTCGCGCCAGCTGTCCGGCAGTGTCATCCCGGCGGCCATGTATTCGGTGGCGAAGCGGCTGTCCGGGGCCGATAGAGCGGTGATGTTGTCCAGCAGGCGATCCTGCGCTTCCGGGGGCAAATAGATCAACAGGCCTTCGGCGATCCAGGCCGTCGGCTGGTTGACGTCGAAACCGTTGTCCCGCAACGCTGCAGGCCAGTCGTCGCGCAGGTCGACGCTGATGGCGCGCCGATCGACAGTGGGGGACACCCCCTGGTCGGCGAGAACCCGGGACTTGAACTCGATGACTTGCGGCTGGTCGAGTTCGAAGACCACCGCACCGGTGGGCCAGCTCATCCGGTAAGCGCGGGTGTCCAGCCCCGAGGCCAGGATCACTGCCTGGCGGATGCCGTCGCGCGCCGCATTGGTGAAGAAGTCGTCGAAGAACCGCGTCCGCACCGCGATCTGCTCGGTCATCCGGCGCCGGTTGAGCATCGGGTCGTCCTCGACGGCGGCCTCGCCGTTGGCCACCCGGATCAGGGATTCCACACCGACGGCCTTGACCAGCGCGTCGGCGTAGGGGTCGTGGATCAGCGCATCCGGGCCTTGGGAGGCCAGTGCGCGCGATGCCGCAACCGATGTCGCGGTGGCGCCGACGCTGGACGCGAGGTCCCAGGTATCGCCGTCGTATCGGATCGAATCGGTCTCGCTCATGGTGCTACTTCCGGATTGCCGTGACGGACACGGAGTTACGTAATGATTCGGTCAATTCGGTCTCGGGAAAGGGCCGTCCGTACAGCGCGAACATGTCGGCGCGAGCGCGGGCAGTGACGTCCCAGCCCTGCCCTTCGAGATAGCCGATGACGGGGTTGCGTTCCCCGGCGTAGAACAGGTCGGCCATGTTGAGGTCGAGCCCCTTGTCCCGCCACTGCTCGCTGATCGCCTTGGATCGGGCGGCCAGACCGGCGCCGCCGTCCGGGTGGTACTCGGTGGCCAGTCGGCTTCCCGGTGCCGACAATGCGGTGATGTTGTCGAACAGCCGGTCCTGGGCCTCCGGCGGCAGGTACACCAGCAGACCCTCGGCACTCCACGCGGTCGGCTTCGTGTCATCGAAACCGTTGGCCCGCAAGGCTGCCGGCCAATCCTCACGCAAGTCGATACTCACCGAGCGGAGATCGGCGGTGGGGGAGGCGCCCAGCCCTGCCAATGTCTCGGTCTTGAATTCGATGACCTTGAGCTGGTCGATTTCGTAGACCACCGTGCCGGCGGGCCAGTCCAGCCGATATGACCGGGAGTCCAAACCGGAGGCCAGGATGACGGCCTGCCGCACCCCGGCCGCGGCCGCATCAAGGAAGAAGTCGTCGAAAAAGCGAGTCCGCACGGCCATCACGTCGGTCATCACGTGGGCAGTGCCCTTGCTGTCTATGGCGGTGAGGTCGAGGTCGCCGTCGACCATCTTGGTGAAGACGTCGATGCCGACGGCGCGGACCAGCGGGGCGGCAAACGGGTCGTCGATGAGTGCGTTCTCTTCGCGGCTGGCGACCGCGCGGGCGGCGGCCACCATGGTGGCGGTGGTCCCGACGCTGGTGGCCAGGTCCCAGGTGTCAGATTCGCTGCGGCTCACCGGGCGCCGCCGTAGACGGCGCTGAGGTAGTACATCTTGCCCATCGGCTCGTCCTCGTCGAAGATGCCGCGCTGGCCGGCGGCCAGCAGGTCATTGACGGGGGAGCTGCTGACCTCCCAGCCGTGGCCGCCGAGGTAGTCGCTGGCCTCGTTGCGCTCACCCAGGTACACCAGGCTGGCGAAATCGAGGTCGAAGCCGTTCTCGCGCCACTGCGCCGAGATGGTCTCCATCTTCTCGCGCGACTCCTCGGTTTCCTCCGGGTTCGACGGGGGTGCGGAGTCGATGGCGATCTGGCTGCCCGGCGCGGACAAGTCGGTGACGGTGTCCAGTAGGCGGTCCTGCGCCTCCGGCGGCAGGTAGCCCAGCAGGCCCTCGGCGCTCCAGGCGGTGGGCGCCTGCGGGTCGAACCCGGCCTCGCGCAGTGCGCTGGCCCAGTCGTTGCGCAGGTCCATGGCCACCGTGCGGCGATCACACGTCGGTACCGCGCCCTGATCGGCCAGGGTCTGGGTCTTGAACGCGATGACCTCCGGCTGGTCGATCTCGAAGACGACCATGCCGGCCGGCCAGTCGAGCCGGTAGGCACGGGAGTCGAGGCCCGACGCCAGGATGACCACCTGGCGGACTCCGGCGGCGGCAGCGCCCAAGAAGAATTCGTCGAAGAACTTCGTCCGCACCGCCATGTTGTCGGTCATCCGGGTCACGCCCATGGCCGACTGGTCGTTGGCGGTGGGCAGATCGCCGAGGGCCATCTTGGTGAAGAAGTCGATGCCGACGGCCCGCACCAGAGGTTCGGCGAAGGGATCGTCGATCAGGGGTTCGGTCTCCCGGCTGGCCGCGGCGCGGGCGGCGGCGACCAGGGTCGCGGTGGCTCCCACGCTGGACGCCAGGTCCCAGGTGTCGTTATCGGTACGCGTCATATCTGGGTCCTTATTCATCCGCAATTTATACTTAGCCAATATAACCACTATTGACTGTACGCGATTCCGGCTGTGGGATTTCTGTGAGCGCGGCGGCTCGGTGGCACCCAACGACGGATTGCCGCCCTGCCTGGGCCAACTGTTACTCTCGTAGACTGTTTGAACGCGCGATCCTGCAGGCTGAAAACCTGGCGGCGATCGGTGCAAGGCAGGATTACCCGAACGCTGGCCAGACCAGCCCCATTGGCACGCTGAGACTCCCGTCCGGCTGCCCAGGAGGAAGAGTGCTCTCGGCTTTCATCTCTTCGCTCAGGACGGCAGACCTGAGGCGAAAGATCCTGTTCACCCTGGGTGTTGTGATCCTGTACCGGGTCGGCGCATCGCTGCCGTCCCCCGGGGTCAACTACAAGAACATCCACCAGTGCATCGAGCAGGTCTCCGGTGGCAGCGGGGGGCAGATCTATTCGCTGATCAACCTCTTCTCCGGCGGAGCGCTGCTGCAATTGACGGTGTTCGCGGTGGGCGTAATGCCCTACATCACCGCGAGCATCATCGTGCAGCTGCTGACGGTGGTGATCCCACGCTTCGAACAGCTGCGTAAAGAAGGTCAGGCCGGCCAGGCCAAGATGACCCAGTACACGCGCTACCTGGCGATCGCCCTGGCAATCCTGCAGGCCACCAGCATCGTGGCGCTGGCTGCCAACGGCGGCCTGCTGCAGGGCTGCTCGTTGGACATCCTCCAGAGCACGAGCATCTTCGCGCTGGTCATCATCGTGCTGGTGATGACCGCGGGCGCCGCCCTGGTCATGTGGATGGGCGAGCTGGTCACCGAGCGTGGCGTCGGCAACGGTATGTCGCTGATGATCTTCGCCGGCATCGCGGCCCGCATCCCCGCCGAGGGCAAGAGCATCCTCGACAGCCGCGGTGGCCTCATCTTCACCGCCGTCTGCGTGGCTGCCTTGGTGATCATCATCGGCGTGGTCTTCGTCGAGCAGGGCCAGCGCCGCATCCCGGTCCAGTACGCCAAGCGCATGGTGGGCCGGCGGATGTACGGCGGCACGTCGACGTATCTGCCGCTGAAGGTCAACCAGGCCGGCGTTATCCCGGTGATCTTCGCCTCGTCGTTGATCTACATTCCGCACCTGATCACCCAGTTGATCCAGAGCGGCCGGACCACTCCGAGCAACGGCTGGTGGGACCGCTTCGTCGCCAACTATCTGACGAACCCCGCCGATCCGGTGTACGTCGGCATCTACTTCGGCCTGATCATCTTCTTCACCTACTTCTATGTGTCGATCACGTTCAACCCCGACGAGCGTGCCGATGAGATGAAGAAGTTCGGCGGGTTCATCCCTGGCATTCGGCCAGGTAAGCCGACCGCCGATTACCTGCGTTACGTGTTGAACCGGATCACCCTTCCCGGCTCGATTTACCTGGGTGTGATCGCCGTGCTGCCGAACGTGTTCCTGCAGATGGGTAGCGGCGGTGGCGTCCAGAACCTGCCGTTCGGTGGAACCGCGGTTCTGATCATGATTGGCGTGGGCTTGGATACGGTCAAACAGATCGAGAGCCAGCTCATGCAGCGCAACTACGAAGGGTTCCTGAAGTGAGAATCGTTTTGCTTGGTCCGCCGGGGGCGGGCAAGGGAACCCAGGCTGCTGACTTGGCCAAGAAACTCGGCATTCCGCACATCTCCACCGGTGACCTGTTCCGGCACAACATCAGCACCGGCACCGAGCTGGGGCTGGAGGCAAAGAAGTATCTCGACGCCGGCGACCTGGTCCCGGCCACGTTGACCAATGCGCTGGTCGACAGCCGCCTCGATGACGCTGACGCCGCCGGAGGCTTCATCCTGGACGGGTTTCCCCGCTCAGTGGAGCAGGCCGAGGCCCTCAAGCAAATGCTCAGCCGTCGCAGCCTCAAGCTGGATGCCGTGCTCGAGTTCCGGGTGCCCGAGGACGAGCTGGTCGCCCGGCTGATGAGCCGCGGCCGGGACGACGACAAAGAGGACGTCATCCGCAATCGCTTCAAGGTCTACCGCGACGAGACCGCCCCGTTGCTGGACTACTACCGCGATGAGCTCAAGACCGTCGACGCCGTCGGCAGCACCGATGAGGTGTTCGCCCGGGCGTTGCAGGCGCTCGGCCACTGACGCTCGATGGTCTCGCTGCCCGGCCTGCGTAATCGCAAAACGGTTCCCACCCGCACACCGGGTGAATTGGATGCGATGGCCGCTGCCGGAGCAGTGGTGGCCGCCGCGTTGCGCGCCGTCCAGGCGGCCGCCGCACCGGGGGTGTCCACCAAGGAACTCGACGACGTCGCCGAGACGGTGATCCGGGAGGCTAACGGCATCCCGTCGTTCCTGGGCTACCACGGCTATCCCGCCAGCATCTGCTCGTCGGTCAATGACCGTGTGGTGCATGGCATTCCGACGCCCGAAGAGAAGCTCGCGGCCGGTGACCTGGTGTCGATCGACTGCGGTGCGATCATCGAGGGCTGGCACGGCGACGCCGCCGTCACCTTCGGCATCGGCACGCTGATCGCGATGGACGAGGCCTTGTCGGCTGCGACGAAGCAGTCGATGGAAGCCGGTATCGCGGCCATGATTCCCGGCAACCGGCTTTCCGACGTCTCACACGCGATCGAGACCGGCACCCGTGCCGCCGAGCGGACGTACGGCCGGCGGTTCGGCATCGTCGCGGGCTACGGCGGGCACGGTATCGGCCGGGAAATGCATATGGACCCCTTCCTGCCCAACGAGGGCGAGCCCGGTCGCGGACCGCTGCTGGCCGTCGGATCGGTGCTGGCGATCGAGCCGATGCTGACCCTGGGCACCACCAAGACGCGGATCCTGGCCGACGAATGGACCGTCATCACCTCCGATGGGTCCCGCGCGGCGCACTGGGAGCACACCGTCGCGGTCACCGACGACGGCCCGCGAATCCTCACCGCCTAGCGGTTCGCGCCCCATCCGGGTGCGTCTTCGCGCACACTTTGAACCAGACACTCACCGGTTACGTGTATCAGCCGGGAGGTTAAGTAATGGATGACCCGGAGGCGGCGTTGGTGCGCGTGCTCTATGAGGAGCACGCGGCCGCATTGTGGCGCTATGCGCTGCGGCTCACCGGGGATCCGGCGCGGGCAGAGGACGTCGTGCAGGAGACGCTGCTGAGGGCCTGGCAGCACCCCGAGGTGTCCGGCGATGCCGACCGTTCCGCGCGGGCGTGGTTGTTCACGGTCGCCCGCAACATGATCATCGACGAGCGCCGCAGCGCCAGGTTCCGCAGAGAGACCGACTCGCTCGACACCGAGGGTGCGCCGGAGCCCGCGGGTCCCGACGAGGTCAACTCGGCACTGGACCGGTTGCTGATCGGCGACGCGCTGGCTCAGCTGTCGCCCGACCATCGCGCGGTGGTCCGACGTTCCTATTATCTTGGCTGGACGACGGCGCAGATCGCGGCCGACCTTCAGATTGCCGAGGGAACGGTGAAGTCGAGGCTGCACTACGCGGTGCGTGCACTTCGCTTGACGCTGCAGGAGATGGGGGTGACCCGATGAACGATTCGTACGATCCATACGATCCCTACGAGACGTGGGATGCCTCCTACGTGCTGGGGTCCCTCTCGAGCAGTGAACGCCGCGAATACGAAGCGCACCTGAGCGGCTGCGTGCCCTGCCGAACGTCTGTCGGTGAGCTCAGCGGTATGCCCGCTCTGCTGGCCATGCTCAGCCCCGACGAGGTGACCGCGATCGACACCGGTGGCATCGAACCGCCGCCGCTGCGCCCGCAGCTGCTCGACGGTGTGCTCTTCGCGGTGCGCCGGCGTCGTCGCCGCGGGCGGTGGGTCACCTGGACGGTGGCTGCGGCGGCCGCCGCGGTGCTGGCCGTCGGGGTCCTTGTTGCGGTCAAGCCGGCGCCGTTCGGGACAACGGACCCCGCCCCGCAGGTGTCTGCGATGTCCGTCAGCATGACGCCGGTGACGCCGTCTTCGTTCGACGCCACGGTGCAGGTGACGCCGATGGGGTGGGGCACCCACGTCGAGATGACGTGCACGTACCACGAGGACATCGGCGAGGACGCCACCGAAGACGGTGACAAGCTGGCGATGTATGCGGTCGGTAGCGACGGTAGCCGCGTCCAGCTGGCAACGTGGATGGCCCGTGAGGGCGAGTCGGCCTCGCCGACCGGCAGTACGTCGATGCCGATGGAGAAGATCGCCGCCGTGCAGGTCGTCAAGGCCGAAACCGGGGATGTTCTGCTGCAACGCAGCCTGAAGTCACGCTGACTGATCGCCCCGTCAGGGCGCGCGCGTCAAAATCGTTCTCCTGAAACGATTCTCATCTGCCTCGGTGAACCGAACCGCCCCACCTCTCGTGTCATTGAGAGGGTTGGGGAGGGACAGGTGATCCGGATGGACGGGCAACAACGCATGGTCGACTTCATCGTCGACCAACTTGCGGCCATCGGCGTCGACTACCTGTTCGGCGTCGATGGTGCCAATATCGAGGATCTCTACGATGCCGCGTACTTTCACGAGGGCGTCACCGCTGTCCTGGCAAAGCACGAGTTCTCCGCCGCGACGATGGCCGACGGTTACAGCCGGGCGGGGTGCGGGCTGGGGGTGGTCATGGCGACCTCCGGCGGCGGCTCGCTGAATCTCGTTCCAGGGCTGGGTGAGTCGCTGACCAGTCGGGTGCCGGTACTGGCGCTGATCGGCCAGCCACCCACCGCGATGGACGGCCGTGGCAGCTTTCAGGACACCAGTGGCCGTAATGGTTCGCTCGATGCCCAGGCACTGTTCTCGGCGGTGTCGGTGTACTGCAGGCGCATCACGTCCGCCGAACAGATCGTGACGGCGCTGCCGGAGGCGATCGCCGCGGCGTGGCAGGGCGGACCGGCGGTTCTGTTGCTGCCCAAAGATATTCAGCAGGCTTTGGTCCCGGCGCGGAGCCGGCTGACATCGGCCCCGGAGCCGCCCGTGGTGGGCGACCCGTGGCCGATCGCCCGAGAGTTGCGCCGGGCTCACGGACCCGTGACCATCATCGCCGGCGAGCAGGTGGCTCGCGACGATGCCCGCGTCGACCTCGAGCGGCTGCGCGCCCTGCTGCGCGCGAAGGTCGCGACCGTGCCGGACGCGAAGGATGTCAGCGGCTCGCCCGGACTGGGCTCGTCGTCGTCGCTGGGCGTCACTGGCGTGATGGGGCATCCCGGGATAGCCGACGCCATCCGCGACAGTGCACTGTGCCTGCTGATCGGAACCCGGCTGAATGTGACCGCACGCAGCGGGTTGGATGATGCGCTGGCCTGCGTGCCGACGATGTCCATCGGCTCGGCCGCGCCGTACCTGGCCTGCACCCACATCCGCACCGACGACCTGCGGGCGTCGTTGGGGCAGTTGGCGATGATGCTCTCGGGGTGCGGCCGGCGCCCCGACGGCTTGCGGGTGCCCGAGACAATCGGGCATCAGGAGCTGATCCCGCCCCGTCACGATGGTGACGGAATCCGTTACCGCGACGCGGTTTCCGCACTCGACGCCATTCTTCCCGACGATGTCGACATCGTCGTCGACGCGGGCAACACCGGCGCGGCCGTCATCCACAATCTTCCGGTGCGGCGATCGGGACGGTTCATCGTCGCGCTGGGGATGGGCGGCATGGGCTACAGCTTCGGAGCTGCCATCGGCATGGCCTTCGGCCGCGGGCGCCGCGTTGTGGTGGTGGCCGGTGACGGCTCGTTCTTCATGCACGGCATGGAGATGCACACCGCAATCCAGTACCGGTTGCCGATCACGTTCGTGCTGTTCAACAACAACGCACATGCCATGTGCGTGACGCGTGAGCAGTTGTATTACCGAGATATGTACAGCTACAACCGGTTCCGGACCAGCAATTTGGGTGCCGGGCTGGCGGCGATGTTCCCCGGGCTGCGTTCGGTGGACGTCGGCGAGCTCAGCCAGCTGCACACCGCGTTGGGGGCGGCACTGTCCGACGACGGGCCGTCCGTCGTCAGCATCGAATGCTCGGCCGACGAAATCCCGCCATTCGCACCGTTCCTGGCTGCGCTGCGGCACACCGAGACCCCGACCACAGAGGAGGCTACGACCCATGTCGCTGCCCGCGCTTGACGATATCGTTGCCCACACCGGATCCGCCGACCCTATTGACGGGGTCATGCGGATCGAGACGTCCCCGCGGGAGAAGGCCACCCCGGTCATCATGGAGATGATGCGGTCGGTGTACCCGCACGATGACGTCTTCGGTCGATACTGCACGGTCAACGATTACATCGACTGTCCGCCCGATGAACTCTACGAGTATCTGTCCGACACCCGCTCGTTGGAGGAATGGACCTACAGCCTGCGCGGGTTCGAGACCACCGAAGAGCCGGGGCTGTGGGTGGCCTACGACCGATTGGGTTCGGAGACAACGATCTACACCCGCACCGAAGCCAACCCGCAGGCGCGCACCGTCGACTACCACTGCGCGTGGGACCAGGGCAAGCACCTGTGGATGATCTACCTGATGCGGGTGATCGATGCGCAGGCTGTCCTCGACAAGCCGGGATCGGTTGTGCTCTGGACGAATTGCCATCACCCGTTCTACGACGAGAATCCCTATCCGGAAACCGCGCCGCCGGAACGCCCGGTGTGGGTCGGCGATTTCTGGGACATGTTCGGCGCCGGTCACGAACTCGAGATGAAGAACCTCAAGGCGATTGCCGAATACCGACACCGCAACGGGCTGCCGGTCACCCCCGAGTGGATGAAATGAGCACTGCCATGAGCCAATCCAATGTCAGCCTGATCGACGTCTCGAGCTACCTGCCCGGCGACCCGATCCCCGCCGACTACTATGCCCAGTTCGCCGACTCCGACGAACTGCGCGACAACCTGATGTTCCGGGCGCCGAAGTTCCGCCACCACATCGCCCCCGACGAGACCGCCACCGACATGATCGAGCGCGCCGCCGCCGGGCTGATCGAGCGGCATGGCGAAGACGTCGTCGCCGGTGCCGACATTCTGATCACCCACACCCAGATGCCGGACATGCCGTTCTACGGCGGCGGCGGGGCGATCGCGCATCGGCTTGGTATGCGCCCGAATTGGGTGCTCGATCTGCACAACGGCGGCTGCGCGGCATTCGTGCTCGGACTGCAGGTGGCCCGCCAGTTGCTGTCCTCGGGCGCGGGAAACACCGCGTTGGTGGCGATCGCGCAGAACGCGGCCGGCCAGGTTTTCGATCAGCCGACCGTGCGACGCAAGGCCCAGGCGGCGGTGCCCGGCGACGGCGCGGCCGTCGGCCTCGTCGCGGTGTCGGACCAGTCCCCGATCCTCGACATCGAAACCCGCACCTACGGCGAATTCGCCGGCGATATGACGATCACGTTCGATCCGCCGCGCAAATGGTGGCAGCCCGGGTCCGCCGAGGGCTACATCGGATTCACCGAATCGAAGATCACCAAGGTGCTGGCCCGGGGTAACCGGCAAGTCCCGGAAGTCGCACTGGAGGTATGCCATCGCCTCGGGCTGAAGTCGCGTGACGTTGACCTGTTCGTCTCCAATCAGCCCAACCGAGTGTTCCTGCGCAACTGGCGCGAAGCGCTCGAGCTGCCCGCCGAACGGCACGTCGACACATTCGATCAGTACGGCAACCTGTTCGGTGCGGGCATCCCGATCAATCTCGACCGGGCAATAACCGACGGGCGGGTCTCGGCCGGCGACACCATCCTGATGGCCGCGTTCGCCCACGCAGGCGATTTCGCCGGAGCGGCTGCCGTCCGATGGGGCGGGAGGGCCGCCTGATGCAACCCTTGATGCGGGTCGTCGATGGCACCGTCGCCGCGCTGCCCGACGCCGTCGATCCACTGGCCTTGTCGCTCAACGAGAATCCGTTCTCGCCGCTGCCCGCGGTGCGTTCGGCCCTGATCGCCGCGATCGACTCCGCCAACCGGTATCCGGAGTTCCTGCCCAAGCGGCTGCGGCGACTGATCGCCTCCCGGATCGGCCTGACCGAGGAACAGGTGGTGCTCGGCCCGGGCGCTACCGGTGTCGCGATGCAGCTGTTGCACGCCATGACCGAGCCAGGCGACCGGATCGCCATGGCCACACCGACCTTCGACGGTTATCCGATCTTCGCGGAGATGGCCCGGCTGCAACCGATCATGGTGCCGCTCGACGAATACGGCCACCACGACCTGGACGCCCTGGCCGAGGCTGCCGGCAACGCCAAGGTGGTAGTGCTGTGCCGGCCGCACAACCCGACCGGGACGCTGGAGTCGGCGCCCGCGGTCGAGCGCTTCCTGGCCGCGGTGCCCAGCGACACCATCGTCCTGCTTGACGAGGCGTACATCGAGTTCGTTGCGCCCGCACTCCGGCTCGACGGGCTATCGCTGATCCAGCGGTATCCGAATGTGCTGGTGTTGCGGACGTTCTCCAAGGCCTACGGGCTGGCCGGTTTGCGTATCGGCTACGGGTTCGGGTCTACCGAGCTGACCGCCAGGCTCTGGCGGATGCAGTTGCCGTTCGGGACGGACAACACCAGCTTGGTGGCCGTGGCGGCGTCCTACGACGCGGAACGTGAGCTGCTGCGGCGTATTCGGGTGATCGCCGACGAGCGGCGGTATCTGCGGATGCGGCTGCGCGCCATGGGTGTGTACGTCACCGAGGGGCATGCCAACTTCGTGTACCTGCCGCCGGCGGGCAAGCCCTGGCAGGAGGTGTTCGACCCGGCCGGTCTGCGGGTCCGGCACTACACCGACGGCGGGGTGCGAATCACGGTGGGGGACCGGTGGTCGACGCGCGCGGTGCTGGCCGCGGTGGCGGACCGGCGGTAGTGCCCTACGGCGGTACCCGGATGCGGTATGAATGGGCGGATGGCTGCCGATTCAATCCCGTCCGACAAACCGGACCCGATCGCTGCGGCGCGCCGAAACTGGGAGCGCTCCGGCTGGGGTGATGTCGCCGAGGGCATGGTGGCGGTGACCTCGGTGATGCGGGCCCACCAGATCCTGCTGGCCCGGGTGGAGAATGCGCTGCGGCCCTACGATCTGAGCTTCTCGCGGTTCGAGTTGCTGCGGCTGCTGGCGTTCAGCCGGACCGGTGCGCTGCCGATCACCAAGGCCTCGGACCGGCTGCAGGTGCATGTCACCAGCGTCACGCATGCCATTCGCCGGCTGGAGGCCGACGGACTGGTTAAGCGGGTGCCGCATCCCACCGACGGGCGCACCACGCTGGTGGAGATCACTGAGATCGGCCGCTCGACCGTGGAGGACGCCACCGCGACGCTCAACGATCAGGTGTTCGCCGATGTCGGGGTGTCCGCGCAGGAAGCGCGTGCGCTGGTGGCATCGATCGAGACGCTGCGCCACCACGCGGGAGACTTCTAGCGCAGGGTGTCGATGACCGCGCTAAAATCCAGGTGGGCGTGCTCTTCTGCGAACTTGGCGTAGATCTCGGCGGCGTGCGTGCCCAGCGGCGCGGTCGCACCGGTCGACGACACGGCCGCCATCGCCAGCCCGAGGTCCTTGTTCATCAGCGCGGTAGCGAATCCCGGCTGGAAGTTGTTGTTGGCTGGCGACGTCGGAACTGGGCCTGGCACAGGACAGTTGGTGTGCACTGCCCAGCAGTTGCCGGTTGCCCCGGTGATCACGTCGAACAACGACTGCGCCGACAAGCCGAGCTTCTCGGCCAATACGAACGCCTCACCCACCGCGATCTGCTGCACCGCGAGCACCATGTTGTTGCACAACTTGGCGGCTTGCCCAGCACCGGACGACCCGCAGTGAATCACCTTGCTGGCCATGGGATCCAGCACCGCACGCGCCTGCTCCAACGCGTCGGCCTCGCCGCCGACCATGAAGGCAAGCGTGCCGGCCGTCGCGCCCTTGATACCGCCGGAGACCGGGGCGTCGAGCTGCGCCATCCCGGCGGCGGTGGCTTGGGCGTTGACGTCACGGGCATCGTCGACGGAGATGGTGGACGTGTCGATGAACAGCGTTCCCGCCTTGGCGGCCGGAAGTGCTTCGGCATAGCAGGCTTTCACGATCGTCCCGTTGGGTAGCGAGGTGATGACGACGTCGGCGTCGGCTACCGCGGCGGCACCGGCGTCGAACACCGTCGCACCGTTCTCCTCGGCGGCCGCGCGCAACGCGGGCACGGGATCGAAGCCGCGCACGGTGTAGCCGGCCTTGACGAGGTTGGCCGCCATCGGCCCACCCATGTGGCCCAGCCCCAGGAACGCGATCGTCGTCATGCGTAGGCTCCTTTGCCTCATGCCGTAGCGCGCGCCCGGGTGGCCTCAGCCCGCCCGATGACCACGCGCATGATTTCGTTGGTGCCCTCCAGGATTCGGTGCACGCGCAGATCGCGGACGATCTTCTCGATCCCGTACTCCCGCAAGTAGCCGTACCCGCCGTGTAACTGCAACGCCTGATCGGCCACGTCGTAGCAGGAGTCGGTGACATACCGTTTGGCCATCGCGCACAGCTCGACCTTGTGCGGCTCGTCGTTGTCCAGGGCGATGGCCGCCCGCCACAGCATCAGCCGCGAGGTCTCCAGCGCGGTCGCCATATCGGCGATCGTGAACCGGATGGTGGGCTCATCCAGCAGCGCTCCGCCGAAGGCCTGCCGGTCGGCCAGATAGCCCACGGCCTTGTCGTAGGCGGTCTGGGCGCCGCCCAGCGAGCAGGCCGCGATGTTGAGGCGGCCGCCGTTGAGGCCGCTCATTGCGATGCCGAAGCCGGTGCCCTCGCCCTCGGCGCCGCCGAGCATCGCGTCCGCCGGCACCCGCACGCCTTCCAGGATGACCTGGGCGGTGGGCTGCACATTCCAGCCCATCTTCTCCTCTTGGGCGCCGAAACTCAGCCCCGGCGTGCCCTTTTCGACGACGAACGCGGAAATTCCGCGTGGGCCGTCGGCGCCCGTGCGCGCCATCACGACGTACACGTCCGAGGTGCCCGCCCCTGAGATGAACTGCTTGACCCCGTCGAGCACGAAGTGGTCGCCGTCGCGGACGGCCTTGGTGCGTAACGCCGCCGCATCCGATCCCGCGCCGGGCTCGGTGAGGCAGTAACTGGCGATGGCCTCCATCGAGGCCAGCTTCGGAATCCACGACTTGCGCTGATCGGCGGTGCCGTAGGTGTCGATCATCCACGCGCACATGTTGTGGATCGAGATGAACGCCGCCAGTGCGGGATCGGCGGATGACAGCTGCTCGAAGATCCGTACGGCGTCGAGGCGGCGCAGCCCACTGCCGCCGACATCCTCGGCGCAGTAGATCGCGGCCATCCCCAGCTCGGCGGCCTCGCGCAGCACGTCGACGGGCAACTCCTTGGAGTGATCCCAGTCCAGCGCGTACGGCGCGAGGCGCTTGGCGGCGAACGCGGCTGCCGTTTCGGCGATGACGCGTTCGTCGTCCTCGAGCGTCAGGAAGGTCATTGCATCGTCGGGATGACGAACTCGGCGCCGTCCTTGATACCCGAGGGCCACCGCTCTGTCACGGTCTTGGTCTTGGTGTAGAACAGGATCGAGTGCGGCCCGTGCTGGTTGAGGTCGCCGAAGCCGGAACGCTTCCAGCCGCCAAAGGTGTGGTAGGACACTGGAACCGGGATCGGCACGTTGACACCGACCATGCCGACCTGCACCCGGGACACGAAGTCGCGGGCCGCGTCACCGTCGCGGGTGAAGATCGCCACGCCGTTGCCGTATTCGTGCTCGGAAGGAAGCCGCAGGGCCTCTTCGTAATCGTGGGCGCGCACGATGCACAGCACCGGGCCGAAGATCTCGTCGGTGTAGATCGACATGTCGGTGGTGACGTGATCGAACAGGGTGGGACCGATGAAGAACCCACCCTCCAGGCTCGCATCGTCGAAAGTCAGCTCGTCGCTGGCCTTCTCGCGGCCGTCGACCACGATCTCGGCGCCGGCGGTCACACCGGCCTCGATGTAGTCACGGACCCGCTTGAGCGCGGCACCGGTGACCAGTGGGCCGTAGTCGGCCTTGGGGTCAAGGCTGTGGCCGACGCGCAAGCCGTTAATCCGCTCGACGAGCCTGGCGCGCAACCGGTTTGCGGTTTCTTCGCCGACGGGCACCGCGACGCTGATGGCCATGCACCGCTCGCCGGCGCTGCCGTAGCCGGCGCCGATCAGCGCGTCGACGGCCTGGTCCAGGTCGGCGTCGGGCATGACGATCATGTGGTTCTTGGCGCCACCGAAGCACTGCGAACGCTTACCATTCGCCGCGGCGGTCGAGTAGATGTACTGCGCGATATCGGAGCTACCCACGAAGCCGACGGCCTTGACGTCGGGGTTGGCCAGGATCGCGTCGACGGCTTCCTTGTCGCCCTGCACCACCTGGAACACACCCGCGGGCAGACCGGCTTCCAGGAACAGCTCGGCCAGGCGCACGGGCACCGAGGGGTCGCGCTCGGAAGGCTTGAGGATGAACGCGTTGCCGCACGCCAGGGCGGGGCCGGCCTTCCACAGCGGGATCATCGCGGGGAAGTTGAACGGGGTGATGCCGGCGACCACACCGAGCGGCTGGCGGATCGAGTAAACGTCGATGCCGCCGCCGGCGCCCTCGGTGAACTCACCCTTGAGCAGATGCGGGATGCCGATCGCGAACTCGATGACCTCGATGCCGCGCTGGATGTCACCGCGGGAGTCGGGGACGGTCTTGCCGTGCTCGATCGACAGCAGCTCGGCGAGCTCGTCGGTGTTGGCGTTGACCAACTCGATGAACTTCATCAGGACGCGGGCCCGGCGCTGAGGGTTCCAGGCGGCCCATTCCTTCTGCGCCTCGACGGCGGAGGCCACCGCGGTGTCGACGTCGGCGGCCGACGCCAGGAGCACCTGGGCTTGCACCTCGCCGGTGCTGGGGTTGAGGACGTCGGCGGTGCGCGTGCTGCTGAGGTTGCTCCGCTTACCGTCGATGAAGTGCTGAATGGTTGTGCTCATGACTGCCCCTTGGCTGACCTGGCGGCTGAATACTAGGACATCCTAGTAACGCGTTGACCGGGTTCGCAAGGGTCTTCAAAGGCCACGTTCGATGTAGTTGGATAGTGCCCATGAGCGTGTGGTTTGTGACAGGAGCCTCGCGGGGCTTCGGTGCGGAGATCGTTCGGCAGGCCCTGGCTGCGGGTCATCAGGTTGTCGGAACGGCGCGCGATCCGAAGACCATCACGGAGCAGTTCCCGGACGCGGCCGATCAGCTGCTGGCGGTCGCGCTCGACGTGACTGACGAAGCGGCCGCGGTGGCGGCCGTCGAGGCGGCGGTCGAGCGCTTCGGCCGGATCGATGTCGTCGTCAACAATGCCGGCCGGGGGCTCCTGTCAGCGGTCGAGGAAGCCAGCGACGCGGCCGTCCGCGGTGTCTTCGACGCCAACGTGTTCGGTGTCCTCAATGTGCTTCGCGCGGTGCTGCCCACACTGCGTGCGCAGCGGTCGGGCCACATCATCAATTTGTCGTCGATCGGCGGCTTCCGGAGCTCGGCGGGGTGGGGGATCTACTGCTCCACCAAGTTCGCGTTGGAGGGGATTTCCGAAGCGCTCGCCGATGAGGTTGGACCGCTGGGTATTTCGGTGACGATTGTGGAGCCCGGATATTTCCGCACCGACTTCCTGGATGCCTCCAGCCTGCACACGGAGGACGGCGAGATCGCCGACTACGCCGAGACGGCGGGTGTGGTCCGGGCGCATGCGGCCTCGGCCAACCACAACCAACCCGGCGACCCAGTGAAGGCCGTGACGGCGATCCTCCAGCTGGGTGGCACTGAGAAGCCGCCGCTGCGGATTCAGCTGGGCAGCGATTCGTTCGGAATGGTCGCCGGCAAGCTGGAGTTCGTGGCTGCCGAGCAGAAGACCTGGCGCGAGCTGTCGGTGTCGACGGACTTCGACGACTAGCGCATCGAGTCAGAACACAGATCGCTTTTTGTCTCCCAAATACGATCTGTGGTCTGACTCGATGGGCGTCAACGCCATTGGTAGCGGGTGCTGGGCCGGCCGGTCTTGCCGTATTCAGTGACGCGGGTGACGGTGCCGTCGTCGGCCAGTCGTTCCAGGTAGCGCCAGGCCGTCACCCGAGATACCCCCACCAGTTTGGCGGCTTCGTCGGCGGTCAGCCCGTCGGCGCGATCACGCACCGCGCGGGCGATCTCGTCGGTGGTGGCCGGTGCCGCGCCCTTCGGGGCCACGGACTTGTCGGTGCTGATCCGCAGTTCGCCTAGCGCCCGGTCGACTTCGGCCTGACTGGCGGCGTCGGTCCCGGCCGGCAGCGCCTCACGGTAGCGGCGGTAGCGCTCGAGGCGGTCCCGGAACGCGGCGAACGTGAATGGCTTGAGTAGATAGGCCAGCGCACCGTGGGCGACCGCGGCGCGCACCATCTCCAGATCGCGTTCGGAGGTGATCGCGATGATGTCGGGCGCGGGCCGCAACCCGGACAGCGCCGACGCCAGCGCGATCCCGCTGGCGTCGGGCAGACCGAGATCGAGCAGCACCAGGTCCACGGGGGACTCAGCCTCGGAGGCGATGCGCATTGCGTCGCGGGCGGTGTGCGCCAGCCCGACGACGGTAAATCCTTGCAGCCGGGTGAGATACGTGCGGTGCGCCTCGGCGATGAGCGGCTCGTCCTCGACGATCAGGACGTTGATCATGTGATGGTCACCGTCACCACCGAGCCGTAGGTGAGGTCGGCGCTCAGGGTGCCGCCGTGGCGGTTGACGATCTGTGCGACGAGCGCCAGCCCAAGTCCCTGGTGACCGGCGTCGGCATCGGATTTCGTCGAATAGCCGCGCTGCCTGGCGCGCTGGAAAGTTTCGGGGTCCATGCCCGGCCCGCTGTCGGCGACCTGGATCTGCAGCCCTTCGGTGTTCTGGTTGACGGTGACCTCGATCCACGGGTCGTCGCGGTCGCAGGCGTCCATGGCGTTGTCGATGAGGTTGCCCAGCACGGTGACCATCTCCTGCGAATTCAGCAGAGCCTCGGCGGGCAGGTGGGTCTCCTCGGTGATGGTCAGCTCGATACCGCGTTCGTCGGCCTCGGCGGTCTTGCCCAGCAGCAGGGCGACCAGCGCGGGTTCGCCGACGGCGTCGGAGACCCTGTCGACGAGCTGCTGGGACAACGCCAGCTCCTGGGTGGCGAACTTGACCGCCTCCTCGGGGCGGCCCATCTCGACCAGTGTCACCACGGTGTGCAGCTTGTTGGCCGACTCGTGAGCCTGCGCCCGCAACGAATCGGTGAACCCCTGCAGGGAGCTCAATTCGCCAAGGGCGCCCTGCAATTCGGTGCGGTCGCGGATCGTGACGACTTCGGAGTCCGAGGCGCTCACCTGGGAACGGTTGACCACCAGCACCCGGTCATCGGTGAGCCGGACCTCGTCGCGCACACCGGGGTCGTTGCCGCGCAAGAACTCTGGCAGGTCGGCACGGGTGATGGGACCCGACGGCAGCGCGAGCAGGCGGCGGGCTTCGTCGTTGGCCAGCGCCACCCCGTTGCGGTCGAGGACGATAAGCCCCTCGGAGACCGAGTGCAGGATCGCATCGTGGTGGTCGTACATCACCCGCAGCTCGTCGGGGGCAAGCCCGTGGGTTTGGTGCAGGATCCGCCGGCGGATCGCCCAGATGCCGACGAAGGACAGGGCCAGTGCCCCGACGCCGACCGCGACGATCATCGGCCACTGCGAACGCCAGCGCGCGGCCAGGTTCTCGGTGGTGATGCCGGCGGCGACCAGGCCGATGACCTGTCCGTTGGCGTTGCGTACCGGCGCGATCGTGCGCACCGACGGACCCAGGGTGCCGGTGTAGATCTCGGTGTAGGTTTCCCCGCGCAGAGCCGGGTCGATGGTGCCGATGTATTTCTGGCCGATCTGGTCGGGGTTGGTGTGGGTGAACCGGGTGCGGTCGGGGGCCATGATCGTGATGAACGCGATGTCGGTGCTGGTACGGACGGCCTCGGTGACCGGTTGAAGCACCTGCGCGGCGTCCCCGTTTTCGATGGCCGTCGCGGTCGAGGGGGAGTCGGCCAGCGCGACGGCGATGGCGGTGACCTGCTGGCGAGCGGCGTCGTCGCCCTGGCGCTTGACGTCGAGGAGCGCCAGCGCGCTGGCGGCGAGGACCACCAGCACGATGACCGCGGCCTGCAGCGCGAAGGCCTGTCCGGCCAGCGAGCGGGGGAGTACAGCCACTGCTCACCTCTGAACGTAATGAACTAAAGCGTGACCTGCGTCACGTCGGGGTAAACCATCCTTACAGACCTATTGCTGCTTGACCGGAAGGAAACCGCTCATGACCACGGTTGTGGATCGTTCTGGGGGCGACGACAAACCGACGCCGCCCAAGCGCAAGGATCGCACGCACTGGCTGTACCTGGCTGTCATCGTCGCGGTCGTGGGCGGCGTCGTTGTCGGCCTGGTCGCCCCAGGAGTCGGCAAGGAAGTCGGCGTGCTGGGGACGATGTTCGTCAGCCTGATCAAGATGATGATCGTCCCGGTCATCTTCTGCACGATTGTGCTGGGCATCGGATCGGTCCGCAAGGCCGCCACCGTCGGCAAGGTCGGCGGGCTGGCCTTCGGCTATTTCCTGGTGATGTCGACGGTCGCACTCGGCATCGGCCTGCTGGTCGGCAACCTGTTGCATCCCGGTAGCAGTCTCAAGCTCTCGGAGTCGGTGGCCGGCAAGGGTGCGGAATTGGCCGAAACCGCGCACAAGTCAGGCGGTTTGATGGACTTCGTCCAGCACATCATCCCGACGTCGCTGTTCTCGTCGCTGACCGACGGCAATGTGCTGCAAGGATTGTTCGTGGCGCTGCTGGTCGGGTTCGCGATCCAGGCGATGGGCACCAAGGGTGAGCCGATCCTGCGCGGGGTGGAGCACCTGCAGCGGCTGGTGTTCAAGGTCCTGTCAATGATCTTGTGGCTGGCGCCAATTGGCGCGTTCGGGGCGATGGCCAACGTGGTGGGCCTGACCGGCTGGAGCGCGGTGACGAATCTGCTGACGCTGATGTTCGGCTTCTATCTGACGTGTGTGGTGTTCGTCTTCGGAGTGCTCGGAACGCTGCTGCGAATGGTGTCGGGGGTGTCGATCTTCAAGCTGGTGCGCTACCTGGCGCGGGAGTACCTGCTGATCTTCGCGACGTCGTCGTCGGAGTCGGCGCTGCCGCGGTTGATAGCCAAGATGGAGCACCTGGGGGTGCAGCAGAGCACCGTGGGTGTTGTTGTGCCGACGGGCTATTCGTTCAATCTGGATGGCACCGCGATCTATCTGACGATGGCATCGTTGTTCATCGCCGACGCGCTGGGCGACCCGCTGTCGGTGGCCGAGCAGCTAGGGCTACTGGTGTTCATGATCGTGGCGTCCAAGGGCGCGGCCGGAGTGAGCGGGGCCGGGCTGGCGACGCTGGCCGGCGGACTGCAGGCACATCGGCCGGAGCTGCTCGACGGGGTCGGGCTGATCGTCGGGATCGACCGGTTCATGTCCGAAGCGCGGGCGGTGACCAACTTCTCGGGTAATGCGGTGGCCACCCTGCTGGTCGGTTCGTGGACCAAGACGGTAGATATGGACAAGGTCGGTGAGGTGCTGTCCGGTCGCGACCCGTTCGACGAGGTGACGATGCTCGACGACGGCACGTCGCGTGAGCAGAAGGAGGCAGTCGCCGCCTAAATCTCAGCTCGCGACACCCCGGGTGGCCCCTTCCCCCGGGGTGTCGCTCTGTGGAGACTCTCCGCGAGAGCGTTTATGGCAAGCGGGTATTGGCGGGCCCGGAAGTAATCGCTGTGGGTGTCGACCTGCACGATCCAGCGCGGCTTGAATTCCAGCTGCGCGTCCGCGAGCTCCGATGGGTTGAGCGCTCGCACATCGGTATCGGTGAGAGCGTCGACGATCTTGCCCTCATCAGCCTTCTCGGCGGTTACCTCATCGGCGGGCTGGTCCACCAGGTTGTTCGGCTGACGGGAGTAAACCGGGAAGCCCAGGTAATCGGTTGGGCGCCAGAGGTTGATCCAGCGCGGCTTTCCTTCGCTACTGAGGGTTTGGAGCACGGAGGCAGGAAACTCGCGCTCCGCACGTACTGGCTCCGGGTCGGGCGGGAAGGTCGGACACTTCAAGAGGTGGGCTGGGCTCGAGTCCGTTACACCGAGGATTTGCGGACCCAGCAACTCGGGGAACAACCGACTGAAGTATGCGCGCAGCTGGCAGCCGTAGGTCACCAGCGCAATACGGTCCTTGTATTGTCGGATAGCAAGAGGATGACGGCTACCGAGAGGACGCCGCCGAGACTGTGTGCCGACAGGATCAAGCGTCGAGGCGGTGCGTCGTTCGCGCCCGGCGTCGGTGACTCCAACCACGCACGGCAATAGGTGTGAAGCTCGGGAACAGCGCGCTGGGCATAGCAGGGTGGGCCGAACGGGTGTGCGGCACGGGGCAGGAAGCAGATCAGGTCCCACACAATGCCGAGCGGTCGGCCGTGGGCTACGCCGTGGCCGACGATGACGGTGCCGACGAGCACGGCCGCTCCGACTCCGTATTTTTGGAGCCAGGAGAACGATGCTGCGTTCTGATAGTCCGGATGGTCGTTCAGCAGGACCGCAACGGCGAGACCGCCGATGATCGCCACGGCGGCAATTGTCGCCAGGCAAGCCCCCATCGGTTCGGCACGGTGAAGGAGCGAAGCTACCCTGCGGGTGCGGCAGCGACGGCAGTACAAGCTTTCTCGCGTACCGGGAAGTTGTGACTCGTCAAAAGCCTTTGCGCAGCAAGCCATGTCCTTTTCGTCAGGCTGCGTGAACTTGTCAAGTGTTGATTCGACAGGCACACGGCAGCGCCACACGATTACTACCCAAGCGACGGCGATGAGGAGCGCGAGTGTGACGATCGCCGGGATAAGCATGGTGGCGAAGCTCAAGTAAATAGGTGGCGCGGTTAGGTATTCGCTTTCGCTTATCTTGATCTTGCCGTCGCCGAGAAGTGCCGCGGCCACGATGACGAACACCGTGGACAACAGGATTGCCGCGAACAAGGCGAGGACCATCAGCACTCCAGGTGCGGCACCGCGCCACGCCTCTGCGACCCTTCTGCGTTCGTGCCAACGGAGCCAACACGCCCACGCGATGACAACCAACGGAATCAGGATGATCAGTGCGCGGTCGACACATGCGATATCGCGAGCTGGGATCCAGTGGCACCGCTCGGCGACCAACGCGGCGATGCCGATGATGATCAGGCTCGTCGCGACGAGGTAGGCGGGCAGCCTTTGCGACCGCCAGCCCAGTGCAGAGATAGCCAGTGCGAGGAGCGCATACACGATGGCAGCCGGCACGAAGGAGAACATGGCCAACGGCTGGGGCTCTATCAACGGCGAGTGCCAGCAGATGAGTGCGACTAGCTGAACCGAAAAGGCTACCGCGGTGCCGATCTCGAGCGCGCGAGTGAACCATCGCCTGCTCCTGCGGATCGCATCGTCTTCGGTGGCCATCGGCGTCGTCACGGTCAGACCAATGCAGGCCAGAAGGATCACGATCGACAGACCGATGACGCCCCCGCCGAAGCGAGTATGTTCGCCCCGCCAGAACTGTCCCGTCCATAGCAGGCTCAGCGCCAACCCGGCTGCCGTGTGAACGCCCGCGTTGTGAGCCGACAGATCCGCGTTGTCCCAGAAACTTCGGGTTCCGAACTTCCAGTGCGCCTTCCTGTCGTCGACGGGCGGAAGGCTAACGCCCTGGTCGTAGCGGACGCGGGTCCGATTGGCGAGGATCCACAGCAGCAGAATCACCAATACCGGAGCCAGGGACAGGATCGCCAGTCTGTCCCCGACGTCGGTATGGTTAAGCAGCCCAAGCCATCTGGGTAGTGATCCCGCGGCAAGTAACTCCTGTATGCGGCTTTCGGCCATGTCCAGGCTGACGGAGCAGACCGACGAGATGAGCAGCAGGGTAAGCCCCAACGAGAAGAGGCGCGTCAACCGGGCTGTGGTTCGGACTGTCTTGTAGCCTTCGCCGGGCAACGTCAGCCGACGCGACCAGTAGGCGACGTTCGCCAAACCGAATGGAATCACGAATATCCAGCCGGCCGACGCGACAGTGCTTAGCCACTTGGTGAACGGAATACGTGGGAATGGCGACAGCCGGGCGAGGCCACCCCACGACAGCGCTTTGACCACTCCGGCGTTAGGGCGCTCGCGGTAGACGCCAACCACCGTGTCGCCGTATTCCTGCTGCACTGCAAACAGCATGCTGACGGGCGGGGTGTTGTTGACCCCGTGAACTCGGAGTTCGAGCAGATTGGGATCGGGCATAGTCGCTGTTCTACGCCGCTTTCAGAGGGGCTGTGGCGAGTTGGCAGACCTACCGCCCAGTACGCTGCGACGTTGAGCCCCCATAGCCCAATCGGCAGAGGCAGCGGACTTAAAATCCGCCAAGTGTGAGTTCGAATCTCACTGGGGGCACGGTATTTCGGCTGGTAAAGAGGCATTTTCGGACCGCCGCGCAGTCGCTCGGCGGTCGGAAAATGCTATGGAAACTCCGCCGCGTGGGTGGGTTACTGCGCGCTAGCTAACTCGCGCCGCCATCATCGGTGGTGGACCTCTTGCCTGTGCGGCCAAGTAGCGGCACCTTGTACGCGCGCATGGCGGTGGCGACGTCCTTCAGCCCCTCTGTGCTGCCGGTCCTGATCACGACGAACGCCATCAACACGAGGTATGCGACGAAGCAGACGCCGGCGGTTATTGGCACAGCCAGTGCCAGTGCCAGTGCCAGCATCATCGCCGCCTCCACACCCCTTGGTCCCGGTCTATTCGCCGTCAGCAGGCGGAGACTGCGCCGGAACGTTGTCGTCAGTGGCATCGTCGGCGGGGGCAGGCTTCAGCAGCTTCTCCATTTTCGCGGCGACCTCGGCCATCTCTGCCATCACCGCGTAGATGCTGGGCGGCAGTGCTTTCGGAGTTCTAATGACGAACTCAATTTCCCCGCCGTCAATCGGCCACGACTGACGCAACGCGATGGGAGTCGGCGGAGCTGTCGACGCCTCGGCGTGTCCCGCTCCACGGTTCACTTGGTTCCCCAGTTCCGTCGGCGGCACGGACGCGGTTGGATGGTCGAAAATCCCGCTGAAAATGTCCGCGCTCGCGCTTGGCTTTGACGGCGGTGGTGCCTCCGGCGCAGTGGCTCGATTGCGTGGTAGGAGAATGACCTGATTTCCGTCAAATTTGGCTAATCCGGCGAACTCCGCACTGTCAATGAAATTTGTGAGAAATCTGTCGGCCTGATCGGTGGCCACCCCGTGCCGCATGACCACTGCGGTCCTGAATCGCCCCAAGTCTTGAGGAAGGTCTTTCGCGCTGTCCTCGTACAGTTGCTCGAACACGCGACAGGAATCAAAGGCGGCCAACAGCAGCGACCGTTCCAGTGCATGATCTGGGGCCGCAAGCACCAGATCCTTCGCAAGATCACTCAGAATGACGCGATCCGCATCGCCTCTCTTGATGAGACCCCAGTCGCGTAAGGCCGCCAATTTATTGCGGTAGGCGCCACTGTTCGTGGTCGAGTGCCCTAAGTACGCGGCTGCAGCGTCTTGGCTGTGGTCTGCGCCGTGTTGCCCCATCGCCACGATCGCCTCGACTGCGGGTTGCAGCGACAACTGCGGAAAGGCGACGCCGCGCTTCTTCGACTGCGTTGCAGCCGTGGACGTCTGTTCGCTCATGGCGACCTCCTGATCTACTTAGTAGAAAGTATATTCACAGACTAACATACTTGCAACATCCTGGGCACTGACTGCCGGAGCGAGTCGAAGACTTACTTGCTGCGCTTGCCCTTCTCGGCGGCGCCTGGCATGCGTTCACCGACGTGAGCCTCGATCTAACGGGAACTGGTGCGCGGAGAAACCTCCAGGTGAAGGCGCTGCGCAAGTCGCGGTCCTTCTGCGAATAGCCAATCATCTTCAAAAGATTCGCTCGTGATCGCTTGCGGCGCGGCATCGTTGGCCTTCGTTGTGCGGAAGAGGTCCGCGATGCTCCTGCGATTTGCGTCGTATAGGTGATGCGCCCAGGTGAGCAATACTCACTTCATGCGCGTAAGCCAGCTGCTCGCCACGTGTCCTACATGCCGATGTTGGACACGGACGGCGACTGGATCCCGGCTGAGCAGTACGCGGACGAGCTGCCCGAGGCACCTGTCTCGGCTAGCGTGGTGCCGTTATTCGGCTGATTCTCCATCTATCGACCGATTGATTACATCGACGACGTGGTGAATGTCGTAAACGATCGCCAATCCTGAGTTGGTCTCGAAGTAGCTGTCGATCGAAGACGGGGGAGCGACACCAACATGCGGAGGCGCGCCGCCCCCTTGAAGGGCTGGCGTGTCCGGCGCGTTTGCGGGGACGTAGGAACTAATGACGCCAAAGACCCGATATTCCTCAGACCCTTGATCGCGGATAATTGCAGGGCCTCCCGACATTCCATGGTTCGCTATCCCATCGAGTAGCCAAACTTTGATCCCGTTATCGTCCGCTTCCCCGGACACGATGGCCTGCCTGATGAGTGGGAGCCTGGGTGAAACTGGTTCCAACGTATAGATTGCCGGGTTTCCAAGATCGGGGAACCCCAAGAGGTGCACAGGTTGAAGAGCGCAAACGGCTTCCGCACCTGTCGCGTAAGGGATAAGTTGAGGCCCAGAATCGAAGTCGGTATTCCAGAGCCGGAATACTGCGACGTCGGCATGGCTTGTGTCCCTAAGCCTTTCGAGACCGACCCACGGGGGACCGCTCGATTGTTGCACTTCGAAAGTCCTGTCCTGACCCGCTCGGGAACGGACTACATGATTGGCGGTCACAAGCCACTGTTGGTCTCTGTGGCTCAGCACGAACGATGAACTGACACCTGACGTCTTTAGCGGCAACGTGCGGCGGAAGACGTGTTCGAGCGGTTGCGACAATTCCATCTCGTTCGACCTTCCTCCACCCGTCATCCGACACCATAGTTACTGCCGAGCAGACGCTGCAGTACCGGCGCGATACCGGTGACTAGGGGCGTCGCGGAGCCGAACCTGGTCGTGCTAGACATGGCGTCTGAAATGCAGCGAAGTGCACTCGTGGACACGGTGCACAGCCCGCGTGAGCTTGTCGGATAGCCCAACGCATGAATTTGATTTCCGCATAGCTTCGGTTCGAGTCCGACTGGAGACACCATCGTTGGTGCAGGTCAGCGAGCGGGTCGGGCCGAGCTGGTCGCCGTCGAGCGGCTCATACCGACATCAGCCGCGCCAGGTTGCCGCCCATGATGAGCCTTTGGGCTTCCAACGGCATGTTCTTGAGCTCGTCGACATAGCGAGCCGGCTCGGCCAGGCCTTCGGGATGGGGGAAGTCCGAACCGAACAGCACTCGCTCGACGCCGATGAGTTCGGCAAGCGCGGCCAAGTCCTCTTCCCAGAATGGACTGACATGGATGCTGCGCTTGATCGCGGCCACCGGATCGCTCGGAAAGCCTTCTGGCGCCTTCTTGTAGACGTCGGCAATGATGTCGAGCAGCGGCGCGAGCCACGTGGCGCCGTTCTCGATGACCGCGATCTTGAGCTCGGGGAACCGGAACAGTGCGCCGTGGCACACCCACGCCGCCACAGAGTCCTGGATGTCGCGCCATGAGGACACCATCGCGAACGTGTTGGTCTTGAAGGGCAGCTTTTCGCTGGTGCTGCCCTCCCAATCGGCGGTGTAGCGCGCGTACCCGCTGTCCGAGGAGTGCATCGTGACCAGCACGTCCAGCTCGACGACGCGCTTCCAGAACGGGTCGAACTCCGGCATGGCGAACGACCGTGAACCCTTGTATCCGGGTACCGGCGCGGGGCGGACCAGAATCGCCTTGGCGCCTCGCTCGACACACCACTCGAGTTCTTCGATCGCCTTGTCGAGGATCGGCAGGCTGATGACCGGGACGGTGAAGATCCGATCCTGGTAGTTGAAAGACCATGTCTCGTCCAGCCATTGGTTCAGCGAGTGGACGACGGCGTGGATCAGTTCGGGATCGTCACGCATGCGCTCTTCGACGAGGCTGGCCAAGGTCGGGAACATCAGGCTCTGGGCGATGCCCATCTCGTCCATTAACTCCAGGCGTGCGGCGGGCTCCCGGAATGCGGGGATCGACGGGATGGGCTTGCCGAAAATCTCGCGACGGCTCTTGCCCTCGGGGTTGCCGTCCTTGAAATAGCCTTCCAACGCTCCGGGGCGGGCGACCACGTCGAATGTCGGATTCGGGATGTACTCACTGATCTGGCCCCGGATCGCGATCTTCGTGCGGCCGTCGACCTCGACGTATTTGACTGCGCCACGGTACTTTTCGGGGAGGAACTTGGTCAGCGCCTCCTTGGTCTCGTAGAGGTGGTTGTCGGCGTCGAAGAGCGGATACGGCAGCTCACGCGATGTCATGGGTCGGACTCCTTTCGGTTGGCGTCGAGCCGCGCCTGGCGCCGTCTCCCGGATTCCGGGCGTCGAGTGGGAACGTACAACTACGCTTGATCAGTTCGCAAGTAGTTGATATTGCCGGAAAGCCGGAATCGGATACCCCAAGAAGAGGCCTACGTGTCGAGTCAGTTGCACCACGTTGTCATGCGGAGTCACTCGGCGGCGACGTTCATCCAGTTCCTCACCGATGTTGCGGGCATGGCAGTGCAGGCGCAATTCCGTGTGCCCGGAGAGGTCCTCGAGGCGACGCTCAAGTGGCCGCCGTCCGATGGCGCCGACGTCACCATTCTGGGCAGTGGCACAGCCGGGTTGATCGAGGTGCTCGACGTTCCGGAGCACCTTCGACACGTGGCGCCCGAAGGGCTTGCGGCGCTGTCATTCTTGACCGACGAATTCGCGGCGGTTCAGGAAAAGGCGGGCGAATTCGCCTCCGACATCACCGTTTTCGACGCGGGGGTGCCCGGGGTTGAGCTGTTCTTCTGCACAATGGGCGGCGTCCCCATCGAGTTCATGGGTGGTTATGCGGTGGAGGCGTTGGCCGAGTCCGCTGGTACGTGATCCTATTTCGCAGGTGGGCGGGCTGACCGATTAGCCCGACCCGCCCCGCCACCGCCGTCTACGCTTCGCGGATCGGTGCGCGAGGCCACCGTGACGCGAAGGTGGCAATCGTGACGATCGACCGGCCGAACGAGCGCACTCCCACACGCCGGGTCTCGCGTCGGATGGCGATCGCCACGCCGGTGGCGCTCACCGCTCTCGCTTCGCTGGGGACGCCACTGGCCAAAGGCGACGATCACCCCTCCTCGGAGATCAAGCACGTGGTGGCGTTCCGGTACCGGCCTGAGGTCACCGCCGAGCAGAGGACCGAGGTGCTCAACCGCTTCCTGGCACTCCAGGACCAGTGTCTGCGCGACGGCCAGCGCTACGTGGTCTCGATCGTCGGTGGTGACTGCACGCGGTCTCTTGAGGGGCTCACCGGGGGATTCGAGCAGGTCTTCATCGTGACCTTCTCAAGCCGCGCCGACTATGAGTACTACATCGGACGACCCTTCACCTACCCGTTCGATCCCGTGCACGATGCCTTCAAGGCGTACTCCACCCCGCTGCTTGCGGTCGACTCGGTTGGCCAGACGAACGGCGCGCTGGTCCTCGACTTCCCGACCTGAACGTCAAGCTGTCCGCGCGCCAGCACTGGTGCGCATAAATTTTTTGGCCGCTCAGCAAACTTGCTGATACGTGCATGTCGTCCGAGACGATGGCCGGGGTCGAGGGGGCTCAGAGGCTCGCCCCCGTTTCGGGCGCAACCCAGCGGCGGCCGCAGCGGCCGCCGCGCTGTCGACCAAGCGCGCAAACAGCCCGAAATTTACATAAGCGCAGTTATGGTACCGAAAAGTAACTTACGGCACAGTCCCAGCAAACTCGTTATCTTACTCACAGGTAAGATCACGAGTCGGAAACGGTAGCTGATCACCCCCCGGCGGTTCACCGGCCGGCAACGTCCAGAAGCTGCCAATAGCGACGTGAACAGTGCTTTCGACGCAGGCATCCGGATGTTAGCCCAGCTACCTGGGATGCTTGCGGGCCGCAAGAAAGTTTCCAAAATCGCTTCTTACTCACGAGTAAGGTGCGGTAGCTTTTGACATCCGGGGGGCAATTGTCAGCCAAAGGAGAGTCATGAACGTCGCTGTTCGTCCGTACGCCACCGCTGGTGTCGCGCTCTTGGGAGCGAGTGTTATTGCGATTTCGCCGCTAGCACCGATGCCCGACGTCCACGCGATGCAGCGCACGGTGTCGTCGGTTGGCGTCGAGCTCAGCGCCGCGGTAAACCCGATCGAAAATTGGATTCAAGTTTTTAAGACCTCTGCAGCAAATCTCGGCGCGATCGGCCAGCAGATCGCCGACAGTCCCGCCCCGATCCTCAGCCAGATCGTCGCCAACCAGATCGCCAGCCTGAAGGTCTTGCAGACGGCCCTTCACAACGACGCGGCGAACCTCAAGCTGATCTTCGACGGTGCCCCGGGTGCGTTTGATACCGCTCGCGGCCAGCTCCAGAGCGGCGACATCACGGGTGCGTTCGACACGATCAACAACAACATCGTGGTCCCGCTCGCGCTGAACCTCGTTACGGTCGTCTCCGATTCGACGGTCCCACTGGTCAATACGGTGAACAACTTCGCGAAGGCCTTCGCCACACTGCCCAACACGGTGTTCCAGGTAATTCTGCCGATGACGTTCCCGCTGCTGTCGACGATCAACGCCGGCGTTCAGGGATTGCAGGATGTGTACGACGGAGTCGTCGCCAACGACCCGGGTGCCGTCATCAACACTCTGGTAAATCTCCCGGCGAATCTGGTCAACGGCTTCCTCAACGGTTCGGGCATGGTCCTCGGAATCCTGCCTGCCCCGGGCCTGCTGACGCCCTACAGCCCCGACTTCGGTTTCCTGGCCAGCGGACCGATCGCCAGCCTGATCGCGCTGCGGGACGTCATCGCCCAAGCCATCGGGGCCACCCCGCCGCCCGCGGCGGCGGCCACCCGTGCCGCAGCCAAGACGGTCACCCTGTCGACCGCCCCGGCGGCTCTCAGCAAGGCGCCGGCTCGTAGTGCCACCAAGGCGGCGTCGGAGGGCGCGGCTGAGCCCACCGCAGCCGATCCTGAAGCGACCGAATCCGCCACCGGCAGTACCGGTTCCACGACGAGTAGCACCAAGGCCGCCCCGGTGACCGAATCGGCCACCGGCGGCTCCGATTCCTCGTCGAGCGACACCAAGGCGGGGTCGTCATCCAACGGCGGTCACGGTTCGAAGGCCAGCGCAGGCAAGAAGGGCTCGTCGGCCAAGTCCGGCAGGAGCGGTAAGGCCAGCAAGTAAGTGTGACCCCTTAGCGCCAGTCGGTCCCTGATGAGGGAGGGGCCGGCTGGCGCTTCGGCGTTGGTGTGAGGCGCTGGGGATCGGAAGTTATTGGGGGTAGCCCAGACTCCAGCCCCGGTAAAGCCAGCCGGACCCCACATTGGGGCTCGGCAGAATCTGGATGTTGTGCCCGTCGCCGTACCCTCGCTTGAGTCCTTGGACACCGCCGGAGACATATGTCCGGTCACCGCGGGCAATGTCAATGTGCGCGCCGTACGGGGTCGTGCTGAAGACAAGGGCGCCCCGCGGGGCATCCATGCCGGTGTGTATCTGCCCCTGTCGAAGGAGGGTTTGATACATGGTTTCGGCGGCGCCGTCCCAACCGAATTGAGCCTGCGGCACGCCGTACGCGTAGGCCACGAAAGCCTCGCATCCGTATGGGCCGAACTGGTCTGTTCCGAGCGCACTTTCGGCTTTGGCGATGGCGGCGTCCGCGCCCGGGACCGTCTCGGCGGAAGCACCAGGTGCGAATAGCGGTGCCGCAACAAGCAGAGCGGCAAAAAATAGCAGACAGATTCGGGCGTTCAACTCATGGCTCCGTTCGGATCATGCTCAGGTACCCATCGTGCGGTAGTTGAAACTGTTGGGCAACCGTGGCTCAAGCGGCTCACTACCCACCATCTGCGAGGATGTTCACCCGTGACCACACCCGCATCCGATCTGGTCGACGGCGTGCCCCGCAGCCGCATTGTCATCGCCTCGATGGTCGGCACCACCATCGAGTTCTACGACTTCTACGCCTACGCCACCGCGGCGGTCACGGTGTTTCCGCATCTGTTCTTCCCCAAGGGCGACCCGACCACCGCACTTCTGGCGTCGCTGGCCACGTTCGGGCTCGCCTTTGTCGCGCGCCCGCTCGGGTCGATCCTGTTCGGACACTTCGGTGATCGCATCGGTCGCAAGACCACGCTGGTGGCATCGCTTCTCGTCATGGGCATCGCCACGTTTTTTATCGGCCTACTTCCCACCTATCACCAAGTTGGTCTGCTGGCCCCCGCACTGCTCGCGGTGATGCGGTTCAGCCAGGGCCTCGCGTTGGGCGGGGAGTGGAGTGGCGCCGCACTCCTGGCGACCGAGACCGCGAAACCCGGGAAACGGGCCTGGGCGGCGATGTGGCCACAACTCGGTGCCCCCTTCGGTTTCCTGCTGGCCAACGGGGTGTTCCTCCTGTTGGTGCTGTGGCTCGGGCACAACAACGCCAGCCCTGACCTCGACGGTCCGTTCCTCACCTGGGGGTGGCGCATCCCGTTCCTCCTCAGCGCCGTGATGGTGGCCATCGGCCTCTACGTTCGGCTACGGCTCACCGAGACCCCGGTGTTCGCCCGCGCGGTCGAACGCGGTGAGCGGGTGCGTACACCAGTGGCCGAGGTGTTCCGGAACCACTGGCGACAGTTGATCATTGGCACCTTCGTCATGCTCGCCACCTACACGTTGTTCTATATCGTGACGACCTGGGCGCTGAGCTTCGGCACCGGCAAGAAGGCGTCCAACGGTGGCGGATTGGGCATTCCCTACCTGGAATTCCTCCAATTGCAATTGATCTCGGTGCTGTTCTTTGCCGCGATGCTTCCCGTCACCGGCTTCCTGGCCGACAAGTTCGGACGCCGCGTCACGCTGCTCGTGGTGACCGTCGGAATCATGCTGTACGGCGGCTCTTTTGGGCTGCTGCTGGATCCTCATGCGGCGACGACGACGTCGACGCTCGTCTTCCTCGTTATCGGCATGACGCTGATGGGGTTGACGTTCGGTCCGATGAGCGCCGTCCTGCCTGAGTTGTTCCCGACCAATGTGCGCTACACCGGGTCTGGGATCGCCTACAACGCTTCGAGCATCCTCGGCGCCGCGATCGCACCGTTCGTCGCGACCTGGCTGGCCACCTCCCACGGCGTGGCGTGGGTCGGCGTGTACCTGTTGGCGGCTGCGGCGTTGACCGGCATCGCGCTGCTGATCATGCGGGAGACGCGGGACACCTCGCTCGACGACGTTGGCCAGTTCATGCCGTAGCGGCAGCATCCCGCACTTCAGGACAAATCGCTGTCACGAACGCCTCGGCTGCCTACCATCAGCCGATGCGTGGATCCAAGATCTTGATCACCGGAGTCAGCGGCCAGGTTGCCGTCCCTATTGCCCTGGCCCTGGCGGCCGACAACGAGGTGTGGGGCATCGCCCGCTTCACCGACTCGGCGGCCCGGGAACGCCTCGAAAAAGCCGGCGTGCGATGCGAGGCCGTCAACATGGCTTCCGGAGACTTCACGGGGATCCCGTCGGACTTCGACTACGTCCTCAACTTGGGTGTCGCGAAAAGCGGTCGGTGGGACAAGGACATCGCGGCCAACGCCGAATCTGCCGGCCTTCTCATGGCGCACTGCCGAGACACGAAAGCATTCCTGCATTGTTCATCCGGAGCCGTCTACGACCCGCCAGGCGACGAACACCGCACCGAACGCAGCGTTCTCGGCGACAACCACAAGCCCATGCTTCCCACGTACTCGATCACCAAGATCGCCGGGGAAGTTGTCGTGGCCACGATGGCCCGCGCCCTCGGCGTGCCGGCCACCATTGCGCGCCTCAACGTCCCCTACGGGAACAACGGTGGCTGGCCACTCTTCCACATGGACATGATGTTGGGCGACATGCCCATCCCCGTTCCGCGTGGCGGGCCGGCCGTCTACAACCCCATCCACGAGGACGACATCATCGCGATGATCCCGAAACTGCTTGAGGTGGCGTCGGTTCCGGTGACGACGGTCAACTGGGGCGGCGACCAGTTCGTCAGCCTGCAGGAGTGGTGCACCTACCTCGGCTCGCTCGCAGGCAAGGAACCGGTGTTCGAGGAGACCGACCAGACGCTGCGGGGGAATCCGTTGGACGTCACCAAGATGCATGAGCTCATCGGAACCACGACCGTCGACTGGCGCGATGGAATGCGCCGAATGGCAGCCACATTCCACCCGGAGCTAGTCAGCCACTAGCCTCATGCGCGCCGGCGAGATCCGGCATCTCGTGCCGGCCACCCGTGGAACGGCGCCGAAGGAACCACACCAGCGCGCCGGCTGACAACACGGCCCCGACGATGATCGTCGGCCACATCAACACCTGAGCCAGCCACACCCGTCGCTGAATTTTCACGATCCGGTGCTCGGCGCGCCGAAGTCGGGGCAGGGTTTCCATTGCTGCCTAATGCCCGCGATCGGTCGCCGGAAAACCGCCGACGAAAACTAACGATGGATGCCGGTCGTCCGGAAGCGACTCCGGTACGCGCTGGGTGAGACGCCCAAAGCGCGTTGGAAGGTACGTCGCATGGTGTCCGCCGAGCCGAAACCGGCCCGCCGCGCGACGGCTTCCTGGCCGTGGTCTCCGGTCGCCAGCAGCACCTTGGCGGCTTCCAGCCGGGCTTGTTCGACGAACCGGGCCGGGGTCAATCCGACCTGGTCATGGAACATGCGCACCAGATGGCGCTCGCTGACCGCCGCGCGATCCGCCATCGCGGCGATGGAGTGATCGGCTCCCGGGTCGGTGACCACGGAGTCAAGGATCTCGCGCAGCCCACTCGATACCGGCAGCGCCGCCTCGGTCCAGACGCTGAACTGCGCTTGACCACCCGGGCGCTGCAGGAACACCACCATCCACCGCGCCACCCGCCGGGCCACATCGGGACCGTAGTCGCTTTCCACCATGGCCAGACCGAGGTCGATGCCCGCGCTGATTCCCGCCCCGGTGATGTACGGCCCGTCCTGGACGAACAGCGAATCCGGCACGACTTCAATCTCGGGGTAGGTGCGCGCCAGCTCTTGGCAGTGCGCCCAATGCGTCGTTGCGCGCCGGCCGTCCAGCAGGCCGAGTGAGGCCAACACGAACGCGCCCGTGCACACCGAGGCGACCCGCCGAGCCCGCGGCGCCAGTTCGCCGACCATCTGCAATGCCGCCGCGACGACGTCCGGTGTCTGCTCCTCGGGAATGTCGTGCTCGCCGGGGGTGAAGGAGAAGTCGGGTGGCACCCCGCCCGGGACGATGAGCGTGTCGATCCGGTCGGGCACTTCGGCCAGCGGCATATCGACGTTCAACGAGACGAATGACGTCGTGGCAACAGCGGCGCCGGTAGGCGAGGCCAGGATCACTCGGTATTGAGCACCGAAATCGTTTGCACGCGCGAATATTTCGAGTGGTGCGGCCACATCCTGCAGCGTCACCTTGTCGTACAACGCGAACACGACGATCTTCGGCGTCGTCGATCCCTGCGTTTCCGCGGGCCGGCGCCCAGCGGCCGGTGGCCGCTGCGATCGGTGTTCGTCTGACACTCGGTGCTGTCCTTTCGTGACCCCACCTGAGGTGAGGTCAACGTAGCGGCAGTCCAGTGCGACGGCAACGTGGGCGGCTCGGCCAGCTGGGGGAAGTCCGGAATTGCGCGTTTCGTGTCCGGACCTGACGGGCAGAGCAATCCGGGCGTAACACCCCTGAAATCCGCTGGCGCGAACCTGATTTCACCGTACTTCGCTCCGGCGCCGAAGCGAGTCATCAACCCCTGTTCCCCAGAAGGTGAGCGCATGGATTCTCGGACAGCCTTGACGCTGAGTATCGGCGTCCTCGGCGGGGTGGCGGTCGCGGTGACCGCCGAACTCATCACGGTGCCTATCTGGGTTGTGTTCCTGGCCTGGGCGTCGTTCTTCTTCGTCGGTGGCGGCGTCACCGGCTGGGTTCGATCGGTCTCGTCGAACATCGTCGGCGTGGTGATCGCATCGGCCAGCTTGTATGCCGCTCACCTGATGGGTGGCAGCCTGCTGGTCACCGCCATCGCGGTCGGCGTTGGCAGCGGGCTGATGGTGCAGGCATCGTGGGTGCCTCTGTTGGCGACCACTCCCGCCGTCGTCGTCGGCTTCGCCTCCACCGTGTCGACGGTGGCGGGTAAGGGCAACGACGTCACGGTCACCACCATTTCCCACCCCGGTCTCGTCGCCGCCGTGGCCTGCGTCCTCGGCGCATCGTTCGGATTGCTTTCCGAATATCTGGCCACCGTGATGACCAAGAACGCGGCCGTAGACACCGCAACCGCCCCCACGGAAGGAAGCCCTGCCTGATGAAACTGCAGCACTATCTCGGCGGTCTCGAAGGTCTCCCCGAACCGATGACGCTGGAAAAGCGTGTCTTCGTTGAGGATTGGGAGCAACGTATCTTCGGCATCCACGTGGCGATGATGGGGTTGTCCAACCATCTCGGCTCGGCGCTGCCGGAGTACCCCATCGATGAGGTGCCGACGGCTTTCAAAGACGAGTGGACGTGGGCCGACCTGCGTACCGGCGCCGAGGCGATGAATCCGTTCGACTACTTCAAGTTCCGCTACTACGAGAAGTGGTTGGGCGGCATCACCCAGTTCTTCATCGACAAGGGCTATGTCACCGAAGCCGAACTCGCCGAACGGATTGCCGATCTCGCCGCGGCCGCCGATGCCGAGGACGTGCCCGCGATCGACGATCAAGTGATCGCCTATCTCCGCCTCGGCGACAGCCCGCGCCGTGACGTCGCGCACCCGAAGTTCCCAGTCGGCTCTGCGGTGCGGATCACCAATGTCCCCGCCGACGCACACAGCCGGCTGCCGGGATACCTGCGTGAACGGGTCGGCACCGTGGAGCGCGTCTTCGAGGGTGACTATGGCTACTTCACCGACACCGGAGACGGGATCGGTGACCCGATGCCGATCTACATCGTCGAATTCGACCCGGTCGAAATCTGGGGTCCGCGCGCCGAGGACGGTCCGCTGAAGATCTACGCCGAGCTGTTCGAAGCCTATTTGGCACCGATCGAGGAGAAGATATGACCGGCCAGTTCGCTTACCCGCCCGACCGTGAGGAGATCAGCGCCAAACAGGTGGCAGCCCTCGAGTCGCTGCTCATCGAGAAGGGCGTCATCACACCGCAAACCGTCGACAAAGTGCTCGCGTACTTCGAGACGGAGATGACCCCACTTAACGGTAAGAAGATTGTCGTAAAGGCGTGGACCGATCCGGAATTCGCCGCGAAGATCGTCGTCGACACCCCCGCGGCCGTCGCCGAACTGAACCTGCCCGACGGTATGGCGGGTGCCGAGGGTGAGCACCTGCAGGCGGTCGCCAATACGCCAGGGGTGCACAACCTGGTGATCTGCACGCTGTGCTCGTGCTTCCCGTGGCCGGTGCTCGGGTTGCCGCCGTACTGGTACAAGGATCCGACGTTCCGGTCGCGAGCCGCCCGCGAACCGCGCAAAGTGCTCGCCGAGGTCGGAGTCGATCTGCCGGCCGACACCGAGATCAAGGTGTGGGACTCCAGCGGTCACTCGCGATGGTTCGTCATCCCCGAAAGGCCATCCGGTACCGAGGATTTCACCGACGAGATGCTGATGGATCTGGTGACCACTGAGGCCATGATCGGCGTGGCGTTGGCAGGCCCCGCGTCATGAAGCTGCACGAGACCTGCACCACCGATCAGGCCGCCCCGCAGTTCGACCACGAGTGGCAGCGCCGGGCCTTCGGGCTGGCGCTCGCGCTGTCGGAGTTCCGGCACTACCCGTGGAGTGAGTTTCAGGAGACCTTGATCGCGACGATCGGGGAGTGGGAGGCCACGCCCGAATCTGAACGGGGGGAATGGGAGTACTACGACCACTGGGTCGTGACGTTGGACAAACTCGTCGACCGTCACGAGCTGTTGACCGCGCCGCTGCTCACCGATGCCCACGATCACGCCATCGCGCATGACCACGATCACGACCACTAGAACTGTGAGGACTTCGGAGATGAACGACGCCAACCCCGCCCTCGGCGTGCCGCGCGCCGACCTGCGCGCGGCTGCCACGAGTCTGGCCACACCAGTCCGGTTGGCCGTCCTGACACTGCTTGCGCTGATCGTCTACTACTTCGTCGGCTACGACCAAGGCGCGGTGTCCGTGTTCGGTTCGGACACTCACGTCCACGAGTTCGTCCACGACGCACGACATCTGCTGGGGTTCCCATGCCACTGACCGCCGAATTACCTTCCACGGTGCGGTATCTCATCCCCGGTGTGGTCGGCGGCATCGTCAGCTTCGCGTTCAGCCGGGTGATGATCGAGCCGTTGATCGGTGCCGCGGTGGATTACGAAGGGGAACGCGAACACGCCGAGGCTCAGCTCTCCGGCGGCGATCACGAGCATGGACACGAGCTGTTCACCCGGTCGGTCCAGGAGAACTTCGGTGCCGCGGTCGGCGTCATCGCCTTCACCGTCGCGATGGGTGTGCTGTTCGCGGTGGCCTACACAGTGATTCGCACGGTGCTCGAGCGACGCGGCGCCACGTCCAATCCGACCGGCCTGGCGCTGTTGCTCTCGGCGGGAATGTTCGCGGCGATCACGTTGGTGCCGGGCCTGAAATATCCGGCGAATCCGCCGACCGTCGGGCTGGAAGAGACCATCGGGGCGCGAAGTTCGGCGTTCCTGACGATCACTGTGATCTCAGTGGTGGGTGCGTGCGTTGCCGTGGCTGCCGGGTTGGCGTGGTCGCGTCGGTGGGGGAGTTGGCCGGCCACCGCATTGGCGGTCGGCGGCTACGTCGCCGTCATGCTGGTCGCTTTCGTGTTGTTACCCAGCTTCCACGAGGTTCCTGGACCGATTGCCGGGCCCGACGGCCTGCTGCTCGACGGCTTTCCCGCCGAGGTGCTCGGCGAATTTCGGATGTATTCGATGCTGAACCAGGCGTTGATGTGGGTCACGATCGGTGCCACCTGGGCGTGCTTGTCGGCACTGTCGCCGTCGATGCGACGGGGCTCAGCCTTGGTGTCGGCGCGGTAGCCGAAAGGGCTGATCGACACACACCTACCGGCGTAGGGTGCGGACCAACGACCCCCTACTCGGCGGGAGGCGCCATGCCGGAAAAAAGACCCACCTCAAAGATGCGGCCGCACTTTGAAGACATCCAGGCTCACTACGACTTGTCCGACGACTTCTTCGGCCTGTTCCAGGATCCGAGCCGGACGTACAGCTGCGCCTACTTCGAACCCGCGGACCTCTCGCTGGAGGAAGCGCAGATCGCCAAGATCGATCTGAACCTGGACAAGCTCGACCTGAAGCCAGGCATGACGCTGCTCGATATCGGCTGCGGGTGGGGTGCCACCATGAAACGCGCGATGGAGAAGTACGACGTCAACGTCATCGGTCTCACGCTGTCGAAAAACCAGTACGCGCACACCACGAAGCTGCTCGACCAGGTCGATTCCGAGCGCACCCACGACGTCCAGCTGCACGGCTGGGAGGAGTTCAGTGACCCCGTCGACCGCATCGTATCGATCGAGGCTTTCGAACACTTCGGCTTCGAGCGCTACGACGACTTCTTCAAGAATTGCTTCAACATCATGCCCGACGACGGCCGGATGACGATCCAGAGCACCACCAGCTATCACCCCTACGACATGGCCGAACGCGGCAAGAAAATCACGTTCGAAGCCCTGCGGTTCGTCAAGTTCATCATCACCGAGATCTTCCCGGGCGGCCGGATCCCGACGGCCACCATGATGCAGGAACGCGGCGAGGCGGCCGGCTTCACCGTGCCCGAGGTCCTGTCCCTGCGGCCGCACTACATCAAGACACTGGGCATCTGGGGCGACGCTCTGGAAGCTAACCGGGACAAGGCGATTGAGATTCAGTCAGAAGTGGTCTACGACCGCTACATGAGGTATCTGCGGGGCTGCCGGGGGATGTTCGCCGACGAGTACGCCGACGTCAACCTCGTCAGCTATCACAAGGCGGCGGGGTAGACGCAAAGAGATGGCCAACATCGATCTGAAGCTCGAGATCGTCGTCATTCCCGTCTCGGATGTAAACCGTGCCAAGGACTTCTACGCGGAACTTGGGTGGCGTCTCGATGCTGATTTCGACAGTGGCAACGATTTTCGCGTCATTCAGTTCACGCCACCTGGCTCCGGGTGTTCGATCATCTTCGGCGAGAACGTCACCCCCGCACCCCCGGGCTCGGCCCAGGGCCTCTACCTGATCGTCTCCGACATTCAGGCCGCCCGTGCCGAGCTGCTCGACAAGGGCGTTGCGATCAGCGAGGTGTTCCACGACTCGGCGGGGGAGTACGCCGGCCCGGATGAGCCTTACCTGTTCGGGCGCCTCCGCGTCAGTGGTCCGGCGCCCGAACCTGCGAGTTACCACTCCTTCGCATCGTTTCGTGATCCTGACGGCAACGGCTGGCTGCTGCAGGAGGTGACGACGCGTGCGCCCGGGCGCATTGAGACCGAGACGACGTTCGCGTCCGCCGCCGACCTTGCGGCCGCCCTTCGTCGCGCCGGCGCCGCGCATGGAAAGCATGAGGAGCGAACGGATGGGCAGTACGACGAGAACTGGTCGGAGTGGTATGCCGAGTACATCGTGCGCGAGCAGTCGGGTGAAGAACTGCCGCAGTGAATCTCGTCGTGACGGGTTTTGCACAGCCGTCGTAGCGATCGGGATCATCGTGGTCGGTGGCTGGGTGGGGATTCCTCCAGCTGGCGCCGACGAGGGGCCCTGTGCGCCGGGTTATCCGTGTAACTTCATGTCCCCGTCCGGCAACATCGCCTGCCAGCTCACCGAAGCGGCCCACCCGGGCACGCAAGGCTCCGGCGCGCTGGCGTACTGCGAAGCCAAATCGCCAAAACTATCGGTGGTGATGGACAAAGATGGGTCCGTCACCTCCGACGCCTGTGTCCAGGACAGTTGCACCCTCAATGCGGGACAGGGATTTCCCGGCGCTGGCCTACGGCCAGACGGCCGGGCATAGCGTGTTCACCTGCGTGTCGGAGACCGTCGGCGTCACCTGCACAACGCCATCGGGCGGCGGCTTCACCCTCTCACGGTCGGGCGTCACGCTAGTCGGATGACTTCAGGACCACCATCCGGGATTCGGCGTAACCGCCGTCATGGAGTCGTAATCGACTTACGCTCAGCGAATGCGGATGCTGCTATCGATCGCAACAGGGCTGATCGTCACTGCCGGCTGCCTCGTCGGGATGCCGCAGGCGTCCGCGAATGATCTGGCCTGCTTCTCGGGAACGACGTGTTATTTCGTATCACCGTCGCGGAATCTCAGCTGCGAGATGCGCACCGATGGCGGGCCCGCGTCGGCCTATTGCCAGAGCAATTCGGCCGTCCAATCGGTGACGATGGACGCGAACGGAAACATCACTCCCTGCAACGGCAATCAATGTATGGGCGATCCGGCAATGGATACGCCCACGCTTGCCTACGGTCAAACCGCTCGCCTCGGCCCCTTCACGTGCCTGTCGGAGACTGACGGTACGACTTGCACCGTGGCCTCCGGCCGAGGCTTCTTCATCAACCGGGATGGCGTCGTCCCGGCCACCTGATGCCGAAATGACGTCCGAGAATGGTTAGTCGCGCACGACAGAAGATCGTGGTGGGTGTGGCTATCGCGGCGTTGGTGGCTGCCGGGGGCTGCGGACGTGAGCAGGGCAGAGTCGCGTCGACGAATAACGCCGCCTCATACGCCAAAGATCTCCAGTCGAAGGTCACCCTCGATGCCACGATGGCGCATCTTCAGAAACTCCAGGCGATAGCGGATGCCAACGGTGGCACCCGCGTCGCCGGTTCCCGCGGCTATGACGACAGTGTCGAATATGTGGCTAAAACGCTGCGCGACAAGGGGTTCGATGTCACGACACCCGAGTTCGCCATGGGAATGTTCACTGTCGACAAGGAATCACTGAGCGTCAACGGCCAACCGGTCGAAGCCCACGCCATCGGCTTCAGCGGCGCCAGCCCCGCAGCGGGTGCGACTGGCCGATTTGTGGTGGCCTCGGGCGACGCGCACCTGGGATGTACCGCCAGGGACTACGAGGGTCCGGATGTCGCCGGTGCCGTGGTACTGGTGGACCGCGGTGAGTGTCTTCTGGCCCAGAAGTCCACATTGGCAACCGAACACGGGGCCATCGCACTCGTCGTCGCCAACAACGTCGACGAGAAAGAGCTCGGCGCGACCATGGAGGAGAGCGACCAGATCAAGATTCCGGTGCTGAGCGTGACCAAGGCTGACGGCGCACGACTCCGCTCGGAAACCGGGATGGCGACCGTCACCACCGATGCCAGAGTCGAGCAGGTGAAGACGCGTAACGTGATCGCCCAGACCAAGACCGGAGCCACGAACAACGTCGTGATGGTCGGCGCACACCTCGACAGCGTCAAAGAAGGACCGGGTATCAACGACAACGGGACAGGCGTGGCGACTGTGCTGGAGACGGCACTGCAGATGGGCCCGTCACCAAAGGTCGCGAACGCGGTGCGGTTCGGCTTCTGGGGAGGTGAGGAGGAGGGGCTGTTCGGATCGAACGACTACGTCAGATCGCTGGACGTCGAAGCGCTGAAAGATATTGCCCTGTACCTGAACTTCGACATGATGGCCTCGCCCAACACGTGCTACTTCACCTCCGACGCCGACCAGTCGCTGCCACCGGCCCCCAAAGCCGATGCCGACCAACTGATTCCCGAAGGCTCACCCGGCATCGAGCGCACCCTGGTCGACACCCTCAAGGCCGCGGGCAAGACGCCGGAAGACCTGCCGTTCGACGGCCGCAGCGATTACGACGGCTTCACCCGCGTGGGCATCCCGTCCGGCAACTTCGACACCGGCGCCGACAACATCAAGACGGCGGAGCAGGTGAAGCCGTGGGGTGGTACCGCCGATCAGGCGTGTGATCCCAACTACCACACCGCCAATGACACGATCAACAACGTCAACCGGGATGCGCTGGCGCTCAACGGCGGCGTCATCGGGTACATGGTGGGTCTGTACGCCCAGGATCAGGGCGGGCACAACGGCATCCCGGGACGCGACGACCGCACCCGCCACCCGTTGCCCGACGAGGAGTAGCCGACTACCCCTGCCCCGGGTACAGCAGCGCTTGGCCGACACTGCCGCCGTTGACCGTCCCGCCGAGCAACACCGTCGAGGTGTTCGCCGTGGGGTCGTAGTCGATCAGAGCTGAACCGGGGTTGCAGGAGGGGTGCGCCCTCACGATGAGGTCGTCGTCGCTGACACCGATGACGTCGAGCTCGCGCTTAGGATCGACGCCCGGCACCGACACGCGAGACGTCGTGCCGTCGGAGTTGAGCTTCTCCAGGATGAGTTCGCCGCACTGGAAGGCAGTCTGCACGAATGTGCCCGCCTTCACGTGCCACGCGTTGAAATCAGCCTCTTGCATATTGGGCGCTGTGAGGACAGTCGGTGTTCCGCCGGCGAAGGGCACCAACCACAGCTGAGGCTGATCGGTGGGGCTTGGGCCACAGCTCATCAGAATGGTGCCCGGTTCGCCGTCCCACCACCTGACAGGGCCACACGTATCCGTGCCGGGCGGCTTCGAGATGCTGCGGACGATTGTCCCGTCGTTGGCCATGACAGTCAGGCCGGCGTCCGATCCGAGGATCAGCTGGGTCCCGTCGGGGGTAGACAGGTAGGCCCCGCTGAAGCGGCTGCCAAGCTTGTCCGTCGGGTAGAGCAACTCACGTTTGCCGGTGAGATCGATCCGTTCCAGCGTCGGAGGCTGCTTGTCGTTATCCAGGACACGCAGCAGCGCCTTGCCGGAGGGCAGGGTGAAGGTGGGGTTCAACCGGGCGGTGCCCGAGGTCGGAACCTTGGTCTGTTCGCCGGAATGCAGGTCAACGACGGTCGTTTCGCCGCTCCAGGCGTAGAGCAGGGCCCGGCCGCCGTCGCCAGACCAGTCGACCAACGAGGCGCCGGCGTAGCCCTGGCTGTCCGTTGGGATCGTAGTGATCGGGTATCGGTCGCCCGACGGATCGACGAGGTACAGGGTGTAGGCGGCCGATGTGTCGGTGGGCGGCGGGTCGCCGGGCGAGTAGGGGTGCAGCGTCCAGGTGGCCAACATCCACCCGGGGCCGACGTGGTCCCAGGGGACGGCCTCGTCCCCGTGCGCTGCCTTCGGAGCGGCGCCGGTCGCCGGGCCGGGCGCCGTGGTCGCCCCGTTCTTGCCCGCTGGTGCGGTCGTCGAGCAGCCGGCCATCAGCACTACTGCCAGTGCGGCTACTGCTGTGGTTCTCCATGTGGGCATGGCGTCACCTCTTGGAACCGATCCCACCACGGCGCGCTGCCGAAAAACGGGGTATTGCTGAATTTCGTCGGATAGTCGTGCACCACAGGATGATTCGTCACGGATCAACTCGACGGACTAGGTGGTAGGTCCGGTCTAGCCGGCTCGTCGTGAGGTCCGTCGCGTAGGGGTCGGGTTCATCCTGGTCGTGGACGGCTGCGGCGTGGGTGCTTGCCATGATTGCCGACCACACCGTCACAGCTTTTATGATCTGGGGATCGTCGTGGCCGACACCGCGGTGATCAGCTAAGCCTTGAGCGAGTACTCGTTTGCGATGAACCGAGACGGCTTGCGCTACAGTTGAATTAGTCGCGATGACCCTGCCCATGCGGTGCATTCGCAGTAGCGGCACTGGTCCTTCACCCGCGATGATCCGGCCTACCACGTTTTGGTGAGCGACCCGCAGGCCCTCGACGAGGTCTTCTTCCGGTGGGGTCTTGGCAAGTTCTTTGAAGACGGCGGCGAACATGGTGTCGACAACGGCGAAGATGAATTCATCTTTATCCGGGAACGCGGCGGCGAGTACACCGGCCTGAAGGCCGTGTACGGACGCGATCTCGGCGAGCGTTGTCGAGCTGTATCCCCGGCTGACGAAGAGTTCGAGCGCGGTGTCGACGACCGCGTCGCGGTCTAGTTCGCCCATTGCCTCGTGACCCCCGTCATCGTTGAAGTGTACACGCGTTGTCGCAGGTCACGGCTATTTTTAGGCATTTTGGGAAGTCGTCGTCAATTGCTGGCTCGTCGGCGCCAACCGACTGTGCTGCAACATGTTTCCCGCAGCGGGTTTGGCCGTTGACGACCAGGCGTTGGCGACGCCACGATGCCGCGATTCGGCACTTAGGCGCCCGGCAGGCGGTCAATGCCTTTATGGTTTACCCGTGCCCGAATTGGATCGTCGCAGCATGATGTTGATGTCGGGGCTGGGCCTGTTGGCCGGCGCAATCCCGCTCCCGCGCGCCGAGGCGATTCCGTCGCCGCGCCCGGCCGCACCGCCGGCCTACATTTTCCAGGACGACTTCGACGGGCCGGCAGGGTCGGCCCCCAATCCGGCGAATTGGACGGTGCAGAACTGGCAGGACGACGTCTGGCCGCCGGTCGCGAGTCAATACCGCGACGATCGGCGAAACGTCTTCGTCGATGGAAACTCGAATCTCGTGCTCCTCGCCACCCGTGAGGACGATCAGTACTTCAGCGGCAAGGTGCGGGGGAACTGGCGGGTCCCGATGGGCCTCACCTGGGAGGCGCGGGCCAAGCTCGACTGCCTGACCTCGGGGGCCTGGCCCGCGTATTGGGCAGTCAACGAAGATCCGCTGCCCGACGGCGAGGTCGACATCTTCGAGTTCTACGGCAACCGCAGTTGGGCACCGGGAACCACGGTCCACGCGGCATCGAACGGGAAGACATGGGAAAGCAAGTCCATTGCCGGATTGATCGACGGCGGCTGGCACACCTGGCGGATGCGCTGGGACCAGGACGGATTCAAATTCTGGCGCGACTACGTGGACGGCGCGAAGCCGTACTTCACCGTGCCGCCCAAGCCCATCCCGGTCCATGGCAACCCCACCGATCTGCGCTGGCCGTTCAACAATCCCGGCTATTGGATGTCCCCGATGTTCACCCTCGCGGTCGGCGGACCCGGTGGCGGCGATCCGTCCCTGGGTACCTATCCGGCAGCGATGCTCGTCGACTGGATCCGCATCTGGTAGCGGTCCGGAAGCTACTCGGCGGCGTCCAATTTCATCTCTTCCAGGCGTTCCGGTAAGACATCGACGTACTGCGTGAAGACGTCACGTAACGACGCCTCGTCGGTGAGCAGCTGCCCGTCGTCGAGTTCGACGTTGAGCTGGCCCTCTCGCGCCAACCGCAGCAGCTCGTCGACGAGTACTGCCGAATCTCGCGTGCCGTCAAGCAGTGTCAGCCCGTGAGCGTCGAGCGGTCCCAGCGCCACCGTCTCGTGCCACAGGTTGAACGTGTACACATCGCCACCCTCGCGCAACGCGAATTCCGCTACCCGTCGCAATGTTTCATTCACTCGCAGCGGCACGCTGACCGGATCCGGCGACACCGCATCGAGTCGATAGCGCGCTTGGCCGTTGACGATCAGGAACTCCAACAGTTGGTCGATCCGTTCACCGACTGGCTCGGGAGACGAGCCCAGCTCCGCGCTCACCAAGTCCACCAATTGCGCCCGTGACAACGTCCACGGGGACTGCCACGTCAGGGTATCGCAGGCAATCTTCATCGCAGGATCGTCGATCGACACCGTTGCACCACTGGATAACTGATAGTTCTGGGCCGACCGATCCGGCCGGGTCGGGCCGTCGACCACCGGCATCTCAGTGGCGAAATGCATACCCTCGAAGTTGCGGCTGTCGAGCGAGTGACCGATCTCGGGAGCGCGATCGGCATGCACGAACAGCGTTTGGCGGAACGCACGATCGACCGCGAAGTCCAGATACTGCTCGATCAACGGCTGTGAACCCCCGCAATGCTGCGCAACGTGTTCGGCCACTGTGGCGCCGTAGTTGGCCGGGAACATCAGCTCAGGCTGTGCTTCGGCCAGGAACGCCAGCCCGTGCGCGCCGGCTCGCTGCAGCATGTCGGTGAAATAGCACGGCCGGTTGATGCTGGCGAGCTCGTCGTGCACGAGGTACGAGTCCTCGAAACCGTTGTCCCGCTCGCGGAATTCGGCAACGGCCCGGGCCAGCGGGGTGGACGGCGGTGTCACCTCTTCGAGGAAATCGACCATGCCACGGGCATCGATCACCTTCTGCTCGGGAGACCCGCTATCGCGGCTGGCGAACAGCATTGCGTCGCGCACCATCTCCTTGGACTTCCAGCCCGGATAGACGTTGTAGCTGATGTAGGCCACGCCGTTGGGTGCCAGCGACCTACTCGTCAATGACAGCATCGCGTCCTGGACGTTCTCGGGCACCCAGCTGTACACACCGTGGGCGACGATGTAGTCGAACTGGCCCAAGGCGGCGACGTCGACGGTTGCGATGTCGGCCTCGACCAACTCCACATTCTGAATCCCGACGGCATGCACAAGCCGGCGCCCCTGGTCGATCGCAACCTCGGACAGATCGATGCCCACCACCTGCGCTTCGGGATGGGTCGCGGCAAACGGAATGAGATTTCCTGCGGCGCCACAACCGATTTCGAGCACTCGCGCCCGGACCAGCGGTGGCGTCTGCAGCCCGAACAACTGCGCGATCGCGGCGAGTCGACCCGGCGCCGACTGGGGGATCGAATCCGCGGAGTACGGCGTCGCGTCGTAGGCCCCGCGGATCTGATCGACGGCCTGATCTCCGGGTTCGGTCGGCATCGTGCTCCTGGCGGTCGCTGGCGGATCGAGAGGGGCAAGCCCGACCACATTGGATCACAGCGCTGGCGACGCGCTCACGGTGGCGCCCGTCGAAAATCCGGGCGCCACCGCGATTATCAGCGGGTCGTTGTTACTGGCAGCCGCCGACCGGAGTGGTGACCACCAGGTTGTCGCCACCACTGGCGTCGGCGTGGGATCCGCAGTATGCCGTGGCTTCGTTGGTGTTGCCATTGCCCGCGAACGCGACGCTGTCGGTGCCGTCGGCGGTGGCGGTGTTTTCGTCACCGCCACTCACCGTGGCTGTGCCGCCGTTATTCGCTTCGGCGATATTGAGCTTCCCGCCGGTGATCGTCGCGGTGCTGCCATTGCGCGCCCGCGCTACGACGAACTTTCCATCTTGGGCGGTCGCGGTGCTGTTGTTTTCGGCGTCCGCGAAGTTCAAGAATCCTCCGGTTGCCGTCGCGGTGCTGTTGTCCGTCGCAAGCGCCACATTGAAGAATCCGCCGCCGGCGTAGGCGTTGCTGCCGGCCCCTGCCACTGCCAAGTTGAACCCGGGATCCGAGGTCGCCGTCGCGGTGCCGGACTGAACCAGACTGTGGCCGTTGAACGACATGGCGAAGTTGGGCGTCGGTTGCGGCTCCGATGCGGCGCGAACGCGGGCGGCGGAGCTCGGACTGCGCGGGGCCGTCTTGACACCGGATTGGGTGTTATTGCTGGAAGACGCCTGTTTGTGTGTGTTACTAGCGCCGGCAGACGGCGACGCCAGAGCGGTCGGTGCGCCAATGCCTAGAGCGATCAGCGGACCGCCGATGCAAACTGCACAAATCTTTGCTGTAGACGAGGGTGTGAAGCCCGTTTTCACGATGATTTCCTTAACTGTCGAGGTAGATCCCCAACCCGGCTGTGATGGTAGTCACATTATTACGCGGAAGCAAATAGCTGAGCGGTAGCTGAGGTGCCGTCAAGCCGTGTTCCAGACCGATGCCTGCACGGCCCGCGAGTGCATTTTTCGTGAGGGGCATCGCGTGGTTCTGCTGGCTTGACCTGCGAAATTCCCGGCAAGCGGAAGCGCGGTCGAGAGTCGCTGCAAGGAGTTGCTGCGGGTGCAGAAAAATCTTGCGAAGTTTTGCCACAGCAAGCATCGAGAACCGGCTGTAGAGGGCAATCCGTCGCCGGTTTCAGGTTTCCCGCCGTCGCCTCTCAGATACGGTTCTCGTGGGTCAGGGGTGACACGACAACGGGGAGTCGACATGCCTGCAATGCCTCGCCCATTCATCGCGGCCGGTGTGGCTGTGGTGGGTACCAGCGCCATCGCGATGAGCCCGGTTGTGGTGCCGCCGCCCACCCTTCGCGCCGAGGCCGCGATCCAGTTGACTGCGACCACCGACTGGGCGGACGTCTTCTCGCAGGTGAGCGTGAATGCACAGGCTCTGTTCGACACCTGGCGCGAAGCGCCGGCCCCGATCCTGCAGCAGATCGCCGCCAACCTGCGGACGTACCTGATGGAACTGCCCGACCTGCCGGGCATCGCTACGCAAGTGCAAGCCAATTTTCAGGCCGCGCTCGCCGCGCCGATGGCGCCCGATCCGTCGACCCTGGACAGCACGCATCGAGCCTTCTACGAACTGCTGCCGGCGATCACGCAGTTGCCCGGAATACCAGATTTGTTGCACCTCAGCATCTCTCCGACAGGTAAGCAGCTGCTGGCATTTTCGACGACCGCGCTGAGCGGCGTTTTGCTGGGCATGGCGGGTCCGATACTCGGCCCCCTGGTTGTCCTGGCGGCCAGTCTCGAATCCATCCGAACCGATCTCACCGCCGCGACGCCGGATCCTGCGAGCGCGATGAGCACCCTGGCCAACATTCCGGCAGCCATGACCGACGCGTTCCTCAACGGTGGCGAACATGTCGACCTCACCGCTCTGGCCAAAGCATTCGGACCGGCGATCGGGGTGAGTTTCCCCGACGGCGTCCAAGTGGGTATGGCTGTGGGCGGTCTGCTCAGCCCGGGCGGCTCGATATTCAACGCGCTCGACTTCGCCTACGACAACGACCTGCTCGGCGTGCTGCATATCCACGTCCCGCTCGCGACGGGGACCGCGGTCGGGCCCTTCGGGGCAATGATGGAGTTCGCCAGGACCATCGCCAAGGCGATCGGCTGGCAGGGCGCAAGCAGTTCCGCCGCTGCGCTAAGCCCGACTGCACAGAGTTTGGTTGCGGCCAACGAGGTGCCCCGTTCGGTGCAGAGCCCCGGCGCGGCCCGTTCAGTGAGCATTCGTTCGACCAACGCAGACAAAGCAATCCGCACTGCGGCGGCTTCCGCGCCGGCCGATGACGCGGCCAAGAGCGCCGTCGGCGGCAGGCATCGCGCTCAAGCGAAATCAGCGGCAGCTGGCCCTGGCAAGGCGGTGAATTCCGTCGGCAGCGGCCGCCATGCCGCGCGGTCCGCGGCTGCGGCGGCCTCGCGCTAACCACACTCCCGGTCATCGGTACCCGCGGGGCTCCCAGGCGTCCGCTCTGTCAGACTTCGCTGATGATCCAGGGTTTCTCGCATATCGGCATCTGTGTGACCGACCTCGACCGTTCGATCCGGTTCTACACCCAGGTTTTCGGGTTCGCGCAGCTCTACAAGCTCGACTTCGACAACAACGAGGTCGCTGCGACCATGGAGCAGGACGGCAGATTCCGCTCCGCGATGCTCATCCGTGACGACGTTCGGATCGAACTGTTGCAGTGGGTTGATGTACCGACGACCGGGTCAGGCGAGCGCAAGCGGATGACCGAGCTTGGCTTCACACATCTTTCGTTCCGGGTCGAGGACGTCGACGGTTTGACCGATGCCATCCTCGCCGCGGGCGGTGAGTTGGTGGAGACGACGCGCACCGTGCTGGGTGACGTCGACGACCCGACGTCCGGCCGGTTCATCTACCTGACCGACCCCGACGGCACCCGCATCGAACTCATGCAAAACGTCCCCGATCTCTCCGGTATCAGTGCCGCGGACATCGCCGCGGCAGCCACCGGCTAGCCGAATCTCAAAGCTCGGCACCTGTGCCTCGGCGTGCCAGAGCCCAGATTCTGGCGGATTCGGGCGATGATACGCGTGTGGCTATTGATGCGAATGTGACTACGGAACCGACGGTCGACGTGCCGGACGAGCAACCCGTCGCGCCTCCCGCTGCTGAACAGCCGATAGCACCCGAGGCTCCGCCCGCCCCGTCAGCGCACCAACGCACCTGGTCCATGCCGAAATCCCCGGTCGCCCGCAAGCAAGCCGACGAGATGGGCCGGATCGCTCTCAACACGATCACGGCAATCGCCAGGTTCGTTGCCCGCGTCGCTCGATCTGGCGCGGCCGCTGCCAGGCAGGCCTGGCACGTCATCGAAGCGGTGCCGGCGGCCGTACAACTGTTCTTCGGCGCGGGCGCAACGATGCTCCTCGGTGTCGTCGGCGCGATCACGCTCCACACCACCCTTGGATTGATCTGCACAGTTGTGGTGATCCCGCTGTGCGCTGCAATCCTCGGAGCTCTCGGACACCGCTGGTACAGCGGGCTTGGCATCGAGGTGGCTCGCCGGGCGGACCCGGCGCAACCGGCCACGTCGGATCTGCAGCGGTCGGTCCAGTACGTGGACGCGAAACTCGGGCAGGCCCTGACCTCGTTCGGCACCGAACATCATCAGCAGGCGGTAATCGCGCTCTTCCAGGCGAAGACGGCAGTCGAGCTCACTTTGGGCACCGAGCAGGACGTTACGAGCTTCTTCGAGGTGCCGCTGCGCGCGGAGGACTACGGCCTGCGGCCACGGATTCAGGCCGGGTCGACTTCGGCACTGCGAGAAGGTAATTCGCGAGCGGCATCGTGACCGAGAAGGCCATCTCGGGGCAGGTCGCGCTCATCGAAGACGACTACACGCTGGTCATCAACCGCGGCACCGAAGCCGGTGTAGCGGTAGGCATGGTCTTCGCGGTGAACTCCAGCACGGGTCCGGTGATCACCGATCCCGAATCCGGCCGGGAGTTGGGCAGACTGAGCCGGGAGAAACTGCGGGTGCGGGTGTTCGAGGCGCAGCCGTTGTTCGCCCGTGCGCACACCTTCGCCGCGACCGACGACTTCTACGGTTTGCTCCAAATCCCGTTCGTTGCACCGGCGGCGGACGAGGTTGTCACGGTCGATGTGGGGGATACCGTCGAATTGATTGCCCCAGTCTCGGCCGCGACGAGCGGAAGCTGTCGGCCCGCGGCAATGGACATGCGCTGACGGGCTAAGGCCGGCCACGCCTGCACGGCGCAGAACGGCGCGCACTGGTGCTGATCGGCGCTGGTGCCGACATGTACGCAGCATTGCACCAATCGTTCTTCGATCATGGTGGCCATGTCCATGAACGGTTTGACGGTGATCCGGACGACCCGTTCTCCGAGCAGTTGGCGGAGCTTCCGACGGCGTCCGGGCAACGCCGACGACGCCATAGTCAGCAATGTGCCCACGCCGAGATCGCAGTTCTGACAGATGATTCGCCACACGTCGCCGATGTCTGGGTGCGACAGCGAAGACTGCTCGGACAGCAGCCCGAGCAGAGATTCTTTGACCGCCAGCCGCAGCTGCTGGGGGAGTTCGGTGTCGACGATCCTGTTGGAGACCAGACCGAGCCTGGCCTTGAGGCCATCATGGCCGAGCAGTGACACCAGCGAGCGCCAGACGCCGGCGTCGTCGCGAATCATGTACCCGACCGAACAACAATGCGGGTGCGAACACGGCAACGCGGTCAGGTCACGCCAGGTGACCAAGCTGTCGGTCTGTGGACCCAGCCGCTTGAGTACGCCGGTATGGGTGAGCCGATCGAGCGGGTCGATGTCTCCTGACCGGCCGGAGCCGAACTGGGGCTGGATGCTGATTCCACCGACGTACGGCGTGTCCAAGGCGAGCTGCACCATGTCGCCGATCTCGGTGTCATTGACTCCGAGGGCGGCCGTCATGACCAGCGTCGTGAAGATCTCGTTATCCGAGAGTCGTTGCAGTGCAAGATTCTTCAGAGCCCGTAAGTCACCGCCGCGGTGATGGCGATGTGCGATTTCGGACAGCCCGTCGTATTGAAGGTAGACCTCGACGCGGTCTCGGTGTCCGGTAAGCAACTCAAGCAGCGAGTCGTCGGTGGCAAGGCGAATACCGTTGCTGTTGATGAGTATTCGGGTGATGGGCCGTGTTGTCAGTTCGGCGAGCAGTTCCGGTAGCGCGGGGTGCAGCGTCGGCTCGCCACCGGACAACATCAGCACGTCGATGCGGCCGTTCTCGCGAGCCAGTCGCTGGTCCACATTGGCCAGTACGTCGGCGACCGGCACCACGTTGCGCAGGTCGGGCGAGGAGCCGGTGAAGCAGGTGGGACAGCGCAGGTTGCAGGTCTCGGCGATGTCTTCGAGAAGGATGCAGGTGTGCTGCGTCTGCATCTCCGGCAACCCGCGCAGGTATGCAGACGGGATCGGGTCGAAATTACCGGCCACGTCGGGGTTGTGCGCTTTGGTCGGCGCTGTCCACTCCTCCAGATAGGACAGGATTTCCGGATCCTCGTCGTAGAGGGTGCACACCAATCCGTGTGTCTGGCAACCACGTTCGAGCCACACTCGGCCGTCGCGCTCGACCAGTCGACCGCTCAGCCGCGCGACGTCACCCAGTGGTCTTTCGGGTGCTTCTGTGTGGCAGGACGGGCAGAAGGCGGTGACGTAGCGCAACAGCCGGTCGCCGCGCAACGCCATCCCGTTCGTCACGAGTACATCTCGGGATTGAGACCGGTGCAGAACCCGACCGAGACGATGGAGAGGAAGGCCCAGCCGATCATCAATCCCAGACCCAATCCCTTGATGGTGGCGTTCGATGTCGCAAGCAGGGCGCCCCCACCGCCCAAGGCGGTCAAGGCCAACACCGCAGCTCCGACGGCCACCGGCGTGGTCCCGTTGCTGCCGCTCATCGTCAGCACCGCGAAACCCATCACGAGGTTGAACGCGAAGTACAGAAACGCTCCGAGGAACGCCATCCCGACCGAGATACGTGGACGACGAGGGGGCGGCCCCGGGGGTGGATATCCCGGCGGTGGGTACCCGTATTGACCCGGCGGCAGATATCCCGGGGGTGGCGGATACGCCGGTGGCTGTGGCAGATACGCGGGCGGCAGGGGGTCATCTGGCGGGACGTCGGCGTTGTGATCGTCGCCAGGTGGGGGCGTCGTCATGCGAGTGCCTCCTGCCCACGGGGTGAGGTTCGATAGTAGCCGCGGCGGTATCCGTACGACAGCCGAAATCCGATGAGGACGAGCGAAGGCAGTAGAAACCATTGCGGCCGAGTCAGATCCAGCCACACCGTTTCGTTCGCTCTGGTGAATTCGACGAAGAACCGGAACACCGCGTAGGCCGCGACGTACAAGACGAACAGTTCACCGGGCCGGGTGATTCGGGGACGCAGCCACATCAGTGCAGCGAATGCCGCTAGCTGGAAAGCGATCTCGTACAGGAACGAGGGATGCATCGCCTGGCCGGTCAGGCAGCCGGGGCATTCGGGCGTGCTAGCGGCCGCGTGCACACCCCACGGCAGGGAGGTCGGACGGCCGGGAGCTTCCGTCAGATAGCACCCGATCCGGCCCACAGCCATCCCGAGCGCTACCGCCGGAGCGAACAGATCGCCGGTCTTGCCCCGGTACCCGCCGATGCGTTTGGCGACCAGGACGCCGACGTACGCGCCGAGCAGACCGCCGAGAATGCTTTTCGAACCGTATTCCCACGCCTGCGCCATGGTCGGATTGGCACTGAAATCCAGGTGCGGGGCCAAACCGGAGAGTCGCATCCCGATGGCGCCGCCGACAAGCGCACCGGCGGCCGCCACGAGCGATTGATCGTTGACCGCGCCGCGCCGCCGCGCCTCGACGACGAACACCACCATTGCCGCCAACACTCCGAGCCCGACGAACAGACCGTGCACGGGCACCGCCACGGGTCCGACATGCCATTCGGGGACCACATGCGAAACCTATCGGCAGTTTCGCCGGCGCGGCAACGGATGCGCCAAACTCTGGTCAGGCCGCGATTGTGTCCGCCTCGCTGTTCGGCTGAGGGATCGCCGAGACGATGTTCATGTTGTAGTCGCTGGTCTGCCAGGCCTTCATGAACGCGCTCAGTGAGTACTCCTCACCGCCTTTGTCGCCGGCGCTGTCGTTGACCCATACCTTGCCGGCGGCCGTATCGATCTTCAGCACCTGAATCGCGTGATTGGACGTGGTGAAATCCGGGGTGGATGAGGGAGGCTTCCAGCTTGGAACGGACGAATAGAGCGAGTTGTTGTTGACGCTGACGGTGATCGCCTTGCCTTGCACCAGTGCGGCCTCCATGTCGTTGAGCGCACGCTGACCGTCGACCGCTGTCGCCCCTGCGATCGTGTTGCCGTTCGCGTCATAGGTCCCATATCTCATGTTGACGGCCGTCACCGCGAAGTGCTTTTCCATCAACAGCACGTTGTCTCGCGGAAAGGTTCCCAGCTCGATGAACTCACTGAGATACATCTTCCTGCCGGGGATGACGATGCTGTCGAGTTCCTTGGCCCAATCGACCATCGTCTGTTCGTCCACCGTCTGAGTGTTCGTGACTTGGGCCGCGGCCATTGCCGAAGCCACCAGAGCGCAGTTCCAATAGCTCTGCTTCTGCCAGAGTTGCGCGAGTTCCGTAACGTTGCCGCCGTAAACCCCTGTCCCGTTGACAGTTACGGTGATCTGTCGTTCGATCGTGTCGGGCTTCGAGATCCCCATCGCCACGGCAGCGGAGTGCAGCACGCCCTGAATAAAGCCCGCGAATCCCGGCAACTTCGCGCCCGCCCCATTGTTGACCGTGATTGTGAACGTGTCGGTGATGCCGGGTGTCACAAACTCAGCATCCGCGGTGTAGTCGTAATGCCCTTTCTCCGCGTCGAGCTTGACCGTGCCATACTTCGGCTGCGTCTTCACCGAGTACGTCACCGGGTAGGCATTGTTGCTCTTGCCGTTGAGATCAACGGTGATCGTCTTCTTCACGCCCCACTGGCTCCAGATGCTTGGCGAAATGGTGGGCGCGTTGTTGAAGAAGACGTATGACAGACGCTCGGACAGCTCTGTCCACATCGACTGCAATGTCACCGGAGCGGCCGACGACACCGCGCTGCGGGCGGCCGAAGTCAATGCGGTTGCGCCAGAGCCAGATTCCTCAGTCACCGTCGAAGCGGCTGCGCCGTCTACGCCGGGCTCACCCGGAGTTCCGCTGTTGCCGTATGAGCCAGGGACGCCGGGAGATCCGGCGCTGCTCTTGCCGCCAGTGCCGTAGTTGCCGCGATCGCCGCCGCCGCCGCCACCACCACTGCGTGGCCCGCTGCCACCGGTCCCACCGTCGCCGCCGTTACCGCCGTTGCCGCCGTTGCCGCCGCCCTTATTGCCCTCGCCACCCTGACCGGCGGTTCCGCCCGGGCCGCCCTTGCCGCCGTCGCCGGCGATGTTCTGATCGGTGCCCGCGCCACCGACACCGCCCTTGCCGCCGTTGCCGCCGTCGCCGGCTTGGCCGCCGTAGCCATTACTCCAGCCGGCTTTGCCCCCGTTACCGCCCCAACCGCCTTTTCCGCCGTCGGCGTTCTGGCCGCCGTCACCACCGATGCCGCCATCGCCGCCACGGCCGCCAGTGCCGCCGGTTCCGTTGTTGTCAACTGTGTTTCCGCCGTTACCACCGGCGCCGCCCGGACCGCCCTGGCCGCCGCCACCGCTGGAGCCCGATATGCCGTTCGACGCTATCGCCAAGAGGTAGGCGCCCCTACCCGGTTGGCCACCGGCTGCTCCACCGGACCCACCGTCGCCGCCCCGGCCACCATTACCGGCGGTGCGCCCGTCGCCGGTAGGTGGGTTGTAGGCCTTGCCCCAGTAGCTGTAGCCGCGACCACCGGCACCGCCCCAACCGCCTTGGCCGCCGTTCCCGCCATCGCCACCGGTGCCGAACACCATGCTGCCGTCACCGCCGTGGCCGCCGCTGCCGCCCTGGGCGCCGCCGAAGCCGCCTGTGCCGTCGGGCGAATTCTCCGATCCATTGTCGCCGCGCCGTCCTTGCTGGCCGATTCCTCCTGCGGCGCCGTTGCCTCCTCGGCCGAACAATGACAACGATCCGACATTGCCGCCGTCGCCGCCGTCGCCACCGCCGTAACCGCCCGTGCCACCGGCACCGCCGTTACCCGCCCAGAGTCCGCCGCTTCCCCCGTGTCCACCGTTGCCGCCGCGATCGTCGTCGTGGCCCTCCCACGGACTTTCGCTGCCTGCACCGCCATTGCCGCCCGTGGAGTACAGCGAGAAGCGGCCACCGTTACCGCCGTCTCCGCCGTCGCCGCCATAAGTGCCCCGGCCACCCTTGCCGCCGTTGCCGGCCACCCCGCCCAACGAGAACGATCCGGCGTCACCGCCTTCGCCGCCTTGGCCGGCCGTGCCGCCGCTGGTGATGGCATCCCCGCCGTTTCCGCCGTGGCCGCCGTTGCCCCGGAACGTGCCGCCGTTTCCGCCAGCGCCGCCGTCGGAACCTTCGGTTCCCATCGCGCGGCCGGCATTGCCGCCGTTTCCGCCCTTGCCGAACAGCCCGGCCGATCCGCCGTTGCCGCCAGCGGCTCCCTCTTGGATCGCGGTGCCGTCGTATGCATTTCCGGCGTCCCCGCCATTGCCCGCCATGAGGCCGCCACGTCCGCCGTTACCGCCGTCGCCGTCCTCGAAGTCGACCACGCCGGCGCCGCCCTTGCCGCCGTTGCCGAATAGTCCAGCAGCGCCGCCATTTCCGCCGTTGAAGCCACTCCCGCCATTGCCGAAGGCGCCGGCGCGGCCCCCATTGCACACCGCGGTGCACGTTTCGGCGGTGTAGGAATAGCCGTTACCCATGACGATCCCAGCGTCGGGATGGACGGCGGTCCCGTTGCTGAAGAAGAAGCTGACGAGCGACTCGACATTGGCATTGGCTCGCACCGCTGCCGACGGCGGTGTGCGGGTGACCGATGCGGACGCCGTCGTGCTCTTTGTTGCGCGTGCCGGACGGTTGGTGACCGTGTTCGATGGCCGCGGCTTCGTCCGCTTGGGCCCGGCATGTGCCGTCGGCTTCGACGGTCCGCTGGCCGACGAGCTGCTCGAACCGGTTGAATCGGCCGACGCCACGGCGGGCATGGACGCAAGCGCAGCACCGACACCCAGTGCGACGGCCGAGGCGCCGACCCAGGTCAGCACCCTGAGATGTCCGGGCGCGACCGGCCTCGGCGGGATGATGCCCCCGAACTCGGCCGGCAGCGTGCGCAGGTGACTGGTCTGGACATCATTGGTCGAACTCATTTGGCTTCTCCCCGGTAGAGCCGCATTCGAGCTGGTCATCGGGTCATCCCCGACCGTTATCGCGCAGCCTAGGAGGGACGATTTGAACGTGCCCATAGTTTGCTGAAAAGTCGCTGTCACGACACGTCCGACGGAGGCGTCCATAAGTGTTCTATCCGCAGGTCAGGCCACGGTACGCGGGTGTACACATTTGTCAGCGTCGTCGAGCCGATTCGGCCCGCGTGAAAGACTCGTGGCTCCAAGTTATTTGGCGGGACCACTTGGGATGCGGTCGTCAGCCGGGAACGATCCGGCGTGCGGCACGCGCGAATCGCGACGGCGGGATCTGCCACATCACGTCGTCGGCGACGTCCCAGGCGTATCGCGGTACCGCTCCGTCCAGCAGCTCACGCAGCTCGGGGAACTGCAGCTCGTCGGCGGACCACCGGTAGAGTGAGTCGAGTCTGGGCTGGATCACGCCGATGTCCAGCAGATGGCCGAAGCCGTGTTCGACAGCGATGTAGTTCTCCACGTCGTCGCCGAGCGGATAGCGGTCGGGCAGTACCCGCGACAGCGAAAGATAGATGCCGGTCATGCCGAGGCGCGGGTCGCCGAGCGGGCGGCCCAGCGGCGCAAGCCATCCCAGCGCCAACCGGGGTGCGGATACCAGCGCATGAGCGTAGAGGACGCGAAGCAGAACCACATTGAGGAAGAATCGCTCGACGCGGCTTTCGGCCGCCGCCAGCGGCATGTTGGCCAGATAGCCCGCGACGATGCTCGTGTTGTGTGCGCGGTACCAACTTCGCGCGGTCGGTTGCTGGATGAACGCGAGGTGGGCGGCCGCGCCGAGACTCGTGGGCTCTCCCGCGTAGCCGAACGCCAACGCGCGGGCTTCCGCGGTGTCGCGCAGGAGACCCGCATTCATCGCCCGCCACCACGGGCTGCCGGGCAACGAATGCGTCGGGGGATTGAGGAGGCCCCGTCGGAGTTGCCATTTCATGAATGCCGACGCCGCGCGCCGGTAGGGAAGATACCCGCGGTCGATTGTTGTTGGGACCCGGTACATCTGGCGCAGTAGCCCCAGCCGTCCCATCGGGTCGTCAGAAACCTGCTCGACGGCCGAGTCAGCGTAGGCGGCAGCCTCGGAGGGCCCACTCATGCCCGCCATCCTCCCAGGAACCACGCTAACGTCGTGCTGTGACATCGAACCTGGTCGAGCGGGCGCACGAGATCGCTGACACCGTGCTGTTCCCCGCGGCCCTTGCGGTCGATCGGACGGGACATGTGCCCGACAGCCATTGGGACGCTCTCGCCGATGCAGGGCTGTACGGGATCGCCGCTCCCACCGACGCGGGCGGTCCGGGGCTGGACCTGACACAGATCATCGAGATCCTCGAAACGATGGCGGGCGGCTGCCTGGCCACCGCGTTCACCTGGGTGCAGCATCACGGCATGCTCGCCTCGCTCGCCGCGAGCGGCAACCTCGCGCTGCGCGACGAGATCGTTCCCGGCGCGATCGCCGGCCGCATCCGCGGTGGCGTGGCCTACGCCGGGGCGGTGCCCGTGCCGCCGCGGATGCGGGCGCAACGGGTGTCCGACGGATGGCGGTTGTCGGGGCACGCCCCGTTCGTCAGCGGCTGGGGCATCATCGACGTCCTCCAGATCTCGGCCGGGGACGTCGAAACCGGTGACATCGTGGCGGGTTTGATGAGCGCCGAGATCCAACCCGGCATCACGACCGTGACCGCTCAGTCGTTGTTCGTCGCCGATGCCTCACAGACGGTCGCATTGGAAGTCGACGGCCTGTTCATTCCCGACGACCGGATCGTCAGCCGGGTGCCACGCGCGGACTTCATGGCCAATCAGAACTTCGGGTCACGACTCAACGCGACACTGCCCATCGGCCTGGTCGGTCGCTGCGCGCAGTTGCTTGATGAGGCAGGCGAGACCGCCGCGGCGGTCTCGCTACGCGGTGAGGCCGACGCGATACGGGAACGACTCGATGCCGGCCTCGGCGACGCGACGACATTGTTGCGTGCCCGCGCCGATGGCTGCGAGTTGGCCACCCGCGCGGCGGGCGCGCTGGTCGCGGCACGCGGTGGGCCCTCGTTGCTGCGTTCGGATCCCGCGCAGTTGCTGGCGCGTTCGGCGCTGTTCACTCTGGTGGCCGCGAGTCGCCCGGAGCTCAAACGCTCGCTGATCGACCATCTGTCGCACGCCCAGGAATAGCGAGAATTAGTACGGCAGAGGCGATTTCGTTGGGGCGGCCTGGAGCTCGCGTTGATAGCGGGGAGCTTTCGCCAACAAGATGACGTAAAGCGTATCCAGCACCACGATCTCGATGTAGATCACCAGCCACAGCACATTTGACGGATCGTAGAGATACTGCGAGATGGCCGCGGTCAACGTGCCCAGCAGCTTGGCCCAGGCGATCCACATGCTCTGGCCGCGCCGATCGCCGCGCCGGATCAGCATCGTCAAGAACAACACCGACATGATCAGGTTGTCGATGTATGCGGTGTAGACCGAGCCGTTCTCTTTTCCGAAGACCGACACGATCGCCATCATCACCGGGGTCACCATGGCAAAGCTGAAGACGAACTTCGGCCAGAAGTACGACTCAGGGAGGTTCTTCGGGTAATCGGACCGCCAGTACTTCAGGAAGACCGCCAGGATCACGACATCGGCGGCGAACCAGACCGCGTTGATGGATTCCTGCAAAATCCCGCCGACCGACGGATAGGCGAAGGTGAACAGGAACTCCCAGGTGATGTTCATGACCATGGCCAGAAAGGGCATCGCGTAGGTGCGATCGATGAGCCCTTGCCGGATCACGCACACGTAGGCGACGATCCAGAAGATCCCACTGGCGAGCCCGAAGGCATCGATGAGTGACATTGCGGCTCGCTTTCCGCAGCGACACCGGCTCTGCGTGGAGGGGCAACCCGGGGGAGTGCTGTGGGTTCCGGTCAAGTTTTAGCAGGTGGGCACAGTCGCGGTGGCGAAATTGACGTCGGCGTTCGAGACTTGCATGGTGAACTTCGACCCCAGCCATACCGCCGTCGTCGTCATCGACCCGCAGAACGATGTTCTCAGCCCGTCGGGCAAGAATTGGGAGGTCCTGGAAGCCAGCGTGACCGAGAACAATACGGTCGGGCATCTGGTCGAGATCTTCACCGCCGCCAAAGCCGGTGGGTTCGCGGTGTTCATCTCCCCGCACTACTTCTATCCCACCGACCACGGCTGGCTGTTCAACGGTCCGCTGGAATCCGACGAACTGCGCACCGACACGTTCGCCCGGCGCGGACCGCTGACACTGGACGGCTTCACCGGATCCGGCGCCGACTGGCTCGAGGAGTTCAAGCCCTTCATCGAGGACGGGTCGACGATCGTCGCGAGCCCACACAAGGTGTGGGGACCACAAACCAATGACCTGGTGCTGCAACTGCGCAAGCGGGGGATCACCGAGATCATCCTGTGCGGCATGCTCGCCAACATGTGTGTGGAGTCGCATCTGCGGGATCTGCTCGAGCAGGGTTTCCAGGTGGCGGTGGTTCGCGACGCCACCGCCGGTCCTCGACATCCGACCCGTGGCGACGGTTATCAGGCAGCACTGGTGAACTACGCATTTTTGGCGCACGCTGTTCTGAGTACCGATGAAGTGGTTGCAGCCATGACAACCCCGACGGGAGGCTCGACGTGACGGAATCGCGTCCACCGTTCCCACCGTTCGACTTGCACGCAGCGATGCAGAAGGTGCAGGCCGCCGAAGACGCCTGGAACACCCGCGACCCGCAGCTCGTGAGTCTGGCGTACACGCCGGACAGCGTCTGGCGTAACCGTGGTCACTTCGTCACCGGCCGCGAGCAGATCGTGGAATTCCTGACCGCGAAATGGGAACGTGAGCTCGACTACGCATTGCGAAAGAGCCTGTGGGACTTCCACGGAAACCGCATTGCGGTGCGCTTCCAATACGAGTGCCGCGACGCGAGCGGCCAGTGGTGGCGCAGCTACGGCAACGAGCTGTGGGAGTTCGCCGACAGCGGACTGATGCGCCGGCGCGAGGCCAGCATCAACGATGTCGCCATCGAGGAAACCGAACGGCGCTACTTCGGGCCGCGGTCCGACAACGAACGAGGCCGGGAATTCCCGCTGCAGTGATGGGCGTTGACGAGGAGATATGAGTAAGCACTACGCGTCGATCGCGTTCACCGACGATGTCCGCGCCGTCCAGAGCGAGCACGGCAGCGACGGCTTCTATGGCCGTAAGGTTGCGGCCGGCAAGGGATCGCGCGGTGCCGACCCGCTCACCGAGGATGAGAAGGACTATCTGAGCGAGCGTGACGGTTTCTACTTGGCCTCGGTGTCGGAGACCGGCTGGCCGTATGTCCAATTCCGCGGTGGGAAGCCGGGATTCATCCGTTCCCTCGACGATCACACGATCGGCTGGGCCGACTTCCGCGGCAATCTGCAGTATGTCAGCACCGGCAATGTAAGTGGTGATGACCGCGTTGCCATCATCGCCCTCGACTATGCCCACCAGCGCCGCCTGAAAATCTTCGGCCATGCCCGCATCGTGACGATCGAGGACGACCCCGAGTTGGTGCGGTCCTTGACCGACGACACGTATGACGCCGTGATCGAGCGCGCGGTGCTCGTCGATGTCGAGGCCTACGACTGGAACTGCCAGCAGCACATCACCCCGCGCTTCACCGTCGCCGAGCTCGAATCGGCGCTGACACCGCTGCGCGATCAGCTGACCTCGCTGCAAGCCGAAAACGCCCGGCTACGTGAGCAGCTCGCGAGCGGCCCTCAGTGACCGCCGTGGCCAAACTGGTATCGGTGAACGTCGGGCTGCCCAAGGACGTGGAGTGGAACGGGCGCACCGTGTACACCGGTTCGTGGAAGGCACCGGTGGCCGGTCCGCGCATGGTTCGCCGGCTCAACATCGACGGCGACGGTCAAGGAGATCTTGGCGGCCACGGCGGCGAGAACCGGGCCGTGCTGGTATATCAGCTTGCCTCCTATGACCATTGGGCGACGGAGCTCGGCCGCGACGACTTGACCCCCGGCGCTTTCGGCGAGAACTTCACCGTCGACGGGCTGCCTGACGACGAGGTCTGCATCGGCGACCGGTACCGGATCGGTGACGTGGTCCTCGAGGTGACGCAGCCCCGGGTCACCTGCTACCGCGTCGGAATGCGTATCGGTGAACCGCGCATGGCCGCGCTTCTGGTGTCACATCACCGACCCGGGTTCTACTGCCGCGTGCTGACCGAGGGTGAAGTCACGGCCGGGCAAGACGTGGTCAAAATCGCCGACGGCCCGCAGCGGGTCAGCGTCGCCGAGATCGACGCACTGCTCTACCTTCCTGGCCATCCACGCGACGCACTGCAACGCGCGGCGGGCATCCCGGCACTGAGCCAAGGGTGGAAGACCTCGCTGCAGAGTCTTCTCGATCAGGACCCGGCAACGGGCAACAGCGGGTTGATCGGAGTGGCCGCACCGCCGCCGGCGTGGTCGGGGTTCCGGCCGTTGAAGGTCACCGAGGTCCGTGACGAGAGCCGATATGTGCGCTCGGTGCTGCTGGCCGACCCCTCAGCGGCCCCATTGCCGAAATGGCTTGCCGGCCAATCGATCGTGGTGCGTGTTACCGCCGATCCCGCCGGGGCGCCGCTGGTCCGCAATTACTCGCTGTCCAACGAGCCCGGTTCCGCCGGCTACCGCATCGGCGTGAAGCGCGAATCTGCAGGCGCGGTCAGTGCATACATCCACGACCATGTGAAGGTTGGCGACCTGATCGAGGTGGCCGCGCCGCGGGGGAATTTCTTCCTCGACGACAGCTCGCGTCCGGTGGTCCTGGTCTCGGCAGGAGTGGGCGTCACGCCGGTGCTGTCGATGCTGCATTCCTTGGCTGAGAGCGGGTCGAATCGCCCCGTCTGGTGGCTGCACAGCGCGCGAAACAGCACCGAGCAAGCGTTCGCGCTCGAGGCACACGAGCTGTTGAACCGGCTGCCGCACAGCCATTCTCGCATCTTCTACAGCAGTCCGGGCGCCACCGACCATCAGGGTGCCGACTTTGACGAGCTGGGGCGAGTGTCAGCGGAGTCGCTGTGCGAACTGGGACTGCCGGTCGAGGCCGACGTCTACGTGTGCGGACCGGAGCCGTTCATGGACGCGATCAGCGACGGCCTCGTCGCGTGTGGGATCAGCGCGGGCAGCATCCACGCGGAGCGATTCGGCGCGCATGCCGCGATTACTCCGGGCATCGCCGCAGTGCCACTCAAGCCACCCCACGTCCCAGAAGGGCCGCCCGGGACGGGACCGAATGTGCAGTTTGCGCGTAGCGCGCTGTCGGCTGCGTGGCGGTCCAGCGACACCAGCCTGCTCGAGTTCGCCGAGGCCTGCGATGTGCCGACGCGGTGGTCATGCCGCACCGGGGTCTGCCACACCTGCGAGACGGCGCTGCTGTCCGGACGGATCAGCTACGACCTCGAGCCGCTGGAACCGCCGGCCGAGGGGAACATCCTGCTCTGCATCGCCACGCCGTCCGAGGACGTCGTCGTCGACCTCTGATCGTCAGGCCCGCGAGAGGTAGCGCTGCCACCGCCGCTGCGCGGTGACCGATGCCGGTCCGTCGGCGGGCCGCAGCGCGTCGGCCATCCGGGTCTGGACGGCGGCGGTGTCGAAGTGCGTTCCGATCGCGACGAGGTGGTTTTGCGTACCTGATGACGTGGTAGCGCGCGCGATGTGGACCGCAGGCCCAACGACGTTGACCACAAAGCCGCGCACGCCTGCTCGATGTCGCACCGCCACAACGCCCTTCATCCGATACACACCGGCGGGCGGAAACTCGAGCAGCTCGATGAGCCGTTCCGGGTCGACGGCACCTTCGGTGGTCACTGTCATCGACTCGGCGTGCACGTGATCGTGAGCGCCGGTCGGCTCCTCGAACAGCGCCTCACGAAACGACAGCTGCCCCGTCTCGTCGGTCGCGGCGGCGACGTCGTAGAGCAGGGTCGGGTCGATCCGCCCGTTCGTGGCGCCGATGACGTGGGCCCGTGAATTGCGTTCCCGCACCCTGGCTTCGACACGACGCAGCGTGCGGTCTCGGTCGGCGTCCGGGATCTGGTCGAGCTTGTTCACCACGACCAACGTTGCCGCGCCATAACGTGCGGGCGCCACGCCGCCGCGGTCGACGGTGTCGAAATGCTGCACGGCGTCGATGACGTCGACGACGCCGCCGTCGCGGACACCACCGATCTCGCTGAACCCGATGATGCGGGCCAGCGCCGCCGGGTCGGCCAGGCCGCTGGCTTCCACGATGATGGCGTCCAGCCGCAGCCTGGGGTCGGCGAGGCGGGCGAGCGCGGTGTCGAGCTGGCCGTCGTCGGGCAGACAGCAGATGCAGCCGCCGGCGATCGAGGCCGGTTCGTCGATCTGTCCGCTGATCAAGCCGGCGTCGACGTTGATCTCCCCGAAGTCGTTGATTACCACGCCGATCCGGGCCTGTGGGGTACGCAGCACGTGGTTGAGCAACGTGGTCTTCCCGGCGCCGAGATACCCGGTGAGTGCGATCACCGGGATCGTCGCTGCGCGTTCGCTAGTCCGTGACACCACCTGGCGATGGTGCCACACCCGGTAGGCGCCGCCGCGACACGCCGCGACGGGTTTGCTGGAAGCTATGAATCCGATGTGGCGCACGGGCTGAAAGCCGAGGCGGTGACCGCGGCGTGAACCCCAGCTGCAGGACGCGTTCGGACCAGGTCACCGACTGAAACATTGCTGCGCGAAACGCCTTGGAAGGTAGTGGCGAACTGGGTTTTTCCCCGCTAGAGTGCCTACGGCATCGCATCTTCTCGGTCACCCTGGGGTCAACCCGCAGAGCACCGTCGGACCACTACGTGTCGCGACTGGATGGATTCGTTTGCTGTGCAGGAAGTGGTCGCGCAGTGGCGCGCGCACCGCGGTTGGTATCTAGCTCGGGGGTAATAATCTTGACCGACGACTTCGCGCTGCCGACTTCCGGGCGTCGCCACCGCCGTCGCATCTGGACCAGCCGCTTCGCGGCAGTCACCTTGACCCTGTTGGCTTTTGCCATGATCGGAAGTCCACCGGCCAACGCGGTCGTCATGTGGCATCCGAAGGCCGCGCTCCTGCCCACGCCATGGACCAAGCTGGTGGGACCGGACAACGCGCTGCCCGACTACCCGCGCCCGCAGATGACGCGAACCGCCTGGCTGAACCTCAACGGCGTGTGGGGCTACATGGGCCGATCCGCTGGAACGGTCCTGGCCGCCCCGCCGCCGCCGACGGCCTACCGCGAGCAGATCCTTGTCCCGTACCCCGTGGAGTCGGCCCTGTCCGGCATCCAGCGGCACGACGACGAGATGTGGTATCGCAAGGTCGTCAAGCTGCCGAGCAACTGGTTGGGACAACATGTCCTGCTGCACTTCGGCGCCGTGGACCAGATCGCCACCGTCTGGGTCAACAACCAGGAGGTGGCCCATCACGAGGGTGGCTACACCGAGTTCAGCGTCGACATCACCGAGGCGCTGCGCGGGCCTGGCGCCCAGGAGATCGCCGTGCGGGTCCAGGATCGCAACGACGCCAACCCCTTCCCGATCGGTAAACAGCGCAACGGTCCGAAAGGACTGTTCTACACCGGCGCCTCGGGGATCTGGCAGACGGTGTGGATGGAGCCGGTGCACGCCACTTACATCAACAAGCTCGACATCAGCACCGATCTGACGAGTATGTCTGTCACGCCGCGGGTTGCCGGCACCAAGGGACAGCGCACCGTGGTGTTCGTCACCGAACCCGGTGGCCGCGTGGTCTCGTACGCATCCGCGGGCGCGGGTGACACGATCCGCCTGCCGATCCCCAATCCGCACGTGTGGACTCCCGACGATCCGCACCTGTACGACCTGCAGGTCGCACTGGTGAACCCGTCGGGCAAGGTGGTCGACGCGGTGTCCAGCTATGCCGGGCTACGCACGATCGGCGTGATGCCCGACCCGCAAGGCAGGCCGCGAATTGCGTTGAACAACAGGATCACTTTCCTGCACGGCCCGCTGGATCAGGGCTACTGGCCGGACGGGATCTACACCGCGCCAACCGATGACGCGCTGAAATCCGACCTCATGCGGATCAAAGAGCTGGGCATGAACTTCGTGCGTAAGCATGGCAAGGTCGAGCCCGCGCGCTGGTACTACTGGGCCGACAAGCTCGGACTGATGGTGTGGCAGGACATGCCCTCGCTGGACGTGTCCCTCGCCATCCCGGTGGGGCCCGCCCCCGAGCCGGCTCCTGCCGCGAAGGTCAACTTCGAAAAAGAGCTGCTGGCAATGATCGATCAGCTCCGCAGCGTCACGTCGATCGTCGGCTGGGTGCCGTTCAACGAGGGTTGGGGGGAGTTCGACACCGCCCGGATCGCGGGCGTGGTCAAGGCCGCGGACCCGACCCGCATGGTGGACGCCAACAGCGGGGTGAACTGCTGCAAGTCGCGCGGCGACACCCTGGCCGGGGACATCTACGACGATCACACCTATGTCGGTCCTGGCGAACCCCAGATTCATGACGACCTGATGAAGGCGCATTCGAAAGGCCCCATCCCGGTGGATAACCGGGTACGGGTCGACGGCGAGTACGGCGGGCTGGGGCTGGTGCTCGACGGCAACCGGTGGCCTGGGCGGCCGGAGGCGTACGAGATGGCCGACAGCCCTGGGCGTCTCACTGATCGTTACGTCGAAGTCAGCCGGCGGCTGGAGGACATTGTCCGCAGGACCGGGCTGTCCGCGGCCATCTACACCCAGACCACCGATGTCGAAAACGAGGTCAACGGCTTCCTGAGTTATGACCGATGGCAGGTCAAGATGCCGATTCCCATTGTGGCGGACCGAAACCGCGCAGTGATCGCGGCGGGCACACCAGGCATGGTGCCGCCGGACGTTCGCCGGTGACGACCCACGGCGACCGAACGGCCCCGGCAACGGCATGCGGTGGTCTAGCGTGATGCGCGAGGATTGAATCTGCTGAAAAAGGGGTGCCGCCGATGCGCAGTCGACGTTACTTGCCCATGGCGGCGGGCATCGCTGCCGCGCTGATCATCGGTGCGACGGGCACCGCGCATGCCGCGCCGCCGCCACCGACCCCTGACCAGTCCAGCGCTGAATGGACCGTTACCGACGGCTATTTCGTGAAACAGATCGGCTGCACTCCAGAAACGCCGGGAGATCCGCTGTCCATCACCTGGGATCCACCCGGCTTCATCCCGGGGATCGGCGGCCAGGGGATGATCAACGACGCCAATCCCGGACTGGGCGGCCACTTCTCGGCCTGGTGGAATCCGGCGCCCGGCTTCTGGGACGTCCAGTACGAATTCTGCTGACCCAGTCAGCCGGCCAGCAGCCGGTCGGCGCTGCGGATCGCCAGCGCCGCCCCGGTCAGCGTCGGATTCACGGCCAGCGCATTGGGGATGACTCCGACGGTGGCCAGGTAAAGGTTCTCGGTGCCCCACACCTGCCCGAATGTATCGGCGACGCAGGTGCCGTCGTCATGCGCGCCCATCCGGCAGGTGCCCATGACGTGGGCGAATCCCAATGTCATCCACCGCGGTTCGACACCAGCGCGGAAGCGCCCCAGCGCGCTGGCCAGCTCGTGCTGGTCGGCGAGCACCGCGGCCATTCGCGCGTGATCGGTTTCGCGTAGCGGAACGTCGAAGTGGGGGACCCCGTCGTCGCTGATCGTCATGGTGTTGTCCGGGTGGTTGTCGACCGGGCTGAACGACTGCATCTCGACGAGTTGGTCTGAGGGCAGGTCGATATCGGGCGGCGCTGGCGGCATCGGATTGGTGTCGCGCAGCACCATCGTGTTCCACGGGGCGTCGGGCGCCGGCGGGATCCACAGCCGCGGTGGTAGATCGTCTGTGCTGCCACGCAACTGTGGATCGAGCACCAGCTGCGAGTACAACACCGGGTGGTAGGTGAGGTAACGACCTAGCGCCTGGGGGCGAATCCCCGAGCGGTGCAGCAGTATCGGGGTGTCGAATGCGCCGGCGGCCACCACCACCGCCGAGGTCTGCACCATCGCGCCGTCGGCGAGCTGCACCGCCGCAACGCGGCCTTGCTCGAGGACGATGCGCCGAACATCGCCGGTCGCGATCCGCACCCCGGTGCCGGCCAAGATATCGTGAGTGGCGACGTAATGGATCGTGGCGCGATCGACCAGGTGACCCGCCATGGGCTGCTCACGGATTTCGCGGCCGTGCGCGGCGAGCGTGGGCCCGAGGCGGTCCAGGATGCGCTGCTGCCGAACGGATCCGGCGAAGGTGTCGTCGGTGACGCCCAGATAGCGTTCGGCCGCACCGAGATAGCGGTCCCATTCGGCGGCCGACAGTAGCTCACTGCGTTCGGACGCGGAAGGCCTGGGACAGTTGTTGGTCCACAGCACGCCCTGTCCGCCCACGGCGGCGGTGACGCAGGCACCCGGCAATTCGCGCGGCGGCGCGGTCTCGTCGAAATAGGTGAAGTCCGAAGAGATTCCCGACAGGTACGAATCGGGGTCGCGCTGGAAGCGGTCCTGATTGCGAATGTGCGAACCCGGGGGATCGGTGATCGCCGGCCCGGATTCCAGGATCGTCACCGCCCGGCCCGCCTCGGCGATCCGGCGAGCGACAACGGCACCGATCGGGCCGCTGCCGATCACTATCGCCGGGGTCGTCATCGCGATGAGGATAGGTGGTTGCCGATATCAGCGGGAGCAGTTCAGCGACACCGTGATCGTGCGGTTCACCACGATCGGTACCAGGATGTCGCGCCCGCGCCGGCGGTCGATCTCCACCAGTTGCGTTTGGTTACGCGGATTACGCACGCTGGTGACAACGCACTGATCCAGCGGCGCGCTGCCGATCCGGTCGATCTTGACATCGAAACCCTGTGCCTCCAGCGAGCCGATCGTGACGATCGCCGACTCGGCATACACCGGGCTCGCCAGGCTGAGCAGCATGCCGAGCGCCGCCGCGGCGCCGGCAACGGTCAAAGCCAGCTGATATTTGAAAGTGCGAGTCATCATGAAACCTCCTGTGCTGACGAGCGATTGCGCTCGCGACTTGGTGATGACTTCGAGAGTCGCAGCGCGGCGCAGTCCCGGCTTGGAGGTTGTGTGGAGATTGGCGGGAGATCGGCGACCGGCGGGCTACCGCGGGTCCGGTGGGTGAAATCTCCACGCAATCTCCACACAAGCTCCAAGCGCCCGGTGTCGGCGCGCGGCGATGCTGTGGCCATGAAAACACTCGTCATCACCACCGGCGGGGCGGCGATCCTCGCGGCAGCCGCCCTGAATCTCGCTCCCGCGGCATCCGCTGTCCCGCTGGAGGGCAGCCCGGCCGACGTCGTCGTCTCATCGCTTCAGGCGCGTGGCTTCGACGTGCAAGTCAACGGCACGGTCAGTTCGTCGCTGTCGCGGTGCACCGTCACGAGCATCAACGGCCTGCGCGGAACCGAAGCCAACGGCGAGCCCATCAACCGTGACGTGGCGACGACAGTGTTCGTCTCGGTCGATTGCCTGCACTGAGCGCAGGCGCTACTGGTTTCGCGACGCCAGACCAGCGGGGGCGTGTCCGATCGCCCGATGGATCGCGTCGGCCAGCGCGAGTGCGCTCTCCTCGGTGAGTTCGAGGGCGACCCGCGCCGACGGGCCGAGCGCCGGATTGAGCACGTCGATGTTGACCGTGTGGGTGTACGGGGCGTGCACGGCGTGATCGATGTAGACCGTGGCCCGGTCGGCGCCGAACCATCCGGTGGCGCCCTTGCCGCTGCCCTCGATGGCGACGCGTTCGGTGAGATAGGTGCACATATGGCGCTAGCCCTTCAGGTGAGTGGCGAAGAAGTGGTCGATGTGGCGCCAGCCGTCCACGGCGGCCTCGACGCGATATGCCGGTCGGTCGACGGAGAAGAACGAGTGCCCGGCGCCCTCGTAACTGTGGAACTCGTGCGGCTTGCCAAGCCGGGTCAGCTCCGCATCCAGGGCGGCCACCGCCGCCGGCGTCGGGAACCTGTCTTCGGCCCCGAACAGCCCGAGCATCGGCGCGCTCAGGTTCGGCGCCAACTCCAGAATCGGTTTCATCGCCTTGGGCATCCCCTCGGGCGGGTCTTCGACGATGAACGCGCCGTAGCAATTCACCACGGCATCGAACGGCAGTGAGCAGGCCGCCAGAAATGCGTGTCGCCCGCCCGAACAGTGGCCGATGACGCCGAACTTCCCGTTGGCCCCGGGCAGTCCACTCAGATGAGCGACCGCGCCCGCGATGTCGCCGACCAGCCGCTCGTCCGGCACGCCGCCGGCGGCCCGGGAGGCCGCGGCGGCATCGTCGGGATCGGCGCCCGGCGCCTCACGTGAGTAGAGGTTGGGGCACACGACGTGATAGCCGGTGACGGCGAGCCTGCGGACGAATTCCTTGGTCTCGCGGTCGTAGCCCGGCATGTGGTGGATCCAGACGAGCCCTCCGCGTGAGCCGTCGGCCAGTGGCCCGGCCCGGTAGGCCTCGATCTCGTCGCCGCCGTGCCCGTTGATGGTGATCGTCTCCGCGCGAATCGCATCCGAGCCCGGTCGAGTCATTGGGTCATCATGGAAGCTGACGCGATCCACGGCAAGGGAGTCCAGCGTGAGCACAGCATCCGAACAGCCCGTAACCGACTACCCGCAGGTGGCCGCGGCCCGTGGCCGCATCGAGCCGTCGCCCCGGCGGGTCCGTGGATTTCTCGGCAGCCAGCTGGTCTTCGACACCACATCGGCCCGGTATGTCTGGGAGATCCCGTACTACCCGCAGTACTACATCCCGCGGGCCGACGTCCGGGACGAGCTCCTGCACGACGACGACCACCCGCAGCACGTGCAGTTCGGCGCGTCGCGGATGTTCACCCTGGCGGGCGAATCGGAGACACATCCCGCGGCGGCACGGGTGTTCGACGACGGCGACGGCCCGGTCGCGGGATTGGTGCGCTTCGATTGGCCGGCCCTGACCTGGTTCGAGGAGGACGAGCCGATCTACGGTCATCCGCGCAACCCCTACGTCCGTGTCGATGCGCTTCGCTCGCATCGCCACGTGCGGGTCGAACTGGACGGTGTGTTGCTGGCAGACACCTCCAGCGCCGTATTGCTGTTCGAAACCGGCCTGCCGACGCGGTACTACATCGACCGCACCGACGTCGCCTTCGAGCATCTCGAGCCATCGGACACCCAGACGCTGTGTCCGTACAAAGGTGTGACATCGGAGTATTGGTCGGTGCGGGTCGGCGAGACGGTGCATAACGACCTGGCCTGGAGCTACAACACCCCGCTACCGGCGGTTGCGCCGATGGCCAACATGGTCGCCTTCTACAACGAGAAGCTCGACATCACCGTCGACGGAACACCGCTGCCCCGCGCGCACACCCACTTCTCCTAGAGTTTTCCCGCTCTCGTTGGTGAAGTGGGCTTATACTTTGCCAGGACTCGCCGTCAAGGAGCGACATGAGTTGGTGACCGTGGCGGCGCGGGGGCTGCCGGAGGTGCTCATGACGGTTGAAATCTCGATCGAGGCCGACTACACGCAACGCATGGAGCGGCTGCTGCGTGCTGTCCAGGAGTTGTCGCTGGCGCGCAGCCTGCCCGAGGTCCAGGTGATCGTGCGGACCGCCGCACGCGAGCTCACCGGTTGTGACGGGGCATCCTTCGTGCTCAAGGACAACGGGTACTGCTACTACGCCGACGAAGACGCCATCGCACCGCTGTGGAAAGGCAATCGCTTTCCCCTGGAAAACTGCGTCAGCGGGTGGGCGATGCATCACCGCGAGTCGGTGGTGATCCCGGATATCTACGTCGATGACCGCGTCCCGCACGAGGCCTACCGGCCCACGTTCGTCAAGAGCATGGTGATGGTCCCGATCCGCAAGGTTGACCCCATCGGGGCGATCGGCAACTACTGGGCCTATGGGCACGAGGCGACCGAGAGGGAAGTCTTCCTGCTGCAGGCGTTGGCCGACTCGACGTCCATCGCCATGGAAAACGTGGCGCTCTACACCGAGCTGGAACAGCGGGTGCGGGACCGGACCGCCGAACTCGAGCAGGCGAACGACGAGATCCACAAGCTCTCGATCACCGACGAACTGACCGGGCTGAACAACCGGCGGGGCTTCTATCTGAGGTCGGATGCGGCGCTGCACGCCACCCGACGCCAGGGCGGCTCCTGCTTGCTCGTCTTCCTCGACGTCGACGGCCTGAAGTTGGTCAATGACGCGCAGGGGCACGAGGTCGGTGACGCTCTTTTGGCCGATGTCGCCGCGCTGCTGAGTGGCACGTTGCGGGAATCCGATGTCATCGCACGCATCGGCGGCGACGAGTTCTGCGTCCTGATCATCGAGCCCGATTGCGATCAAGCGGCCCTGCGGAAGCGTCTGCTCGCCGCCTTCGAGCGGTTCAACGCGGACAGCGACCGACCGTACGCACTGTCAGCCAGTGTCGGCATGGTCCCGGTTCAACCCGCCGACTCCGGCACCATCGATGAGCTTCTCGCCCGCGCCGACGAGCTGATGTACGAGGAGAAGAAGGTCAAGCCGACGTCACGCCGGCCCGCCTGATCCTCAGTCGTCGGTGACGGTCAGCTTCACGTCGATATTGCCCCGGGTGGCGTTGGAGTACGGGCACACGTGATGGGCCTTGTCCGCCAACGCGACGGCCGTTTCGTGGTCGACGTTGGGCAGGACCACTTCGAGTTCGACGGCCAGGACGAAACCGCCCTCGTCGTTGCTGCCCAGCGAAACCTTTGCTCCCACAGCCGAATCGGTGACGTCGGCCTTCTCCTGGCGGCCGACCAGCCGCAGCGCGGAGTGATAGCAAGCGGCGTAGCCGATAGCGAAGAGCTGCTCGGGGTTGGTTCCGACACCCGAACCGCCGAGCTCCTTTTGGATGCTCAGATCGAGGTCGAGCTTGCTGTCGGAGGTTCTTCCGTGGCCATCCCGCCCTTCGCCGGTGGCCAGTGCCTCTGCGACGTATAGAACCTTCATGTCGATTCCCTTTCTCGGTGGTACGCGATAGCTAGAAGCTGTTGGCTGCCCATGATCCGGTCGGGTAGGGCGGAACCGTGCCGGCGAAGGCGCCATCGGTGATGGCACACAAGGTGTCGCCGATCGTGCCGGCGTTCGCCGTTGGGGTCGCCGTGCCGTCGTCGCCGACGTGCGCGACGATGGCTTGCCAGAAATAGGCGAAGCCGCCGTGTTCGTACCAGAGGAACCAGTCGTCGTCGCGGTGGCCGCCGCGGATCAGCCGGCGGAACGGCAGCGACGGGTCGTTCACGGCGTCGGTGCTGTTGAACGGCGCACCGATATCGGCGATCGGTCCGACCAGCTTCGTCAGTGCCGGCGGGAGCTGCGCCACGCTCGACACCTCGGTGACCGGCGTGACCAGTCGGCAGGTGGTGTCGGGCAACGCACTGGCGGGCGCCGCGAGCATCATCGCGACGCTCACCCCGGCGATACCCGCGACCAACGCCTTCATCGCAGCCAACCTACGTGACCGGTCTAGCCTTTGTCTGTGGTTGATTTCGCTGCACGAACGATAGACATCGCCAGACGCAACGTCGCCGAGGGCGGCAGGCCTTTTGCCACCGTCATCGTCAAAGACGGCGAAGTCCTCGCTGAGAGCCCGAATCGCGTTGCGCAAACCCATGATCCGACCGCCCACGCCGAGATTCTCGCCATCCGCGAGGCCTGCGTGCGGGTGGGGACCGAGCACCTGATCGGGACGACGATCTATGTGCTGGCCCATCCGTGCCCGATGTGCCTGGGCGCCCTCTACTACTGCTCGCCGGACGAGGTTGTCTTCCTGACCGCCCGCGAGGAATACGAGCCGCACTACGTGGATGACCGCCGGTATTTCGAGTTCGACAACTTCTACTCGGAGTTCGCCAAGCCCTGGCAGCAACGCCGCCTGCCGATGCGCTTCGAGCCGCGGCCCGATGCGGTCGACGTGTACAAGTACTGGCAGGATCTCAACGGCGGTGAACGTCGGGTGCCGGGCGCTCCCCGGTCCGACTAGTCAGAGCACCTTCGACAGAAACTCCTGCAGTCGTGGGCTTTTCGGATTGCCGAACACTTCGTCGGGGACGTCGTCCTCCACGATGTTGCCGTCGGCCATGAAGAGCACCCGCGAGGCCACCTCCCTGGCGAAGCCCATCTCGTGAGTGACCACCACCATGGTCATCCCGCCCTGGGCGAGCTGGCGCAGCACCTCGAGCACGTCACCGACCATCTCCGGGTCCAGCGCGCTGGTGGCCTCGTCGAACAGCATGATCGACGGGTCCATCGCCAACGCGCGAGCGATCGCCACGCGCTGCTTCTGCCCTCCGGACAGGGTGGCTGGTTTGACGTTGGCCTTCTCTTCCAGCCCCACCTGGCGAAGGAGGTCCATCGCCTTCTTCTCGGCGGCGGCCTTGTCCAATTTCTTGGTCGTCACCGGCGCCAACATGACGTTCTGCAGCACTGTCATGTGTGGGAACAGGTTGAAGTGCTGGAACACCATGCCGATGTGCTGACGCACCTTGTCCAGGTCGACCTTCCGGTCGGTGAGGTCGAACTGGTCGACCCGCACCGTGCCTGCGGTGATGTCCTCCAGCTTGTTCAGGCAGCGCAGGAACGTCGACTTGCCCGAGCCTGACGGCCCGATGACGCAGACCACCTCGCCCGCCTTGATGTCGGTGGTGATGCCGTCGAGCACCACCAGCTCGCCGAATGCCTTCTTGAGGTTCTCGATCTGGATCTTGACGGTGCCCGCAGGCACGGCGGCCGCGGCCTCGGGGACGAGTTCGGTCATTTCACGATCCTTTTCTCAAGGCGATCCGAGAGTTTGGTGAGCGCCATGATGACGATGAAGTAAATGATGCCGATGATCAGCCACATCCGGAACGACTGGAAGTTGCCCGCGATGATGATCCGCCCGGTCTGGGTCAACTCCGCGATGCCGATCACCGACAGGATCGAGGTGTCCTTCAGCGTGATCACGAATTGGTTGATATAGGACGGAATCATCGTCCGGATTGCTTGCGGCAGAATCACTTTCCGCATTGTCGGCAGATAACCGATGCCGAGGCTGCGGGCGGCCTCCATCTGGCCCTTGTCGACCGACTGGATACCGCCGCGCACGATCTCGGTCATGTACGCGCCGGCGTTGAGCGACAGCGTGATGATGCCCGCCGTCAACGCGCTCATCTGGAAGCCCAGTGCCGACGGGATGCCGAAGTAGATGAAGAATGCCTGCACCAGTAGTGGGGTGCCGCGGAAGATGTCGACGAACGCCGTGCCGATGCCACGCAGCACGATCGACCGCGACACCCGGAACAGGCCGAAGATGATGCCGAGCACCAGGGCGATGGCGATCGAGACGACCGTCAGGATGACGGTCATCTTCAGGCCCTGCAGCAGGATCGGGTAGGTGCTCTTGATCAGGCCGAAGAAGGAGTTGTCGTCGTTGGAGGCGCCTTCACCGAGGTAGCTGTTGACGATCTCGTCGTAGCGCCCGGACTTCTTGAGGTTGTTCAAGCCGGCGTTGAATTTCGTCAGAAGCTCGGCATTGCGGCCCTTGTTCACCGCGAATCCATAGCCGGTCGGTTCTTCTTTGGGGGTGACCGTCTTGAAGCCGTTGCCCTGCGCGATGCCGTACAACAGCACCGGGTAGTCCTCGAACACGGCCACCGAGTTACCGGTCTTCACTTCGTCGAACATCGACGAGGAGTCCGCGAACGAGACAACCTGAAAGCCGTACTTGTCCTTGATGGAGTTGGCGAAGGTGGCACCCTGGGTGCCGTTTTTCACGGCCACCTTCTTGCCGCGCAGGTCGTCGTAGGACTTGATGTCATCGTTGGTCTTCAGCACCGCCATCTGAATGCCGGACTCGAAGTACGGTTCAGAGAAGTCGAAGACCTGCTTGCGCTTGTCGGTGATCGACATGCCTGCGATCACGCCGTCGACCTGGTTGGCCTGTACGGCCTGCAGCGCGGCGTCGAAGCCCAGCGGTTTGATGTCGACCGTGAACTTCTGATCGTCAGCGATCGCGCGCAGCAGATCCATGTCGATTCCGACGAATTTGCCTTGCTTGTCCTGGAATTCGAAGGGAGCAAAGGTGGTGTCGGTGGCTACCAGGTAATTCTCACCGTCGGCCGACGCTCGGGCGGGGGCGAACACACCGCCGGCGAGCACCGCCAAAAGGGCGGCTACCGCTACCGTGGCAGCTGCCCGGCCGGTACCTCGTCGAGAAATTCGGCGTAACCATCTGGTTGGCATGCGGTCCCCTCCCGGTTCCCGATTGTGGGCGTGCGGTTCACGCTAACGCCACGGCTGGCCGCGTGCTCGGGTAACCGCGAATCACTGGCGGCGCGACGCGATGTGGGTCAGGCTGGGGCGCAACCATCGACGACGAGGAGTGCCATGACCGTCCGATTTCTCACCGTCGTCGGCGTCGCCGTCGCACTGTGCACGGCCCTACCCGCCCCGACCGCAGGGGCGACCCCACCCGAGGGCGACGCCGCGCGCACCGACATCGCCAAGGGCACCACCGAGACGCCGGTGTCGATCACCACCGACGGGCCGACGACGCTGATCGTCCAGAGCCTCGCGCTGCCGCCCGGTGCGTCCAGCGGCTGGCACACGCACCCCGGCACCGAGCTGTCGGTGATCACCGGCGGGTCGGTGGCCCTGCAGACCGCCACCGCCTGCGGCCCGGTGACTTACGGTGCCGGGCAGGCGGTGTTCATCCCGGCGGGGGTACCGCACCGGGTGGTCAACGAGTCGGCATCCGACGCGCAGGTGGTGCTCACCTACACCCTTCCCGTCGACGCGCCGGTTCGCGGGGACGCTCCCGACGTGTGCGCGAACTAGGACCGGATCCGTAGATGGGGGAGTCCGACCCACGCTCTGTCTACGAACGCGTCCGCGCCGCACACCTGGCGGCGGTCTCGGCGGCACTCGGGGACCATGTCGGTCGCCTGGAATGGTCACGCGCCCAAATCGAACGGCATCGCGACGATCGGTTGCGGTCGCTACTGGCCTACGCCCGGGAGCGTTCGCCGTTTCACCGCCGACGGTTGCGCGGCATCGAGGACCTGGCTTCGGCGCCGATCATGACCAAACAACAGGCGCAGGCCGAATGGGACGCGGTGATCACTGTGCCGGACCTGGACCGTGCCACCGCCGAGCGGATTCTGGCTGAGCAGCAATGGTTTTCGTACACCGCGCACGATCAACAGGTCTTCAGCTCGGGCGGGTCGAGCGGTGTGCGCGGCGTCTACGTCTGGGATTGGCCGTTCTTCATCAGCGCTGCGTGCCTCGCCTGGCGGATGCAGGCCCGCGACGAACAACGCGCACCGGCGACGGACAGCCGGTTGGCCGTCCTGACCGCCGCCGTTGCGCCGCATGCCAGTACGCCGCTGTTCGATGTGCCGACCGTCGCGGGGATGCAGACCACGGTGATCGAGGCGGGTGCGCCGTTCGAGCAGGTGCTGGCCAACGTGGCGGCGGTTGCACCCACACACCTCGTCGGGTATGCGACGGTGATCGGCCGGCTCGCCCGAGCAACCCTGGCCGGTGAGCTCCCGATTCGGCCGCGCCGCGTCAGCACCAACTCCGAGCCGCTGCTGCCGGAAGACCGCGAAGCGATCGTGCAGGCATGGGGCGCGACCGTCCACAACCTCTGGGGCTCAACCGAGATCGGTGTTCAGGCGGTCGGCTGCGGACAGGGGGAGGGACTGCACGTCTGCGAGGACGAGGTGATCCTCGAACGCGTCGACGCCGATGGCGTCCCGGTCGGCCCCGACGAACCGGCGGCCCGCACGCTGGCCACCGGCCTGGCCAACAGGACCTTTCCCTTCATTCGCTACGACCTGGGCGACGAGATCGCCTTCCTGCCTGAACCATGCCCATGCGGGAGTGCGTTCGTGCGGGTCGCCGACGTCACCGGACGCCGTGACGACGATTTCTCCTACGGTGCAATCACGGTGCCGGCCAGTGCTTTTCGGTACGTGCTGGGTACCGATCCGCGGGTCACCGAATATCAGGTCGCCCAGACGACGACCGGTGCGGACATCCTCGTCGTCGGCGATCCGGATCTCGCCGCCCTGTCCGGCGCGGTCGTGGCCGCGGTGCGGCGCTACGGTCTGCAGCGCCCGCAGATCACCGTCGCGGTGGTCGACGCGCTCCCGCGTCACCAGACGACCGGCAAGCTGACCCGGTTCGTTCCGCTGCGCTGACCCTCACCCCGCCTCGACGGTGTTGTCGAACCCGGACTTGGTGATCTTCGGCGCGCCGGCGCGGTAGGTGACCTTGTTGTCCATCCCGGAGGCATTGATGGTGTCGGCGACATCGATCGCCACGACGTTGTTCATGCCGGACACCTCAACCGACCTGCAGTGCCCGGTGATCGACACCGTGTTGGCCATGCCGCTGATGGTGACGATGCTGTCGTTGCACACGATCGTCTTGTCCGCGTTGGCCCCAGACACGGTGACGCTGCCACCCGGTGCCGGTGGACTGGACGGTCCAGGAGGAATGGGGGTGTTGCGGCTGGGCCTGGCGCCAGGGGTCAACGTGCCACCGGAGCCGGAGCTGCTCGGGAACCCCGGTGCCGAACGATTGGACAAGTTGCTCCACACAATCGCGCCACCGCCGACGAACAGCCCAACCACCAGCAACGCCAACACGATCCAGCCGATACGGATACCGGATGAGGGTGATGGCACCGACGGCGGTGGTATCGGCGGCCCGTAATAGGCCGGCGGCATCGGCGGTATCGGCGGCGGGGGCGGCGGCCAGCTACCGGGCGGGCCGCTAGTCCCCAGCTCGCTGGTCTGGGCCTGGTTGGTCAGCGACCGTTCGAGTTCCTGGATGCGCTTTTCGGGGTCGTCATCTGGGTTCATCGGCGCGTGCTCCCCTTTCAGGTTTCCGTAAGACTATTGCGCCAGACGCGCCGCTGGGGCTCAGTTCGGGAGCAGTAGCCGAACGGCATAGGCGACGACGGCATCGACGTCGTCGCCGAGGGTGCCGGCCAGCCATTGCTGGGCCAGCTCGGCCATCGCTCCGGCATACATCGCGGCGCCGACTTCGGTTGCCACCCGGTCGGATTCGGGTGCAGTCCGGCGTTGCTCGTCGAGGACGAGCTCGCGCACGTGATCCTGGGCGAGAGTGCGCCGCGCGGCCAGCACCGGGTTGGTGCGGGCCTCGGTGAACAGGATCTTGCCGCGGCGAGGGTCGGCCGAGCTGAAGTCGAGTACGGCGCGGATGCCGGCGCGTAGCCGTGCTCGTTCGTCGCGGGTACTCACCATCGCTGACGTCAGGATGCGGCCGAGTTCGATCGCCACCTCGTCGTAGACCGCCCCCAGCAATGCGTCAGTGTCGGTGAAGCTCTCGTAGAAGTACCGGGTGTTCAGTTCGGCCGCCCGGCACACCGACCGCACCGACATCGCGGCTTCACCGCCGTCGCCGAACAAACCAAACGCTGCGCGAACCAGCAGTGCGCGCCGCTCGGCCTGGCGATCGGCAGGGGACACCCCGGCCCACCGGGTGGCACTCGGCATGAGCTGAGGATATACCGGCCGATTGCCGGCGCCATGCTATTTTGGTTACGGGTGTAACCAGAAAATGCGTGCCTCCCGGGAAAGGAGCCAGCCGAGATGAAACTGCTGCTGCCGCACCAACTTCTCGAACACAAGGTCAGATCCGACTTCGACAAGAACATCAGGGGCCAGTTCTTCCGCGGCCTGGAGTTCGCCGGCCCCGAGGGCGACCCGGGCTGGTTCGGTCCCGACAGCGCCGTCTGGCACGTGCATTCGCACACGCCGGCGCTGATCTTCGGACTGCAGTGCGCCGCCTTCATCGAACGTTTCGATCCCAGCATCTTCTGGATGGGCTCCGACCATTCCCGGGTCGTCGAGCACGACGAGGACGGCAACCCCACCGGCAAGCTCGATCTCAAGGGCTCCGGCATCCGGCTTGCCCACTCCGTGGCGTTTTTCATCGGAACCGCGTACGGGTCCACCGCGACGGCCGAACGGGTGGCCCAGGCGGTGCGAGCGATGCACCACACCATCAAGGGAGTTCGTCCCGACGGCCTGCCCTACGATGCCGACGACCCCGAGTGGCTGCGTTGGAACTACGCGACCGTGGTCTGGGGGATCGCGACGGGGCACGAGCTCTACCACCCGGCTCCGCTACGCGACATCGACCGCTACTACGGCGAGTTCGTGCGGGTCGGCCACGCACTGGGTGGCACCGACCTGCCGGCGACCAAGGACGAGACGCTCGACTGCTTGCGCTCATACCTGCCGCGGCTGGCCCTGACCCACGGTGCCGCGCAGTTCACCGGGCGAAACCTGATGGAGAATCCCGACGTCCCGCAGGAAGCCAAGTTCTTCGACTGGGCAATCCGCGACAGCATGCCGGACTGGGCGGCCGACATGATCGCGTACCGTCCGCCGCACCCGATCGAGCGTGCCGCCCGGCGCGCAGTCACCTGGGCGGCGCTCAACACTGCGGGGGCGGCGATGGGACAGCTGCCGGAGTTCAAGCAGGCCAAGCAGCGGGTCGCCAATGGCACAACTGTCGCCCACACCGAGCCGTCCTATGTTCTCGGCAGTGATCCGGCGCGTAACCGCGAGACCATCGAGCAGATGGTGTGATCTGGACCACTAGCGAATTGCTGAGGCCTGCTCGCTAACCATGCCGATCAGCGAACTTGATCGGGATCAAGATCGAGAGGTCGACTACCTGGTCGCTCAGGGCTGCCAATGCCGTCAATAACCTAAGGGATTTCCTTAGGAATTTAGACGCGACAGGGGCATTGTGATTTCGGCCTCTTTTGACTCTGGCGGGATAAGAAAATCTAAGCCCGCGCATCGTTCAAGCACGTGATTCATGAACTTGGATTCATCTGTATGCGCACGTCACATGGCACTTTTGGGACCGTCCCGAGGCTTTGCAACGAATTGATAACGATCCTCGCCTTAGTGCTTGCTGAGATCTGCGGGGTGCTTGGGAATTACTTCTGAAAAGCCGCGAATTCTCCGCGAATTCACTAGCTACACTCGACTGAGAGCAGTTACCGCCAGGTAACGCACAACGACCAAAGACAATGTCCGGCCGTATCCAGGCCGACGGAGGTACTAGATCATGGCAAACACAACGGGAGTTACGGAAGTGTTTGGGGGCACCGGTGTGGCGGTGGCCGAGCGGGTCGCCGCTGCGCACTCGCTGTGGCTGTCGTCGCTGCCGACGATCCGGCGCGCCCCGATGGGAGATCTGCTCCCGCAATTGCTGGCTGGCGCCGAACTGGAGCCGCTGACCGAGCCGATCGCGGCACCCGTCGTCACGGTCGCCAGGACGCTCGCCGCGGGAAACGGACCGGTCAGTGACATGTCCGTCAGCCCGGATGGCCGCTACCTGGTCACCGCGCACTACGGCGCCGACGTGGTGTGCGTCATCGACGCTGCCACGCTGACGGTGACCGCCACCATCGACGGGCTCAGCGAGCCGTACGGTGCTGTGGTCGTCGGCGACCGCGCCTACGTGAGCGCCGCCTCGAACGAGGTGGACGCCGTCGTTGCCGTTGACATCCGTACCGGTGTGCCGTTGGCCGCCAAGACTTTTGAGATGACTGCCGGTGGGTTGGCGGTCAGCCCGGCTGCCGATGTCCTCTATGTCGCACGGACCGACGACGACATCGTCGACATCGCCGTAGTCGACGTCGAGACCGGCACGATCGCCAGCATCGAGATTCCGGCCGCGCCGGGCGCCTCCGTCGAATCGCTGTGCATCAGCGCCGACGGCACTCGCCTGTTCGCGGCACTGGCCACACCGGCCGGTGGCCTGCTGGCAATCGTCGATACCGAAGACCGCGTGGTCCGCGACATCGTCGCGATCGCCGGATCCATCGGTGATATCGCAGTTATGCCCAACGGCCGCACCGTGTTTGGCACCGGGTGGGACGCCGAATTCGGTGGCGCCATCCACGTCATCGATGTCGCAAGCGCCCGCGTCGTCGACACCATGGCGATGGGTGGTGTGCCCACGCAGCTAGTGCTCGGCCGCAGTGGCAACTGCGCCTACATCGTCGACCGCAACGAGATCGCCGTGCTGTGCACCGCCACCAACGAGATCGTCGACAGCGTCGTCCTCGGCCCGCAGCTGTCCTGCCTGGCTGTCGACCCGGTGCGCAACCGGCTGTACGCGGCCGACTACCACGGTGTGATCACCGCAATGCGTCTGGAGACGGCGGCGCCGCAGCCGCAGCAGTTGGCTATCGCGGCATCCTGAGTCGCCTGCCACGATGGAGTCATGGCTTTGACTCCCCGGCAGCGCACCGTCAACCTCGTCCAGCGCCACATCGCGAATCCCGTGATGCGGTTGGTCCCGATTCAGACTCTGTTGGAGACCACCGGACGAAAATCCGGGCAACCGCGCCGCACCCCGCTCGGTGGACGGCTGACCGGCAAGGAGTTCTGGCTGGTATCGGAGTTCGGTGACCGATCGCAGTACGTCCGCAATATCGAGGCGGACCCGCGGGTGCGGGTGCGCGTTCGCGGCCGCTGGTACAGCGGCACGGCCACCCTGCTGCCCGCCGACGATGCGCGGGCCAGGCTGGCCGAACTTCCAAAGATGAATAGCGCCGGGGTGCGAACGTTCGGTGACAACCTACTCACCATTCGCGTCGACTTGGATTAGTGCGCGCTGCAGTCCAGTGACACCGAGATCGTCTGGCTGGTCACGACCGGCACCAGAATAGTCCGGTCATTTCCCCGTCCCGGACCCGTGTAGGGCACCCACTGGGTGAGGGTCTGGGGATTGCGCACGTTGGTGACCAAGCACTTCGACATCGGACCGGTGCCGATGCGGTCGATGTTGACGGTGTAACCCTGACTCTGTAATTGGCTGATCGTGCTCTGCGCTGAACCATCGGCCCACGCCGTCGCGGCCGGTCCCGCGATGATGCCACCCACTACCGCCACTGCGGCAAGTGCCAATGCGGTCCGCATAGCCGCGCCTCCTCGTCTCGTGTCCCCATCCTCCTCTTACATCGCCGCCGACGGGCAAAACGTTCCCGCTGGTCTCCGGCCAATGACAGATGCCGGCCGGGCACCGCAAACCGGCGATGGGTGCGCGGGGATAGCATTTAATGAAGGTTTTGCGTGTTAGCCGGTGAGGTTCCCGGCTATCGTGTAGCTTCCTTTCGGATCGACTCTGACCACCACAAACACCCGATGAAGGTTCTTCCATGGCGAAATCGTCCTCTGCCCGAATCGCGCTGACTGCGACTGCGATCGCGGCGGTGTCCGCCGTCCTGCTGGCAACTCCGTCGGAACTGGTGTCGGCGGCACCAGTTCGGACAGTTGTGACTCCGGTGGAACTGGCCGCCGTCGTCGCCCCGCTGATTCCTCACCCCGTGCAATCGAGTGTGCGCTCCGTGCAAGCTCGATCGGCGGCCTCGGCTGCGGCGGCAGCCCCCGCTGCTGGACTGACCCCCGATCAGGCTCACGATCTGCTCAACAGGCCGGATGTGGTCCAAGCGATCATGAGCCGGACCGGGATGACCAGCGACCAAGTCGCTCAGGCGGCCAACGACCCCAAGGTGATTCAGGCGGTAGTCAACGCCAGCGCGAGCGGCCAGGGCCGGCAGATGATCGGCGACGGCGCCAACGGCACGTCATCCACCCGCAATGGCAGCGCCGGCGGCTGGCTGGTAGGCAATGGCGGTAGCGGATGGAACAGCACCACCGCGGGTGCTCGGGGCGGAAATGGCGGCGCCGCAGGCGTTTTCGGTAATGGTGGCTACGGCGGCTACGGCGGCCTCGGCGCCAGTGGAGGTAACGGCGGCAGCGCCGTGATGTATGGCAATGGCGGTAACGGCGGTAATGGTGGTTGGGGTCAGTCGGGGCAGAACGCCCGGAGTGGCTCTACCGGGGGCAGCGGAATCAACGGCCGGAGTCGCAGTGGGCGGCGCGGGTACAACGTGACGGCTCAATCCGGTGGTCGAGGCGGCATCGGCGGCCGGGGCTGGATTGGCGGTTCCGGCGCACGCGGCGGTGACGGTGGGGCCGGCGGCAACGGCGGCGCCAATGTCGGTGACGGCGGGCAAGGCGGTGACGGCGGGCAAGGCGGCCTCGGTGGATCCGGCGGCCGCGGCGGGCAAGGCGGCACCGGTGGGTCCGGCGGGAGCGCCCGGTCCGCCGGACCCGGCAAGAAGAAGAACTCCGCGATCGCCGGTAGCGGCGGCAATGGTGGCGTCGGCGGCCTCGGCGGAAATGGTGGCACCGGCGGCAACGGCGGCAACGGCGGCAAGGGCGGCAACTCCGGAGCCGTGGGCACGCCCGGCGCCGGTGGCGCATACGGGGCCGGCGGTTCCGGCGGAGCGCCCGGCGCGGGTGGCACAGGCGGCCGCGGTGGCCGCGGTGGCAGCGCAAGCGGCGCGTGGCGGAACAGGGGCGGCAAGGGCGGCAACGCGGGCCTGCGCGGCAATCCTGGTCTGCCGGGCCGCGGTGGACTCAACGGCAATACCGGTCAACCGGGAACCCGCGGCTAGGCCGGGCCGGTCCGCGGTCAGCCTCGCCCGGGCGCGTACATGATCAACGCCACGCCCAAAAGGCAGATCAGCGAGCCGGTCAGGTCCCAGCGGTCCGGGCGGAATCCGTCTGCGGCCATACCCCAGAGCAGCGATCCCGCGACGAACACACCGCCGTAGGCCGCCAAGATCCGGCCGAAATGCGCGTCGGGCTGCAGGGTCGCGACGAAACCGTAAGCCCCCAAGGCGATTACACCAAAGCCTGCCCACGTCCAGCCGCGATGTTCACGCACACCCTGCCACACCAGCCAGGCTCCGCCGATCTCCAGAAGCGCGGCCAGCACGAACAAGGCGATCGATTTCAGCACCATCACCCGGTGAGTATGGTCGCCGCGATAGATTCGGGCCCATGCAGTCGACCATGCAGAACTTTCCGCTGACAGTCGCCGCGATCCTGCGCTACGCCGTCGCCGTCCACGGCGACCGGACGGTGACCACCGCGACCGGTGACGGCTACCGGCACGCCACCTACCGCGAGGTCGGCCAGCAGGCCGCCCGCCTGGCGAACGCGCTGCGGCGCCTGGGCGTCGAGGGCGACGCACGGGTCGCCACGTTCATGTGGAACAACCAGGAACACCTCGAGGCCTACGTCACGGTGCCGTCGATGGGCGCGGTGCTGCACACGCTGAACATCCGGCTCTTCCCCGAACAGATCGAGTTCGTGGCCAACGAGGCGCAGGACCAGGTGGTAATCGCCGACCTTTCGCTTGCGCCGATCCTGGCTCCCGTGTTGCCGCGGATGGAGACCGTGCACACCGTGATCGTCGTCGGCTCCGGCGACCTGGGCCCGCTGGAGGCGTCGGGCAAGCGGGTGGTGCGCTACGACGAGGTCACCGCCGCCGAATCTGACGAGTTCGACTGGCCGGATATCGACGAAAATTCGGCTGCCGCAATGTGTTACACAAGCGGCACCACCGGCAATCCGAAGGGCGTGGTGTACAGCCACCGGTCGAACTACCTGCACTCGATGGCGGTCTGCAGTGGTAACGCCCTGGGTCTGAGCTTCTCGGACAAGGCGTTGCCCATCGTTCCGATGTTCCATGCCAATGCCTGGGGTTTGCCGTACGCGGCGCTGATGGCCGGCGCCGATCTGGTGTTGCCGGATCGCTTCATGGACGCCACGTCGATGGTGGACCTGATCGAGACCCAGCGCCCGACGGTGGCCGGGGCGGTGCCCACGATCTGGAACGACGTGATGAATCATCTGGACCGCAACCCCGGCCACGACATTTCGTCGTTGCGTCTGGTGTCCTGCGGCGGGTCCGCAGTGCCGGTGTCGCTGATGCAGGCGTTCGAGGAGAAGTTCGACGTCGAGATTCGCCAGCTGTGGGGGATGACCGAGACCTCGCCGATCGCCACGCTGGCCTGGCCGCCACCGGGCCTGTCCACCGAAAAGCAGTGGGAGATCCGCGGCACGCAGGGCAGGCCGATGTGCGGGGTCGAGACGCGCATCGTCGACGACGAGGGTGCGGTGCTACCCAACGATGACGAATCGGTGGGCGAACTGGAGGTTCGCGGAGCGTGGGTCACCGGCTCCTACTACCGCAACACCGACGAGTCGAAGTTCCAGTCCGGCTGGCTGCGCACCGGTGACGTGGGCCGTATCGACGGGCAGGGGTACATCACGCTGACCGATCGCGCCAAGGACGTCATCAAGTCCGGCGGCGAGTGGATCTCGTCGGTGGAGCTGGAGAACCTCCTGATTGCCCACCCGGCGGTGCGGGAGGCCGCGGTGGTCGGCGTCCCCGACGAACGCTGGGAGGAACGTCCGCTGGCTGCGGTCGTTCTCCACGAGGGCGCCGAGGTGTCACCGGAGGAGCTACGGAACTTCCTGTCCGACAAGGTCGTTCGGTGGTGGCTGCCGGAGCGGTGGACGTTCATCGACGAAATTCCGCGCACCAGCGTCGGCAAGTACGACAAGAAAACGATCCGGGCCCGGCACGCCGACGAGGTGTACGACGTCACGCACCTCTAGCGCCCAAACCGACAAACGGGCGCGAAAGTGCGAGTAGATCGCGCCTTTTCGTCGATCTCGGCGAGGGGTGTCAGCGTTCCGCGCGCTGGTAGGCGGTGACTACGGCCGCACCGCCCAGCCCGATGTTGTGCTGCAGCGCGGCGGTGACGTTGTCCACCTGACGCTTGTCGGCGGTGCCGCGCAGCTGCCAGGTCAGCTCGGCGCACTGCGCCAGGCCGGTCGCGCCCAGCGGATGGCCCTTGGAGATCAGCCCGCCCGACGGGTTGACCACCCAGCGTCCGCCATAGGTGGTGTCGTTGTCGTCGATCAGCTTGGGCGCCTCACCTTCGCCGCACAGGCCAAGGGCTTCGTAAAGCAACAGTTCGTTGGCCGAGAAGCAGTCATGCAGCTCGATGACCTGGAAGTCGGCCGGACCGAGGCCAGACTGGTCGTAAACCTGTTGTGCGGCTTTGACATTCATGTCATAGCCGATGATGTTGGCCGCGCTGCCATCGAAGGTTGACGCGAAGTCGGTGGTCATCGCCTGCCCGACGATCTCCACGGCCTGGTCAGCCAATCCGTGTTTGTCGACGAACGCCTCGCTGACGACGATCGCCGCGCCCGAGCCATCCGATGTCGGCGAGCACTGCAGCTTAGTGAGCGGATCGGAGATCATCTTCGCGCCCAGGATGTCGTCGAGGGTGTACTCCTCCTGGAACTGCGCGTACGGGTTGTTCACCGAATGCTTGTGGTTCTTGTAACCGATCTTCGCGAAATGCTCGGCAGTGCTGCCGTACTTCTTCATGTGTTCGCGGCCGGCCGCACCGAACATCCACGGCGCCACCGGAAATGCCATGGTGTCGGTCTCGTTGAGGGCGACGATGTGGCGCATCAGCGGCGACTCGCGGTCGTCCGCGCCCCCGCCCAGCGAGCCGGGTTGCATCTTTTCGAAGCCAAGGGCGATAGTGCAGTCGGCAAGCCCGCCACGGATGGACTGCGCGGCCAGGTACAGCGCGGTCGAGCCCGTCGAACAGTTGTTGTTGACGTTCACGATCGGGATGCCGGTCATACCGAGCTCGTAGAGCGCGCGCTGCCCGGAGGTGGAGTCACCCGAGCAGTAGCCGACGAAGCCCTGCTGCACTTCGGAGTAGTCGATGCCGGCGTCGGCCAGCGCCTTATTGCCCGATTCGTTGGCCATCTGGGGGTAGTCCCAGCCTTCGCGGCGGCCCGGCTTCTCGAACTTGGTCATTCCGACCCCGACGACGAAAACTTTGTTCGGCATGGCAATTCCTTCCGTCCCCACTGACGATCCCGCTAGTGTAGACCGCCTAGAACCTGTTCTAGTTTTCCCGGAGGAGCAGCAATGGCGTTGCGGGTCGTGCAGTGGGCAACCGGCTCTGTCGGGGTGGCCGCGATCAAGGGCATACTCGAACATCCCGAACTCGAACTAGCTGGCTGCTGGGTGCATTCCACCGACAAGGCCGGCAAGGACGTCGGCGAGATCATCGGCACCGAACCGCTGGGGGTGACGGCAACAAACAGCCTTGACGACATCCTCGCGCTGGACGCCGACGCGGTGATCTACGCGCCGCTGCTGCCCAACCTCGACGAGGTGACCGCGCTCCTGCGCTCGGGCAAGAACGTCGTCAGCCCGGTCGGCTGGTTCTACCCGAGCGAATCCGAAGCCGCGCCGCTGCTGGCGGCGGCGCTCGAGGGCAACGTCACCCTGCATGGCGCGGGGATCGGCCCGGGTGCGGCCACTGAGCTGTTCCCGCTGCTGCTTTCGGTGATGTCCACTGGCGTGACGTATGTGCGCGCCGAGGAGTATTCCGACCTGCGTACCTATGGCGCCCCCGATGTGCTGCGCCACGTGATGGGATTTGGCGGCACACCGGAGAGTGCGCTGACCGGCCCCATGCAGAAGCTGCTCAACGGCGGCTTCTTCCAATCGGTTCGGCTGATCATCGATCGTCTGGGGTTCGCCGCCGAACCCCAGATCCGCACCTCCCAGGAGGTCGCGGTGGCGACCGCGCCCATCGACTCGCCGATGGGCGTGATCGAACCCGGTCAGGTCGCCGGCCGACGGTTCCACTGGGATGCCGTGGTGACCAACACCGTCGTCGTCCGGATCACCGTCAACTGGCTGATGGGCGAGGAAAACATGGACCCCGCATGGTCTTTCGGCCCGGCGGGGGAGCGCTACGAGATGGAGGTGCGGGGCAACCCGAACACCTTCGTCACAGTCAAGGGCTGGCAGCCCGAAAGCGTCGAGGAAGGGCTGCTGAGCAACCCGGGCGTCGTGGCCACCGCTGCGCACTGCGTCAACAGCATTCCCGCGACGTGTGCGGCTGAGCCGGGCATCGCCAGCTTCTTCGACCTGCCACTCATCACCGGACGCGCGGCGCCGCAGCTGTCGCGCTGACTATCATCGGCGAGATGGCTCACCCCGTCATCGTCGAGCAGTCCCGCGCCATTCCGGTGGCGGTATCGGACGCGTTCACCAAAACGCTGCCGCTGCCGCTGCCCACGTTGTTCCACCGCTGGTATGGACCCATTCCCCCGATCAAGGCCGTGCACAACCAGGCCGGTGAGTGGTCGGCGGTCGGTCAGACCCGCGACGTCGCCCTGGTCGGCGGGGGCGGCATGCGGGAGACGCTGACCCGGGTGGATGCGCCGCACGCCTTCGGCTACACCCTCACCGATGTCAGAGGGGCGATGTCGCCGCTGATCGACCACGTCGAGGGCGTGTGGGAATTCAGCCCGCACGGCACCGGCACCAAGGTGACGTGGCAATGGACTCTGCACCCGAAGTCGGCGCTGACCGCTCCGGTGTTGCCGGTGTTCGCCCGAATCTGGCGCGGCTATGCCAATCAGGCGTTGGCAACGCTGTCGGACTACCTGCTGCGCTAGGACTCCAGCATCGCCGCGGGGCCGCGCTGCATCAGCTGGCGGCCGATGATGATGCGCTGAATCTCGCTGGCGCCCTCCCAGATTCGCTCCACACGCAGCTCGCGGAACATCCGCTCGGCCACGTTCTCGCGCATATAGCCGCGCCCGCCGAAGATCTGCACCGCGCGGTCGGCGACCCGCCCGGCCATCTCCGAGCAGTACAGCTTGGCCATCGAGGCCTGGCCATGCAGCGTTTTGCGATCCAGTCCGGTATCGATACCGCGGGCCACCTCGTAGAGCAGGCTGCGGGCGGCGAACAATTCGGTGGCGCTGTCGGCGAGCATGCCGGCCACCAGCTGGTGCTCGCCGAGCGGCTTGCCGTCGACGATGCGATCCGTTGCGAACGTGGTCATCTCGTCGACCAGGCGTTGGGCGGCGCCCACACAGCGGGAGGCCACCATGAGCCGCTCGAAGCGGAACCAGTCCTGTGTGAACGTCATGCCCTCACCCTCGGCGCCGACCAGATGGCTGGCCGGCACCCGCACGTCGGTGAACGACACGATCGGATGCTCGTCGGGAATGTTGTGCGAGTAATGCGGGGTCCGCACCACTTCCACCCCGGGCCACGGCAGATCCACCACGAGCAGGACATGGTCACCCTCGTGCGGGCCGCCGACCAGGACGGCCTGGACGAAGACGTACTCGGCCAGGTTGAACGACGTGACGTGCCATTTGATCCCGTTGATGACGTAGTCGTCGCCGTCGCGACGGGCCGTGGTTTCCAGCGCTGACACGTCCGAGCCGGCGAATTCCTCGGTGATCGCGTAGGCCTCGTGCTTCTCGCCGCGCACCGCGGGCAGCAGCCAGCGCTGCTTCTGGTAGTCGGTGGCCACCTCGGCCCACCACTGGGGTGGCGTATGCAGCACCCAGGCGATCGCGTTGGTGACCCGGCCCACCTGCTCCTGCACCAGAACCTGTTGCAGCGCAGTGAATCCCGGACCGCCGACCGATGTAGGCATATTGGTCGCATAGAGCCCCAGCTCGATGGCCTTGGCGTGGTGCTCGGCGGTCAGCTCCTTGGGCAGCTGGCCGCCGGCCATTTCGGCCTCGGCTTCGTAGGGGATCAGGGTCTCGACGAACTCGCGTGCGGTGTCGCGGATCCGTCGGTCTTCGGCTGTCAACCCGTACATTCGCAGTGCTCTCTGCTCGCTGGAGGCTATTGACTGAGCGTTCAGTCTATGTCACGGTCTTGAGGTATGACCAGCAGTCGCAGTGCGGACGTCGTGGTGGTCGGTGGTGGCACGGTCGGGGCGTGGACGGCGGTCCAACTCGCCGAACGCGGGGCCGGCCGCGTCGTGCTGCTCGAAGCCCAGACGCTCGGCGACGGTGCCAGCAGCCGGGCCGCCGGCATGGTCCGCGCTCAGGGTGGCACGGAGACCGCGATCCGCCTCGGCCTGCGCAGCCAGGAGTTCTACACCGCCTCCCGTGAGCGCTATCCGCTGGACTGCGGGTTCGTCGCGCAGGGCTACCTGATGCCGTGCTTCACCGACGGCGAAGTGCAACAGGCGCACGAACGGATCGCGCTGCAGCACCGGCTCGGACTGGATGTGGAGTGGTTGTCCAGTGCCGATATCGACGACCGAGATACCGGTCTGGCACCGGGCGTGACGGCGGGCGGCTCGTATGCGCCCGGCGACGGGTATATCAACGCCCCGCGCAACGTACTGGCCTACGCCGCGGCGCTGACCGCGCATCGAGTCGACGTCCGCGAGCGTTGTGCCTTCACGGGTCTGCGGGTGGCCAAGGGCCGCGTCATCGGCGTCGACACCGCCGACGGGCCGATCGACACCAACCGGGTGGTGCTCACCGGTGGGCCGTTACTCGGCGAGGTCGGCGTGACCGCAGGCGGGCGAATCCCCGCCGGCGGCACCCGGCACCAGGTCGTGGTCACCGAACCGCTGCGCGAGGCCAACATCGACGAGCTGCCGATGGTGTTCGACGTCAGCGAGGGAATCTATTGGCGGCCAGGCGAATACGGCGGCGTGCTGTGGGGGATGAGCAACCCCGCCGAGCAGCCGGGTGCGGCCACCGAATTCGACTGGACCTACTACCAGAAGGCGCTCGCCCGCATCGAGACGCTGTTCCCGGCCATCCGCGGACTGGGACTTCGGCGGACGTGGGCGGCGACGATCGACTACACGAACGACCACCTGCCGATCCTGGGGCCACTGCTGACCGACGACGGTGCGATAGACGGCACCGTGGTGGCCTGTGCGGCCGGGCACGGCATGATGTGGGGCCCCGCGGTCGCTGAGGCGGCCGCCGACGTCACGCTCAAGGGTGAATGCGACTGGCTGGACCTGACCGACCTCGGGTTGGATCGCTTCGACGCCGACGGAAACAGCCGGTTGGAGCCCGAGCCGATATCTCTACCGTTCCCTGAACACGCCTGACAACGAAAGGTTTTCCCTCCCATGACCGCTGCAGTTCTGACCACCGTTTTGGCCAACGCGTCCGACGCCGAACTCGAGGACTGGGGCCCGCTGGAGGAGGCCACCGGAGACCCGATGGCGACCCACGGTCTCGAGGTCTGGGTCGACGGCACCAAGTCGGCCGGCATCTGGCAGTGCGCCCCCGGCCCATCGCATTGGACGCTCGAGACGAACGAAGTCATTTACGTGGTGTCCGGGCGGATGACCGTCACCCCCGACGGTGGCGAGCCCAGCGAGGTGGGCGCCGGCGACGTGGCCGTCTTCCCGCTCGGCTGGACCGGCACCTGGCTGATCCACGACACCCTGCGCAAGGCCTACGCGATTTTCTGAGCGCCGAACGTCACACCAGCGTCATCCTCGACGCCGAACGTCACTCCAGCGTGACGTTCGGTGAGGGGTGGGGTGTCGTTGCGCGGGGAATCACCAAGGCATCGACGGCCACCACGCCGGTGGTCGACGCGATGACCGGGTTGGCCTCGGCCGCGTCGAGATGTTCACCGAGTTCGATTGCCAGCTGCGAGAATCCGACGACCGCGTCGGCCAGCGCGTCCATGTCGACGGGCGGCGCGCCGCGCCAGCCGGTCAGCAGCGGCGCGGTGTGCAGCGACCGCAGTAAGGCCGTGGCGGCCTCTCGGGTGACCGGCGCGCACGCCACCGCGCGGTCGGCCAGCAGTTCCACCAGCGTGCCGCCGGCCGCGACCACGACCAGCGGGCCGAAGTTGTCGTCGCGCACCACGCCCAGTGAGATCTCCACGCCGGCAGGGGCCATCGCGTCAACGCTGACGTCCGATCCCAGCCGGGCCGCCATCTCCTGATAGGCGGCGCGCAATGATTCGGCGTCGGGGATACCGAGCACCACACCATCGACATCGCTCTTGTGGTCGCTGCCTTGAGTTTTCAGCGCGACGGGATAGCCGATCGCCTGCGCCGCGGCCAGCGCCTCGGTGACATCCGCAGCGGCGCGCGAGCGCGTCACCGGGATGCCGTAGTCGGCGAGCAGAGCGAAGGCGGTGGGAGAGTCCCAGCCGGGCTCGGCGAGCCTGGCCGCCCAGCGCTGGGCGCGCTCGCCATCGAAGAAGGGGGACTGCGCCGGCAGCGGCTGCGGCCAGCGAGCGAGATGGCCCAACGCAGCAATACCGCTGCGGGCACCTTCGAGCACGGGAATGCCGTTGCCGCGCAGCTGCTTCGCGGTGGGTGCGTCGATCGCCGATGGCACCGACGCCAGCACCGCCAGCGGGCTATCGCTGTTGGCCGCAATGTGCAGGACGGCGTCGGCGTAGGCGGTGTCGTCGTCGAACTCGGTGACCAGATCGACGGCCAGCGCGGTCACTGCCACACCGGGATCGTCGACAAGAGCGCGCAGGCAGCTGCCGAACAAGTCGCGGGTGTCCGCGCCGGTACCCCAGACGTCGAGCGGATTGCCGGGAGCCAACCCCTCATCGAGCAGCTCGCCGACGGCGGCCAGCGTCGGGGCGGCCAGTTCGGCGAAGTCCACGGCGAGATCATGGGCGATATCGGCGCACAGCGCCCGTTCGGCCCCGGAGTCGTGCACCGTCGCGATCCCGTGCGACCCGGGTCGGCGGCGCCGGCCCGCCTCGAAAAGTTCTATGGTGTCTACGAATTCGGCCATATCCGAGACCCGGACTGCGCCGGTGTCGGCGCAGAACGCGTGCCAACCGGCGGCGTCGCCGGCCAGTGCGCCGGAGTGCGCGGCGACCATGGCGCGCCCGCGCGGCGAGTGCCCGACCGGCAGGATCACCACCGGGATATCGCGCTGAGCGGCGCGGTGCAGCCCGGCCCGCAGCCGGCCCACCGACCGTGGGGTCTCCAGCAGCAGCGCGATCAACGTGGTGTCCGGGTCTTCGACGATGTAGTCCACGTAGTCGGCGGTGTCGGTGACCAGTTCCTGACCCGACGAGACCGCCAACCGGAAGCCGAACCCGCGGTCGGCCCGCAGGAGGGTGGAGAACGCCGATCCGGAATGCGTCACCAGCGAAACACCGCCCCGCGGTAGGGGATCGGGCTCGAGATAGCCGAGTGCGCGCAGTCCGGTGGCGTTGTTGACGAAGCCCATACAGCCCGCCCCGCACACCGCCATCCCGGCCTCAGCAGCGGTCTCCGTGACCGCCTGGCGTAGCGCGGCGCCGTGCGCGGAACCGAAGATGATCGCCGACCGCACCCCAACCGCGGCGGCGGCCTTCAGCTCGTCGAGCAGGGCGGCGTCGGGAACGCCGAGCAGCGCCAAGTCGACCGGCTCATCGAGCGCGGACAGCGACGGCGCGCAGGCGATGCCGTCGATGCTGTCGTAGCGCGGGTTGACCAAATGCATGCGCGCCGAGCTGCGGCGCGCCTCGATGATCATCCGCTCGCCGAAGCTGCCCGGCCTCGGACTGGCCCCGAGCAGTGCCACCGAGCGGGCCCCCAGCATCGCGGCCACGGCCGCCCGGCGGCTGCCGGTCATCGCTTGCGGAATCGCTTCTTTTTGGTATCTGCCAGTGCGGCTTTCGCTGCTTGCCAGCCGGGGATGCCGCAGACCCCGCCGCCGGCGTGGGTGCCTGAGCTTCCGTTGTACAGACCGGAGATCGGGGTGCGGTAATCGGCGTAGCCCGGTGCGGGCCGCATGTGGAACAGCTGCTCCAGCGACAACTCGCCGTGGAAGATATTGCCGCCGATCAACCCGTACTCCACTTCCATCTCATGCGGCCCGACGATGTCGCGATGCAGGATGGAGGACTTGAAGCCGGGGGCGACCTGGTCGTACAGGTCGATCAGCCGGTCGGCGTAGGCATCGAGCTCCTCGGTGTGCGGAGCGTCGGCCCAGGCTGCGGGCACCCACTGGGTGAACAGCGACATGATGTGCGTGCCATCGGGATTCAGCGTCTTGTCGAGGGTCGTCGGGATGACGCCGTCGCTGAACGGCATCAATGCGGGCTTGCCGACGCGGGCATCCTGGAACGCCGCCTCGATGTATTCCATCGTGGGCGCCATCTCGACCGAGCCGGTGTGGTGTTCGGCCTGCCCATCGCTGGGATCGGCGGTGAAGTTCGGCAGCTCGCCCAACGCCAGGTTGATCTTGACCACACCGCTGCGGGTCTTGAAGTGCTCGATGTCGGTGACGAACTCCGCGGGCAACTCGTTGCGCGGAATATGGTCCAGGAAAGCGATTTTCGGGTGCAGCGTGGTGACAACCAGCGGCGCCCGGATCTCGTCACCGTTGTCCAGTACCACGCCCTCGATTCGGCCGCCCCGCACCATCATCCGGGACACCCGGGCCTTGGTGCGGATCTCGGCGCCGAAGCTTCGGGCCGACCGGGCAATGGCCTCGGACACCGCGCCCATCCCGCCCTCGGGGTAGCCCCAGCTGCCGAGCTGGCCGTCGCCGACGTCGCCGATGGAGTGGTGCGCCATCACGTAGGCCGTGCCGGGCTCATAGGGTCCGGCCCAGGTTCCGATGACCCCGTTGACCGCCAGCGCGCCTTTGATTTGTGGTGATTCGAACCAGTCGTCGAGCAGGTCGGCGATGCTCATCGTCAGCAGACGGGTGACGTCGCCCATCATCCGCGTCGTCATTCCTCGCTGGCTCCAGCCCAGCTTGGCGAGCTCGAAAAGATCCGCGGGCTTGCGCGAACCGATGTTGGGTGGCACCTGCGTCAGCAGGGGACCCATGACATCGGCGATGCCCTCCAGCCAGGCGTTCCACTTGGGCCAGGTGTCGGCGTCCTTCTTGGAGAATTTGACCAGTTGCTCATGGGTGCGCGCAGGGTCGTCCTCGTAGATGGTCAGCGAGCCGCCCTCGGGAAATGCCTGGTAGTACGGGCCCATCGGGTGGACCTTGTAGCCGTGGCGCTCCAGGCTCAGGTCGTTCACGATGGTCGGCGGCATCAGGCTCATCACGTACGACAGTCGGGTGACCCGAAGGTGTGGTGCGTCCTCCCACGGCGCCTCTGTGGTGGCGGCGCCGCCCAGCGCACCTCGCGACTCCAGAACCACGGTCTTGGCGCCCGAGCGTGCGAGATAGGCGGCCGAGACCAGTCCGTTGTGTCCGCCGCCGATGACGATGGCGTCGTAGGTGTTCGACATGGCGCTCTACTTTCGTCTGCCCCGAACGGGCATCTTTGACTGACTGTTCAATCTAACCAAGTGTTAGGCTTTCAACAAGTGCCAGCGCAGGCATCGCTGAAGGGGAGTACGACGAGATGGCAGAACCCGCACCCGCGACGGAGAACAACGAAGCGAGGCGCATTCAGATGTTGCGCGCCGCAGCGGAGCTCATTTGCGAACGCGGGTTCGGCGAGACCCGAATCTCCGACGTCGCCAAACGGGCCGGGGTCAGCTCGGCATTGGTCATCTACTACTTCGGCACCCGCGATCGGCTGCTCGTCGACGCACTGCGCTATTCCGAGGAATCGTTCTACGAGGCGGCCGAGCGGATGCTGGCCGAGGTGCCGTCATTACGCGACCGGCTGTCGCTGTTGATCCAGTGGACCTGCGTTCCGGAGGCGGAGAACGAGATCCCCGGCGCCTGGGGGCTGTGGTTCGACCTGTGGGCGCAGGCCTTCCGGCACGACGAGGTCAAGGCCGGCCGGGTGGAGCTCGACGCCCTCTGGCGCCGGATGATCGTCGACGCGGTGGAATCGGCCGAGCTGGAATCCGACGTCGACGCGCGGATGTTCGCCCTGGAGTTCTCGGCGCTGCTGGACGGTTTGTCGATTCAGGTCGCGCTGGAGGATCCGGAGGTCGATTCGAAGGTGGCTTACGACATCGCGATGCGCTTCGCCGAGCGTGAGCTCAATCTGCCGCCGGAGAAGCGCCGTCCGGTGGCGGCCGGTCGCGGCCGCCGGTCCCGCTAGACCGGGCTGGCGACGAGCTCTGCCGCCGGATCCTTGATGACCGCCGCCGCACTTCGGGCCAGCACTCGCACCGCGTCTTTGGTGCACACACACGTGACGGCCGTCCCGGCGTCGTAGGCGACCGAGCCCGGACCGGATTGGTTGGGGACGTCGACGACGAGCGCGCATGCCTCGCCGACGTTGACGTGAACCTGGGTCGATGCTCCGTGATAGACGACCTGGGCCACAGTGCCGCTGATCGCGTTGTGCCCGGCGGACACCGGATCGTCGGGGGACTGCAGCGTGATGCGCTCCGGCCGGATGACAATGGCCGCCGGGCCGGGCTTGCAGGAATTGTCCACCGCGGCGCCGAGTCTGGTCGCCAGCGCCAAGCACAGCGCCGAGCCGCCGTCACTCTCCAGCACGTCGGCGTCGAAAATGTTTGCCGCGCCGAGGAATCCGGCCACGTACGTGGTGGCCGGGGCGGAGTAGATCTCTTGCGGCGGGCCGACTTGTTCGACGCGCCCTTCGGCTAGCACGGCGATCTGGTCGCTCATCGTGAGCGCCTCGTCCTGGTCGTGGGTCACGTAGACGAAGGTGATCTCGACCTCGCGCTGCACGGCGCGCAGTTCGAGCTGAAGTTGCCTGCGCAGCTTGGCATCCAGTGCGCCGAGCGGTTCGTCGAGCAGCAGCACCCTGGGTTGCAGAACCAGCGCGCGCGCCAAGGCGACGCGCTGCTGCTGACCGCCGGAAAGCTGGGTGGGCCGGCGTTTGGCGAACCCGCTCATCCGGACCAGCTCGAGTGCTTCGCCGACACGGCGCTTGATGTCGTCCTTGGGGGTTTTCTGGTAGCGCAGACCGAACGCGACGTTGTCCCACACCGACATGAACGGGAACAGCGCGTAGGTCTGGAACACGGTGTTGACCGGACGTTTGTGGGGCGGATCCTGAGCGACGTCACGGCCGTCGAGTTCGATGCGTCCCGAGTCGGGCTTCTCGAACCCGGCGATCATCCGCAGGGTGGTGGTCTTGCCGCAGCCGGATGCGCCGAGAAGCGAATAGAACTGCCCCGCTGGGATGTCCAGATCGATACCCGTCACGGCGGGGACCCCGTCGAACGACTTCGCCAGCTGGTGCAGCCGGATCGCGCCGCCGGTCACCGGCGGCCGTCCCCGCACCAGGCGGTCAGGCCGCCACCGCCCGAGCGAGCCGCGCGAAGTTCGCGGCGAACCGGTCGACATCGGCCTCGTCGTGCTGAACAGATAGCAACCATTGCTCCACCTTGCCCCAAGGCGGCAGGAACACACCGCCGTTGTGCTGCATGAGCCAGTGCAAGTGGCCCAACCGGTCGTCGATCTGCAGAAAATCGCGGAAATCGTGGACCGGGTCGCGCTTGAATGTCACGCAACCCTTGGCCCCGACACTCACCACGTGCCAACCGTAACCGTGTTCGGCCGTTGTCGCTTCCAAAGCGCCGCGAAGCCGCTGGGCCAGCGAAGCCATGCGTGTGTACGCCGCAGGCGTCAGCACGTCGGACAGGGTGGCCCTGGTGGCCGCCATCGCGAGCGGATTGCCGTTGAAGGTGCCGACCTGCTCGTAGCGACCGTCGGCGATCGCCGACATCACCGACGTGCTGCCCCCGATCGCCGCGACCGAGATGCCACCACCCAAAGCCTTTGCCAGACAGACGATGTCGGGTGTGACGCCGGACATCGCGGTGACCCCGCCGGGTCCGGCGGTGAAGCCGGTCTTGACCTCGTCGTAGATCAGCAGAGCGCCCTCGGCATGCACCAGGTCGCGAATCGCGGCCAGATACCCGTCGTCGGGCGGAATGATGCCGGCGTTCATCATCACCGGTTCCACGATCATCGCCGCCACTTCGCCGCGGTGCTCGGCCAGCGCCCGGGCCACGGCCTCGGGGTCATTGAAGGGCACCACGACCACCAGGTCGCGAATCGCCGCCGGGATACCGCTGTTGGCCGGCACCCCGATCGGATGCTCGCGCGGGCCGACCTCATCGGCCTCGGGCAGCACCGAGACCTGCACCGAGTCGTGATGGCCGTGGTAGCAACCCTCGACCTTGATGATGAGGTCTCGCCCGGTCACCGACCGGGCCAGGTGCACGGCGTCCATGGTGGCCTCGGTGCCGGAATTGGCGAAGCGCCACAACGGCAGATCGAACCGGCGGGCCAGTTCCCCGGCGATCCAGATGGCGTCCTCTGTCGGCTGGGCGAAGTGCGTGCCGCGGCGGACCTGCCTGCTGACTGCTTCGACGATTGCCGGGTGGGCGTGCCCGGCGATGGAAGCGCCGTAGCCGCCGTGCATATCGACGTACTCGGTGCCGTCCACGTCGTAGACCTTGGAGCCCGCGCCGTGACTCATCCACACCGCTTGCGGTTGGGCGATCTGCCAGTTCGACGTGGCCCCGCCGGCGAGGTGTTCGCGTGCCCGGCTGATCATTTCGGTGCTGCGCGGCTGGCGCGTCAGGAACACCTGTTCCTGATCGGCGATCAACTGGTCGACCGCGTCGCGAACCGGGCTCTCGATAATCGGCGAAGCCACGGGGAAACCTTCCACTCGATTGCTATGCGGACCTGCGAAAAAGCGCCGGCTGCATCTATTGACTGAGCGTTCAGTCTATGCCAGAGTCCAAGGAACAAACAAGACTCGAGCAGACTCGAAACCACGGAGGCGCGGATGCCAGCACCGACAGGACCCGGCCCGAATCGTCGACAGTTCCTGCAGCGGGCCGCCCTACTGGCTGCTGGAACCCCCGCGCTCGTGGCATTCCTCGATGCGTGTTCCAAAGGGGGGCAATCGAGTTCGACGCCGACGCTGAAAATCGCGTCGCCGAAGAATCCGGTGACGTGGGACATCCCTAGCGACAACAAGCCGATCGCTGACGGGCTGGCACCGGAGAAGGGCGCCACGCTTCAGCTCTACAGCTACGCCGACTACATCGCGCCCGATGCGATCAAGTCGTTCGAGGACAAATACGCGGTCAAAGTGCAGGTGTCGACGTTCAACGACACCGACGAGGCGATCACCAAGATCCGCGGCGGTAACGTCGACTACGACATCTACTTCCCGAGCTACGACCAGATCAGCCGCCTGGTCAACGGTGGACTGGTCCGTCCGATCAACCACAGCTACGTCGGCAACATCAAGAATGTCTGGCCGTTCTTCTCCAACCCCTGGTACGACCAGGAGTGGCGGTTCACGGTGCCCTACACCGTCTACACCACCGGCATCGGCTGGCGTAACGACCAGGTGCCCGCTGACATCGGCGCACTCAAGAATCCCTATGAGGCGCTGTGGGATCCGGCCTACAAGAACAAGACCGCCGTGATCGACGACTGGCACACCGCGATGGCCATGGTGCTGCTGAAGCTGGGCATCACCGATGTGAACACCTCGTCGGCCGATGACCTGAAAAAGCTCGGCGACCAACTCACCGCGATGGTGCAAGCGACCTCGCCGAAGGTCACCGTCACGATGTACAGCGACCTGCCCGCGGGCCAGATCGGCGTATCCCAGATGTGGTCGGGCGACATCGTCAACGCCGTCAACTACCTGCCGGAGGGAACCGGACCCGAGGTCCTGCGCTACTGGTTCCCGTCCGACGGCAAGGGCCTGGTCGACAACGACCTGATCGTGTTGCTGCGCGGCGGCAAGAACCCCGTGCTGGGGCATCTGTTCCTCAATCACATGCTCGAACCCGAGGTCGCCAAGCAGAACTTCCAGCAGATCGGCTACCAGCCGCCACAGGTGTCGCTGAACCCGGATTCCCTTGTCGCCGACGGGCTGGTCCCGGAGAACCTGAAGAGCGCGATCGTGCGTCCCGAATACTTCGACACCGGATACCGGCTGCTCGAGCTCGATACCGCTAATGACGCTGCCTGGCACAATGTTTGGCGTGCCTTCAAGGCCGGGGGATCCTGACCCCGGTGACCCTCGCGGAGGTCGAGGCCCCAGCCAAGCCGCTGCCAAAGCGGACACGTAATCGTGGGCTCTGGCCCCTGCTGGCCATGCCGGGCGTCGTCTGGCTGCTGCTGTTCTTCCTCGCCCCGCTCTACGTGGTGCTGGCCATCGTCTTCGGCCAGATCGACCCGATCTTCCGCACCTCGATTCCGGTGTGGAATCCCTTGGAGTGGGACCCTTCTCAGTTCACCTACGTCCTGACCCACATCGTCGGGGAGAACGGGGTCTTCGGGCCCGCGCTGCTGCGCACCGCGCTTTACGTCGTGCTGGCCAGCGTGCTGTGCCTGCTGATCGCCTTCCCGGTGGCCTACTACACAGCGCGGCTCTCGGGCCGGTGGGCCGGCGTGCTGATCGCGGCGTTGATCGCACCGTTCTGGATCAGCTACATGATGCGAATGCTGGCCTGGGTCAACCTGCTTCAGGACGACGGCATGGTCAATCGGCTGTTCAGCCTCGGTGGCCTGTTCGATGTCAACGTGCACTGGCTGACCGGCCAGCCGGTGGTGGTCGTGCTGGGCCTGGTCTACGGCTACGTGCCGTACATGATTCTGCCGCTGTATGCCGGGCTGGACCGGCTGCCGCAGTCCACCCTGGAGGCGGCCAGGGATCTGGGGGCCAACCGATTCGAGTCGTTCTGGCGGGTCACGCTGCCGATGTGCCGGCCGACGATCGTGGCCGGCATCCTGCTGACCTGCCTGCCCATGCTCGGCGACTACTTCACCTCCGACATGCTGTCGGCCTCGCCGAAGACCGCGATGGTCGGCAACCTCATCAACGACAGCGTGCAGTCGCCGGGACAGACCGGGCAGGCCGGTGCGTTCGTGATGCTGGTGCTGCTTGCCACCGTGCTGCCGATGTTCTACTACGTGCGGGTCACCGCGCGCGGGGGCGAGGTGTCCACATGAGAGGTCCGATCGCCTGGTGGAAGGACCCGTGGCGGCCGCCGCGCATTCTGCGGGCGGTCACCCTCGGCTATCTGGTGTGGTCATTGCTGCCGGTGCTGATCGCGGTCGTCTTCTCCTTCAACGACGGCAGGTCGCGGACCAACTGGCAGGGCTTCTCGTTTCGCTGGTACTGGGGTGACGCGACCAAATCGGTGTGGCATGACGCCTCGCTGCACACTGCCCTGCTGCAGACGCTGAAGCTCGGCGTGATCACCACACTGATCACCGTGCCGCTCGGCGTGCTGTTCGCCATCGGCATCGACCGCTGGCGGGGGCGGCTGCCCGCCGGCGCCAACCTGTTGATGCTGGTGTCGTTCGTGGTTCCCGAGGTGCTGCTGGCCGTCGCGCTGCTGTTCGTGGTGACCTCGCTGGCGCTCCCGATTGGACTGGGCACTTCCGCGCAGGTGATCGGGCTGGTGACTTTCCAGATCGCCTACCCAGCCGTGCTCGTGCGCGCCCGGCTGGCCACTATCGGCAACCAATATGAGGAAGCGGCAATGGATTTGGGCGCCTCGCCGATGGAGGCGTTGCGACGGGTGACGGTGCCGATGTTGTTCCCGGCGATCTTCGCCAGCACGGTGTTGGTGTTCGCCGACGTGATCGACGACTTCGTCCTGGTGCGCTACCTGTCCGGGAACGCCTCGACCGAGCCTGTCTCGGTGAAGATCTACAACACCGCCCGTGCCGCGCCAACCCCGGCGCTCAACGCGCTGGCCACCCTGCTGCTGTTGGCGGCCTTGGTCGCGGTGACCGTCGGATATCTGGTGTATCGCCGGATGACTCGCGGCGACGACTCCGCCGGTGCCGGGATTGCCGCGTTCGCGGGCGAGGCCTAGTCTGACTGTATGTTCAAACAGACCCCGGCGCCGGTGCCTGCCGGCGATCTCGCCGCTTCCCTCGCGCCGTTCGGGCAGTCCCGAATGCTGCCGCGGGAGGCGTATGTCGACGCCGAGGTCTTCGAGTGGGAGAAGCACAACATCTTCTCCGGCTGGCACTGCGTGGGTCACGCCAGTGACCTGGACGGCGTGGGCGCCCAGAAGGCCGTCGGCTCGGGCGCCAACGGAACCTTGCTGGTGCGCGGCGACGACAACACGGTGCGCGCCTTCGCCAACGTGTGCCGCCATCGCGGCCACGAGCTGCTGGCGTGCGGTGCCACCGCCAAGCGGCGCGGCATCGTCTGCCCGTACCACTCGTGGTCGTACAAGCTCAATGGGGAACTGCGCAAAGCACCGCTGTTCGACACGATCGACGGATTCGACCCCGGCCAGTTCGGCCTGGCCGAGCTACGGCTCGTGGACTGGCACGGCTACCTGTTCGTCGACCCCAGCGGCAGCGACGTCGATTTCGACCAACACGTCGCCGGCATGGACGACGTCATCGGCCCGTACCGCCCAGAGGATCTGACCGTGGTGGCGCGGCACTCCTACGAGCTGGCGACCAACTGGAAGGTGATCGTCGAGAACTACCAGGAGTGCTACCACTGCTCGACGATTCACCCCGAACTGTCCAAGATCAGCCCGCCCACCAGTGGTGAGAACCTCAACCTGCCCGGCGACTGGATCGGCGGCTGGATGGGCATGATCGACGAGGCCGAGACCATGTCGCTGAGCGGCCGCAGCGGAGGCGTGGCGATCAAAGGCCTGTCCGAACAGGAACTTCGCACCGTGATGTATCTGGTCGGATTCCCCAACCTGTTGGTGAGCCTGCACCCCGACTACGTCATGACGCACCTGATGACGCCGATGGCCGTCGACCGCACCCACGTGGAATGCGCCTGGGCGTTCCCGAAAGAGGCGTTGGAGAAGCCCGATTTCGATCCGTCCTACGCCGTTGACTTCTGGGACCTGACCAACCGGCAGGACTGGACGGCATGCGAATCGGTCCAGCGGGGCCTAAGTTCCCCGCACGCCCGCCCAGGGCCGCTCGCTCCCGACGAGGACGGCGTCTACCAGTTCGTCACCCGGGTTGCCCGGGCCTACAACGGGTCTCGCTGAACGCCGCTGTGGCTGGTAACGTGCGGTTGGGCGTGCAGGATCGCCCGACGTCCGCTCGAAGAGGCTCAGCCTCCCTGCTTGTGACCACTGATACCTGACCGACCTCCTTCTCGGCCCGGCTTCGCGGACGCAGGGCACGTGAGAGGAGGCCGTCATGGCCAGCACCCTGCCCGACAACCCGTCCCTCGAGCGGCTGCGCTCGCAAGCCCGGACCCTGCAACGCAGCGACCCGGCACGCTTCCGGTTGCACGACGCGCAATTCGCCGTCGCCCGCAGCTACGGATTCAAAAGCTGGCCAGCGCTTGTCGGGTATCTGGCGATCGCCCGGGAACTCGCGGTGGACCCCGGTGCGGTCAAGGACGACGCCATGGGAATGGCCGACCGGTTCTGCTCGCTGTCGTCGTTGCGCTACGACGAGAACGACGCCCCGCCACGCTGGCACGCGGCCACCGAACTGCTCGAGGCGAATCCCGATGTGCCGCAACACCATGTGTGGGCCGCGGCCTCGGCTGCCGACCCGGTGGCGTTACGCCGCCACCTCGAGGCCCAGCCCGATCTGGCCGCCACCCCGGGCGGCCCATTCGGCTGGGTTCCGCTGCTGTACCTGTGCTACTCGCGGATTTCCTTGCCGCGCAACGAGGATGATGTACTCGCGGCGACGGTCTCGCTATTGGACGCCGGCGCTGACCCGAACTCCGGCTATCTGTGGCGGGCCATGGCGACACCGTTCACGGCGCTCACCGGGGTATTTGGCGAAGGCGAGCAGGGGCCGGGTCGTCAACCGCGCCACCGGTTCGCGCCGGCCCTGGCGCTGCTGCTCTTGCAACGCGGCGCACACCCCGTCGACCAGCAGACCCTCTACAACCGGATGTTCCGCCCCGACGACTCGCACTTGGAGCTGCTGTTCGACCACGGCCTCGCCGATGCTGGACCGAGTCCATGGGAACGCCGCCTGGGTGAGGCGATGGAAACCCGTCACCAGATGTGGCAGCGCCAGATCGACTGGGCCGCCGAACACGGCTTCGCCCAGCGATTGGCGCTGTTGGCCGGTCACGGAATCGACATCTCAGGCGCCGACCTGGTCGAGCAAGAGTTTCCCGACGATCCGAACATCCGCGACGACGAGGGCGCCACGCCGCTGCACCACGCGGCCTGGAGCGGCGACCTTGACCTGATTCGCCGGCTCCTCGACGCAGGAGCTGACCCGAGCCTCGTCGACCTCCGCTTTGGGACGACCCCATTGGGCTGGGCACAGCACGCCCACCAGACCGACGCCGCCGACTACCTCGGCAGCTGGCAGACTCGCACGCTGTGACGACGAAACGAGCCCTGATCCTGGCCGGCGGCGGCCTTGCCGGCATCGGCTGGGAAACCGGCATCCTGCAGGGGATCGCCGACGAAGCCCCGGACACCGCGCAGGCGCTGCTGGACTCCGACGTCCTGGTCGGTACCTCGGCCGGCTCCACCGTCGCCGCGCAGATCAGCAGCCCGCTGTCACTGGCGGAGCTCTTCGAAACCCAGACCGGCGATACTTCCTCCGAGATCGACTCCGGCGCCGATTTCGATGCGATCACCGCGCTGTTCCTCTCTGCGGTGGCCCAACCCGGTGACGTCCGAGAGAAATTGCTGCGCATCGGCACTGTCGCGCTGAACGCGCCGACCGTCGCCGAGCCGGTCCGAAGGAAAGTCATCGAGGGGCGGCTGCCTGCGCACAACTGGCCCGCACAAGATCTGCGCATCACCGCGATCGACACCGCGACTGCGGAATTGGTGGTGTTCGATTCGTCGTCCGGGGTGGAACTGGTCGACGCGGTGGCCGCGAGCTGCGCGGTGCCCGGTACCTGGCCACCGGTCACCATCGGCGGCCGGCGCTACATGGACGGCGGCGTCACCAGCTCCGTCCATACCGCCGTGGCCGGCGACTGCGCGACGGCCGTGGTGCTGGTGCCGGCGAGTGAAACCACGCCATCGCCGTTCAGCAGCGGCACCGCGGCCGAGATCGCGGCCTTCAGCGCACGGACCTTCGCCATCTTCGCCGACGACGAGTCGCTGGCGGCCTTCGGCCCGAACCTGCTCGACCCGCGCTGCCGGCGCCCGTCAGCGCTGGCCGGACGCGAACAAGGACGCCGGGTGGCTGCCGCGGTCACGGAGTTTCTGCAGTGAGAGTGTTGCGGTAGCCGTCCAAGGCTTTGGCGGCAAGCTCGCGCCCGAGGTCGATGACCTCGGCGGCACGGTGGAATTCCAAACTGCGGCAAGCGGTTCGAGGTATTTCGATGAGTAGATCGGGCGGGTAGGCCGCCATCTGATGGCGAGCAAGGGCGGCCTGCGCGATCTCGATGGTGCGGTTCATCACCGCGAAGCTGCCGAGCTTGGGGATCGGGGCTTCCAGATCCTCGGCGGCGTCTTCGGACTCCGAACCGGTGCCGAACCGGCTCAACATCGAGCGTGCCGCGGGGGTGTCGAGAATCGAGCGCGCGGCAGTGGTGTCCATGAGTCCTGACGTACTGCGCAGCAGCCGGCCGAGCCATTCGACGCTGGCGCGGGCCTCGGGATCGGCCGGCGCGTTCTCGTCGTCGGGAGCGGGCCCGGACAGGCTGACCGCGATGGTCACATCAGCGTTGACCGCGGAGATCGGCGCCATCGGCAGCGGATCGAGGATCCCGCCGTCGGCCAGCAGTCGGCCGTCGAGCACATACGGGGCGATCACGCCGGGGATCGCGATCGAGGCGCGGATTGCGGCGTCGATCGGTCCGCGTTGCAGCCACACCGATTTGCCCGCGATCAGGTCGGTGGCCACCGCGGTGTAGGGGATCGGCAGGCTTTCGATGGTGGCCTCGCCGAGGATGTCGCGCACCGCGTCGAGAATCTTCTCGGCGCGCAGCACGCCGGCGGCGGTGATCGACGGGTCGAGCAGGCGCAGCACGGCCCGCTGCGTCAATGTCTTGGCCCAGTCCGAGAATTCGTCGAGCGACCCGGCGGCGTGCAGGCCACCGACCAGTGCCCCCATCGACGAGCCGGCGATACCGACGACTTCGTATCCGCGGCTTCGGAGTTCGTTGATGACGCCGATGTGCGCATACCCCCGCGCGCCGCCACTGCCGAGGGCAAGTGCGACTCGTCCAGTGGGGGATTGGTCGGCCATCGCTCCATTCTGCTCACCCTGGGCAAGCCGGAACGACGAAGGGCACCCCTTGCGGGGTGCCCTTCGGTCGGTGCGCGTCGTCGCGCGCCGGCTAGTCGCGCTGGACTGCGTCGATGGTGCCGACCTTGTCGGTGCCCACCGTGTATCCCAGCGAGTCGAATGTGTGGCGGGCGTCACCGGACCCGCTAGGGGCGGCGGTCGCAGGAGCGGCCAAGCCGATAACGACCGCGCTCATCGCGGAACCCAGCAGGGTTGCGATTGCGAACTTGGTCATGTCGATTGCCTCGTCTTCTTCTTGTTCTTCCAGTTACAAGGGTGTAAACCGCGAGGTCAGACAATTAATTCCACTGGCAGGAACTGAGTGGCGACTGGCAGGAACTCGTCGTCGAGGTGACTTTTGCTAACCGTGATTGGAACGCTCAGCAGCCGCCCTCGGCGGCCGCCCGGACCGCGACGATCACCGCGGCCTGCTGCGCTGCCGACAACTGGCCCCACGTGCTGTTGAACGTCGGTGGGCCGGCGGCCGCGGTGGTCTGCAGTTCCTTGAGGAACGGCTCGACCAACGTCGTCGGATCACCGCCCTTGGCTTCCATCCACGTCTTGGTGGCCATGCAGGCCTGCGCATATTGTTCTTCAGTCGATTCTGCGGGCACGTCAATTCGGGTGGTCACGCCGCCCGGCGACGTCCCCACGCTGCCCGACGGGGGCGCCGCCTCGGTCGAGGATTGCGCGCTACTCGACGGTGCGGGTGTCGTGGAGGTGTTGTGCCCGCCGCCGCCCGATGAGCACGCAGTGAGCGCCGCGGCCACGCCCGCGACGGCGAACAGGGAGCGACATCGGTACCCGCGCATGGAATCAATCTATGCAACACTGGCGGCCATGACGGAGCGCACCGGGTTTCGGGAGTGTTGTCGGTACTAGCCGACCCCCCGATTTGCCCCTGCAATCTCGCCGAAAGTCCCTCGTCATGCCGTATTCGGGTGCTGCCCTTTCCCTTGCCACTTTTCCCTCCACCGCTCCAGCGGTATCCGCGCCGACCCGGTTGCGGTTGCCCGACCTGTTGCGCGCCACCGACCAGTACGCCGATGAGGTGCTGCGCGGTCAGTTCAACGACTTGTTGCCCGCCGGTGGAGCCCCGGCCGACGAGCGCTGGTTCACCCGGCTCCATGCCGATGAAGAGCTCGACGTGTGGCTGATCAGCTGGGTGCCTGGCCACTTCACCGAACTGCACGATCACGGCGGATCGCTGGGTGCGCTCACGGTCCTTTCTGGTGCCCTGCACGAATATCGTTGGGACGGTGAGCGATTGCATCGCCGTCGTCTCGACGCGGGGGATCAGGCCGCGTTTCCGCTGGGCTGGGTGCACGACGTGGTCCGCGCGCCGACCGTGGCTCCCGTCGTTGCGCCGCCTACCGCGGCGACGCTGAGCGTGCACGCCTACTCGCCCCCGCTGACCGCGATGTCGTATTACGAAGTGACTGAACGCCACACGCTGCGCCGCACGCGCACGGAGCTGACCGACGAACCTGAAGGACAATGATCCGATGAGCAGTCGAATCGATCGGATCCTGGCCGTCGCGAGGGAGCGGCTGCGCCGATTGGAGGCCAGCGAAGTCCCGGCTGCCCTGCGTCGCGGTGCGATTCTCGTCGACATCCGCCCGGCGGCCCAGCGCGCTGTCGAAGGGGAGACGACGGCCGCGCTGGTGATCGAGCGGAACGTGCTCGAATGGCGGTGCGACCCGACCAGCGATGCCCGGCTGCCCCAAGCGAAAGACCACGACGTCGAATGGGTGGTGTTGTGCTCGCAGGGCTATACCTCGAGCTTGGCCGCCGTCGCCTTACTGGACCTCGGTCTGCACCGGGCCACCGACGTCATCGGTGGATATGAGGCGCTGGTCGAGGCAGGCGTGCTCGATGAACTGACGCCGACTTACTCCGGCGCCTGAACGATTCCGCGCAGCCGATCCGTCTTCTCTGCCGTCCACCCCGGTGGCTGCAGGATCGCCGCCCACGCGTTGACCACGTCGCGCACATAACGGTGCCCGTGCCCGTCGGGCACGTCGACGGCCACCGCCATGTCCGCCGATACCTGTAGGAACGTCACGATCGGAATCCAGTACATGTCCTCGGACACGTCGTAGCCGCGCGGTTCGCGCAGCCAATCCGGTTCGGAGAACAGCAGATTCGGGTTCCACCAGCTGATCGGGTCCGAGGCGTGCTGCAGGTAGACGATCCGCGGGTAGGCCCACGGTTTGTCGGGGCGGCCCAGGTTGTCCGGGCGTGCGGCGAAGCGGATGTTCTGGCCGTCGTCGAAGATCGGTAGCCACATCGGCGAGCCGTCGTCGCGGTTGACCGTGACGTCGTCCCACATCGTGTTGTTGAACGTCGGGCCGGAGAACAGCGCCCCGTTGGTGCGGGCGATGATGTTGTTCGGGCTCAGGAACGGCGCCTCACCGCCGAAGGAACCCAGGCTCTCGCCGAACACCACGATCTTGGGCCGCTGGGCCTCGGGCAGCGCGCGCAACCGGGCGTCGACCGCCTCGAACAGCGCCTGGCCGGCCTGGCGCGCGTTCTCCTTGTCCACCAGGAACGACAGCCAACTCGGCAGGAACGAGTACTGCATGCTGACGATCGCGGAGTCGCCGTTGTACATGTACTCCAGCGCGGAGGCTTCGGCCTCGTTGATCCAGCCCGTGCCCGTCGTCGTCGCGACCGCGATGACCTTGCGCTTGAATCCGCCTTCCCGCTCCAGTTCCCGGGCGGCGAGGTCGGCGGCCGCCCTGATGTTCTTGGCGGAGTTCTTACCGGCGTAGGCACGGATCGGTTCGACCCCCGGCGTGCCGTTGAATTTCGTGAGCTGCTCGACGGTGGGGCCGCCGGCGACGAAGACCCGACCCTGATGGCCCAACGTATCCCAGGCGACCAGCGAGCCCGGCCCGCCCGAGCGCAGCGGCGTCGTGGGCGCCGGATTGTTCGGATCCATCTCGTCGTTCACCGACGCGAAGGTGCTGTTCAGGAAGCTCATGCCGCCCCTGACCACGATGCCGTTGAGCAGGGCGATGGTCAGGCTCAGCAGTATTGCGACCACAACCACGAACGAAACACGGGGTGGGGCAAAACGATTCAGCTGGCGTACGAGATATCTGACGAGTTTGCCGACCAGCTGGCCGATTTCGACGAACACGAACAACGCGATGACGCCGATGAGCCCGGCTTGTGGGTAGTTGAACCACTTCAGCCGTGGCACGCCCATCAGGTCGCGGACGTGGTCCTGCCAGACGTGAAACCAGTAGATCGTGAAAACCAGCCAGATGGCGCCGACGACGACGAGCACCAGCCAGGCCCACCGCGGCGGGTGCGGGCTGGAGGGCCGCGACAACATGAAAGTCACCAGCCACACGGCGAACACGCCGAGTCCGTATCCGATGGCACCGGCGGCGCCGCTGACCAAACCCTGAAACAACGGTCCGCGCGGCAGCAGCGACGGGCTGAGCGAAAGGCCGAGGAACAGCAGACCCATCGCGGTGCCGGTAAAGGTGTAGCGCCGTTGCCACCAGTCCGGTTTGGGCTCGGGTTGTGGCTGCGGCGTGGGGGGCTCTTCGGTGGCGACCGCCGATTCGGTGGGTTCTGGCTGCTCCGGCTCGGCTGCGCTCACGACAGCACCTTAGCGGTGCGTGAAGTCCGGAGTGCGCTTCTCCGTGAAGGCGGCCATACCCTCGGTCTGGTCATCGGTGGCGAAGGCGGAGTGGAAGAGTCGGCGCTCGTAGAGCAGGCCCTCGGTCAGGGTGGATTCGAAGGCCCGGTTGACGGCTTCCTTGGCCATCCGCGCGGCCGAACGCGACATCTGCGAGATCGTCGTCGCGACGGCTTTGGCCTCGGTGAGCAGCTCGTCGGCGGGCACTACCCGCGACACCAGGCCGCTGCGTTCGGCCTCGGCGGCGTCGATCGTGCGACCGGTCAGGATGAGGTCCATCGCCTTGGCCTTGCCGATCGCGCGGGTCAGCCGCTGCGAGCCGCCCATGCCGGGCAGCACGCCCAGCTTGATCTCGGGCTGTCCGAATTTCGCGGTATCGGCGGCGATCAGCACGTCACACATCATCGCCAGCTCGCAGCCGCCGCCAAGGGCGTAGCCGGCGACCGCCGCGATCGTGGGGGTGCGGACGGCGGCAAGCTTGCTCCAGGCTGCGAAGAAGTCGGCGTCGAAGACCTCCGAGAACGAGAGGGTGGCCATCTCTTTGATGTCCGCGCCGGCGGCGAACGCTTTTGCGCTGCCGGTGATGACGATGGCACCGATACCGGGATCGGCGTCGAATTCGGCGGCGGCCGTGGTGACCTCGACCATCACCTGGCTGTTGAGAGCGTTGAGCGCCTGGGGGCGGTTGAGCGTGATGGTGCCGACCCGCTCGTCTCGGTCGACCAGGATGGTTTCAAAGCTCGTTTGGGGGCTCACTTGTGCTCCTCGAAGGTCAGGTCCGGGTCGGCCGGCGCGAAGTACTGTTCGACATCCTCGTCGGTCACCGCCGCCAGCGACGGCGGGTTCCATGTCGGGTTGCGATCCTTGTCCACGAGCTGCGCGCGGATGCCCTCAACGAGATCGTGGGAGTCGAGCGACGCCGAGGACACCCGGTACTCCTGCACCAGAACGTCTTCCAGAGTGTCGAGCCCGGCGGCACGCCGCACCGATGCCAGCGTGACGGACGCCGCGATGGGGGAGCGCGACGCGATCAGGTCCGCGGCCTTGCGGGCTTCGTCTTCGTCGTGGTTGCGCAGGGCGGCGACGATGTCGGCGATGGTCTCGCCCGCGTAGCACTCGTCGACCCAATGTCGCTGGGCCAGAAGGTGACTCGGCGGCGGATCGGTGGCGAACGCCGTGACGGCCGCGTCCACGCCATCGGCGACGATCGCGGCGATGAACGCGTCGAGCGCCTCGTGCGGGACGTAATGATCGGCGAACCCGAGCGCGATGGCGTCGGCCGCAGCGAACGGGACGCCCGACAATCCGGCGTGCAACCCGAGCCCGCCGGGTGCCCGGGACAACAGGTAGGTGCCGCCGACGTCGGGAATGAAGCCGATGCCGACCTCGGGCATCGCGACCTTCGAGGTGTCGGTCACCACCCGCACGCTGCCGTGCCCGGCGATGCCGACACCGCCGCCCATCACGATGCCGTCCATGATCGCCACATACGGCTTGGGGTAGCTGCCGATCTGTGCGTTGAGGCGGTATTCGTCGAGCCAGAACTGACGGGCTTGGGCGCCGTCGGCGCGGGCGCTGTGGTAGATCGCGACGACGTCGCCGCCGGCGCACAGGCCGCGTTCACCTGCGCCGGTCAGGACCACCGCGCGCACGCTGTCGTCGTCCGCCCAGTCGGTCAGCGCCTTGGCGATGATCGTGACCATGTTGTGGGTCAGCGAGTTGATGGCCTTCGGGCGATTGAGCGTCAGGAAGCCGATGCCACCGTCGACGCGGGTCAAGACTTCGTCGGATTCAGCCGTCACGACAGCGAGGTCCTTCCGGTCGCTAAAAGGTTGGATGTCCTACCAATCTCAGGTGGAAAGTACCAGGCCGATCAGGATCGTCACCCGCCGGATGCCGTCCACAGGTAAGGTCAGGCTTCGTAGCGCCGGACACGCCGGGAAGCATGTTGTGGACTTCCTGGGAACCGGTTCCGGTCGCCGTTCGTTGACGGTGCGTTACGCGACTTCCAGGAGAGGATTCCGACGGTGCGGGAGACCAGCAACCCGGTATTTCGTTCGCTGCCCAAGCAGCAGGGCGGATACGCACAATTCGGTACCGGCGCCGCCGGTGCCCAGCAGGTCGCCTACCAGGCTGACCCCTATACCGCGCAGTACCAGCCGCAGACCGGCGTCTCGCGGCCCATGACGATCGATGACGTCGTCACCAAGACCGGCATCACCCTGGCTGTGCTGTCCGTCGTGGCCGTCATCTCCTACTTCTTGGTGTCGGCCAACATGGCCCTGGCCATGCCGTTCACCCTCGTTGGTGCGCTTGGTGGCCTGGCCCTGGTGCTGGTCGCCACGTTCGGGCGTAAGCAGGACAACCCCGCCATCGTGCTCAGCTACGCGGCGCTGGAAGGCCTGTTCGTCGGCGCCGTCTCGTTCATCTTTGCCAACGTCATCGTGTCCGGCGCCAACGCCGGCGTGATGATCAGCCAGGCGGTGCTCGGCACCATCGGCGTGTTCTTCGGCATGCTCGTGGTCTACAAGACCGGCGCCATCCGGGTGACCCCGAAGTTCACCCGCATGATCGTCGCGGGCATGGTCGGCGTGCTGGTGCTTATCCTCGGCAACTTCGTGTTGGCGATGTTCGGTGTTGGCGGCGGCGAAGGCCTCGGCCTGCGCAGCGGTGGCCCGATCGCCATCATCTTCTCGCTGTTCGTCATCGCGCTCGCGGCGTTCAGCTTCCTGATCGACTTCGACGCCGCGGACCAGATGATCCGCGCCGGCGCGCCGGAGAAGGCGGCCTGGGGCGTGGCCCTCGGCCTGACGGTGACGCTGGTCTGGCTGTACCTGGAGATCCTGCGACTGCTGTCGTATTTCCAGAGTCGCTAGCTGCTCTCGCGCACAAAGCCCCGGCCATCACGGCCGGGGCTTTGTCGTATGCGGGGGAGCGTCGAGTCAGACGTCAGCGCTAAGGCCATGCCTGTTTCGTCGCAACCAGGTCTGACTCGATGCGCTGTGGATGGGTGAATACCGGAATCCGCGGCGTGCGCGACCCTCGTGAAGATGCAACGTGTATTCATCGGGACTGAGGCTGTCGCTGCAGGTGAGCTGACCAAGTACCAGCTTCGAGCACACTGTCGGCGCATCTTCCCCGACGTGTACACGTGCGCAAGAGGAGGAACCGGCGAGCTGTCGGTTGCGGACCGGGCAGCCGCCGCAGTTCTCTGGTCTCGACGTCGCGCGGTTGTGACCGGACTGACTGCCTCGGCGCTACACGGAGCGAAATGGGTCGACGCGTCGGCCCCGATTGAGCTCAACTATCCGAACAACAAGGCACCGTCGGGGATCATCAGCCGCGCCGAGAGGCTGCTCGACGACGAAGTGCGTCGCCTACATGGATTACCGGTCACCACCTTGCCGCGCACGGCGTTCGACCTTGCGCGGCGCGGACCGGTCAGACAGGCGGTGGCCCGGGTCGATGCGCTCGCAAACGCCACCCTTTTGAACATCGACGATGTCCTCGGTCTCGTGCCTCGCCATGCCAATGTCGGTGGAATTCGCCGAGTATCCAAGGTGCTCGACCTCGCGGACTCTGGGTCGCAATCCCCGAAGGAGACCTGGTTGCGACTGCTGCTGGTCGCGGCCGGATTCCCGCGCCCCGAGACCCAGATACCAGTGCTCAGGGATGACGGTCGGTCGTACTACTACCTGGACATGGGCTGGCGCGATGTGATGGTCGCAATCGAATACGACGGCGAGCAGCATCGTCTGGATCGCAGCGTTTACCGCAACGATCGGACCCGATCGGAGTACATCGCCGACATCGGTTGGCGGCGGATCAGAGTGGTCGCCGGCGACCGAACGGCAGAGATTGTGGAACGAGCCAGGCGCGCAAGGGAATTGAGTCAGACCTCAGAGCGACGACGTTGAAGCAATCGCCACTCTGAGGTCTGACTCGATGCAAATTAGGACAGCCGCTCGAGGACCATGGCCATGCCCTGGCCGCCGCCGACACACATCGACTCGATGCCGAAGGTCTTGTCGTAGGTGGTCAGGTTGTTCAGCAGGGTGGCGGTGATGCGGGCGCCCGTCATACCGAACGGGTGGCCCAGCGCGATCGCTCCACCGGACACGTTCAGCTTGTCCTCGTCGATGCCGAGCTCACGGGCCGAACCGAGGACCTGCACGGCGAACGCCTCGTTGATCTCGACCAGGTCGATGTCAGAGATTGTCTTGCCCGCCTTGGCCAATGCCTTCTTGATGGCTTCGATCGGCCCGAGGCCCATGATCTCCGGCGACAGCCCGGACACCCCGGTGGAGACGATGCGCGCCAACGGCGTCAGGCCGAGTTCCTTGGCCTTGGTGTCGCTCATGATGACGACCGCGGCGGCGCCGTCGTTCAGCGGACAGGCGTTACCGGCGGTGATCGTGCCGTTGGGCCGGAACACCGGCTTGAGCTGGCTGATCTTCTCGTAGCTGGTGCCCGCGCGCGGGCCGTCATCGGTGGAGACGACCGTGCCGTCGGGCAGGGTCACCGGCACGATCTCGCGCTCGAAGAAGCCCGACTTGATGGCCTCTTCAGCACGGTTCTGCGAACGAACGCCCCAGTGGTCCTGGTCTTCGCGGCTGATACCGGTGAACAGCGCGACGTTCTCGGCGGTCTGCCCCATCGCGATGTACACGTCGGGGATGTGGCCGTCGTTGCGGGGATCGTGCCACTCGTCGGCGCCGGCACTCTGCGCCAGGGTCCGCTCCTGCGCCTCGGCGAAGAGCTCGTTCTTGCTGTTCGGTGCGCCGTCGGCGGCACCGACACCGAAACGGGAGACCGTCTCGACACCGGCGGAGATGAAGATGTCGCCCTCGCCGGCCTTGATCGCGTGGAACGCCATCCGCGTGGTCTGCAGCGACGAGGAGCAGTACCGGTTGACGGTGGTGCCAGGAAGGAAGTCGTAACCGAGTTCGACGGCCACCGCGCGGGCGATGTTGTAGCCGGCCTCACCGGCGGGCTGGGCGCAGCCCATCATGAGGTCGTCGATATCGCGCGGGTCCAGCGACGGGACCTTGTCCAGCGCGGCGCGGACCATCTGGGCGGCCAGATCGTCCGGGCGCATGGTGGCAAGGGAACCCTTGACCGCACGACCGATCGGCGAACGGGCAGTGGAAACGATGACAGCTTCGGGCATGAGATGGCTCCTCGGGAGGTATGCGGTGACGACTGCACACGAACCTAGCTCGCGGGCACCACGATCGGTGCGGGGACCCCGGTGGTCTTCCTGCGGAGCAGCCTCATCAGCGGTCCGAGCCGGTCGGTCAACGCCCGTACCTCCGAGCGGGTGGCCCATGGCAGGTCGGGGACGGTAGCCCCCGTCCACTCGCCGAGCGCATGGCACAGCGCGGGCAACAACTGGTTGGCGGCCAACGCATATCCGACCGCCGACGGGTGATAGCGGTCCTCGGAGAACATCACCTCGGGCGCCTGCCGGAAGTTCGGCGAGAGCAGGTCGGCCAGCGGCACCGGAAGGCCACCGGCGGCGCGCACCGCGTTCGCCTGCGCGCGGGCCAGTCGCAGTCCGCGCGAACGAGCGGTCCACCGCAGCGGCTGCGGGATCTCCTTGATGACCCCGAAATCCGGGCAGGTGCCGACGACCACTACCGCACCGGAGGCGCGCAGGCGCTGCACTGCCGCGCCGAGTCGGTGCGCCGACGCGGTGAGCCCGTTGAGGGCGGTGATGTCGTTGGCGCCGATCATGATCACCGCCGCGTCCGGCGGGGGACCCGCCACGAACATGGCGTCGACCTGACCTGAGAGGCCCTTCGACGTCGCGCCGACGATCGCCTTGGTCGAGAGCCGGATCAACTTTCCCGACTCCTCGGCCAGTCCCCGCGCGATCAGGACCCCGGGCACTTCGTCGGCGGTGCGGCAGCCGTAGCCGGTCGCCGTCGAGTCCCCGAACACCATCAGATGAAGGTCGAAGGGCACGCCGCGTTCCCAGCGCTGGACCGGCCCGCCGCCGGGCGCGTAGACACCGTCGGCGCGAGGTGGCACGGCCCACGATTTGGGGATGACGTTGCGGACTTGATCCGCCTGACCGCTGAGCAAACTGCGCGCGCCCAGTACGGCGGTCCCGGTGGATGCCAGAACCCCCGCCGCTGCCAGTGCCGCTGTCGACTTTCGCGAAGCGCGTATGCCCACCGCACCAGTTTAGGTGCTGCTCGGGCGGGAATCTGGTCGCGACAGTGGCCCCGCGATTACGGAGAGGTATCGGATCCGGTAAGAAATCAACTCGTTAGTTGTTGTAGGTAATACGCGTGGCAAGCTAAGTCACCGGGCTTCGCTCGATCGCCCGGGACACGTATCTACATTGGCGTAGGGAGTGTTGCGATGACCGCACCCAGTAAGGTCCGGGCCTCGGCCCCACATGGTGTCAATGCTGGCAGCGGGCCTGCGCAAGGGCGAAGCCCGCGCCGCTACCCGGTCAGCGACGGCGCACCGGTCGAGGTCATCGAGAGCGGCCCCAGCGTCGCCGCGCGGCTGGTCTCGATGGGCACCCGCGTCACGATGTGGCCCACGCTGGCTGTGCTCAGCCACGTCCCGCACTGGCCATGGCCATTCGGCCTCGTCGACTTCGTCGCCCGGGCGTTGCTGCCCACCCCCGGCACTGTGCGCGCCACCATCGGGCTGCCCAACGCTTCCGCACAGTTGATCCGCGCGCCCGGCGTGTTGCCCGCTGACGGCCACCGCCGCGTCGTGCTCTACATGCACGGCGGTGCGTTTCTGACCTGCGGTGTGAATTCCCACAGCCGGATCTCGGTCGCGCTGTCGAAGTTCGCCGACTCCCCGGTGCTAAGCGTCGACTACCGATTGATTCCCAAGCACTCCATCGGCAATGCCGTCGACGACTGCTACGACGCCTATCAGTGGCTGCGCACGCGCGGTTACGAGCCCGACCAGATCGTGCTGGCCGGCGACTCCGCGGGCGGCTATCTGGCGCTGACGCTGGCGCAGCGGCTGCAAGCCCTCGGTGAAGAGCCCGCCGCGCTGGTGGCCATCTCGCCGCTGCTGCAGCTCGACCACGAACAGAAGCTCACGCACCCGAACGCCCACACCGATGCGATGTTCCCGCCCAAGGCGTTCGACGCCCTGGTCGCGCTGGTCGCCAAGGCGGCCGCCAAGAACATCGTCGACGGCGAGCCCGAGGGCGTGTACGAACCGCTCGACCACATCGAGCCGGGACTTCCGCGCACCCTGATCCATGTGTCGGGCTCGGAGGTCCTGCTGCACGACGCCCGGCTGGCGGCGCGCCGGCTGGCCGCCTCCGGCGTGCCCACCGAGGTGCGGGTGTGGCCTGGCCAGATTCACGACTTCCAGCTCGCCGCTCCGCTGATCCCGGAAGCAAAGCGTTCGTTGCGCCAGATCGGCGAGTACATCCGCGAAGCGACCGGCTAACCACCCGGGCCCGCGGCCTGACACCATGTAGGCATGCGAATCGCGGCCCATATCAGCGAGCTGATCGGGAACACCCCACTGGTCCAACTGAACTCCGTCGTTCCGGAGGGCTCCGGGTTGGTCGCCGCCAAGATCGAGTACGTCAGCCCTGGCGGTAGCGCCAAGGACCGCATCGCCGCCAAGATGATCGACGCGGCCGAAGCCAGCGGCGAACTGAAGCCCGGCGGCACGATCGTCGAACCCACTTCGGGCAACACCGGTGTCGGGCTGGCCCTGGTGGCGCAGCGCCGCGGGTACAAGTGCATCTTCGTTTGCCCCGACAAGGTCAGCGAGGACAAGCAGAACGTGCTGCGCGCCTACGGCGCCGAGGTCGTCGTCTGCCCGACGGCCGTGGCGCCCGATCACCCGGACAGCTACTACAGCGTCTCCAACCGGCTGGTCAGTGAGATCGACGGCGCGTGGAAGCCCGACCAGTACTCCAACCCGAACGGGCCGGCCAGCCACTACGAGACGACCGGTCCCGAGATCTGGGCCGACACCGACGGCAAGGTCACTCACTTCATCGCGGGCGTGGGCACCGGCGGCACGATCACCGGCGCCGGGCGCTACCTCAAGGAGGTGTCGGGCGGCAAGGTGAAGGTGATCGGCGCCGACCCGGAGGGCTCGGTGTACTCCGGTGGGACCGGCAGGCCCTATCTGGTCGAGGGCGTCGGCGAGGACTTCTGGCCGTCCGCATACGACCCGTCGGTGCCTGACGAGATCATCGCGGTCTCCGATGCCGATTCCTTCGACATGACCCGGCGGCTGGCCCGCGAGGAAGCCCTTCTGGTCGGCGGCTCCTGCGGGATGGCCGTGGTCGCCGCGCTCAAGGTGGCGCAGGAGGCGGGTCCGGATTCGCTGGTCGTGGTCCTGCTGCCGGACGGCGGGCGCGGCTATCTGTCGAAGATCTTCAACGACGGTTGGATGTCGTCCTACGGCTTCCTGCGCACCCGCCTCGACGGTTCGGTGGTCGAGCCGACGGTCGGGGATGTGCTGCGGGGCAAGTCCGGTGCGCTGCCCGACCTGGTGCACACCCACCCGCAAGAAACCGTGCGCGACGCGATCGGCATCCTGCGCGAGTACGGCGTCTCCCAGATGCCGGTCGTCGGCGCCGAACCCCCGGTGATGGCGGGTGAGGTGGCCGGCAGCGTGTCGGAGCGGGAACTGCTGTCCGCGGTGTTCGAAGGCCGGGCCAAGCTCGCTGACGCCGTCTCGGTGCACATGAGCCAGCCGCTGCCATTGATCGGGTCGGGGGAGTTGGTCAGTGCGGCGGCGAAGTCACTTCGGGACTGGGATGCGCTGATGGTCGTCGAGGACGGCAAGCCCGTCGGTGTGATCACCCGCCACGACCTTCTGGGCTTCCTGTCCGACGCTCCGCGCCGACGCTGAAATTGTTGCCTGAGCAAATATTTACCCCTGGTTAACGCCCCGATATCTCGGTCGGATCAAGATTCCGCTTTATCGCGATGCGCAGGTACTTCTCAGGTACATTTATGCCGCTTCACCTCAGGTGATCACTGAAGAAGTGGAAGGCGCCATGACCGAACAACCGCCGGGTCCCCCGCCGGGGAACTACCCCCCGCCGCCGCCCCCGGGTGGCTTCCCGCCTCCGTCCGGCGGTGGCTATTCACCACCGCCCCCGCCCGGCAGCTATCCGCCTCCTCCGCCGCCGCCGCAGGGTGGCTATCCGCCTCCGCCGCCCCCGCAGGGTGGCTATGCGCCGCCCCCTCCCGGCGCCGGTTACGGGCCACCGCCCCCCGGGCAGCCGATCCCTCCGCTGCCGCAGGCTGCGTACACCTCCTGGTTCACCCGCGTTGTCGCGTGGCTCATCGACTACGTCCCGGCGTACATCATCTTGGGCATCGGCGGCGGCGTACTGGCGGCCACTCAAGAGACCGCCTGCGTGACCGACTCATCCGACTACAACCTCGGTGAGTTCTGCGCGACGGGCGCCTCGACGGCCGGTCAGACGGCGCTGGCGATTTCCGGTGTGATCGCGTTCGCGTTCGTGGTCTGGAACCTGGGTTATCGCCAGGGCACGACGGGCTCGAGCATCGGCAAGTCGGTCATGAAATTCAAGGTGGTCAGCGAAAAGACCGGGCAGCCAATCGGTTTCTGGTTGTCCCTGGTGCGTGAGGTGCTTTATCTCCTCGCGTCGTACGTGTGCTTCGGCATTGTCTGGCTCGTCGCCGTCCTGTTCCCACTCTGGGACACCAAGCGGCAGTCGCTGGCCGACAAGATCATGACAACCGTCTGTCTCCCGCGCTAAGACAAGGACATCGATGACGCAGCCGCCCCCGCCGCCCGGTAACTACCCGCCCCCGCCGCCACCGCCGCCGGGCAGCTATCCACCGCCCCCACCGGGCAACTACCCGCCGCCACCGCCACCCGGTGCCGGCGCATTTCCCAAGGACGCGTACACCCCGTGGATCAAGCGGGTCGGCGCCTACATCATCGACATCATCCCGATCGCGATCCTGTCCGGCGTCGGACAGGGCCTGTCGCTGGCCACCGGGGAGAACAACTGCACGTCAAGCAGCGGCGACAACACCTATGGCGTGTACTGCACGTCGCAGCCGTCGGCGCTGGGACTGATCCTGTCCTTGGTGTTCGGGCTCGCCGCGATCGCGTTCTGGCTGTGGAACTACGGCTACCGTCAGGGCACGACCGGCTCGAGCATCGGCAAGTCCGTGCTCAAGTTCAAGGTGATCAGCGAGAAGACCGGCCAGCCGATCGGTTTCGGACTGTCGATCGTGCGCCAGATCGCCCACTTCGTCGACGCGATCATCTGCTACATCGGCTTCCTGTTCCCGTTGTGGGATGCCAAGCGACAGACGCTCGCCGATAAAATCATGACGACGGTCTGCGTGCCGCTCTGACCCTCTGAGCCGATAGGCTCGCTCTCGATGAGTGAGCAACGCAGTGCCGCCGACCGGCACCGGGCGCAAGGGTTCGCGACCAGGGCCATCCACGCCGGCTACCGGCCGGACCCGGCGACCGGTGCCGTCAACGCCCCGATCTATGCGAGCAGCACGTTCGCCCAAGACGGGGTGGGCGGTCTGCGCGGCGGGTTCGAGTACGCCCGCACCGGCAACCCGACTCGGCAAGCGCTGGAAGGGGTACTGGCTGCGGTCGAGGACGGCACGTTCGGGCGGGCGTTCAGCTCCGGGATGGCCGCCACCGACTGCACGTTGCGCGCCGTGTTGCGTCCCGGCGATCACGTCGTCATCCCCGACGATGCGTACGGCGGCACCTTCCGGCTGATCGACAAGGTGTTCACCCAGTGGGGTGTGCAGCACACCCCGGTGGCACTGTCCGACCTCGACGCGGTACGCGCGGCGATCACCGCCAACACCCGGTTGATCTGGGTGGAGACGCCCACCAACCCGCTGCTGTCGATCGCCGACATCTCCGGGATCGCGGAGATCGCCGCGGTATCCGGCCAGAAGGTGTTGGTGGACAACACCTTTGCCTCCCCGGCATTGCAGCAGCCACTGAACCTTGGCGCCGACATCGTGTTGCACTCGACGACGAAGTACATCGGCGGGCACTCCGATGTGGTGGGCGGCGCACTGGTGACCAATGACGAGGAACTCGACACCAAGTTCGCCTTCCTGCAGAACGGCGCCGGTGCGGTGCCAGGCCCGTTCGACGCCTACCTGACGATGCGCGGTCTGAAGACTCTCGAGCTGCGCATGCAGCGGCACAGCTCCAATGCCGCGAAGGTTGCCGAGCTCCTCGCCGGCCACGCCGCCGTGAGTCAGGTGCTCTACCCCGGCCTGCCCGATCATCCCGGCCACGAGGTTGCCGCCCGCCAGATGAGCGGATTCGGCGGCATGGTGTCGGTGCGTATGCGCGGTGGTGCCGAGGCTGCGCGCCGGTTGTGCTCGCGCACAGAGGTTTTCATACTCGCGGAATCGCTGGGCGGGGTTGAGTCGCTGATCGAGCATCCCGGTGCGATGACGCATGCGTCGACGGCCGGATCGCAGCTCGAGGTGCCCGACGATCTGGTGCGCCTCTCGGTGGGTATTGAGGACCCGGCGGATCTGCTGGGTGACCTCGAGCAAGCCCTAAGCTAACGCCGCCCGCACCGCCGCGGTCGTCACCGCGAGGTTGACGTCGGCCATCTTCTCGTCGTCAACCCATGTGCCGCTTGCGATTTCGCTGGCCCGATCGACGACCCACTGCCAGCCGCGGTCGTTAAGGCTCAGTACCGCGCCGAGTCCGTGCACGGCATGCAGCAGTGAGATGATCGCCGCCGTCGCCGGGTCGGGACGACGCCCGTCGAACAATGCCGCCAGCAGTGCCGAGCGCGCGCGGTCCACCCGAGCCCGGCTGGCCAGCGGCCAGGCGTAGGAGTTACGGCGAAAACGGTGTGCCGACAGCGCAACCTGATGAAGCTGCCCGCTGCGCAACAGCTGGTCGAGAACCCGATCCTCGGTGTCCTTGCGCAGCTTGGCGATTGCGTCGCTGGCGCTGATCGGGGCCTGTTGCAGCAACGCCAACGCCGGGCGCACAACGGGATCCAGCAGCGGCGGCCCCATCAACACGACCAGCCGGTCGGCAGGCACCGGTTCCTGCGGCAGCGCGGGCCGAACCCGGCAGTCGTAGGCAAGATCCAACAGCACAGCACCGGCCAGTAGCCGTTGCAGAAGTGCGGGCTCCACACCGGGCTGGGCCGCGGCATTGTCGAGCAGCAGCAGAAGAAGGTCTTCGGCGATGCGCGCCACGCGCGAAAAGGTCTAGGAGTGGTAGGGCTCGGCGCTGACCAGCGTGACCTTCACGGTCTTACCGCTGGGCACGTTGTACTCGCGAGTGTCGCCGACCTTCGCCTGCAGCAGGGCGGCGCCCAACGGGGAGACCGGCGAGTAGACCTCGAGCTTGTCGTGGTCGATGCCCTCCTGGCGGGTGGCGATCAGGAAGGTCTCGGTATCGGACTCGTCGCCGTCGTAGTAGACCTTGACCACCGAACCGGGCAGTGCGACCCCGGACTGCTTGGGGGCCTCGCCCACCTTGGCGGTGTTCAGCAACTCCTGCAGCTGGCGAATCCGGGCCTCCTGCTGGCCCTGCTCCTCGCGGGCGGCGTGGTAGCCACCGTTCTCCCGCAGGTCGCCCTCTTCGCGACGGTCGTTGATCTCGGCGGCGATGACCGGACGGTTGGCGATCAACTGATCCATCTCGACCTTGAGCCGGTCATACGACTCTTGGGTAAGCCAAGTCACCTGCATATCGGTCATTTGGTCGCGCTCCTCGTTCGTTAGTTCCGCGCATGTTCGGGCGTTGCAGTCAGTTGTCGCCGCTGGGAAGTTGCGGATCACTCCGCGTGTATTGCCATCGAAGAGCTGCGAGCAAACGCGCTAATGAAGCAATACACGGCTCCCAGCAGGAACCGTGTATCCGCCGAGTCTACCACCGTGAGGTCAGGCGGTTTTCATACATTCGCAGTTCGCTGTTGGTTCTGCGGACGCCCGTCAGGCCGCGACCAGGTAGGCCGGTACGTCGGTTCCGCAGCCGTAAATATCGCCGACGAAGGGCCGCTTATATGACTTCACCAAAGTCGTGACCTGCACCGTTGCCGCCTGCGACGGCGGAACCAGAATTTCTCGGCGGCCGGTCTCGTCGCCGTCGTGGGACCGGACCCGCACGATGCAATGCACCGGCTGAGAGGGGTTCTTTCGGGTCACGCTGATCGTCACCGAGACGGTCTGGTCGTCGATGACCTGATAGGTGGCGATCGTGCCCTCGACGTCGTTGCCTTCGAAGCGCTGATAGGCGATCAGGGCGAGGACGACGCCGGCGGCCAGAACCAGCACACCCAGCGCGAATGCCACCCGGCGGCGGGTGGCCGGCGGCAGCCCCTGGCGCCCATATCGCGCCTGGAGGAGCGGCGGGGGACTATCGGTCATCGGCGTGCGGTGCGTCTCTCGTCGGCAGGCTTCGATTACGGGTATCCGTGCCCAGGATGGAACTATTGGACTATAGGGCGTGCTGCAACTGTTGCATCAGCACGTAAGGCTGGATCAGCACATAAGACAGCGAAGAACGCGACAGTATGTACAGGGGAGACGTGACCGAACTGCGGTTGATGGCCGTACACGCCCATCCGGACGACGAGTCCAGCAAGGGCGCGGCCACCCTTGCGCGATACGCCGCCGAAGGTCACCGCGTGCAGGTGGTGACACTGACCGGCGGCGAGCGCGGGGACATCCTCAACAAGGCGATGGACCTGCCGGAGGTACGTGACCGGATCGCCGACGTCCGTCGTGACGAGATGGCGAGGGCGGCCGAGATCCTCGGAGTCGAACACAGCTGGCTGGGGTTCGTGGACTCGGGTCTACCCGAGGGTGACCCGCTACCGCCGCTGCCCGACGACTGCTTCGCCGTGGTGCCGATCGAGCAGCCCGTCGAAGCGTTGGTGAAGCTGATCCGCGAGTTCCGTCCGCACGTCATGACGACCTACGACGAGAACGGCGGCTATCCGCACCCCGATCACATTCGCTGCCACCAGGTTTCGGTGGCCGCCTACGAAGCCGCCGCCGACTACCAGCTGTATCCCGACGCCGGCGAGCCCTGGGCGATCAGCAAGCTCTACTACAACCACGGTTTCCTGCGGGCCCGTCTGCAGCTGCTCCAGGACGAGTTCGCCAAGCACGGCCAGGAGGGTCCGTTCGCCGATTGGCTGAAGAAGTGGGATCCCGAGATCGACATCTTCGCCGGGCGGGTGACCACCCGAGTGCTGTGCTCGGAGTACTTCAATCAGCGTGACGAGGCGCTCAAGGCGCACGCCACCCAGATCGACCCGGACGGGTTCTTCTTCGCGACCCCCATAGAGTGGCAGCAGCGGTTGTGGCCCACCGAGGAGTTCGAATTGGCCCGCTCGCGAGTGCCCGCCAAGTTGCCTGAAGACGATCTATTCGCCGGAATCGAGATCTTTGAGTGAGAGACCTGTTGACGACGGCCGTGTCGGTGCTCGCCGATCCGCCGAAGAACACTGGTCCGGACTTCGGCAAGGCCAGCCCACTCGGTCTGCTGATCGTCGTGATCCTGCTGATCTGCACGTTCGCCCTGGTGTGGTCGATGAATCGGCACCTCAAGAAGCTGCCCGAAAGCTTCGATCCGCAGCCCGCCGAGCCAGTTGACGGCGAAGCCGTCGGCGCGGCGAACGACGAGGTCGCGGGGTCTGAAATCAGGCTCAAGGAGCCCCCGCATGAGCCCGGCGGGTAACAGGCTCGCCAGCGCGACCAGTCCCTATCTGCGCCAGCACGCCGATAATCCCGTCCACTGGCAGCAGTGGACGCCCGAGGCGCTCGACGAAGCGGTCAGCCGGGACGTGCCGATCCTGCTGTCCATCGGATATGCCGCCTGCCACTGGTGCCACGTCATGGCCCATGAGTCCTTCGAGGACGACGAGGTCGCCGCCGCGATGAACGCCGACTTCGTGTGCATCAAGGTCGACCGCGAGGAGCGGCCGGACCTCGACGCGGTGTACATGAACGCGACGGTCGCGATGACCGGGCAGGGCGGCTGGCCGATGACCTGCTTCCTGACCCCGGACGGGCGGCCGTTCTTTTGCGGCACCTACTACCCGAAGCCGCAGTTCGTGCAGCTGCTGGATGCGGTGGCCGACACCTGGCGCAACCGCCGCGACGAGGTCGAGGAGGCTTCCGATCAGGTGGCCGGGGAGCTGCGCCGGATGGCAGCCGGGCTGCCCGACGGCGGGCCGGAGATCACCGCCGAGCTGTGCGACCATGCCGTCGCGGCGATCCTGCGTGATGAGGATGTCGAGCGTGGCGGCTTCGGCGGGGCCCCGAAATTCCCGCCGTCGGCGCTACTGGAGGCGCTGCTGCGAGCGTTCGAGCGCACCCGCTCACCCCTGCCGTTGGCGGCGGTGATCCGCACCGGGACGACGATGGCGCGCGGCGGTATCTACGACCAATTGGCCGGCGGCTTCGCGCGCTACAGCGTCGACGCGGACTGGGTGGTGCCGCACTTCGAGAAGATGCTCTACGACAACGCCTTGCTGCTGCGGGCCTATGCGCACTGGGCCCGACGCACCGGTGATCCGCTGGCCCGGCGGATCGCGGCGCAGACCGCGGGGTTCCTGCTCGACGACCTCGCCGACGGTGACATGTTCACCTCCGCCCTGGACGCCGACGCTGCCGGTGTCGAGGGCTCTACCTACGTGTGGACTCCTGAGCAGCTGCGCGAGGTGCTCGGCGAGGACGATGGACACTGGGCTGCAAGGCTTTTCGAGGTCACCGACCGCGGCACCTTCGAGCACGGGGCGTCCGTGCTGCAGTTGCTGACGGATCCCGACGATGCCGTGCGCTTCGAGCGGGTGCGACTGGCGTTGCTGGCCTCCCGGCTGTCCCGGGTGCAGCCCGCGCGCGACGACAAGATCGTCACCGCGTGGAACGGGCTGGCGATCACCGCCCTTGCCGAAGCCAGTGTGGCCCTTGACGTTCCACCGCTTCTGAATGCGGCGCTGCGCTGTGCGTCGGCGCTGCTCGACCTGCACGTCGTCAATGGCAGGCTGCGGCGGGCCAGCTTGGGCGGTGCGGTGGGGGACAGTGCCGCGATCCTCGATGACCACGCGACGTTGGCCACCGGGTTGCTCACGCTCTATCAGCTCACCGGCGAGGAGAGCTGGTTGGGCAGCGCCACCGATCTACTCGACGTCGCGCTGCGGCATTTCGCCGACCCGGAAAGTCCGGGCCGCTGGTTCGACACCGCCGACGACGCCGAGCAGCTGATGGTCCGGCCCGCCGACCCACTGGACGGCGCAACACCTTCGGGAGCGTCCTCGATCGCGGAGGCGCTGCTCACGGCGGCCCATCTGGTCGACGCTGACCGTGCGGTCCGCTACGGGCAGGCCGCCGAGGACACCCTGCTGGCGCACTCGCCGCTTCTGGCCCGCGCGCCGCGGTCGTCCGGTCATTGGCTGGCGGTCGCCGAGGCCGCGGTCCGCGGCCCACTCCAGGTGGCCGTTGCCAGTGACGGTCCAGATTCCGAATTGCTTGCCGCTGCACGTCAATTGGCGCCGGGTGGCACCATCGTGGTCGGTGGGGCGGTCAACTCATCGCCGTTGCTGGAAGGCCGTGACCAGGTCAACGGAAGCGACGCCGCCTACGTCTGCCGCGGTCGAACGTGCGACCTGCCGGTCACTACTGCTGGGGAACTCGCCGACGCGCTGGGTGCGTCCGTGTAGCGTTCCGCGCATGAGTGAAGCCCTCGATGTCGAAGCCCTCGTTACGCGCTACCTGGACACCGTCGCTGGCGGCAATGCAGCCAATGTCGCTGCGCTGTATGCCGAGGACGCCACGCTGGAGGACCCGGTGGGCTGCGGCGAAGTTCACATCGGCAGGCAGGCGATCGAGGGCTTTTACAAGGCGGTCGAGGGCGCCGAGGTGAAGGCGGAGCTGCTGACGTTCCGCTCCGGTGGCCAAGAGGCGGCCTTCGTCTTCGCCCTGACGGTCGCGGGCGCGATGCGCATCGAGGTCATCGAGGTCATGACGTTCAACGGCGACGGTCAGGTCACGTCGATGAAGGCCTACTGGGGCCCCGAGAACGTCACAACGCTTTAGAACCAGCTAGAAGACCGCGAACCACATCGCGATGTAGTGGCAGATCGCCGCTACCGCGGTGCATGCGTGGAAGAACTCGTGATGGCCGAACGTCGTCGGCCACGGGTTCGGCCACTTCAGCGCGTAGAGCACGCCGCCGATGCTGTACAGCGCGCCGCCGACGATCAGCAGCACCATGGCCGCGATGCCGGCGCCGTTCATGATCGGCACGATGAACCACACCGCGACCCAGCCCAGCAGTAGATAGAGCGGAACGCCGACCCAGCGTGGTGCGGACGGCCAGAAGCACTTCAAGACCACGCCGGCCAGCGCGCCGCTCCACACGATGGTCAGCAGGATGGCGCCGCTTCTCTCAGGCAGCGCCAACATCGCGAATGGCGTGTAACTGCCCGCGATGAAAATGAAGATCATCGAGTGGTCGAGCCGCTTCATCCACTTGCGGGCGTTCGGCGACGTCCAGTTCACCCGGTGATAGGTGCCGCTGACGGTGAACATCGCCACGATCGTCAGCGTGTAGATCAGGGTGGAGATGCCGGCCCTTGTCGATTCTGCCGACCACGACACCGACACGAGGGCTGCACCAGCGATCGCCGCGATGACGGCCGCGTACACGTGAATCCAGCCTCGCAGCCGCGGCTTTCCGAAGAACTCGACCGCGGCGTCGACGACGGCCTCGGGGAAGTCCTCGGCATCCGACGACGTGGATCGGCGGGGATCGGTGGTGTCGACTCCTGCGGTCATCTCACCTCCATTGCACCGGGGGTACCTGAGCGCCACAGTAGTCTGGTTTGTCGTGGAGATCATTCCGCCTCGACTCAAAGATCCGGCCTACCGGCTCTACGAGATGCGGCTGCGACAGGAGTTGGCGCGCTCCAAGTCCCAGCTACCCCGCCATATCGCCGTTCTGTGCGACGGCAACCGGCGCTGGGCTCGTGACGAGGGTCACGACGATGTGGCGTACGGGTACCTGATGGGCGGGGCCAAGATCGCCGAAATGCTGCGCTGGTGTGCGGAATCCGGCATCGAGATGGCCACTGTCTACCTGCTGTCCACCGAGAATTTGCAGCGTGATCCCGACGAATTGTCATCGCTGATCGAGATCATCACCGACGTCGTCGAACAGATCTGCGCACCCGCCAACCGCTGGAGTGTGCGGACCGTCGGTGACCTCGAACTCCTCGGCGAGGAACCGGCAAAGCGGTTGCGCGAGGCCGTCGACAGCACGGCTTCGGTGGCGCCAACGGCGTCATTTCACGTCAATGTCGCCGTCGGTTACGGCGGGCGCCAGGAGATCGTCGACGCGGTGCGGGCGCTGTTGGGCAAGCAGCTTGCCAACGGCGCCAGCGCGGAGAAGCTGATCGAGGCCGTCACGATCGACGGCATCTCGGAGAATCTCTACACCTCCGGCCAGCCGGACCCCGATCTGGTGATCCGGACCTCGGGGGAGCAGCGGCTCTCCGGGTTTCTGTTGTGGCAGAGCGCGTACTCGGAGATGTGGTTCACCGAGGCGCACTGGCCGGCGTTCCGCCGGGTCGACTTCCTGCGCGCGCTGCGCGCCTACAGCCGCCGCCACCGTCGATTCGGTCAGTAATGGCTGCGCTGTCGGCAGTGGTCTTCACGCTGAGCTGGTGGCTGGGCTTGTATCTGCTGGCGCGCGGCCCGCGTAAGCCGGTGCTGGCGCTGGCCTCGGTCGGACTGTGCGGATTCGCCGCCGTGGTGGCGCTGGACGCGGTGCGGCTGGTGAGCGTCGCCCACGCCGAGCTGCTCGGTCAGATCGAGATCTATCTCGTCGCGGTGCCGGGGGTGGCCTGGTTCGCCGTGGTCCTCGAACTGGCCCGGCCGACCGACACCTGGCGCAGTCGAGTCACCGAACTGACGCTGATCGGTGTCGTCGCCGCGGTGACCGTGGTGGGCGCGGTGATGGCCGGCAGCGTCGAGGGTCCACTGCGGCCCGGGCACTGGGTGATGTTCGCGGCGATCTCGGTGTCGACGCTGGGGGCGATGGTGGCCGCGGTGCGACGGCCCGCGCAGCCGGGCCGGGTGACCGGGGTGGTCATCATCGCGACGTTGTTCTTCGCGCTGGGCAACGCGATCCTGGTGATCCCGCTGGGCTTGGTGCCGAGCTGGCTGGCGTTGGCATCCACCTGTTTCGACGTGCTGCTGCTCGGGTTGGCGGTCGCGTTGTGGGACGCCTTCGACGAGGGCCAGGCGCTGCGGGCCGACATGCTGCGGTCCTTCACCGGAACCCTGGTGGTGGCGGTGCTGTTCGGTGGCCAGTCGCTGATCGGGATGGCGGTCACCGGCGCCGACGGGCCCGGGCGCACCGCGTTGACCGTGCTGCTGTTCACCAGCCTTGCCGTCGCGGTCGCCATCAACGTGCTGGCCGACCCGCTGGCCGGCCTGCTGGACCGGCTGGCCTTCTCGCGCTCGCCCGCACTGCGCGCCGAACGAGCCGCGTTGCGCGGCGCCGAGGCGGCGCTGCCGCTGGTCGCGGCCAACCCGCTGGAGGCCCTGGACGACGAGGCCTTCGCCCGGCTGACCCGTCGCGCACTGGGCCACTACGGCGATCTGTCCAAGCTCGTCGCCAGCCCGCTGACCCAGTTGCCCGTCATCGACGAGCGGCTGACCGCCCGCGGGGCGGCCGATCAGCCCGTGGAACGGGCCAACGAACTCAAGGTGCTGCTGGCCGACCACATCGCCCGGCTCAAGCCGCGCGACGGCGGCGAGTTCGGCACCACCGAGCAGTGGCGCTACTACAACTCGCTGTACTTCCCGTACGTCGTCGGCGTGCGGGCCTACGCGCAGAACGCCACCGCCGCCGGGCTCGATCCGGTGGCCCGGCAGGCCTGGCAGTGGTTGGTCACCGAGGTACCACAGCGCTCGCTGCACAACTGGCAGAACGCCGCGGCCCGACTGATCGCGACGGATCTGCGCGCCCGGATGGCCGCCGCACAGCCCTGAGCTGGGTCTGGCAGTACTTGGCAGCGCCAGGCGTCGATCTGGCAGTGCTTCAGCAGCAGCCTGATGAACATGACCGCCATGATCACCAGAAGCAAGTTCTCTGATTCCACCGACTCATTGCTGCGCTTCGCGATGCGCCTGGACGCCACGCTCACCGGCCTGCTGGGGCTGAGCATCGCGGCGATGGCCGACCCGCTGGCCTCGCTGACGGGCCTGACCGCGGCGCAGGGCTACATCGCCGGAGCGGCGTTCGTCCTGTGCGGGCTCGTCGTCTACGCGCTGGCCGCCACGCCGGACCTTCGCCGGGTCGGTACCGCCATGGCGGTGTCCAACGGCGTGGGCACGGTCGGGCTGGTGGCTGTCGCCGCCGCAGGGGTCTTGCCGCTGACCACGTTCGGAGTGATCACCGCACTGGCCGCCGGTTTCTACACCGCCATCTTCGCTGTCCTGCAGTACCTCGGAGTGCGCCGTCTGGTGTGACTCCCGCCCCGCCGGTGTGGGGCGCCGCCGCAAGAGGTTACGGCGAGCCGCCCCGCACCGGCACTTCACACCCAATCGCCAACCACGAAGGCACCAACCACGAAGGGAATTCTCATGACTGCTCTGTCCACCTCCTCCACCACCACGTCGTCGGACTCACTGTTGCGACTGGCGATGCGCGCCGACGCCGTGCTGTCCGGGCTGGCAGGTATCGCGCTGATGGCCGCGGCGGGTCCGCTGTCCGGGTTCACCGGCTTCCCCAAGGCTGCCGAGTACGGCGTCGGTGCCGGCTTCGTCGTCTACGGGATCGTCGTGTTCTTGGCGGCCGGGCTGTCGCGGGTGCGCCCGGCGGGCATCGCGACGATGATCGCCAATCTGATCTTCACCGTCGCGGCCGTGCTGGTGGTGCTGGCCGGATCGGTCGAGCTGACCACAGCAGGTGTGGTCGCGACGCTGGCAAGTGGCGTGTACACGCTGGTGTTCGCCGACCTCCAATACCTCGGGGTGCGCCGCATCAAGGCGTGACCGGCCCGCGGCGCAGCGTGCGGCGGTGACTAGGGTTGCGACCATGCATGTCGTAGCGTTCGCCGCCGCACGCAAGGCGGTCTTGGAAGAAGCGGGTGGAGTCACCGCAGAAGGCTTCCCCATGACCAGTTGCTACGTCGAAAGCCTGCCGGCGCAGATCACCGTTCCGCTGGTTCTGTCGGTGTACACCGCCGGAGGCACCGACTACGACCCGCGCCGCTTCATCGTTGCGAAGTCGCCGGAGGGGGAGCGGGTCGGCCTGCTGGAGTTCGCCTGGCAGTGGCCGGACAACCCCGGCGTCCCGGTGAAGTTCCGGGTCTTCGCGCATCACCTGCCGCTGACGGTGTACACCGCGGGTGTCCACACGGTTGGCCTCTACGAGCATCCCGACGCCGAAGAGGCCGAGTTTGCGTTCCCGCTGCCGGTGCTGCGGCTCAACCCGCTCACCGGCATTCCGACGAACTAGAGCTTGCGCAGCCGCAACCGGTTGATCGAGTGATCGGCGTCCTTGCGTAACACCAGTGTTGCCCGCGGACGAGTCGGCAGGATGTTCTCGATCAGATTCGGCCGGTTGATGGACCGCCAGATATCGCGGGCAGCCGCGACCGCCTGGCCGTCGGTCAATCCTGCGTAGTGGTGGAAGTGCGATGCCGGGTTGGAGAACGCGCCGGCCCGCATGGCCAGGAAGCGGTCGATGTACCACTGCTCGATGTCTTCGATGCGGGCGTCGACGTACACCGAGAAGTCGAACAGGTCCGACACCATCAGGGTCGGACCCGTCTGCAGGACGTTGAGCCCCTCGAGGATGAGGATGTCCGGGTGGGTGACGATATGTTTCTCGCCGGGGACGATGTCGTAGATCAGGTGTGAGTACACCGGGGCGCACACCTGGTCGGCGCCGGACTTCACCGTCGTCACGAAGCGCATCAGTGCGCGACGGTTGTAACTATCGGGAAAACCCTTGCGGTGCATCAGGTTTCGGCGCGATAGCTCGGCGTTGGGGTAGAGGAAGCCATCGGTGGTGACGAGGTCGACGCGGGGGTGGTGTTCCCAGCGGGCCAGCAGTGCCTGCAGCACACGCGCGGTGGTGGACTTTCCGACGGCCACGCTGCCCGCGACGCCGATGATGAACGGCACCGGCCGGTCGGGACTCTGCTGCGGTTCGCCGAGGAACTCGGAGGTCGCGGCGAACAGCCGCTGCCGGGCGGCGACCTGCAGATGGATCAATCGGGCCAGCGGCAGGTAGACCTCTTCGACCTCGAGCAGGTCGACCTGCTCACCGAGGCCGCGCAGCCCAACCAGCTCGTCCTCCGTCAGCTTCAACGGGGTCGACATGCGCAGTGAACGCCATTGACTCCGGTCGAACTCGACGTAAGGGCTGGGTTCGCTCAGCCGCGCCATCGTGCCAGTCTTGCAGTTAGCTTGGTTGACATGCAGCCCGGCACCCTCATCCGCGACTACCTGACCCTCGGTTTGCGCTTCGACCGCATCGAGGAGGGCTACGTCGACTCCTTCACCGGCGATCCTCAACTACGCCGCGCGGTCGCCGACGAACCCGCTCCCGAGCCCGCCGAACTCGTCCGCCAGGCCGACCGGCTGCTGGCCGACCTGCCGCAGGTTCCGCGCGAAGCAGGCTTCACCGACCAGCGTGCCGACTTCATCGGCGCGCACCTTCGCGCCCTGGCGTTCTCGGCGCGCAAGTTCGCCGGCGAGCAGGTCGGTTTCGTCGACGAGGTGCGCAACTATTTCGACGTCGAAATCAGCCGCGGCGACGAGGAGCGCTACCGCGCCGCCCACGCCCGCATCGACGAGGTTCTCGGCGGCGGCGGCCCGCTGGCCGAGCGGATGGAGGCCCACCGCCGCTCCGACGAGATCCCGCCCGCGCGACTCGAGGAATGCATGCACGCGTTCTCAAGCGCACTGCGTGACACCGTCCGCGCGACGTACCCGCTGCCGGATGCCGAGACGATCGTCTACGAGGTGGTCACCGACAAACCGTGGTCGGGCTTCAACTACTACGAGGGTGACTACCGCTCGACGGTCGCGGTCAACGCCGACCTCAAGCAGCAGATGGCCAACCTGCCGCGGCTGGTGGCCCACGAGTCCTATCCCGGCCATCACACCGAGCACTGCCGCAAGGAGGCCGGGCTGGTGGCCGGCCTCGATCAGCAGGAGCAGACCATCTTCCTGGTGAACACCCCGCAGTGCCTGATGGCCGAGGGGCTGGCCGATCTGGCGCTGCACGCCGCCGTCGGTTCGGGCTGGGGCCGCTGGGCTTCCGAGATCTACGCCGATCTGGGGCTGCGCTTCGACGGCGAGCGCGCCGAAGCGCTGTCGGAGGCGACGGCGGCGCTCGCCGACGTGCGCCAGGACGCGGCGCTGATGCTGCACGACGAACACCGCGACGTCGACGACGTCGTCGCCTTCCTGCAGCGTTGGCTGCTGGTCGACGACACCCGGGCACGACAGATGCTGCGGTTCCTGTCCTCGCCGCTGTGGCGGGCCTACACCAGCACCTACGTCGAGGGGTACCGGTTGCTGCGGACGTGGCTCGACAATCGGCCCGCCGGGGTGGGGTTGACCGAGCGGTTCGGGCGGCTGCTCGACGAGCCGCTGATCCCGTCGGCCTTGCGGGTCGACACGGCCTGAATAGCGGCGGATAGGCTTGGGCCATGACCGCAGACTCGACGATTTCGACTTCGTCCGCCGCCCCGGGCGCGGACTATGCAGCCACCGCAAGCGAGGCCTACCGCGCCGCGCTTGAGGTCATCGAGTCAGTCGAGCCGCGGATCGCTGCGGCCACCCGCAAAGAGCTTGCCGATCAACGGGATTCGCTCAAGCTGATCGCCAGCGAGAACTACGCCTCACCGGCGGTGCTGCTGACCATGGGCACCTGGTTCTCGGACAAGTACGCCGAGGGCACCGTCGGGCACCGCTTCTACGCCGCGTGCCAGAACGTCGACACGGTCGAGGCGCTGGCCGCCGAGCATGCTCGCGAACTGTTCGGCGCCCCCTACGCCTACGCCCAGCCGCACTCCGGCATCGACGCCAACCTGGTCGCGTTCTGGGCCATCCTGGCCACCCGGATTGAGTCACCCGCGCTGGCCGAGGTCGGGGTCAAGCACGTCAACGACCTCTCCGAGGCCGAGTGGGAGCGGCTGCGCGCGCGGCTGGGCAGCCAGCGCCTGCTTGGCATGTCGCTGGACACCGGCGGGCACCTCACCCACGGCTTCCGGCCCAACATCTCCGGCAAGATGTTCCACCAGCGCAGCTACGGCACCCATCCCGAAACCGGGCTGATCGACTACGAGGCCGTCCGCGCCGCCGCCCGCGAGTTCAAGCCGCTGATCCTGGTGGCCGGCTATTCGGCCTATCCGCGGCGGATCAACTTCGCCACCATGCGCGAGATCGCCGATGAAGTCGGCGCCACCCTTCTGGTCGACATGGCGCATTTCGCCGGGCTGGTCGCCGGCAAGGTCTTCACCGGCGACGAGGACCCGGTGCCGCACGCCCACGTCACCACGACGACCACGCACAAGTCGCTGCGCGGACCGCGCGGCGGGCTGGTGCTGGCCACCGAGGAATACGCACCGGCGGTCGACAAGGGCTGCCCGATGGTGCTCGGCGGCCCGCTGTCCCACGTGATGGCCGCCAAGGCCGTCGCACTGGCAGAGGCGCGCCAGCCGTCGTTCCAGGCCTATGCCCAGCGGATCGCCGACAACGCCAAGGCGTTCGCCGAGGGTCTGCTCAAGCGGGGAGCTCGGTTGGTCACCGGCGGCACCGACAACCATCTCGTGCTGCTCGACGTCCAGTCCTTCGGGTTGACCGGCCGCCAGGCCGAGTCCGCGCTGCTGGACGCCGGCGTCGTCACCAACCGCAACTCGATTCCGAATGACCCCAACGGGGCCTGGTACTCCAGCGGCATCCGGTTCGGCACCCCCGCGCTGACCACGCGCGGCTTCGGTCCGGCCGAGTTCGACCGGGTCGCCGAGCTGGTGGTGGAGGTGCTGTCGAACACGCAGGCCGAAGGCACTTCGAAGGCCAAGTACAAGCTGGCCGACGGCGTCGCCGACCGGGTCCACGCCGCCGCCGCCGAGCTGCTGGAGGCCAACCCGCTGTACCCGGGCCTGATTCTCTAAGCCACGAAACGCGGTGGCCGGGTTTTCGGACATCCGTGTCTGTGAGTTACAGTTACTTCATGGCACAGAAACCTGTCGCAAATGCGCTGACCCTGGAGCTTGAGCCGATTGTCGGGGACAATCTGGCCCGCTTTCAGGAGACCGCCGACGAGTGGTACGGCCACGACTACATTCCGTTCGACAAGGGCGAGAACTTCGCGTTCCTTGGCGGCACGGACTGGGACCCCTCCCAGGTGACGCTGCCCGCCGACATCGTCGACGCCCTCGAGATCCTCCTGATTACCAAGGACAACCTCGCCGGGTATCACCGCGAGCTGGTCGAGCACTTCATCCTTGAGGACAAGTGGGGCCGCTGGATCGGCCGCTGGACCTCTGAGGAGCACCTGCACGCGATCGCGGTGCGGAACTACCTGGTCGTCACCCGCAACTTCGACCCGACGGCCGATGAGAGCGTCCGCCTGTCGCACGTGATGCGCGGCTACCGGGCCGAGCAGTTCACCCAGATCGAGACGCTGGTGTTCATGGCGTTCTACGAGCGCGCGCACGCGGTGTTCACGCGCAACCTCGAGGCCAAGATTGCGGACCCGGTACTCAAGGGTCTGGTCGGCCGGATCGCCAACGATGAAGAGCGGCACGAAGCGTTCTTTGCCAACCTCGTCGCGCACTGCCTGCAAACTCATCGCGACTCGACGATCAACTCGATCAACCGTCGAGGAGTCGGATTCGGTGTCGTCGGCGGCGACATCCTCGAGTACGGCGACAAGCTGCGGAACGTTGCGCAGGCCGGCATCTTCGACCTCGACGCCTCGCGTCAGGTGGTGTCCGATCGCATCAAGGCGTGGGGCCTTGGCGACGAGCCGGTGCTCAGGAAATTCGTTCGCTCATAGCGCGGCGGCGCGCCGATCGGCGCGTGGGCTGAGACCGGAGTAGCGTCGCTTCCGATGGCTAGCGACATGCTCTGCTGTCCGGGCGGCACCCCTCGTATCGACTACGACAGGACCGGTCCCGGTCCTGGTGCCGCAGTGTCCGCCGAGGGGTTCGCGGGGACCGCGTGAACCTGAGGAGCGCCCAGTGAACGATTCGCAGTCGCCCGTTCGGACGTATGTGCTCGACACCTCAGTTCTGTTGTCCGACCCGTGGGCGTGCACCCGGTTCGCCGAACACGAAGTGGTGGTACCGCTCGTGGTCATCAGCGAATTGGAAGCTAAACGCCACCATCACGAGTTGGGTTGGTTCGCCCGACAGGCGCTGCGGTTGTTCGACGATCTTCGTCTGAAACACGGTCGTCTCGATATGCCCATTCCTGTTGGGACACAAGGCGGAACACTGCATGTCGAACTGAATCACAGCGACCCGACGGTGCTGCCGTCCGGGTTCCGCACCGAGACCAACGACACGCGCATCCTCACCGTCGCTGCCAACCTTGCCGCCGAGGGCAAGCGAGTCACGTTGGTCAGCAAGGACATTCCGCTGCGCGTGAAGGCCGGCGCGGTGGGCCTGCTGGCCGACGAATACCACGCCCAGGACGTGATCACGTCCGGCTGGACAGGGATGACCGAGCTCGATGTCACCGGCGAGGATGTCGACTCGATCTTCGCCGGCGGCGAGATCGACATCGAGGAGGCCCGTAACCTCCCGTGCCACACCGGTGTTCGGCTGCTCGGCACCAATTCCAGTGCGCTGGGGCGGGTGAACGCGGACAAGAAGGTTCAGCTGGTTCGCGGCGATCGCGAAGTGTTCGGCCTCCGGGGAAGGTCGGCCGAACAACGCGTCGCACTCGATCTGCTGCAAGACGAGTCGATCGGCATCGTGTCGCTCGGCGGCAAGGCCGGCACCGGCAAGTCGGCGCTGGCTCTGTGCGCGGGTCTTGAGGCGGTGTTGGAGCGACGCACCCAGCGCAAGGTCGTGGTGTTCCGTCCGCTGTACGCCGTCGGCGGCCAGGATCTGGGGTACCTGCCGGGCAGCGAGAGCGACAAGATGGGCCCGTGGGCACAGGCCGTCTTCGACACCCTCGAGGGCCTGGCCTCCCCGGCGGTCCTGGAGGAAGTGCTCTCCCGCGGGATGCTCGAGGTGCTGCCGCTGACCCACATCCGCGGTCGTTCGCTGCACGACTCGTTCGTCATCGTCGATGAGGCGCAATCGCTGGAACGCAACGTGCTGCTGACCGTGCTCTCGCGGCTGGGTAGCGGGTCGCGGGTGGTGCTGACCCACGACGTCGCGCAGCGCGACAACCTTCGCGTCGGGCGCCACGACGGTGTAGCCGCGGTCATCGAGAAGCTCAAGGGTCACCCGCTGTTCGCGCACATCACCCTGATGCGCAGCGAACGTTCGCCGATCGCCGCACTGGTCACCGAGATGCTCGAGGAGATCACCCCCGACGCGCTGCCCTGATGACCGCGCGCGGACAGGGACCGGCCAGCCCCGGCCGGTAAACTCAGCCGCGTGCGGCGCCCACCCGACAGCCTGTCCTGGTCCTATCTGCGGACCGTGATCGGCGTCTGCGCGGGGGTCGCCGTCGTCGTCATCGGCGGTTTCACCGGCCATGTCAAGGTGGCCAAGGCCGATTCCGTCGACTGCTCGGTGGCCAAGTGTGTGGCGCTGACCTTCGACGACGGCCCCTCGCCCTACACCGACCGGCTGCTGGGCATCCTGAACGACGCTGACGCCAAGGCCACGTTCTTCGAGATCGGCAACAAGGTGGCGGCCAACCCGGCCGGCGCCAAGCGGGTCGTCGATGCCGGTATGGAGCTGGGCAGTCACACCTGGGAACACCCGAACATGACGGCGATCCCGATCGAGGACGTGCCTGCCCAGTTCAGCAAGGCCAACGACGCGATCAAGGCGGCCACCGGCCAGAACCCGGTGCTGTGGCGCCCGGCCGGCGGGCTGACCAACGACGCCGTCAACAAGATCGCCGCGCAGTACGGGCTGGCCGCGATCCTGTGGGACGTGATCCCGTTCGACTGGATGAACGACTCGAACACCGCCGCCACGCGCTACATGCTGATGACGCAGATCAAGCCCGGCTCGGTGGTGCTCTTCCACGATGTCTACTCGTCGACCGTCGACCTCGTCGAGCAGTTCATCCCGGTGCTCAAGGCCAACGGTTACCACCTGGTGACCGTCACGCAGATGCTCGGCCCGCGCGCGCCGGGCAGCGTCTACGGCTCGCGGGACAACGGCCCGCCGGCCAACCAGCTGCAGGACATCCCGGCCGCCGACATTCCGAGCCTGCCGGCGACGCCGTCGCCCCCGCCGATGCCGAACATTCCGATCACCGACATCCCCGGGGCCAATTCCGGCGGCTCCAACAATGGTGCTTAGAGCCGGCGCTTAGGTGCACACCGCCACCTCGTTCGTCCTGACCCTGATGGTCTTGGGCTATGCCGTGGTGTCCGGTGTGGTGAAACGCTGGTATGTCGCGCCTGCGCTGATTTTCGTCGGGCTCGGAATGATGTTCGGGCCCTTCGGTTTTAACCTGCTTGCTGCCGGTCCGGGCACCAGCGGCTACACGGTACTGGCGCAGCTGGCGCTGACCGTGATCCTGTTCAATCAGGCGGCCAAGCTGGACCCGGGCAAGGTGTTCCGGCGCGGCCATGTCACCTTCCGGCTGTTGGTGATCGGGATACCGTTGACGCTGGTTCTCGGCACGCTGACCGCCGCGGTGCTGCTGCCGGTGCTGCCGTGGTGGGAGGCGGTGTGTCTGGCCGCGATTGTGGCGCCCACCGAGATCGCGCTGATCGATGCACTGTTGGAGGACAACCGGATTCCCGATCGGGTGCGTAACGCGCTGTCGGTGGAAAGTGGCTTCTACGACGGTTTCGCGCTGGCGGTGCTGCTGGCCGCGCTGGCGCTGGCGTCGGCGCATTCCGATCAGCGTCCTCGCACCTGGACCTGGTTCGTCATGCGGACTGAGGTCGTCTCGCTGGTCATCGGTGCGGTGATCGGGCTGCTCGGCGCGGCGCTGATCGCGTGGTCGCGACGGCGGGGCTGGATGAGTGACACCTGGGCTCAGCTGGCCACGTTGGCTGTCGCGCTGATCTGCTTCGAGTTCGGCGAACGCGTGCACGCCAGCGGGTTCGTCGCCGCGTTCACCGGTGGGCTGGCGTTCGCGGTGGTGGCGCGGCGCAGCAATACCCAACTGTCGAACCAGGTTTCGGATGCCACCGCGCAACTGCTGGAGCTGTTGGTGTTCGCGATGTTCGGCGCGTTCGCGGTGATCGACTCCTGGCAGCACACCAGCTGGCGGGTCGTGTTGTTCTGCGTCGTGGCGATCTTCGGGGTGCGGATGGTCGCGGTGCTGGTGGCGTTGATCCGCACCGATCTGCCCGGCTACAGCCGGGTGTTCGTCGGCTGGTTCGGGCCGCGGGGGATCGGCACCGTTGTGCTCGGTCTACTGGTGATCGAGCGCGGTGACATCGAGCACGCCGACCTGCTTGCGCAGGCCGGCGTGATCGCGGTGACGTTGAGCCTCGTGATGCACAGTCTTACTGCACCGCTGGGGATTTCACGCTACGGGTCCAGAGCCCGGGTGGGCTCTGGCCCGGTAGCCGACTAAGCGGCGCCTGCGCCGTTGCCCCCGCCACCGCCGCCACCACCGGCGCCGCCGTTGGCGCCATTGTGGTTGTTGCCCGGGTTCGTGCCGTTACCGCCGCCGCCGGGCGTCGCGCCGCTGCTGCCGGCACCGCCGCCGCCGCCAGCGCCTCCGGTTCCGCCGTTCGCGCCGGTGCCGCCTGCACCGGTCGAGCCGCCGGTACCGCCGGTGCCGCCGGTGCCGCCCTTGCCGCCAGCTCCGGTAGAGCTCGTTCCACCCGTGCCGCCCTGACCGGCAGTGCCCGCGCTGCCTCCGTTGGCGCCCGCGCCGGTGCCACCCTGGCCGCCGGTGCCGCCCTGACCGCCTTGGCCGCCCGTGCCGCCGGTCGTGGTGCCGGTTCCGCCCTTACCACCCTTACCGCCGGGTCCGCCGGTTTCACCGGTTCCGTTCGTGCCAACGTTCCCGGCACCGGTTCCGCCTTGACCGCCTTGGCCGCCGGTGCCGCCGAGCACGCCCGCGCCGCCGTTGCCGCCGTCGGCACCGTTGCCCGCAGGCACAGCGGAATCGGTGCTGTTGACGCCGTTTCCACCGTTACCGCCGTCGCCGCCGTTTCCGGTCGCCCCGTGGCCGCCCAGGAATCCGCCGCTGCCGCCGGCCCCGGCGTCGCCACCGTCACCGCCGACGCCGGGTGGGACGACGGACGACGGGTTGCCGTAGCCGGCGCCGCCGGTACCGCCCTTGCCGCCGACGCCGCCCGAGCCACCGAAGAGTCCGCCACGTCCGCCCTGGCCGCCGCTTCCGCCCTTGCCACCAGTGACCGACGAGGCGGTGCCCGCGGTGCCGGTGATGCCCTGACCGCCGGTGCCGCCGGCGCCGAAGAAGAGTCCGCCGTTGCCGCCGTTTCCGCCGTTCAGGCCGTCACCACCACGGCCGAACAGGATGCCGGCGTTGCCGCCGTTGCACGCGGTACCCGTGCAGCCGGCCTGTGCGTTGAGTCCGTCACCGATCAGCCACCCACCCGGGCCGATGGGCCGGAAGAGGTCGAAACCGTTGACGGTGGCGGAGGCGAATGCGTTGGGCGTGAAGGCATCGCCGATCAACGACTTGTTGTTGTCGAGGAACCACAGATCCGGTGCGAGGGGCGCTGGCGCCAGTGGCGACCCGAACGATGCCAACTGCACCGCGGGTGACGCCGTCGCCGGAGCCGGCGTGCCCGAAGACAACGCGAGCGCGACGCCGATGCTCACCATCGCGGTTCCGCCGACCCCTGCGGTGATGTATCGCCGATGTTTGGACATGTGGATCCCCCTTTGGACCAATGCCGCTGCGCGATTTTGAATGTTTGCTGTCAGCGGATGGCTCAATGTAAGCGTTTGCTGAGCGGACGGTCAAGGATTTTCAGTAACCCTGGTTATGTGAAATTTGAAATCGAAAACCTCTTGAAGCACACACTCGGCCAGCGCCGAAATTGACGCTCAGACAGTAGATCTCGTCGAAGCTGAAATGTGAGCCGGCAATACTTGGGCCGGGCGCGACCTGATTCGCAATAGCGGAAGAGGTTTGCCAAATTTGGGAATAGTGACCCTCGGGGTTAGCTGACGCGGTGGGTGGCGCGCCACGGGCCCGGCAGTGCCGTAGGACACCAGATAGACCACACAGGTGTACGCGAACACGCCCTGAGGCAGGTAGGCGCCGGCGACCAGCCAGATCGGACGCCAGTGCCGGTGGAAGGCCTCTGCGATCGGCAAGCGCAATACCACCGAACGTTGTTGCACCGCAGCGAAATCCGGGCTCTCGGCATCCGGCAGCTGCGAGACGGCGCCGAAATGGCCGAACACAATGCCGCCGAGCGGTCGGGCGACGAGCCCGACGCCGAAGGTGGCGAACGACAGCAGGACGCCGGGGACGCGCTGGCAAGCGCGGCCCGGCGCGGCGTCATCGCCGGCTAGTTGAGCTAGTCGCCGTCTTTGACCTTCGCCATCGCCAGCACATCAAGGCGCTTGTCGAGTTCTTCTTCGGAGAGCTTGTCGCCGATCAGCCCACGGTCGATGACCGTCTGCCGGATCGTCTTCTTCTCCTTGAGGGCCTGCTTGGCGACCTTCGCGGCCTCCTCGTAGCCGATCGCCGAGTTCAGCGGCGTGACGATCGACGGGGACGACTCGGCCAGCTCGCGCAGGTGCTCCTCGTTGGCGATCAGGCCGTCAATGCACTTGGCGGCGAACAACTTCGAGACGTTGGACAGCAGCGTGAACGACTCCAGCAGGTTGCGCGCCATGACCGGGATGTACACGTTCAGCTCGAACGCACCCGACAACCCGCCCACGGTGATCGCTGCATCGTTGCCGATGACCTGGGCGGCCACCTGGGTGACGGCCTCGGGGAGAACGGGGTTGACCTTGCCCGGCATGATCGAGCTGCCCGGCTGCAGGTCGGGCAGCTGAAGCTCACCCAGGCCGGTCAGCGGGCCGGAGCCCATCCACCGGACGTCGTTGGCGATCTTGGTCAGCGAGGCCGCGATGGTCTTCAGTGCGCCGGAGGCCTCGACGAGTCCGTCGCGGGCGGCCTGCGCCTCGAAAGAGTCCTTCGCCGTGCGCAATTCGGCCAGGCCGGTCTGCGCGACGAGCACGTCGACGACCTTGGCGCCGAAGCCGTCGGGGGCGTTGAGGCCGGTGCCGACCGCGGTGCCGCCGATCGCCAGTTCGCCGAGGCGGGGGAGGGTGGCTTTCACGCGTTCGATGCCGGCTTCGACCTGGCGGGCGTAGCCGCCGAACTCCTGGCCGAGGGTGACCGGGACGGCATCCATCAGGTGGGTGCGTCCGCTCTTGACGACCGTGCGCCACTGCCGAGCCTTGTTGGCCAGCGACTCGTGCAGCACCTCAAGGGCCGGAATCAGGTGGCGCACTGCGGCTTCCGTCGCCGCGATGTGCGTGGCGGTGGGGAAGGTGTCGTTCGACGACTGCGACATGTTGACGTCGTCATTGGGGTGCACGGTCACGCCGTTGGCCTCACAGATCGAGGCGATCACTTCGTTGGCGTTCATGTTGGAGCTGGTGCCCGAACCGGTCTGGAACACGTCGATGGGGAACTGGTCGTCGTGCAGCCCGTCGGCGATCTCGCCCGCGGCGGAGATGATGGCATCGGCCTTGTCCGCGGAGAGCTTGCCGAGGTCCTTGTTCACCTGCGCGCAGGCCGCTTTCAGCAAGCCGAGCGCGCGGATCTGGGTGCGCTCGAGCCCGCGGAACGAGATCGGAAAGTTCTCGACGGCACGCTGGGTCTGGGCTCGCCACAGGGCATTGATCGGAACCCGGACCTCGCCCATGGTGTCGTGTTCAATGCGGTATTCGCCCTCGACCACACTGTCGGTGCTCATGTGCTCCCTTTTTGCTTTCGTCGGTTACGGAAGTGGATATGCGGCGGTGTTGTCCCCGGTGAAATCCACCGCGGAGTATTCGTTGAGCTTGGAAAGACGGTGGTAGGCGTCGATCATCCGGACGGTGCCGGACTTCGAGCGCATGACGATCGACTGCGTGGTGCAGCCGCCGCCGAAGTAGCGGACGCCTTTGAGCAGGTCGCCGTCGGTGACGCCGGTGGCGCAGAAGAAGACGTTGTCACCGCCGACCAGATCCTCGGTGGTCAGCACCCGGTCCAGGTCGTGGCCGCGGTCGATGGCCTTCTGGCGCTCGGCGTCGTCGGTGGGTGCCAACTGCGCCTGGATCGCTCCGCCCATGCAGCGGATGGCGGCGGCAGTGATGATGCCCTCGGGGGTGCCGCCGATGCCGGCCAGTAAGTCGGTGCCGGACTCGGGCCGGCAGGCCGAGATGGCGCCGGCGACGTCGCCGTCGGAGATCAGCCGGATCCGGGCGCCGGCCTCGCGAACTTCCTCCATGAGCTTGGCGTGCCGCGGCCGGTCCAGGATGCAGACGGTGATGTCGGAGACCGAGGACTTGCGGACCTTGGCCATGCGCTGGATGTTGGCCGCGATCGGTGAGGTGATGTCGATGAAGTCGGCGACGTCGGGTCCGCCGGCGATCTTGTTCATGTAGAACACCGCCGACGGATCGAACATCGCGCCGCGCTCGGCCACCGCGAGCACCGAGATGGCGTTGGGCATGCCCTTGCTCATCAGGGTGGTGCCATCCACCGGGTCGACGGCGAAGTCGCAGTCCGGCCCGTCGCCGTTGCCGACCTCTTCGCCGTTGTAGAGCATCGGGGCGTTGTCCTTCTCGCCCTCGCCGATGACCACGACACCGCGCATCGACACCGAGTTGACCAGCTGGCGCATGGCGTCGACAGCCGCGCCGTCGCCGCCCTCCTTATCGCCCCGGCCGACCCAGCGGCCGGCGGCCATGGCGCCTGCCTCGGTGACCCGCACCAATTCGAGGGCGAGGTTGCGATCGGGCGGCTCACGGCGGCGGGCTTCAGGCATGGCTGAGATTGTCCCAGAAGCCAGCGAGCCGTCTAGACCTGGGATACTGGCTGGCGTGAGTACCCCGTCGGAGACCGGCATACCACCGAAGGAGCCCAAGCCCAGGCTGCTCCAGGATGGTCGCGACATGTTCTGGTCGCTGGCCCCATTGATCCTGGCCTGCATCGTTTTGGCCGGGCTGGTGGGGATGTGCTCGGTGCGTCCTGGCGGCCCGCGGGACGGTGCGCCGCCGCCATATGACGCCACCGCATCGTTGAAGGCGGACGCGGAAGCGCTGGGCATCCCGATCCGGATACCGCAGCTGCCCACCGGCTGGGTGGCCAACTCCGGCAGCCGCGGCGCGATCGACGGCGGCCGCACCGACCCGAACGGGCAGCGGCAGCGCGCCGTCACCTCGACTATCGGCTACCTGGCCGTATCCAAGATGTATGTGAGTCTCACCCAGAGCAATGCCGACGAGCAGGCGCTGGTCGGCTCGATCCACCGGTCGATGTATCCCACCGGCGCCCAGGACGTCGACGGGGTGAAGTGGATCGTCTACGAGGGTGGCGACGGCACCGAGCCGGTGTGGACCACCCGCCTGGACAGCTCGGCCGGACCCGCCCAGGTGGCGATCACCGGTGCTGGCAGCAGCTCCGACTTCCGTACGCTTGCCGTTGGCACGCAGACTCAGAAGCCTCTGCCGCCCGGCCGATAGGAGACGTCAATGCCAGGACCCGAAGCCGACCTCACCGGATGGATCTGCGAGTCGTTCAGCGCGGCCGGTTTCACCCATGATGTCTACCGCAAGGGCGAGGGACCTGGCGTGGTGTTGATCCCGGAGATGCCCGGTGTGCACCCCGGCGTGCTGGGGCTGGGAAATCACTTGGTGGACAACGGTTTTACCGTGGTGATTCCATCGCTGTATGGCACGCCGGGCGCGGCCGCGCAGCGGCCGGGGATGGTGGTGGACCTGGCGCGCGGGTGTGTGGCCAAGGAGTTCGCGGCGTTCGCGACCAACAAGGAGCGGCCGGTGTCGCACTACCTGCGAGCGCTGGCGCGTGACCTCAAAGAGAAGACCGGCGGCAAGGGTGTCGGAGTGATCGGGCAGTGCTTCTCCGGTGGTTTCGCCCTCGCGGCCGCCGTCGACGACAGCGTGCTGGCCCCGGTGCTGAGCCAGCCGTCGGTGCCGATCGGCCTGACCGGCAAGCAGAAGCGGGATCCCGGGCTGTCCGAGGGGGAGCTGAAGGTTATCGAGAAGCGGGTCGCCGAGGACGGGTTGTGCGCGCTGGCCTTGCGGTTCAGTGGCGATCCGATGGCACCGGCTGAGCGGTTCAAGACGCTCAAGGATCGGCTCGGGGATGCGTTCGAGGTCATCGAGCTGGATTCGTCGAAGGGGAACGCCGACGGGTTCGGCCGGCTGGCGCATTCGGTGCTGACGCTCGAGGTGCGTGAGGTCGAGAACCAGCCGGCCTACGAGGCGCGCAAGCGGGTTGTTCAGTTCCTCAAGGAACGGCTGACGTAGCGGGCTACTGCGCCAGCAGGGCTTGCACCGCCGCCGGATTCTTGTAGAACACGTCGAGCTCCAGGATCAAGCCGTCGCGGATGGTGAACACCTCAGACATGCTCATCTCGGCACTTTCGCCGGACGCCCGCCCCGTGAACCTCAGGCGATAGTGCAGCACGACCGTGTGGCCGTCGGCGATGAAATGCATCTCCGAGGTCGGCAAGACTTCAAGTGCCCCGGACATCTTGGTAACGAGCTCGAGAAAGCCTGCTGAGCCACGGTAATCGCCGCTGTAGGGGACGTCGCCGGCCGCGTGAGCGACAAACTCGTCGTGCAGCAGGCGCTGTGCGTCGTCGAACCTCTGACCGCCGAACGCCTCGACGAATTTCATGACGAGCGCGCGGGAAGCCTCGGTCTGGGTTGTCATAGTGCCCAGTTTGTACAGACGTCGGGCTATTCGCGCTCGATTGCCCGTAACCCTTCGGTAGGCGTCCACCATTCGACGACGAGCAGCGTGGCGGCGTCGTTGAGGTGGGTGAGCACGACTTCGGTGATGTCGGCGTGGAAGAGGTCGCCGTCGGGACCGTCGGAACGGATAGCCCGCCCGGCGATCTTCGCTTCACCGGGCCATTGCGCTTCTTCACCCTCGACCGGGTCGACCGTGGCGCTGTGCAGAGCGAACCGGGGATCGCGGAGTAGGTCGGCGCCCTTGCGGGCGTTGGGCATCGAGCCGAAGGTGAGCTCGCCGTCCTCGAACGTCGTCTCGATGCCGGAGATGCGGGGCGAGCCGTCGGCGCGCAGGGTGGCGACGGTCTTGTGCTTGTGCGCGTTGAACAGGGCGTGCACCCGTCGGGCGAATTCGGGCACGGCCGCTTCGATTTCCCGCCACGTCGTCATGTACTCAGCACCCCTGTCATCGCTCGCGCACCGGCAGTTTAGTTCGCGAGGGTCGTTGCGACGATTCTTGTCGGCAGCGCCAAGTAGTAGCGCCCGCAACCGCGCTGGGCGAAGGGTCTGGCAGGGCGCGTTGTTCGGCCCCAGGCCACCAGCAAACGACCCCGATCCACCGCCCTTTTAGGCACTGTGGGAAAGGGGTGTCAATTTGGTCGCCCCCAGTTATTATCCGTGCGTGACCACGACTCCTGTTGAGCCGGCGACCCCGGCTCCCGCCGCCAAGCGCGGTAAGCCTGTCGCCATCCTCGTCGTGCTGGTGGTGGTGCTTGCCTACATTGTCACGTTGTTCGGCTACTGGTGGCTTTCCGGATCTGCCAAGGAGCTGGAGGCATCGGGCGAAGGCAACGGATCAGAGACCACGGTTCTGATCACACTGCAGGCGCTGCGGACCGTCGACTACAAGGCCGACGCCAAAGTGCTTGTCATCCCCGCTGATTCGCTGGTCGATGACAAACTGGACACTTTGAAAGAAGACATTGCGGTGCGGTTGCACCCGTGGAACTCGCTGGGAGACTTGAAGTTTCCGGCAGGTGCGGCACCGGCAGAGGTGACCACGACCATCGACGTCGATGGAGATGTGAACACCTGGCCGTTCGATCACTACCAGACCGCGGGCATCAGCGCCGACCTGTTGGTCGGCGAGGGTGAGGACCGCAAGATCATTCCGGCCAAGGTCGAGATCGCGGGCGCCCTGCAGGGCTGGGACCTGTCCAGCGAGCAGGTTGCGCCGGCGCCGGCGGCCAAGGGTGACGGCGACGCCACTCAGGTCACCTTCAGCCGCGCGCTCGGGCCGCTGGCATTCGACCTCGGCATCGTTATCGTTCTGCTCACGCTGCCGACCATTGCGATCTTCACCTCGGTGTTGGTGATCACCAGGCGCAAGCAGTTCCAGATGCCGTTCGCAACGTGGTACGCGGCAATGCTGTTCGCGATCGTGCCGCTGCGCAATATCCTGCCCGGTGCACCGCCGCCGGGCGCGTGGATCGACATGGCCCTCGTGTTGTGGGTCATCGTCGCCCTGGTCGCCGCGATGGTGATGGTCGTCATCTCCTGGTTCAAACAGGTCGACTAAGCCGCAACCGTATCGATCAGTTTTCCTGAGCGATGCTGTGCGAGCGCGTGCAAAATCTCTTCACACCTCAGATGATCGTCAATGACGTCTCACGCTGTGTCGGGGAGATTCCTTGCAAGTCAGGATGACTAATGCGCTATGTAGCTGACAAAAATCGTTACAACGTGCTCGAATACGCGCGCAGCGGAAGAAGCGGTCTCATGCTGCCCCGCATATCGCTGGGACTGTGGAACAACTTCGGCGACGATCGACCCATCGAAGTCCAGCGCGCCATCGTGCGCCGCGCCTTCGATCTAGGCGTGATCCACTTCGATGCGGCCAACAATTACGGTCCCCCGGCCGGATCGGCCGAGAGCAATTTCGGGCGCATTCTCGAACAGGACTTGCGACCCCACCGTGACGAGATCATCATCTCGACCAAGGCTGGCTACGACATGTCCGAGGGGCCTTACGGGGAGTGGGGTTCGCGAAAGACGATGCTCTCCTCACTCGACCAATCCCTGTCGCGCCTGAACGTCGACTACGTCGATATCTTCTATTCACACCGACCTGATCCCAACACACCCATCGAAGAGACTATGGGGGCCTTGGCCCACGCTGTACGGCAGGGGAAAGTTCTCTATGTTGGCATCTCGAACTACGACCCGGACGAAACACGTTCCGCCGCTGCCGCTCTCAAGGCAGAGGGTGTACCCCTGACGATCCACCAGCCCTGCTACAACATGTTCGAGCGCGCCCCAGAGCAGGGCCTGTGGGAGGCAATCACCGAGATCGGTGCTGGCAGCATCGTGTACTCCCCGTTAGCCCAGGGCCTGCTGACTTCGCGCTACCTCAACGGAGTTCCGGCCGGCTCGCGAGCCAGTGTGGGCCGCTGGATGACTGAGGCCAACATCTCCGAGGTCTATCTGGAGCGAGCCCGTGGTCTCAACTCCATAGCGCAACAACGCGGCCAATCGCTTGCGCAGCTGGCGATTGCCTGGGTACTTCGTCAGCCCGCGGTGACCAGTGCGCTGGTCGGCGCGTCTAGTGCGGCACAACTCGAAGACAGTCTGCAAGCGTTGAACAGACTCGACATCACCGACGACGAGCTGGCACAAATCGAGGTTTTCGCGGTGGCCGGCACCGGTGAACTCTGAGAGTGTGTAAGCCCTTCTAGCCCTCGGCCGGCTCGCCGTCCGCGGCGGCCGCAGTTGCCTCAGTCTCGGCCCGAAGGCGCCGTCGGAATGTCCGGCGGCGCTTTTCTGGTGGTTCGTGCGACGTCATCTCCACGCCCTTGTACACCGACAGGTACACCGAGATCGTGGTGACGATGATGATCATCAGCACCGGGCCCAGCACGATGCCCCAGAAGCCGAACATCGCGATTCCCGAGAACACCGCCAGCAGCATCAGCGCCGGGTCCAGCCGTGCCTCGCGCGGCACCAGGATGGGCCGCAGGAAGTTGTCGATGTTCGTGACGCCGATGAGGTGGAACAGCACCACGAACAACCCGCCGCCGATGTTGCCGAAGAACATCATCCCGATGCCGAACGGGATGGTGATGATGCCGCTGCCCAGCGGGATGACCGACAGCGCGGTCAGGAAGATCGCGAAGATGAAGAACCCTTGGTGGAAGCCGCCGATGTAGATCGACGCCGCGCCCATCAGGCCCTGAACCAACGCGATGATGAACTGGCCCTTGACCGTTCCCTTCACCATCGCGCCCATCTTGGCCAGGTAGAGGTCGGTGACTTCCTCGCCGAGCGGGTTGAGCCGGCGGATCAGCAGAAGCAGCTGCTCGGAGTTGGTCAGCAGCGAGATCAGCACGTACAAGAAAATGATCGCCGACGTGATCACGCCGATCGCCCCGCCAGCCGCGCCTTGCAGCGCGTGCAACAGCCAGCGGCCGACACCCTGAGAGACGCTGACCAGATTGCCCCGCACCGACTCGGTGGTGACAGAGACATGCCCGAACGGCAGCTTCGCCAGCGCCCGGTTGACGTACGTCAGCGCTTGATCGCCGACCGTGGACATGTCCGCGTGTTGCACCCAGTCCGCCACGTGCACCAGCATGTGCGAAATCTGAAGCACCGCAAGCGTTAACAGTGCACCGACGGGGATGATGACGGTGGCCAGCGCAGCCAGCACCGTCAGCGTCGCCGACAGCCCGGTTCCGAGCCGGCGGCGGCAGCGGTTGTACAGCGGGGTGAACAGGTAGGCGACGATCGCCGCGATCACCACCAGGATGAAGTAGTGCCGCAGGAAATACGCCCCCAACACCAGGGCGAGCAGGGTGATGATCGCCAGCGCGCGCTTCTGGGTCAGGGTGAATTCGGTGTTCACCGAACTACTGATTCATCAGCCGGGTCAGGTGTTCCTGAATGTTGGGGTAGCGCTTCAGGTGTGCGCCGCCGTTGAGGTCGAGGATCTCCCCGGTGAGCCACGATGACTGCGGTGAGCACAGGAAGGCGACCGCGTCGGCGATGTCCTGAGGGGTTCCCGCCCGGCCGAGCGCGGTGTTCTCGACGTACTCGTCGACGACACCGGGGACCACGGCCGCGCCCTCGGTCAGCGGGGTGTGCACGAAGCCAGGCGCGACGGCGTTGACCCGGATGCCGCGCGGCCCCAACTCGAGCGCCGCCACCTGCGTCAGCATCGACAGCCCGGCCTTGGCCGCGCAGTAGGCGCTCATCCCGACCGCGGGCTGGCGAGCGTTGAGCGACGTCAGCGAGACCAGGGCGCCGCCCTCGCCGAGATGTCGCCCGGCATGCTTGATCACCAGGAACGCCCCGTTGAGGCACACGTCCACCACCGAACGGAACTGCTCGGCATCCAGTTCGGTGATAACCCCGAACCCGCTGAACCCGGCGCAGTTCACCACCACGTGCAGCCCGCCCTCGCGCGCCACCACATCGTCGAAAAGCTGTGCCACTGTGGCCTCGTCGGTGACCTCCACCGCCGCCCAGGTGTGCGGCGCCCCCAGCGTCGCGGCCCGTTCCTGCGCCAGCTCGGTGTTGCGGTCCGCGATCGTCACGCGTGCGCCCTGCGCGGCCAGCGTCTGAGCCGTCGCCCAGCCGATCCCGGAGGCACCCCCGATGATGACCGCGACCCGTTCAGTCATGACACCCTCCCGTCGTTCTCCGGGGCACCCCATTTGTTCCGAACGGCTTCCCACGGGTTGCCGTAGCCGGCGGGCTTGCCGTAGTACGGCGACTGGCGCTTGAGGTACTCGCGGGCCAGCGGTGCGATCACCCGGAACGCGTAGCGCTTCCAGCCGACCTTTTCCGCGGTCTCGGTCAGCATCTCCGGCCACGAGTAGTGCTGGTGCTTGAGCACCTGCTGCGCGGTTGCCGAGTCCATCCAGTCGGTGGCGAACCAGCCGCCGTCGTCGTTCGGGTCGCCCTTGCGCCCCGGCGGCAGCGCCCCGACGAGGCCCATCGCCGCGGAAGTGGACTGCCCGATGTCGCCCTGCTGTAGCCGGTGGCTGTTGTCGCCACCGATGAGCAGCGTCTGGCCCAGCGCGTCGGCGGTGGTGGCCGCCGCGAACGCGAACGCCACATCGCGCACGTCGACGGTCTGCAGCCGCCCGTCGGTGGGCAGCACGCCCTCGAAGAAGATCAGGTTGGGATCCATGCCCAGGTTGGGTTCGGTGGTGAGCACCCCACCCAGCCGCAGGATCACCCAGTCCAGGCTCGACCCCCGCACGATCGCCTCGGCCTCGACCTTGTGCTTGCCGTAATTGTCGTACGGATTCACCGGCGTCTCTGCGGTGAGCACGTCGGTGACGCGGTACGGATTGCGCGGCCCGTACACCGCGATGCTCGACGCCTGCACTAGCCGCGGCGGTTTGGCATGGGCCTCAGCGGCTTTCACCAGGTTTGCGGTCGCGCCGACGTTGACCTTGTAGGCCAGCGCAGGCTTGGCGTAACACAGCGGAGGGATCACCGCGGCCAGGTGGATGACCACGGCGGGGGAGACCTCAGCCAACAGTGCCTCGACCTCGGCCGGGTCGGTGAGATCGGCCCAGCGCACATTCACACCGGAGGGCAGTTCGGCGACGGCCTTCTGGGTCGCCGGGGTGTCGAGGTCGGTGGCCACCACATGACGGCCATCGGCCGCCAACTGCTTGACCGTCGCGCTTCCCACCAACCCGAACGCACCGGTTACCAGCACAGCGTCGGACATCGAGCTCCCTTCTCCGGTTAGAACGCGTTCTAGTCAAGCATGGGAGTCACCCGCCGCCACAGGTCATTGAACGCGACGCTGTCGTAGAACGCCGTCGCTTTGACGATGCGATCGCCGTTGAACTGCATGAACCACGCGTAGGTGTTGCGGTACGGCTGACCATCAAGGGCCAAGCCCTCGGCGTCGAATAGGGCGATAACTGTGTCGTCGTCGCTGTACAACGCGCGGATGACCGGAATCAGTGGGGTGGACATCCGGGCTGCGAGCGGGACAATGACCCGAGTCATGAGCTCTGCCGGGCTGGAGTAGATGCCGGCCGCGTCGGAGTTACCTGTTATCTCCCAGGTGGCGTCGTCCGCTAGCAAGGGAAACGGCGAGCCAGTTCCGCTGCCCCAAGCTTCGATCCCGACACGAACGGCGGTGAGATTGCGTTGGCGCTGTTCAACGTCGAATTCCGAATCATGATCCGTCATGCCACATTCGACCACGCCGTGCGTCCCGTTGAGGCAGTACTCAGAGCGAAGAATCTCCGGAAGTGTCGCTCTAAGTGCTGTCTCAACGCTTCACGCAGCGGAAGCCGATGTGGCTCATGCCGGTGTCGACCATCTGTGGCCGGCGCGCGGCAGGGCGATAGCGCAGGCAATAGCTGTCCGCGCACAGGAACGACCCGCCCTTGATGACTTTGCGCGGGACCTTGAAATGCGGCTGAGCCGGGTCATAGCTGCCCGCTTCGCAGCAGGGGTCACCCCTGCGGGTGCCGGTGAACCAATCGCAGGTCCACTCCCACACGTTGCCGGCCATGTCGAACAGCCCGTAGCCGTTGGGCGGGAAGGTCCCGACGTCGGTGGTGCGTCCGTAACCCGTGTCTGGGCGCCAGGGGAACTCGCCGTGCCAGTAGTTCGCCAGTCGCTGGCCCGGACCTTCGGGCTGTTCGCCCCACGTGTAGTCGGTCTGGTCGAGCCCGCCGCGGGCCGCGGTCTCCCATTCGGCCTCGGTCGGCAGGGCCAGGTCTGCCCACGCCGCGTACGCCTCGGCGTCCTCGTAGGCGACGTGGACGACGGGATGCGCGGCACGCTTGGCGATCGACGAGTTCGGGCCCAACGGGTGCTGCCAGGAGGCGCCGGGAGTCCAGATCCACCACTGGCTGAGGTGGCGAAGGTCAACGGGTCCGCTGGTGCGGCGGAACACCATCGAGCCCGGCTGCAGATTGGCGGCGGGCGCACCGGGATAGTCGTCCGGGTTCAACGGCCGCTCGGCCACGGTGAGATAGCCGGTGGCCGAGACGAATTCGGTGAACTCGGCGTTGGTGACCGGACGGGCTTGAATCCAGAAGTCGCTGACGGTGACCGACCGGGTGGGGGCTTCCTCGGGGTAGTGCCGGTCGGATCCCAGCACGGCGGTCTGCCCGGGAATCCGGACCAGCTCGGGGTCAGTCACTGAAGACGGTTTGCCAGTCGTCGCGCATGCTGGCCCGCGTCCACCCGGACTTCTCGGCATGGTCCAGCGCCTTCTCTGCGCCTGCGGTGTAAGCGAATTCGCGGTCGGCGTCGTCGTGGTAGACCAACATCGCCAGCGATGGACCGGCCCCGGCCGCGGTGTATTGCAGCATCTCGATGTCACCGTTCGAGTTGCCCACGGCGAGGATCGGCCGCCGGCCCACGCGTCCCCAGATGCGGACCGGCTTGACCGGACCGTCGTTGAGGAACTCCGGTTGCGCGGTGGTCAGCAGTTCGCCGTTCTGGAAGATCAGCCCGACCGAACTGCCGATCACCCGCTCCGGCGGAACCCCGTACATCGCCGTCGTGACCGGACGCATGAAGTCGCGCCCCCCGCCGGAGACGATGTAGTTGGTGAAGCCGTTGTCCTCGAGATACCGCAGCAACTCCACCATCGGCGCATACCCGCACTCGGTGTACGCCCGACCCAGCGTCGGATGCTTCGCCTCGGCGAAGAACGCGTTCACCCGGGCGGCGAGCTCGTCGGTGGTGATCGTGGCGTTGGCCGAAAGAACTGCCCCGGCAAGGAGTTTCAGGTCCGAGTCGTCGCCGTTGTAATGCTTGGTGACGGCATCCCCGAACCAAGCCAGATCGCCGGCGGCCGCGGCGGTGTAGGGCTGCTTGGCCCCCAGGCCGGGATCGGCCGCCACCTGTTCGGCGATCCGGCGCACCAGGAAGTCGAGCTGGATATAGGCCGGCTTCTCACACCACAGCGTGCCGTCGTTGTCGAACACGGCGACGCGTGCTTCGGGTTCCACCGCATCGACCGCACGTGCCACGAACTCGACGATCGCCGACTTCGTGGGTCCGTCGTTCCACGATTCCAGCATCTAGTCGGCCGCGAGGAACTCGTTGAGCTTCTTGACGATCTGATCGATGCTGAAGCTGGCGGGCTCGTGCCGAGGCGGGAACTCCTTGAACGTATCCAGGAACATCGACGCCATCGCCGTCGCATAGAAGACGAAGAAGTCGCGCCGCAGGAACCACTCGTAGTACGTGTTCGAGGTGATGTCGGCGTACTCGAACGGGTCGGTGCGCAGGTTGAACAGCTTGGGTACCCGAAGTTCGGTGAACGGCTCGGCCCAGGTTCGAAGCGTGCCCTGGGCGCGCTGCTCGGCGAACACGATCTTCCAGTTCTCGAACCGCATTCCGACCATCTGCGCGTCGTCGTTGAAATAGAAGAACCCACGCCGTGGGCTGTTCTCGACCTCGCCCATCAGATACGGCAGCAGATTGAACCCGTCGATGTGCACCTTGTATTCGACATCACCAATCTGGTAGCCCTTCTTCAGCTTTTCGCTGACGTCGGGGTCGCCGGCGGCGGCGACCAGCGTCGGCAGCCAGTCGTGATGCTGGATGATGTCGTTGGAAATGCTGCCCGCCTTGATCTTTCCGGGCCAGCGGATCAGTTCGGGCACCCGGTAGGCGCCTTCCCAGTTGGTGTTCTTCTCGCTGCGGAACGGCGTGGTCCCGGCATCGGGCCAGCTGTTGCGGTGCGGCCCGTTGTCCGTGGAATAGATGACGATGGTGTCGTCGGCGATGCCGAGTTCGTCGAGCACATCGAGCACCGTGCCCACGTTCTTGTCGTGGTCGATCATCGCGTCGTGGTACTCGGACTGCCACAACCCGGCTTGGCCCTTGCTGCCGGGTTTGAGGTGGGTGTAGAGGTGCATGTGAGTGAAGTTGCACCACACGAAGAACGGGTTGCCTTCGCCGTGCTGCCGCTTGATGTACTCGACCGTGCGATCGGCGATGTCGTCGTCGATGGTCTCCATCCGCTTCGCGGTGAGCGGCCCGGTGTCCTCGATGGTCTGCTTGCCGACCGGCCCGAACTTGGGATCGTCGGGTTCGGTCGAGTCCTCCGCGATGGCCCTGCAGTCGAGCACCCCACGCGGCAGCGCGAGTTCATACAGCCGGGGGAACTGGTCTTTGTGCGGGTAGTCGAACTGTTCGGGTTCTTCCTCGGCATTGAGGTGGTACAGGTTGCCGTAGAACTCGTCGAACCCGTGCACGGTGGGCAGGTACTTGTTCCGGTCGCCGAAGTGGTTCTTGCCGAACTGGCCGGTGGCGTATCCGAGCGGTTTGAGCAATTCGGCGATCGTGGGATCTTCGGCGGCCCAGCCGATATCAACGCCGGGCACACCAACCTTGCTCATGCCGGTGCGGTACACGCTTTGCCCACTGATGAACGCCGCACGCCCGGCCGTGCAGCTTTGCTCGCCGTAAGAGTCGGTGAAGCGCATTCCCTCGGCGGCGATCCGGTCGATGTTGGGCGTGCGATATCCCATCATGCCGTCGCTGTAGCAACTCAGATTGCTGATGCCGATGTCATCGCCCCAGATGACCAAGATGTTGGGCTTTCCTTCAGGCATATTTCGACGGTAGGCCAACCGGCCACAGGAGTGGCCGCTTCTCACCAACAATTCACGAATCTCAGCGGCGCTACAGTCGGGGCATGCAGACACAGAGCGGCCTGGTGATGGCGGCCCTGTTGGTTGCCGCGCTGGCGGGCTGCGGCGCCCACGACTCCCATGGCCCTGGCGGGAGCGCACCGCACGACGCGGTGATGCTCAACGACGTCTCCGTCGCATCCGTGTTGGGTGCGATCACGAAGGCGAACCTGCCAGTGCACAACGCCCGCGACACGACGTCGTCGAGATGTCCGGAGGCCGGCTGCATGGAGGCGACGGACACCGATACGGTGTCGATCCTGAAATTCCCGAGCACCGGCCGCGCGGAGCTGTACGCCGCCGCGGTGCGCGACATGTTGCAGGTCGAGGACATCGTGGTGGTGTACGCCCCGACGATGACCGGCGAGCAGAAGGCGGCCTACGGGCAGGTCGTCAAGACCGCGATGTTGACACCCGCCAATCCATAGATAACCATCGTTTCCGATGGATGTGGCAGCCGGTTGGACACGCCTGGTCGATGGTCTTCGTGATGCCGGACAGAAGCTCGACGTGCTGACCGCCGACCTCGATCCCCGGGAGCGCGCCGACGGATACCGTGCCCTGTTCCGTGCCATGAACAACCTCACCGGCCGGTTCGAAGGTGATTCCGAGACACCGGAATTGGCGCCGTTCAACGGGTGGCGCGAGAAGTTCTTCATGGACAACCCGGACTATCGCTACTGGATCACCGACATTCGCGATGATCGCGCCTACCGAATCGTCGGCAATGTCGAGGATTCCCGGTACCAGTCGATCACGGTCTACTCCGGCACGGGCATCGCCAACGCCGTTGCGGTAGCGCGCATCGACACCGACGCCATGACGATCGACGGTGACGGCAACTTCGAAGTGGAACTGTCTGCGCAACCAGGAGCGGCGTCGGTGTGGGTTCGGTACGTCCATGACGTGGTGAACCCGGAGCGGCCAGGGTCGTGCCGGATCGAAGCGCTGGATCCGCCCACCTCGGTACCGACGCTGGAGCCAGCAGATCCGGCGCGCCGCCTGTCGCAGCTAGGTGCCTTCCTGGCCCAGATCCCCACGGTCTTCGACATGGCGATTGCCGAGGACCGTCAGGAGCCGAATGCCGTGCGTCGCTGGTCGGCGATGACGGGCGGAGCGGCATTCACTGAGCCGGGCATCGACTATGTGCGCGGCGCCTGGAGCCTCGCTGACGGCGAGGCGTTAGTGATCGAGGGGCCAGCACCGTCGTGCCGGCACTGGAACATCGTGCTGTACAGCCGATTTCTGAACTCACTCGATTACCGGCATCGAGTGATCTGCCGCACCGGCGCCACCAGCACGTTGACGGACGGCCGTTTCCGCTTTGTGCTCGCCGAGCGCGACCCCGGGGTCGAGGGCTACGACTGGCTGGACACCGAAGGCCGGACCTTCGGTCTGTTCGTCATGCGGTTCCTTCAGCCGGTGGGGGAGCCGGAGCTGCCGACGGTCCAGCGGGTCGCGGTGGCTGAGCTATGACGTGGACCGCCCCGGTTCGCAGTTCCGTTGCGCAGCAGGTGTATGCGGCGGCGGAAAAGGATCGGGCCGAACACCCTGAGCGGTATCAGTTCGACGCGGACGCGGTCATCCGGCGCGCGACGAAACACGGTGCCACGACTGGCGATTTCGCCGACGGCTGGCGCGACGGGCTCGACGTCTTCCTCCGCTCCGCCGAGGAGGACGGGCGACTCAACGCCGTCGGCGTTCGGATGGCGCTGCAGGCAGCTGCGGGACGGTTGACCGCGGGCGCCCAGATCGCCCAGTGTTTCCGGGACAATCCCGAACTGCGGGCCACCCCGCCCGCGCGCCCGATCGTCATCGTCGGCGGCTGGCGCACCGGCACCACCTTCTTGTTCCGGCTCCTGAGCCGCGATCCGCGGCTGCACGCCCCGCTGCCGGTGGAACTGGTTGCGCCGTGGCTGTCGCAGCCGGATCCGGAAACAACCTCCACCGCAAGCCAATTGCTGCACACCCTGAACCCGGATATGGCGTTCGTGCATCCATCGGGACCGTCCTTGCCGGAGGAATGTGTCCTGGCGATGGGCACCGATCTTCGGAACTGGGGCTTCACCTCGATGATGCGGCTGCCGTCGTATGCCCGATGGCTGGCCGACCAGGACTTCGCCGGACCCTACGCGCGCTATCGAGAAGTGTTGCAGCTGATCGCTTCTCGCGACCCAAGGCGGTTGGTGCTCAAGGCTCCGGCGCACACCGCGGAGTTGGATCACCTGGTCGAGGCGTTCCCCGGCGCGGTGGTGGTGCAGATCCACCGCGACATCGTCGAGACGTTGACCTCCGGCGCGACGCTGTTCAGCGTGTATCGGACCACCTACAGCGACGACGTCGACGCGAAAGACGTCGGCCGCCAACAGGTGGACCAAAGCGAGCTGTGGTTCCGCCGGGCCGCCGCATTCCGCGCCTCGCCCGCGAATGACCCGGTGACGTTCGTCGATCTGGATTACCCCACGTTGATCGATCAGACCGTCGCCTGTCTGGAGAAGATCTACGCCGCGGCCGATATGGAGCCGATCCAACGGCCGGACCAGTTCGTCGCGGCCTACCACGCCGAGCATCCTCGAGCGGCGCATAGCTATCAGCGTTGCACGCCAGAGGATTTCGGACTCGATCCGGGTGAGCTGCGTGAGCGCTTCTCCTGACGAGCGCTGGCGGGGGACATCATCGGACGAGCGCGCCGATGAACGGCGGGAACGACTGCTTGCCGCATGCCGTGACATCGTGGGCACGCACGGCGCCTCGGCGCTGGCGGTGCGCGCGGTCTGCCGTGCGGCGAACGTCAGTCCGCGGCACTTCTACGAAAGCTTCGCCGACACCGACCTGTTGTTGCTCGCGGCGTACGAGCGTGCCGTCCAACAACTTCTCGATGCGATAAGCGCTTCAGTGGAAGCCCTCGGCGGGAAGTTCGAAGACCGACTACGAACGGTGTTCGACACGGCGGCCCGCTATCTGGAGACGCATCCGGAGTCCGGACGAATCATCTTCCGCGAAGCGCTGACCAACGACGCTCTGCGCACCCGTGCCGTGATCACGCTGCCCGCGTTTCTTGGCGCGGTGCGGCAGCTGGCACTCGAGCCGGGGCGCACTCCCGCCGCGGCGCCCCATCGACATCTCGAAGCAACCCTGTTGTCCGGCGGGCTGGCTGCGGTCTTCGTCGAATGGCTTTCCGGCGCCGGCACGTTCACCCGCGACCAGCTCGTGTCGTATTGCACGACGGCGAGCCTGGCGCTGTTGTCGGCGGAGTTGCCGTCCTAGCCCTTCATCTCCGCGTAGAGCTCGGTGTAGTACGGCAGGCATTCCTTGAGCGCTTGGTCGGTCGTGTACAGCGGCTGGTAGCCGAGGTCACGGCGGGCCTTGTCGATGGAGAAGTAGTTGTCGATGGACACCCGCTCCACTGCAAGCGGTTCCAGCGGCGGCTGAGGCAGCCCGAACTTGAAGTGCAGCCACTGCCAGGCGCTCAGCGCCGCGTGGACCACGCCGCCGGGAATCCAGAACGTCGGCCACTTCTCGCCGCAGGCCTCGACCACGGGACGGGAGAAGTCGAACATGTTGATCGGGTCGCCGTCATTGATGAAGTAGGCCTGGCCGGGTGCGGTGCCGCCAGGCACCAAATGCTCTGCGGCAAGGATGAATCCGTGCACCAGGTTGTGCACGTAGGAGTTGTCCAGCTTGGCGTCCTTGTTGCCCACCAGAACCTTGACGTGCCCGGCGATCACTCGCTCGAACAGCTTGCGGAACATGGTCTGATCGCCGCGGCCCCAGATGCCGCTGGGGCGGATCGAACAGGTCAGCAGCCCGTCCACGCCGTTCTGGCTGAGCACGAACTTCTCCGCGACCACCTTGGTCTCGGTGTAGAGGTCGTTGAATCGTGTTGTGTAGGGGAGGGTTTCGTCGCCGTTCACGATGCGCTGGCCGCCCATGACCACGCTGTTGGACGCGGTGTAGACGAAGCGCTTCACGCCGGCGGCCTGGCCCGCCTGGATCAGGTTCTTGGTGCCACCGACGTTGACGTCGAAGCTGCGCTTGCGGTACTCGTCGGTGACCGACGCCCCGCCCATCAGGTCGATGATCGCGGCGGTGTGAAGGATCGTGTCGATCCCGTCGACCGCGGCGGCGACGGTGGCGGTGTCGCAGATGTCGCCCTGGAGCACCTCGAGCCGCTCATGCGGCGGCAGCGCCGAGGCTGCGCGGTCGAAGGCCCGGACGAAGTGTCCGCGCTCGAGCAGCTCGGTCACCAGGTTGGCGCCGACGAACCCGGCGCCACCGGTCACCAGCACGCGGCCGAGGTCAGTTGTCAGCGTGGCATCACCCATGGCCGTGAGGATAACTGAAACACGTTCCAGTTTTCCAATATCGCAGGTAACCGGCTCGGGCCGATCAGTCCTCGCCGTCGGCGCGGGCGCCCAGCGCATCCTCGATGCGCTTACGGGCTCCGGCTAAGTGCTCCTCGCAGCGTCGGGCCAGTTCCTCGCCCCGTTCCCACAATTTCAGCGACGAATCAAGATCGAGTCCGCCTTGCTCGAGGACCCGAACCACGTCGATCAACTCGTCCCGGCACTCTTCGTAGCCAAGCTCACTAATGGGCTTCGTTTCATCGGCCTTGCTCATGCGGCTCCATCTGTCGGGCCCGTACTGGTGGCGCCGATCGCGCCGTCGCCGACCCGGATGCGCAACCGGGTTCCGGCCGGCGCGTCGGCGCGTGTTCGAAGAATGTCGCCGTCCGCGGTCTGGACCACGGCGTAGCCGCGGGCCAGCGTCGCCGCCGGGCCCAGGGTGGCCAGGCGTGCGGCCAGGTGGCCGATTCGGTCGGATTCGGCCGCGACCAGCCGGTTGACGTCGCGGCGCACCGCGGCACGAGCCCGCTCGATCTCTTCAGTGCGCGCAGTGAGCCCGCGTAGGGGGTCGGCCAGCACCGGGCGGCTGCGGAGGTGGGTCAGGGTGCGCTGCTCGCGGCCGACCCAGTTGCGCAGTGCCTGGGCGCTGCGCTGCCGCAGTTCATTGACCAGAGCCAGCTCGGCGACGGCGTCGGGCACCACCTTCTTGGCGGCATCGGTGGGGGTGGCCGCGCGCAGGTCGGCGACCAGGTCGCACAGCGGGTTGTCCGGCTCGTGGCCGACGGCACTGATCACCGGCGTGGTGCAGGCGGCGATCGCACGGCACAGGGTCTCGTCGGAGAACGGCAGCAGGTCCTCCACGCTGCCGCCGCCGCGGGCGATCACGATGACGTCGACGTCGGGATCGGCGTCCAACTCCGCTAAAGCCTCCACGATCTGCGCCACCGCATTCACACCCTGCACGGCGGTGTTGCGGATCGCGAACCGCACCGCCGGCCAGCGGGCCGCGGCCACCGTCGTCACGTCGTGCTCGGCGGCGCTGGCCCGTCCGGTGATCAGCCCGACGGTCGACGGCAGGAACGGCAGCGGGCGTTTGAGCCGCGGGTCGAACAAACCCTCGGCCTCCAGCAGCTTGCGCAACCGCTCGATGCGAGCCAGCAGTTCGCCGACGCCGACAGCGCGAATGTCGCTGACGCGCAAGGAAAATGAGCCGCGCACCGTGTAGAAGGTCGGCTTGCCGCGCACGACGACCTGGGTGCCTTCGGTGAGCTTCACCGGCGCGGCGTGCACCAGATCACGCGGGCAGCTGATGTCCAGGGACATATTGGCCGCGGGATCGCGCAGCACCATGTAGGCCGTGGAGTTGCGGACGTTGATCTGGGTCAGCTGACCCTCGACCCACACGCTGCCCAGCCTGTCGATCCAACCGGCAACGCGGATGGCCACCGCACGGACCGGGTACGGGTTCTCCGCAGAGTTGGCCTGGGCGCTGGTCACTTGGCGGACGCGCGGGTGATCCTGTTGGCCAGCAGAGTCTGGAACGGTGCGCGGGCCTTGGAGGCTTCTTCGTAGGCAAGCAGCGCCTCGAGATCGGCGACGCTCAACGACTGCAGGCGAGCGCGCAGCTGAGCCAGGGTCAGCGACTCGTAGTCGAGTTCCTCGGCGATGTCCGGCGCGGTGGTGGTGGTCGTCGTCGCCGTCGTTCCCGCGGCCTTCGTGTCGACCCCGTCAGTCACCGTGTAGAGCGCGAAGCGGCCTTCGGTAAGGCGCTCGCCGTCGAGCACGGGCCCGTCGCCGTCGGAGGCATCTTCGTCGAAGGTCGCCCAGTCCGGCTGCTCGTCCTTCGGCGGGAAGATGTTCTCCAGTGCGGTGTCGCCCTTGATCACCAGGTCGGCCAGGTCCTGCTGCATCTTCATCACGATGTGCGCGATGTTGCTCGCCACCGTCATCGGGTACATCAGGATGGTTTGGGGCAGCTTGCGGGTTTCCTCGATGGCGGTCACGGCAGCGCCGACCAGCAGACGAACCCCATATGGTGCTGTTGCCATGGCCAACAGCCTACGGCTGGCCCTGCCACGTTGCGGGAACGTACCCTTGAAACCATGCCGCCTACCGTCAACATGGGGATTCCCGGTGCCGCGAGCTCGGTCACCGGGGGCGTGACCGGTAAGCGAGTGCTGCTGGCCGAACCCCGTGGTTACTGCGCCGGGGTGGATCGCGCCGTCGAGACCGTCGAGCGGGCGCTGGAGAAGCATGGCGCCCCGGTCTACGTGCGGCACGAGATCGTGCACAACCGCTACGTCGTGGAAACCCTGGCCAAGGCCGGGGCGGTGTTCGTCGAGCAGACCGACGAGGTGCCCGAGGGTGCCATCGTGGTGTTCTCCGCGCACGGCGTCGCGCCGACGGTCCACGTGGAGGCCGCCGCGCGCAATCTGAAGACCATCGACGCCACCTGCCCGCTGGTCACCAAGGTGCACAACGAGGCCAAGCGGTTCGCCCGCGACGATTACGACATCCTGCTCGTCGGCCACACCGGTCACGAGGAGGTCGTCGGCACCGCCGGTGAGGCACCTGACCACGTCCAGGTCGTCGACAACCCGGATGCCGTCGACAAAGTCACCGTGCGCGACCCGAACAAGGTCATCTGGCTGTCCCAGACCACGCTGAGCGTCGACGAGACCATGGAGACGGTGCGCCGGCTGCGGGAGAAGTTCCCGACGCTGCAGGACCCGCCCAGCGACGACATCTGCTACGCCACCCAGAACCGTCAGGTCGCGGTCAAGGCGATGGCCCCGGAGTGCGAGCTGGTGATCGTCGTCGGCTCGCGGAATTCGTCGAACTCGGTGCGCCTGGTCGAGGTGGCGCTTGGCGCCGGCTCGAATGCCGCCAAGCTGGTCGACTACGCCGAGGACATCGACCCGGCCTGGCTGTCCGGGGTTACGACCGTCGGCGTCACCTCGGGGGCGTCAGTGCCCGAGATCTTGGTGACGGGTGTGCTGGAGCGGCTGGCCGAGTACGGCTACGGCACTGTCCAGCCGGTGACCACCGCCAACGAGACGTTGGTGTTCGCACTTCCGCGCGAAATCCGTCCCGCCCGCACTTAGGGTTCGGCGCCCGTCAGCGGTCGGAGCGCCAGGACTCGGCGTCCCAATCACTTGACCGGCGCGGCCTGGGCTGCTGACGCGGAGCGTCTTCGCCCTCGCCGCGATACCGCACCCGCGACACCGGGTGGTGGCTGCCGCTATCCCCATTGGCCCTGCCCGGCGGCCGTTGCCGTGGCGGTGGCTCATAGGGCGGATACGGCTCGTAGGACGGGTAGGTCTCGTACGGCTCGAACCGGCTGTCGCGCTGCGGCGGCGCGCCGTAGGGGTCGCGGCGTTCGCGGGGTGCCCGTGGCTCGCGAGATTCGCGTGGTTCACGCCGGGACGGCGGTGGCGTGCGGCCGTTCGGATCGCGCGGCTGACGCCTGCGCCGCGGGGCCTCGGCCAAGTCTGGGGCGTCGTCCGCGGCCGGACGGCGCCGGCGGGGACGCTCGGGCGCCTCGGTGATGTCCTCCAGCGGGGGACGGGCGTGCCGGGAGCGGGTGGGTGCGGGCCGCTTGGCGGGCCGACCCGACCGGGGGCGCTTCTCCGCAGTCGCGGGCCGATCGATGCTGTGCTTGCGCCGTGGCGCTTCTTCGGCGCCGTCCTCGTCGTCGGCGTCGCCGCGGTGCAAGACCGAGGTGAGCTTGGCCGCCAGCCCGGCGAACAGGCCGGGGGTCGCATCGTCGTCGGCATCGGCGGGAGCGGCCGTCACTGTTGATCGGCTCGACATGGCGAAGTACCAGCGCACCAACCCGATGAGCAGCACGCCCGCTGAGGTGAACAGCATCAGCGGGAAGCGCTCGATCAGGGGGTAGCCGAAGTTGATCAGGGTGTCCTTGATGCCGGTGAACTCGGCGCCGTGGAACACGAAGTAGGAACTGGGCACGGCGACGAACAGGATCAACGGCGGCTGGATGACGGCAGTGAAGATGCTGGACTGCCGGACCGCCAGCACCGCGGCCACACAACCGACGGCATACAGGGCGGCGAACACGTTGCCGAGATCTTTGTTGCCGGAGCCGGCGTCGAACGCGAATCCAATTGTGGTGGCGATCACAGCAATCAGGACGGCACCCCACCACGGCACGCCGGGGAGATTCGGATGCGCCGAGCGATTCGCGGCCGCCACCGACGACCTGGCTCGCTGTGCTGACACACGTAGACCGTACCGTTTCCGACTGAATGTGGACCGGCGGCGGGGCCGTGAGGCGAGGGGTCTGCTGGACCTTTCTCCTAGACTGTGGTCCCTGTGAGCCTCAGCCTCGGAATCGTCGGTCTGCCCAACGTGGGGAAATCCACCCTATTCAATGCGCTGACCCGCAATAACGTGCTGGCAGCCAACTATCCGTTCGCCACGATCGAGCCGAATGAGGGCGTCGTTCCGCTGCCCGATCCGCGGCTGACGAAGCTGGCCGAAATCTTCGGTTCTGAGCGGATCCTGCCGGCGCCGGTGACCTTCGTCGACATCGCCGGGATCGTGAAGGGTGCCTCCGAGGGGGCGGGCCTTGGCAACAAGTTCCTGGCGAACATCCGTGAGTGCGACGCGATCTGTCAGGTGGTCCGGGTGTTCGCCGACGACGACGTGGTCCACGTCGACGGCAAGGTGGACCCGAAGTCCGACATCGAGGTGATCGACACCGAGCTGATCCTGGCCGATCTGCAGACGCTGGAGAAAGCGATACCGCGCCTGGAGAAGGAAGCCCGCACGAACAAGGACCGCAAGGCGGTGCACGAGGCGGCGCTGGTCGCCCAGCAGGTGCTCAATGACGGCACCACGATGTTCGCCGCGGGCAAGAGGGTGGACTCGGGGCTGCTGCGTGAGCTGAACCTGTTGACCACAAAGCCGTTTCTCTACGTGTTCAACTGCGATGAGTCGGTGCTGACCAATCCCGAGCACGTCGCGTCCTTGAAGGAGATGGTCGCGCCTGCCGATGCGGTGTTCCTCGACGCCAAGATCGAGGAGGAGCTCCAAGAGCTTGACGACGAGTCGGCGGCCGAGCTGCTGGAATCGATCGGGCAGACCGAGCGTGGACTGGATGCGTTGGCGCGGGCGGGTTTTCACACCTTGAAGCTGCAGACCTACCTGACGGCGGGGCCAAAAGAGTCCCGCGCGTGGGTGATTCACCAGGGCGATACCGCGCCCAAGGCGGCCGGCGTCATTCACACCGACTTCGAAAAGGGCTTCATCAAGGCCGAAGTGGTGTCCTACGACGACTTGGTGGAGGCCGGATCGATGGCTGCGGCCAAGGCGGCGGGCAAGGTGCGGATTGAAGGCAAGGACTACGTCATGGCCGACGGCGACGTGGTCGAGTTCAGGTTCAACGTCTAGTAGGTGGGCTGCGGCTGATGCCCGGCTGGAACGTCGACCGTGGGCCTAATGCACGCGATTGACGAGTTTTCTGTGCACAGGACCCACACTCGGCGGATTGGAAGTAGAGGCACGGAGACTTCGTCGATCTACAGGCGATCCTGAAACACGCTGCTAGGCTCCTTGGCAATTGCTGGGGAGGCAATTCAGTGTTTCTTGGGGGGAATGATGAAGGTTTGGCGTTTTGTTGCGATGGCTGCACTATTAGCTGGCGTTTCGGCTGTTACGGCCAGTCCGGTAAATGCGGATTCGCTGACCGGAACTTACCGCGTTAATTCGACTGCACTGCAGGACGGCGGATTCAATTGGGACTTGTCGTCTTGCGGTCCCGGCTGTTTGAACGTGGACCAGGGGGTCCGTGGTCAATTGCACCTGCAGGGCAATGTTTGGGCAGGCACAACAAATGCCGGTTGCGCAACAACTATCGACGCGAACTCACTTTCTGGCAGCTATCAATGTCCGATGCTTCCTGCTGTACCGATTACCTTATCCAAGGTCGGTTAACAGCTGCACAACGTCCAGGCGCGGGGTGTCTTCGAGCCCCATGTGGTGCAGGACCGAGAACTCATCACAGGACCGTTGCGGGCCGCCGCCCAGTTTTCCAGGGATTTCCCTGATGCATGGACGTGAGAATGCTGAAAGCCTTGCAGGAAACCACACCCGGTGCCTGAAAGGCTTGGCCATGACCGCGAGTCGCGTACTGCCCGCCTCTCTGCTCGCCGTTGTCGGAGTCGGTCTCGCAACCCTTGCCGTGGCATGCGGCGGCGAACCTGCGAAGTCGCCCGCCTCGCCCGCCTCGTCATCAGCCCCATCCGAGCCGGAACTGAACGGCACGTACAAGTCGACCGGCGCGACAACAGGGAGCAGCACGTGGACGATCACTGCCTGCGGACGAGGATGCGCTGACATAGCGGTGAAAGCGGACACCGGTGACGATAGTGGTGACACACTGGCGCTGCCGTTTTCCGGGCGGGCTTACCTCGCGAACGGCGAATGGTCAATGAAGGTGGTCCGGAAGGACGGGTACCTATGCGCCAGCGGGGCCGACGCCGCGGTCGACGCGATCTATTCATGGAATGCCACGTCGCTCAAGGGATCTTGGGACGCCACACTGCACGGACCGGCCTGTGGCAAGCCCGCCGGGGCCGGCACCGGCTCACCGGAACCGTTCACCTTGAACAAGGTGAACTAAGGAGCGATGAGTTCAGCGGGGCGGAGGAGTCTCAATAGCATGGGAATCCTGAACTTCACCGCGACCGTATCTCTCGACGGCTACGTTGCCGACGCGGATGGCGACTTCCAGTGGTCGGGTCCGAACGACGAAGTGTTCGCTGTCCATGTCGACCGCATGGCCGAGACGTCGACGGAGGTGCTGGGGCGCAAGACGTTCGCGCTGATGCAGTACTGGGAGACCGATCCGGTCGACGAAGTCTGGACTCCCGCTGAGAAGAAATTCGCCTGCCGCTGGCGGGGCATCGACAAGGTCGTGGTGTCGTCGACGCTAACTCAGGAAGAGGTCGGATCGGACCGAGTCCGTCTCCTGCCCGACCTGAGCCTGGACGAGTTGCGGCGGATCGTCGACGGTGCGACGGGCGTCGTCGAGATCTTCGGGCCCACAACCGCGGCCGCGGCGATCCGCGCCGGCCTGGTCGAACAGTTCCAGTTCTTCGTGGTGCCGAAGGTGGTGGGCGGCGGCCTGCGCGCGCTACCCGACGACGTGCGCCTCAACATGAAGCTCGCCGAGCACCGAGTCTTCGACAACGGCACCGTCCATCTGCGCTACGTGCCTGGCTGAGAGGTGGCTGGACTGCGCTCTACGTGGATTCGGGTGGATCTGCGAGTTCTCTTCGGGCCTGGTTGATTTGGTCGTAGGCGTAGGTCACCATCGCGGCAGCGGTCATAGCCGCACCTCGCCGGGCGAGCGAATCATAGATCTGGTCGCCAAGGACATCGCGCAGATCGGTGATGGCGGTGGTGAACTCCGGGTTCGCGGTCGCGGTCAGGGGACTGAACGCGAAGCCGGCAATAGTGGCCGCCGGTTCGTCGCGTCCGAGCCGGTCGAAAAGGGCCGTGAGGACGGCCAGCGGGAAACGGATCATGGTTGTGTTGCCCGCGTCGTGGAAATTCCGGAGCGCAAGTGCGACATAGTCGAGCGCGGCCACCGGGTCGCCATACTCCGCCTCAAGGCGGGCCAGACTGCCCGCGATGCGGGTTTCGGGATTACGGTTGCCGCTCTCCTGGGCGATCATCAGACCGCGGCGCTGGGCGGTCAGCGCCGCGGCGGGATCAGCGTCGCCGAACGCGAAACCGTAGGCGTAGAGCGCAAACGAAAGCGCCGCCGGGTTGCCGGTGGCCTCGGCAACCTCGATCAGGCCGTTCGCTGCGGCCCTCGCCTCCGCGCCGCACCCCGCGACCGTCAGAGCGACGGTCAGGAATGCCGTGGTGATCCCGTGGGTGTCGCGACCGAAAGCGAGCCGCGCGCGGCACCATTCGACCTGCCGTTCGGGTTGGCCGAAGTGTAGGTACGCAGCGCCGAGCGCGCCGTCGAGGCCGAACGGCACCTCGTCGTAGCGGCCACTGCCGATGACCAGCTGGCCGGCGTCGCTGTAGCTGACAGCTGCCTCGATCCGTCCGGGCCACCAGCACGTAGATGCCATCGCATACAGGAATCCGAGTGACGGATGATCGGCGCGGCGGGCGGCTTCGATAAGCTCCTCGGCCCACGCTATCGGTTCGTAGTTGTGCGTCCAAAAGCCAAGCCATGCTGCCGATGTCGCGATGGTGGCGGCGACGTCGAGGTCGCCTTGATCGGTGGCCCACCGACATGCGGACCGCAGGTTGGCCAGCTCAACGGTGAACCAGCCGTAGGCCTCCCGCTGGCGGGGACTGTCCCACAGGGCCATGATGTCGGCTTCGCGTCGGGCGAAGTAGCGACAGTGGGTTCCCCGGACCTCGGATGCGTCGCCGCGCTCGGTGAGTTGTTGCTCGGCGAATTGACGGATCGTCTCCAGCATCGAAAACCGAGTTCGCCCCGAATTCCTGTCAGCGATAAGCAGCGACTTGCGCACCAGCGCGTCGAGCAGATCCAGCACGGCGAACTCGTCGCTCGAACCCGCAATGGCGCAGGCACTTTCGAGATCGAATCCGCCGGCGAACACCGAACACCGCTCCAGTAGTGGTTTCTCCGCCTCGTCGAGCAGGTCGTAGGACCAGGCCACCGCGTGGCGCAGTGTCTGGTGGCGCGGCAGCCCACGCCGCGAACCGACCAGCAGCCGGAACCGCTGATCGAGACGATCACGCACCTCGCTGGCAGTCATCGATGCCATTCGCGAGCCCGCCAATTCGATGGCCAGCGGGATCCCGTCCAGGCGGCGGCAGATCTCCACCACCGCGCTCGCTTCATCGGTCGTGGCCATCGAGAACCCGGAAGCGACGTTGCGGGCGCGCTCGACGAACAAATCCACTGCGGCACTGTCGATGCCCGCGCCGATGTCCAGCGAGGGCACCAGCCATAGTTGCTCATTGGGGATCCCCAACCCTTCGCGACTGGTGGCTAGGATCCGCACCGACGCCGATTGCGCGAGGATCGACTCGACCAGGTCGGCGGCGGCGTCGCGCACATGTTCGCAATTGTCGAACACCAGTAGCCGCACCCTGCCCTCTAACGCGGCGGCAACGCTCTCGCTGACACTCAATCCCGATTGCTGAGTAATGCCAAGGACCGCAGCGACCGCATCGGGCACCGACGCCGAATCGGTAACCGCCGCGAGTTCGAAAAGCCAGACACCGTCCGGAAATTCGTCGACCAGACGTGTCGCGACCTCCACCGCCAGCCGCGTCTTGCCGATTCCGCCGACACCGGTCAACGTCACGAGCTGGTGAGTCTTGACCGCCGCATGCACCTCGTCGACGTCGGACTCGCGTCCGATCAGGCTGCTCGTCGCGCGCCGCAGATTTCCCGGACTCGTTTCGAGCGCCCGCAACGGCGGAAAATCCGTCGCCAAACCTGGCGCACGCACTTGGAAGATTCCGACCGCCGTCGGTACGCCTCGCAACCGTCTGGATCCCAGATCCATCAGATCGACGCCGCTGAGCAGAGCTGCCGTCGAGTCGGCCAGCAGGATCTGACCACCGTGTCCGGTGGCCATCACTCGTGCCGCGCGATTGAGCGCCTTGCCGAAGTAGTCGTTGTCGCGCAGTTCGGCTTCGCCGGTCGCCAGCCCCATCCGCACGGGCAACTGAAGCGCGTGTTGCGCAGCGAGCGCCGCATCCACCGCAGACCGCGGCGACGCGAACGCCGCACATACTCCGTCACCGGTGTGTTTGAACAACCAACCGCCGTGCCGCTCGATCGCCGAACGCAACACCTCGTCGTGTGCGGCCAGCGCCGCCCGCATCTCTTCCGCGTCGGCCTCCCACCGCGCGGTCGAACCCTCCACATCGGTGAACAAAAACGTCACCACTCCCGAAGGCGCAGCCGCCGTGGACACCTCCGCAGGATGTCACATCACACGGCAGCGCACAGGGGTGTCGGAGCAGTCAGCTGGGTGTGTAGGCACGCAATCGTTGGATCTTGGCGGTGTCGCGAAACAGGAACTCCAGCTGGATTCCGTCCGGATCGCGGAAGTCGAGCATGGCACCGACGGATTCGGTTCCGCCGACGATGATGTCGCGGACACCCGAGTGCGCGACTTTGCAGGACTCGAGCCAATCGGCCCAGGCTTGCAGTTCCTCGGCCGAATCGGCGGCGAACCCGAGGTGATCCAGCCCGGTGCGCACCGGGTCGAAAGGTTCATCCCCGTTGGCCGCATGCTCGAAGAGGTCCAGCCCCGTCGAGCCGAGCGCCACGATCGCCATCCGTCCGGAGAACGCCGGACTCTCGCCTTCATACGGTGAGCGCGCCAGCACCGCCCCCAATACGTCGCAGTAGAACGCAATGCTGCGTTCCAGATCTCGGACGGACAAACCCAAGTGGTGTGCGCCGTGCAATCGCGGGGGAGTCGATTTGGTGCTCACGTGATGGACCACATTTCGAGCAGTGTCCGAATGGTGGCTACCAGAGCCAGCGGTTGATCCAGCATGGGGTGGTGGCCGGCCGCCGGGAGCTCAACGAACGGCCCTCTGAGCTGCAACATACTGCGGATGCGGTCGGCCATTTCGGGTGATACCAGACCAGCCTCGGATCTTATGTACCCGATACGGCAAGGCATTTCGGCCATTGCCTGTTCCAGCTTCTCCTCGTCCGCGGGGACGCGGCCCAGGCGTACATCGAAGATCGCCGGATCGAACTTCCAGAACCAGCCTTCCGGCGCATGGCGTATCGATTGGTCGGCGAGATGGCTCCAGATGTAGGGGAGCACGGTGCTCTGCGCGGGGACCGGTGTGAATCGTTCGAGGATTTCCTCCTTCGACCGGTATCCGCTGGGATGTCGATTGCGATCGCGCAGCCGTGCTTCCTCCGGCGCCTCATCCCGCAGGGGTGAATCGATGACGACGATGCTGTCGATCTGCTCGCCGTAGCGGCCGGCCGCGGCCGATGCGACGGAGCCGCCCATGCTGTGCCCGACGATGGTTGGCCGACCAGATGGTCCTTCGGCCTCCGCTGCCGCGAGCACTTCGCGTGCCCAGATGCGCGGGCGGTACTCGGTGCGAGTTCCGCTGTCGCCGTGGCCGCTGAGATCCGGCGCGATGACTCGATGGGTTGTCGAGAAGAACGGTGCGATGTGGTCCCACCATCCCGAGTGGGCGGCTCCGCCGTGCACGAGCAACAGCGGGGGCAGGTCGCGGCTTCCCCACGTACGCAGGTGTATCTGGCAACCATCAACGCTGATGTCGGAATGCTCGGGTTTCTGCGCCAACGCTGTTACGAACCACTCCGGCGGGCCCGGGGGTGGGGGTTGGAGCGGCGATCGCTTCCGTCCGATGAGCGCCACCGCAGTCAGAGGCCGCAGGAAAAGAGGTCGTGCAGAACCGGTTTCATCGATCCTGATCGCAATGACATCGTCACCGTTCCCATTTGTGCCCGCGGCAAATCGGCCAGTTCGGTGATTCTACTCGGTTGAATATCGTGTCTTGACTGACGGTCGGCCATCAGGGATTCGAGGCTGCGACCTCCGAGGCATTCGACACGTTCAGTCGATCCTGAAGATCACGACGATCACAGTGCAGGTAAACGGCAACGAGAGGGCCTGAGTGTGTGAGAACCAATTCGGTACCGAGCCGAGCATCCAAATGACTTACAGAATAGAGACATTCGCGTGGAACGACGACCGCAACCTGCTGATCAAGACGTACTACCCGATGCCTGAGTCGGCAGTAGGAGAGACGACCCCGCGGAGCGTCAAGTTAGGTATGTGTCATGACACTCCCGTTCGAACCGGCACGCGGCAAGGAACTGTCGCTGTTCACGCGTTAGCGCTACTTGGGCTGCGGGCACTTGCCGTCGACGACCAGCGGAAGGTTGATCGTCAACGCCTGCAACACCCCGCCGGTGTCGTTGGTCCCGCCCGCGATGATGCACTTGCCCTCGACAATGGCGTCGCCAGTGACCTTGTGACGATCGGCGATCAGCGTCGTATCGTTCACCTGGACCGTGGTTTTCGTGGCACTGCCGTCGGCGGCGACGGTCGCCAGGACGACTGTTTTCTCGCTGACGGAATCGACGGTGCCACGGAAGCCGCCCAACGGACTGCTCGGAAGCCCTGCGTTGTCAGCGCCGCCAGTCTTCTGGCATTGACCGCTACTCGAGGCGCCGACCACAACCGCGTCCGCGGTGACGGTTCCGCCTTCTGCTCCGCTTGCGGGCCGGATGGTGACGCACTGGCCAGCCTTGATGTCGGTCAGCTTGGCGGGTGTCAGCTCCATGACCTTCGTCGACGGGGTGAAGGACACCGACGCCGTTCCCTTTGGGCCGCTCACCGTGATCGTCGTGCCGGATACCGAATCGATCGACCCGATCACCTCGTCCTCGCCATTGACCTTCGACGGGGGCGCCGACGAGGCCGCCGCGGACGATGTGGTCTTCGACGCAGTCGAAGTCCCGCTTGGCGAACTGTTGTTGGACGAGCCGCACGCGACGGCTGACAGTGCGGTCACCCCGACGATTGCCAGTGCCGCATAGTGGGTCATCGATGCTTTGTGCATGGTGGGCTCCTGGCCGACGTTGGTGAGTCGACAGTAGCGGGGGCAGTCGCTGCCACACATGCGATCAGCTGAATACAGTGCAACATCGGGATTGTTCAGGCGTAGCCCACCCACCCACGAAACGTGAACGCCGAGAAGAACTCCGTGACATCGGCGAAGCCGGCGTCGAGCAGGACCGCGCGGTCTTGCGCTGGGGATAGGACGGGAACGTCCGTGGCGATCGCGGCGCGCGCTTTGTCGACATCAGCGGGGTCGACGCCCGATGCGACGAGGTTCGCGACGTGCCGACCCATCCACAACTCCCGCTCGGCATGGTCGTGCTGCGGAAAGCTCAGGTGCGCAACGACAAACGGTGCACCGGGTGCCAGCCGTTGCCGCACCTGTACCGCGGTGTCACGGCGTTGGTCGTAGGGAAGGAAGTGCAAGGTGAGCAGACTGGTGGCGGCGGCAAATGGCCCGGGTGGCGCGTCGCCGATGTACCCGTGGTGCATGCGCACCCGCCCTGCATGCGCTGCAAGATTCTGCGCGGCCAGATCCAGCATGGCCGCCGAGGGATCTACGGCGTCGAACGTCCAGCCTGGCTGCGCCTCGGCGAACGACTTGGTCTCCAGTCCTCCGCCCGCCCCGAGCACCAGAATCCTGGCATCCGACGGCGCCCGTTCGGCGATGAGGACCGTGACCAGACGGTGAATGTCCCGGTAGGCGGGAACCATCTGTGCGGCACGCTCGGCATACATCGCGACATGGTCTGAGTCATCGAATGGGTTTGAGGTCACACCGCGATGGTGCCGATGCCGATGCGCGGCTGGCAAGGTAATTTGCTGATCGGGCAAAGGCTAAAGGATGTGCCGGCGTCTCGCCTCGGTGATCGATTCGCCGCGCTTGCCGACCCCGAGCTTGATGTAGATGCTCTTGAGGTACCACTTCACGGTGTTGATGGTGACCCCGAGGTTGCGGGCGATCTGCTTGTTGGACAGCCCACGTTCCAGCAGGCGGAGGATGTCGATTTCCCTTGCGTTGAGCGGCTCTTCGGGTAGCGCCGATCGATCTGCGACGCGGGCGATGACAGGAATCGCCGCGCTGCGCGCATCGGCGTGCGCGGTGGCGAGTAGGCGTGACAGATAGTTGGCCGGCACCTCGGAAAAGCCGGTGGGTTGCCGGCTGATCCGGCTGGCCTCGCGTAGCTGAGCCACCATTGTCAGTATCTCCGGGCCGGCATCGATAACCGTGCGGACCAGTCCGGCTCGAGCGGCCGTCACCAGGGTGGGCACCAGCACGTCGGACGCGGCCGCGGTATCTCCACTCAGGTAAAGCACTTTCGCCAGTTTGATGTTGGTGGCCGTTTCCCCGTAACGCCAGCCGACCGCTCTGCTTTCGTCCCGCATCGCCGTGAGGATGCGGCACGCGCTCTCGAAATCGTTGTTGGCTCGCAGGATTCGCGCTCGCATCCCGCGCTGGTAATAGCGCACGGCGAAGGCGATACCGTCCTGCCCCGTGGCGACGTCACTGGTGCTGCGAGCGAGCGCATCCTTGGCGCGGGCGATGTCGCCGACGGCGAGGTGCAGGCGCAAACTGTCGCTGTACAGGGCGGCCGACAGTCGGGGCATCGAAAGGTGTTGCGCGGTATAGATTCCCTCTTCGAGCAATGCCATGGCGTCGTCGATATCGCCCCGAAGCACCTTGATGCGGGCCAGCGTGCTGTAGGTGGCGATCATGAAATCGGCGACGCCGCTTTCCGCCCCCAGCTCGTGACACTCCTCCAAAAGGGTTTCCGCCGTGTCGATGTCGCCGTGCTCGTAGTGCACCCGGCCAAGGAGGGCACCGGCAAGGCGGGCGGCATGTGACTGCTGACCGGCCATGCGCTCGGCCACCGCCCTGGCCTCGGCGTAGCGACTCTCGGCGCTGATGAGATCGAGCCGGGCGAACGCGGCCAGCCCGGCAAAACACCGTCCATACACACCGGCGAACGGGCCGACGGCGGTTTCGTGAAACGGGGTGGCCCAGCGCTGGCGCGCTTCGGCTGCGTCGTAGGCGAAGTTGTGAATATCGACGAAGGTGCTGATGTTGGCCGACACTGCGACCAGGAACGGCCGGTGGCCGGAATTCTCCCCGAGGTAGGGCGCGACCAGATCCGCGGCCCGATCGATGCGGTCGCCGTAGACGTCGATGCATGCCTGCACCACGTTGGCCTCGCCGAGGACATCCGACGTCGCGCCCTCGGGTGCCGAGCCCAAGGCGGCGCGGGCCAGGTCGAGCGAGACCTGAGCCTGCGCACTGCGTTGCAACAGGCAGTTGGCCCAGGCGATCGCGATGTGCAGGTTCGGCCGGTCGGCCAGCAGGGGCTTGGGCAGCTTGTTCACCAACGCGAGCAAGGTGGCCATCCGGCTGTGCTCGACCAGCGACATGGCCTGGCGTTCTACCAGATCCACCGCCTCGCGCCCGTCGCCGGCGTTGAGCGCATGGGTGACGGCCTCGCTGTACAGCTCGTGATCGGCGAACCAGGCCGACGCGGCGCGATGCAGACCGACGATCCTCTCGCCATGATCGCGTTCCAGCCGCTGGCGCAGGTATCCGGCGAACAGGTGGTGGTAGCGAAACCATTCGCGGTTGTCGTCGAGTGGCCGCAGGAACAGGTCGCGCCGTTCGAGGTCTTCGAGGATCGCCTGGCCGCGGGGGCGGCCGCTGACGGCGGCGGCGAGCCCCCCGCACAGGCGCTCGCAGATCGAGGTGGTCAGCAGGAAATCGAGAAGATCCGGAGGCAGCGTGTCGAGGACGTTCTCGGCCAGGTAGTCACCGATGGAGTGATGACGCCCGGAGAAGTCGCGAATCAACGCCGACGGATCAGGGTTGTTGCGCAACGACAGGGTGGCCAACTGCAACGCGGCCACCCATCCCTCGGTGCTCGACCACAACGTGTGCACGTCGTCACCGTCGAGGTCCAGCGCGTTCAGCTCGAGCAGGAAGGCGGCCGACTCGTCCTGGTCGAAACGAAGCGCAGAGGCATCGATTTCGTAGACCTGCTTGCCGACTCTGAGTCGTCCGATCGCCGGTGCGCGCGTCCGGCTCGTCACGATCAGGTGCAGATTGTCGGGCCCGACGTCGAGAAGAAATTCCAATACTGCGGTGGCGCCTTGCCCATCGATGAGATGCCAGTCGTCCAGCACGATTGCCAGCGGCTGTCCGTATTCGGCACATTGATTGACCAACTCCGCCAGGACGTAGCGTTGCGCGTCCTCGGATTCCTGCTCCAGCAGCCCGCCCAGCCCGGCGCCGACGGTGGGTTCCACCCGGCGAACGGCCTCCACGAGATGGCCGAGGAACGAGCCGGTGGCGTTGTCGTCGCGGCCCAGCGTGATCCAGGCGACCGGCACACCTTCGGCGCTGAGCACCCGCTGCCATTGCGCAGCCAACGTCGTTTTGCCGAAACCTGCTGGGCCGTGGATCAATATCAGCCGCTTGGTGCTACCGGCTCGCAGCAGAGCGATGAGGCGTTCACGGGCGATCAGCCCGCCGTCCAAGGCCGGGGCCCGCAGCCTGGTCGACACGACCGGAGCGGGCTGCCTCCTTGGCTGCATCCGCCTAGCCTCCCCTTATCGGCTCTCGATCCGGCCGCCGTCCGCGTGCTGGTCTGGTTGATGATGTCAGATATCTAGTCTTAGCGAAGGCTCAACTAACCATCGAGGTGCTTTGCTGCGGTTCGGGTGGTCCGTGCGGGCAAAACGGGTGGCGACCCAGTCAAATGGCATTGCCGCAGTTAACTTGACCTCGTTGGGTTCCGCCGTCTGCGCGTAGATGGGCCGCCACCTCATCCCTAGGACGTCATGACCGACTTCACCGACGAGGCCATTGCAGGTAGGGGCCTTGTCGCAGCGTTCCAACAGGTCGTGTCGCTGCCGAATGAAGTCGTCGTGGGCTACGAGGCGCTGGCTCGGTGGCCCACGCTGGACAACCCCTCGCCGATCGACGTCTTCGACCGGGCCGCGAAGACCGGCCGCCTCGCTCACCTCGATGAGCTGTGCATTCGCGCCGCGACCCAGGGCGCCCTCCAGCGTAATTTCACGCCGGGTGCGCTGTTGCTGGTCAACTGCGAACCGGCGACTCCGGCCGTCGATCCGACCGTCGACCCTGATGTCATGCGCGCGGCCGACGCGTTTCAACTCACCTTCGAGATCACCGAACGTGGACTGCTGAACAACCCTCGGGCGTTGCTGCGCAAGGTGGCCGCGCTGCGATCGCTCGGGTTCGCGATCGCGTTGGACGACATTGGCTCCCATCCTGATTCGCTGGTCCTGCTCGACGTCGTCGCGCCCGACATCCTCAAGCTGGATATGGGCTTGGTTCAGCGCCAACCGGATCGGCTGCACGCCCGCACCGTCGCGGGGATCATCGCCCACCACGAGCGCACCGGCGCCGTCATCTGCGCCGAAGGCATCGAGACCGCCGAACATCTGGAACAGGCGCTGGCCTACGGTGCCACTCTCGGCCAGGGCAACTGGTTCGGCGCGCCAGGGCAGGTGACGAGCAGGGCGCAACCCTTCGAGTGGCCGGCACGGAGGACGCCTTGCCCGCCGGCCGCCCATCATTCGACATTCGAGCTGGCCATCGCGGGCCTCCCCACCCGGACCGTGCGCAAGCAGACCCTGACCGCTCTTTCCCGCCACATCGGCGGTATCGCCGCCACCGCTCAGAACGCTCCGATCGTGCTGGCCACCCTGCACCCCGACGAACACCTTGATCCGCAGACCGAACAGATGTACTCGGCCATCGCCGAGCGGTCGCCACTGGTGGCCGTGTTCGGTCAGAACCGGCCGAGCAGTCTTGGTTCCCGGGTTCGGGGTGTGTCTCTCGATCGAGACGATCCGCTGTTGCGCGAGTCGACGATTCTGGTGCTCGGACCCGAAACCGCCTGCGGGATGATCGCACGCGAGCGGCCCAGTGCCGCAGTGCATTCCGGCGACGCCGAGAAGCGGCGCTTCGACATGGTGATCACCTACGATCATCAGCGGGTCACCGCGGCGGCCCGCCCGCTACTCGACCGGCTGGTTTAGGCCGGTTTTGCCAACCTGTCGGTGGCCACGCCTAACGTCGACGGCATGAACTTCATTTCGACGCGCATCATCACCGCCGACGTCAAACGCCTCACCGAGTTCTACGAGTTGATCACCGGAGTCACCGCCGTCTGGGGCAACGAGTTGTTCGCCGAGATCCCCACGTCGATCGGCACACTGGCCATCGGCAGTGACAAGACGGTCCCGTTGTTCGGGGTCGGATCCGCCGAGCCGGCAGCCAACCGGAGTGCGATTCTGGAATTCATCGTCGAAGACGTGGACGCCGATTATCAGCGCCTGCGCGAGCATCTCGACGAGGTCGTGACCGAGCCGACGACCATGCCGTGGGGCAACCGCGCGCTGTTGTTTCGCGATCCGGACGGCAATCTGGTCAACCTGTTCACCCCGGTCACCGACGAGGCCCGGGCGAAATTCGGTGCCGCAGGGGCGCGCTAGTATCCGCGAATGCGTGGAACTCAGGTGTCCAGGGTGGTTGTCGGCATGGTCGCGGTCGCACTGATCACTGCGGGGTGTGAGGGTTCGGGCTCCACCGCTCAACACACCCCCACCAACGCACCGGCCGCCTCGACAGCGCCGCCCACCCAGCAGGCGGTCGCCTTCGGAACCCCGGTCGACATCGCCTCGGACGGCGGCACGGCGACCTATACCGTCGACAACCTGCGTCCGGTGCCACCCGACGCCCAGATCGTCAAGGCCAAGGGTGCCATGTATGCCGTCGACGTGACGATCGTCGCCAAGACCGGCGCGATCGCCTACAACGGCTTCTGGTTCGTGGCGCGGGCCGCCGACGGGTCGAACATCGCACCCGCGATCGGTGCGGTCCAGCCGGGCATCACCTCCGGACAGCTTCCGCAAGGCCAGCAGCTCGCCGCCCACGTCGCCTACGACGTGCCGCAGGGCAGGACGATCACCGCAGTCATGTTCCGCGATCCGAAAGGCAAACTGCTGGCGGTGTGGGCGACGGGGTAGCGGGCCCCGCCCGGCGTGCGGCATCCTGACAAGATGAAGCGGTCGATGGCGGCACTGATCGGGGTAGTCGCCGCGCCGCTCGCGTTCGCGTCGGTTGCCTCCGCAGACCCGGCCCAGTACACCATCGACCAACTGCAGGCGCAGGGCTATATCGTCGCGATCAATTGGGTCGACGGCAACACCGGCGCTCCGTTGTCGTCGTGTCGGGTAGTGGCCGTTCACAATCCGGACAGCTCTCCTGGTGAGTCGAGCTCCGCGACCACCGTCTATGTCGACTTGGCGTGCCCGCGCCAGCAGGCGCCCGTCGGCATCGGTGGCGGCTTCGGATTCTGAGGGCGCCGCCAATCAGTCTGCGATGACGTTGATTTCGTTGCCGAGCCGGTAGGTGTCGATCAGCGGCAGAACGTCCCCGCTCCAGAATCGCCCCGGGTCGAACCAGTTCTCGTTCTTCTCGGTGGTCAACAAACCCATCTCCTCGTAGGTGATGGCGACCGTCTCGGCGCAGTAGGCCGTCTGCAGCCCCAGTTCGCGCTCGGCGGCTTTGCGTCGCTCGGCGGATGCGCGAACCTTGTTGTGCACGAGGGGGATCCCGCGGGTGAAATCGCTGACCGTGGGGAGCCGGCCGCGCAGCCAACGCCCGGTCAGCCGCGCGGTCGACGGAAATGGGGTGCCGTCCATCCGGGCGATCACCTCCAGCAGCCGGTCCTCCTGTTCGCGGGTCACCTGCGGGGTGAGCTGGCGCAGCCAGCAGCGCTGGCCGTATTGGTGCAGCCATTGTTCGATGGCCTCGCGGGCGTCGTTGAGTTGCACCCCGCGGTGATTGGTGCCCGTCCACAGGTCCAGGAGTTTGTGGCCGAGCTCGGCGTGCCAGATCAATGGCGGTAGGTCGTCGATGGCCACCGTCATGCCGACGTGGTTGACGGGTGCGTTGGTCAGGGTCTGGATCGCCCGGTCGGGGCCGGAGCCGCCGCGGAAGAGCCAGACGTCACCGGTGCGGGTCTCGTTCAGCGCCTGTGTCAGCGACACGGTGTGCTCGGTCACCAGGGCAGCTTAGCCTTTGCACATCGCTCGACTGCCGGCGTGAAGTTGAATTAGGTTGTGTGCCTTGCAGCCGTGACGAATGGTGTCATCGGTTCCAGGGGCAGTACGTCATATAGGCGACGACCACGTAGTCGGCTGCACCATCCCAATCGAAGCCCGGATTGTCACTTCGAACGAGGTCGACAACGCGTGCGTGCGGAACGTGGAGGTTCAATTCTCGACATACGCCCTGCGCATAAAGGATTGTGTCGGAGGCGCTGGTGTAGGTGATTCCTATTTCGTCCAAACGATGCAGGAAGTCCTCGTCTTGCGGGGTGGCTGCGGCGGATGGGGCAAACCCGGTAGCAGCCAAAGCGCAGATCAGGGTGACCCCAGTGCCGATGAGGAACCGTGCGCGAGCTGCGTAGCGTGACATAACAATTCCTGTGCAGGCGACGAAGTCGCCGGTTCCTGGAGATGACTCCGTATCGAAAGAGAATAGACTCCGGAGCGAGTTCATCCGTCGAATTGGGCACTGATCTTGTTCGGCGAACAGCGTGCTGTCGGGTTGCCCCGATGAAGCAGGTCCTAAAGGGGCTGCTGAGACAGATCGCCCAAGTGGGTGGGCTGCCCAAATTCCGAAGCAGTCACGACGGTCGGGTAATAGGCTTACGCTTTCGTCAGTTTGCACCGGGGGACGTGCGATGGGCAGTGAATTCGAGACTGCGGGCGGCGTTGGAGATGGCGCCGCCCCCACGGTGCTATGTCCACAAGGCCACACCAATGCCTGGAACTACAAATTTTGCGCCCAGTGTGGGTCTCCAATCGGGGTAGTCGCCTGGCCGGATGATCATTCGGACGTCGAGATAGGCGTCCGGCCGAGTCGGCGCCGCATACTGGTGGTCACCGCCAGCTTGGTTGTCGTCGTAATGGCCGCGATCGCTGCAGTCGGTTATCTGGTGATCAGGTCGCCGTTCGACGGTCCGGCACCTGCGACTCGCGGTGGGTTCGGCGACGGCCCGCAGACCTTGGCGAGCATGATCCCGGCTTGCGGGCAGGCCCCTGTGGTCGAAGCCGAATCGGTCGATATGACTGCTGACGGGTTGACCGTCAGCGCGACGTTCATGACCCGCTGTGCAGGCGGCAACACCGAATCCGGGTCGCAAGTGCGGATAACGGTCGCCGCCGGCGAGCGAGATATCGCCGCAGGCTCGTTCGACTTCGCGTCGGCGCCGATGAAGATGGACCCGGGAGTGGCGGTTCGCCGTACGCTGGTGTTCCCTGCCGGATCATATTGGCGAACGACCGACATGTTCTCCGGGGCTCCGCAACTCGTGTTTCACGGTGGCGGACAGTCAAAGTCGAGCACATCGCCCTCAACCTCGGAGACGCTGACCGCGCTGTCGCCCGCCGAACCGGAGCACGGCAGCATTGACGGCGTTGCAAAAGCGGTCCTCAAGGAGTTGCGCGACGCCGACTACTCGTTCGTTTCGGGGAGTATCGCGAATCGTTGGATTCCTCAGATCAGTTCGAAGAAGGCGGGGATAGTCGTCGATGGAAAGACGTTGACAAGCGCTGATGTGCTTCGCAATCACTTGGATCTGCGTCGCAAGTACAGCGGGGCGCGGTTGTTGTCGTCGGGGCAATGGACGACGTTCAGCTCGCCTGATTGGTGGGTGACGGTGGCGGGCCCGCCGCAGCTCACGGCAACCGCCGCCAACGGCTGGTGCGACTCCGAGCGGTTTGGCGCCGACGACTGCTTCGCCAAGTTTGTGAGTTCAGTGTTCGCTGTGGATGGCACGACCCAGTATCGGAAGTAGCTGATACCGATGACGTTCTGCGTATTGTGCGGTGCCGCTCTTGAAAATCCTGTGCGCTGCGACTCCTGCGGTGCGGTCAAGGTGGATGGGACCTGGCAACACTCCGCTGGTGGGGTCGAATACTCGGCGGGAGCAACGATGAGTGGATGGCGTCCTGACCCGACCGGCCGCCATGAAGGTCGCTACTTTGTCGGCGGTCAGCCGACAGATTTGATCCGCGATGGCGGTGTTGAAGCACTCGATAAGGTCGGTAAGCAGCAGCTGGATCATCTTGGCAGCGAACTGGATTCGGAAACTGTTACGGAGTCGAAACGGAAGCTGAGCCGCGGCTGGATTGCGGTAGCGGCCGTTGCGATCGTTCTGGCGCTCGCGGGTGGCGGTGCTGCGGCATATTTGTATGTGAATCGCGATCGCACCACGGTTGACGACAGGTACCTCGCGACGTTGAGGCAAGATGGCTTTTCCGGCGAATTCAACTCCGATGCGAACGCCGTCGCCCACGGTAAGCAGGTCTGCCGAACGTTGGACGAGGGCAGCCCTCAGCAGGGTATGGCTGCCGACAAAGTTGCTGTGCAGTACTTCTGCCCGCAGTTCGCCCAGGGCTTCCATGTTCTGGAAACAGCAACGATTACGGGAAGTTTCGCGCTCAAGGACGATGCTAGGAACGCGTATTCGTCGGCGATCGAGGTCGACGGGTCGTCGTGCACTGGCAGGGGCGGGTATTCCGATGTCAGCGCGGGGACACCAGTGACGGTGAAAAACGGCAAGGGTGAGATTCTCGCGACGACCTATCTCGAGCCGGGTAAAGGCGGCCGGTACTTGTGCACGTTCGGCTTCACCTTCAAGGTGACCGAAGGTGAGGATCGATATGTGGTGTCCGTGGGCCGCAGAGGGGAACTGAGCTTCTCCTTCGACGACCTGAAGGCGCATGGCGTCGCGCTGGTGTTGGGGTAGACACTGTCGGACTTGGTCGGCAGTGTGGTCGAAGGCGTCGGTCCTAATCCACCTACGCCTTACTCTGATCGCATGCGCGGTATCTGGAAGTGGATCGGTCTGGCCGGTGCGGCGGGCGTCGTCGCCGGTGGTGTTCTCGTCGCGCGGGACCAGCGCCAGCGCAAGGCCTATACCCCCGACGATATTCGCGCCCGGCTGCACCAGCGGCGCGCCGAAGCCGCGCGGAGCTAGCTGGCCCAAGGGCTAGGCGGCCGCCGCATTGAGACAGTAACCAGAGCGACGATGTGCCCGAAATATCGCTCTCATTACTGTCTCAACGCAAAAATTCGGCCACCGCGTAGAGCCGGTGGGTGCCGCTGAATCCTTTGAGCTCAGCGTCGCGACCCTTGTCGAAGGGCTGCTGATCGCCCACCGCGGTGCGCACAGATTCGCTGACCAGGATCTCGCCGCCGTCGGCCTGGCTGGCGACCCGGGCGGCCATCGCCACATTGCGGCCGAACACGTCGTCGCCGCGCAGCACCGACTTACCCATGTGGATCCCGATTCGCACCCGAATACTGTTGTGCCGCGCCCGTTTTGCGTCGCGCTCCAATGCTCGTTGCAGCGCAACGGCACAGCTCACCGCGGCCGTGGGATCGGCGAAGGCCACCATGAACCCGTCGCCCTGGCTCTTGACGACATGGCCGTCGTGCGCTCTGACCAGCCGCCGGACCAGCCGGTCGTGGCTGCCGATGAGCTTGACCCACGCCCGGTCGCCGATGCGTTCGTTGAGCGCGGTGGACTCCTCGATATCGGAGAACATCACCACCAACTTGCCGTCGGGGGCCAGCCGGGCCAGGTCCGGTCGCTCGACGTCGGCCCAGTCGGCGAGTTCCTCGATCGAGGACCGCACAGCACCGCCGAAGCCCTGGCTGCGAACGAGGTTGGCGGTCTGCCACACGGTCTTGACCGCCTCGCGACCGCCCGACCACAGCATGGTGCGGGTGTCCAGGCGGGCTCGCATCTCGTCGGCCTCGCTCTGGCTGGCCAGCAGGCGCGCGCGCAGCACGACCAGCGCGATGGCCTCGGCCACGGCCAGTATCGCCAATATCGCCGCCGCAATCGTCCAACCCACTCTGCGCCGCCCTCCGGTCAGGAATCCTGAACTGATGATGCCCCCCTACTACGAGAGCAGATTCATCCGCGCCAATCACCCGGATCGCGCCCAGGCGATTTGGCTGCGCTGGACGCTGCTGATGCCGGTGCCGGGCGAGGCGGTGGCCGACGTGTGGGTGATGCTGTTCGACCCCGACGGCGCCGGCAATCGCGCCATCAAGGTGCCGCATCCGATGACTGAGGCCGACTACTTGTCCGACCCATGGTCGGCCAGGATCGCCGACACCGTGATCGACGACGCAGGCGCCCGGGGAACGCTCGACGGCGCCGGCTGGGACCTGGCCATCGCACCCGGCGACGAACCGGTGGTCAAGCTGCTGACCGACCGCTCGTATACGGCGAAGTTCCCCACCGCCAAGACCCAGGTGCGCCATCCGTTGGCTCGCTTCGACGGCACCCTCGTGCTCGACGACACCACCGTCGCTGTCGAGTCGTGGCGGGGGAGCGTCAACCACAACTGGGGCAGCAAGCACACCCCGGCCTACGCCTTCGGCCAGGTGTGCGGATTCGACGACCAGCCGAACTCCAGCCTTGAAGTGGTGACCGCTCGCGCCGCCGTCGGACCGCTGCGGCTACCGGCGGCGACCTTGTTCGTGCTGCGCCATGCCGGGTGGGAGATCGCCGTGCGCTCGGTGCTGGCCACCCGGCACACCCGAGGGACCTACGAACCGTTCCGCTGGACGTTCGGCGGGCGCGCCGACGACTTCGAGCTGCGCGGCGAAATCAGTGCCGAACCGCGCGACGTCATCGGGCTGACCTACACCGACACCAACGGGAAAACCAAGTACTGTTACAACTCCGCGCTGGCGAACTGCCGAATCACCTTGTCCGGCAACGGTCTTGATGCCGAACTTACCGCGTCACGGCGGGCAATGTTCGAAATACTGACCGACGAGCGGCTAGACAGCGTGCCGGTGCTGTTGTAGCGGGTGCGCGGACAGGTAGCCGGTAGTACTTCACATCGAGTAGTCGATCACTCTAGGGCCGCCACTGCGGCGCCCTGATCCTGACTCTTATGGTCGCTATCCACGAAACGGTTGACGTCAGCGCGCTGCCCTTGGCGCCCAAGAATCCGATGTCGTATCGCGAGACGATGCGCGCCCTGCGCAATTTCCATACGGGGTTCGAACAGCTACGCGATGCGGGTGGGCCGGTGAGCCGCCTGGAGTTCGGTCCGCGATGGCTGGTTCCGCCGATGGTGGTGGTGACCTCTCCTCGCGGCGGTCGCGACATGATCGGGCGAAGCGACGCCTTTGTGGACAAGGCCAGCGTTCATCTGGAAGTGCGTAAGCTGTTGGGCGGCAACCTGTTCACCCTTCCCCATAGCGAGTGGCTACCCCGGCGGCGCAGCCTTCAGCACGTCTTCACCAAGAAGCACGTCCTTGAGTTCGGTGGCCACATGGCCGAAGCCGCCCAAACGATTTGCGACAGCTGGGGCGACGGCGCGCAGATCGACCTGGACAATGAGTGCCGGCTCCTCACACTTCGAGCACTGGGCCGTTCGATCTTGGGACTCGACCTCGACGCCTGCAGCGACCAGATCGCGCAACCGCTGCAGATCGCGCTGTCCTATGTGGCCGATCGGGCCATGCGCCCGATCCGGGCGCCGGGCTGGCTGCCGACGCCCGCGCGCCGGCGTGCCCGAAATGCCAGCAAGGCCCTGCACCGGCTGGCCCGCGACATCTTGGTGGCCTGCCGGCGTGACCCGAACCGGGACGCACCGCTGGTCCGGGCGTTGATGAACGCGGTCGACCCGGACACCGGGCGGTCGTTGTCGGACGACGAGATCTGCGACGAACTGATCGTGTTCATGCTGGCCGGTCACGACACCACCGCGACGACGCTGACCTACGCACTGTGGCAGCTGGGCCAGCATCGCCATCTCCAAGACCGGGTGCGCGCCGAGGTTCACGCACTGGGCCCGGCCGGCCCGAGCCCCGAGGACGTGCCCGCGCTCACCTACACCACGCAGGTGCTCCATGAAGCCCTCCGGCTGTGCCCGCCGGGTGCGGTGATCTCGCGGGCCGCGGTGCGCGATATCGAAGTCGACGGCTACCGCGTGGAGGCGGGATCGCTCCTGGGGTTCGGAGTCTGGGCGGTGCAACGCGATCCGGCGTTGTGGCCCGACCCGTTGACGTTCGACCCGGAGCGGTTCCGCCCGGACCGGGCTAAGCAGATCGAGCGCTATCAATACCTGCCGTTCGGCGCGGGGCCGAGATCCTGCATCGGTGACCACTTCGCCATGCTGGAGGTCACCTTGGCATTGGCCACCATCATCGGACGCTGCGAAATCGGCTCGCTCACCGACGATTTTCCGGTCGCCGTGCCGTTCACCGTCGTGGCGGCCGAGCCGGTGCGGGCCATCGTGGTGAAACGTTGAGCGAATCCAGTGGTTCGGCGCTGACGGCTGCGTAAACTTCGGCCGTGGGGGAGAGTCGGGCCTGGCCCGTCCTGAGGCGGGGTAAGGAACTTGCCGCGATCCAGGCGACGCTGCAACGTCGACCCGGTACGTGCGGCACGTTGCTCCTCGGCGACGCCGGCGTCGGCAAGACCACCCTGGCCCGGATGGCCACCCAGTCGTTGCGCACCGGCGCCATGTGGGTGGCCGGCACCGAGTCTGCCCGTGAGGTGCCGCTGGGGGTGTTCGCCCACCTGCTCGGCAGCCCGATGCCGGCCGACCCGGTGGCGATGCTGGCCGGCGCATTTCACACCGTGCGCCGCGAGAAGCTCGCGGTGATCGGGATCGATGACGTCCACCTCGTCGACCACCTGTCGGCGACCCTGCTGCATCAGCTCGCCGTCGAGGGGTCAGTGCACATCGTCGCGACCGCCCGCAGCGGTGAGCCGATCCCCGACACGATCACCGCACTGTGGAAAGACGGCTACCTGGCCCGACTGGACGTCGCCCCGTTCACCAAGCAGGAGGCGGTCGAACTCGTCGAGACCGCGCTCGGCGGCCACCTCGAACAACTGTCGGCCGACCTGATGTGGGAGGCCTCCAGCGGCAACGCGCTGTTCGTCCGCCACCTCGTCGAAGGCGCGCTGGAAGCCGGCACCCTGCGGCGGGTCAACGACGTCTGGCAGCTGCGGGGTGAGGCCGCCGTCGCCGCGAAACTGGCCCCGCTACTCAGCAGCAGGCTCGACCGGTTGCCCGACGACGAAAAGCGCGCTCTGCACCTGCTCGCGGTCTCGGAGCCGTCGACGTTGGCGGTCATGTCCGAACTCGTCAGGTCCGAGACGCTGGAGCGTGCCGAGCGGCGCGGCATGATTCGCATCGTCGACGACACCGGGACCGCCGACGTGCATTTCACGCATTCCGTTATCGGCGAGGTCATTCGGCGCAACCTCGGCCAAGTCGCGAGTCGGCGGCTGCGCACGGAACTGTTGGCCGCGATGGAACTGCACCCGCCGCAGGCTCCAGCTCAACGGCTGCGCAGGGCCGAGCTCTCCCTGCACGCCGATACCAAGGTCGACGCCGAATTCCTCTCGCGGGCAGCCGAAGACGCGATCGCGCTGATGAACATCACGCTGGCCGAGCGGCTGGCCCGCGTCGCCGTCACTCAGGGTGGCGGCCTGGTGGCCAGCGAACTGCTCGCACGGACCCTGCTGTGGCAGGGCAGGGCACCGGAGTCCGAGGAGATTCTGGCGTCGTTCAACCCCGACTCCCTCTCCGAGTTCGAGCTTGCCCGCTGGGGCATTTCGCGAATTGCCAACCTGCAGTGGTCGATCGGGGACAGCGAGGCGGCGGCTGAGATCCTCGAGATGCTCCAACGGCGGGTCACCCAGCCGAGGTTGCGGCTGGTTGTCGACGGCCTCGCGGCCGCGCTGCTGGTGCTCGACAACCACCTCGAAGAGGCCAGTGCGCTCGCCGAGCAGGTGCTGGCGGATCCGACCGCACCGCCGATCGCCGTGGGATGGGCCGTCTTCGGTGGCGGCATGGCCGCCGCGTTGAAGGGATGCACCGCCGACGCGGCGCGGATGGCGGCCCGGGGGCACGAGGTCAACGACAAGATCGACGGCCTGCTGCGATTCCTGTTGGCCTTGGGGGAAGTCCGGGCGCTGACGCTGGCAGGCGATTTCGATGCGGCACAGGCCCGGTCGGGTGACATCGTCCGCATCACCTCGCCCAGTCAGTACCGCGCCCGCGCGATGGCCAACGTCCTGGCCGGCACCGTCGAAATGGGCCGCGGACAACTGCGCGTGGCGATGGGACGGCTGGAAGAGACCCTGGCCGCGCTCGACGGAGAAGCGGCCGCGTCCTGGAATCTGCCTGCCAGATTGCTTCTGGTGCAGTGCTATTGCGGACTCGGCGACGACGCGGCGGCCGCCCCGCTGGTGGCCGAACTGCGCGAACTTGTCAGCCGCGGCGCGACGATGTTCGAACCGCCCGTGCGGATCGCCGAGGCGTGGCTGGCGGCGGCCATGGGTCACCTCAGCGGTGCGATCATCGCCGCCATCGACGCCGCCGATCTCGCCGCCGCGTCGGGACAATGTGCGATCGAGCTGATGGCGTTGCATGCCGCCGCGCGCTTCGGCGACAAGAGTTGCCTGCCGCGCTTGGTCGAGGTGGCATCGGTGATCGGCGGACCGCTGGCGGCGGTGGATGCGGCACACGCCATCGGTCTGATGAACAGTGATGGGGCAGCGGTGTTTTCGGCATCGCAGGAGTTCGAGCGGATCGGTGCCCTACTCTCGGCGGCTGACGCCGCGGCACAGGCGGCCGCGCTGTTCGAGGCTGCCGGGCAGCGGCGGAACTCCCTGGAGGCCGCGGCCGCAGCCGACCGCCTGGGCACCGCCTGTGGCGGACTGAAAACCCCTGCGCTGAGCGCCACTTCGCAGCCGCTGCCGTTGAGCCCGCGCGAGCGCGAGATCGCCCACCTGGTGGCCCGCGGGTTGTCCAACCGCGAGATCGCCGCGCGGCTTGTCGTATCGACGCGCACGGTCGAGGGCCACCTCTACCGGATGTACCTCAAGCTCAACCTGACCGATCGCGACGACCTGGGCCGGATCATCCGTCGCGAGGATCACGACCCGCCTGATTGACTCTTGGCATGACCATCCTCGTCGTCGGCAGACTCGAACCGTCACTGGAACAACAACTGACCGCCGCGCACACCCCACTGCGGCTACCTGTCGAGGCGGCGGAAGCCCAGGCTGTCACGGTGATCGTGTGCGGCGGGCGCCCCGGCGTCGATGCCGCCCTGATGGACGCGCTGCCACAACTGGGCGCCATCGTGAACTTCGGCGCCGGTGTCGACGCCATCGACGTCGACGCGGCACGTGATCGGGGGATCGGGGTGAGTAACACCCCCGACGTGCTCAGCGACACCGTCGCCGACACGGCACTGGGTCTGATCCTCGACACCATGCGGGGATTCGCCGCCGCCGACCGGTACGTGCGCGCCGGGCGCTGGGCAACCAACGGCCCGTTCCCCTACACCCGTGATCTCACCGGGAGCCGGGTCGGCATCCTGGGGCTGGGCCGAATCGGCTCGGCGATCGCCACCCGCTTGCTCGGATTCGACTGTGCCATCGCCTATCACAACCGCAATGAGATCCCCGGCAGCCCGTACCGCTACGCCGCTTCGCCCGTGGTGCTGGCCGCGTCCGTCGATGTCCTGGTGGTCGCCACCGCGGGTGGACCGGACTCTGCCCACCTGGTGGACCGCGAGGTTCTGGAGGCGCTCGGTCCGCAGGGTTATCTGGTCAACATCGCCCGCGGCAGCGTCGTCGACCAGGACGCCCTGATCGAGTTGCTCGCCGCGGGCGGGCTGGCCGGCGCCGGATTGGACGTCTACACCGGAGAACCTCAGGTTCCCGCCGAATTGTTGGCTCTCGACACCGTCGTGCTGCTGCCGCACGTCGGCAGCGCGACCGCCCGAACCCGAACGGCCATGGCAACTTTGGCGATGCGCAACCTGGAGGAGTTCCTGACCAGCGGTCAGCTCGTCACGCCGGTTTAGCGGGTGACGAACGAGACGACGGCCTCGGTGAAGGCGTCATTGTCGTCGCCGGCAGCGGTATGGCCGGCGTCGGCGAGTTCGACGAATTCCGCGCGCGGCACCTTGGTCAGGAAGTCCTGGACCCCTTCGGCGCTGACGACGTCGGATAGCTTGCCGCGGATGAGCAGGATCGGGATGGTCAGGTCGATGGCGGCCTGCTCGAGGCGCTCGACCCGAACGAACGGATCGTCATCGGGGGCGGTGAGGAACGCCGGATCCCAATGCCAGAACCAGCGGCCGTCGCGCTCTCGCAGGTTCTTCTTGAGCCCGTCGAGGTTCTTCGGCCGCTTGCGCTGCGGCAGGTACTCGGAGATGGCGTCGGCGGCTTCCTGGAGGTTCTCGAAACCGTGCACGTGGCTGAACATGAAGTCCCGGATCCGGGCACTGCCGCCCTTCTCGAAACGGGGCACCACATCGACCAGGACCAGCTTGGTCACTTTCTCCGGTCCGGCCTGCTCGGCCACCAGGATGCTGGTCAGCCCGCCCATACTGGCTCCGATCAGAACGACCGGCCGGCCGATCTGCTCGAGCACCTGCAGCACGTCGGTGGACAGCGCGTCGACGGTGTACTCGGCGTTCGGGGCCCGGTCGCTGTCGCCGTGCCCGCGGGCGTCCAGCGCGATCACGTGGAAACCACGGTCGGCCAGCACCTGCCCGGTGTTCTTCCAGGAGAACCGATTCTGGCCGCCGCCGTGCAGCATGAGGATCGTCGGCCGGTCGGCGATCTCGGGTGCGCCGCGGTTCCATTCGTCGGCCACCAGCGTGAGGTTTTTGTCTCCCCGGAACTCGACGGTCTGCGAACCGCTCTTCGTGCTGCTCACGGGCATCCTCTCGGCCGAACCTGAACAGCACGTTACCCAGAGGTGTTCGCGATGAGTTTCGGCACCCCGACCGGTCAACCCCATCGGTGACTTTTGCAGCCCGAATAGAGGAGACCCCCGTGCCCACCATCACTCCGTCGCTGTGGTTCGACGACGATCTCGAGGAGGCGATGCGGTTCTACACCGGCATCTTCCCCAATTCGTCGATCGAATACGTCAACCGCTACACCGAGGCCGGCCCCGGCACCCCCGGCGAGGTGCTGTCGGCCGGGTTCAACCTCAACGGCACCCGATTCGTCGGCATCAACGGCGGCCCGGTCTTCTCGTTCACCGAGGCCGTCTCGTTTCTCATCGAGTGCGCTGACCAGGCCGAGGTGGACTATTACTGGGACGCTCTGCTGGCCGGCGGCCAGGAATCCCAGTGCGGCTGGCTCAAGGACCGCTTCGGCCTGAGCTGGCAGGTGGTGCCCACCCGGCTCTACGAGCTGCTGTCCGACCCCGATGCGGCCCGGGCGGCCGCCGCGACCACCGCAATGCTCGGGATGCGCAAAATCGTCATCGCCGATCTGGAGGCCGCCGCAGCGCACCCGTGACGGCGCTCACAGCGCCTACCGGTAGCCTTTCGCCCCAGTACGGGTGATTCGGCCCGTAGTGCCGTAGAGGGAGAACAATGGCTGACGAGCCTGCCGCGCCTGAGGACGAGGCCGCCACGCCAGAAGAGGTCGAGGCGACCACGCAGGCCGAAGAGCTCGGCGAGCCGGCGGCGACGCCGGCGCCCAAGCCCGGGTGGACCCACGTTCAGCTGGCGCTGGTCGTCGGGACGGTTATCGTCGTCGCCCTCGCCGCGCTGGCCGGGTGGCTGGGGTACCGCGCCTATGACGCCAAGAAGACCGATCAACTGCGCGAGCTCTTCGTCAGCGTCGGCAGGCAGGGCGCGATCAACCTGACCACCATCCACTTCGACGAGGCCGACAAGGATGTGCAACGCATCCTCGACTCGGCCACCGATTCGTTCTACGACGATTTCGCCAAGCGGTCCCAGCCGTTCATCGAGGTGGTCAAGCAGGCACAGTCGAAGTCCGACGGCCAGGTGACCGAGGCCGGGCTCGAGTCGATGACGCCGAACGACGGTCAAGTGCTGGTGGCCGTCACTGTCACGACCTCAAACGCCGGTGCACCCAACCAGCCACCCCGCGCCTGGCGGATGCGGTTGACGGTCAAGAAGACCGGTAACGACGAAGCGAAGGTCTCGAAAGTGGAGTTCGTGCCGTGACGACTGACAACCCCGATCTTCCCGATCCCGAAGTGGTCGAGGCGGAGACCACCGCCGTCGAACTCACCGACGACCCCGCGGAGACCCCGGCTGAAACCGCGGCTCCAGCCGCGCCTAAGCGCTTCAGCGTTGCCGGTGCGGTGGCGTTCGGACTCCTGCCGATCCTCGCGTTGCTGCTCGGCGCGGGCGCCGGATACCTGAAGTGGGAAAACTCGTCGCGGCGGGACGCCGACCGGGCCCGTACCGAATCGGTGCAGGTCGCCAAGGACTCGACCGTCGCGCTGTTGAGCTACAAGGCCGAGACCGTCGACAAGGATCTCGGCGCCGCGCGTGACCGGCTCACCGGCACCTTCCTGGACGCCTACACCGAGCTGATCAACAACGTCGTCATCCCCGGTGCCAAGGAAAAGAAGATCTCGGCGGTGGCCCAGATCCCCGCCGCCGCATCGGTGTCGGCCAAGACCGACCACGCCGTGGTGCTGCTGTTCGTGAACCAGACCGTCGTAATGGGCAACGACGCGCCCACCAACACCGCGTCCAGCGTGCGGGTCACTCTGGACAAGGTCGGCGACCGTTGGCTCATCTCGGGGTTCGACCCGGTCTAGCGAACGGGGGTTCGACGATGGAGCCACGCTGGATTGACGTCTCTGCGCCGACGGTACAGCTGCGCGCACTGAGCTGGGGACCCGACGACGGCCCGATTGCCTTGTGCCTGCACGGTTTTCCCGACACCGCCTATGGATTCCGGAAACTGGCGCCGCACCTGGTGGCCGCCGGCTACCGGGTCATCGCCCCGTTCATGCGCGGCTATGTGCCCTCATCGATCCCCACCGATGGCAGCTACCACATCGGGGCGGTGATGGCCGACGCGCTGCAGGTGCGCGCCGCGTGTGACCCCACCGACGCCGATATCGTCATCGGCCACGACTGGGGTGCCATCGCCGCCACCGGCCTGGCGGCGATGCCGGGCAGCCCGTTCGTGAAGGCCGTCGTCATGTCGGTGCCGCCCTCGGCGGCGTTGCGGCCGCGGGTCGGCAAGCCGCTGGCCAACCGGGGCCGCCTGCTGCGATTGCTGCCGAGGCAGTTCCTACGCAGTTGGTACATCAGCTACTTCCAGCTGCCTGTGCTGCCGGAGCGCTCAGGGTCCTGGATCGTTCCGCTGTTGTGGCGGCGCTGGTCGCCCGGCTACAACGCCACCGACGACCTGCGCCACGTCGACGCCGCCATCGGGTCCCCGGACCGGTGGCGCGCCGCGCTGGGCACCTACCGGGCGACCATCCGCAACACCCGCCCGCCTGCGCGGTATGCCGAACTGCACCCGCTGTGGCTCGAGCCGCCGCGGCTACCGACCTTGTATCTGCACGGCAGCGACGACGGTTGTATGACACCGGAATTCACGGCGTGGGTGGGTGATGTCCTGCCGCCGGGAAGCGATGTGGCGATCGTCGAGCGCGCCGGGCATTTCCTGCAGCTCGAACAGCCCGACGTGGTGGGCAAGCGGATCGTCGACTTCTTGTCGACTACTTCTTCTTGAGGCTCGGGTGGCTGCGGGCCAGCAGCGGTAGCAGCAGCCGCTTCGGGGTCAGCTGGTAGACCACGGTGGCGGCGTGGTTGAGCCGCCCCGGTACGACGACGGCCCGGTCCGCGGCCAATCCGTCCACGGCCGCTTTGGCGACATCTTCGGCCGACACCCACAGCGGCTTGGGCAACGCGGCCTCGGCGTCGGCGTCGGAGATCCCGGCGGCCTCGCCGAACCCGGTCTTGACCGGACCCGGGCACAGTGCGGTGGCCGTGACGCCGCTGGGCTTGAGTTCTTCGCGCATCGCGTAGGTGTAGGACAGCACGAAGGCCTTGGCTGCGCCGTAGACGGCCTGGCCTGGTAGCGGTCCGAAGGCCCCCAACGAGGCGACGTTGAGCACGGCGCCGCGCCTGCGGCTCACCATGCCGGGCGTGAACCGGGTACACAGGTCGACCACCGCGGCGACGTCGACCTCCACCACGTTCAACTCCGCGCCGGGATCGGCTGCGGCCACCGGGCCGGTCGTGGACAGTCCGGCGTTGTTGACCAGGATGTCGACCTCGAGGCCGAGTGCGGCCACCCGGTCGGGGAGTGTGGCCCGGTCTTCCGGCTTCGAAAGATCAGCTCCGACAACCGAACTGGGGCCTTTGAGTTCTTCGGCCAGTGCGGTGAGTTGTTCGGTGCGCCGGGCCACCAGGACGACATGATGGCCGCGGGCGGAGAGTTGCCTGGCGATCTCAGCCCCGATGCCTGATGAGGCTCCGGTGATGAGGGCAGCGCGGTTGGGACCAGGAGGCGGCAGCACGGTGCCAGCCTAGAGTGTCGACATGGTTGCCAGCAGAGCGATGACCGCGATTGACGCGCAGATGTTCTGGTTGTCGGCCGTGATTCCCAACGACCAGCTGGTGGTGTACGCCTTCGACGGCTCGCCCGGCGACCTGGATGCTGCCGTCGCACAGCTGCGGCGGCGGGCGCAGGCGTGCGACGAACTGCGCCTGCGGGTGGTCGACTCCGGCGGGTGGCGCTACCCGCGCTGGAGTCCCCGTGAGGTCGGCGCCGAGCAGTTCGTCGTCCACGATGCCGGGGGAGTGGACTGGCAGGGCTGCTTGGTTACCGCGGCGGCGCTCCGCGACGACCCGCTCGATCTTCGCGAAATGACCTGGCGCGTACACATTTTCCCGAAGGTTCTGGGAGTGCCCGGATGCAGCGGAGTCGGCTCGGTGGTGGTGCTGCAGACCGGCCACGCGTTCGCCGACGGTAGCCGCGGCACTGCTCTGGCCGGCGCGTTGCTGGGCCGCGAACAGCCCGTGCCGGTACCTGTTGCGGCCCGGCGCGGGATCCTGCCGGTCCGTGGTGTGGCTGCCGCCCGGGCGCACCGCAAGCTGGTGCGCGACACCGAGTCGGGGCTGGTGCCGCCGCCCGCCCCGGGTTGCCCGTTGCTCAGCATCAACCAGCGGCCCCGTGCCACGCCGGTGGTGCGGACGCTGGTGCTGCGGCGCGATCAGCTTGCCCGACCTACGGTGACGATCGGGGTGCTGGTCGCGGTCTCCGACGCACTCGCGGGGTATCTGGCCGCACGCGGCGAGGACACGTCGACGCTGGGTGTCGAGGTCACCATGGCCGGGCAACAGGATCCCGGCGCGCACAACAACTTTCGCAATGTGGGGATCGGGTTATATCCCGATGTGGACCGGACGCGGCGGGCCGAACTGATCAGTGCTGACCTGGCCGCCCAGCGCCGCCGGGGCGAGCACCCGGCGATGCGGGCGTCGGCCGAGGCCTCCGCGGCCATTCCCGCTCCGATGTTGCGCTGGGGTGTGCGGCAGTTCGATCCCGATGCGCGGGGTGCGACCGTCACCGGCAATACCGTGGTGTCCAGTGTGAACCGCGGACCGGCGGATCTGTCGTTCGGCGGATTCCCGGTTCTGCTCGCCGTCGGGTTCTCGGGGCTCTCGCCGATGATGAGCCTGACCCACGGTGTGCACGGGCTCGGCGACATCATCACGATCAGCGTGAACGCCGATCCGGAGAACGTCGACGTCGATGACTATTGGCAGCGCCTCGTCGCGGCGCTGTCGGGCTGAACATTTACTGTCGGTCGTGTGAAGGCCAGTTGACGCCGGGTATCCCGGATTGCCCGTACTGGTAAGTCATGTGCCATGGCAGATTTGACCGTGGTGCGGTGGCTTCAAGCGGGTGCGGTGGCGGCCGGCGTCGGTGCGGCGATGCTGGCGGTGCCGGCGATCGCGTCGGCCGACGGCGGCGGGTCACCGTCGTCGACCGCGACGTCGGCGCGCGGCGCGACGCATCGACCGGCGGTGCACCCACGCAGCACTCGGGCCACGGTGCGACCGGTGGCGGCCCGCCAACAGGCGGCCGCAGCACGGCCAGCGGCATCTCGACGCCCTGCCCGCGTGGTCAGCGCCGCGGCAGACGACCCGAGCACCGCCACCGAAATCGTCACCGGCCTGTTCCGCGAAATCCTGCGGGCCGACCCCACCGCCGAGCAGTTGGAGCGCTTCACCGCCCTGTTCGACGCCAAGGGGCAGGGGGCCGTGGTGAACCGTCTCTACGCGTCGACGGCTTTCCGCGAGCAGCAAGTCGGCAGCTACTACCTCGAGCTGCTCGGGCGCGCCCCCACGGCAAGGGAATTGGCGATCGGGACCATGGAACTGCGGATGGGCGTTCCCGAGCCACTGGTGGTGGCGCAGCTCGCAAGCACCAAGGAGTTCTACCGGGAAAGCGGCGGCACCGCCGACAGCTACGTTCAGCTGCTCTACCGCAGCATCCTGGGTACGCCCACCGACGCCGCACAGGCGGCGATCTACGTCCAGCGGCTGCAGTCGGGCCAGCCTACTCAGATGGTGGCCGTGCAGTTCATCAAGGCAGCCGCCTTCCGGTCGGTCAAGGTGCAGGAGATCGTTCAGGTGGTGCTCGGCCGGGACGCCACCGCCGACGAGGTCGCGTACTACGTCAACAACTGGATCAAAGATGGCGGGCTGGCCGGCACCGCGAAGAAAATTCTGAACAGCACCGAGAACACCGAACGCATGACGACCGACGGTGTGCCGCTGCCCGACATGGTTGCCGTCCACCAGCTCCAGCAGATCCTGATTGCCGCCTACAACGAGGATCCGGATGGCTTCGTCAATCTGTTCAACACCTATCTCAAGACCGACCCGGTCACCGGGCAGCAGTGCGAACAAACTTGCAACACACCGCTTTTGAACTTGATCACCACGGGCGGATCCACCAGGGGAATTCCGAACCAGGCCGTCACCGTGACCCCGATCACCGCGGCGGTGACCAGCCTGATCCCGTCGCAGAACGAGATCGACGCGCAGAAGGCGCTGGAAGATCCGCTGCAGGACCCCGACCTGCTCGAGGACTACCTGGCCGGGGGCACCGTTCTGGCCAAGAGCGTCATCCTGACTGCCGACAACGGGCTGTACATCGTCGACGGCCACCACCGCTGGGGCGGCCTCTACGTCATCAATCCCTACGCGCAGCTCAGCTCGATCGACCTCGGTTATGTCCCGAACGCGCAGGAGGCGCTCAAGGAGACCCAGGTCGCGATCGTCGCCGAGCAGGGCTACCTCAGCGCGGAAACCGTCACCGGCGACAACCTCTACACGATGAGTAAGGACGACTTCGACGACATCGTGGAAGACCTGATCGACAGCGGCGACGACAAAGACAAGATCATGAAGGTCTTCAAGAAGGAAAAGGACCTGACGAGCATGTCGGAGATCCAGGATTACCTGTGGGCCAACGTGCTTCGGATGCGCCAGTTCAACCAGCCGATCGAGGGCGCCACCAGCCGGGGCTACATGCCGCAGCCGCCCAACAGCGACTACCAGCCGCTGATGCACTGGATGGAAGGTGGCGCGCTGAGCTACACCAATCCGGTGATCGGCTACGTCGGCTAGGCATCTGCACAGCTCGGGGGTCGATGCTCTAGCTTTATCTGCGTGACTGCCTTCAGTTTCGGACTGCTCATCCTTCGTGTGGTGCTCGGCCTGACCATGGCCGCCCACGGCTACAACAAGTTCTTCGGCGGCGGCCGCATCAAGGGCACCGCCGGCTGGTTCGACAGCATCGGGATGAAGCCCGGCGTCTTCCACGCGCGGGTGGCGGCCAGCACCGAGATGGCGGCCGGAATCGGCCTGGCTCTGGGGCTGCTGACGCCGGTGCCTGCCGCGGGGTTCGTCGCCCTGATGCTGGTCGCGGCCTGGACGGTGCACCGGCACAACGGCTTCTTCATCGTCAAGGAAGGCTGGGAGTACAACCTGATCCTGGCCACCGCGGCCGTGACACTCGCCGCGACCGGCGCCGGCAAGTACAGCCTGGACTACGCGCTGTTCCACGGCACGAGCGTCTACCACTGGCTGCACGGCTGGTGTGGATTGCTCATCGCGGTGGTGCTCGGTCTGGCCGGCGGGATCGGGCAGCTCGCGATCTTCTACCGCCCGCCCGCCAAAGCCTGATCGGTACAGTCCCGCCGCGCGGGAATTCCGTCCCACCCGACTAGAACGCGTTCTAGTGTTTGCGGCATGGGATTTCTGAAGCAGGAAGTACCCGTCATCGACCTCGAGACGTGGAGCCAGGGCACACGCGCGGAGAAGATCAAGCCGATGGCCCGGCACTGGGCCGAGGTCGGCTTCGGCACCCCGGTGGTCCTGCACCTGTTCTACGTCGTCAAGATCCTGCTCTACGTCTTCGTCGGCGCACTGTTCGGTCTGGCCACCAAGGGCATCGACGGGTTCACCAACATCGGGACGTGGTGGTCCGAGCCGATCGTCTACGAAAAGGCCGTGCTGTACACGATGCTCTTCGAGGTCGTCGGCCTCGGCTGTGGCTTCGGCCCGCTGAACAACCGCTTCTGGCCGCCGATGGGCTCGATCATTTATTGGTTGCGCCCCAAGACGATCCGGCTGCCACCGTGGCCCAAACTGGTTCCGCTGACCAAGGGCGACAGCCGCGGCCCCGTCGACATCGCGCTGTATGCGGCGTTGATCGTGATGATTCTGGTCGCGTTGTTCTCCGATGGCACCGGGCCGATCCCGGAGCTGGGCACCACGGTGGGTCTCTTGCCGACGTGGCAGATCGCGGCGGTCGTCGCGCTATTGGCGTTGGCAGGCCTGCGCGACAAGGTGATCTTCCTGGCCGCCCGTGGTGAGGTCTACGGCGCCTTCGCGGTCGCGTTCCTGTTCGCCGGCGTCGACATCATCATCGCCGCCAAGCTGGTGTGTCTGGCGATCTGGATGGGGGCGGCGACCTCCAAGCTCACCCGGCACTTCCCGTTCGTCATCTCCACGATGATGTCCAACAGCCCGGTCGTGCGGCCCCGGTTCCTCAAGCGGATGTTCTTCAAGAAGTTCCCCGATGACCTTCGGCCCGGCCCGATATCGCACGTGGTGGCCCACATCAGCACCGCCATCGAGATGCTGATTCCGTTGGCCCTGTTCTTCTCGCACGGCGGCTGGCCCACCACCATCGCGGCCATCGTGATGCTGTGCTTCCACTTCGGCATCCTGTCCGCGATCCCGATGGGTGTGCCCCTGGAGTGGAACGTCTTCATGATGTTCTCGGTGCTGTCGCTATTCGTCGCGCACGCTCAGATCGGGATCACCGACATCACCACCCCGTGGCCGATCCTGCTGTTCCTGGTGCTCGTCGTCACGGTGTTCCTCGGAAACACCGCCCCGCGCTTGGTGTCCTTCCTGCCCGGCATGCGCTACTACGCCGGCAACTGGGACACCACGCTGTGGTGTGTGAAGCCGTCCGCTGAGGCCAAGATCGAGGCGAACCTGGTGACCATCGCCAACATGCCGGCCGCCCAGCTCGAAAAGTTCTACGGCAGTAAGGAAGCCGCGCAGATCCCGCTCTTTATGGGATATGCGTTCCGCGCCTTCAACACTCACGGCAAGGCCCTGTTCACTCTTGCTCACCGCGCGATGGCCGGCGAGAACGAGGACGACTACTCCATCACCGACGGCGAGCGCATCTGCAGCATGGCGATCGGCTGGAACTTCGGCGACGGGCACATGCACAACGAACAGCTCATCACCGCGATGCAGACTCGCTGCCACTTCGAACCCGGCGAGGTTCGCGTGGTCCTGCTCGACGGCCAGCCGATCCACCGGCAACGGCAGGCCTACCGGCTCGTCGACGCCGCGACCGGTGAGTTCGAGACCGGCTACGTCAATGTCTCCGACATGGTCGACCGGCAGCCCTGGGACGACACCCTGCCGGTGCACGTGACGTCTGGCGCGACTGACCGAACGGTTGGTTGACCCGGCTGAGACTGTGTTGCGGGGGCGTGTTAGAAATCGAAGATCAACCCCCTCTGCAATAAGGAGCAAGCCGATGGCTGAAGCGGTAATTGTCGAAGCTGTGCGTTCGCCCGTCGGCAAGCGCAACGGCGGACTGTCTGGTGTGCACCCCGCCGAGCTGTCGGCCCAGGTGCTCAACGGTCTGGCCGAGCGTGCCGGGATCGACCCAGGGATCGTCGACGACGTCATCTGGGGCTGTGTCATGCAGGCCGGTGAGCAGGCCCTCGACATCGCCCGCACCGCGGTGCTGGCCGCGGGATGGCCCGAGTCGGTGCCCGGTGTGACGGTCGACCGCCAGTGCGGCTCCAGTCAGCAGTCCGTGCACTTCGCCGCCGCCGGTGTGGTGGCCGGCCACTACGACGTCGTGGTCGCCGGTGGCGTCGAGTCGATGTCCCGCACCCCGATGGGCGCGTCGCTGGCCAACGGCGGACACCCGTACCCCGACGCGTTCCGTAGCCGCTACTCCCAGACTCCGAATCAGGGCGTCGGCGCGGAGATGATCGCCTCCCAGTGGGGCTTCGATCGCACGGCGCTGGACCAGTTCTCGCTCGGGTCGCACGAAAAGGCAGCTGCCGCACAGGATTCTGGTGCCTTCGATGACCAGATCGTGGCCATCAAGGACCAGGACGGTAACCCCGTGCTCAAGGATGAGGGCATCCGTCGCGGTGGCACCATCGAATCGATCGGCAAGATCAAGCCCGCCTTCAAAGAAGACGGGGTGATCCACGCAGGCAACAGCTCGCAGATCTCCGACGGCTCGGCTGCGCTGCTGTTCATGTCCGCGGAGAAGGCGAAGTCGTTGGGGCTCAAGCCACTTGCTCGGGTGCACACCGCCACACTGGCCGGCGCCGACCCGGTGATCATGCTGACCGCGCCGATCCCCGCGACGCAGAAGGTGCTCAAGCGCTCCGGGCTGTCCCTGGACGAGATCGGCGTCTTCGAGGTGAACGAGGCGTTCGCCCCGGTGCCATTGGCTTGGCTGAAGGATATCGGCGCCGATGAGAAGAAGCTGAACCCCAACGGTGGGGCCATCGCCCTCGGTCACCCGCTCGGCGGGTCCGGTGCGCGCATCATGACCACGATGCTCTACCACATGCGGGACAAGGGAATTCGCTACGGTCTGCAGACCATGTGCGAAGGTGGCGGCCAGGCCAACGCCACCATCCTCGAGCTGCTGTAGTGACTGACGTCGAGACCCCCGCCGCTCTCTCCGAGCGGCGGGGCAACGTCCTGCTGATCACCATCAACCGCCCCGATGCGCGCAACGCCGTCAACGGCGCGGTGAGCACCGCTGTCGGCGACTTGCTGCAGCAGGCCCAGGACGATGCGGACGTCTGGGCGGTGGTGATCACCGGCGCCGGTGACAAGTCGTTCTGCGCGGGGGCCGATCTCAAGGCAATCTCGCGGCGGGAGAACCTCTTTCACCCGCAACACCCCGAGTGGGGGTTCGCGGGATACGTCCGGCACTTCATCGACAAGCCGACCATCGCGGCGGTCAATGGCGCCGCGTTCGGTGGCGGCACCGAACTGGCGCTGGCCAGCGACCTCGTCGTCGCCCAGGAGAGCGCCAAATTCGGCCTGCCGGAAGTCAAGCGGGGTCTGGTCGCCGCGGCCGGCGGGGTGTTCCGCATCGTCGATCAGCTGCCGCGCAAGGTCGCCATGCACCTGCTGTTCACCGGCGAACCGATCACCGCCGCCGAAGCTCTCGGGTGGGGCCTGATCAACGAGGTGGTGCCCGACGGCACCGTCGTCGACGCCGCATTGGCTCTGGCGCAACGCATTACCGTCAACGCACCGCTGGCCGTGCAGGCCAGCAAGCGCGTCGCGGTCGGTGTCGACGACGGGATCATCACCGCCGACGAGGCCGGCTGGACGCGCACCATGCGGGAGATCGGTGCGCTGATGAAGTCCGAGGACGCCAAGGAAGGCCCGCTGGCCTTCGCCGAGAAGCGCCAGCCGGTCTGGAAGGCGCGCTAGCGCAACCGGATTAGGCGGGCTTGGTTGTCGTCGACGGCGTGGTCGTCGGCGACGACGGCGTTGACGACGGTGACTCGGTGGGCGCCGAGGTCGACGTCGTTGCCGTTGCCGACGTGCTCGTCGCCGTGTCCGGGGTCGGCGCGTCGCCGGGGCTGAGCACGGTGTCGATCATGTAGACGTAGGCGGCGCGGGTGGTGTAGCCGCACAACACCTTCACGCTGTCGTTGATCTTGATGTCGCCACCCTTGCCGGTCACGTCCACCACGCTGCCCTGCTGCGTCGGCATCTTGCCGTGCAGGTCGTCGGGGCCGAGGTAGCCGAGCACGAGGTGGTAGAAGAGCGTCGACGTCAGCAGTGCCGGGTCGCTCTTGAGCTCGGCCAGCGTGGACTCGTCCAGTTTGGCGAACGCGTCGTTGGTGGGCGCGAAGATCACGTACGGGCCACCGTCGATCACGCTGCCGATGTTGACGGCCGGGTTGAACCCGCCGGTGATCGCCGCGTTGAAGGTGCTCAGATCCGGGTTGGCGGCGATGGCCGCGGTCGCTGTCTGGGTGCCCATGCTCGCGAACGAACCGGGTCCGGCGGGGATCCTGCTCTTGTAGGCGTCGCAGCCCGAGCCCTGCGGATCAGGCAGCTGGCTCATGCTCGGCACGGGGATTTCCGACGTCGTCGGCGCGGCCGAGGTGGTGGTCGTCGGCGTCGGATCGGCATAGGCCTGAACCGCGGTCGGGATGGCGACGGCGATGGCTGCCAGCGCCGCAGCGACGCCGAGGGACTTGGTACGAGTGCTCACGTGGCTCCTTGAGTTCTCTTATGGAGTCGGCGAATCGCGGGTCCCCGTTACCGCTGCGCCGTGTGAATCGTACTTGCAGCAAAGTGCCAGTCTCAAAACGGGCGATAAATGCGCAGGTCAGAGCGCTGGCCGGCGGACCAGCCAGCACAGCAGCGCCGCCACCGTGCAGAGTCCGGCGGCCAGATAGAACGCTAGGTCGTAGCTGCCGTTGAGATCGCGCAGCCGCCCCGCCCCGAAGGCTGCCACCGCCGCCCCGACCTGATGGGCGGCGAACACCCAGCCGAACACCACCGGCGAGCGAGTGCCGAAGTATTCGCGGCACAGCACGATCGTCGGCGGCACGGTGGCCACCCAGTCCAGGCCGTAGAAGATGATGAACACCCAGGTGCCCGGCTGGGCGTGCGGGGACAGCAGCGCGGGCAGCGCCAGCAGCGACAGCCCGCGGCCGAGGTAGTAGACGACCAGCAGCAGCCGAGGGTCGACGCGGTCGGTGAGCCAGCCGGAGAAGATCGTGCCTGCGACGTCGAGCACACCGACGGTGGCCAGCAGCCCGGCGGCGACCGTGGTGGGCATGCCGTGGTCGTTGGCCGCCGGGATGAAATGCGTGCCGATCAGCCCGTTGGTGGTCATGCCGCAGATCGCGAAGCTACCGGCCAGCAGCCAGAACGCCGGGACGCGCGCACCGATGAGCAGGCCGTCGAACGCGGCGCGGAAACTCGACGCCGGAACTGCTTGCGGCGCTTCGGTTGTCGTGGCGCCGTAGGGCAGCAGGCCTTTGTCCGCGGGGTAGTTGCGCATGAACAGCAGCACCGGCGGCACCACCGCCAGCGCGGCCGCCGCGACGATCAGCGAGGCCCAGCGCCAGCCGTAGCGGGTCGTCACCTCGGCGACGACCGGCAGGAAGATCAGCTGCCCGGTGGCGCTGGCGGCGGTGAGCACGCCGGTGACCAGTCCCCGGCGCTGCTCGAACCATCGCACCGCGACGGTGGCGACGAACCCCATCGAGATCGCACCGGTACCGACACCCACCAGCACGCCCCACAGCAGGACGAGCTGCCAGCTGGCGGTCATCAGCACGCTGGCTGCCGAACCCGTCGCGATCAGCAGCAGCGCGGACGCCAGCACCGGGCGCACCCCGAATCGGTCCATCAGGGCGGCCGCGAACGGCGCCGTCAGCCCGAACAGTGTCATGTTGACCGACATCGCGAGCCCGACCACACCGTGCGACCAGCCGAACTCGTGGTGCAGCGGGTTCATCATCACGCCGGGCACCGACCGGAAGCCGGCCGCGCCGAGGATCGCCACGAAGCTGACCGCGGCCATCACCCAGGCCCAGTGCAGACCGGTGCGGGTGGCCGGTGAAGTCGAAGTCGAGGTCACCGGATCACTCTGGCCGATCGGCCCGTGTCCAGCTAGTGGCAAGAATGACACTATTCGTTAAAAACATGCCAGACTGGCGGCATGCATCGCGTGGCGGTTCTGCTGCTGGAGCCGGTGGTCGGTTTCGACGCCGGGATCGCGCCGACGTTGTTCGGCGCGGCCACCGGTGCCGACGGGGCGCCGCTCTACGAGGTGGTGGTGTGCGGGCTGAACCGTGCCCCGGTCCCCACGACCAACGGGTACGCGATCGTGCCGGGCGCAGGCCCGGAGGCGCTGGCGACCGCCGACACCGTCGTCGTCCCCGGCACGCGGTATCGGCCCGCCCGGTTGGACGGCGTGCTGGAGCCCGACGTCGCCGCCGCGCTGGCCTCGATCCGGCCCGGAACGCGGATGGTGTCGATCTGCACCGGCGCGTTCGTGTTGGCTGCCGCCGGGTTGCTCGACGGCAGACCGGCCACCACGCACTGGCGTTGGGCCGACGACCTGCGCGCCCTGCATCCCGAGGTGCTGATCGACGAGAACGTGTTGTTCGTCGACGACGGCGACGTGCTGAGCTCGGCCGGTCTAGCCGCCGGAATTGACTTGTGCCTGCACATCATTCGCGCGGATCACGGCGCGTCGGTGGCCAACGACGTGGCCCGCTACTGTGTGGTTCCGCCGTGGCGCGAAGGTGGGCAGGCCCAGTTCATCGAACGGCAGGTGCCCAGCGACCAGCACGGGCATGCGTCGACCGCGGCCACCCGGCAGTGGGCGCTGGATCACCTCGACGAACCGCTGTCGATCGAACAACTGGCCCGGCACGCCCGGATGAGCGAGCGCACATTCTGCCGCCGGTTCCGCGAGGAGACCGGGCAGTCGCCGGGCGGCTGGGTGCGCAGCAGGCGAGTGGAGCTCGCGCGCGAACTGCTGGAGACCCACGACCTGCCCGTCGACGAGGTGGCGCGCCGCGCCGGCCTGGGGTCGGGCGGGAACCTTCGGCACCATCTGCGGCGTGGACTTGGCATGTCGCCGTCGCGCTATCGCAAGGTGTTCCAAGGCAGCTGACGGCATCTGCCTACGATGTCGGCCATGGCCGAACCACTGATCATGTCCGTGCGCGGACAGTCTCCTGAACTGCACGCCGAGTCCTGGGTCGCGCCCAACGCGGCGGTGATCGGCCAGGTGCGGCTCGCGGCGCGGGCCAGCGTCTGGTACTCCGCGACGCTGCGTGCCGAGGCGGAGTGGATCGACATCGGCGAGGGCAGCAACATCCAGGACGGCGCCACCGTGCACGTCGACCCGGGATTCCCCGCGCGGATCGGTGCCGGCGTGACGGTCGGGCACAACGCCGTGCTGCACGGCTGCACGGTCGAGGACGGAGCCCTGGTCGGGATGGGCGCTATCGTGCTCAACGGGGCGGTGATCGGGGCGGGGTCGATCGTGGGCGCCGGCGCGGTGGTGCCGCAGGGCACGATTGTGCCGCCGCGTTCGCTGGTGGCGGGGGTGCCGGCCAAGGTCCGGCGCGAGCTGTCCGACGCCGAGTTGGAAGGCAATAACCTCAACGCCGCGGTCTACGAACACCTCATCGACCTGCACCGCAACCCTGAGTAGGTTTGCGGCGTCGCCAGATTGCCGATAGTCCTAGCGTGAAGTCGCTACGGATACTGGTCACCGGTGCTACCGGATACGTCGGCTCCCGGCTGGTGGCCGGGCTGCTCGACGCCGGGCACGACGTTGTCGCCGCCACTCGCGACCCGGAGAAGCTCGGCCGATTCGGCTGGTGTGACCGGGTGACGGCGGTCGCCCTCGACGCCGACGAGCCGTCGTCGGTCGAATCGGCTTTCGGCGTCGCCGGCCAGATCGATGCCGTCTACTACCTGGTGCACGGGATCGGCCAACCCGGCTTCCGCGAGCGGGACAATGCCGCCGCCTCGAATTTCGCGGCTGGGGCCAAGGCCGCTGGGGTGAAGCGGATCGTGTACCTCGGTGGGTTCGTGCCCGCCGGTGAGGAGCTTTCTGAACACCTGGCCGGCAGGGCCGAGGTCGCCGGTGCACTCAACGTTGACGGCGGACCCGAACTGGTCTGGCTCGGCGCGGCGGTGATCATCGGCGCGGGGTCGACGTCGTTCGAAATGGTCCGGTATGTCGGCGACCGATTCTGGCTGATCCCGTTGCCGCCGTGGGCCGATCACAACATCGACCCGATTTCGATCCGCGACGTGCTGTACTACCTGCTGGCCGCGGCCGACCCGGCCGTCGTGCCTGCTGGGTCATACGACATCGCGGGGCCTGCCACGACCACCTACCGCGAGCTGTTGTCGACCTACGTCGACGCGGTGGGTTCGCGTCGCGCCGGGCTGCCGGTGTACGACTTCGTGCCGCACGGTGTGGTCGGCCGGGTGGCCGGTGCCGCGGTGCCGGTGCCGACCGGCCTTGCGGCCGATCTCATCGAATCGCTGGACCATCCGATGACGGCCTCCGACACTGTCTTACGTGACCTTGTTGCCGATCCGCCGGGTGGGCTCACCACCATCGAGGACGCCGTCGCCGCGGCGGTCTCCCGTCGCCGGCCGCGCCCGGTTGATGAGCTGGCCGACCCCCATCACCTCGCCGACAGCGACCCGATCTGGGCCGGGGGAGATGCGCTGCGGCTGCGACGGGTGGCGGCGTCCGTGACGCCCGCGCTGGCACGGCCCGCGCTTGGGCTGTTCGACGCGGTGCCCGGTCCGCTGGCCGGGGTGCTGCGCACCGGGCTGGATCTGCTGCTGGCGAAGGGCCACCCGTCGTGACGGCGCTGGCTGACATACGCGCTGCGGTGACCAATACTGCTGTGCCACATCAGGAATGGCCGTCGATGATCCGGCGCCGGCGCATCGTGGTGTGCGTGGTGATGGTCATCGGTGCGGTGCTGCTGGGCTTGTCGTTGAGCCGCACGCCCGGCGACGTGGCGTTCTACTGGCTGACGCTGGCGCTGGCTGCGGCGTGGGCATTCGGGGCGCGTTTGTCGGGCCCGTTGCACCTGGGCTACATCAGCTGGCGCGGGCGCAACCAGCGGCCGGTGCTCACCGGGATCACGATCGGGCTGCTGCTCGGGGGCGCATTCGTGGTCGGCGGACTGGTGGCGCGCGAAATTGGGCCGGTGGCCGAACGCATCACCCGGGTGCTGGAATACGCCAACCACGGCAGCCTGGCGCTGGTCGTGGCGATCACCCTGGTGACCGGTTTCGCCGAGGAGTTGTTCTTCCGGGGCGCGCTCTACGCGGCGCTGGGCACGTTTCATCCAGTGGTGATCTCCACGGTGCTGTACACCGTGGCGACGTGCGCCAGCGGCAACCCGATGCTCGGCTTCGCCGCCATCATCCTCGGCACGGTGTGCGCGGTCGAACGCCGAGCCACCGGCGGAGTGCTGGCACCGGTCCTCACCCACGTGGTGTGGGGGCTGATCATGGTGCTGGCACTGCCGCCGATGTTCGGCGTGTACTAGACGCGAATTAACTGAGCGGATGGGCGATTTCGTCGCGGGCCATGCGCGCCGCGATGTACGCGACCGCGGCCAGTAGTACCGGCGCGATACCGGTCACGGCGAAGATGAGCTCCATCGGGACCACCTTCGACACTGGGCCGGCGACCGCCATCGACACCGGCATGAAGGCCAGCGAGACAAAGAAATCCAGGCTCGATACCCGGCCCAGCATCTCCGGAGGTACGCGGCGCTGCAGCAGCGTGCCCCAGATGACTCCCGCCCCTTCGGCAAGGCCGATGACGAACAGCGCGATCAGCATGACCGGCAGCGAGGACGTCGTGCCGACAATGACGAACGGCAGGGAGCCAACGCCCCACATCGTCATCATCACGGTGAGGTAGCGCCGGGGCAGTGGTCGTGACGACACGGCGACTGCGCCGATCGCACTGCCCAGTCCGAACGCGGCGAGCATGAAGCCGTACACCTGGTCACCGTTGGCGAACCGGTCGTGGGCGATGAACGGCAGCAGCACCTCGATCGGGCCCAGCGCGAGGAACACCCAGGTGCAGGCGAACAGCAGCGTCCAGCGCAGCCACGAGGTGCGCAGGACGAATCGCAGGCCGTCCCGCAGATCGGTGAGCGCGTGCGGCTTGTCCCGCGTGACGGCCATGACGATGTGCGAACCCTCACCGGGTCGCATCGCCACCAGCAAGATCAGTCCGATCACCATCAGCACGGTCACCGCCACCGAGCCCAGCGCGGGGAAGGTGAGTCCGATCAGGATGCCGGCCGCGGCAGGTCCGATGGCCTGTTGCAGGGTCGGGCGGATCGTGCCCTCGACGCCGTTGGCGGCAAGCAGGTAGTCGGCCGGCAGGATGCGGGGCAGGTAGGCGCTATAAGCCGGGAAGAAGAAGGCCGCGCCGATGCCGAGAACCGTTGCGGCAACAGCCATATGCCATAGCCGCAGATCGCCGAGCAGGCCGAGGATGGCGACGGCACCGGTTGCGATGACGTTGGCGGCCTCGACGGCGATGATGATGGCGCGCTGCGGAACCCGGTCGGCCACGATGCCGCCGACCAGGATGAAGGCCAGCATGCCGGTGGCCAGGCACGCAGCGACCAGCGAGAGTGCGGCGGGGTCGTCGGCCAGGGCGATGACCTGAAGGGCCATCACGACGGTCCACATACCTTCGGCGAAGAGGAACAGCGACATCGCCGCGATGAGCAGGCGGAATTCGCGGAATTCGAAGGGTGCGAGCACGCGCCAGCGGCCGGTGGACTTCACCGGCTCGTCAGTGCAGGGCGTACTCATCCATCGATGGTCGCTGACGGAACGGGGTCACGTCCAACGATTTTCGGATCAGAGAAAGAGCTCGTCGAGAGGGTTGGGCACCGGGCGGCCAGCCAATTTATAGCTGACCCACTGGTTCAACGAGACGCCTTGTTCAGTCGCTTCGATGATGAGCCGCTCGTGCAGGACGCGCGATGTGCGGACCGCGAAATTCCCGCTATAGCGGTGGTCGGTGAGCGAGGGTGGGGGATCCATGCCGAGGTCGGCCAGTTCGTCGAGTTCCTGGGCGATCATGCGCTCGACGCGCTCGATCGCTTCGTGTGGCGTCAGCGCGACAGCGAACCGGCCTTTGAATTCCAGGCACAGGCCGACATATTGGCAGTAGCCATCGGACCACTCCGCGCGGTAGGTGTAGTTGGTCATCGCCTCATGATGGCGAGGTCCCCCGACAATTCCGACGATTCGGCGAGTTCGGCGCGGCTCTGTCTGGGTGGGTGGGTGGGTTTTCAAAAACGTGATATCGCCGGTGATATCGCGTTTTGGAAAAGTGCCTAGTGGGGTAGAGGTCGCCCCGCTCAGGGTGACGTTTAAGACTCTGTGAACGTCGGGGAGCGGTGCTCCTGAAACGCCTTCGTGCCCTCACGAAAATCGCTGGACCCCAACAGAATCAACTGGCCTTCGCTCTCCCGGCCGATCGCGGCGTCGAGTTCGGTCAGCGTCGCCGCATTGATCGCCTGCTTGGTCTTGCGCAGTGCGATCGCCGGCCCGGACGCCAACTTGTCGATCACCGCGGCCACCCCGGCCTCCAACTCGTCGGCCGGGTACACCGCACTGACCAGTCCGCTGTCGAACGCATCGGCGGCCGAAAGGCGTTCGGCCAGAAGCGCCATCTTCATCGCACGGGCCCGGCCGATGGACGCGGCCACCAACGCCGACGCCCCGCCGTCGGGCATCAGCCCGATCTTGGTGAACGCAAGCAGGAAAAACGCCTTCTCCGAAGCCAATACGATGTCGCAGGCCAGCGCCAGCGACACCCCGACCCCGGCCGTCGGGCCCTGCACCACCGCCACCACCGGCTTGGGCAGGTTCACGATCGCCCGCACCGCGCGGTTGGCCTCCTGCAGCACCTCGTCCGGCGTATCCGGCCTGCGGTTGGACTGGTCGTCGGCGCTGATGCCGGCACCGGAGCTGAATCCGCGCCCGGCCCCGCCCAGACGCACCACCCGCACCTGGGGGTCGTCGGCCGCGTGCTCCAAGGCATCGCCCAACGTGCGCAACATCGCCGCGTTCAGCGAGTTCAGGCTGTCCGGCCGATTCAGCGTCACCGTCAGTAGTCCGCCGTCGAGCGACACGGTCAGTTCCGGGTTACCGGTGTAAGCGTCGATGGTCGTCATGGCTGCACCCTAGCGCCGACGGGGGCGCAGCCCGCGCCGGGTCAGGCCAGGTGTAAATAGTTAAGGCGGCGATCAATCAACTGGAGGTTAGACAGCTATGGCCGGACCACTACATGGATTGCGCGTCGTTGAATTGGCCGGCATCGGCCCGGGTCCGCACGCCGCGATGATCCTCGGTGACCTGGGCGCCGACGTCGTCCGGATCGATCGGCTGGGCAAGGGCATGGGCATCCCCAGCAATGACTATCTGCTGCGCAACCGTCGCTCCGTGGGCGCCAACCTCAAAGACCCAAACGACCGCGACATGGTGCTCGGGCTCATCGCCAAGGCCGACATCCTCATCGAGGGTTTCCGTCCGGGCGTCACCGAACGGCTCGGGCTGGGCCCGGAGGACTGCGCGAAGGTCAACGAACGGCTGATCTATGGCCGCATGACCGGTTGGGGCCAGACCGGCCCGCGCAGTCAGCAGGCCGGCCACGACATCAACTACATCTCGCTCAACGGCATCCTGCACGCCGTCGGCCGGGTCAACGAGCGCCCTGTCCCGCCACTGAACCTGGCCGGTGACTTCGGCGGCGGCTCGATGTTCCTGCTGGTCGGCATCCTGTCCGCGCTGTGGGAGCGGGAGCGCTCCGGCAAGGGGCAGGTCGTCGACGCCGCGATGGTCGACGGCTCCAGCGTGCTGGCGACCATGATGTGGGCCTTCCGCCACATGGGCATGTGGGGCGACGTGCGCGGCACCAACATGCTCGATACCGGCGCGCCCTACTACGACACCTACGAATGCTCCGACGGTCGCTACGTCGCCGTCGGCGCGATCGAACCGCAGTTCTACGCCGAACTGCTGGAGAAGCTGGGCCTGAACGCCGCCGACCTGCCCGATCAGAACGATATGGCCAGCTGGCCAGAACTGCGAGCGGTGCTCACACAAGCTTTCGCCGCCCACGACCGCGACCACTGGACCACGGTGTTCGCCACCAGCGACGCCTGCTGTACTCCGGTGCTGTCGTTCGCCGAGGTGGACGCCGAGGCGCACAACACCGAGCGCGACACCTTCTACACCGAGCAGGGCTCGACGTTCCCGGCGCCGGCCCCCCGGTTCTCGCGGACCGTGCTCGACGCGCCGGATGCGCCCGGCGTCCCGGGAGCCGACAACGAAGCAGTGCTGAGGGACTGGGTATAGTCCCCAACCAACCAGTAGGTCGACCTAGCGAGAGGAAAACCATTCGTGGAGATCAAGGACGCCGTAGCCGTCGTCACCGGCGGCGCCTCGGGCCTGGGCCTGGCCACCGCCAAGCGTCTGCTCGACAGGGGCGCATCGGTGGTGGTGATCGACCTCAAGGGTGAAGAGGTGGTGGCCGAACTCGGCCCGCGCGCCCGCTTCGCACAGGCCAATGTCACCGACCCCGAGTCGGTATCGGCCGCCCTCGACCTCGCCGAAGAGCTGGGACCGCTGCGCATCAACGTCAACTGCGCCGGCATCGGCAACGCCGTCAAGACCCTTGGCAAGGATGGGCCGTTCCCGCTCGACTGGTTCAACGCGGTCGTCCAGGTCAACCTGATCGGCACCTTCAACGTGCTGCGGCTGGCCGCCGAGCGGATCGCCAAGACCGAACCGCTCGGCGAAGAGCGCGGTGTCATCATCAATACCGCGTCGGTGGCCGCGTTCGACGGCCAGATCGGCCAAGCCGCCTACTCGGCATCCAAGGGCGGCGTAGTCGGCATGACCCTGCCGATCGCCCGGGATCTGGCCCGGGACCTCATTCGGGTCGTCACCATCGCGCCCGGCTTGTTCAAGACGCCGCTGCTGGCCGGTCTGCCCGAAGAGGCGCAGAAGTCACTCGGCCAGCAGGTGCCGCACCCGGCCCGGCTCGGCGACCCCGACGAGTACGGCGCACTGGCGACACATATCGTCGAGAATCCGATGCTCAATGGCGAAGTGATCCGCTTGGACGGCGCGATCCGGATGGCACCGAGGTAACTAGATGACAATCACGACGAAGTTCACCGAGGTTTTCGGTGTCGAGCACCCGATCGCCCAGGGCGGCATGCAGTGGGTGGGTCGCGCGGAACTCGTTGCGGCCGTGGCCAATGCGGGTGGGCTCGGGTTCATCACCGCGCTCACGCAGCCGACGCCGGCGGACCTGGCCAACGAGATCGCCCGCACCCGGGATCTGACCGACAAGCCGTTCGGGGTGAACCTGACGATCCTGCCGGCGATCAATCCGCCGCCCTATGACGAGTACCGCCAGGTGATCGTCGACGCCGACATCAAGATCGTGGAGACCGCCGGGTCCAACCCGGCCCCGCATCTGCCGATGTTCCACGACAACGGCATCAAGGTGCTGCACAAGTGCACCTCGGTGCGCCATGCGGTCAAGGCGCAGAGCCTGGGCGTGGACGGCATCAGCATCGACGGTTTCGAGTGCGCGGGACATCCGGGTGAGGACGACATCCCGGGCCTGGTGCTGATCCCGGCCGCGGCCGACAAGATCGAGATCCCGATGATCGCCTCGGGCGGGTTCGCCGACTCGCGTGGCCTGGTGGCAGCGCTGGCGCTGGGCGCCGACGGCATCAACATGGGGTCGCGGTTCATGTGCACCGTCGAGTCCTGCATCCACGAGAACGTCAAGGAAGCGATCGTGGCCGGTGACGAGCGCGGCACCGAGCTGATCTTCCGCAGCCTGCACAACACCGCCCGGGTGGCTTCCAACCTCGTCTCGCGCGAAGTCGTGGAGATCCTGAAGGGTGGCGGTCAGTTCGAGGACGTCAAGGATCTGGTGGCAGGCGTGCGCGGCCGCAAGGTCTTCGACGACGGGGATGTCGACGCCGGCATCTGGACCGTCGGCACCGCAATGGGCCTGATCAACGACATCCCGACCTGTGGCGAGCTGATCAGCCGGATCGTCAGTGAAGCCGAGGACATCATCTCCCGCCGGCTGGCCGGCATGGTCACATCCAGTGCAGACGCAAAAGTGCCCGCCTGATCACAGGCGGGCACTACGCGTGTCACAGAAGCTCTCCGGAGGGCGCCACACCGCTGTTCAGCGGTGATGGCGCCTTTCGGCGCTTGGCTCAGCTGGCGTTAGCCAGCGGAGGGAGATCCTCGAACTGCTCCGAGGTGTCGCCCTCCACCAGGAAATCTCCGTGGTAGAGCTCATCGAAGTCGATTTTGATGACATCGGCACTGGTGTCGTCGATCCACATACTCAGGACTCTATGAGTCACTATTAAGGAAACTTTGAGCCACGATTCGGAGTTTTCTGGCAATCCTTACTCCCGAGTCAGGTGCCGGGTTACTCAAGAGTCAGGTCGTGGGTTACTGGCGAGTCACTTAGCCGCAGGTCAGGGCCAAAAACCACCTGCGACTAGGGTGGTTTCCAGTAGGAAGGACACCACAACCCATGGCACAACAAACTTTTGACAACCCGTTCTTCGCCCGCTTCTGGACAGTGCTTTCGGCCCACGAGTCACGAGCCATGCGGGACCTCCGCCGGGCCAATCTCTTAGGGCTGTCCGGGCGTGTCCTCGAGGTCGGCGCGGGTACCGGAAGCAACTTCGCGTTCTACCCCGATTCGGTGACCGAGGTCGTCGCACTCGAACCCGAGACCCGGCTGGCGCCGCGGGCCAAAGAGGCCGCCGCGGCGGCCAAGGTTCCGGTCACGCTCATCGAGTCGACGATCGAGACCATGCCCGCGACCGAACCCTTCGACGCGGTGGTGTGCTCGCTGGTGCTGTGCTCGGTGGCCGACCCAGACGGGGTGCTGCGCCAGCTCAACGCGGCGCTGAAGCCGGGCGGCGAGCTGCGCTACTTCGAGCACATCGCCAGCGCCGGCTGGCGCGGCGGGTTGCAGCGGCTGGCCGACGCGACGATCTGGCCGCGGTTCACCGGAAACTGCCACACCCACCGCGAGACGGAGCGTTCCATCGCGGGCGCCGGGTTCGTCATCGAGACCGCGCGCCGAGACGCCATGCTGCCGGCGTGGGTCCCGTTGCCTGCGCAAGAGGTCGCGCTGGGCCGCGCGAGTAAGAGCGCTTAGTTCTGCTTGGTTTGCAATAGCTCGGGCAACTGTTGCAGCAACCGGGGCAGCGCCGTGCTCGCCGACTCGCGAATCGAAATGGTCGCGCTGTCCGATAGCGGGGTCGGTTCCGGATTGACCTCGACCACGACCACACCGCGGGCCCGCGCCACATCGGGCAGCCCGGCCGCCGGGTAGACGATCCCCGAGGTGCCGACGACCACGAGGATGTCGGCGGTGGCGACCGCCTCAACCGCCGCCTGCCACGGCTCGTCGGGAAGCTGCTCACCGAACCACACGATGCCGGGGCGGATCAGCCCGCCGCAGATGTCGCACTGCGGCGGCATCTTCTCCAGTTCGGGCTCGGGCATGTCCGGCAGCGGGCCGTGATAGCGGGATCCGCAGGTGTCGCACCAGAATTCGAAGAGGCTGCCGTGGAGATGGTGCACAGTCGTGCTGCCGGCCCGCTCGTGCAGATTGTCGACGTTCTGCGTGATCACCGTGACGTCGGCATAGTCCTCCCACGCTGCGACCGCGCGGTGACCGTCGTTGGGCTCCACCCGCTCGACCAGGTGATGCCGCCACAGGTACCAGGCCCACACCCGTTCGGGATGCTCTTTCCAGCCGTCGGTGCTGGACAGCTTGTAGGGGTCGTACTTGGCCCACAGCCCGGTCTTGTCATCGCGAAACGTCGGCACGCCGCTCTCGGCGGATATCCCCGCCCCGCTCAGCACCGCGATACGCACATCCCCAAAATAGCCGGTCTAAGCGATACTTAGCAGGTGTCGGAGTTGGGGCTTGGACTGCGCATAGACGCAGGGGGCGCGCGTCCACTATTTGATCAGCTCAGAACGCAGGTCATCGAAGGTATCCGCGAGGGGCGGTTGCCGCCCGGCACCCGGTTGCCGACGGTGCGCGAGCTGGCCGGCCAGTTGGGGCTGGCGGTCAACACCGTGGCGCGCGCCTACCGGGAGCTGGAGACCGCGGGGATCGTCGAAACCCGGGGCCGGTTCGGGACGTTCGTGGCGCGGGCCGATCCGGCCGACGCTGCGATGGCCGCCGCGGCCAACGCCTACGTGGAAGCCGCCCGCGCGCTCGGGCTGGGCAAGCACGAGGCGCTCCAATACCTGGACTCGGCGTTCGGCTGAGGCGTCAGCCGAATTCCGGCCCTAATCGAATTCCAACAGGGTGTAGGCGCCGCGGAACCGTTTCGTCGGACCGAAGTGCCAGACCGCGGGGAACAGCGTCTGGAACAAGAAGCCGCGGCCCCTGGGCATCGGGATGTCGTGCACGGCTTTGATTCCCGGCACGGTCTTCGCCAGCTCGGCCAGTTGGATGGTGCTCAGGCTGAACGGCATCGGTGGCACCCGGTAGTGCCGTGAGGACTTCAGCCCCTTCGGGGCGAGTCTCTTGACGAACACCGGCGGCAGGTCGAAAAACATCTGTCCGCCGGGAAAATGCTTGGCGCACTGGACGATAAGATCCATCGCCTCCTTGGGCTGCAGGTACATCAGCAAGCCCTCGGCGGTGATGAACACGCCGTTGTCGGTATTCACCCGGTCCATCCAGCTGTAGTCCAGTGCGGACTGTCCCAGCGCGGTGATCCGCGGCGAGGACGGCAGCAGCCGCTCGCGCAGCTCGATGACCGGTGCCAGGTCTACCGACAGCCATTCGAACTGCGGATCGGGCACGGCCTCGGTCAACCGCCAGAAGCTGGTCTGGAAGCCCTCGGCCAGTGCGACGACGGTGGCTTTGGGGTGCCGGCTCAGGTACTCGACGGCGCAGGCGTCGACGGCAAGCGAGCGCAACGCCATCTCCTGGCCCTTGCGGCCGAATTTGTCGAAGTCGAAATCGATGGAATCGACGAGCTTGATGGCCATCGGGTCGTGCAGGATCGCGCCGGGCAGGCCGGCCTGATGGGCGCGGCCATTGAGCGTCATCAGCGCGGTCTCCGAGACGCCACCCAGTTCGCTGGCGTCGATCTTCTTCGCTGTCATTTCACTACCTTTGCCAGCGTGCGCAGGTTGCGCGTGGTGGTCGACGACTTGTAGCGCTTCTTGCCCATCGTCTTGCCGATGGTCGAGTCCAAGGTGGAGGCTTTGGGTACCTGCCAGTACACGACACCGTCGCCGCGGGCGATCTTCTCCTCCGGACCGGGGTCGGCTTCCAGCGCGGCGAGTTCGTCGAGAACCTCGGGATCGCTGACGAACGTCACATACGAGTGGTGGCCGTCGACCTCGGCTTCGAAGGGATACGCCTCGGCGACGGCGCGGACCGTCTCGAGTTCGTAGACCAGCACCCAGGCGTCGTAGCCGAACGTACCCCGCAGTGTGGCTTCGGCTTTCGTGCGCACCTTGGCCGTGGTGGTGCCGCCGTCGAGCAGCACGTTGCCGCTGGCGAGGATGGTCCGGACATTCTTGAATCCGGCGTCGGTCAGGGCCGCGGCGACGTCGGCCATCTTCATGTTCACGCCGCCGACATTCACACCGCGCAGGAAAGCCGCATAGCGGGTCATGTTCTCGATGCTAGCGACGTAGTCTCGATGAATGAGCCGTCACGTGTTCGACGACAAGCTGCTGGCGGTGATCGCGGGCAACTCACTGGGTGTGCTGGCGACCATCAAACGCGACGGCCGCCCGCAGTTGTCCAACGTGACGTACCACTTCGACCCGCGCACTCAGGTCATCGAGGTATCCATTACCGAACCGCGCGCCAAGACCCGCAACCTGCGGCGCGACCCGCGGGCCTCGATCCTGGTGTCCTCCGATGACGGCTGGTCTTATGCCGTCGCCGAGGGGAATTCCATCCTCACGCCGCCGGCGGCCTCACCGCACGACGACACCGTCGAGGCGCTCATCGCGCTCTATCGCAACGTCGCCGGTGAGCATCCGGATTGGGACGACTATCGCCGCGCGATGGTCACCGACCGCCGGGTGCTGCTGACGATGCCGATCTCGCATGTGTACGGAATGCCGCCGGGCATCCGCTGACGAGCTTGCTGCCACGTTAGGCTGACCGGCATGGCCGAATCAGAGTCCGATCCGCAGGACGACACCAAGCAGAAGTTCCGCGAGGCGCTGGAGCGCAAGAAGACGAAATCGGCGGCCGGCGCTGCGCACACCGACCGCGGTGGCAAGCAGTCCCGCGCGCAGGGGCCGGTGGAGAATCGCCGGGAGTTCCGCCGCAAGAGCGGCTAGCTGGCGACCTGCTCGGGAAGCTTTGCCGCGGAGCGACTTCCGCACAGGATGCGCGCGCTGACCAGCGCGATGAGTACGACCGCGATGCAGTACAGTCCGTCGTCCTTCAACCCCCACTTCACCGACACCAGGGTGGCCAGCCCTGCCACGCACAGCAGGATGCCGACGGCCACGCTGCGGGCGCCGTTGACCGCGATTGGGCCGTCCCAGCCGGGCAGCGGCTTGTTCTCCAGCGGCCGGAGTCCGACGAAGAGCACCGCGACCAGCGCCGCCATCAGCAGCAGCTGCGCGACGGAGATCGCCAGGAAGTCTGGCTGGCCGGGATAGCGGGGATGGCCGGCGACATCGAACAGCAGATGGATCCCGAGCAGGGCCGGCACAGATCGAACCTCTGTTTGTCAGTGCGGTTATGCGCGGCGCAGGGGCCCTGGCCGGTTGTCGGTCGCGATCACGGTGCGGGGCCGCCACTATTCGGGCGTGAACGCAGAGATCCATCCCCCACCCCTTTGATGCACTTGCGACGAAAGGGGGTGCTGGCAGTACATGGATAGGCAGGCACTGCCACCGAGGGGATTTTGACAGTTCACTGGTGATGTACCGCAAATTCGCGACTCACTCGGTGACCGTGCAAGAACAGGAAAGGCATCCGAAAATCATGAAGAAACTCGCGCAGTGCGCACTCATCGCGGCCGCGTCGATCGTGACAGCGCTGGGACTTGCCACGCCCGCAGTGGCCGCGTCGAGCGGGCCGGCCAATGCGTTGGAGACAGTGAAATCTCTTGAGGCGCAGGGATACAACGTGGTGACCAACAAGCTCGGTAACGCTCCGCTCGACCAGTCCACGGTGATTGCGGTCCGCCCCGGACGCGACGTCACCCACTACGTCGCGCAGCCCGGAGAGGCCGGCGCCACAGAAGTTGTTCGCTACCGCACCGTCTACGTCGACATCGCCTGAGCATTACACCGGAGTGGACTGCGCGGTGCCGCGCAGCCACCCAGTCTCGCGGCGTATTGCAGGAAGAAAACTGAAGCAGCAGAGAAGAAATTGAGAATTGGAGTTACCGATGAAGCACATCAAAATTGGCAAGTTGGACGTTTCCCGGATCGGTCTGGGCGCCATGTCGATGTCCGGCTTTTACAACATCGGGGAGGGTAGCGAGGCCGAGTCGATCCGCACCATCCACCGGGCGTTGGAGCTGGGTGTCACGCATATCGACACGGCCGAGATCTATGGCCCGTACCGCAATGAGGAACTGGTCGGCCGCGCCATCAAGGGCCACCGCGACCAGCTCGTGTTGGCGACGAAATTCGGGCTGGTCTCCCATTCCGGAGGCGGACCGGGCGTACGCGACAGCAGTCCGACCAACATCCGTACCGCGGTCGAGGGTTCCCTCAAGCGCCTTGGTACCGATCGCATCGACTTGTACTACCAGCACCGGGTTGACCCGGATACACCCATTGAGGACACCGTGGGCGCGATAGCCGAACTGGTGGCTGAGGGCAAGGTCGGCCACATCGGACTATCCGAAGCCTCACCCACAACGATCCGCCGCGCCCACGCGGTCCATCCGATCACCGCACTGCAGACGGAGTACTCCCTGTGGACGCGCGACATTGAGGGGGAACTGCTGCCGCTGCTACGCGAACTGGGCATCGGCTTCGTGCCCTACTCGCCGCTTGGTCACGGCTTCCTCACTGGCCAGATCCGTTCCGCCGCAGACATTGCCGACGACGACTGGCGCAAGACGAACCCGCGTTTCCTCGGCGAGAACTTCGATCGCAACCTGCGCATCGTCGACGAGGTCAAGGCAGTCGCCGACGAGGCGGGTGCCACTCCGGCGCAGATCGCGCTGGCCTGGCTGCTCGCACAGGGCAACGACATCGCCCCGATTCCCGGCACCAAGCGAGTTGCCCGAGTCGAGGAGAACACCGCCGCCGACAGCCTCGAACTCAGCGCCGAACAGATCGAGCGGCTCAACAACCTCGCCCCCGCGGCTGGCGAACGCCACGAAGAAGGGGTCATGGCCGCCATCGACCGCTGACCGTGACCTCGGTGCGCGGTCGCGGTGAGAACGCGACTTAGCGCACCGAGTCGCGGTGTCAGGAACTGGCAGCGACTCCCTCAACGGCGCGAATCCGGTGAGATTTCTTCAATGGCGCCTCCGCCGTGGCGCGCCCCAACGTAAAGGCAAAGATGATGATGCAGAAGCTGTTCCGACACATGACGGCGGTGTTCACGCTCGCGTTGAGCCTCGTGTTCGCGGTGCCCGCCGCGATGGCATCGGCCGAACCCTATAGCCATGAGGAAGCCCGCAACCTGGCCATCGTGCGCACCGGTATGGAGGCGTGGCGCGACGGCACGGGTGGAATCATCGACTCGCTCGCCGACGAGGCGACCTGGGACATCACGGGCAACGCCGTGACGTCGCGGATCTACACCAGCAAGGAGGACTTCCTTGCCAACGCCATCCGACCGTTCAACGCGCGGCTGTCGAAGCCGTTGGTCCCAACGACGGTGCGTGACTTGTACGCCGACGGTGACACGGTGGTGGCATTCTTCGACGCCGAGGCCACCGCGCGCGACGGGCTGCCGTACCGCAACACCTACGCGTGGTTCTTGACGTTCCGGGACGGCCAGATCGTGAAGGCGGCGTCGTTCTTCGACCCGATCTCGTTCAACCACCTCTGGCAACGGATCTCCCCGTAGCGAGTTGAGTGCACGAGCCGATTCTTTGTCTGCGCACACGACCGGTATGGAATCTGGACAAAAGAGGAGAAATTCGTGGGATCGCTGCCCGGCCCGTCACCCACCACCACTGCTGTCGTGACCGGCGCATCGTCGGGTATCGGCGCCGACATCGCACGCGAACTCGCTTCCCGCGGTTACGGCGTCACCCTGGTCGCGCGCCGCGAGGATCGGCTTCGCGACCTGGCCGAGGAACTCTACGAAAACGACGGGGTTCGAGTCGAGTCGATCGCCTGCGACGTCGCCGACCCCGAAGCGCGCGCCGGCCTGTTCGAGGCCGTCGCCGACCGTGGGCTGACCGTCGACATACTGGTCAACAACGCAGATATCGGAACCATCGGCCCGGTGGCCGAGTCCGCGGTCGCCGACGAAATCGCCCGGCCCGACCGGCCGACCCGGTCGGCAAGCGTCGTGGCCGCCATCTTCGGTTACTGCTCCGACGGTGCCCGTACCGCCAGCTCTACGCCGTTGGTTGTGGGACGTGCAGTGGGGCTGGATCCAGAACCCCTTGTCAGAGGAGCTTCTCGAGTGTGATGGGTAGGTCGGTGATGCGTCGGCCGGTGGCGTTGAACACGGCGTTGGCGATGGCGGCGGGGACGCCGACGAAGACCAGTTCGGCGAGACCCTTGACGCCCAGCGGGTCGGCGATGGTGTCCTCGGCGGGCAGGTAGGCCGCATCGAGTGCGGTGATGTCGGCGTTGACGGGGACTAGGTAGTCGGACATGTTGGCGTTGAGGATTCGGCCATCGCGATGGTCTACATCGGTTGCCTCTAGTAGAGCCATGCCGATGCCGCCGACCATTCCGCCGATGGCCTGGCTGTGTGCCAGCAGCGGGTTGATGATTCGGCCCGCGTCATACACCCCGTACATGCGGCGGACCCGGGTGGTGCCGAGGTGCTCGTCGACGGCAACTTCGGCGAAGACCGCGCCGAATCCGTGCATGGAGTACCCCTTGGCCGCCTCATCGGGTGTCCACGTCTGCTCGGCATCCAGCGGCCCCCAACCGCGCCTCCGCAGCAGGTCTTGATAGGACTCGCCTCGCCCTGGCTCAGCAGTGGCGAACATGCGGCCGTCGGCGACGGTGACCTGTTCGGGCCGAAGGCCATTCAGTGGTGAACCGGGGTCGAGGACCGCGGTGCGAATGAGCCGATCACGCAGCATCAGGCCCGTCTTCTGGACCGCGGACCCGACACTGGCCATCGTCGTCGACCCTCCGTGCACGGGCGCTGGTGGCATCGTGGAATCGCCGAGCGCGAAGCGGACTCGGGCCAATGGCAAACCGAGTGCGTCGGCGGCGACCTGGGTCATCGAGGTGTAGGTGCCCGGGCCCATATCACCGGTGGCGGTCTGCACGTCGGCGGTGCCGTCGGGATTGATCCGCGCTGTCACGGTGCACGGATTGACGAGTGTGTGATACACCCCCGCTGCGGTGCCTATGCCGATGAGCTGGTTCCCGTCGCGCGTTGCGCGGGGTGTGGGATTGCGTTTCGACCAGCCGAAGGTTGCCGCGCCCTGCTGGAAGCAGTCGGTGAGTCGTCGTGTCGAGAATGGTTGGTCGGTGGAAGGGTCACGCTCTGGTTCATTGCGCCGCCTCAACTCGACGGGATCCATGCCGAGCCGGTGGGCGAGATCGTCGATCGCAGATTCCAAGGCGAAGGCGCCGCTGGTAAGGCCGGGGCCCCGCATGTAGGTAGGCGGATTGACGTCAAGGGGCACAATGCGATACGTCGAGCGCATGTTGGGCGAGCTGTACATGAATCGCGGGACCGCAGGCAGGTTGTCTTCATAGCCGTCGTAGCGCGAATTCTCGATCCGGGCTTCATGAACGATCGCGTCGATGTGTCCGGACCGGTCCGCCCCGATGGCCAGCCGCTGCCGACTGGTGGAGCGGTAGCCGACGGCGCTGTAGTACTGCTTTCGGGTCAGTGCCAGCTTGACGGGGCGGCGCAGTTGCCGGGCCGCGAACGCGGCCAGTAGCTGATGGGGCCAGGTTTTGCCGGCAGAGCCAAACGCCCCGCCGATGAATGGCGAGATGATGTGGATCTGGTCGGCGGGGATGCCGAACGCGGTGGAATAGGCTTCCAACGCCCATGTGATGCTTTGCACCTTGTCCCACACGGTGAGCCGGTCGCCATCCCAGCGGGCGATGGTGGCGGGGATTTCCATCGGATTGTGGTTGTTTCTGGCGATCGAGTACTGCCGATCGGAGACGACCGGCGCGGCGCCGAGGGCCGCGTCGGCGTCACCGCGGGCGTAGTCGGCCACCCGCGCCGTCTTCCCCGGTTCGGGCACTGCGTAGGGGGAGTCGATGTCGGTCAATGGTGGGATGCTGCCGCTGTAGCGGACTTTCACTAGCGCGGCGCCGTGGGAGGAGGCTTCAAGCGTCGTCCCCACCACGATGGCCACCGGTTGCCCGAAAGCCGCCAGCTGTTGGGGCTCGTAGGGCAGCTTCACCCCGGTGAAGTCGGTCAGCACCCGAAGCACATCGGGATGCCCAAGTGCTTCGTCGGCGTCCACACGGTCGACTCGCCCGCGCGCGACTGTGCTGCACACCAGCACCGCGTGCACCAGATCGGGGATGGGGTTGTCCGCGGCATAGAGCGCTTTCCCGGTGACCTTGAGTCGACCGTCGACCCGGGTAACCCGCTGCCCCGTGAACGGCGCGGGTGCAGTGGGCCGTGTCATGGCCGTGCCGCCACGGCCGCCAACTGGCGCTCAACCGTTCGCTTGATCAGTTCCACCTTGAATCCATTCTCGGACAGCGGCCGTGCCCCGTCGGCAGCGAAAGCTGATGCACTGCGCCATAACTCGGGGCCAGCAGGGCGTCCCGCCAGTACCCGCTCAACAGCGGGAAGTCGCCAGGGCACGGTCCCAACACCGCCGACAGCAACCCGCGCGGAGCGCACCAACCCGCCGCGGATGTCCATGGCGACCGCCGCCGACGTCAGCGCGAACTCGTAGGACTGTCGGTCGCGGACTTTCAGATAACCCGATCTACGCGCTTCGGGGCTCACCGGGACTTCTATCCCGGTAATAAGCTGACCCGGACGAAGGTTGTGCTCGCGATCGGGCGTTTCTCCTGGCTGCCGGAAGAAGTCCGCGATCCGAATCATGGCTTGCCCGTCGATATCCCGCACGAGGACGGTTGCATCCAGAGCAACGAGCGCCACCGCGAGATCCGAAGGATGGGAGGCCACACACGCATTGCTTGTACCGAAGATGGCGTGGGTGCGGTTGTGACCGCCCACTGCCGAGCAGCCCGCACCAGGAGTGCGCCGGTTGCACGCCGCGGTGACATCACGAAAGTACAGGCACCGGGGACGCTGCATGAGGTTACCGCCAATGGACGCCATGTTCCTCAACTGCGGCGATGCGCTCAATTCCAGGGCTTCGGCGATGACCGGAAACTGCTCGCGCACACCAGGATGCGTGGCTAGGTCTGACATCCGGACCAGTGCGCCGACGCGGAGGATATTGCGCTGCAGCTCGATATGTCGGTACGGCAGTGCGTTGATGTCGACCACCGACTGCGGACGTTCGACGGTCTCGCGCATCAGATCAATGAGGGTCGTGCCACCTGCGATGTACCGCGCCCCGGATGCGCCAGCGCCAAGCGCCGACACCTCGTCAACGGCTTTGGTGAAGCTGAAGGGGTACATGTTGACTACGCCTCTTTCGCCGCGATGGCGATGGCGTCGACGATGTTGGTGTAGGCGCCGCAGCGACAGATGTTGCCGCTCATCCATTCCCGTATCTCGGCAGGGGATCCGGTGTGGCCCTCCTTGATGCACCCGATACCGGACATGAGCTGGCCCGGCGTGCAGTAACCGCACTGGAAACCGTCGTTGTCGATGAACACCTGCTGCAACGGATGCAGCTGACCGTTGCGCTCCAAGCCCTCGACGGTGACGATGTCGGCTCCGTCATGCATCACCGCCAGTGTCAGGCAGGAGGTGATCCGTCGATCGTCGACCAAGATGGTGCAGGCACCGCATGCACCTTGGTCGCAGCCCTTCTTCGTACCAGTGAGGCCGGCACGTTCGCGGAGCACGTCCAACAGCGAACTGCGATTGTCCACCGGGATTTCGCGTTCCCCACCGTTGATGCTCAACCGTACGACCGATGTCGCGGGTTCGTCATCGTTTCCGCATCCGGCCAGCAGCGATGTCGTCGCAACCACGCCGCCGACCGCGAAGGACGCGCCGACGAAGGTGCGGCGGTTCAACTCGAACCGGGCATCGGCAGCTGATGAAGCCGTATCGTCCGACATATCTGATTCCGTCCAGGTCATCAACGCGGGCTGTCCTGATGTGCGAACTTCAAAGACAACCACTGTCGAGTGCCGGGTGGGAGTATCTGGCTATCCAGGTACTGGCAGCCCCCCCGAAACATCGGGTCAGGAAACACCAAGGGATTCGGCCACTGACGCGAGGTAATCGACATGCGCATTGACCGAGTCAAAACCGTGGCCCATTGTGGCGATTGAGACGTGGGTGCCGCCGGCCGCACGCCAGGTCTCGACATCGGCGAGAAGCTCTCCATCGCGACGGAGCGTCACATACTCTGCCCCGAACTCCTCGACCGACCTGCCGAGTTCTGCCACCCGCCGACAGATGCGATCCTTGCCGTCCAACGCGTTGTCGAACCCGCGGCCGCCAAAGAAGATGAACCCATCCCCGAGCCGCGCGGCGCGCTCGTACGCCCTATCGCCGGATCCACCAAGCCAAACCGGGATTCGGCCAGTCGGCTTTGGCATGAGAGCGGCTCTGTCTACTCGCTCGAAGCGCCCCGCGAAATCCACGACCGGTTCGACGAACAACCGGCGCAGCAGGTCGATCTGCTCCTCCTGGCGGGCACCTCGGCTCCGGAAGTCATAGCCGAGGGCTTCGTACTCGACGTGATTCCAGCCCACACCAACGCCGAGCCGCAACCGGCCTCCTCCTGATAGCAGATCCACATCGGCAGCCTGTCGTGCAACGAGCGCAGTCTGGCGTTGCGGAAGGACCAGAACTCCGGTGGCGAAACCGATGCGCGACGTGATGCCCGCCAGATAGGCGAACATCACGAACGGGTCGTGAAACGGATCGTGCTCGTCGTAGGGGCCCGGTAGCTGCGGCTTTCGGCCGGCGTGGACCGCACCCAGCACGTGATCGTAGGCTAGAAGGTAGTCAAAACCGAGATCCTCCACTGCTTTTCCGATCCGTCCGACAGCACCGGGGTCTCCTCCCAGCTCTATTTGCGGATACACCACACCGATCTGCATAGCCTCAATCTCCTTCCGGCGCCGAACCCGAACCGCGTTGCGGCAGAGGCGTCGGTCGACGTGCCGAGGAACGCAACCGACTGCGTTCGCGGAAACGCATTCGCATGCGTGAAGTCCGGGCGAACCCCCACACGTCGCGCAAAGCCGTTTCATCAATGATCGCCAACCACGGCGGGGAGGAGTCGATCATTGCGGTCGCAGAGCGGTGGCGGCGAACGTTTTCCATGTCCGCCAGAAAACGCCCGGAAGGTGGGGCTCGGAAGGCTCTGTTGTTCCAGGTACTCGTAGTACTCCCCATACCGTTGCGCAGCGGAGTCGGAGACGACTACTGAATTCTGCTCGTAGAGAGGCGAATGCGCGGCACGACCCAGGGCGTTCGGCGCGAGGATATCTCTGGCCACCGCCGATTGCCGCCGTAGGCGGTGCCGATCAATCGGCAGCCGACGCCTGCTCGGTGAGCTGGGTTTCCTGGCTGGCAACCCACGAGGCGAGAAGCTTCAACGCGTCCGCGGTGGGCGAACCTGCCGGTGCGGTATAGACGTTCAGTCGTAGACCAGGCTCCGAGGGTAAATCCATCGCCTCGAAGTCGAGGTCGAGATGACCGACGACCGGGTGGTTGAGACGCTTGCGGCCCGAGCGGTGAAAGCGTACGTCTTGGGAGGCCCAGCGCTGCCGAAAGAGCTCACTGCGGGTCGACAGCTCACCGATCAACTCGATCAGCCCTTCGTCATGCGGGTTTCGGCCCGCCTCGAGGCGAAGCATCGCGGCGGAATCCCGGGCGACCTGGTCATAATCGATGAAGAACTCTTCTGCCGCTTCGGGATTGAGATACACGAAACGGGCGGAGTTCGCGGGTCGTCGAGCGTCAGCGAGCATCGGCGCATAGAGAGCGCGGGCAAGTTGATTCATCGCCAGGACGTCGTGACGGCCATTGCGTATCCACGCAGGGGCGTCGGTGATCGCATCGAGAACCTGCTGCAGCACCGGCCGAACTGTCACAGGCGTCTTACGCTTGCGACGACCGCTGGCACCGGATTTCCTCGCCAGCGCGAACAGATGGTCACTCTCGGCCTCGTCGAGGTGTAGAGCCGTGACAAGCCCGTCGAGTACGCTCTCCGACGCTCCCGCCAGGTTGCCGCGCTCCATCTGCACGTAGTAGTCGACGGACACGCCAGCGAGCATCGCCACTTCTTCGCGGCGCAGTCCCTTCACCCGGCGGTTTCCGCCATATGCCGGCAGGCCGGCCTGCTCGGGCTTGATTCGCGCCCGCCGTGAACTCAGGAACTCACGGATCTCGCTGGTCAGGTCTAACGCGGTCATAGCTCCACGGTAGGCTCGGCGGGCGAACTTTGGGAGATACTGCCGTTACCCTGCACGGCAGCGCGCCACCTTGCTCTCACTAGTGTGTGACGAGCCAGGTATTGACAGAACACCTTTCAGCGCATCTGCCCAACATAACCTCAGCGCATGCGCAACAGGGATAACGTTCGCGAATTCCTTGCGACCCGCCGGTGACCAGACGACCTGAGAATGCCGTGCCGACCTAGTGTCTGGTTCAGACGCGGGGTGAAGACTTCTGAACGGTCATGAAGTTGGCATATCGGTGCCACACAGGTCGGATTTAGGGTGGACGTCATCTTGTGTTGCGGCCCAACTGGCGAGCAGGCGCAGCGCATCCTCGGACGGAGTACGCGGCTCGGCGCTGTAGGCGGTGAGGGTCAATCCGGTCTCAGCCGTTAGTTCCATGACCTCAAAGCTCAGGCTCAGGTCGCCGACCGCCGGGTGGTGAAAGTGCTTGACGCCGGTCCGGTGCAGTAATACATCGTGGACGGCCCAATGCGAGCGGAAAGCGTCACTGCGGGTTGAGAGTTCGCCGACGAGATCAGTCAGGTCACGGTCGAAGGGGTTGCGGCCGGCTTCGGTGCGGAGCAACGCAGCAGTGGCACTGGCCGCGGCGTCCCAATCGGGATAGAACGCGTGCGCCTGGGGATCCAGGATGTTGAAACGGGCCAAGCTCAAGTGCCGGGCCGCGGTGGCGTACACGGGCGCGTAAAGCGCGCGCCCGAGTCGGCTCGTGCCGACGATGTCCAGCCGGCCGTTGAGGACGATCGCCGGCACCTCGGTCATTCCGTCAAGAACGCGTTGCACGCTAGGCCGGAGCTGCTGCGCGGATAGCCGGCGCCGAGCACGCGGGCGGGTGTTGGCTGCCTGAGCCAGGGCGTAAAGGTGCGCGCGTTCGGCTTCGTCGAGGCGCAGCGCACGCCCCAGGGCATCGAGCACGCTGTCGGATACTCCGGTGAGGTTGCCGCGTTCCAGGCGCGCGTAGTAGTCAGTGCTCACGCCAGCCAGCATGGCGACCTCTTCACGGCGCAGGCCGGGGACGCGCCGTCTTCCGTAGGTGGCCAGGCCTGCCTGCTGAGGCGTGACCTTGGCTCGCCGGCTAGCGAGGAACTCGCGGATGTCGTTCCTGTTGTCCATAATGACCAGATTACGTCCGCGTGGTCGGGCGAAAGGCGTTCTGCCATTCCATGGTTAAACAATCCCTGGTACGGGCGGGATATCTCGACTTAGCTGGCAGCACGGATGTAGCGTCGGCCCCCGCAGGGGGTCGCATCGCAGAAATGCAGCTCGCGCGGCTGCCACGCCTAACCGGTCGCGGCGCTCAATCCGATCGTTCCGTGGGGCATGGCTTGGCGGTCATGTCCGACCATATTCACCTCTCGGACAGCGCTGCAGAAGTCGTCGCCGAACTCATCGAAGACTTCGCTAATTCAGCACCTCAGTAGGCACGACGTGACCGCAACGACACGGCGGAATGACGGGCCGACCATGCTCGTTTACCACCCCTACTTTTCGACCTGAAGTATCTGGCGCCAATCGGCCATCGACCGCGATATCCTGCGGGGTGAATGATCGCCCGCAACGAACCGAACTGACGGGTGCTTTCGGTAACCCGTTGCAGCCCTGCGTCATCGATGATGTCGAGCGGGAGCGGTTCTACTGTTGCCCGGTGACCCCGATTGCTGGGCTCCGCGGCGACCGCCGTTTCTTCCCGGTCGACGAGCAGTATGACTCGAAGGACGTCGCCAATCGTTCCGCACCGGCGGGTGGGGTACTAATTTTGGAAGCCATTGAGGTGACAGCTGATATCGCCGACGAGATCGTTGTGGATGATCCGATTTACGAATCGCCAACGGCCCTGGTTGAATTCGAATGTGTCGTGCCATCGGCCTGCCAGGATCGGTTGCAGCACTAGGTTTGGGAGGGCCTGCAGTGCCACGTAATACGACCGGGCAGTGGCCGATCGTTCGCCGTCATCGACCTCGATGATGAGGTTGGTGATCAGGTGTTTGGTGCGCGGGATTCCGTCGTACATCCGGACGGTGTGCTCGATCAGTGACCGCATGGCTTCGGCGCCGTACATCTCGTGATCGGAGCCGGCCGCACGTACGACGGCCCCGTCGAAGAGCGACCCCAACGCAGCAAGATCGCCGGTGTCGAGCAACTCAGCGTACGAGTACACCAGATTCGCGATGGCCTGTGTGTGATCTGTCATCGACGACAGGCCCTCCCCGTGATGTCGGTGTCGATGGCGGTGGGATTGGCGTTCACCGCGGTCACGTCATATCCCCGTCGTGGGGCGGCTGAAACCGTCGGACTGCCGTGCGATGAAGGCGTTCCAGTCGGACGCCCGTTCGACGAGAACATCGCGGACTTGGTCATCGGTGTAGACCATGAACGTGTCGTCGAGAATTGCCGTGGCGACTTGTTCACCGACCACCTGCGGATCGAGGACGGCGAACTGTGCTCCTGGCGGCCGGGTTTCGACGCTGGGCCCGAAGGTGGGTGGCATCGTCGCCATGATGTTGGTCATGACGGGGCCGGGGCACAGCACCGTGACGCCGATCCCCTGGGGGTGCAGGTAGAGGCGCAACCCTTCGGAGATCTGGATGATCGCAGCTTTGGCGGCTGCGTAGGGCAGTCGGTCGTAAGAGTAAGTGAACAATCCGGCGAACGATGCGGTGTTGACGATGTGGCCGTGGCGCTGCGCTATGAGCAACGGCAAGAAGGTCGCATTGCTGCGCACGACGGACATCAGATTGATGTTGATGATCCGTTCCCATTCGTTGATCGGCAGGTGGTCCGGCCGGCCACTGGTGAGGACCCCGACGTTGTTCATGATGACGTCGACCCCGCCGAAGCGGTCGATCGCGAATGTCTTGAGATCGTCGAACGCGGAGTCGGCGCCGACGTCGCAGACCACCGCGGCTGCATGGCCGCCTGCCTGGTTGATCTCTGCGGCGACACCCTCCGATCGGGATGCGTCGATGTCTGCGACGACTACGTTCGCTTCGCGTCGGGCCAGGGAGTGCGCGGTGGCACGGCCGATTCCGCTAGCGCCGCCGGTGACGATGGCGGTGGCTCCTTGCAGAGACTGCATGTTGGCTCCTTGGTTTCGGCTCTGTGAGGTGTAGGGGATTCGATTCACCGCGCACCGCTGCCGCGGTCGTTGTCGTCGCTGGGAGTTCCTCATGTACTGGAGCTGCACTGAATGGTTCTGCGGTTCAGCGCACGGTGAACCCGGCGTCTAGCGGCCACGCAGTGCCGGTGATGAACTTGGCCTCGTCCGAGACCAGGAACGCCACCGCATTGGCGACGTCCTCGGGTTGCAGGATCGGCAACGGTAGGGCGTTCTCCATACCGGAGATCGCGTTTGCGCCGCCGGCTGCTGCCTGTTCCATCAGCGCGCTCATGGCATCGTTCTGGGTCATGCCGCTAGCCACCCCGGTGGGGTGAATGGTGTTCACTCGGATCCATTCGGGTGCAAGATAATTCGCCAAGTTCTGCATGAGCGCGACGAGGCCGCGCTTCGCCGCGGCGTAGGCGTTGCCACTGGCGTTCAACGACGCGGTTCCCTTGAGGCCTGCCGTCGAACTGGTCAGCACGATCGATCCACCCCGCCCGCCCTCGCGCATGACCGGCAGGGCGGCCCGCACCGTCTGATACGCACCCGTCAGGTTGGTGTCGATGACGTCGTGCCAGTCGGCCATGAAGTCCTCGGATTCTCCGGCGAGCCGTACGATTCCAGCGTTGGCGATGATGATGTCGATGCGGCCGAACTGTTCGACGCCTTCGTCGACCGCCCCGACCAGGTCGCGATATCGCCTTACGTCGGCCTTGCGCGCCACCATGCGCCGGCCTTCTTTCTCGACCAGGCGCACCGTCTCGTCGAGGTCTGCCTCGGTCGCGTTCGGGTAGCCCATCGACGCGATGTCCTCGCAGATGTCAACACCGATCACGTCGACGCCCTCGCTCGAAAGCCGGACCGCATGCGCGCGGCCCTGGCCGCGTGCGGCGCCGGTGATGAACGCGACGCGTCCCTCGAGACCTGCTGGCATTTCCGTCACTCCCGTCCTCGACGTCGTACGTTCGAACGTGTTGGTGCATCCGTCCCATTCGGCTCGACCCCGAAGCTGCTGTCAGTGGCTCATGTTGCGCCCAGCCGTGATTCGGTTCCACGACTCCGTGGCGACCTGCTGAAGCACTCGGCCCTTGGCGAACCCGCTGTAGGCGGAGAACTGCAGCACGACTTCGTTCATCTCCTCGAGAGTCAGGTCGCCCGACTCGAGCGCCGATCCGACGTGGGAGTAAATCGGGCCCAGCGCGTCGGACACGCCGACACATGCCACCGTGATGAGCCGACGCTCGCGGCGGCCGAGGTTGGGACGCTGCCACAGGTGGCCGAAGACAAACCCCAGGATGCCGGCCTGGAAGTAGGGCGAATCGCGTGTCGGAGCAGGGAGAAGGTTCACCTCGACGAAGCATCGTTCCCCTGCGCGGAGGCGTTCTTCGTGGTCGGTGGGGCCAAGGGAACGCAGCGGAAGGTCTGGCCGCGGCGCGACGTCCTGGCCGCGTTCGTCCGCTAGTCGCGCGTACTGGCTGCGTGCGGCGACCTCGGCCTGGGAGCCCTTCGGCCAGCCGCAGTACACCGCGAAGTGCAAGACGAATTCCAGCAGCTCCTCGAACGTGATGTCACCGCTGGCCAGCGCGGCATACACGTGATCATCGATCTCACCCACCACATCGGATGCGCAGACGCACGCCAGCGTGACGAATCGGCGGTCGCGCCGGCTCAGGCCGGGCCGCGACCATACCTGCCCGAACACGAAGTCCGCCGACGCGGCTGCCAAGGGTGACGACGTCGACGACGGGTCGGTTCCCATCACGTCCCGAAAAGCATTCGCTGCGGGGGTGTCCATCGAAGCCTTCTTTCGTTCAATCGACTGAATAGTAAGTCGAAGGACTTAATTCGTCCAGTATGGGATTATGGCGCGCATGTCGAAAGCGGTGCCGGTTGTGTCCTCGGCAAAGCAGCAGCTGGTGCTCACAGCCGAGCGGCTGTTCGCCCAGCACGGCTTGGCCGGTGTTCCGCTACGGCAGATCGGCGCCGAGGCAGGCATGGCGAACAAATCGGTCGTGCAGTATCACTTCGGGTCCAAGGAAGGACTCATCGAGGCAATCCTGGTGAATCGGCTCGAACAGCTGCTTCGTCGGCGGCAGCTGTTGGAAGCCCGCACTCCAGCCGAGGATCTGCGGGCTGTGGTTGAGGCTCACCAATTGCCCTTGATAGAACTGGCTGAGGATCAAAGCTGTTACTACCTACCGTTTTTGGAGCAGTTGCTACGCCATCATGGCGATGCGTCAAACCCGCTGGAGCGGTTGCCAACGGCCCACAATGACTCCCAACAGGCCTATATCGATCGGGTGGGGAGTCTCATCGACCACGTACCACAGCCACTGCGGGATCAGCGCATTCATCAGGTATCGGCAATATGTGTTCATACGTGCGCCGACCGTCACCGCGCTCTGGTGCACGGATCGGCTGTCTCGTCCTACGCCTTGCACGTCAGTGCTTTCCTCGACGGCGTCGTGGCACTACTCACCGCACCTGCCTCCGAGCAGACGTTGGCCGCGCTCCAAGGGACGACGCCCGAACGTCCGGCGCTCCAGTCCTTGCCGTGACGGACGGGACGGGCCCGCGTCGCCGTGATGGACAGTTCTGACCCGATCAGGATGCGCCGCTCGGGTAGCCCGACGACCATCGCAAGGCTCAGCGAGTTGGTGCAGTGCCTGAAGCGGTCGGATCCACGAATCGTGTTTCGGTCCAATCAGTCAGTGCGTCACGGTGTTTGATGCACCATTCGCCATCAACCCGCGTGTACTGGTCGCGATACCTCATGAACCAGACATAGTCGGTCCCGCCGTGGTCGTCCCCGGTCGTTAGATGATGGGCCACGCCGTACGCCTCGCCGGAGGCCGCGTCGCCATCAACAGTGAACCTCGCGTTCGCAACCAAGTGAAAACTCTTGGTGCACATCCGGGGAATGATCTTATCGACGATCATGGCGAGCTCCTGGTGGCCCGTCCTTTGCATTGTCGGATTCTCCGACTGCCCAGGCGGATAAGAGCATACGGTCGCATCGGGGTGGAATACGGCAAGAAACGCATTGCAGTCCCTGCGGTCGATGCTACTGGCGTATGCGTACGAGAGATCCAGCAGTGCGTCGTGATCTGTCTGACCGGTTACGGCCATGGTGCCTCCGTGTTGGTTGACCTTCGCCCGTCCATTGGGCGAGTTCGGAACTTTGGTTGTTGAGGCATACGGATTCTGACCGCCCGAGGCCGGGTCAACCCGGCTGTTGAGGGAGGTCCATAGTTCCGGTGCGGATTGCCGCGACAACGCCACCGTCGACGAGTATGTCTGTGCCGGTGATGAACGACGACAAGGGTCCAAGTAACCACTCCGCGGCGGCGGCGATGTCTTCGGGCGTGCCGATCCGGCGCAAGCCGACGTTGTCGATCATCGTCTGGATCAGGCGCCCAGAGCCTCCGGCCAACTCGAGGCGCCCCATATCGGTTGAGATGATGCCGGGGCTGATGGAGTTGACCCGTGCACCACGCAGTCCCCATGAGGCGGCTGCGGCCGCCACGCGGATTTGATTGGCGCGCTTAGCGAATGGATATGCCTGCGCAGCGGTGGAAATGTGCGCAGGAGAGCAGATCTCGAGGTCGAGCAGTTCGTCGGCAGGTGTGTTCGCGAGCTGGAACTCCACGTCGGGATCGAGGGCGGGGTAGACGTGGCCTGCCATGCTTGCGATCACCACTGCTGCGCCACCCGGCTCGATGACGCGTCCGAATTCATCGATGACGAGCGCGGTGCCGAGGAGGTCGACGGCCAAGATTGCCTCTGTCGACGCCTGTTCGGGTGATAGGCCAGCCGTGTGCGCCACCGCGGTTAGTCGTCCGGTTGAGGTCGCCACTTCCACCACGGACGCAATCGAGCTACGGGAGGTGACGTCGACCTTGCGGCTGACGACGTGATGGCCCTCGCGTGCCAAGTTGGCGGCTGCGTCGTCCAAGAGGCCCTGGTTGATGTCGGCGAGCACGATGACGCGGCCGGCCCCGATGCGTCTGGCAATAGCTATGCCCATGCCTCCGGCTCCGATGACAACCAGAACATCCTTGTCAGTTGTCGGTGTTGCCATGATTCTCCATCTATCGATCGGTCCAGTTCTCGGAAAACAGCTATCGCGTTGCAGGATTCGCGGTGTGGGTGGTCGGGTTGCGAAGTTGTGCCACGAAGTCGGTACCGTCGCTGCCGGACTTGTCGTGCTTGCTTAACGCCTGGATGGAGACGTCGTGGCCCTCGGCTGCCTTGCGCAGGGCGCCGACGGTGGCTTGTTCGCGGGTGATGTGGGTGAATGGGTCGAACGAGTACCAGCGCATCGCGTTCTCGAAGGTCATCTTGTTGACCTCGTCGTCAGGCACGTTGTTTTCGGTCAGCACCTCGTCGAGTTGCTCGGGAGCACCAGGCCACATCGAGTCGCTGTGCGGGTAGTCGGCTTCCCAGCAGATGTTGTCGATGCCGATGTCGTTCCGCAGCTTGATGCCGACCGGATCCGAGATGAAGCAGGTCAAGAAATGCTCGCGGAACACCTCGCTGGGCAGCTTGCCGCCAAAGTCCTGCCCGGTCCATGTCGAGTGCATCTCATAGGTGCGGTCGGCGCGCTCCAGGAAGTAGGGAATCCAGCCGGTCCCGCCCTCGGAAAGTCCGATCTTGAGGTCGGGGTATTTCTTGATCGGCTTGGACCACAACAAGTCGGCGGCGGCCTGCACGATGTTCATCGGCTGCAGGGTGATCGTCACGTCCATCGGCGCATCCGGGGCGGTGATCGCCAGCCGGCCCGATGACCCGATATGCACATTCATCACCGTGTCGGTGTCCACCAATGCTTCCCACAACGGCGTCCAGTAATCGTCGTGGAACGACGGATATCCCATGGCGGCGGGGTTTTCGGTGAACGTGAGTGCGTGCACACCTTTCTTTGACACCCGCCGCACTTCTTGGGCGCACAATTCGGCATCCCAGATCACCGGGAGCGCCATCGGAATGAAACGTGCCGGGTAGGCCCCGCACCATTCGTCGATGTGCCAGTCGTTGTAGGCCTGCACCAGCGCCAGCGAGAATTCTGGGTCGTCGGTTGCGAACAAGCGGCCTGCGAACCCCGGGAATGACGGGAAGCAGATCGAGCCCAGAATCCCGCCGGCGTTCATGTCCTTAACCCGCTCATCGACCTTGAAGCAGCCGGGCCGGATCTCGTCGAGGCCCTGGGGCTCAAGTCCGTACTCGTCCTTGGGCCTGCCTGCCACCGCATTCAGTGCGACGTTAGGGATCACTACGTCGCGGAATCGCCAGGTATCCGACCCGTCTGGGTTGTGCACCAGACGTGGCGCGTCACCCTGGTATTTCGTCGGCAGATGGTTCTTGAACATGTCCGGCGGTTCGATGATGTGGTCATCCACGCTGATCAAAATCATGTCGTCTTTGTTCACGATCGGTCCTTTCGACGGTATTCGGCGATCATCGGTAGCCGTCCCCGTTCGGGGCGGGAGATCCAGGCAGTGTGGTGGACAGGCGGGCTGCCCCAGCACAGGGCAAAGGGAGGCACCCAATTCGAGAATCGTTATTTCTTACCTACCGGCAAGCCAAGATCGGCGCCTATCCACGGTGGGCTTCAGCTGCCCGTCCAGCGCGGTGGGCGTTTCTCGGCGAACGCAATTGCGCCCTCTTGGGCATCGTTCGACTTCAATATCGGCTTGAAGATCCTCCATTGCTCTCGGAACATGGCATCGGGCTGCCAACCGCGGGATTGGGAGATGATTTGCTTGGATGCCATCACGGCGAGCGGACTATTCGCGGTGATTTGCTCAGCCAATTCGAGCGCCGCTTTCACGGTGGTACCCGGCTCGACTAAAGCGTTGACCAGACCCAACTCATAGGCCCTCTTCGCGCTAAGGTTGCCGCCGGTCAGCGCGAGCTCCATAGCGATCGCGTACGGAATGCGTTGCGGCAGCCGCAGCAGCCCGCCTCCGCCGGCTATCAGCCCGCGCTTGACTTCCGGGATGCCAAAGGCGGAGTCAGTCGCTGCCACGATGAGATCGGTGGCCAGCACCATCTCCGCGCCGCCCGCCAGCGCGTAGCCTTCGACCGCGGCGATCACCGGCTTTATCGGCGGCCGTTCGGTAAAACCCATGCCGCGACCTCTGACCACGACATCCTCGCCGCGTGCGAACGCCTTGAGATCCATCCCGGAGCTGAACGTTCCCCCTGCTCCCGTTAACACTGCCACCGACAGGCCCGGATCGTTGTCCAAACGGTCCATTGCATCTGCCAGGCCCTGGCTGATGGCGGCATTGACGGCATTCTTCGCGTACGGCCGGTTGATGGTGACGAGAAGTGTCCGATCATGCTGGACCACAATGAGTTCCGAGTCGTCTGTCATTTCTTCCCATGCTGCTTGACGGGGGCTGGCCCGGGCTGGCCGCGGTTCTGGCCGGCCCGCCCGAGAACGATGATACCGCTTGTGAAAATGGGCGCTCTCTTTTCAGAGAGCAGACTTTCGCATACGATGTTGCGATGCTCTCGCCGGACCTGCGCTGCCCCTCGCCCGCTGCTAACTGTGCGTCCGTCGATGAGAATGCGCGAGCTGCGCGCTCAGCAAGTGGACCTGCGTGACCGCGTCGTCATCAGTCGGCCCATCTTCGAGCGCGGGGTCGCTACCGTCGAGTTCCGCGCTCAACGCCCGGGCCGCAGCGCGAGCGGAGACGAGGATGCTGGTCGATGGCTGGCTATGCGAATCGGCGTCGGGTGCCCGATTCGAGAACACCAGCCCGGCCACAGGTCAGCCGCTGGGATGGACCACGGCTGCATCAGCTGATGACATGGATGCGGCGATAGGGGCCGCGCGCAAGGCTTTTGACACCACGGCGTGGTCGACGGATCGACAATTGCGCAAACGTTGCTTATTGCAACTGCAGTCTGCGCTGGAGGGTGAACGCGAGTATCTGCGCGACGAGATCATCGCCGAGGGCGGTGCCCCTTTGATGACAACCACCATGGCCCAACTGGACTGGCCGCTAGCGGATGCGCTGACCGGCCCGGCCAACCTCATCGACACCTTCGACTGGGAACGTAGGCTCGGCCCGGGTTCCATAGTTGGCGACAGCAACCAGCGCGTTGTCGTCAAGGAGCCAATTGGCGTGGTCGCAGCGATCGCACCGTGGAACTTCCCGTTCGAGATTGTGCTGAACAAGTTGGGGCAGGCCTTGGCAACCGGGAATACGGTGGTCGTCAAACCCGATTTCAACACACCTTGGAGCGCAACAAGAATCGGGCGGCTGATCACCGAACACACCGATATCCCACCGGGTGTCGTCAACGTCGTACCGACGCCGGACAACCTGGTGGCCGAGCGGCTTGTCGCCGATCCACGCGTTGACATGGTTTCCTTCACCGGCTCGCCGGAAGTTGGTCGGCTGATTGGTGAGAAGGGTGCGCGAACCTACAAGCGGGTTTTCCTCGAACTTGGCGGCAAGTCGGCGATGGTCGTGTTAGACGACGCCGATCTCGACTCGGTGGTCCCCAAGGCTGCCCAGGTGTGTATGCATGCAGGCCAGGGGTGCGGGGTGAACACCAGGGCGCTTGTGCCCGCTCGCATGTTCGACGAGTACGTAACCAAGGTGACGGCGCTGTTCAACCACATCGCCGCCGGTGACCCGGCGCGAGCCGCCACCCTGCTGGGCCCGGTCATCAACGCCACCCAGCAATCCCGGATCCTCGGATTCATCAACCGCGCCCGAGCTAACGGCGCGGAGGTAACCGTCGGTGGTGCCGTCCCAGCGGACCTCGAACCCGCGCTCGCAGGCGGAACGTATGTCGCCCCCACGCTCGTGGTGGGTGTGGACAATTCCTTTGAAATTGCCCGACGTGAGGTCTTCGGCCCAGTCCTCGTCGCGATGCCGTACGACGATGATGATGAAGCGCTCGCCCTGGCCAACGACAGCGATTACGGCCTGTCGGGGTCGGTGTACTCGCAGTCATCCGAGCGTGCCCTGGCCTTCGCGAAGCGAATGCGTACCGGCTCGGTGAATATCAATAGCGGCCTCTTCTACGGATCTGACGCGCCCTACGGCGGGTACAAGACGAGTGGAATCGGCCGCCAGAACGGCATCGAGGGATTCAGTCAGCACCTGGAAACCAAAGTCATCGGGTACGCCTGAACCAGGCCCCTTTGGAGCTTGCCTGCATCGTATCGAAACCACGAAAGAGGAACGCACATGGGCAGAATGGCCGGCAAGGTGGCAGTGGTCAGTGGAGCGGCTCGCGGCCAGGGCAGATCGCACGCGCGGATGTTGGCAGCAGAAGGCGCCGATATCGTCGCGATCGATCTGTGCGAGGACATCGCCACCAACGAGTACCCGCTGGCCCGTCCGGAGGATCTTGAGGAGACCGCGAGATTGGTGGAGAAGGAGGGCCAAACCGCCATCACGGCGATCGCCGATGTCCGCGACCGGGTCGCGTTGGCTGAGGTGATCGATCGGGCGGTGGCTGAACTCGGTCATCTCGATGTGGTGGTCGCCAACGCCGGTATCGCCCCGTTGAATTCTCCAGAGGCGCAGGCGTGGGTCGATGCGGTCGATGTCGACTTGATCGGCGTCATGAATCTGATTCACGTCAGTCTCAAGCATCTTCAGTCGGGCTCATCGATCATCGCCACCGGATCCTTGGCGGCGTACCTGGCGATGATGCGCAGCGATGGCGGCGGTCCGTCGGGCGGTGCTGGCTATCAGTTTTCGAAGCAGGTCGTCGCCCACTATGTCAATGACCTGGCACTGACGTTGGCGCCGAAGGGGATTCGGGTCAACGCCCTTCACCCCACCAACGTCAACACGGATATGCTGCAGAGTCCGCCAATGTACCGGGCTTTTCGGCCCGACCTGCCTGAGCCCACCAGGGCCGACGCCGAGCTGGCCTTTCCCGTGATGAACGCGATGCCGATCCCGTATATCGAACCCGAGGATGTCAGCGAGCTGGTGCTGTTCTTGGCCTCGGATGCATCTCGCTACGTCACTGGCCAGCAAATCAAGATCGACGCCGGGGGCTTCCTGAAGAAAGTGCCGTGGTCGGGAACGTAATCACCGCGAGTACGTCTCCGTCGGTGGAAAGTTGCACCGTAGGGCGGGGTAAGCAGCGATCACCCGTACGTGTGCTACACCATGGGTTCCGATCGTCGCGGCGGTTCCCGTCGGCGAGACGGCGCGGATCCCTGCGCGGTGTGGTGAACGGCTGGAAGTGACGAATCCAACAGACAGGCCTGAGATGAGCTTTGCATTACCCGTGGGGAACTGGCATTCTCGTATAGTGCCAACGCCATTTACCCATGGGGCATTCATTGCCCGCTCAGTTAGCCGGAGCGCCGTTGCGGCGGTCCGCCGCCGCACCTCACGGTCGGGCCAGGGAGAGCCGCGAGTGTGCGGGCGCTGCCAGCCGATGTGTGCGCCGTGATCGAGGATCGGACGGTCCGGTCCGGCGGTGATGACGGCGGGCGTGTCGTAGTCGTCACGGGCGCCTCGTCGGGGATCGGGCTTGCCACCGCCGAGCACCTGGCGCTGGCCGGCCACCGCGTGGTGCTCGGCGCCCGTCGCGCCGAGGTGTGTGACGAGGTTGCGGCGAAGCTGCGGGTCCGAGGCGCATCCGCCGTTGCAATCGCACTGGACCTGGCAGACGAGTCATCGATAAGTCGGTTCGTGGCGCGCGTCGAAAACCAGTTTGGCCCAGTCGATGTGTTGGTGTCCAATGCGGGCAACTCCTTTCCTGACCCGTCGACCAATACGGACCAGGCGAGGCTGCGGGAGGCTCTCGCGGTCAATTTCATGGGGCCCCAGCACCTGGTGGCGCACGCGTTGCCGGGAATGATCGAGGCCGGGCGCGGTGACCTGATCTTTGTGAGTTCGCAAGTGGTTGGAGGAGTCCCGCGGCGGTGGATGAGCGCGTACTCGGCGTCCAAACATGCCCTTGAAGCCTGGATTGACGTGCTGCAGTCCGAATTGGAGGGCACCGGGGTGCGGTCCTCCATTGTGCGGCCGGGCCCCACTCGCACAGAGCAGGGGACTAACTGGAGTGCCGCGGAGATGAAGTTGATGATGTCGGGTTGGCATGGCCAGGGCGGCGTTCCGCGTACCGAAGCGCTCCAGCCTGAGGACGTGGCGCAGGTGATCGCGTCAGTCGTCGAGCTGCCCGGGCACGTGCACATGCGAATGGTTGAAGTCGTCCCGTCGATACCACGCAGGGTGGAACACGAAGAGTGAGCGTTGATCAAGTGATGGGCGGGGTGCGGGTCTTGGAGGTGGCGGCGTGGACGTTCGTGCCCGCCGCTGGGGCGGTAATGGCCGAGTGGGGTGCGGAGGTCATCAAGGTCGAGCCCCGAGTCGGGGGCGATCCTCAGCGGGGCCTCGTGACGATGGGCCTGGTGGATCCCGGTGGCGAGGTCAACTACATGATCGAGCTGCCCAATCGTGGAAAGAAATCGATCGCGGTGGACCTGACGACCGAGGGTGGCCGGGAGGTCGTGCTCGAGTTGGCGAAGACTTGCGATGTCTTCCTCACCAGCTATCTGCCGAGTCGGCGCAAGCGCTTCGGCATCGACGTTGACGACATCCGCGCGGTGAATCCCAATATCGTCTATGTGCGGGGATCTGGTCACGGGCCACAAGGCGCCGACTCCGATGCGCCTGGCTACGACGGCGTTTCGTTCTGGGCGCGCGGCGGCATCGGTGGTGCGATCACTCCCGAAGGGAGCGAACCCATTCGGCCGCGGGCGGCGTTCGGCGACCTGCTGGGCGGGATGACGATCGCGGGCGGGATCGCGGCGGCCCTCTACAAGCGCAAAGCGACCGGTCAAGGATCGGTTGTTGATGTGTCATTGCTTGGGCTGGCCGCGTGGGCCATCAGCCCGGACGTGTCCATCAGTCAGCTGTACAGTGGTGCGCCCGCGCCGACGTTCGAGCACGCCGACGCGCCCAACCCGCTGGTCGGCAACTATCTGACGAAGGACGGGCGTTACGTCACGCTGATGATGCTGCAGGGTGACCGCTTCTATGCCGAGTTCATGACGATCATCGGCCGTGCTGATTTGATCGACGACGAACGCTTCGCCGAACCCGGGCCGCGGTTCGATAATCGCGTGGCGCTCATCGCCCTGATCGATGAGGTGTTCGCAGCGCGAACACTCAGTGAGTGGCGCCAGGTTCTTGGCCCGCTTTCGGGCGCGTGGGGCGTAATGCAGATGCCCGGTGAACTGCGCGACGATCCAGCGATCGTCGCCAACGGCTACATCGCGACGACCGCCACCATGGGTGGGGTGCAGTACGAACTGCCGGTAAACCCTGTGCAGTTCAACGAATACCACGTGGTCCCGTCCGGCGCTCCGGAGCACGGTCAGCACACCGAGGAGGTGTTGCTCGAAGCCGGACTGGACTGGGACGCGATCGAGCACTACAAGGAGACAGGAGCTATCGGGTGAGTGCAGCAAGCGGAGTAATTTCGGGCGGCCCTTTGGAATTCGACCCGTTTTCTGACGATTTCTTCGACAGCCCGTATGACATCTACCGCCGTCTGCGCGACGAAGCACCGGTCTATTACAACGCCAAGTATGATTTTTGGGCGTTGTCCCGCTACGACGACGTCGCGCCGGCGCTCAAGGACTTTGCGACGTACTCGTCGGCCAAAGGTGCCACCCTGGACATGATCAAGGATCCGGAGCGGTCCATTCAGCGGTCCAAGGCGATCATCATGCTGGACCCGCCCGAGCACGATCTGATGCGCAAGTTGGTGAACAAGGTCTTCACTCCCCGGGCGATGGCGTCCATGGAATCGATGATCAGCCAAAAGATTCGCGAGATCGCGGAGACGCTGGACCCCGCGTCGTTCGATGTCGTCGCGGATTTCTCGGCGTTGTTTCCGGTCGAAATCATCACCACGATGCTGGGCGTGCCGCCTGAACACCGCCAACAAATCCGGTTGTGGCTCGATAAGATCCTGGAGCGCAAGCGCGGTTCGATCCATACCACCCCCGAAGGGATGGAGGCTTCGTACGCCACGGGAATGTTCTACTACAAGCTCATCCAGCAGCGTCGGCAGCATCCGCAAGACGACATGATCAGCCGCCTGATCGAGGTGGAGATCGAGCGCGACGGCGAGGCAGTGAAGCTCGACGATGCCGAAATCGCCTCGTTCGCGACGTTGCTCGGTGGCGCCGGCGCTGAGACGGTTGCCAAGCTCATCGGCAATGCGGCAGTGATCTTCGCCGACAATCCGAGCGAGTGGCAGAAGTTGCGAGCCGACCGCAGCAAGATTCCGGCGGCCATTGAAGAACTTCTTCGCTACGAGGGACCTTCCCAGTACAACGTGCGATATAGCATGCGCGATGTGACATTGCACGGCACCACAATCCCCGCAGGCAGCGCCGTGATGCTCATCAACGGCTCCGCCAATCGTGACGAGCGGATCTTTCCTGACCCAGATCGCTTTGACATCGACCGAGATCGGAAGTTCGGCCTCAATTTGGCTTTCGGTTACGGAATCCACAGCTGTCTTGGCGCGGCGCTAGCGCGGCTGGAGAGTCGGATCGCCCTTGAGACCCTGCTCGACTTGATTCCGGAGTTTCAGGTAGATCGCTCGGGTCTACGTCGCGTCGAGATGTCCAATGTGTGCGGGTGGTCGAATGTGCCGGTAACGTCCTGATAATCGAAGGACCAACAACCTAGCGGGCGCGAACCTGCAATCCGCTCGATGATAGTCGCTGCAAGACAGCCGGTTTCGCGCATATTCCTTCCGCGCGGGATCCATATCCGGACATCATGGCGTCGGTGTCAAGTCCTGGGTTCCTGCCATCGGAATCAGGTTGTGCTCGCAGACGAGGAACGATTCGGCAAGGCCGGGAGAGTCCGGCGCTTCACCGGCAGCGGCCATGGCTTGTGACTTGAATGCCTGCGCCGCAGCGCTGAGATGGTGCTCCATTGGGCGCAGTCGGTACAACTCCGTAGGCCAGTCGCGTCCCCACATTGCTACCTCGGTTTGGCGCCCGGCAATCTGCCTATCAGCGTAGCGGCGCACACGTGCGTCTCGTTCGTACAGTCCGACCGCTACCGCAACGGCGTGGGGTGAATCGGCTAAGGCACTCTTGCTCAATGCTTGGTTGAAATCGATCAGCCGGGATCCCAGGATGCGAATCGGCCGGTCGTCGGGACATTCCGCTATGGCGACGGCAATGTCCCATCCCATTGTTGCCCGGTCGAACAGCCAACCGCCGGCACACGAAACGACGTCGGCCACGCTCGCGCCGAGAACGGTTAGTCGATACTTCTTCGCCGGCCATCCGGAGCGCGTGGTCGCACGATCCAACGCGTAGACGTTGCGCGCAGCTTTGTCAGCGGGATTGAGGGATCGAGCTGTCACGCTGATTCCGTGTCGTTGAGACCGTCGAGGAATTCCCGCTGGCCACTATGCGTCATAGTGAGAGAATACATGTTCTCTCTCTAGAGAGCTGAAATTTGCATCATGTGCAATGCCGATGCGCTGTGCCCAATCCCTTGCTTGCGAACGCGGATTGCCCGCGCCAATTGCTTAGTATGAACACAGTGACTTCGCTTCTCAATCCACAGCGTTCGTACTGGTTGCCGTCCCGGAGTGCCCACGATCCGGGTGGTTGGCGACATCTATGCGACGCAGCGAAAATCGCCGACGAGACCGAGATCGACCGAATCGTGGTCTCTGATCACGTCGTGTTCGGCGAGAACCTCGAGGCCTACGGTGACCCGAAACTCGGCGGATCCGCCGGAGGCAGGCAGCCGACCGGACCCGACGGGCACTGGCTCGATCCGCTGACTGTGCTGACCTACGTGGCCGGCTTCGCCACGTCAGTTCGGCTGGGCACGGCCATTCTGATTGCTGCCTTACGTCGGCCGGCAGTGCTGGGCGAAAGAACTGGCCACCCCGATGTACTTTCCGGTGGCCGTGTCGATCTAGGTGTTGGGGTCGGTTGGCAACGCGAAGAATACGAGGTGGCCGGACTCGATTTCGAGGGACGGGGCCGCCTACTCGATCACACTCTTGAGGTCTGCCAGACACTCTGGCGCCAGGAGCAGGCCAGCTTTGAAGACGACCTGCTCCAGTTCGATGCGATCCACCAGATGCCCAAACCCCTGCAGTCAGGTGGCGTGCCGATCTGGGTCAGCGGAACGTTGAACCGCAACGTTGTGCGGCGGCTCTCGGCATATGGCTCTGGATGGATCCCGTGGGGTCCGGCCGCCGAGAACCTGAAATCGTCGATCCCGCAAATGAAGCAGGCGATGACTGATGCTGGCCGCCCCGACGCGGATGCATTGCAGGTTGTGGGATTCCTTCCGCTGACGTATGACGGCAGTAGCTTGCACCTAGAGGCCACTATCGAGGCGACCAAACCGCTCATCGATGCCGGTGTCACCGGTTTTCGGGTGAGTGTGCGCTTCACTGGCTCGTATGAAACGGACAAGGCGACGGTGCTGGATATCGTGACTTGGTTTGCCAAAGCCTTTCGCTGACAATCAGATTCGATGTCAGCTCCAAAACATGAGCTGTGAGTGCGCCCCTCGCCCTCAGGTGTTCAGCGCACGTTCGCCAATGATGCGCTGGTCGCGCAACTCGGCAATCTCGGTGTCGGAGACTCCCAGGGCGCGCAGGATTTCGTCATTGTGCTGGCCGAGCGTCGGTGGAGGCAACCGATGATGATGGGTCGGCCCGGGAGTGATCCGGAACGGCCAGCCGGGGTAGCGGCGTCGCCCGGTGACCGGGTGCTCGAATTCCTCGTAGAACCCGCGGGCGTCCAACTGAGGCACGTCGTACATCTGGTTCGGTCGCAGCAGCAGCTCGGCCGGGACGTCGCGGGCCCGAAGGGCCTCGACGATCTCGGCTGCGGTCCGAGTCCGGGTCCATTCGGCGACCACCTCGTCGAACGCGTCGTGCGCGCGCTCGCGCTGGTGTTGCGACGAGAAGCGCGGATCATCGAGCAGATCGGGTCGCCCCATCGCCGCGGCGAGCTGCGACCAGTCGGCGTCGTCGCGCACGGTGAGCGCCAGCCACGTGTTGTCCGTGTCGGGGTAGACGCCCTGGACGTAGCCGCGCTGGCGATTGCCTTGGCGCTGTTGCACGGTGCCGTTCATCGAGTATTCGATCACCGGCTCAGCTGCGACACACGCGCCGGCTTCGATTTGGGCCACCTCTATCAGCTGGCCCTCACCGGTGCGTTGCCGGTGATCGAGGGCGGCGAGGAGGGCGACGGCGGCGTGCAGTCCGGCATTCGGATCGGCTGCCCCACCCAGATTGCGGGGCGGACCGTCCGGGTAGCCGGTAACGGCTGACATGCCTGCGGTCTGCTCGATGTTGAGCGCCCATCCGACGTAGTCGCGCCATGGTCCCTTGAGGCCGAACCCGGGCATCCGGAGCTGGATCACATCTGGTTTGAGCGACACTAGCGACTCGTAATCGAGACCGAACTGTTCGATGACTCGGGGGGAGAAGTTCTCGATGACGACATCGGCCTCGGCCGCAAGCCGGCGCACCAGCTCGAGACCGCGCTCCGACGACAGGTCGAGGGTGAGGTCCCGCTTGTTCAGGTTGGCTGCCTGCCACAAAGCTCCGCTCTCGTACCAGTCGACCCCGTCTTCCGCCGACGTGCCTGAGTATCGGAAGCCGTCGAGTCGCTGAATGGATTCGACCTTGACGATGTCAGCACCCAACGCGCCGAGGTAGCACGTGACGTACGCGCCAGCCCAAAAGGTGCTGAAGTCAAGCACTTTCAATCCCGCAAACGGTGAGCTGACGCTTGCTTCGGCGTCGGCTCCCGTGGTTCTGGGCGGAGCGACCTCCGTTTCGACCGCCGCCTGTCCCGTCCGGGGCGAGGGACCGGGCTGGGGGACAGGCGTCTTCGCGAGGCGAAATGGTGCGCCTGCGCGGCGGAACGGCGAGTCCTCGGCTGCGGACTCGACGAAGAAGCCGCGCTGCTCGTATTGGGGGCACTCGGGGGCAGTGGCGCCGTCGCATACAGGCGCTGCCGGAATCCGAAACGCCTGGCTTAGTTCCACGAGGCCGGCTACGGTCTGTTCGTCGAGCCAGGGTTGGGCCTTGGCGAAGAATTCCGCGCGCCGGGGAGCGCCGCGCATGATCTCGAACTGGTATTCGCCGTACTCGGGCAACCCGATCATGTCGCAGACGTCGAGCCAATGTTGCCCGGTGAGGCAGTTAACACCTATCCAGCCGTCGGAGACGCGTACGACGCCAAGCATGGGGCCCGCTGTCGGGCCCGGGGGTGGTCCGGTGCGCTTTCGGAGCGCGGCGATCATCGGATACGGCAACGTCGACATGTGAGCTTCGAACATCGACATGTCGACCTCGACCAATCGGCCGGGTGCCTGGCGGGCGATCCGCAGCGCAGTCAGTGCGCCGAGCGCGCCGTAGCCACCCGCGACGTATTCGAGAATGCGGGCGCCAGCGCCGACGGGTGGACGATCAGCGCCGTTGATGCAGATCCAGCCCGAGGCCGCCTGCATGGTCAGCGGGGTCATCACCCGATCACGCAGGGGCCCTGATTGGCCGAAGTTCGAAATGCGCACCACTGCCAGTCGCGGATTCAGATTGTAGAGGGTATCTGCGTCGAGTCCGTAGTCGCCTAGAACGCCTGGCGGCAGCGCCTCGACGAGCACGTCGGCCGTCGCGATCAGATCGCGGGCCGTCGCGACGCCAGCGGTGCGAGTCAAGTCGAGCGTGACGCTGCGCTTGCCCGCGTTGAGGTACTCGAACATCCCTGAGCGCTCGGGATCGGTAACGCCGCCGGGGAACGGACCCCAGGTGCGCATCGGGTCGCCTGCGGGAGGCTCGATCTTGGTGACCGTGGCGCCTAGATCGACCAGCAGTTTCGTGCTGTACGCACCGGTGATCTCGCCCGCGATCTCCACCACGCGCAGGCCGGCCAATGCTCCGGTCACGCGGGGACGCCGATCGCTTTCGGCTCCATGTACTGGTGAACCCCGGCCATCCCGCCGCCCTCGCGGCCGAACCCGCTCTGCTTGAAACCGCCGAACGGCGAGTCGCCGGGACCGCAACCGTTGATGGTGATTTGGCCGGTGCGGATCCGCCGCGCGACGTCCACGGCACGGTCCACGTCGGTGGCCCACACGCCACCGGACAGTCCGTATTGCGAGTTGTTGGCGATGCGGACGGCTTCGTCGTCGGAGCGATAGCGCAGCACCGTGAGCACGGGTCCGAACACTTCGTCTTGGGCGATGAAGGCATTGGGGTCGACGTCAGTCAGGATGGTGGGTTCGTAGTAGAACCCGGTGTCCAACCCTTTTGGCCGCCTGCCACCGGCAGCGAGCGTGGCGCCCTCGTCGAGCGCTCGATCGACGCACCCCTGTACTCGGTGCAGCTGGTCGCGACTGATCAGCGGACCCATCTGAACCTCTGGGTCGGTGGGGTCTCCAACGCGCACGGTGGCGGCTAGCTCGACTAGCCGGGCTACCACGTCGTCATGGATCGAGTCGGGCAGCAGCAACCTGCTCTGCAGGATGCAGGCCTGCCCAGCATGATTCGTGCAGCTGTCGTTCAGCACTTGTGCCAGCAGCTCGTCGGTCACCTCCACGTCGTCAAGGAAGATTCCAGCCGACTTCCCGCCACACTCAAGCAGGATCCGTTTCATCGTGCCGCCGGCGGCCGCCATGACCTCGCGTCCCACGACCGAGCTTCCCGTGAAGCTCACCATGTCGACGCGCGGGTCGGCGGTCAGCAGCTTGCTGGCATCCAGGCCGGTCGGCGTGACGACATTGACCACCCCTTGGGGGATGTCGGTGTGTTCTTCGATGAGACGCGCCAGTGCCAAGCCCGACAGTGGGGTCAGCGGCGAAGGCTTGAGCACGACGGTATTTCCGGCGGCGAGCGCGCTGCTGAGCTTTAGCGCGTTGAGCATGTGCGGAAAGTTCCACGGAGTCATGATGGTGACGACGCCAAGAGGTTCATGGCGGAGCAGCACCGTTCCGAAAGCTCCGAAGGCGTCGAACGTTTCCTCGATCGGCTCTGCTGCGAGATCGGCGGCGCGCAGAGCCATGAAGGCAGGCCCGTCGATCTGGTTCAGCCGTTCGTTGGCGGTGCAGCCCCACTCGACCGCTGCCAGCGCAGCGAACTCATCCCCGTGCTCTAGTAGCGCGGTCCCCAGCTGGCGTAGGCAGCGTGCCCGTTCCTCGGGCCCGGAACTGGCCCACGTTCCCGAGTCGAATGCGTTGCGCGCAGCGCCGATTGCTGCGCTGACCTGAGAAATACTCGCATCGGGTGCAGTGGCGAGCACTTCCTCGGTCGAGGGACAGATGTCGTCGTAGCGGCCATTCTCCGGATCAACCCAGCGGCCATCGATGTACAACCCGTAGGTATCGACGAGTGCGGGAACAACGGACATCGAGACTCCTCGATTGAATCGGACATATTAGCTCTGTGTGTACACCGATCCCGCTAGGGTCGTCAACTGCATCGACGCCCAAAAGTATTGATAAACAGCCTGTTGACAGCGATAGCCTAGTCCGAGTAGACACATTGATAATCGTGCGATCCGCGATCGAGAACGTGCATATTCAATGATGTGTCCGATAAATTCCAGCAGTCCGGCATGGAGGCCGTCCAGTGCGCACCAAGTTCCCTCTGCATTCGCCTGACTTCTACTCAGGGGATCCCTATCCGGCCTACAAGGAGCTGCGGGCGACGTCTCCGGTGTGCTGGAACGAGGAAGAGAAGTTCTGGGCTCTGCTGAAGTACGAGGACATTCGCAGCACGTCGACCAACACGGCTGACTTCACCTCGACCAAGGGCGTCATGATCCCGGACCCGGCAATCCCGAACGCGGTCCAGGAGGGGAACTTGGTCTTCATCGATCCGCCGCGGCACCGGCAGCTGCGCAAACTCATCAGTGCCGGGTTCACCCGCAGACACGTGAACCAGCTCGAGCAGAAGATCCGCGACATTGTGCGGGGCATCCTCGACGAGGTCGAATCCGGTTCCACGTACGAGTTCGCCGACGAGATCGCCGCCCCACTGCCCACGCGGTTGATCGCGGAGATGCTGGGCGCTCCGGCAAGCGATTGGGAGCAGTTCCGGATCTGGTCGGACGCGGCGACAGGAGGCGCGGACCCCGACATCGAACTCGACCCGATGGTGGCGTCCCTGCAGCTGTACGAGTACTTCATGAACCTCATCGCGGAGCGACGGGCCAAGCCGAAGGACGACATCCTCTCGGTGCTCGTCCACGCGGAGGTCGACGGCGAGCGACTCACCGACATGGACCTCGTCCATTTCTCGTTTCTGCTGCTCGTCGCAGGCAACGAGACCACCCGCAACCTCGTTGCGTTAGGCACGCTCGCGCTAATGGAGCACCCAGCGCAGTACCGGAAGCTCCTCGAAGATCCCTCGTTGATACCGCTGGGCGTCGAAGAGATGTTGCGGTGGACCAGCCCAGTGACGCACATGGCGCGGACCGCGACTGCCGACATCGAAATCCGTGGCCAGCTGATCCAGGAAGGAGAACTGGTCGTCATGCTCTACGGGTCCGCCAACCGCGACGAGGATGTCTTCGGTCCTACTTCGGAGACCTTCGACGTGACCCGCAGTCCGAACCCCCATATCGCTTTCGGCACCGGGGAGCACTCCTGCCTGGGTGCGCAGCTGGCGCGCATAGAAGCGCGGATCATGTTCGAGGAACTCCTGAGTCGCTATCCGAAGCTGGAGCTAGTCGGCGACGTCACCCGGATGCGGGCCACCATGGTGCCCGGTGTCAAACGAATGCCCGTGCGACTGGGAACCGGAGGCTGACCCATGGATTTCGATTACACACCCGAACAGAACCAACTGCGCGCCGAGCTCCGCGAAACGTTGGAACGGGTGATGACCCCCGAGCGCCGCGCTGCGGTAAGCAACCTCATGGAGGGCGGCCCAGCGATCAAGGAATGCGTACGCGCACTGGGCGCCGAGAACCTGCTCGGCCTTGGGTGGCCGAAAGAGTATGGGGGACGCGGATTCTCGGCGATGGAGCAGTTCATTTTCATCGAAGAGGCTCGGCGGGTGAAGGCGCCGTTCCCGATGATCACCCTCAATACGGTTGGTCCGACGCTGATGCGTTTCGGCACCGACGAGCAGAAGCAGCGGTTCCTCCCCGCGATCCTCGAAGGCACCGTGGAGATCGCCATCGGCTACTCCGAGCCTTCCGCCGGCAGTGATCTTGCGGCCCTGCGCACGACGGCCGTGCGCGACGGGGACGAGTACGTCATCAACGGTCAGAAGATGTTCACCAGCGGCGCGGAATTCGCCGACTATGTTTGGCTCGCGGCGCGCACGGATCCCACCGTTAGCAAGCACAAAGGGATCACCCTGTTCATCGTGCCGACGTCCCTGCCCGGCTTCTCCTGGCAACCGTTGCATACCATGCCTGGTGTCTCTACCTACTACACGTTCTATGACAACGTGCGCGTGCCGGCCAGTGCAGTCGTGCTTGGTGAGAACCAAGGGTGGAATCTCATCACTGCCCAGCTGAACCTCGAACGCGCGACGCTGGGAAACCTCGGGGCGCTCGAGCCGCTGTTCGACAAGACGCTTGAGTGGGCTACCACAACGGATCTCGACGGCGGTAGGGTCATCGACCAACCGTGGGTGCAATTGACGTTGGCCCGGGTCGAGGCTCAGGTGGCCGCTTACAAACTCTTGAACCTTCGTGTCAACGCCGCGATGAGCAACGGCGGTGCGCTCAATATGGCCGAGGCGTCCTCGGCAAAGGTCTTTGGCACCGAGCTGACACAGCAAGTGGCGCGTGAGCTACTCGAGGTGCTGAACCGCAACGGTTCTCGGCGGGGCGAGGAGGCACCGCTTCGGGGTCAACTCGAATCTGCCTACCGGCTGGCGGTGATCAATACCTTCGGCGGCGGTGCCAACGAAGTGCAACGAGACATCATCGCCATGGCCGGGTTGGGCATGCCGCGGGCACCTCGCGACCTTCGGCCTACTACGACAACGGCAGGAGCTGGTGCGAAATGACCGACGATCCGAAGGTTGAGTTCAGCGAGAAGCTGAAATCCGTGATCGGGAAGCCGACTGGTAACGGGAAGCCGTCCGTCGCGTCGGATCCAGTCAATGAGGCCATGATTCGGCATTGGGCGTACGCGTTGGAGGACATGAATCCGGTGTACCTGGACCCCGAGTTCGCGGCCAAGTCGCGCTTCGGCGGCATTGTGTCCCCACCGGTCATGCTGCAGACCTGGACGATGCCGCAGCCAAAAATATCCGGAATTCTAGAGCGGCGCGGGATCCCCATCGAAATTACCGCCAACCCTTTGTCATTCATCGACGAAGCAGGCTTCACAGGATCGGTGGCCACGAACTCAGAGTTCGAGATCGAGCGCTACCCGCGGGTTGGCGACGTCATCACCTCGACGACGGTGATCGAGGACATTTCCGATGAGAAGCGGACGGCACTGGGGACTGGCCACTTCGTTACGTGGGTCAGCACCTACGTCGATCAGCACGGAGAAGTCCTCGGGCGGCAGCGGTTCAGGCTCCTACGATTCAGGCCGAACACCTGATGGCCACCAGACCTGCGCCCCCGACCAGTCGGGATACGGAGTTCTTCTGGGCTGGGCTCCAAGAACACAAGCTGCTGATCCAGCGCTGTGCTGGATGCGGCACGCTGCGTAATCCGCCTCGGCCGATGTGCCATGCTTGCACGTCGCTGGACTGGGACACCATCGAATCATCCGGCCGTGGAACGATTTACAGCTTTGTGATGCCTACATATCCTCAGCTCCCGAATTTGGAGTATCCGTACATCGTCGCGCTGGTGGAACTTGCCGAAGGTGTGCGGTTGGTATCCAACCTGTGCGACGTCGCGCCAGGCGATGTCCGCGTCGGAATGCCGGTGGAGGCCTTCTACACCACCTTCGACGACGGACTCGTCCTTCACCAATTCCGCCCCGCCGGCTAACGCTGGTCCCACGAAACCAGGACGCATGGACTTCAACTTCACCGAAGAACAAGAAACGATCGCCAAGGTAGCGCGCCAGCTCTTCGATCACCGAGCCACACCGGAGCGCCTCACCGAACTCGAAGCGGGCGAACACCGCTACGACGCCGAATTGTGGAAGGAATTGGCCGACGCCGACCTACTCGGGATTGCGTTACCCGAATCAGTGGGCGGGAGCGGCTCAAGCTTCATCGAGCTCTGTGTGCTGTTGGCCGAGGTGGGTCGGAGCGTCGCCCCCGTGCCGGCATATGCCACGCTGCTGCTGGGTGCCGACTCTATCGCTCGCTACGGAACGGACGCTCAGCAGCAGCACTATCTGCCGGGCGTCGTGGCAGGAACCCGGATACTGACCGCGGGTCTATTGGAGCCGGGGCGCAGCGACCCAGCCAGACCGACCACGACAGCGCGACGCGACGGCACCGGCTGGAGACTCGACGGGATCAAGGAGTTGGTTCCGGCGGCGCAGCTCGCCGACACGATTCTGATCCCGGCAGCCACGGAAGACGGTGCAGTGGGGCTGTTCCTGCTCGACGCGAGTGCGAACGGGGTCAAGGCGCAGCCTGTCTCGACGACGAACTTCGAGCCCCATGCCGATGTGACCATCGATGGTGCCGTCGTGTCTGCCGACGGCCGGCTCGCAGAAGGTAACGACGCTGCGGACGCGGTTCGTGCGCTGCAGGCCCGTGCCCTGATCGGGTTGTGTGCGATCCAGCTCGGCGTCACCGAACGTGCGTTGGGCATGGCGGCCGAATACACCACGGTGCGTGAGCAATTCGGCCGGCCGATCGGGACGTTCCAGGCTGTTCAGCAACGCTTGGCGGACGCGTTCATCGACGTCGAGTCGATCCGATGGACCACCTGGCACGCGGCGTGGCTGCACGCACAGGGGCGGCCCTTCGCGCGGGAGGCCCGCATCGCGAAGTTTTGGGCGTCCGAGGCCGGGGCCCGTGTTGTCGCATCGGCACAGCAGGTCCACGGGGGAATGGGCATCGACATCACCTATCCGCTCTCGCGGTACTTCCTGTGGTCCAAGCACAACGAGCTCGCGCTTGGTCCGGCGACGGCGCAACTGGCCGAGCTCGGCAGCGACTATCTGGAAGGCGCACGATGACCACCACCAACCGCACCACCCTGGCGTGGAGCGCAATCGACGTGGGTGACGACCTGACCCCGCTGGAGATCCCCGTGACTGCAACCGTGATCGTCGGCGGCGCCATCGCCTCGCGTGATTACATGCCGGTGCACCACGATCGCGACTTCGCTGTCAAACAAGGCTCGCAAGACATCTTCATGAACATCCTGACCACTAATGGGCTGTGCACGCGTTTCCTCACGGACTGGGCCGGACCCGAGGCGATGATCAAGAACCTGTCGATCCGCCTCGGCGTCCCGTCGCACCCCAACGATCCGATGCGCTTCACCGGAACAGTCACCGGCAAGTCCCACGCGGACGGCGAGGGTTTGGTCGATATCACATTCAAGGGCACCAACAGCCTGGGTGACCACGTCGTCGGCACCGCGGTACTGAGCTTTCTCGACGGAGTCGGCGGATGACCCGCTCGCTTGGTGGTATCGCCGCAATCGCGGGCATCGGCCAGACCGAATTCTCCAAGGAGTCGGGCCGTAGCGAGCTGCAGCTAGCGTGCGAGGCGGTGAAGGCTGCCATCGACGACGCTGGGCTCAAGCCGAGCGATGTAGACGGACTAGTCACATTCACCGTCGATGAGAACGAGGAGATTGCGGTCGCGCGCAACCTCGGAATCCCGAATCTCACATTCTTCACGCGGGTGCCCCACGGCGGCGGGGCGGCGGCAGGCACCATCATGCAGGCCGCCATGGCCGTCGCGACGGGCATGGCCGACGTGGTGGTCTGCTACCGCGCGTTCAACGAGCGCTCCGGCTTCCGGTTCGGCGGCGGCTCGGGGCGCACATCGGCAGGTCTCCCGCTGTGGTTGGCGCCGTACGCGCCGTTCGGGCTGAACACACCCGCGGCGTGGGTGGCGCTTCACGCCCAGCGTTACATGTCGACCTACGGCGTCACCAACGCCGACTTCGGGACGATTTCCGTCGTCGACCGCGCGCACGCGGCCCGAAATCCCAACGCCTGGTTCTACGAGCGTCCGATCACCCTCGAGGATCACCAGAACTCCCGTTGGGTCGTCGAGCCGGTGTTGAGGCTCCTCGATTGCTGCCAGGAAAGCGATGGCGGCGTCGCCCTGGTGGTCACCAGTGCCGAGCGGGCCCGCGACCTCAGGCAGCCGCCGGCGGTGATTACCGCCGCAGCGCAGGGCGCTGCATACGACGGCGAGGCGATGACGAGCTATTACCGAGACGACATCACCGGTCTACCGGAGATGGGGGTGGTCGCCCGAAAGCTATGGCGCGACTCTGGACTCAAGCCCGCCGACATCCAGACCGCGTTCCTTTACGACCACTTCACGCCCTTCGTGTTCGCCCAACTTGAGGAACTAGGCTTCTGTGGTCGCGGCGAAGCCAAGCACTTCGCGACGATCGACAATCTGTCGCTCGGCGGAACGCTGCCAATCAATACCAATGGCGGCCTGCTCGGCGAGGCCTACATCCATGGCATGAACGGCATCATCGAAGGTGTCCGCCAGGTGCGCGGCACCTCGTCTAACCAGGTCAGCGATGTCGAACATGTCCTCGTCACGTCCGGAACTGGAGTGCCTACCAGCGCACTGATTCTCGCGCCGTCGGACTGATGTCGTGCCCCAGTGGGACCGAACTGCCCCACGCGACGTCTGCCTGGGGTGACGCGCTCGTGATCGGAGAGGGGGGACCATGAGCGTGAACGTCGGCGCGGTGGCGCGCACGACGCCGGCGTCCGACGATATCGTTGGGGCCATGTTCGCGAAGCGGTTCGACGCGGTGGCCGAGCACTCAACGCGATCGGGACGCGCCAACGACATCGCCCAGTCGCCTGAGATCGCGGTGCTCCAGATTGCGTCGTCCCGCACACGTTTGCGGCCCGCCGTGAGGATCCGTGAACGGTCTCGCTTTCGGTCCTCACGTCGGGCGCCTAAGCCGCCCCGACTTGCTGATGTCACTGCCTCATTCGGATCGCCGTGCGCCGCTTCGCCGCCCACGGTCACCTTCATTTCGTGATGGCCGACGCGACCGTGACTGATACCCACGACGTTATCGTCGAGGCGGCACTCGCCTGCTTCCGTCACCACGGGATGCGCAAGACGACGATCGTCCACATTGCACGGGCGGCTGGAGTGTCGCGGAGTACGTTCTATGAGTATTTCCGCGACAAGGCCGCGATCGTCGAAGCGACTGCGGAACACACGTCCCAACGCTTTTATTCTGAGCTGGCCAAGTCGATGGCCGGCGGAAGTTCACTCGAAGAGAAGTTAAGCCGGGCAGCAGCAACCGTGACTCACGCCCGACAAATCGTTGAGCCCGAGCGGTACTTCGATGCCGATGAGGTCAGCGTGATGCTGACGCGGGATGCCGCGGTCCTCCTTCTCGAATGCACCCAGTTTCTTGCTCCGTACATCGCGGCCGCCAAGTTGACCGGCGAGGTTCGCAAGGATGTTGACGTTCAAGCCGCCGGAGAATGGTGTGCGCGAATATTGATCTCCCTGTTCAATACGCCGTCGTCGAGTCTGGACATGAGCAACCCCAACGTCGCCTCGGAGTTCGTGCGTGCACACCTGGTTCGCGGGCTCGGTGGTGGACATACGCGGCTTCGGCGGACGTTGGCAGATGGCGAACCAACTAGCGGGTCTGCGTAGTCGACAAAATGATTGAGCCACAACGAGTCCCGGCGGTGAAGTGCGGCACCACGGCCAGTGCCGGGTCGCCAAGGTGAGAGTGAAATCTCCGCTCGCAGGTGTGCGCAACCGGAGTTGCACTGCTATTCGGGTGTGAGTGGTAGGGCAACCAGCCGATAATCCTCGATGTTGACTATCGCGGTGTTACCTTCGTAGTTGAGAATATGGAAATCCATTATTGAGAACTGAAAATCTGACACAGGCCTCATGCCGCGTGACAAGTGAAAGGTAAGACAACGATGAGCCAGCAGCGTTCGATGGAGGGCAAGGTTGCCTTTATCACCGGTGTCGCTCGCGGCCAGGGCCGCAGCCACGCGCTGCGCCTCGCTCGTGAAGGCGTGCGAATTTTCGGCATGGATCGATGCCAGGACTTCGACACGCTCACCTACGGGATGGCCACCACAGAAGAGCTCGAGGAGACCAAAAAGCTTGTCGAGCAGGCGGGCTCAGAGTTGGTGGCCACCGTCGGTGACGTCCGCAGCCTCGCCGATGTGGAAGCGTGCGTTGCGGCCGGCCTCGACGCCTTCGGTCGCATCGACATCGTGCTGGCCAACGCGGGCATCTTGAGTGGGGGGCGGACGTGGGAGCTGTCGCCAGAGCAGTGGAGCGACGTCATTGGCGTCTGTCTGACCGGTGTTTGGCATACGGTGCGAGCGGCGATCCCGACGATGATCGCTCAAGGGGACGGCGGGTCCATCGTCCTGACCAGCTCGGTGGGTGGGCTCAAGGGATTGCCGTTCTCCGGGCATTACGTTGCCGCCAAACACGGAGTCGTTGGTTTGTGTCGTACGTTGGCCAATGAGCTTGGTGAGTACGACATCCGCGTCAACACGATTCATCCTCATGGCGTGAACACACCGATGATGACGGCCACCGACGTGATCGAACGAATCATGGCCGTCCCGGAAACGCTCGGCCCGATCTTCATGAACTCGCTGCCGTACTACTTCGTGGAACCCGAAGCCGTCTCTGAGCTCGTTCACTACCTCGTCTCAGAAGCCGGCCGTTTTACGACTGGCTCCCAGCTGCCGATGGACTTGGGCACCATGAACCGCTGACACCAGGCACTAGCTGGAACGCGCCGAAGCAGGCGAGCGGACGTCAGAACGTAACTTTGAGAATTATTGTTCTCATTAACGAGAGGGAATTGAATGGCATTGGCTGCGGAACGGCTGGCTGGAAAGGTCGCGATCGTGACGGGCGCGGGGCGCGGGATCGGGCGGGAGGTCGCTCGGCGCTTGTATGAGGAGGGTGCCAGGGTGGCGCTGCTCTCGCGCTCGGCTGGTCCTCTCGAGGAGGCCCTGGCGTCGATCGCTCCGGGTAGTCCGGACCTGATCGCCGTTCAATGTGACATGAACGATTACGACGCGATACCCGCCGCCATCGCCAAAGTGATCGACGCGTTCGGCACGATCGACATTCTGGTCAACAACGCCCACAACACATCCAGTGCCTCAACCTGTGCGCCGTTCGACAAAACGAGCCTCACCCAGATTGATGACCAGATGTCATCGGGACCGATCAGTTCCGTCATCGCGATGCAGGTCTGCCTGCCCTACCTGAAACAGGCAGGGGGCCGCATCATCAACATGGGGTCCGGGTCCGGCGTGTCAGGCATGGCGAACTACTTGCCATATGCGATGGCCAAGGAGGCCCTGCGCGCGGCTTCACGCGTCGCCGCACGTGAATGGGGGCAGTTTGGCATCACGGTGAATACCGTCTGCCCCGCGGCCATCACCGAAGGGGTGATGGAACATTACGAGGCCGGGACGGTCGACATTAGCCGCATGGGTCCCGCCCCCATTCCCATGGGTCAGCCCTATGCAGACATCGCCCCTATCGTCGCTTTCCTCGCGAGCGAGGACGGGCGCTACTTCACGGGCTATTCCTATATGGCCGACGGCGGGAGCTTCATCGATGCGGCGCGATAAGCACTAGCCGAGGTCGCCTGCGGCGCAGCGTGATCGAATGACTCGAGCGGCTACGCGTGTACGAATCAGCGACGTGCCGCGACGCCAGTTGGACGAAGGTCTCGGGCTCCGTATGGATAGCCGCCGGTCACCGACCGACCCCGATCAAGAGAAAGCCGACCCGGTCTCGACCGGGGCGGCTTTCTCTTGCTGTTGACGAACATTGGCTACGTATCAGCTGGCGGTTACGCTAGGGCCTGGCCCACTCCCTTGGCCGATGCCTCATTCGGGTGGCGGCGGTTCCTCGCCGACCATGAGCGCCACGCTGTCAAGGACGCAGGCTGGTCGGTCGCCGCCCTCAACCTCAACGGTGAACCTCACCGTGGCACGGCCACGGTTGCCCGACACTTCCACGGCAACAAGCTCCGCACCGGCCCGTATTCGCGAGTCAACCGGAACGGGCGCAGGGAAGCGCAATTTGTCCAGGCCGTAGTTGACTCCCATAGACAGCCCGGACACTTGGTAAATCTGCTTGGCCAGCAATGGGACCAGTGACAGCGTCAGATAGCCGTGTGCGATGGTGCGGCCGTACGGACCGCTGGCAGCCTTCTCGGTATCGACGTGGATCCACTGGCGATCGCCAGTGGCCTCGGCGAATTCGTTGATCTGTTGCTGAGTGACTGTGTGCCAGTCGCTGTAGCCGAGGTGATTTCCAAGTGCGGCAGCGAACCCGCCGATGCCGGCGTAAATGGTGGGAGACGCGGTGCTATTGGACATGACTCCCTTTGGGTCGGGGAACTTGGTCTGAAGGACCGCGTGCCTTTTCGCATCCGATCGGCGATCGCATGCGAAAACGGCTTCCATCGAAATGCCGTGGAATCTGCGGCCGGCCTGAGCCGAGAGTCGAGAACACGCCATCAGGCGTTGACATCGACCCCCAGCAAGCCGGCGAGGTTGCCGCCCATGACTTTTGCCTTGTCCTCTTCGGACAGACGGTCCAGGCGGTCGACGTAGCTGATCGGGTCGCCGACGCCTTCCGGATGAGGAAAGTCCGACCCGAACAGCACATGGTCGGGGCCCATGATGTCGATAATTCCGTAAGCGTCGTCCTCCAGGAACGGGTGGACCCAGATATTGCGCTTGAAGACGGCCACTGGATCCTCGTCGAACACTTGCGGCATGACTCCGTAGGCCTTGCCCAGGGTTTCAAGGAGGGGCGCCACCCAGGAGCTGCCATTCTCGACTGTCGCTACCTTCAGGTCGGGGAACCGAGACAGTGCGCCGTGACAGATCATGGCTGCCAGGGTGTCCTCGATCGCACGGTGGCCCATGACCACTTCACGCAACGAGCTCGGCTTGCCGAACGACAGATATTCGTCGCCGCCTTCCCAGGCTTCCAGGTGGGCCTGATACCCGCTGTCGGAGGCGTGAATCGTTACCGGCACTCCCGCGTCGACAACGGCCTGCCAGAACGGGTCGAACTCGGGCAGGCCCATCGATCGCGATCCACCAGCAATGCTGGGGACGGGCGCGGGCCGGATCAGGAAGGTCTTCATGCCCCGCTCAAGGCACCAATGCAGTTCCTGGATGGCATCCTCGACGACGGCCAAGGTGATCACCGGGGTCGCGAAGATGCGGCCCTCATAGTCGAAGGTCCAGTGTTCGTACATCCACTCGTTGAGAGCGTGTATCACCGCGTGGGTCAGATGAACGTCGTCGGTGGTGCGTTCCTCGAGCAAGCTGGCGAGTGTCGGATACATCACGGCGCGGTCGATGCCCTGCTCGTTCATCAAGGCAAGTCGCGGCGCCGGCGACTGATATGCGGGGTCGACATCCATTGCTGGGCCGATGAATTCGCGAAAAGACTTGCCTTCAGGGTTCTTACCCAGAAAGTAGTCTTCGGCACTGCCGGGTCGTGCAACCCGCTCGAAGGTCGGGTTGGGAATCATGTGGCTGATGCGGTCCTTGATGACGAGCTTCGGCCGGCCACCAACTTCCACGTAACCAACTTTGCCTCGGTGTTCCGGTGGCAGGTACTTCGTGAGGGCGTCGCGGGTCTCGTACATGTGGTTGTCGGCATCGAAGACGGGGAAGCCCAGGGAACGCGGCGACATGTCGGTAGGTCCTCTCTCACTTTCTGACTGCGTTGGGGATAGCGAGATCGACTATTCCCCGTTATGAGAATGACGTTATCACTCCGGCTGGCCGGAGGCTAGACTGCGGGTATGGGCAGTCCTGAAACCGCGGCCTTGTCGGCCCGTCTTGAGCGGATCGAATCCCTGCAGGCGATTGGCCAGCTACCGAGCAGATACGCAATGGCACTGGATATCCGGGACGTCGACGCACTGGTCGGACTCTTCGTCGACGACGTCAAAGCGGGCCGCCACGGCCAGGGGCGCGCTGCGCTGCGCGATTGGTATGACCTCGCACTGAGGCGCTTTTACCGGAGCATCCATCTGGTATGTGGGCACCAGATCGACTTCCTCGACGCTGACCACGCCACCGGTTCGGTGTACTGCCGTGCCGAGCACGAGGACGGCCATGGTTGGTACGTCATCACCATGCGCTATGACGATGTCTACGAGCGCCGTGACGGCGCCTGGTATTTCGTGCAGCGGCGCGAACATCCCTGGTATTCGGTCGATATCACCGAGCGGCCTGGGCCCGAGTTTGTGCGCTGGCCGTCGAATGTCGTTCTGCGCGAACTTATGCCGCACCGGATGCCGAGTTGGCAGGCATTCTGGGATAACGGGGACGCAGGACAGCCCGGTCAGCTGTCAGCCAATCCTTAACCGTCGCGGGCCTCGGCGACACGACCGATGTCGGTCAGGGCCTGCGTGGGGTCCGTCGTTGGTAGCAGCACCTGCAGGTGGTCGACACCCGCCTGGCGATAGGTGTCCATGAGGTCGGCCAGCGAGGATCCCGGCTGTGGACGTACGGATGCCACGATGCGTAAGTCGTCGGTGCTGCGGCCTCGGTCCTCGGCGTAGGCGTAGAGCAGCCTGCGCCGCTCAGCGAGGCGCTCGGGCGACATCGGGGCCGCGATCCACCCGTCGCCGATTCGGGCGGCCCGTTTCAGGGCGGCATCGGAGTGGCCACCAATCAGGATCGGTATCGGTCGTTGAACCGGCTGCGGTTGCGGGTCCATCGGCGGAAGGTCGTGATAGCGGCCGCGGAACTCGACAAGAGGCCCCGGCGCGCACCACAGCGTCCGCATCAACGCGATGTGTTCCTCACTGCGCTGGGCACGCTGGTCCCAGGGCATCCCCATCGCCTCGGCTTCCTCGCGCAACCATCCGATACCGATGCCGTAGGTCAGCCGCCCGCCGCAGAGTAGGTCGAGGGTGGCGAGCTGACGCGCATTGGCCACTGCGTTGCGGATAGGGAGCACGGCCACGGAGGTCCCCAAACCAATTGTGTTGGTGTGAGCCGCTATCCAGGCAAGCGTCGTGATCATCTCGTAGTTTGGCGACAAGGTTTCAGACAGCGAACCGTCGCGAACGGGCCCCGGTTTGCGGCCCAGGACGTAGAGCGACTCGGCATGGTGGGGCAGCACTAGATGGTCGACCGCCCACAGCCCGTCGATGCCTGCTGCTTCGGCAGTTTGGGCAAAGTCCCGCACGAAGGACGGCGTTGCTGACGACCCTGTGTGGGGCAGGACCAGGCCGATCTGCATCTCTCCTCCTCAGACGCTCGTGAAATGGCCCCCATCGATCCCGATCGTTTGCCCGGTGATGAAGCGGGCCGCGGGGTCGATGAGCAGTGCCACAGCGGCCCCGACGTCGGTCTCGGGGTCCCCGACCCGACCCATCGGAACCCGCTTGGCCAGGCGGTCTTCCATCGCCGGGTCGGCTTTGATGCCGTTGGTCATCGCCGGTGAGTAGGCCAGCGGGGACACAGCGTTGACCGTGATGCCTGCGGGTGCCCACTCGCGGGCCAGGCTCTTCGCGAACCCGCGCAGCGCGCCCTTCACGGTCGCGTACAGCGGCAACGTCGCACTGCCCTCGATGCCCGCTGGTGAGGTCATGACAACCAGCGTGCCGCCGCCGTCGCTCAGGGCGTCAAACGCCGCATGCGCGCAGTGGTACGCGCCGCGCAGCGAGACCGATACATGGTCCTCCCAGAGCGCCTCGTCGACATCGCAGAGTTGGTGGGGGCTGCTGGACCGGTTGCTCGTGGCGTTGTGAATCACCGCGTCCAACCTCCCTGTGGCGTTGAGCGCCAGGGCGATCGCCTGGGTCACGGAGTCGAGGTCGGTGACATCGCAGCGCGCCCACCAGGCGCGGGCGCCGCGGGCGCGGATCTCGTCGACCACTTGCTGGCCGCTGTCGCCGCGGGCGGCGACGATGACGTCGGCGCCGGCGGTCGCCACCGCCAGGGCAATACCACGCCCCACACCGGCACCGGCGCCGGTGATCAGGACTGTCTGCGCATCGAGGGTCACGGCGCCATCACCGCGCCGCCATCGGCGATTATCGTGATGCCGGTCAGGGTGTCGGCGGCGGAACCGAGTAAGAACTCCGCGGACCGCAACACTGTGTCCAGCAGTGCCGGCCGCTCACCTATCGCTGCCGGGGTGAGATGCGAGTCGAGTCCGGCAAGACCTGGTGCAACGAGCTCGAGCGGCACGGCGAGCAGGTTCACGCTGATGGCCTCCCGCGCCCACTGGCGGGCCGCGGACTTCGCAAGCGCTCGAACTCCTTCGCATGCGGTGGTGTAGGCGACCAGCGTGCTCGCGCCTGTAAGCCCCACGGTGGGGGTTACCACGACGATGCGGCCGCCGTCGGGCAACAACGCCGCGCGGGATCGCTGCAGCGCGATCACTGACTGCCAGATGACATTCGGCGCTGACTCGTTCCAGGCGGCGCCGGTCATCGCAGACAACGGCTCCGGTGCCGGTGCGGGGTCGGAGCCGACCACCAGGACAGCGCCGTGCAGTCCTTGCGGCAATGCAGCGCCGAAACCAAGCGGCTCGGCCCCGAGGCCAGCAGCCAGGAACCCGCCCAGACCGGTGGGCGCTCCCACCACTGCGATCGTCACTGCGGGCGCGGGTTCAGTGCGACGACGCTACCGATGACCGCGTTCCGGCGTGTTCGCGCGGGTTCCATCACCGGTTACTCGACCCGCGTGCATTGCGAGCCCAGTACCGTGGCACGTCGAGAGGCCCCAGAAGGCCAGGCCGCGCGGCGCACACCGCTGGAACGGCGTTGAGCACCGGCATGACGCCTGCCCCGCTGCCCCCCACGTAGCCGACCTCGACGGTGAAACTCGGATCGCCTTCGATTTCGATGCGGTGGCACAGGTCATATGGGCCGAAAGGCGCTTTCCATTGTGTCCCCGCGCCCCGTCCTACCGCGTCGACATGTTCGACGACAGCGATCGGACGTCCATCTGCCATGGCGCGCAGTTCGAACCGAACGACCGCGGCGGTACCGGCATCAACTGTCCCGAAACCGGTTTCGATGTCGTGATCCAGGCAGTCCGTCTCATAGGACGTCTCCCAGCTCTCGATGTCAACGCCGAGTACTTCGGCGATCTGATTCAGCGTTGGCTCCCACATGCTCTGGAGAAAGCCTGCGGTCATCAGGATCGGCTGGAAGCCGGGCGGCTTACCGAATCCGAAGTATTCGCGGCAGACGAACTCCGCGGTGTAATCCCCCCACCACCCGAGTTCGAGCACTCGGACGCAATCCACACGATCGGCGGGGGCCAGCGCGGCGATCGCCAAGTCGGTTGTGGCCCAACCAGGATCGATGCCGGTGAAGTACATCGATGACTGGCCGGCGCGACAGGCTGCTTCGATCGGGTTGCGCAGATTGGGCGGTGCCGTGGCGGGGTGCGCTAACGCGAAGGCGGAGAAGGAGATGACATTCGTGCCGCGCTGCAGGAACGGAATCGCTTCGCGGACTGACTGGTCCTCGCGGCCGATCGAGTCGCCGAAATACAGCAGGCAGTCGGCGTTCAGGTCGAGCAGGTCGTCCCAGTCGTTGGTGGTGATGATCCCGGTGGTCGCCTCGCCACACAGAGTTCCGGAGTCGACACCGACCTTCTCAGGCGACCAGACGTAGTGACCGACGAGCTCGAGGTCTGGATGGCCGATCAACCGACTGAGAGCAATCTTGCCCATATTGCCAGTGCCGCAATGTACAACGCTCAATGTCATTGAGTTGATCTACTCTGTGTTTGCGTCAATTTCCATGCCGTTATCGCACGCCATCAGGCGACCAGCCCGCGACCGACGACCAGCGGCAGATCGATAGCGGTAATAAGGCCGGGCCGAGCGGCACATACCGCAGGCACTGCGTTGACCAATCGCATTGCGGTGAGTGAGAATCCGGCCGTGACTGGGTTGCCGTCCGGGCCGCTCAGTCGCAGATCGAGGTCCAGATCCGGATCGCCGCGCACCTCGACTCGGTAGGACCCTTTCCCAGCCGGCTTGGGCCACTCCGGCGCGAGATCGGGATGCAGGCGGGTGACGTGCTCGAGGCTGAACACCGCCCGACCCTGGATGCGGCCGTCCACGCCGAAACGCATTGCGCCGGTTGTTCCCGCTTCGATGGTGCCCGCCGCTACGTGCAGTTCTTCGGTGGCGATCCGGCGATCGTAGTGTTCGGTCACCTCATCGAGCTCGCTTCCGAGTGCGGCGGCCAACTGTCGGACGGTGACAGCCAGTGCCGTGCTCAGCATTCCCGGCATCGAGATCATCGGGACGTAATCGAGGGGTCGGCCGAAGCCCATCATGTTGAACATCATGTCGTGGTTGGCGTAGGTGGAGTAGTCGAGTAGCTCCAGACAGCGCACGGAGTCGATGCGAGTGCACACCCCGGTTAGCAGCAGCGGCAGAACATCATTGGCGAATCCCGGATCGATCCCGTTAACCCACAGTGAAGCGTTCCCAGCGAGCGCGGCATCCTGCACCTGGGCGATAGCTTCCGCGGGAACAGCACCGTAGGGGTACTGAAGCAGCGTCGGGCCGCTGGCGAGCACGTTGATACCGGCGGCCAGGATGCGACAGAGGTCAGCGAGAGCTTCCATGGGGCGCTCGTCGGCCTGGGCGTTGTACAGGATCGCATCGGGTGCGAGCGCGAACAGCTGGTCGGCATCCTGTGTCGCGGTCACGCCGAGCGCAACGTCCAAGCCGGCGAGGTCACCGGCATCCCGGCCCGCCTTGGCCGGGCTGGACACCCAGACCCCGACGAGATCTAGATCGGGTCGGGCGGCGATGCCCCGCAGCGACGCCGCGCCGACCGGCCCTGTGCCCCATTGCACGACACGCAATCGGCGGTCGGCGGTGTCTGCGCCCACGGGGCGGGCCGCGACGCCGGTGCTCACGATGGGTTCCAAGCGGCGATGATGTCGGCACTGGTGGTGACGGTGGCCAGGAGGGACAAGGTGTTGTCGATCACGGATTCGGCGTAGGCCCGGGGGTAGCCGGCGACGGCGTCGCGGGGCAGCACGAATTGGAAGGAGCGGTTGACTGCATCCATGACGAAGTTCTGGATGGCGACGTTGACTGAGACCCCGACCCCGACGATCGTGGTGATGCCCAGGTTGCGGAGCACGGAGTCGAGGTCGGTGCCGGTCATCGGGCCCAGACCGTGAGTACGGGTCAGCACCAGGTCGCTGGGCTCAGGACCGAACTCGGGGAGCACCGAACCGCCCTCGCTGCCTGGTGAGAGATCGACGCTGAACGACTTGCCGGAGGCGAAAAGCCTAGCGTTGGTATTGGATCCGCGACCATCTGGGCGGCGCTGGATTAAGCAGTGCACCACCGTGACTTCGGCGGCGCGGGCAGCCTGCAGCAGCTTGCCGATATTGGGAATCGCCTCACGGCGGGCCTCGTCAGCCAGCAGTGCCAGGCCGGCGTGAGGGCCGACTACGCCCCCCTGGCATTCCTGGGTGACCAGAGCGGTGGTGGCGGGATTGAGAAGCTCGGCGAGTTTCGGTGCGGGCATGAGAATAGAGGTTATCGTTTTTGGGAACACTTGTGTCAAGGAACGAGGACAATGGATACGTGGGAGATCGCCGTCCGCGAGTCGGTGCGGCAGACGCTGGCCGATTACACAGCAGGAACCGACAGGTTCCGACTTGACGATCTCGCGCAATGTTTCGCGCCGCACGGAGTTCTCGACTTCACCGGTGGTGAGCCGATGGTGGGACCGGCGGCAATCGCCGCCGGCCTCGGCGCGCAGATGGGCGGCTCACCGGCACGCCCAACGCCGCTTACGCATGTGCGGCACCATGTTTCGAGCGTGCTGTTCAGCGCCGTGACCAGCGAACGCGTCGAGGTGAGTAGCTACTTCGTGGTATTCACCGATGTCGGCGTGGATCATTGGGGCCGCTACCGCGACGTACTAGTACCAGTGGAAGGGCGGTGGCTGTTTTCTTCGCGCAGGATCAGTGTGGACGGCTATTCCGCGCTGAGTTTGATGCGGGCTACCCCTGAATGAATTCCTTCGAAAAGGAGCGAATGCCCTCGATCAACGCGGCGCGATCATCGCCGGATCCCACTACGGTGAGCCAGGTTACGCCTGCGTCGACGAGGCGGCGCAGCGTAGCGTGACGCTCGTCGAGGGACTTGTTCTGGTCGAGCAGGGTACCGGCGGAGAAACAGATGTCCAGGGGTGCGGTGCGGCCGATCTCGCTGGCGTACTGGCGCGCCCAGCCGATCGCGGCTTCGAGGTCGTTGACGTCGGAGATCTCGGCGGTACGGGAACTCTTGGCGTAGCCGACCGTGGCGAACGGGGCCCACCCCTGGTATTTCGACACAGCACGACGGACGGCGGCTTTGCTGTTTCCGCCGATCCAGATGGGAGGGTGCGGCCGCGAGACCGGAAGGGGGCGAAGTCGGACACCCCGGGCCGAGAAGTTTGGTCCGTCATATGCCGTGTCTTCGCCGGTCAGCGTCTGGACCAAGACGTCGAGAGCTTGGTCGAGCAGAGCGCCTCGGGTCTCGAAATCGATTCCGAGCGCTGCGAATTCGGGCTTGAGATAGCCCGCTGCGGTGCCCAGGATGAGTCGTCCGCCGGAGAGGATGTCCAGGCTCTGCACCGACTTTGCGCCCAAGAACGGATTGCGGTACGCGGCGACGTAGATGTTGGTGAGCAACTTGAGTGTTGAGGTGGCGGCGGCCGCGAACGAGAGGGCGACAAACGGGTCGAGGGCGTGATGACCGCCGTGGTCAAGCCATTTCGCATCGGGCGCAGGATGGTCGGTGACGTGCACAGCGGCAAACCCGGCCGCCTGCGCCTCTCGGGCGACGTCCGCGACTGCCGCGCCAGTAACGAATTCGTTCGGCTGGTCTACCCGGTGGGTGGGCAATTCGAACGAGAACAGTGGACTCATGGGGTAGCTCCTTCGGTTTGGGACATTGTTTTCAAACGGGGCTGAACGGCCGGCTCCGGCCGTCATCAACGAGTTGCGCGAGGCGCTGTGCGTGCAGATCAGGGCTTCCGAACATAAGCTGACTCGCCTTTGCCCGGCGGACATAGAGGTGGGCGTCGTGCTCCCAGGTGAAACCGATGCCACCATGGATGCGCATGCTGTCAGTAGCGGCGCTCAGAAACGTCTCGGAGCAGTACAGCTTGGCCACGGAGGCCGCAATTGCCAGATCTTCGGTGGTACCGGCGGTGGCCACCTGCGCGGCGTGTAGCGCTGCGGATCGCGCCGACTCAACCCGGACCAACATGTCGGCGCAACGGTGTTTGACGGCCTGAAAACTGCCGATCGGCCGACCGAATTGCACGCGTTGCTTGGCGTAGTCGACTGCCATGTCCAGGCACCGCTGGGCACCCCCGACCTGCTCGGCGCTGAGCGCGAGGATTGCCAAATCTGAGGTCCTTTGTAGCCCTGGTTCGGCACCGCCTTCGGTGCCGATGAGGTCGGCTCTGACACCGTCGAAATGCAGCTCGGCGACCTTGCGAGTGCGGTCGAGGGTGCACTTGCGTCGGCGGTGCAGTCCGGCCGCTGTGCTTCGCACCGCGAACAGCGATATTCCGGCCTGGGTGCGGGCGGCAAGCAGGATTACGTCAGCGGTATAGCCGTCGAGCACCATCGCCGCGCTGCCGTCAATCTCGTAGACCGACCCGCGGCACCTGGCAGTCATGGTGACCCGCGATGCACACCAGGGGGCCAGTTCTCCGTTGAAGATAAGCGTTGCGGTTGTCGATCCGTCGGTGAAAGTCGGCAGCAACTGCGTCATCGCCGCGTCGTCACCGCTGTTCAGCACCGCCTGGATGGCCATAGCCACGGTGGAAAAAAACGGTGCGCACAGCAGTGCTCGTCCCATTTCCTCGTAGACGACGGCGAGTTCGGTCATGCCGGCACCGGCGCCGCCGAACTCCTCGGGCACGGCGATACCGTGCAGTCCCAGCTCACTGGCCAGTTGCTGCCAGACGTCGCGACTGTAGCCGCGGTCCGTCTCCATCGCGGCGCGCACGGCGCTGCTCGGCGACCGCGCCTCCAAGAACGCGCGCACGTTCTCGCGTAGCTCGTGATGCTCCTCACCGGGCATGTGTGACAACAACTGCCCCAGCCAGCAGTCGGCCGTCGGTGCCGAGCTGCAGCTCGGCCAATGCCGGAATCTGCATGCCGGAATCTGCAATGCGCAGGGCCAAGGGGTTCCTTTCAGTGCGTGATCAGTCGGGTCAATTGGTCAGCGAGCGCGGTCTTGTGAATTTTTCCGCTATCGGTGAACGGCAGGTCCTGTTTGTCGGCGACCCAGATGTACTTGGGCACCTTGTAGGCCGCCAGATCCCCGCGTAGCCGTGTCCGCAGGCCCTCGCCGTCCAACACGCTGTCGCGACGGGCCACTACCGCGGCAGCGACGACCGCTCCGTGTTCCCCGTCGGTGGCCCCGACGACGTAGGCCTCAAGGACTCCTTCGTAGGCGGTCAGCGCGGCCTCGACCTCGGTGGGGGTGACGTTGGTGCCGCCGCCGGTCTTGATCATGTCGCCCAGCCGGCCGGTGTAAGTGACCCAGCCGTCGGCGTCGACGACGCCGACATCGCCGGTCCGGTAGTACCCGTCCGGGGTGAAGACGTCTTCGCGCTCCCGCTTGTAAAACCCTTGCATCAGCGAGTAGCCGCGGACCCAGATTTCACCGGCCATACCCGTGGGTTGCTCCAGTCCAGTCTCAGGATCGACGATGCGGTGGGTGAGTCCGTCCAGCGATGGGCCGAACGTGCCGCGACGATGCTCGGGCTGCGCGATGTAGGGGTCGAAACCCAGGTGGTTACCGCAAAGTTCAGTCATACCAAGTGAATCCGACCCTGTTGGTGGGGGTCGTCGGTCAGGGGAGACCATCGCCGGCATACTGGTTCGGCGCACCGAGGACAGATCGCGTTGCCCGAAATCTGGGTGCTCTGACAAGGTTCGGCCCTGCTGCGCCCAACCCAGCGTGATGGTCGCTCCGTAACGCTCGATCAGCTCGAGCGCCTCAGCGGCGTCGAACGCCGGCTGGGTCAGCATGGTGGCGCCGTGGTGGATCACCGCATTCAGCCCGGTGATCAGGCCGCCTACCCAGAAGAACGGCATGGACGTAAAGAGCACGTCTTGCTCGGTCACGACGTAGAGGTAGGTCAGGCTGTAGGTGTGACGGACCAGTGCACCGTGGGTGTGCACGCAGGCCTTCGGGTCGCCGGTGCTGCCTGAAGTGTAGATGATCACGACATCGTCAGCGGGGGTCACGTTTGCTTCCACAGCCTCCAAAAAATCTGCAGCTGAAGCAGATTCACTGTTGTTGGCCGCAGCCGACTGGTCGTCGATGATTGTGGTCGCCCACGCGCGATCGTTGGGTCCCCACACTGCGATGGTCCGGAGATAGGGCGTTTCGGTGAGTCTGAGCGTACCCGGTTGCTCCTGCTCGGCGAGGCCTGGAAGGGCTTCCTCCAGTCTGGCCAGGTAGTCATTCGTACGGAAGTTCGGCCATATCAGCAGGGCCCGAAGGTCGGCGTGCCGCGCGGTCCACGCGAGTTCTTTGGCTTTGTAGAACGTATTCATCGGCACGGCGACGGCACCGATACGGGTGACAGCGAACCACGCGATGGCCCAATCAGCGCTGTTGGGCATCAGGATGCCGACGTGATCGCGCTTTCCGATGCCCTCGGCCAGGAGCGTTGTCGCCAGTCGAGCGGAACGGCGGTCAAGCTCTTGGTAGGTCAGCGTCTGGCCATCCGCGACCAGAAATGCCTTCTCTCCGTGACGCATTGAACTTGAACGCAGCAAAGCCGGGATCGTCGGAATGATCTCAGGGAACGGCATAGCGCTTGCGAACCTCGCGTCCTTCATGGCCATCGTGATGGGTCCGGGATGGTGATTTCCAGCTAAAGGATAGTATCCTTCTTGAAACCGAATATGGTGATTCTCATTCCAGCGAGGGAGCTGCTGAAGCCGATGACGACTCTTGAGTACGGAATATTTGATTGTGATACTCACTGCTACGAGACACGCGACTCCTTCACCCGCTATCTGCCCAAGGAGTTCCTGGACCGGACGATCCTGCCGATCCGCGGAGCCGACGGCCAAGAGGTAATCCTTGCTGGCCACCGCATCGCAACTTTCCAGAGCGAGGGGGGGCTGGGCTTCGACCTCGCCTATCGGCCCGGCTCGCTAAAAGAGATGCTCAAGCAGATGGGATCGGGCAACCCCGACGAAACCTACGAGCCTCAGCCCATGCGCCCCGAGTTCGTCGAGCGCGCCCCGCGCCTCGAACTCATGGCTCAGCAGAACGTGGAACGTGTCGTGCTCTTCCCGTCCATCCTGGCGTTGGCGGCCGAGCACTGGGTCGACGACACCGAGGCGCTGTACGCCAACATCCGGTCGTTCAACCGCTGGTTCGACGAGACGTGGGGCTTCAACTATCAGGACAAACTGTTCGCCACGGCTCTGCTCTCGTTGCGCGACATCGACTCCGCCGTCGCGGAGACCGAGGCGATCATCGAGCAGGGCGCCCGTGTGGTGTTGTTGCCGACCGGCCCTGCTTATGGACGGTCGCCCGGCGACCCCTACTTCGACCCGATATATGCACGATTGCAGGAAGCTGGCTGCGTCCTGGCCTTCCACATCCAGCCGTTTTGGTATTTCGACGCGATCTCACCCGCGTGGGGCCACAACCCGAATCCCGCGTCGTGGCACATGTCGGCGTGGCAGTGGATGAACATCTACGGCCAGCGCCCCATCGAGGACACGTTGTCCGCGCTCATCTTCGACAACCTGTTCGGCCGCTTTCCGGGGTTGAACGTCCTCGTTGCCGAGCACGGCGCGGAATGGATTCCACAATTCGTCCGTCACATGGACAAGAGCCGCGGCATGGGCCGTAACGGACCGTGGATCGGCGGCAAGCTAACCGAACGGCCGTCCGACATTTTCCGCCGCCATGTCCGGGTCGTCCCCTATCCCGAGGATGACATCCCGGCCATCGTCACCAGCCTGGGCTACGACGAGTGCCTGGTCATGGGGTCGGATTTCCCGCACGCCGAGGGTATGGCCGAACCCGCCGACTTCGTCAAGTTGCTGGACCCCCTCGATGAGGCGAGCAAGCGACGGATCATGCGTGGGAACGCTGACCAACTGCTCGTGAGGGGTTAGCCGGCGGATGGGTGCGGACGACGTCGATCTGGACTTTCTGCGGCTCTCGGCGCGGGAGTTCTTGGCCGAGCGTGGCGAGAAGGTCGCTATCGAGGACCTCGCGGCCATGGACTGGATGGGGCTGCTCGTCGGTGAAGAGTTCTCCGGGGCGGGGTGGCGGCCGGTCGAAAGTTGTTTGATCGCAGAGGAACTCGGTAGGGCGCGTGATTGCACGCCGTGGCTGGCCTCGGCTGTCGCTGCCGGCGCACTGGCCAGCGCACCCGATGAGTTGCGCAGCCGCTGGCTTCCAGATCTATTGAAGGGCACCAAGATCGGTGGATTCGCACGAGCAGATCGCACGGTGCGTGTCGTCGGCGGCGACAAGTTGGACATCCTCGTGACAGCGGGTCGTGACGGCCTGCATTTGATCGAGACGCCCCAGGACCTGCCCCGCCGGGTCGACGGCGAGTCACTGGATGTCGAGCGAACGAGCTGGTGCATTGATGTCTCCACAACGACCGGCATCCGGATCGGAGACGCCGCGCGCGCCAACGAGTTGCGGATCGTAGCTCAGCTGTTGGTCAGCGCCGACGCACTTGGGGCGCTGTCGCAGGCCGTGGAGCGGCTGACGGAATACTTGCGGTCGCGGACGGCCTTTGGTGCGCCAATCGCCAGTTTCCAGGCGATCCAGCATCGGTTGGTCGACCTGGTGGTTTTGGAGGCGAAGGCGCGCGCGATCGTCATGAAGGCGGCTCGCAAGTCAGCCGAAGGGCATTGCGCCGACGAGCTCGCCGCGGCCGCCCACGCCTTCGTCGCGGCGAAGGTCACCGACGCCGTCGACGAGTGCATGCAATTGTCTGGGGGTATCGGCTTCACCTGGGAGTACCCGCTGCATCACGAGCTTCGTCGGGCGTCCGTCGACGCCTGGATGTTCGGCACCGCGCGCGCTAGCCGGGCGCTGCTCGCCGAGGTGTCCGGATGGTGAACAGTCAGCGCCCCCGGCCCACCAACCGGGAACTGGAGGCATTCCGAGATCAGGTGTGCACCTTCATCGCGGAAAACGCTCCGCCGATCGTGGCTCGCGAGGGATGTCGTGCCCCGGACGACGCGCATGAAGAGACGCTGCTGCGAACGTGGTTGGGGTCGTTGTACGCCGAAGGTTTCGTCGGTGGCGACTGGCCGGTGGAGCACGGCGGGCGGGCAGACCATCATCCGCTGCATGATCGCATCGTGAGCGAGGAGATCCTGCGTGCCCGCGCGCCCAGGCCGATCGACCAGAGCAACCTGGCAGCGCACGTGCTGCTTCACTTCGGCTCAGAGGCCCAGAAGATCACCTACCTACCGCGCGTCCGGCTCGGAGAGCACGTCTGGTGTCAGTTGCTCAGCGAACCCGATGCCGGCAGCGACATCGCCGGGGTGCGCACTCGCGGCACCGCACACGCCGATGGGACCTGGACTCTGGACGGGCAGAAGATCTGGATCACCGACGGTCACTGGGCCGATATGGGTTTGGCCTTGGTCAGGACCGATCCCGCGTCGGTGCGCCATCACGGTTTGACGATGTTTTTGGTGCCGATGTCGGCTGACGGCGTCGAAGTACGGCCGATCCGGACGTTGGGTGAGTCCATCGAGGTCAACGAAGTCTTTCTCAATGACGTGCAGCTGACTGCTGAGTTGGTGGTCGGCGAGGTTGGACAGGGCTGGTCGATCATCATGGCCGGCTTGGAGTTTGAGCGGTTCAGCATCGGCGGCAATGTCGCGCTGCTGGATCTGCTGGTGGAAGATCTGGTGCTAGTCGCTCGACACCTGAAGATCGACGGGCGTCCCGCGCTCGAACTCGACGACGTGCGCCAACAAATCGCCGAACTGGCCGTCGAGGTGGAGGTGGCAAAGGCGTTCATCGATGATCACGTCGAGCGGATGATCGTCGGCGGCGAGGCCCCGGGAGACGCGGCGATCGCGAAGATCAGTTTCGCCGAGACGTACCACACGGTGGCGGCGTTCGGTGCCGCGCTGGCATCATCGGCGGTCCCGGCGTTGCCCGAGGACGCGGAGGTTGGGAAGGCTCGAGATCGGTTGCGGGAATGTTGGCTATGGTCACGGGCATACACAGTCTCGGGAGGAAGCTCGGAAGTGATGCACAACATCCTGGCTAAGCGTCGGCTGCTGCTGCCGAGCTCATGACGCCCCGGCCGGCCGGCACTCCCGGCGCGTGCGAGAACTGATGGCATGCCGATCGCGCGGTACTCGGCTGCGAGTCCCGAGGTGACGTTCGACCGCTACGGCACGTATTGGCAGCTGGTCGCCGCCGCCGCCGAGCTGCATCCGAGCCGGGTCATCCTGCTAGACCAGCACGGGCGCAGTCTGACGAACCGAGAGCTGCGCGACGCCGCTTGTGCGACCGCCGCGGCGTTCGCAGAAGCCGGCATTGGCCAGGGAAGCGTGGTGTCGTGGCAGCTGCCGACCACCCTGGAAACGATGGTTGTCATGGTGGCGCTCACGCGGTTGGGAGCCGTGCAGAACCCGATCGTGCCGATGCTGCGGGAGAACGAGGTCGATTTCATCACCGGTCAGGTCGCCGCCGAGTTCGTGCTGGTGCCGCAGATCTGGCGCGGATTCGACCATGGTGCCCTCGCTCGTGCTCTCGCGGTGCGCCACGGGTTCGGCGTTATCGTCCTCGACCACGAGACGCCCCCGTCCGTGGGTACGTTGCGGCTGCCCAGCGGTGACCTCAGTGCGTTACCCGATCCGCCCGCGCCGAGCGCCCAGACACGATGGATCTACTACTCATCGGGAACCACGGCCGCCCCCAAGGGAATTCGGCACTCTGACCGGTCGGTGCTGGCAAGCACTGCCGGTGTGGTGGGCATGGTTGGGGCCAACAGCGATGACGTCAACCCGCTAGCCTTCCCGATCTCGCACATCGGTGGCGCGACGATGTTGGCGAGCGGCCTGCTCACCGGTATGCAGTTGGTGCTGTTCGACGCGTTCGATCCGTCGACGACCCCAGCCGCGATCGCTGCACACAACCCGACATTCCTGGGTAGCGCCACTCCGTTCTTCGTGGCGTTCATGGCAGCTCAGGCCGATCATGGCGCGTCCCCGCTGTTCCCGACGCTGCGGGCCTGCCTGGCCGGCGGCGCCCCCATCACACCGGAACTGGGGCGTCAGGTGCGGGAGACGCTCGCAGTGCCCGGCGTCGCCAATGCGTGGGGACTGACCGAATTCCCGGTCGCGACTTCACCGCGACCGGACGCGCGGCCCGAGGTGCTCGACAACACGGTCGGGCCGACGGTTCCAGGGGTGAGCGTGCGCGTTGTCGACGCCAAGGGCGTGGATGTCGCAGTAGGTGAGGAGGGTGAGCTACGACTCAAGGGGCCGCAATGCTTCCTCGGTTACGTCGATGCTGCGCTGGATGCTGATGCGTTCGACCCACAGGGCTGGTTTCGCACAGGTGATGTTGGATTGCTCGACTCCGATGGAAACGTCCGCGTCACCGGTCGTATCAAGGACGCCATCATCCGCAATGCCGAGAACATCTCGGCGTTGGAGGTCGAGGGCCACCTGATCACCCACTCCGGAGTCGCCGACGTCGCCGTGATCGGCGTGCCCGATTTGCTTACGGGAGAGCGGGTTTGCGCGGTCGTGGTGTCGGTGCCGGGCCGCGACGTGTCGTTGGAGTCGCTGGTCGAGCATTGCCGTTCGCGGGGGCTGAGTCGGCACAAATACCCCGAGCGACTGGAACTCGTGGATACGTTGCCGAGAAACCTGGTTGGGAAAGTGCTGAAGAAAGAGCTGCGCAGCACGTTCGCAAGACCCTAGGCTTTTCCCTCGTCCCGTGGCGGTTCCGCCGCCTCCTCTTCTCTGATCTGTTGGGCCAGAGCCACCAAGTCACGCTTGACGACTTTGCCCATCTCGTTGCGCGGAAGTACCTCGATGCCGACGATCCGGGCTGGGATCCGGTATGCGGTCAGCCGCTCCCGGCACCACGCCATCAGGGCCGCGTCATCGCGGCTGGGCCCACTGGAAACGACGAACGCCCATGGCACCTCGCCGAGCCGGTCATCAGGCACCCCGACGACTGCGGCATCGCGGACCGTTGGTGCCGCCAGGAGGACGTCTTCGACCTGCCCAGGGAACACTTTGAGGCCGCCACGGTTGATCATGTCCGAGACCCGCCCGTCGAGCCATAGGAAGCCGTCGTCATCGAACCAGCCGAGGTCACCGGTGTGGAACCAGCCGTCGTCGGTCAGCCGGTCGTGGAACGCCGGATCAACTTTGCGGGCCAGGGTGGTGGGTGTACGAACCATGATCTCGTCGGCCTGCACCTCAACGTCAATGCCCCCCAAGGGCCGGCCAACCGAGCCCAGTTTGCTTTCGCCGAACGCCCGGGCGTCGGCGGTGGTCCACCCGACGACCTCGCCGCCCAACTCGGTCTGGCCGTAGGAGTTGAGGACGATGACCCCGAAGCGGTCCTTGAAGCGGCGTCCCTGGACCGGCGACAGGGGCGCGGTAATGCTCCGCACGATCCGCAGCGGAACCAGATCAGATACGTCGTCGTCTTGCAGAATCATGGTCAAGGCGGCGGGCGGCAGCACCGTTGACTTGATCTGGTATCGAGCCACGAGTGCGGCGAAGGTTTGCGGTGAGAAGCGGTCCATCAGCACCACGCCGGCGCCCGCGCGGAACGCAAACAGAATCTGGTAGATGCCAGCCCACAGTGACAACGAGACCGGTACGACGTTCGGCATCGGGGCCTTGGTGGATGTTCGCGTAGTAGTTCCCCGCAGGGTGGCCAGGAGTCGGTCGATCAGGTCCAGGACAGTCGCGTGCCGCAGCGGCACCGGTTTTGGCCGACCGGTCGTTCCCGAAGTGAATTGCAAGAGGGCGACACCCAGGTCGTAGGACCGGAGTTCGGTGGCTGGCTTCGGCGACGGCCGCACGCTCCAGGCAAGGTCGTCGGCGGTGATGACGTGCAGACCGCACTCGCGGTAAGTGTCGAAGCGGTGCGCGAGCGCCGTCGTGGTGAGCACCACGGCAGGCCGCAATGTCTCAAGCAGGTCTGCCAGCTCGCGATCGACGGTGCGCGGGTTGAGCGGTGTGTAAACGCCTGCGGCGCGCCACGTACCGAACAACGCGGCTACCGTGGTCGGTTCGTTGGGCAGCATGGCGGCGACCACTTGGCCGGGTTGCAGGCCCAACTGCACCAGAGCCTCACACAGCGAGTCCGCGCTGTCGGTCAGCTCACTGCGCCCGACGGTGGCGTCCAGCGTGTGGACGGCTTCGTCGGGTATCGACATCAGCAGGTCGGCGAGTGTCATGACGTGGAGTCCAACGGCAGCCATTGCGGTGCGCGTTTCTCGGCGAACGCGTTGGGTCCCTCGCTTTGATCGGGATGTCCCCACATTGAGGTCAGATGCCCTGCGCCGACTTTGCACGCGTCAGTCAGCCCCCACTCCAGTGCCGCCCACAGCGCGCGTTTGGTCGCCTGCATCGCGGCCGGTGAATTGCGGGCAACCTTTTCGGCGAGTTCCTGGGCAACCTCGCGAAGTTCCGAGGGGTCGACGACCTGGCTGATCATGCCCAGTTCGTAGGCCCGCTGCGCGGTGAGCTTTTCGTGGCTGCCGACCAGCGCCATCCGCAGCACTGCTTCGGCGGGCATCTTGCGCATCAGCGCAATGGTTTCCAGGGCGCTGACATGGCCAATCGAGACGTGCGGGTCGACGAAGGTGGCATCGGAAGCGGCGATGACGATATCGGCGTCGGCGATCCAGTGCAGGCCCCCACCCGCGCAGACACCATTGACAGCGGTGATGACCGGTTTGTCGACCTTCATGTGCCACGCAGTCAGCCCCAGGTCGAGCGTCCGAAGCGTGTCCTCGAATTGCAGAATGGCGTCACCGTCCATATCGGACATATCGGCGCCGGTCTGAAAAGCGCGCCCGTTGCCCGTGTGCACGATGACGATGACCTCTGGGTCCGCGTCGAGTTCGGTCCATGCGCGCCGGAACTCCTGGCGCATCAGATCGTCGTACGCGTTGAGCCGCTCGGGCCGGTTGTTGATGATCCATCCCACCGGCCCGCGCCGCTCGACGATCAACCGCTGGTAGTTGGTATACCGCTCGGGTGTGGTCATAACGCCTCCAATGTCGCGGGGGGAGTGAGCGATTGCCAGCGTGGCTGTCGCTTGTCGATGAAAGCCCGGATGCCCTCGGTCTGGTCGGGATGGCCGGACATGCTTGCGGCGGAGCGCAGACCGGCGCGGCGCGCATCGCTCAGGCCCAACTCCAGGGAAGCCCAGAGCGCTTTTTTAGTGGCCATCATCGCAGTGGGGGAGTTGGTGGCAACTGCGGCGGCCACCTGTTGTGCGGCATTGCGGAGTTGGTCAGGGGCAACCACTTGCCCGACGATGCCCAGCTGGTAGGCGCGTTGCGCGCTGAGTCGTTCCCCCTTGCCGGCCAATGTCATTCGGGTTATCGCCTCCATGGGTGAAGTGCGAATCAGGGTGATCGCCTCGTAGGCGACCGCCTGCCCGACGGAGACGTGCGGATCGAGGAAGGTCGCGGTGTCGGAGGCGAGAACGATGTCGGCGTCAGCCACCAGGTGCAGACCTCCCCCTGCACACACACCGTTGACAGCCGCGATGACGGGCTTCCACACGTCGCACTGCCATGAAGAGATCCGTAATTCGGCGTCACGGGTGCGACGGGAATGGCGTCGCATCGCATCTCGGTCACTCGCGATCTGCCCCAGGTCCATGCCCGTGCAGAAGGCGGACCCTTCGGCGGTGTTGACGATGACCCTGACGGCCGGGTCGGCATCGAGCTCGGCCCAAGCTGCTTCGAGTTCATCGAGCATCAGAGAGTCGAAGGCGTTGCCGGTTTGCGGACGGTTGAGGATCAGCCATCCGATCCCGTCGGCCTTTTCGACGATCAGCCGCTGGTAGTCGGTCATGATCGGGGCACCTCCTTCCATGGTTTCCCTTTCCAGGGATCGGGTTCCTTCGGTAGGCCAAGGACGCGTTCGCCGAGAATGTTCTTGTTGATGTCGGTCGTCCCACCTTCGGTGCCGTTGGCGAGGCTGCGCATCATTCCGCGCACTTCCCCGGGCAGCGCGTCGGCATCGTCGGATGCGTGCCATGCCAGCGCGTCGGTACCAAGAAGATCGACCATCAGATCTTGGATCTGCTGATTCAGCGTCGCCTGGTGGACCTTGCCAATCGACGACGCGGGTCCAGGGGATTGGCCGGCAGCCAGTTCCGAGCGAACGCGTGCGTTGGTCCAGCCGCGAATTTGCTCCTCAGCCCACAGCCTCATGACTTGCTGCCGTACGACGGGGTCGTTCCATCGCCCGTTGTCGCGGGCGACTTCGATGAGTCGGTCAGCGCCTGATCCACCGAGGCGCCCGACGCCACCAGAGCCGGTGCCGGAGACCATCTGGCGCTCACTGGCCAACGTGGAGGCGCTGACGGTCCAGCCGTCGCCGACTTCGCCGATGCGGTGCGCGTCGGGCACGCGCGCCTCAGTGAGAAAGACCTCGTTGAATTCGGACTCGCCCGTGATCTGCCGCAGCGGCCGAACTTCGACGCCAGGTTGACGCATGCTCACGATGAAGTAAGTGATGCCGCGGTGTTTGGGCTGACCGGGGTCGGTGCGAGCCAGCAGGAGGCCGAAATCGGCCACGTCGGCCGCAGTGGTCCAGACCTTCTGCCCGGTCACGACCCAGTCGTTGCCGTCACGCTCCGCGCGAGTCGCCAGCGACGCTAAATCGGAACCGGCGCCGGGCTCGCTGAACAGCTGGCACCAGTGCTCCTCGTTGGTGACAATCGGCGGCAGGAACCGGCGGCGTTGTTCCTCGGTGCCATAGCTGAACAGCGCGGCCGCGGCGTTGTGCAGGCCAAGTTGGTTCATGCGGTAGAGGTTGTAGGGTTCGAGCTCCTTCTCCACGGCACGTGTCGCCGGTTCGCTGAGGCCCAACCCGCCATGCTCAGATGCCCAATTGGGTGCAACGAGACCGGAATAGGCGAAGGTGGGATACCACTGGCGATATTGCCGGGGCGATCGGATGGCGCGAAGTGCGGCCAAGCCCTGGCGGGCGGCCAGCTGCCACGACGTCGGGAGCTCGACCTCGATCCAGGTGCGGACCGCGGCAACGGCTTCGCCGACGCTGCTGTTCTGGTCGATGTGAAGGCGGCTCATCGTCCCTGAAATAACGGCGCACGCTTGTCGCGGAACGCGGATAGACCCTCGCGGAAATCGTCGCTACGGCTCGACAACTCCAGGGCCAGTGCCTCGTTCTGGAGGTGCCGTTCCAGGTCGAGCCCTTGGCCGGTATGCAGAAGCCATTTCGTCAACCCGAGCGCGACCGTCGGTCCGTCGGCCAGCCGGTTGATCAACGAATCGGCTGCAGCACTGAGATCTTCAGTTGGATACGCAGCGTGAATGATTCCCCATTGCGCCGCGTCGGCCCCGCTGAGCTCCTCGCCTAGCATCAGCAGCTGCCGACTTCGGACCAAGCCGATGACTCGTGGCAGTAACCATGCGGCGCCGCTGTCAGGGGTGAAGCCGCGGGCCATGAAGGGCTCCCACAGTCGAGCATCGGTAGCGGCGAGACAGAAGTCCGCAGCCAGCGCAAGATGAAAGCCCAAACCTGCTGTCCATCCCCGGACGACGCAGACGATGGGGGTCTGCACCGAGGCCATCAGCGGAATGAGGCGGTTGGCCTTGCTCGGCAGGCGACGCTGCATGCTGCCCACGCGTGGTTTGCGTTCAGTCTTGACGTTGCGGGCGATGAGATCGGCGCCTGCGCAGAAATCGGGACCGAGGGCGTCGACTCGGATGACGCGAACGTCTTCGTCCTGCCCAGCTGCCTCAACATTTGCGATAAGCGCGTCGAGCATCACGTCGTCGATCGCGTTGCGTTGCGCCGAGCGGTCCAAGGTCAAGTGCAGCACGTTTTCTTCGAGTACTGCGATCAGGCCGGGCACGGTGTTGTAAGTCATGGCGTCGTAACTACTTTTTCGCGAAGTCAGCGGCGACCGCACCGAGAAGTTCTTGGAGATCGCTTGCCGCACCGGGCGGGTCGGGCAGCCTGACCTCTCCGTGCTCGCGGCTCGGCAATAGGATCGTCGCCCGGCCTGGCGCGGTGACCTCATCGCGCTGATTGGTCGCCGACAGCTCGAGGTCCACTGCGGGTCGATCGCCGTCGGCGAGGTACTTACGGACGACGGTGCCGCACACGGTGTGTAGGTCCCCGACGTAGTTGAATAGGCGGAACTCGCAGTCGAGTTTCCACAACCAGGCGTCGTCACCCATCCAGTCGGTGCACAGATGAATCAGCCAGGTTTCGCGCATCCGCCCATAGTCGAAGGTGGTCGGATTACCGGCATTTCGCGCCGCATCTGGATCCCAGTGCACCCTCTGCTGCACATCAGGAACACCCTGTTGGTTGCGACTGTAGAAGCGGGGGATCCGTTGCCGGTTGCGCCAGGCCAACCGAAGTGGCCGGACCCCGTACATGCCCGTACCCATGCCCACGTGCCAACAGACCATGTCGGTCACGGTGAGCGGACCCTTGACCAGGGGGCCGACGGTGTCACCTTCGGAGACGTCCTCCCAGTATCGGGGTCGATCGCCGCGGGGCTCTTCACACGCATACTGCTGATCGACTGCGGCCAGTTCTTCGTCGGTCCACGTCTTCAACTCGACGCCAGAGTTCTTGTCGCGCTCACGCGCCTTCGTTCGCTCTGTGCGAATCATGTTGCGGTACTGGCCTGCCAGGATCGTGCCGTCCTCATCCCGGAAGACTTGCGCGGACCACTCGTGCACGGCTCGTTCCGCGAAACTGCTCTCCTTATCGAGTGCGGCGACCAGTGCGTTGCGACGGAAGACCCGCTTGTCGGGACGTAGCGGCGCCCACCATTCGCGGGAGGACGACGCGTAGAAGGCGTGAACGCCGCGCAGCGGATCACCTTTGGTGATTGCGCGGTCCTCGTCGGAGAGCGAGACCACCTCGTCCTCACCGACCAGGGTATCGCCGCCTATAAGCGCCGGCGGCGCGATGGTGCCCCGCCAGCGAGTCTTGGCGGCGTACTGCGGATCCGACCACAGCGGGTTGGGGTCACCGTAGCTTTCGGCGACATGCCTGAAGGCGTCATCGTTGGGGCGGTAGTAATGCGGTGGCTGGGTATGGGGCACGGCTATACCGATGGTGGCTCGTAACCGGGCGACCGCCTCGTCGGTAATCCGTCCGGTCTCAGCCATCCCAGGTTCTCCTCTTCACATCACAACGTAGCCTAGTGGAAACAACGTACCCGAAAACGAGAATCAACGTTTACAGGAGGCCCGACGTCATGTCCGAAGAGGTGTCCGGAGTCACGGTATCGGTGGACGAGCGTGGCGTCGGGACGGTGCTCATCGACCGCCCGCACGCAGCGAACTCACTGACCCCACAGGCGCGCGATGCCATCACTGCTGCCTTCCGCCAATTCAGTACCTCAGGCGAGGTACGCGCCGTTCTGTTGACATCAACCGGCATGCGGCATTTCTGCACGGGAGCGGCATTGGGCGCGTCATCGGTGCAGCCAGCCGCGGGTGCATCCGAGCGTCGGGTCGGAGATGTCGCGCGGATGCTCCAGCAGGGTTGGCAGGCCCTGGTCGCAGCCATTCTGGACTGCGAGAAGCCGGTGGTAGCGGCGGTGCAAGGTACCGCGGCGGGGGCCGGCGCCAGCCTGGTTCTGGCATGCGACCTGGTCGTGATGTCGGAAACTGCAAGTCTCGTAGAGGTTTTCGTCCGTCGCGGTATCCTTCCCGACGCCGGCGCGGCTCACCTGCTCACCAGGGTGGTCGGTCTTCGACGTGCGACGGAGATTCTGTTGCTTGGCGACGCGATCGATGCCGCAACGTGCGAACGGTTCGGCATTGTTAATCGGGTCGCGGCCCCCGCTGAGGTGACACACGTAGCCGATGACCTCGTCGGTCGGCTCGCGCTGGGGCCAACGGTATCGATGGCCTTAACCAAGCGACTACTGGCCGTGGCCTCCGAGTCGGATCGCAGTCGCGCCTTCGAACAAGAAGCATGGGCACAGGAGATCATCGCGGGCACCGCAGACCACAGGGAAGGCATCGAAGCGTTCATGGAGCGCAGACCGCCACAGTTCCGCGGCCGCTGAGCTCAATTCGCCAGGCCACCCCGGATCGTGAAGGTGTCACTGTTGTCGATCTGATCGATGCTGGCTGCCACCGACTCAGGGGTCAGGCTGGGGTCGTCGATTCCAGCTGTCGTCGCGATGAACACCCGTTTGACCATGCCGCCGCCGACGGAATAGATGTGCGCGGTCCGGTCACAACTTTCGTGCGCGAGGTAAAGCACCACCGGCGTGACGAATTCGGGATCCAGCTTCGCCGCGGCTTCGCCCATGATGGTCTCGGTCATGCGGGTGCGCGCAATGGGCGCGATCGCGTTGATTGCGATCCCACTGCGCGCGCCTTCGATTGCCAGCACGTGCATCATGCCGACAAGACCCATCTTGGCGGCGCCGTAGTTGGCTTGACCGAAGTTGCCGAACAATCCACTGCCAGACGATGTTTGGATGATCCTGCCGTAGTTCTGGTCGCGCATGACCGGCCATACCGCGCGGGTGAGATTGAACGCGCCCTTGAGATGCACCTCCAGCACAGCGTCAACCTGTTCGGCGGTCATGTTCTTGAAGGCGGCGTCACGCAGAATTCCCGCATTGTTGACCAGGATGTCCACTCTGCCAAAGGCGTCCAACGCGGTCTGGATGATCGCCTGCCCGCCTTCGGGGCTGGCTACCGAATCGTGGTTCGCGACGGCGGTGCCGCCGGCCGCGGTGATTTCTTCGACAACCGCGGCGGCGGCCGAGGCCGACCCGCCGGTGCCGTCCACTGAGGCGCCGACATCATTGACTACGACCTGGGCTCCTCGTTTAGCGAGCTCGAGGGCGTGACAACGCCCCAATCCGCCGCCCGCTCCGGTCACGATGGCGACCTTGCCATTGAAAATCATCGTTTCCATGTCCGAGACACTACATTTACAAATGGAAGAATGACACTCACGCAAAGGGGCAGCATGAACGCCGCAGCCAATATCCTGGATCGAGCCGACGAGCGCGCCGACGCGTTGCGAGACGCTTACCGCGCAGGAGGCTTCTGGTCCAGTGACCCACTCGATTTGGTTCGCGCGGCAGCTGCTCGAAACGGTGTTGCGACTGCGGTGATCACTCGCTCAGGCGCGATTAGCTACACCGAACTCGATCAGCTGGTGGACCGAGCGGCATTGGCGTTGAGATCATTTGGGGTCACCCCGGGAACTCCGGTGCTGCTGGCGGTCGGTAATGATCTCGATTCCGTGGTGGCCGTGCACGCGGTGTTACGGGCCGACGCGGTGGCGCTGTTGGTACCACTGAACGCTGGGCGTGCCCACCTGGCCGACATCGTCACCAGCGCTGACGTGCAGCTGGGGATCGGGCCAGCACGGTGGCTCGCCGAGGCCGACCTCGACGACAGGTGCACGTGGATCGACTTGGCGTCGGCCGCCGAGGAGGGTGCTGAGTTTTCGGTGGCGCTGGAACCGCACCGCGCCGCGGATAAGCCGGCGGTGGTGCTCTACACCTCCGGCACCACGTCCAGGCCGAAGGGCGTCATTCACTCGCTGAGCACCCTGGGTAAGGCCGCGGCGAACCATATCGTTGCCGCGGGGCTGGACTCGGATGACAGGTTGTTTGTCGTGAGCCCGTTCGCCTCGGTGACCGGGGCCTTACAGGTGCTGTTTTTGGGTCCGATGCTCACTGCGCCAGTGATCTTGGAAGACAGCTGGAACCCCGCTGCGACGTTCCGGTTGCTCGTTGCGTCCGGGGGCACTTGGTTCGGTGGTCCCGACCGACTGTTGGACCGGCTTTTGGATGAAGCGGTCCGGACCGGCGAGAAGGTTCCGCTGCGCGCGGTCTATCTGGGCGGGACGATGCTCGATCGGCGGGTGGTCGAACGGATCGAACGCGACTTCGGCATCGTGGTGATGCGCGCCTATGGTTCTTCGGAGGTGCCGACCAGCACCTCGGGTCATCGCGGGGATCCCGAGGAGCTTCGCCACGCCTATGACGGTGTGCCTCTTGACGATGTCGAGATCCGGATCGGCTCGGCGCTGGATCCGAACGAGTGCTGTATCCGCGGTCCGCATGCGTTCCTGGGTTACACCGATCCCGAGGACGACAGTCACGCCTTCGACGACGGATGGTTTCGCACCGGCGATGTCGCCGAGGTGAAGGACGATTGGATCCGTATCGTCGGACGCCTTCGGGACATCGTCATTCGCAACGGGCTGAAGATCCCGGTCGCCGAAGTAGAAGAGGCGATCAACCTGTTGGCGGGAGTGCGCCATAGTGCCGGCTACTCGGTGCCCGACCCCACGACTGGGGAACGTCTGGTCGTCGCCGTTGAGGTCGATCCGGAGTCGGACCTCACCCTGGGCGTCGTCATTGAAAGCCTCACACTCGCGGGCCTACCGAAGTACAAGCTGCCCGAGGAGTTGGTGATCTGGGATGAGCCGCTGCCCGTCAACGCCAACGGCAAGGTGGAGCGAACAAAACTCGAGGCCGGATCCCAGGGCCGCCCGCGACAGAGCGCGGCGCGGTTGAGCTGAGTTCCGTCGACTGAAACTTCTTGCCAGCGGCTAAATTCGGGCGTGATTGTCCGATATCGAAATGGGAGAGGGTGCGTTCATCCGCTCAGCGGGGCGTGTAATAGAACCGGACGGAAGTTGGGGAACGTCCATCCGTCTTCGGTGTCGCGGAAGACGACCTGCACGTCCAGGCCATCCCGTAGATCGGCCACGGGGCAGTCTTCAATGGTGGTCATCAGCCTCGGGCCCTCGACGAGGTCGACGATGGCCGCGATGTACGGGACGCGGTCGGCGAAGGGCGGGCCGTTTTGGTGCACGACGCTCCAGGTGTAGAGCCGGGCGCGTCCGCTGGCCTGTTCGAGTTCGATGTCCTCGCTCCAGCAGAATGGGCACACCGAACGCACATAGAGCCAGGGACGTCCGCAGGCCCGGCAGCGCTGGAACGTCAGCTCGTGCTGACGTAGCCGGTCCCACCACGCCACGGTGTCGGTGTCGGGTGTGGGCCGGTCCGGCGCTGCACTCGGTGTCATCATTGTCTGCCTAGGATCATGGTGGCGCTGTGGCTGAAGAAGCCCCCCATGGCGCTCACGCAGGCCAGCTCCGCTCCGGCTACTTGCCTTTCGCCGCATTCGCCGCGAAGTTGACGCACCGCCTCGACCATCAGAAACATCCCACGCATGCCGGGGTGACATGATGCAAGCCCGCCACCATCGGTATTGGTCGGCAGTGAGCCGCCCGGTCTCAGGGCACCCGATGCAATCAGAGGACCACCTTCGCCTTTCGCGCAGAAGCCCAAATCCTCCAGAATCAACAGCACTGTCGCAGTGAACGAGTCATAGAGCTGGCACACGTCGATGTCGGCGGGAGTGACCCCGGCCTTGGCGAATGCTGCAGGACCCGACCGTGCCGCCGCAGACGTCGTGAAGTCACCCCACTGGGACATGCTCACGTGGGACACCGCGCTGTCGGTCCCGAGAATCCAGACGGGCGCTTTGGCGCAGTTCCGCGCGATATCTTCGCTGGCGAGCACCACGGCGCCTCCGCCGTCGGTACGCAGACAGATGTGCTTCGCAGTAAACGGATCAGCGACCATCGGCGCGTTGGCAACGTCATCCGGAGTGAGCCGCTCCCGGTCGAACGCAATGTCGTTCATGGCTCCCCACTCGTGGGCAGCGACTGCGACTTCGGCGAGTTGTTCAGTGGTCGTGCCGAATTCGATCATGTGACGGCGGGCGGCCATCGCATACTTGGCCACTAAGGTGTGACCGTACGGTGCCTCGAACTGCATGGCCCCAGCGGTGGGCATCGCGGCGGTCGAACCTCGGAGTTGACGCTTGACGTCGGAGCGCGCCGTCGAGCCGTAGGTGAGCAGGGCGATGTCGATCTCACCGGTGGCGATGGCCGCTGCCGCATGTTGTGCCATGACCTCCCACGAGGATCCGCCCACGTTCGTCGAGTCGATCCAGCTCGGCCTGAGCCCCAGGTTTTCGGCGACCTCGATCGGCGGTTGCAGCGCACCGTGGGACCCGAATCCCTCAACGGCGTCCTTGGTGAGACCCGCGTCTTCGACGGCGCGGCGGCTGGCCTGCGCCATGAGCCCAACGGCGGTCTTGTCCGGGACCCGGCCGCAATCCGACAGGGCGGCCCCCACGATCGCAACCCTCCTGCTCGTCATGGGTACCATGATTACCACATTTGAGAACGTCTTTTTCGTATCTGTGGAAATGATCGTTCTCGCTCAGCTAGGGTGGGGTCATGGCCGGGTCTTTGAAGGCAGCGCTCACCCAGGACGGGCTCGTTCTGTGCCTGGCGCTGATCAACGCCCGGACTCCGGATGTTCCGGCGATCGCGGCGGCATGCGGCTACGACGCCATCTACGTCGACCTCGAACACACCACCACGTCGGTGGAGACCGCGGGCATGTTGTGCGTCAGCGCCCTGGGTGCGGGCATTTCGGGTTTGGTGCGGGTGCCCTCACAGGAACCGACCTTGATTGCTCGTGTCCTGGACAGCGGTGCCGTCGGAGTTATTGTCCCCCATGTCAACTCGAAGGCCGAAGCGGAGAGCGTGGTGCACGCCGCGCGTTTCCCGCCGCTGGGGCACCGATCGGCCGCCGGACCCAACGCGGTCAGCGGCTACGCGGCATTGTCGCCCACTGATCTGACGGCCGTCCTGGAACGCGAGACGGTGGTCGCTGTGATGATCGAATCGCCGGATGGTGTCGAGGCGTGCGATGCCATCGCCGCCGTCGACGGCGTCGACATGATCATCCTTGGTCCCAGCGACCTCACTTCCGAGATGGGTATTCACGGCGAATACGAACATGAGCGCTTTCTGGAGGCCGTGGGCGCAGTGGCCGCCGCCTGCCGCTCGCGCGGCGTGACCTTCGGCATCGCCGGAATCAAGTCCGTCGCGCAACTTCAGCGCTTTGCCGATCTCGGGCTGAGGTTCGTCAGTGCGGGCACGGATGTCGGAATGTTCACTCAGGCAGCCACGTCCCGTGCTCGCGAACTCCGCGGCCTTACCCCGCACCACGACCCGCATTGAACTGTTGGCAACACCGATCACAGGAGGATCAGCGCAAATGCCCACACCGATCTATCGCGAGACCGTCACCGGACCAATGTCATGGACCGGAGCGGATCTCCCAACCAAGGAGGACGTGGCATTCGATTTGTCGCCACGCAATGTGGCTGCGCTGCAGTCGATTCTGCACGCCACGGCCGGTAAAGACCGTGACGAGATCTCAGCGCAGGACGCTCGGCACCCTGATCTCGACGGCGACCTCGCCCGGCTGTACCAGGAGCTGATGAACGGCCGAGGCGTCTGTGTCGTGCGGGGTTTCCCCGTCGAGCAGCACTCGATCGAAGAGTTGGAGCGCATCTACTGGGCTTTCTGCACGCACTTGGGCTATCTCGTGTCGAATAACTCCCTCGGCGACCGCATGGTGCGGGTCCAGGAAGAGGTGCTCCCGGGTGGCGTTCAGCCGGCGCGGGGCACGAAGTCCAGGGCCGAGCTCGCGATGCACAACGACGCCGCCGACATCTTGTCGTTGCTGTGCGTCTATCCGGCCGCGGAGGGTGGCGCGAGTCAGTTCGCAAGCGGTCCTGCCGCCCATAACACTATTCTCGCTGAGCGTCCGGACCTACTGCCCGTGCTCTACCGGGGCTTCCCCCACCATCGACGCAGCGAGCAGTACGACGATCAACCCGACATCACGCCCTACGAAGTCCCGATCTTCTCTCAGACCGAAGGCCGCGTCTGCATCAACTTCACCTACAGCAGCATTTTGCCGGCGATGCACGAGCTGGGGCGCGAGTTCACTGCGGAGGAGACCGAAGCCGTAGAGCTGCTCAGGGAGGTCCTCATCCGCCAGCAGATCGAGGTCAGGCTGGAGTCCGGCGAGGCTGCGGTCGCGAACAACTTCGCGATGTGCCATTCGCGCTCTGACTTCGTGAGCAGTACCGACCCGAAGCGAACGCGGTGCTTCCTGCGGGCGTGGATGGAAGTACCCCTCGAGGACCGGCGCCTGCCGATCGGTCGTGAGTACTTCCACATGGAGAACAAGGACGCGCGGCTGGGCTACGACACGATCCCTGGCCGCAGTCTGAAGGTCGCCCGCAATGACTACGCCAACGTCGACCCTGCGTTGGCTGAGATGTTCAAGGCTGCCCAAGCGAAGCCCAAAGTCGCCGGAAGATGACCTCGCGCGTGACACCACGGCTGGTTTACGAACGGTGGACTGACCCCGTCGCCGGACAGGCACTGGCTAGCTCTCCGATCGACCTGATCAAGCTGGACTTGGCCGCCGACGCCGCCCAGGGTTGGTTGTCGCTGGAGGCCGCGCACGGATACCAAGTTGCCACCCGCACCGATGTGGCCGGCGTCCCTCAGGGTTCACAGTGGTTGGCCGGAGCTGAGCTGGTCGCCCGCTGCCCGGACTTGCTCGCGGTGTGCTCGGCGGGAGCCGGCTATGACGTGATCGACGTCGACGCGTGCACGCGCGCGGGGATCGCGGTGTGCAACAACTCCGGCCCGGGGGCCGAGGCGGTTGCAGAGCACGCGCTTGGCTTCATGCTCGACCTGGCCAAGAAGATGACCCTGTCCGATCGCGTGCTTCGTCGAGGAGATCTCGGCGATCGGCTAGCGCTGCAGGGCAGTGAGCTGCTGGGTAAGACGGTCGGGATCGTCGGGATGGGCGCAATCGGTCGCCGGCTCGTCGAGCTGTGTGCCCCATTCAAGATGGACGTTCTTGTGTATGACCCGTATCTCGACGATGCGACGGCGACACAATGCGGAGTGGGGCGGGTGGGGCTGACCGAACTGCTTGAGCGCTCCGACTTTGTCCAGCTGAACTGTCCATTGACAGCTGAGACCGAGGGTCTCATCGGCCGAGCCGAGTTCGCCTCGATGAAGCGCACCGCCTTTTTCATAACCACGGCGCGGGGTCGCGTGCATGACGAGGTTGCGCTCTACGACGCGCTTGCGAGCGGTCAGCTCGCAGGCGCGGGAATCGATGTCTTCCATGAGGAGCCACCGAGATCCGACCACCCCCTCCTCACGCTCGACAACGTCGTTGCCAGCCCACACACGGCCGGGATCACCGCCGAGGCGGCTCGCCACATCGCCTTCGCCACCGCCGCGCAATGGCAGGCGATCTTCGAAGGCAAACCGCCACCGCGCCTGATCAACCGGGACGTGTGGCCGCGGTATTGCGACCGCTTCGACGGGTTCTTCGGATTCCGCCCGTCTGCGGATGCGCTGTAGGCATTGGCGCCGATCCGTATGCACTACGCAGAAATGGCACACCCTGAAGGAGATAGCGTGACTGTCGATTGCGCTGAGGGCGCGGTTGTGGAACTGGCCGTTGTGGCTGTACTCGATCCCAGGCGAAGCTGATGCCGCAAACGAGCTATTCCACTATCAAGTTCGAGGTCCGGGGGCACACGGCATGTGTGACCCTGAACCGGCCCGAGGTGCTCAATGCCATCAGCAATGAGATGATCGCCGAGCTCGCCGAGGTCTACGCCACCATCGAGAAGTCAGCTGATATCTGGACAGTGATCATCACGGGTACCGGCCGGGCCCTCTGCGTCGGCGCCGACGTAAACCAAACCGTCGCGCACGACAACGAATTCGCGATGGGCATCGACACCCAAGGTGACCCTCTGCTGAGCTCACTGCGCCAATTCGACGCGCCGCAGGAAGCGACACCGCCGTGGCTGCAGATGACCAAGCCGATCATTTGCGCCGTGAATGGCATTGCCTGTGGCGCAGGTCTTGACCTCGTCACCATTGCCGATATCCCGATTGCCTCGGATCAGGCCACCTTCATGGATCCTCATGTGAGCATCGGCCTCGCATCCGGGCGGGAAGCTGTCCGCCTCGCACGGGTTCTGCCGTTGCCCGTAGCGATGCGGATGGCGTTGATGGGTCGACACGAACGACTGAGTGTGCAGCGCGCGTACGAACTCGGGCTCATCACCGAAGTGGTCCCTCACGAGACGCTCATGGACCGGGCGTGGGAGATAGCTGAAACGCTCAACCGCAATGCCCCCCTTGCTATTCGAGCAACCAGGATGGCCGTTCGCAAGGGTCTTACCCTGCCGATCTATGAGGCCGAGCTACTGTCGGAGAACTACCGAATGAAGGTGGCACTGACCCAAGACGCGGTGGAGGGACCCCGAGCCTTCGTCGAGAAGCGGGAACCGAACTGGAAGTCGGTCTGACTTCATCTTGTTCGGCTCGCCCCCACGTGGTCGGACGATATGCGCGAATGTGAGAACGCGGGCTATACGCGAGATATCGAGCGCACAATGGGTCGACGTGTTGCCGCGGCGCGATAACGCCGTCCAAGAACAGGTCAAGACTGCTGGCGTATCAATCGGCAAGATGACGACCCTGAAGCGGAGAAGCGGCATACCCCAACGAATACCGCAGCAGCCCAGGCTGTTTCACACCTGCCGGGACGGAATTAGTCCCGATCCATCTTGCGGCGAACGCCGAGACGCGTCGACCTGCTATTTGGCTTCGACTTCCGCGATCTTCGCATCCACCGCGCCGGGTTCTACGTCTGCGTTCAATACTTCCTAACAATGTCTGAATAATAAGGCAGTTGACTCTAGGCGTGCATGATGTTGTTATTGGCCTGTGGTCGTCGTTGCCTCGTCGGTGAAGGAGCAGATCATCTGCGCCGCGGAACGGCTCTTCGCCGAGAGGGGTGTCGTTGGGGTGTCGTTGCGGCAGATCGGTGTCGCAGCAGGAAATGGCAATAATTCGGCGGTCCAATATCATTTCGGCTCGAAGGACAAGCTGATCCAGTCGATATTCGAATACCGGCTTGCGCGGTTGCATGCGCGACGTGCAGTGGTGATCGAGGAGCTGCAGCCCACCGATGTCCGCGGTTGGGTCAGCTGCCAGGCCCGGGCGGTGCTCGAGCAGAGCGAACTCGACGGAAGCCACTACATGCGCTTCGTCGCCATGCTCTATCAGTACGGCCACCGGGACGTCTTCGTGCGCATGCCCGCTGAGTTCGTCGACGCCACCAGGGAGTTCCATGCAGCGCTAGCTTCAGTGCTTCCGCATATCGTCGAACCGCTGCGAAGCCATCGGATCGCTCGGGCGATGGCGCTGATCGTCTACGTCGCCGCAGACCGGGAACGTCAACGTGCCAGTGGCTTTCCAGTGCTTCCGTTAGCCCTTGAGTTGGGCGAGCTCGCCGACGGCATGGTCGGGTTTCTCAACGCCGAGGCGTCCCAGGAATCCCTGCGCGCTCTCGTGCGGGCCGAACCGAGCGTTGTCGATCAGCCAATGCTCTTGTAGGACAGGGGGAAAAAACTATGAAATTGACAGACGCAGTAGCCGTGATCACCGGCGCCGGTAGCGGCATCGGGCGAGCAACGGCCCACTCGATGGCCCGCCGAGGGGCCAATGTCGTTGTCACCGACCTCCACCCCGACCGCGCAAAAGCCGTTGCCGATGAGATCGGAAGCCGGGCGGCATACACCGGGTGCGATGTCACCTCCCTCGCTGATCTCGAGCGGGCCCGCCAACTCGCCCTGGACTCCTTCGGGCGGATCGATGTCGTGATGAACAACGTCGGCATCCTCGCGGTCGGCGCGGTCGAGGATATTCCGATTGAAGCGTGGGAGCGTGCCGTCGACGTCAACCTGCTGAGCGTAGTGCGCAGCAATCTGGTCTTCCTACCAGGTCTTCTTGAGCAGGGCTCTGGGCACATCGTCAACACTGCTTCGACCGCGGGCTTGCTGCCATATGGCTTCGACCGCCTGCCTTACACCGCCACCAAACACGCCATCGTGGGACTCTCCGAATCGCTCGCGTTCTACCTGCGGCCCAAGGGCATTGGAGTCTCGTGCCTGTGCCCGGCTGGAGTTGCTACCAATATCATGGAGCAGATCACCTTCTACGGTGAACCTAAGCCGCCTCGCGGCCCGGCGTTCCCAATCCGCGACGCCGACGACGTGGGCGAGCTTGTTGCCGACGCCATCACCGCGGACCGATTTCTCGTCCTGACGGCGCCGGAGGTCGCCGACGAGATGCGCGAGCGTGGAGTCGACGTGGATGGTTACCTGGCGCGAATCATCAAAGAACATCGATGAACGCATTGACCGGCCCGCCGTCGACCGTTCGGTACGTCGCGACCGACAATGGCGGGCGCATCCGTTGCCGTCTCGGCGAGCGCAATTCAACACTCCGTCACAAGGACGAGCCGCGGTCGTTCGATTCCTCCCGGGACATCACTCGCTACGTGTCGGGGAACTCGGCGAACTGCCACAACACCGCGGGTGCCCGGGAGTTGTTGCGGCATCGGCTTGCCGGCCGGGTTCGGTCTCTTGTCGCCGATCGGTGGCACATGTGATGGCCAACGGCAGTCAAGACATTTCGAATCTGGTGTACTCGTACGCCGAGTTGCTCGATATTGGCGATCTCGAAGGGTTAGCAGCGCTTTTCGAACACGCTGTGGTGCGCCCGGCCGGCTCTGATCACGAGTTCCGCGGCGCGGTGGCGGTGCGGTCGCTGATTGAACGCACTGTCCAGTTCTACGACGGCATCCCGCGCACTAAGCACCTGGTCACCAACCTGATCATCGAAATCAGCGACGACGGCAACTCCGCGATCGCCCGCTCGTACTACACAGCGCTGCAAGCCCAACCGCATCTATCGATGCAACCGATTCTGGCTGGCCGGTGGCACGATGCGTTCGAAAAGGTGCAGGGGCGTTGGCGATTTGCCCGCCGGCTAATCTACACCGACCTCATCGGCGACATCAGTTGCCACCTCAAAGGATTCGCGCAGTAGCACATCTGTGTGCGAGAGCGGGCGACAGGAGCGATGAATGGCACTGGTAGGAATCGTCACTGGTGCGGGTCGCGGTATGGGCGCCGCGTGCGCGGCGCGATTGGTCAACTCCGTCGACGTGTTGATGCTCGTCGACCGTGACGAGGCAGCGGTAGTATCGGGCGCGGCAGCGCTGTCGACGGCCGATGGCGCGACGCTCGAGCCGTTCCCGCTTGACGTTGCTGATGAGTCTGGGCTGCAACGGCTTTCGGCACGGGTCGGTGAGCTCGGCCAGCTACGCGCCGTCGCACATGCTGCGGGCATTTCGCCGACGATGGCCGACTGGCGGCGAGTCCTCGAGATCGACCTCGTCGCCACCGCCCGCCTCGTCGAGGCCCTGCTGCCGACGGTGACGGATGGTACGGCTATGGTGTGCTTCTCGTCCATCGCAGCGCTGCTGCTCCCCGGCGATCCGGACCCAGGTGTCGACGCCGCCCTCGACGACCCGCTCGCCCCCGGTCTGCTCGACCGGCTGAGCGCGCTGCTCGGCCCGTCCGTTGAGGACCCGGGAATGGCATATGTCTGGGCCAAGCGCGGAGTTCAGCGGCTCGTTCAAAGGGAAGCGGTTCGCTTTGGCCGCATCGGTGCCCGCATCTGTTCGGTCTCCCCTGGAATCATCAACACCCCGATGGGCCGGCAGGAGGCGGCGGCCCGGCCGGTGAACCAACGTTTGGTGCAGCAGACGCCTCTCGGCCGCGAAGGTCAACCCGATGAAATCGCCTCAGTCGTGGCGTTCCTGCTGTGCGAGGGTGCCAGCTTCGTCAATGGGGTCGACGTTCCGGTCGACGGTGGAGTAACTGCCGCTATCCGCAGTGGGTCGATCCCGGCAGAGTAGAAGGTCCCCACAGCCCGTGTGGTGTCACCGATTCCGGATGATTGCTGTCCGCATGTTCATCTGTTGGCCCGCCTTGGCGAGCCGTTTACGTTCCTGGAGTCACCTTCGTACCTCTGCTGGGCACCCAAAGCGCGGAAGGTTGTCTGTCTCGTTACTGCCGGCCATCGGCAAGGATGCCCAATATGAGATCAGCAGTCAGAGCCGCGATGGCGGCTGTACCGCTGGATTGGGCTCAACCCCGGCCGAGATCGCCTGACAACTCAACCGTGTCGTGCGGGAATGGTTGCAGCACTCCGGAGTGCTTACCGTTCCACGCGGCATCCGTTCCTGTCGCGCATCAACGCCTACGTGGTGCTTTGGATCCGCAATAGGTAGAAAATGCTGCGCCCAAACACGAATGCCATAGCCGGCTGCCAGCGAATCCCTCCGGCTCCCCGACACTTCCGAACGTCCCAACAGGTAGCTGCGGAGTATGACTAGGCAGTCGAGATTCCAGTGGACGCGCTGCGCCATTCGCGACGCAACGCACTGGGGAAACGACTGCTACACGAGACCGAAGAACGTCTTCGCGTTGGTGGACAGCACCTTGCGCTTGGTTTCCTCGTCTAGGCCTTCCGTCGCCTTGTTGGCGACCTCTGTGCTCCTCGGCCAGTTGGTGTCGTTGTGGGGGTAGTCGGTTTCGAACATGAGTTGGTCCGGCCCGACCAGGTCGAGCAACCGGAACCCGACCGGGTCGCCAAAGGTGGAGAACCAGATGCGGCCGGGCACCTGGCTACTCGGCGGTTCAGTGAGCAGAGGATGAATACCGCCCCAAGCCCGACGGTCGAACCAGACTTCGTCGACTCGTTGCAGGTAGTAGGGGATCCAGCCCGCTTGCGCCTCGGCGAACGCGATCTTGAGCTTGGGGAACTGAATCAGCTTGGCGGAGAACAGCCAGTCGACGAGGGCGATGGTGCAATTGACCGCCATCAGCGCGCTGGTCACGACGTGTGGCGAGTCGGGCGAGGACTTGGTGAGGGTGGAACTCGACCCGATGTGCAGCATGATGCCCACCTGGTTGCGTTCGCAGGCGGCGAAGAAAGGGTCCCAATAGCCGCTATGAATGGACGGTAGGTCGAGGCGGGCGGGGAGCTCGGAGAAACATATGGCGCGCATGCCCTTCGCGGCCACCCTGTCAACCTCTTTGGCAGCGAGTTCGACATCCCACAGGGGGATGATGCCGAGTGGGATCAGTCGACCTCCGGAGCTGCCGCCCCACTCGTCGATCTGAAAATCGTTGTACGCCTGAACGCAGAGAAGTGCGAGATCCTTGTCCTTGCCGTGCAGGAAGCGTTGGCCGCAGAAGCGGACGAGGGTATTGGGGAAGCAGGCGGAGGCCTCGATGCCGGCGATGTCCATGTCGGCGAGCCGGTCCGCCGGACGGAAACAACCAGGGCGCATCTCGTCGTAGGTAATTGGGTCGGTGGCCATCTCGTCAATTTCGTAGCCTGCGGCAGCGCTGATGAGAGGGATCGGGATGATGGCATCTTCGTAGTGCCAGATGTCCGCGTCGCGACCTTCGGGGTCCTCGATGAACACGACGTCGCTCGTCACGGTGGGATCCATGCGCCCCCGGGTGCGAATGATCCGCGGCCCGATGTCCCGGTACCGCTCAGGCAGCCGGCTGGTCCACAGATCGGCCGGCTCCACCAAATGGTCGTCCGGCGAGACGATGGGGATGTCTACGCTCAACGCTCTTCTCCTTCAACATGGGCCTGTCGGCGTACGTATGCGACGCAGCCATTTCCGCAAGCGAGAATGATCGTTTCCAGGCTACATCACTAACTAGCCGTCTGTGAGCATCGAGTTCGTTTCGCGTCCGGATGAATTCTCGGAGGGCGGGGGTGCCGGCCTTTAGGCATCACTTGGGCCGATTGAGAACGCGTGCGCTTGACCGGGGGACATTCAGCGCGACTCCCGGTTCGGAGTTTTCCGCGGTTCGTAAGGCCGCGTTGGGCGCGCTCACTGCCAAACCGGATCCGCGTCTCCCGGCCTCCTCGCCGCGGTGACGCCCGTGCTCCATCGGCAATGTGAACTCTGCTGGACGTCGGCAGGGCCCTTAGCGGCGCTCCTGACACAAAGGTAATGACCGCAACCGGCCAAGGCACCGGTATGCTGGAACGGGCAATACCAGATCAGATAATGATGGTACTCAAAATAGGGAGGCGGCGACCCGCGTGTCTGAGAATGCAGTCGAGCAGACAGAAGCCACACCGGAGTCGCCCGACACGACGTGGCAGGAGCGCACCGTCGAACGCAGGCTGAGCACGGCGAGAGCGCGGGCCTTGGCCCATAGTTCCCGATTTCTAGCCGCTGCTCTGGAACTCGTTCAGGAGACCGGTCGTGTCGACTTCACCGTCCAGAATCTCGTTGACCGCTCCAAGCTGAGCCTCCGGTCGTTCTACCAGCATTTCGATGGCAAAGATGAGCTACTGCTTGCGCTTTATGAGAATCTGACGGCGCAGTTCATTGCCGACATTCGCCACGAAGTGGGCGAGGCCGAGGACCCGTTGGGCCAGCTGGAGGCGTTTTGTCGCGGATTCCTCGGGCGTGCCACGGAGTCTAAGTTCGCCGGCGGCCGCGTGGTGACGATTTACCACCTCGGTTTGGAGATCGACCGGCCAGCCGAGTTTGACAAGTTCTGGCAGCCGCAGATGAAGTTGTTGACCCAGATCTTGAACGCCTGCATCAAGGCACGCGTCGTCCGCAACGATCTGACTGCTGCGCAGTTGACGATGCTGCTCAATTCGACGCTCCAGTCGTTGTCGCAGATTGGCGTCGTACATACCAGCATCGATGGTGGCGAACTCAATGAAGACGAGATGTGGTCCTGGTGCCTGCATGCAGTGAGTCGGTACGGGGCAGCCCCCGATCTACCGAGCCGCCGACGGGCACCGGCACGGCGCAGCGTCAAGGCGGTCGCGCCGATCAAAGCGGTCAAGTCCACGCCGCCGCGCGCGAAGGCTGGCGCACCCCGAAAGAAGTCAGCGCGATAACCCGAGCCCGCGCTCGGCGATGATGGATCGTTGAATCTCACTAGTGCCCGCGTAGATGGTTGTCCCCAACGAGAACCGCAGAAGTTGCTCAAACCGTCCGTGCTGGGGAGCTGACGGGTCGAAGTAGCTTCGAAGTGCGTCCGCTCCGACGAGTTCATTGATATCTTGCGCGGCGCGTTCGAGTGCTTCTGTGCTGAAGAGCTTGGACATCGGGCCCTCGGCGGTCGCGCTGATTCCATTCTCTCCCATCCAAACACCGCGCCGCTCGAGTAGAACCGATACCTCGAGATCCATTGCGGCCCTGGCTAACCGCCGGCGCACGTCGGGGTCGTCGATGCGCGGTATTCCGGTCGCGTCGTGCGGCTCGTGGGCCCACTGTTGCGCATGGTCCAGGAGTCGGGCCAGGTGCTGGCCCCAGCCCGACGCGTGCTCGTGCTCGAGCGACAACAGCAACACCTGCCATCCGCCGTCGATGTCGCCAATCCGCCATTCATCGCTGACGCGAACGTCAGAATAGAACGTGATGTTGGTGCGCTCACCGGAAAGCGTCCAAACGCCCTGAGCCTCCACGCCCTCGTGGCTCAGCGGCACTAGAAACATCGTCAAGCCTCGGTGCTTGGCAACGGTGGGATCCGTTCGTGCCAACAAGAACACGTAGTCCGCGACGTGGCCGTTGGTGGTGAACATCTTGGATCCGTTGATGATCCATTCGTGACCGTCTCGCACAGCACGGGTCGACGCGGCGGCGACGTCAGATCCGCACTCGGGCTCGGTGAAGCCCAATGCGATCGTGGTTTCGCCGCGAAAAGCGCTCGCAAGAATTCGCTGCTGCTGCAGCGGAGTACCGACGTCGCGGATGATCGCGGCGACCATCTTCGTCGTCTCCAACAGATAGGTGGGAGCCTCCACCCGCATGAGTTCTTCATGGAGCGCCTGTAGCTCCATCGCGCTGCGCCCCTGGCTACCTAATCCGTTGGAGTACTCGGGCGCAAGCCAGCCCTTGGCGACCAGGCCCTGGGTGAAATCCAGGTCGTGAGATACACCCGTGCGGTAGACCTTCTCCTCCAGCTCTTGAGTCATCACGCTGTCGAGGTGGGCACGCACCTCGGCGCGGAACTCCTCTGCCGCGGTACCGAGTCGGAAATCCATCTCAACACCCCTTCGGAAAGGCCGCCGTCACCGGAAGCCGATATGTACTGGGAGCAATGGGTTCACAGAGCCGGCCTTTCGCGAACCGTTGTCGTGGCTGATGGTGAGAGTATCTATTCTCATCAATGAGAGTGTACTTTCACCAGAGCGAGTCTCGACGAGGAGGGTCATGTCACATTCCCCGGAGCGCGCCCCCGGTTCACGGGCGGCGAACGTTCAACACCTACGGCGGCCAAATTCGGTGCAGCTGGCGCTGGGACACGCGGCTTTGGCTGAAATGAGCTTAGGTACCAGGTACTTGACCGCCCGATTGGCCGGGTAGCGCGTGGATCTTCGGTTGTCCGATGAGCAGCAACAGCTGGTCGAGGCGTTCCGGGCGCTATACGCCCGGGATTCCTCGACCGAACGGGTGCGCGCGGCCGAGCCCGTCGGATTCGATGTGGGCTTGTGGCAAGCACTGCTCGCTACAGGCGTCCTGGAGATGGCCATCGATGAGGCCTGTGGCGGCTGGGCTGCGTCCGACCTCGATCTCGTCCTGGTTGCCGAGCAACACGGCCGAGCGGCTGCTGCGGCACCGTTGATAGAGGCACAGGTCGCGGCCAGGTTGCTAGCGCGGTGCGCCGGCGCCGGAAACCTGCCCGCGATCGAGGCGCTGGCAGCCGCTCTGGCCGGGGAGAAGTTGATCACGTTTGCGCCCAGGGCATCCCAGGGCGGCCGCCTGGAGATGCTGCCCGCCGGGGCGGTAGCCGATGCTGCGGTCGCAATGATGGATGACCGCGTAGTGCTGGTCGAGCTAGCCGAGAATCGGTCGACCGTCGAGAACCTAGGCTCGATGCCTTTGGCCGACATCGACGTGCGCTCCGGCGCTGTCGTAATTGCCGAGGGGGCGAACGCTTCTCAGCTGTTCTGCGAGTCGGTGGATCATTGGCTGCTGCTGACCGGCGCAGCATTGGTAGGCATCGCTGCCCGCGCGCTCGAGATGGGCGTTTCCTATGCCCAGCAACGCCACGCCTTCGGAAAACCCATCGGGTCCTTCCAGGCGGTGTCCCACCGGCTGGCCGACAGCGCAACAGCAATTGACGGTGCTCGGCTGCTGAGTTATCAAGCTGGCTGCGCCGGATCAGATATGCCGCAGCGCGCAAGCGAGCTCGCAGCCATGTCCTTTGTTTTCGCCTACGAGACGGCGCGCGATGCCACGCACCGTAGCCTGCACATTCACGGTGGCTATGGCTTTGTTATGGAGCAGGACATCCAGCTGTACTACCGGCGGGCACGCGGCTGGGCCAACGTATTCGCTGAACCAGGAGCCGTACTCGAGCGAGTAGCAGATCGACGGTACGGCGCCGTCGCGCACTGACCAAATCGCAGCGTGTGGCGCGTGCCGCCGTCCTCTGAAGTCAGCGGGGGTCGAGTACGGCGAAACTCAGTGTCGCGCGTGCGGCGCGTCGTTCACCACCGACATCGGTGACGTCTACGGCTACAACGATCAGGCGCTTACCTTTGCGCACGACGGTCGCACTGGCCCGTGCGGGGCCCTGGCGGATCGGGGCGAGGTAGTGCACCGTCATATCGGAGGTTGCGACTGCCTGTCCGGTTCCGGTGTTGGCCAGGGCCAGGCGGCCGGCCGCAACGTCGATCAACGTGGCCACGAGTCCACCCTGCAACGCCCCGTGGCTGTTGCTCAGCGCCGGTGCGTTGTCCAAGTCGACCACAAACAGGCTGTCGGAGATCGTCACGTCGCGGAACGGGAGACTGTCGAACAGATGGGGTTCGTCGGGACCGAGCCCAGGCGGGCGTTTAGATGTTTCCGAGAACGCCGCCTCGGTCATGTCATCACCGCGGAAGACACGTCAAAATCCAAGAGCCAATGGTGCATTCGCACAGTGGCCCACAGTCGGTGTGCGTATTCACGCGTCCGAACGCACCTTGTCCTTGACTGAGGCGACGATCGGAGGAGCATCACGCCAGTCGGGGACACCGTGTGCCTCATCGCCGCGCGGCTGGCCGTCCTCGCGGACCTCAGCCCAGTGTGAGTGGTTGAGCTGGTGCAGGGAGAAGCACGCCTGAAGAGAGTTGTAGAAGCCCATATTGTCGACTGTTTGATTGACGGACTCCTTAATCAGGAGCGCCGCCATCGTCGGGACCTTCGCGATGCGCCGAGCCATCTCCAGCGTTCGGTCGGCAAGCTCGTCGAGGGCGAAGACCTTGCTCACCATGCCCAGCTGATGAGCCTCGTGGATGTCGATCGAGTCGCTGGTCAACATCAGTTCCTTGGTGCGCCGCGGACCAAACTCCCAGGGGTGCCCGAAATACTCCATTCCGCACATCCCGAGCCGGGTGCCCACCACGTCGGCGAAGCGCACCTCTTCGCTGCCGACGATTAGATCGCAGGCCCACATCAACATGAGGCCCGCCGAGTACACGTCTCCATGCACCTGGGCGATGGTGATCTTGCGGAGGTTGCGCCAACGCATGGTGTTCTGGAAGAAGTAATGCCACTCCTGCAGCATGCGACTCTCGGCGCCCTCGCGTGTGCCGCCGTTGATGAGCCTCGTCGGATGCTGTTGCGGGCCCGGGCCGTACTCGGCCAACGCCTGTTTGGAGCCGATGTCATGTCCCGACGAGAACATCAAGCCTTCGCCGGCGAGAATGACCACCCTGACTTCGTCGTCGGCCTCGGCACGCAGGAATGCATCGTCGAGTTCCACGAGCATTCCACGACTTTGGGCGTTGCGCTGGTCGGGTCGGTTGAGCAGGATCCGAACGATCGCGCCGTCGTCGTGTGACTCGTACTTCACGAATTTGTAGTCGCTCACTGCACTCCTTCAGGCGTGTCTGCCCGCTCGTAGATATGACGTGATCCGCGGCAACAGCGGACTCCGCTGTCCCGGCATCGGTATCCGCAGGTTCAGAACCTCCGTTTGTGCTCACGGGGTCGCGTGTAACACGGAAACTGACGCAATGCGAATATCGAATGCCAGATATGAGAGTAGCCTTTACCAAAGACGGAAACCAATATTTACGGAGGCCTTGATGACGCAACCGTTGCCCGCTGTGACGCGAGGGTGTCCATGACGAGTGAGTCGCGGCCGCGTGTCATTCTTTGGGGTCCGGGCCATGTGGGTGTTACAGCGCTTCGTGCGCTCATTGAGCATCCCGGCCTCGAACTCGTTGGTGTGGTCGTATACAGCGAGGACAAGCGCGGACGTGACGCGGGCGACCTGTGCGGGCTGCCTACTACCGGGGTGATCGCCACCAGTGACGTCGATGCCGCGCTGGCAGTCGATGCCGACGCGGTCGCGTACTTCGCGTCCGGCGACTTCCGCTACCACGACGCAGCCCAGGACATCGCCCGATGCCTGCGCGCGGGCAAGAACGTAGTGACTACCGCACTCGTCCCAATGTGCTACCCGCCTGCCGCGGATGAGGAAACCGTTCTGCTGCTCCAACAGGCTTGCGCCGACGGCGGCACCAGCGTGTACAACAGCGGCATCGACCCCGGGTGGAGCAACGACGTCGTCCCGCTGACCATCGCAGGTCTGAGCAGCCGGGTCGACACGATCACCATGCTGGAAGTCCTTGACTACCAAGAGGTCAACCAGCCTGAGGTCATGTTTGACCTAATGGGCTTTGCCCGCCCGCCCGACAGCAAGCTCCCCATGGATGAGGCCCGACTCGAACGGTCTTGGGGGCCGGTTCTGCGCCTTCTCGCCGCCGGATTGGGTTTGTCGCTGGACAGTATCGAGACGTGTATCGAGCGGTGGGTCACCCCGGAGCGCTACGAGGTCGCGGCGGGATGGATCGAGGCGGGCACGACCGGTGGGATCCGTTTCGAGCTAGCCGGCATGGTCAACGGGGAGAAGCGGATCGTCGTCGAGCACATCACCCGGATGGGCGAGCACTCCGCCCCCGAATGGCCACGACACCCCTCTCCGCGGGGCGGTTACCGCATCATCGTTGAGGGGCTGCCGACGTACACCGTCGACCTCGCGATCGAGGCAGGAGGCGACACCTTGTTCGGTCTGACCTACGGCTCGGTCAGCCGACAACTCAACGCCATTCCCGCGGTGATCGCTGCCCCGACGGGTGTCCTCAGCTCACTCGATCTACCCCTCATCACCGGACCGGTCCGAGGAGGCAGCTGGCATGGTGTCCTCCCGAAGGGCGCCAGCTGATGGGAAGGGTCTATCGCGCGACCACCATCGACGACAGCAGATGTCCGTGGAACTAGGTCTACTGGGGGCGAAAGCCGTTGTTACGGGCGGAAGCAAAGGCATGGGTCTTGCGATCGCCCAATGCTTTGCGGCCGAAGGCGCCTCCGTAGCGATCATGGCGCGGGGTCGGGACGCTTTGGAAGCTGCAGTGGAACAGCTTCGGCAGGCAGGCGCGCCGGACGTGCTGCCCATTGGCGTGGACATGGCCAGCGCCGAATCGATCGAGGCCGGGTTCGCAACCGTCGCCGACCGGTGGGGCGAACTGAACGCGCTTGTCCACACGATCGGACCATCCGCCGCCTACTTCGACGATCTCGACGATGCGGGGTGGCAGAAGGCATTCGAACTCGGGACGATGTCGGCAGTTCGCTCTGTGCGGGAATCGTTGCCATTGCTGCGGCGGGCCCAATGGGCGCGCATCGTGACGCTGTCGGCTCACTCGATCCAGCGACAGAGCCCGCGGCTGGTCGCGTACACCGCGTCGAAGGCCGCGATGAGCAGCCTCACCAAGAACCTGGCCAAAAGCCTTGGTCCCGAAGGCATCCTGGTGAACAGCATCTGCCCCGGGACCATCGTGACCGCAAGCTTCACCGAAACCCTGAAAGACGTCCTGGCTGCCGATGGCTTGGACTCGGACAATCCCCGCGACGTCATGCGGTGGGTCGAGGACACCTTCCACCACGGCTGCGATATGGGCCGAGCAGGCCTGCCGGAGGAGATCGCATCGGTGACTTGCTATCTGGCATCACGGCGCAACGGCTACGTCACCGGCGCCACTGTCAACGTAGACGGCGGATCAGACTTCGTGTGACCCGAGCTCGCGCACGCCTCACATGGTTTGCCGCCGAAGGTCGCACCGCTCGACGCGAATACGGCACCTTGACGGTTATGAAATCTCGATCTGAGCGAAAGTCGGCTTGCAACTAGTTCGCGCAATGTTGTCAAGCGTCGTTTCGAAGGAGTAATACCCCGCTCGGGGTCAGCCCGCCGCTGCTGGCGACGGCGACTCGGGCGCCCCTGATCTGGCGGTCGCCGCCCTCGCCGCGCAATTGGCTGACTGCTTCGTGGATCAGCGCCATACCGTGGGTGCGGCCATGAGAAAGCTGGCCGCCATGGGTGTTGAGTGGAAGGACGCCGTCGCGGGAGATGTTCACCCCACCATCGAGGAACGATTCCGCCTCGCCGATACCGCAGAAGCCCAACGCCTCTATCCATGAGAGGCAGTTGAAGGTAAACCCGTCATAGAGTTCGGCGACGTCGACGTCGGACGGCCGCAGTTCGGTGCGCGACCACATATGGGCTGATTGGCCCAGCACCTGTGGTTCGTGCGTCAGAGTGCTTTGATCCCAATCGATCCGTTCGATGATCTGCGTGCCGACCGCCTCGACTCGGATGGGCGCCTTGGCCAAATCGGGTGCCGTTTCTGCGGCCGAGACGATCACGGCGACTGCACCATCGCAAGGCACATCGCAGTCATAGAGCCCGAAAGGACTGGTGATCGGCCTGGCGTTGAGGTAGTCGTCCATCGTCATGGGGTCCCGATAGATCGCGGAAGGGTTCAACGCGGCGTTGGCCCGCTGATTCAGTGCAATCCAGCCGAGGGTCTCGCGGGTGGTGCCGTACCGGTGGAAATGCCGTTGCGCATTCTGGGCCAGAATGTGGGCCGCAGACGTAGCCCCGAATGGCGCGAGCCAACCACCCAATCCGCCGGCGGGCGGCCGAATCTTGCCACTCTTGACCATCTCGGCGTAGGTCGATTCCCACAAGGTGCGGAAACACAGCACGTGGCGGGCCAGCCCGCTGGCAACCGCCAGCATGGCGGCGATCACCGAACCACCTGGCCCGAAAGTATCCGGGCCGCCGTTGTGCCAAGTCGGCCTGACGCCTAAGGCCGCCTCGAACTGAGTCACCCCGCCCTCGCCGAAACCTCCGAACGAGCCGCCGCCGGGATAGGTTGACAGCCCATCGATGTCGGCTACCGTCAAACCGGCGTCGGCGATCGCGGCGTCGCAGGCCTGTGTGGTCAGCGAAAGCGGATTGATCATCAGACGGCGCCCGATATCAGACATGCCGATGCCGGTGATCGCCACTTTGTCCTCGAACTTGTCCCGGGTGATCATTGGGCGGACATACGCGCCGAATCGCTCGGGAGCGATCTCGTCGACCGGCTGAGGGATGGTTCCGGTCTGATCGGCTGACGGCCGAAACAGTGGCAACCAGACCGCACCCTCGTGGGCGAAGACGACTTCCATCCGCATCCCGAGCTTGAGATCGGCCGGATCGCATTCGACGGCATTAGTGGTTAGCCGGACCCTTGTGTCCTCGGCGATCGCTACTTGGGCCACGACGTAGGGAGCGGGCAAGCCGGGCAAGCTGAATCGCTGATTCAGAGTGAAGCCGATGAGGGTGGCTACGCCAGAAACGGCGCGCACACCGATGTCATAGGAACGGCAGTATCGGCAGACCGGCGCGGGTGGGTGGATGAGCGCGCTGCAGCTCCGGCACTCCTGAATTCGCAATCTGCCGTCGGCACCGGAGGTCCAGAAGAATTCGTTTTCGACGGTGAGGTCTGGGAGGGGACGTCCCGATGGTGGTAGCACCCGACTCCTCGGTGGCTGTGGGGTCCTCGACACCGCGCTACTTTTTGGTCACTCGGGTAGCGAGCCGTACACTCTCCGCGACCACCGTCGGACTGGTGCGTGCCGCCGCGATCAACGACACCATGGTATTGGCTACGTCTGCGGCAGTGGACATTTCGGCCGGAACCTGGCCGCTTCGGTCCCACTCCTCGTAGAGCTCAGCAAGTAGATCCCGGTCCGCACCGCGCAGGATCTCGGTGTCCACGGTAGGTCCGATGCCGACCCGAATGACCGGCAGATCGGGGTGCTCACACCGCCACGAACGCAGGATCTCGTCGAGGGCAGCCTTGCTCGCGCTGTGTGCGGCGACGCCGGCGCGCGGTCGGCCAACGTCATGGCTTGACGCGATCAGAATCACCGCCTCGTCGGACAGGTAGGGCAGTGCCGCAGCCATCACCAGGGCGGGGCCGATCGTGTTCACTGCGAAGGTTTGTGTCCATGTCGCGACGGTGATGTGCTCTACACGGACAAAGGGGACTACGGCGCTGGTGAACACGATGGCGTCGATGCCGCCGAGTTGGCGGGCGGTCTCGCTGACGACTGCTTGTATTGCGTGAGGATCGCTTACATCGAGCTCAACAGCCGATCCTCCTAACTGCGCCGCTAACTCCGTCAGCAGGTCCATTCGTCGCGCCGCAACAGTGACGTGTGCACCATGGGCGGAGGCGGCGATCGCGAACGCATGGCCGATTCCCGACGATGCCCCGACGACCAAGGTGCGCATGCCCGCCAACAATGGCTGATCAGCCATGGTGCGCTCCGTCGACGTCAGTTGCGGCGGCGAAGGAGGCTATGCCGCCGTGCGCCTGCGTTCGCGGTGTCATAGTTCCCCGGCTCAGGGCTGAACGCCGCCCATGAAGATGCTGGGCGACGAGGCGGTTCCGAAGACTGCCGCCGGACGCGGGACGATACCTGATTGTGAGCACCCGATAAGCGTATGCGAATTAGCACTCTCACAACAGAGAGGCCCCATTTTCGACGAGCTGAAGCGTAGATGGCCGAGACCGATTCTAGCCACGGGCCGCAACTCAGGCAGTGGCCGCCGCAGGCGGTGACTTGTGGGGAGGCGCGACACCTCCAGCAGGGAAACTGCCAGGGCACTGATGGTCTCGTTGCAGAGTGGCTTTGACGTGTGAGTCGTCCGGCTCGCGACGGCGATCTTGAATTCGCGGAGGCGCTGATGCAGGCTATGCGGATGGCGGGCCAGAAGAAACTAGTCATCGGCGCGAGTGGGTTTGTCGGGTCGCACGTCACTCGCCAACTCGTCGAACGGGGCGATGACGTCCGGGTGATGATCCGCACGACAAGTTCGACGAAGGCCTTCGATGACCTCGCGGTCGAGCGCGTGTACGGGGAAATCTTCGACGGCGAGGCGCTGCGGGACGCGATGACTGACTGCGACGTCGTCTTCTACTGCGTGGTAGACGCCCGCGCCATGCTGCGCGACCCGGCGCCGTTGTTCCGAACCAACGTTGAGGGTCTGCGCCACGTGCTCGACGCGGCAGTGAACGCGGATCTGAAGCGGTTCGTCTTCACTAGCACGATCGGCACCCTCGCGATGCGCGACGGTCCGCCGGTTACCGAAGACGAGGCCTTCAACTGGCACGACAAGAGCGGCGCATACATTCAATCTCGGGTGCAGGCTGAGGATTTGGTGCTGCAGTATGCCCGTACCAAGGGCCTGCCCGCCGTTGCGCTGTGCATTTCGAATACCTTCGGACCCCGCGACTGGGGGCCTACCCCGCACGGTTCGTTGCTGGCCGCGGTGGCCGCCGGCAAGGTCCCGTTCTATGTCCGAGGTGCGGCGATAGAAGTCGTGGGTATCGAGGACGCCGCGAGGGCCATGTTGCTTGCCGCGGAGAGGGGCGAAGCCGGCGAGCGCTATATCGTCTCTGATTGCTTCGTCAGTGTGCGGGACCTGTTCGGCATCGCGGCAGCTGCGGGCGGAGTCGAGCCGCCCCGCATTGGTATACCGCTGTCAGTGATGTACGCGATGGGCTACGGCGGAGACGTTTTAGGGAAACTTCTTCGCCGGGATATGAACCTGACTAGCCTGTCGGTGCGGCTGATGCACGCGATGTCGCGACTTGACCACAGCAAGGCCGAGCGTGAACTCGGCTGGCGGCCAGCACCGGTGAGGGATTCCATCCGGAAGGCCGTCGCGTTCTATTCTGAGCTGGGCAGTCAGTAGGGGGCTTCGGCGCAGCGTATCGAGCGCCAACGGCTTCACCGGCGACTGCGGTTCGTTCAAACAGTCATCGGATGGGCGGGAGTCATCCTCATCAGAACTTCCGGGTCTGGGGCGCTGGCCGATCGCTCAGCGCCGCGGCGTTATCGGTTTCCCCCATGGCATCTCGGGGCAATTCATGGGTGAGATCAGCGCGTTCCGCATCGGCACCCCGGACACGCCCGACGGCACGAGCGGCGTTCCTGGACTATCTGGATGCGTGGGTTCCGGAATCGGGCATGTCAGATCCGAGAATTGTGATTTGCTCTCCCTGTCCAGAATTAGAGGTATGGTTTCCAGATCCGAGAACTAGGGTTCTCGATCGACAGGAGGGCAAGTGGCGCGAAGGCCAATCTCCTCGGATCAGTGTCTCTGCTCAACCAGGGTGAACAGTGTCGCCTGCGTGAAAGCGACAGCCGAGCATGGGATCTAGGAATGTGATCAGCGGTGGCTCGCATCCGGTGGCGTTCCTGAGCAAGGCCGCTGGGCCGATGGAGGCAGTCGGGGGATTGTTCGCGACCTCAGCTGATGCGGTGAGGTTCGCTTTCCGGAGGCCGTTCCAGGGTGCTGAGTTCCTCGAGCAATCCTGGTTCATCGCCCGCGTCTCGCTGGCTCCCACACTGCTGGTGGCGATTCCCTTCACCGTACTGGTCAGCTTCACCCTCAACATCCTCCTGCGGGACCTAGGTGCCGCCGATCTTTCCGGGGCGGGCGCAGCGTTCGGCGCGGTCACCCAGGTCGGCCCACTGGTGACGGTGTTAATCGTCGCTGGCGCGGGAGCGACAGCGATGTGTGCCGATCTTGGCTCACGCACGATCCGCGAAGAGATCGATGCGATGGAGGTACTCGGCATCAACCCGATCCAGAGATTGGTAACACCGCGCATGCTGGCCTCGGGACTGGTCGCACTGCTGCTCAACAGTCTGGTCTGCATTATCGGCATCCTCGGCGGTTATTTTTTCTCAGTGTTCGTCCAGGATGTCAATCCTGGCGCTTTCGCCGGCGGTATCACGCTACTCACTGGGGTGCCTGAACTCATCATCTCCTCGGTGAAGGCCGCGCTGTTCGGGCTGATCGCCGGTCTGGTCGCCTGCTACCGCGGGCTAAACATCACCGGGGGCGGTGCAAAGGCCGTGGGCAACGCAGTCAACGAGACCGTGGTGTACGCGTTCATGGCGCTGTTCGTCATCAACGTTCTGGTCACCGCGATCGGCATCCGAATGACGGCGAAATGACGAGAGGCGCGCTGTGACAGTGCGATCCGCGTACCCTCGGCTGCTACGCGAATTCGGACGACCCGTGTCGGTTCTGGACCGCATCGGCGACCACACCATGTTCTACGCCAAAGCGCTGGCCGGAGTTCCGTTCTCAATAAGCCGATACGGACGTGAGATCGTTCGGCTGATCGCCGAGATCAGCATGGGTGCCGGCACTTTGGCGATGATCGGCGGGACCGTGGTGATCGTCGGCTTCTTAACTTTGGCCGCGGGCGGCACTTTGGCGGTGCAGGGGTACAGCTCGCTCGGCAACATCGGCATCGAGGCTTTGACGGGCTTCTTAGCCGCGTTTATCAATGTGCGCATCTCGGCACCAGTTGTGGCAGGCATAGGACTGGCAGCCACTTTTGGCGCCGGCGTGACCGCACAACTCGGTGCCATGCGGATCAATGAAGAGATCGATGCTCTGGATTCGATGGGCATCCGGCCGATTTCATACCTCGTCAGCAGCCGCATCGTCGCGGGGATGATCGCGATCGCCCCGCTGTACTCGATCGCGGTGATTCTGTCGTTCGTCGCCAGCCAGTTCACCACGGTCGTCTTGTTCGGGCAGTCAGGCGGCCTGTACGACCACTACTTCGAGACTTTCCTGAACCCGATCGATCTGCTCTGGTCGTTCCTCCAAGCCGTTCTCATGGCGCTGGCCATCCTGCTGATCCACACATACCACGGCTATTTCGCTGCCGGTGGACCGTCCGGTGTCGGGGTCGCGGTGGGCAACGCCGTGCGAACGTCACTCATCGTCGTAGTGTCGGTCACCCTGCTGGTGTCCTTGGCCGTATACGGCTCCAACGGCAACTTCAATCTGTCGGGCTAGGGGAGGAGATCGATGAAGCGAAGCGCCCTACGTCCACTGACTGGCCTGATAACGCTGTTGGTGTTCGTCGCCATCGTCTCCCTAGCGGTGACGCTATTCCGCCGCGGTCTCACGGAAAGCGTTCCTGTGACCGTACTTTCACCCCGTGCCGGTCTGGTGATGAACCCCGACGCCAAGGTTAAACTGCATGGCGTCCAGGTCGGCAGGGTCACCTCGATCGACCTACGTTCGGACGGCCAGGCCGCCATCCATCTGGCGATAGATCCGAAACAGTTACATCTCATCCCTGCCAATGCTCAAGTCGATGTCGCTTCGACGACAGTCTTCGGCGCCAAGTCCGTGGAAATGGTTTCCCCCGCGGACCCGTCAGCTCAGCCCCTCCGCGCCGGACAGATCCTTGAAGCCACACATGTCACGGTCGAAATCAACACGGTGTTCGAGCAACTCACCTCAGTTCTGGGATCGATCCAACCCGAGAAACTCAATGCGACCCTCAGCGCACTCGCACAGGCCTTCAACGGCCGCGGGACGCAACTCGGACAGACGCTGGCAGACTTCGATTCGTTCCTGGTGTCGATCGAACCGAGCCTGCCGAGTCTCAGCCACGACCTCGAGGCCGCCCCAGCGGTGTTGAACGCCTACGCCGATTCGGCGCCCGATCTGATCAAAACTGCGGACAATGCAACGCGGGTGAGCCAGACCATCATCGATGAACAGCACAATCTCGACGCCTTCCTGCTGAGCGCCATCGGTCTGGCCGATATCGGAAACGACGTTATAGGCGGAAACAGGCAGGCAGTGACCGACGTACTACAGCTGCTTGTTCCCACCACCGACGTGCTCAATGAATATCACGACAACCTCAACTGCGGACTGGCCGGCATGGTGCCGTTGTTGCGGACGCCGCCGTTCCCCAACCCCGGCGCGATGGTGTCGATCAGTTTCACGTTGGGCATCGAACGCTACCGCTACCCGAAGAACCTGCCGAAAGTCGCTGCGGCAGGGGGACATCAGCAGTGTGCGTCGCAGAAGCTTCCCAAGGTCCCGATGGGCAGTCCGCCGCCGTACTTGGTCGCCGACGTCGGCACCAATCCCTGGGAATACGGAAATCAGGGCATCTTGCTCAACTCCGATGCGCTCAAACAGTTCTTGTTTGGGCCGATCGACGGCCCACCGCGTAACTCCGCACAGTTCGGACAACCCGGATGAGTAAATCGGTGCGCCCGACCGCCATAAAGTTCACCGCATTCGCGGTGGTGATGGTGGTGTTGACCGGGTTCCTCTATTTGATCTTTGCCCAGTACCGCTCCGGCTCAACGACCGGGTATTCAGCAGTCTTTACCAACGCGTCCCAACTCAAGGCGGGCGACACTGTAAGGGTCGCTGGAGTCCGAGTCGGCACTGTGGACAACGTGTCGTTCCTGCCGGGCCGTAAGGTCCTGGTCAAGTTCGACGCCGACCCAAACGTGGTCTTGACCACCGGAACTCACGCCGCCGTGCGCTATCTCAACCTGGTGGGGGATCGCTATCTGGCGCTCATCGACCGACCCGGCTCGGCCCAGATTCTGCCGGCCGGATCGCGGATTCCCATCGACCGGACGGAGCCGGCGCTGGACCTCGACCTGCTCCTAGGTGGACTGAAACCCGTTGTTCAGGGCCTTAATCCACGAGATGTAAATGCGTTCACGTCGTCGCTGATTCAAGTGCTGCAAGGGCAGGGAGGAACGTTGCAGGACTTGATGTCGAAGACGTCGTCGTTCTCGACGGCGTTGGCAGACAACAACCAAGTGGTCGAGCAACTGATCGACAGTCTCGACACGACCTTGGCCACGATCTCCAAGGACGGAGATAAGTTTTCAGGAACGGTGGATCGGCTTCAGCGTCTGGTGACCGAGTTATCTTCAGACCGCGACCCGATCGGTGCGGCGATCGACTCGCTGAGCAACGGAACTGCCTCTCTTGCCCAACTTTTGGGAGGCATTCGATCTCCGCTCAAAGACACGGTGGACCAGCTCAACCGTCTTGCGCCGCTGCTAGATCAGGACAAGGAGCTCATCGACGTCGCGCTCCAGAAGGCCCCGGCCAACTATCGAAAGGTCGTGCGCCCCGGGGCGTACGGTGCCTTCCTCAACTATTACATCTGCGGAATCCGGATCCGGACTTCTGACCTCCAGGGCAGGACCGCTGTCTTCCCCTGGATCCAGCAAAGCACCGGCAGATGTGCGGAGCCCAATGCTTAAATATCGCGGATCCAAACTCATTCGCCCGGGTCTGATTGGCGTAGTGCTGATCCTTCTGGTTATCGCCGTCGGACTTCAACCCGAGAAACTGTGGTCGTGGGCGACGGCACTGCGATATCAGGCGTTGTTCGCTGACTCGGGCGGGATCGCCGTGGGCAATGACGTGATCATGTCAGGCATCAAGGTCGGCTCGGTATCGAATGTCGGCTTGCGACAGGGTAAAGCGATTGTGTCCTTTACCGTCGCGGGGACAGAGCCGCTGGGCTCGGACAGTACCGCCCACATCCGGACCGGCTCGCTGCTCGGCCAGCGCGTCGTCGAACTGGAATCCCAAGGAGGCGGCGTATTGCGGCCGACCAACGTCATTCCGGTTTCGCGAACATCCTCGCCCTACTCCCTGACCGATGCGGTCAGCGACTTGACCACGAACACGGCTGGCACTGACACCGATCAGCTGAACCACTCTCTGGACACCTTGTCGGAGACCCTTGACCAGATCGCACCGGAATTGGGACCGACTTTTGACAGCATGACCCGGTTATCGCAATCGCTCAACAGTCGGAACGGAACGTTGAGCGATCTGCTGAAGAGCGCCGGCAACGTCACCGGGGTCCTCTCCGAGCGCAGCCAACAGGTCGACACATTGATCCTGAACGCTAACGACTTATTGGGAGTGCTCAACGATCGCCGCCATGAGATCGTCGATCTGCTCGCGTACACCGCTGCGGTGGCCAAGCAGCTGAAAGGCATGGTAGCCGACAACGAGCGGCAACTGGCGCCCGCTTTGGAGAGGCTCAACTCGGTTACAGCGATGCTCGAGAAGAACCGCGACAACATCGCCAAGGCGCTGCCGGGCCTAGTGAAATACCAAGTCACTCAAGGAGAGACGGTGGCCAACGGCTACTACTACAACGCCTTCGCCTCCAACCTCACGCCCGGACAGTTCTTGCAGCCCTTCCTCGACTACGCTGTGGGCTTCCGGAGGGGAACCGACGCCGGGCAACCGCCCGACAATGCCGGGCCGCGGGCCGAGTTACCGTTGCCCTTCAACGGAATTCCGGGGGGCTCGCGGTGATGCGACGACGATCCTCGCGCACCCTTGTCGCGGTACTGGCCATCCTGATCGCGGCTGCCGCGCTGGTATTGGTTCGACAGACTGTCATGGCCCCGACGACCATCACAGCACTGTTCTCTAGCGTCACAGCGCTCTATCCAGGCGACGACGTCCGAGTTGCAGGTGTGCGGGTAGGGACCGTCGACAGCATCGAAGCACAAGGTACGCAAGCGAAGTTGACGATGAAGGTGGATCGGGACGTACCCATCCCAGCCGATGCGAAAGCGGTCATCGTCGCACAGAACTTAATCTCTGCACGTTACGTCCAGCTCACGCCCGCCTACGAATCAACGGGTCCCACAATGGGTGACGGCGGCATCATCCCGCTCGAACGGACCGCGATACCCGTCGAGTGGGACGAGGTCAAGAAACAATTGACCAGGCTGGCCACCGATCTCGGCCCGAAGAACGGCGTCTCGACCACCTCGATGGGACGGTTCATCAACAGCGCAGCCGATGCGATGGGCGACAACGGCGCCAAGCTGCGCCAGACCCTTTCGCAGTTGTCCGGGGTAGGGCGCATCCTCGCCGACGGCAGCGGCAACATCGTTGACATCATCAAGAATCTGCAGACCTTCATCACGGCGCTTCGCGACAGCAACCAACAGATCGTCGCATTTCAGAACCGGCTGGCCAGCTTGACCAGCGTACTTGACGGCAGCAAGTCTGACTTGGATGCGGCGCTGACCAATCTGTCGTCCGCCATCGGTGACGTCCAGCGCTTCGTTGCCGGTAGCCGTAACCAGACCTCAGAGCAGGTTCAGCGGTTGGCGAACGTCACTCAGAACCTCGTCGACCACAAGGTGGATCTGCAAAACATCCTGCACTCCGCACCGAACTCATTCGCCAACGCTTACAACCTCTACGACCCCGATACCTCCGACCTTCGCGGAGCGTTCGTGCTGAACAATCTCTCGAGCCCGGCTGCGCTCGTCTGTGGTGCGATCGGAGCGGTCGAGAACACCACTGCACCCGAAACGGCGAAACTCTGCGGGCAGTATCTCGGCCCGATGTTGCGCCTTCTGAATTTCAACTATCTCCCGATTCCCCTGAATCCGTATCTGGCGAAATCAGCGGATCCGAGCAGCATCCTGTACTCCGACCCCGCACTGGCACCCGGCGGAGCAGGCGTCCCCCCGGGTCCACCCGAGATACCGCCTGCGGTATCCGCCTATACCGGAGCATCGGAAAATCCGTTCCCAGCACCGGCGCAGGTTCCGCCGCCTTTCCCACCCGGCCCGTCCGCACCCGATCATGGCCCCGCCGCTCCATCTCCCGCGTTGTACCCGGGAGCACCGGTGCCCACGGCGCCAGGCCCGGCAGCGCCGACACTGCGCGACATGCTGCTTCCAGCAGAAGCAGCACCACCAGACACCAATCCGCAAACGGGCGTACCGCTTCCATCTGAGGGGAGACCAATATCGTGAGCGGACGGGGAATGGTGTGGCGACTACTCGTTAGTGGCGGCTGCGTGGGCCTGTTCGCGACGGGATGCGCATTCGACGGATTGAACTCGATCGCACTACCGGGTGCGGTCGGTCGCGGACCTGGCGCGAACATCTATCACGTCGAGATCGAGAATGTCGCTGCGCTGGAATCGAACTCGCCGGTCATGATCGATGACGTCGTTGTCGGCAGCGTCGGCAAGATGTCGGTCAACGGGTGGCATGCCGACGTCGAGGTCTCCGTCAAGCCCGACGTCGTCGTTCCGGCGAATGTGGTGGCCAGCATCGGACAAACCAGCCTGCTGGGATCAATGCACCTGCAGCTCAATCCGCCGATCGGCGAACCGCCGCGAGGACGCCTCACTCCGGGTGCCACCGTCGCATTGAACCGTTCGTCGACCTACCCGACGACGGAGCAGACCCTCGCTTCGTTGTCCGTTGTCGCCAACGGCGGTGGCTTGGGTCAAATCGGGGACATCATTCACAACTTCAACGCGGCGCTGTCCGGGCATGAGGACCAAGCCCGTGATCTCATCACCCGCCTCGACACGTTCGTCGGCACCCTTGACGCGCAGCGCGAGAGAATTGTCGGATCCATCCAGGCATTGAACCGGTTTGCCGTTTCGGTGGCTGGACAACACGACGTGATCACGCGGGCCCTCGACAAGTTACCGTCCGCGCTGGATATCGTGATCAAGCAGCGGCCACAAATTACGGCCGCGCTAGAAAAGCTCGGCGATCTAAGTGACACCGCTACGCGGCTAACCAACGACTCCCAGGCCGACCTGGTGAAAAATCTGCAAAACCTGGGACCGACAATCAAGGCGCTTGCTGACCTTGGCCCCGATCTCGACGCCATCCTCGGCTACGCGACGACGTTCCCGTACACCCAGGACTACATCGACCGGGCGATCCGCGGGGACTACGTCAACATGTTTCTCGACCTCGACCTTACTGTCCCCCGACTCAAGCGAACCTTGTTCCTGGGGACGCGATGGGGCCAACTCAACGCAGGGTTGATGCCGGCCCCGGGGGACCCGTTTTACTTGAACCACACCTACGACCCCCTGGGCGCGCCCCTCGCTCCACCGCCAGACGACGTGCCCCCCCTCGCGCCCGCCGAGGGCCAGCCCGCTGAGTCTGGCGCTGTGCCGCCGCGGGCATCAGGTGGACCCTCCGCCTCCGACTCCCAGGGCACGCAGGGTGAGGGTGCTCCGCCGCCGTCAGCTTCCCCGCCTGTGATTCCGCCAACGAGCGGGGGAGGGTAGATGCTCACGCGTTTCGTTCGAATCCAGCTGATCATCTTCACGATTGCGTCGGTCATCGGCGCAGGGGCGATGATTTTCACCTACATGCAGGTGCCCACTCTGCTGGGCATCGGCCGAATCACCGTCACATTGGAGCTGCCGGCGTCTGGCGGCCTGTACCGGTTCGGCAATGTGACCTACCGAGGCATCCAAGTCGGGAGGGTCACCGCCGTGACACCTACTGTCGCGGGTGCGGAGGCGACGCTGTCCCTGGACACGTCACCGAAGATTCCGGCGGACCTGCGGGCAGAGGTGCGCAGTGTCTCGGCAGTCGGTGAACAGTACGTTGACCTGTATCCACGTACCGACTCACCGCCGTACCTTCAGGACGGATCGGTGATCGCCGCACGTGACGCGACGATCCCGCAGCCTGTCGGTCCGATGTTGGACCAACTGAGCGCACTAGTCGGCAGCATTCCCAAGGACAAACTCAGCGGGCTGCTCAACGAGTCGTATAACGGTCTTAACGGCGCTGGCTTCGACCTTGGTTCGTTGTTCGACTCGGCATCCCGGCTCTCCGGTGACCTGAAAGGGGTTGCAGGACAGACGCGCACCCTGATCGAGGACACTCGGCCACTTCTCGATTCGCAGGTCGAGACCACCGATGCGATTCGACAGTGGTCGCGCAGTCTCGCCGGTTTCACCGGACAGATCGTCACAAACGACCCTCAGGTTCGCAATATTCTGCAAACCGCGCCGGGCGCACTCGATGAGGCTTCCCGTCTCCTCGAGCAAGTCAAGCCCACGCTGCCGGTCCTGCTAGCCAACCTCACCAGTATCGGACAGATCGGCGTCACATATCACGACTCGATCCGCCAACTGCTCGTTCTGCTTCCGCCATATGTGGCCAGCCTGCAGGCAGGCGGGCCCATGAACAACGAATTGGGCATGGCGTTAGGCGAATTCGGTCTCAGCATTGGCGACCCTCCAGCGTGCACGACGGGATTTCTACCGCCATCGCAGTGGCGATCCCCGGCCGACCTCAGTGACATTGACACCCCGGACGGCCTCTACTGCAAGCTACCGCAGGACTCGCCGATCGCCGTTCGAGGCGCTCGCAACTTCCCCTGCATGGACCGGCCCGGCAAGCGCGCACCGACTGTTCAAATATGTGACAGCGACCAGCCATTCGAACCGTTAGCCCAGCATCAGCACGTGCTCGGCCCCTATCCACTCGATCCGAATCTGATCTCGCAAGGCATCCCTCCCGATAGCCGGGTTAACCCCGACGCGAACATCTTTGGTCCACTCGAGGGAACACCGCGTCCGCCCGATGCGCCAGCGGTAGCTGGATCTGCCGCGCCGGGAAGTCCCGCGTTGCCGCCGGATGCCCCCATGCCGCCGCCGGCTGCCGCGGGAGAGCCATCCGTTGCTCCGAGCTCGTTTGGCACCAATGGATCTGGTGCTGCGCCCGCGGTATCCGCGGCTACCTACAATCCGAGCACCGGCGAATATGCGCTGCCAAACGGCGAGGTGTTTCGACAGCCAGACCTCGCTGATCCGGGTGCTCACAAGACCTGGAAGGACTTGTTTCGGCAGTAAATCGAATCAGCCTCAGCGCTTAGGTCGCCCCCGCGGTCAAGGCGCAATGACAGGCGGCCACCGGGCCACGGTGTGCGTGCTGACGAGAGATATCTGTCGATAACACCGAGACGCCGACTATCCGATTCCTCGGTCCGCCAGCCGTGGGAAGCAGGTTAGGAGAGCTTCTCCAGCTTGAAAGGCATTCTGATTACAAGCGGTAGATTCCTACCGCAGGCGCCGCTAGGTCCGGTTGTAATGTCTTCGCCCGCATACGTTGTCGAATCGGGTTTCGTCGTACCGTCGCTATCAACCCCATAGAAGCGGAACATCTGGGTAGCATCGGCCGACGTACCGTCCCGGCAAGGCTCCCAGTTGTCAACGGTGCGTTTCAGGTACCAAAGGCCAGTCTTTGTGTAAACGTTTGCGCTCCAACCCAGGTCGCTCGTCACCGTACCGGTGCACTGGACCGGACTGACACACGTCGTGGATATCGTCCAGATACTTCTGATTGTGGCTTCGTCCTGGTATCGCTCGTTGGTCTTCGCCCAGTCTCCGAGCGAGGTGGCGGCATATGAGCCGTTGAGCCCCCAGTTACCTTCTGATGCAAGGGCGGGCGCTGACCCATCGAGGCCTGCCACGAAAGCGATCGCCGTGATCGCCGCGGCCGCTAAGCCTCCATTCACCGGCATACCCTCCTCGCCCCTCGCACGCTGATTGGTTGAGTCCGTTTGCCTGTCAGGCTGTGGGTGCGATTAAACGCCGGACGGACGTGAGAATAGCACTTCATCTATCACGGAATGATAGATTCTCTGAGATGATAACCACCGATCTCACTGGATCACGCATGAGTCGCACCGTTGCGCGCGATGTCCGGGTAGAGGAGCGCTGTGGCGTACGCATTTGATCCTGAGCTCGCCGCCATCGCGGCATTGATTCCGGTCGTCGAGACCAGCGACATCCAAGTGATCCGTGCCCTGGCAGCCGAGATGGTCTCCTCGGCGTCCCGCGTAGATGACCGTGCAGGGGTTGGCGTCCGTGATGTAAGCGTCGCTGGTGCTGCCGGCGAGCCAAACGTACGGTTGCGCATCTACACACCCGACGAGGTGGTAGCGCCGGCCGCGTTATATTACGTTCACGGCGGTGGCTTCATTGTCGGCTCGATCGACATGGTTGACGGCGAGACTGCCAGTTTGGCAAGAGATCTCGGGATCATCGTAGTAAGTGTCGAATACCGACTGGCACCTGAGCATCCTTATCCGGCCGCGATCGAGGACTGTTACGCCGGCCTGGTGTGGCTAGCCGAGAACTGCGACACGCTGGGCATCGACGCCAGCCGGATCGCGATCCACGGATCAAGTGCTGGCGGCGGTCTGTGTGCTGGGTTGGCGCTGCTCGCCCGCGATAGAGGGGGCCCAGCGATCGCGTTTCAATGTTTGGGTGTCCCACAGCTCGATGATCGCCTCGAGACGGCAAGCATGCGGGAATTCGATGACACTCCGATGTGGTCCAGTCCCCAGGCCGTTGCCAGCTGGGATGCCTATCTCGGTCAAGGAATGTGCCCCAGGTCGCCCGTTCCGGTTTACGCGGCACCGGCTCGCGCCACAGACCTAGCAGGCCTTCCCTCCGCTTACGTCTCGGTCATGGAGTTCGACCCGTTACGCGATGAGGGCATCGCCTACGCCCAGGCACTGATGCAGGCCGGCGTATCAGTCGAGCTACACGCATTTCCCGGCACCTTTCACGGGTCGGGAATGGTTCAGCAAGCCAGTGTCAGTCGCCGCGAAGCGGATGAACTTCGTGCCGTCCTTCGGCGCGCTCTGGCGCTCTAGCGGGTAGCGCGCCGCACCGGTAACGGCGGGCGCTGCTGGGGATGACACTGGCTGGCACCGACAGCACATGGCCGCCCAGTATCTGCGACCCCACCTAGTCAGTCGCGACCCTGCGAAACACATAGGAGCCCGCCGTGATCAACTTGTCTTCTGCTCCCTCATCGTGAATGTAGAGACGCGCCGCGACTGTTTCGTCTGCTCCCACGAACGCATGTCCTTCGACACGGAACGGTCCTTCTTTGCCTCGTGCAACGAACATGACGTGAGACGAGACGCCTTGGAGCGCATCGGTACCCGTTGCACGTGACGCGACGTCCAACCCTGCCGTCTCGAGGATCACGAACTGCGGCCCGATGTGCAGCGCCGCGTCCGGCGAGGCGACTTCCATCGATAGTTGAGGCAGCCCCCAGCAGCCGTCGTTCCTGCGGCGGCCGCCGTACGCCTGCCAAAGCGGTGGAAGGGTAGGAGAGTCGGCTACTTCCATGATTTCTACATTCATCTTCTCCAGCCCCTTCGGCGGAACTCCGATGCTGATTCCTTGCCCCTGGGTGAGGGCCAGCACCCGATCGGGTTTATCGGCGTCGACTATCCGCGATCGGCTGTAGGCCATCTGGCGGCCGTGCTTGACTGTCTCGGAGATGATTTCGATCCGAGCTACGTCGCGGCCGGCGTCGAGTACTTGACAGCTGTGAATGACAGGATTAGGAACGGCCTCTAGATCAGTGATGTTGCCGCCTTCGGGTGACGCGATGCTGAGAACGGCCAGCAGAAGTCCGCCTGACGGATTCCGCATGTCTCGGCGGATCGTGACCGTCTCCTCCACGGGGCCATCGTCAATCACTCCGAAGCGACGGCCAATGTAGCGATAGCTCATCAGGCCTCCCCAACGCCGGTTCAACTCGGCGGCGTACGCCTCGGGCTGGCCAACTAGCTCTCGGATATCTCGCATCATGCGGACCCTCCATCCTGGTGTGGACTCGTCGGAGCTACGGGCTTAGTCGAGAAGTGCCGAACGGCTGTCCTCGTCGGTGTCCGCTGGCCACCGAATTGAGCGAATGTGACCGGTGACTATGAGAATGTGTATTCTTAATAACGAGAAGCATACTAACCTCAACGCCGACGAGCCGTGTCATCACATCGCCGGTGGAGGTGCAGGGGTTCCGATGGCTGTCGCGTCCGAACTACCAAGGAGGTGATACATGGCCAACAGCGATGCGGTCGTTTGCCTTGGCGACAGACTTCCAAGTGCCAGCCGCCACGACATCTGGGCGATCATCCCAAAGTGATCAACAAGCTGCTGGCGTCGGCCGGCGATGGAGCTAGGCCCATGAGACGAGATGAGGAATGGTGGACAATTTCACGGTAGCTGCGTTGGTGACTGCTGCAGTGTCACTCGGCATCGGCTCGTCTCTTTGGTATGCGAAACGGCTCTACCGCGGCCGCGCGAAACCCTTGTTCAAATCCGGCTTTGTCGAACGTGAGGGGTCCACCCGTGTCTCCTCTCCAGAGATGACCCGTAATGTGCGCCAGTAGTGGCGATGAATAGACAGGAGCCTGTTTTGCTGCGCCAAATTCGCACGCGGGCGTCCGATGTTGGTCGGGGGTCTTCTCCGGCCGAGCAGACCGGCGGACGAAGAATATTCCCGCAGTTGCCATTCTCGGGATTCGCTGTGTGCGTTCACATGCGGGCGCGATGAGTATCTCGCTGCTGCTGGAGATGGCGCTGTCAGGTGATCCTGACCGGGTTGCTGTCGTCTCCGGTGACCTTCGCCTGACCACACAGGAGCTCAGCGACCTGGCCGACGGCGGCGCAGGCGTCATCGTCGAATCCGGGTGCGAGCACGTCGCGTACGTGGGTGCCGGTGGCGTCATGTTGCCGCTGCTGCTGTTCGCCTCGGCGCGCGCCGGACGCACCTTCACCTCGATCAACTACCGACTGTCGGCCGACGGCGTCCGGGCCCTCATCGAACGCCTGCCCGCCGCACTGGTGGTCGTCGATCCCCGCTACCGCGACATGATCGGCACGGCTGGCAAGCAGGTGACGGACTCGGACGATTTCCTGGCGGCGGCCCGCACTGCCGAACCCGCCGCCGAATTCGCTGACCCTGACGACGTCGGCGTTGTGCTCTTCACCTCGGGCACCACGTCCAAGCCGAAAGCCGTTGAGCTCACTCACAACAATTTGACCACCTACATCACCGGCACGGTTGAGTTTGCGTCGGCGGAGGAATCTGACGCCGCGCTGATCTGCGTACCCCCGTACCACATCGCTGGTGTCAGCGCGGCCCTGTCCAATCTCTATGCGGGCCGAAAGATGGTGTACCTGCCGAACTTCGACGCCGGTGAGTGGATCAGGCTGATTCAGGACGAGGGCGTCACCAATGCCACCGTCGTTCCGACGATGCTCGACCGCATCGTGACGGTGCTGGAGTCCGGTGAGCATGCGCTGCCGACCCTACGCAACCTCGCCTACGGCGGGTCAAAGGTCGGACTTCCATTGGTACGCAAGGCGCTTGAGCTGCTGCCACACGCCGGCTTCGTCAATGCCTACGGGTTGACCGAGACCAGCTCGACCATCGCGGTGCTCACTCCTGATGACCATCGGACCGCCCACGCCGCCGTCAACGGTGGCACCGACCAGGCGGCGGCGAAGCGGCTGGGCTCGGTGGGGCAACCGGTGCCCGGTATCGAACTGCAGATCCGCGGCGAGGACGGCACCGTGCTCGGGCCGGGGGAGACCGGCGAGCTCTACGTCCGGGGTGAGCAGGTTTCGGGCAAGTACACCGGGATTGGCTCGGTGCTCGACGAACACGGCTGGTTCCCCACCAAGGACATCGCCATGCTCGACGACGAGGGCTACCTGTTCATCGGCGGCCGCTCCGACGACACGATCATCCGCGGCGGCGAGAACATCGCACCCGCAGAACTCGAGGATGTACTGGTCGAACACCCGCATGTGCACGAGGTCGCCGTGGTTGGCGCCGATGATCCGCAGTGGGGTCACGCGATCGTCGCGGTGGTGGTTCCCGTTGCCGGAATCATCCCTGACCCAGAGGAACTGCGCGAATATGTGCGCAAGAGTCTTCGCGGTTCACGCACCCCCGACCGGGTGGTGTTCCGCGACGAATTACCGACCAACGCGACCGGCAAGATTCTGCGACGCGAGATCGTCGCGAGCCTGAATGCAGAGAAGTGAGGACGAACGCATGGTGAAGAACGGCACGCGCCTCCGGAGCAGGGTCGACGACACCCAGGTGATCGTGGTCAAGACTGCCGACAGCCTCGATGACCTGCGTTGCGGCGGGACGGTGATGATCCCGATCGGCGGTGCGAAGTCCGCCGCCGAGATCGACCCGAAGTTCGCCGACGGCACCGCGATGGGCAAGCGCTACGTCGATGCGAGTGGCGCCGAGGTACTGGTCACCAAGGCCGGAAGCGGCACGTTGACAGTCGGCGAAGAGCGGCTGACGTTGAAGGAAGCGAAGCCGCTGCCGGCTAGCGATTAGCCGCGGGCAGACCGTTTCGCTGTACGAATTCTTTTGCCTTGGCGAGAAATTCAGCCCTAGATTGCTGCTTTTCAGGGGGTTCGATCCCAGAAGACGGGCCGAAAGGCCTGGCGTAGCGCTTCATCAGCCACCGCCCCCAGCGCGTGTCGGCTCGCTACGACACCCAACTGGCCACGGCGCCGGCGAAGAAGCTCAGCGCTTCGACGTAGGTAGATCTATCTGATTTTCTCCCGGGATTCCTGCCAGAGGATGGCCGCCAGGCAGGCCAGCGCCAGCACCCCGACCGCGGTGGCGAACACGGTGCCACCGGTGCGCAGGCCCCAGGCCTGGGCGGCGAAGCCCTCGCCGATCACCGGGATCGAAATCGCGACGTAGGCCACCACGAAATAGGTGGAGCTGACTTCGGCCCGGCGCTGTGCAGGGGTGCGCTCGGCGACGGCGGCCAGCCCGCGGCTGAAGCTGATGCCCTGGCCGATGCCGGACACCACCGCCGCGGCGATCAAGCCGGCCAGCGACGAATAGTGCAGCGCGACAACCAGAACACCCATGCCGACGGCCAGGATGGCGCAGCCGAGTGCGACGGCGCGCTGCGGTGCGATGCGTGAACCGGCGATCTGGGCGATCGCCGAGGCGCCGAAGATGGATCCGGCCATCAGACCGGCCAGCGCATGATTACCGATCCCGATGATGTTGGTGAGCATCGACGGCGCCACCGAGGTGAACAAGCCGGTGACGGCGAACCCGGCGAACGCGGCGAGTGCGGCGACGATGAACACCGGTCGAACCTCGGGTGGCACCGAAAGCCGCTGCAGCCCCAGCTTTCCGGTCCGGCTGGCGGTTTCGGGAACCAGGAAGACCGCGATCGCGACCAGCGCGACAAGCGCGATGTGCACGATGAAGGTGAGCTGCAGCGGGTCTGGCGCGTACTGGGCCAGGATGCCGGCCAGTACAGGCCCTGCGCCCAGCCCGCCGATATTGGCGATGGTGGCCATCGCTGGTGCGCGGTCCCGCCAGCTCGGCGGCGCGGCTTCGATGACCGCCGCGGTGGCGGTCCCGGTGAACAGGCCCGCTGACAACCCCGACAGCACTCGGCCGACCAGCAGCAGCGGTACCGAATCCGCGATCAGGAACACCACGGCACTGGCCAGTGCGCACACCGCGCCGGCCAGCAGCACGGGACGCCGGCCGATGACGTCCGACCAACTGCCGAACACCAGCAGCGCGAACAACACCCCGCCGGCGTAGGTGGCGTAGATGATCGTCGTCGTCAACACAGCGAAATGCATGCGGTCCGAGTACAGCGCGTACAGCGGGGTGGGCAGCGTTGTGCCGACCATGATCGCGGCGAAGGAATACGCGAGCAGGGCGAAGGCGAAGTTTCGCCGGGTCAGGGCCATAAGGGCATCAACGTGGTCGGCACCCCCACACCATTCCCGGACCCGACGAGATTTTCACCTCATTACGTTGGCGGCTTAGTGCGACACCGCCTTCTCGGCACCCACGCCGGTCAGTGACCGGACTTCCATTTCGGCGTTGATCTCCGGGTCGCCGGTGTCGGATGACGTCAGCGTCCCGACGATGCCGAGCAGAAACGCCAGCGGAATCGACACGATGCCGGGGTTGGCCAGTGGGAACCAGTCGAAGTCGGCACTGGGGATCATCGCGGTCTTGTTGCCCGAGACGGCGGGCGAGAACACGATCAGCAGCAGGCAGCTGATCAGGCCGCCGTACATGCTCCACAGTGCGCCGCGGGTGTTGAATCGCTTCCAGTACAGCGAGTACACGATCGTCGGCAGGTTGGCCGAAGCCGCCACCGCGAACGCCAGCGCCACCAGGAACGCGACATTCTGGCCATTGGCCAGGATGCCCAACCCGATTGCGGCGATACCGAGCACCACCGCGGTGATCCGGGAGACCCGCACCTGCTCCTCTTCAGTCACCTTGTGGCTTTTGAGCACACTGGCGTACACGTCGTGGGCGAAGGACGCCGACGCTGTGATCGTCAGGCCCGCGACCACAGCCAGGATGGTGGCAAACGCCACCGCCGAGATGATGCCGAGCAAGACCACCCCACCGAGCTGGAACGCCAGCAGCGGCGCGGCCGAGTTCTGCCCGCCGGGTGCGGCCAGGATTTTGTCCGGGCCGACGATCGCCGCCGCGCCGTAGCCGAGGGCAAGGGTGAACAGGTAGAACGCGCCGATCAGCCCGATCGCCCAAACCACTGACCGCCGAGCCTCTTTCGCGGTCGGCACCGTGTAGAAGCGCATCAGCACATGCGGCAGGCCCGCGGTTCCCAGCACCAGCGCCAGGCCCAGCGACAGCAGGTTGATCTTCGAGGTGGTGTTGGCGCCGTACTGGGCGCCGGGGGCCAGCACGTCACGGCTGGACACGCCCTTGGTGGTGGCCTCGTGCACCATGTGCTGCGCCGAACCGAGGATGTCGGAGATGTTGAACCCGAACTTCACCAGCACCATAACGGTCATGACCGCCGCACCGACGATCAGCAGCACGGCCTTGATGATCTGCACCCAGGTGGTGCCCTTCATGCCGCCGACCAGGACGTAGACGATCATCAGCACACCGACCACCGCGATCACGATGGACTGGGCGGTGCGGCCCTGGACGTCGAGCAACAGCGCGACCAGGCCACCGGCGCCGGCCATCTGCGCCAGCAGGTAGAACAGCGACACCGTCATCGTCGAGGTGGCCGCGGCCACCCGCACCGGCCGCTGCTTGAGCCGGAAGCTCAGCACGTCGGCCATCGTGAATTTGCCTGTGTTGCGCAGCAATTCGGCTACCAGCAGCAAGGCGACCAGCCACGCCACCAGGAAGCCGATGGAGTAGAGGAAGCCATCGTAGCCATACACCGCGATCGCGCCTGCGATGCCGAGAAAACTTGCCGCGGAAAGGTAGTCACCGGCGATGGCGATTCCGTTCTGCGGTCCGGAGAACGCACGGCCGCCGGTGAAGAACTCGGTGGCGTTGGTGTTAGAGCGGCCGGCGCGGATCACGATGAACAGCGTGATGAGCACGAAGGCCACAAAAATGCTGATGTTGACGGTCGGGTTGCCGATCCGGCTGGCTTCGGCGAGAACGGTCACTTCGCGGTGCCTTCCATCTCGGCGCGGATGGCTTCGGCGCGCGGGTCGAGTTCCCGGTTGGCGAATCGCACATACAGACCGGTGATCAGGAACGTCGTCACGAACTGGCCCAACCCGATGAGCAGGCCGACGTTGATGTTGCCCCACACTTTGATGGCCATGAAGTCGTGGGCGAAGGCGCCAAGCACGACGTAGGTGGCGTACCAGATCAGGAAGAACGCCGTGGTCGGGAAGACGAAGCGGCGCAGGGCGTGCCGCAGCTCCTGGAATTCGGGACTGGCCTGTACGGCCAGGTATTCGGCGCCGCTCGGGTGGGTCTCCCGTGACGGCTGGTCGGTTGTCGGCACCGCGTGCTCCTCAGCTCAGTGGTCGTGAACTCCGAACGTTCACAGCCTATTGAGAGGGGAGCCACAGCTAGGGGGCATCGCCCGAAATGCGTCGTGGCTTACTGAACCGGGCAGGCGTACTTCCGGGCCACGTCGAAAACGCGCTCCTGCGCACCGGGGCCGATGACCCCTTGGGCGGCCAGTTCCAGACCGATATATCCCGGGATGCCGCCGATGCACGCCTGATGAGCAACGCGCCACGCAGTGTCCGGATTGAGGTTGTAGCCATTGCGTTGCAGGCCTTGCATGTACACGTCGAACTCCGGCGTGCCCTGGTCTGGTATCGCGTGAGCCGTGCCGGCCAAGGCGATTGCCGCGACGACCGCCGCAACAGCAGGTGCGATCACCCGTCTCATGTCCGTCTCCTAGGGGTGTATCCACGGCGGAATCGCTCCACGATTGCACACCTGAGCGGCACAGATGCCCGAACCGGCCCGATCGTCGTCCTAGACTGTCGCCATGGCGAGACTGCAGCTCACCCAGGATCCCGCGTCCGACGTTCTGTTGAGTGAGGATCCGTTCGCGTTGCTGACCGGAATGATGCTGGATCAGCAGATTCCCATGGAAGTTGCGTTCGCCGGGCCGCGCAAGATCGTCGAACGCATCGGCGGGATCGATCCTCGGCTGGTCGCCGATTACGATCCGGAGCAATTCACCGAGAAGTTTTCGAAAACCCCTGCCGTGCACCGTTTTCCGGGATCGATGGCCAAGCGGGTGCAGGATCTGGCCCGCGAGATCGTCGACCGCTACGACGGCGACGCCGCCCAACTGTGGCTCGACGGCAACCCCGACGGCGCCGAGGTGTTGCGCCGGCTGAAGGCCCTGCCCGGTTTCGGTGAGCAGAAAGCCAAGATCTTCCTGGCTCTGCTGGGCAAGCAGTACGGCGTCACGCCCACGGGCTGGCGTGAGGCGGCCGGTGACTACGGCAGGGCAGGCACCCACATGTCGATCGCCGATGTGGTCGACAAGGGGTCGCTGGATGAGGTCAGGGCGTACAAGAAGAAGATGAAAGCAGCAGCGAAGGCGAAAGCCGGATAACGGGAGGCACCATGAAGACGCACATCAACTGTCCGTGTGGCGAGGCGATCAGCGCCAAGGACGAGGACGAGCTGGTCGAACTCACCCAGGCGCACCTGGCGGCGTCGCACCCCGGCATGGATTACGGCCGGGACGAAATCCTTTTCATGGCCTACTGAGCCCCAACGCCGAGATCGACGTTACGCAGGGAGTTACTTGCACTTCTCCTGCGTAACGTCGGTTCGGCGTTCGAGTTTTCGAGCCGTTAAGGCACGACGGTCGAACCGATCGTCGGCATGAAGGTGCACTGCTTGTCCATAGTGGTCACCTGGCCGAAGATCGTCGACATGATGCTGCCCGAGCCGGTGTCGGCGATGGCCATCAGCGTGGTCGGGCCCGCAGAGTTCATGTCGGGGTTGGGCTTCAGCGTGGCGCTGCCGGACTTGCCGGTAGTCAGGTTGACCCAGGTGACGTTCAGCGGCAGCTTCTGCTCCGCGGCCGGCGCCGGGGTGCCGACTGCGGTGAACACGTAGGCGGTCTGGCCGGCGGCCGGCCCGGGCGTGGGGATCTTCGCCGGCCCGGCGACCGAGATGGCGGTCGCGATCACGTTGCCGCCGTCCTTCTGGCAGCCGTTGCTGATCGACGGGTACATGAAGTCCTGCGTGGGCGGGGTGGCCGGGTCGTAATTCGGGGCTGCCGCGGGCGCGGGTGTCGGTGCCGCGACATTGATCGAGTTACCGACCGGCGTCGCGCCCGGTGTCGCGGACGGGGTCACCACGGTCACCGGCGTGGGCACTTCGGGCATTGCGTCGGGCACCGGGCCGACGGCGTGCATCGGGTCGATACCGGTCGGGATGTGGGCGTCGGCGCCAGCAGCCGCAACGGGTGCGGTGAGGTGTTCAGGCAGGGGGATGGGACCGTTGCCGGGGCCGGGCGTCAGCAGCGGCGTCGTGCCGTGTGTGACGCCGCTGAGACCCTGGGCGGCGGGGGTTGCCGCCGAAGGCATCGCGGCCGACGGGCCGGCGGCCCCACCCTCCTGCACGAACTTGGTGACCTGCTGGGCCAGCGCCGCCGAGCCGGCCGGCGTGGTGGCATTACCAGCGAGCTGCGAAGCCGCCGCGAGTAGCAGCGACTGCGCCGATGTGGGGTTCCCCGCGGCCTGCTGGACCACCGGGCCAAGAAGCTGCATGGCGTCCATGCCGGGCAGCTGGCCGGGATCCAGCGGGATGGTCGGGTCCGCGGCCGCGACCGGGCTGAACGCCAGGTTGGTCGCGGCCACGAGCACGGCGGTGGTCAGCCCGATAGCCAATTTGGCGATCTGCGGCACGGTGAACTCCCTCATCGGGTCGTGGTTGGTCAGGGCAGAGCGGACAGCAGCGGCAGCGCGCCGAGGCCAGCGCCACCCGTGGTCGGCGCAATCGCCGGGCTGGTGGCCGCAGGCACCCCGGCCGGTCCGGCGACCTCGGTGGACACCGGGGCTACCGGCGCAGGCGCGCCGACGGCCAGGTTGTCGCCGACCTTGACCGGGAACGGCATGTTCGACGGCGTCAGGCTGGCCAGGTCACCGGGCACGCCGAGCTGGTTCAGCAGCGGAATGAGCGGCGCGGTGATGCTGCCGCCGGGAATGGCGTTGGCCGCCGGCGCCGCAACGGGAGCGGTGGCCGGCACGCCGCCGATCGGGGAGACCGGCATGGTGGCCGGCACGCCGCCGATCGGGGAGACCGGCATGGTGGCCGGCACGCCGCCGATCGGGGAGACCGGCATGGTTGACGGTGCGCCGGTCAATGCCGACGCGCCGCCGAGTGCGGTCGCGGCGGTCTGCAGCAGTGCCGCCGCGCCGGCCGGATTTGTGGCGAGTTGCTGCAGCATGGCGAGGCCGGGCATGCCGGGAACGGCGGGCGAAACGCCGGGATCGGCGGCGGCGGACGGGCTCAGTGCGAGTGCGACCGAGCACAGTCCGGCAGCCGCAATTGTATTGGCAGCGAACAGCTTTGAAATGCGTGACATGGTTATCCCAATCCCTCGAGTACAGGTCTGAACCCGAAGGTAGTCCGTTACTAGAGTTACTCAAGTGACACGTGTGGTGTTTATGGAACCGTTACGGCAGTGATGGCCGATGGTGATGCGCGGCGCCCGCGAGCGCGCCCAAGTCGCCGCCGCAGCATCCGTCGCTACAGTCGCACGGTGGACACGACGGTCTCAGCGGCCTCGGCGGCCTCGGCGGCGCGGCCAGCCTGGCTGGCACCGGTGGTCCTGATTGTCAGTGTGGCGGCCCGGCTGGCGTGGACCTACCTCGTGCCCAACGGCGCGAACTTCGTCGATCTGCATGTCTATCTCGGCGGCGCGGGCGCGCTCGATCACCCCGGCACGCTGTATTCCTACGTCTACGCCGACCAGACCCCCGACTTCCCGCTGCCATTCACCTACCCGCCGTTCGCGGCGCTGGTGTTCTACCCGCTGCACTTGCTGCCGTTCGGGCTGGTCGCCTTCGGCTGGCAGCTCGGCATCATCGCCACGCTCTACGGGGTGGTCAGGGTCAGCCAGCGGCTACTCGGCGTGCCGGCCCGGCAAGGCCACCGCGTCGCGATGCTGTGGACCGCCGTCGGGATCTGGATCGAACCGCTGCGCAGCAACTTCGACTACGGCCAGATCAACGTCATCCTGGTGCTGGCCGTCCTGTGCGCCGCCTACAGCAGCCGGTGGTGGCTGTCCGGTCTGCTGGTCGGCGTGGCGGCCGGCATCAAGCTGACCCCGGCCATCACCGGGCTGTACTTCCTCGGTGCGCGCCGCTGGGGAGCTGCGGCTTTCTCCGCGATCGTCTTCTTCGCGACCGTCGGACTGTCCGTCGCAGTGATCGGTCAGCAAGCCCGCTTCTACTTCACCGACCTGCTCGGTGACGCCGGCCGCGTCGGCCCGATCGGAACCTCGTTCAATCAGTCCTGGCGTGGCGCCATCTCGCGCATCCTCGGCCACGAGGCCGGTTATGGACCGATCGTGTTGGCGGGCATCGCGGTGACGGCGGTGCTGGCGCTGCTGGCCTGGCGCGCGCTGGACGGCGAACGGCTGGGTTCGCTGCTGGTGGTGCAGCTGTTCGGGCTGCTGATCTCCCCGATCTCCTGGACCCACCACTGGGTGTGGTTGCTGCCGTTGATGATCTGGCTCATCCACGGGCCGTTGCGGACCCGGGCGGGCGCGCGGTTGCTGGGCTGGGGGTGGTTGGTGCTCACGCTGATCGGGGTGCCGTGGCTACTGAGCTTCGCCCAGCCGACGATCTGGCAGATCAGCCGGCCGTGGTATCTGGCCTGGCCCGGTCTGATCTATATCGTGGCGACGCTGGCGACGCTGGCCTGGATCGCGGCTAGCGGTCGCCGACAATCTCGTTGATATCGGACGCCATCTGCACATCCTTGTCGGTGATGCCACCCTCGGAATGGGTTACTAGGGCGAAAGTGACTGTCCGCCAGCGAATGTCAATGTCGGGGTGATGGTCCTTACTCTCAGCGTGTTCGCCGACCCGGCGCACGGCGTCGATGCCGTCGAGAAAGGTCGGGAACTTCACCGAGCGGCGCAGGGCGCCGTCGGCGCGCTCCCAGCCGTCGAGATTCTTGATGGCGGAATCGACTTGTTCTTCGGTTAATACGGCCATGCTTCGACGGTAGTACCGTCAGACGCGATGTCCACCCAGATCGTCGTCGCCGGAGCCCTGATCTCCGGCCCGGCGCTTCTGGTGGCCCAGCGGCAGCGGCCGCCGGAGCTCGCCGGGCTCTGGGAGTTGCCCGGGGGCAAGGTGGCCGCGGGGGAGACCGAGGCCGCCGCACTGGTGCGGGAACTACGCGAGGAACTAGGGGTCGACGTCGTCGTCGGGGAGCGGCTCGGCGCCGACGTCGCCGTCGGGGAGTCGCTGGTCCTGCGTGCCTATCTCGTCACCCAATCCGGCGGCGCCCTGCACCCGCACGACCACCGCGAACTGCGCTGGGTGAACGCGAACGAGCTGGCATCGCTCGACTGGGTTCCCGCGGACCGCGCCTGGCTGCCGGAGCTCTCGAAACGCCTTGGGGCGTGAGCCCGTCGCCCTATGATCTGGGGCGTGCTCACGGACGTCACCGCCGCCGTCGATCTGATGGACGGCCGGTTCTACGCCAGCGGTGAGGCGCGGGATGCCTACCGCTGGATGCGCGAACACCAGCCGGTCTTCCGAGACCGCAACGGCCTGGCGGCCGCCGCCAGCTACCGGGCGGTGATCGACGCCGAGCGTCAGCCCGAACTGTTCTCCAATGCCGGCGGGATCCGCCCGACCACGCCGGCGCTGCCGCACATGATCGACATGGACGATCCCGCGCACCTGTTGCGGCGCAAACTGGTCAACTCCGGCTTCACCCGCAAGCGGGTTCAAGCCAAGGCGAATTCCATTGAAGGACTGTGCGATACGCTGATCGACGCGATCTGTGAGCGCGGCGAGTGCGACTTCGTCCGCGACCTCGCCGCGCCGCTGCCGATGGCTGTCATCGGCGACATGCTCGGTGTGGCACCCGAAGACCATGCCACCTTGCTGGCGTGGTCCGACGACATGGTGGTGGCGCTGAGCTCGGTGGCCACGGTGGAATCGATGACCACGGCCGCCAACGCGCTGGTCGCCTACAACGCGTTCATGGGCGACTTCCTCGCGGCGCGCCGCCGGGAACCGGCCGACGACCTGGTCAGTGTCCTGATCGCCGCGGAGGTCGACGGCCAGCAGCTCACCGACGAGCAGATCCTCGCCGAGACACTGCTGATCCTCATCGGCGGCGATGAGACCACCCGCCACACGCTCTCCGGCGGAACCGCCGAACTGAGCCGGCACCCGGAGCAGTGGCAGGCCGTGCGCGATGATCCCGAGTTGCTCCCCGGTGCGGTGGAGGAGATGCTGCGCTGGACCTCACCGATCAAGAACATGTGCCGAATCCTGACCGCTGACACTGACTTTCACGGCACCGAGCTGCACGCCGGCGAAAAGATTCTGCTGCTGTTCGAGTCGGCCAACTTCGACGAGACCGTCTTCGGCGATCCCGACGTGTTCCGCATCGACCGTGCGCCCAACAACCACGTCAGCTTCGGCTTCGGCACCCACTTCTGTCTGGGCAACCAGCTGGCTCGCCTCGAGCTGACCGCCATGACCCGGCGGGTGCTGGCTCGGCTGCCGGATCTACGACTGGCTGACGGCGCCGAGCTGCCGCTGCGGCCGGCCAACTTCGTCAGCGGGCTGGAAGCGATGCCCGTTGAATTCACTCCGACCGCACCGCTTTCCAGCCGCTCGGGGTCCTAGTACTTCAGCGAGTCCCTCGCGACCCGCACGTCGGCGAATTCTCGAGGGTGATGTGCCGCATGCACCGGGTGCATGAGCACGGGGTGGCGGCAGTGCGCACACGACTGCGGCTGCTGGCGATCCGACGAGACCGTCAGGTGCCGACAGGTGGCACATCGCACGATGTACGCCGCGCCGATCCAGTTGAGCAGGCCGAGATAGATGCCCGCGGTTGCGGCGGTGCCAAGGACGACGATGATCGCGATGGTCAGAACTTCGTAAACCGTCATGTCAGACCTCCAATTGACGGTGGTAGTTCAGGCTAACTCCGAACGGTTTGCGTCCGGTGTGCGTTGCCTGCTGAAATGCCCAGAGTGGGGACAATGCCCAGTGTGGGGACCCGAGCGCGGTGACACTGTCGACGCTGTCGCGGCAGTGCTGGCTCTTCGCCATCGGCTCGTCCTTCTTCGCGCTGGCCACCCTGCCCGGGGTCTCCGTCGTTGCCGGTGCGGGCGCCACCAACTGGCTGTGCTTCATCGGATCCTGGTTTTTCACCTCCGCCGCCTGGATGCAACTGGTGCTCTCCGGTCCGCCGCTGAAGCTGGAATGGCTTTCGGCGGCAATCCAATTCGCGGGAACCGTGCTGTTCAACATCAGCACTGGCAGCGCGGTGTGGGCGCATGCGACGGGAGTGCGGCGCCACTATGTATGGGCCCCGGATGCCCTGGGTTCCATTGCCTTCCTGGTCAGTGCGGCGCTGGGGGTGGTCGCAGCCTCGATCGCGATCGGCCTGATCGCGTTGGGCTCGCGGGACTGGCAGGCCGAGTGGATCAACATGATCGGGTCGATCGCCTTCGGCGCCTCCGCGGTTGGCGCGTTTGTGCGGCGCACCGGGATCACCGAGGACGAGCTATTGGCGAACCTCGGCACCTTCCTCGGGGCCCTGTGTTTCCTTGGTGCGGCCCTGCTTGTGCTGCCTCGTTTTCGCAAAAGGGCACCTGCGCTGCGAGAATCAGGCACGTGAACAACCAAGACTTCCGCAATGTGGCCATTGTGGCGCACGTCGACCATGGCAAGACGACGCTGGTAGACGCCATGTTGCGGCAGTCCGGTGCCCTGACGCACCGCGGTGACGACACGATCGAACGCCTGATGGACTCCGGTGACCTGGAGAAGGAAAAGGGCATCACGATCCTGGCAAAAAACACCGCCGTGCACCGCCATCACCCCGACGGTTCCATGACCGTGATCAACGTCATAGACACACCCGGCCACGCCGACTTCGGCGGTGAGGTGGAGCGCGGCCTGTCCATGGTGGACGGGGTGTTGCTGCTGGTCGACGCCTCGGAAGGACCGCTGCCGCAGACCCGGTTCGTGCTGCGCAAGGCGCTGACCGCGCACCTGCCGGTGATCCTGTGCGTCAACAAGACCGACCGCCCCGATGCCCGCATCGCCGAGGTGGTCTCCGAAAGCCACGACCTGCTGCTCGATGTGGCCTCAGATCTCGATGAGGAAGCGCAGAAGGCGGCAGAATTCGCGCTCGGATTGCCGACGCTCTACGCATCAGGGCGGGCGGGCATCGCCAGCACCACCGAACCCGCCAACGGCGAGAACCCCGACGGGGAGAACCTCGACGTGCTCTTCGATGTGCTGCTCGAGCACATCCCGCCGCCGCAGGGCGACCCGGAGGCGCCATTGCAGGCGCTGGTGACCAACCTCGACGCCTCGGCGTTCCTCGGCCGCCTGGCCCTGATCCGCATCTACAAGGGCCGCATCAAGAAGGGCCAGCAGGTCGCCTGGATGCGTGAGGTGGACGGCCACCCCGTCATCACCAACGCCAAGATCACCGAACTCCTTGCCACCGAGGGCGTCGAACGCTCCAGCACGGACGAGGCCATCGCCGGGGACATCGTGGCCGTCGCCGGCATGCCCGAAATCATGATCGGCGACACCCTGGCCGACGTGGACCATGCGCACGCGCTGCCGCGTATCACCGTCGACGAGCCCGCGATCTCGGTCACCATCGGCACCAACACCTCGCCGTTGGCCGGGAAGGTCTCGGGGCACAAGCTGACCGCGCGAATGGTCAAGTCCCGCTTGGATTCCGAACTCGTCGGCAACGTGTCGATCAAGGTCGTCGACATCGACCGTCCGGACGCCTGGGAGGTGCAGGGCCGTGGCGAGTTGGCGCTGGCCATCCTCGTCGAGCAGATGCGGCGCGAAGGTTTCGAGCTGACCGTCGGTAAGCCGCAGGTGGTCACCCGGACCGTCGACGGCAAGCTGCACGAGCCGTTCGAAGCGATGACCATCGACTGTCCCGACGAGTTCGTCGGCGCGGTCACGCAGTTGATGGCCGCCCGCAAGGGCCGCATGGAGGAGATGGCCAACCACGCTGCCGGCTGGGTGCGGATGGACTTCATCGTGCCGAGCCGTGGCTTGATCGGTTTCCGCACCGACTTCCTGACGCTGACTCGCGGCACCGGCATCGCCAATGCTGTGTTTGAGGGCTACCGCCCCTGGGCTGGCGAGATCCGGGCCCGTCACACGGGTTCGCTGGTCTCCGACCGGACCGGCAAGATCACGCCGTTCGCGATGACTCAGCTGTCCGACCGCGGCCAGTTCTTCGTCGAGCCGGGCGACGACACCTACGAGGGTCAGGTCGTGGGCATCAACCCGCGCGCCGAGGACCTCGACATCAACGCGACGCGCGAGAAGAAGCTGACCAACATGCGCTCCTCGACGGCCGACGTCTTCGAGACGCTGGCCCGCCCGCTGGAAATGGGCCTCGAGCTGGCCATGGAGTTCTGTGCCGAGGATGAATGCGTGGAGGTGACCCCGGAGGTCGTCCGGGTGCGCAAGGTCGAACTCGACGCCACCAGCCGGGCGCGGGCCAAGTCCAGAGCCAAGACCAGAGGCTGACGCTCGTCTCGGCTCCGACAGCCGTGGGGCGACGTGTCGCTACTCTGATGGGCGTGCCGACCCGACAACGCAGCCTGCAAGCCCTGGCTGTGTTCGTGTCCGTGCTGGTCACGGCCGCATGTACGGTCAGCCCGCCGCCCGCACCGCAGAGCACTGAGACGACGGATGCGCCGGCCCCGCCCCCGCAAAGGGCGACCCAGATCATCATGGGCATCGACTCGATCGGTGCCGGTTTCAACCCGCATCTGCTCTCCGATCAGTCCCCGGTCAACGCGGCCATCAGCGCGCTGGTGCTGCCCAGTTCGTTCCGGCCGGTGCCCGATCCGGCCACCTCGACCGGATCCCGCTGGGAGATGGACCCGACGCTGCTCGTCTCGGCGGAGGTGACCAACCAGAACCCGTTCACCGTCACCTACAAGATCCGCCCCGAGGCGTCATGGACCGACAACGCACCGATCGCCGCCGACGACTTCTGGTATCTGTGGCGCCAGATGGTCAGCCAGCCCGGTGTGGTCGACCCGGCGGGCTATGACCTGATCACCGGCGTCCAGTCGATCGAGGGTGGCAAGACCGCGGTGGTCACGTTCGCCCAGCCGTACCCGGCATGGCGGGAGCTGTTCAACGATCTGCTGCCGGCTCACATCGTCAAGGACGTTCCTGGCGGTTTCCCGGCCGGCTTGGCCCGTACGCTGCCGGTGACCGCAGGCCAGTTCCGGGTGGACAACATCGACCCCCAGCGCGACGAGATCCTGCTGGCGCGCAACGACCGGTTCTGGGGACCGCCCGCCCACCCCGATCAGATTCTGTTCCGCCGCGCCGGCGCGCCCGCTGCGTTGGCCGACTCGATCCGCAACGGTGACACCCAGGTGGCCCAGGTACACGGCGGCTCGTCGGCGTTCGCGCAGCTGTCCGCCATCCCTGATGTGCGTACCGGGCGGATCGTCACCCCCCGGCTGATGCAGATGACGCTGCGGGCCGCGGAGCCCAAGCTGTCGGATCCGGCTGTGCGCAAGGCGATGCTGGGTCTGCTCGACGTGGATCTGCTCGCCGCGGTGGGGGCAGGCAGCGACAACACCGTCACTCTGGCTCAAGCGCAGGTCCGTGCGCCCAGCGATCCGGGCTACGTGCCCACCGCGCCGCCGGCGTTGGGTCGGCAGCGGTCGCTCGAACTTCTCGAGCAGGCCGGTTTCCAGATTGACCGCACACCGACCGAATCGCCGGTGCAGCCGCCGCCGTCAGCGGGGTCTCGCACGGCCACCCCGGCGCCGGGCCCGCCGGAGATCACCCGCGGCCGGATCAGCAAGGACGGCGAGACGCTGTCGCTGGTGATCGGCGTGGCCGCCAACGACCCGACGGCGGTGGCGGTCGCCAACACCGCGGCCGATCAGCTGCGCAGCGTGGGCATCGCCGCGACCGTGCTGGCGCTGGATCCGCCGGTGCTCTACGGGGATGCGCTGGCGAACAACCGCGTCGACGCGATCGTCGGCTGGCGTGCCGCGGGTGGCGACCTGGCCACGTTGCTCGCGTCCCGTTATGGGTGCCCGGCCTTGCAGGCGACGGCCGTCCCCGCCCCGCCGGCCCCGGCCAGCACGTCGCCGACCCCGTCATCGAGTCCGTCGCCGAGCGTGACCACCACGACGCCGACCGCCCTGCCGCCGCCCGCCCCGGAGTCCGGTGAACTGGTGCAGGCGCCGTCGAACCTCACAGGCATCTGTGATCGCAGCATCCAGCCCAATATCGATGCCGCCCTTGATGGTTCGGCCAGGATCGACGATGTCATCAATCTGGTCGAACCGCGGCTGTGGAACCTGTCGACGGTGTTGCCGATCCTGCAGGACACCACGATCGTCGCGGTGGGCCCGAGCGTGCAGAACGTGAGCCTGACCGGAGCGGTGCCGGTCGGCATCGTCGGTGACGCCGGCCGGTGGGCCAAGGCCGCGCAGTAGGCCTATCCGGCCTATCCGGCAGCTGCCTTGTGCGCGCGCTTCGACCCGGCGGCGGCGCCCTTCTTGGCGGCAGTGGGTTTGCTACTGGCACCGGGCGTCGACTTCGCCGAAGTGACTGACTTGCTCACCCGTGCGGCCGCCGTCGGCGGCGGGACCGTGGGGATCGGCATGGTTGTCGGCCCGGGTCCTGCGGTGAGGTCGGCGTAGATGGTCGAGCGTCCTTCGTTGATCTCGTTGACGAGGTCGGTTGCGGCGGTTCGGACCGAGGACTGGATCGGCACGCGACCGGCGGCGAACGCGGTGGCGAAACTACCGGTCTGGGCCAGCGTTCCCGCGAACACTGTCGCACCCTCGACGGCGCCGCCCAGGACCGTCAGCGGTCCGGTGACCAGCGCCTGCGCGGTGATGTTGACCGCGTAGTCGACGGCGTGCTTGGAGGCGGCGAACACCCGGTCCAGGGTCGGTCGCAGTTCGAAACCACCGTCGGGCATGCGCGGCGCGACCAGCAGGCTGAACGTGTTCGCGATCGGAACCTGGATGGCGAGCAGTGCCACGCCGAGCGCCTGCGCGACATTCCGGCCGGCCTGCAGTGCGGCGATGAACGCGAGCGGGCTCGAGATCAGACCCTTGCCCAGTCCGACCAGCCCCCAGCCGGTGAACGGGGCGTAGTTCGGATCGGGTGCCGGAGTGTTCGGCCCGAGGCAGTAGGTCGCGCACTGCTGCGTGCTGCCGAGCAGGATAGGTGCCGCGGCGATGATGTCGCCAAGGACGTTGATGCCGATTTGGTAGGGGATGGCCCCGAACGCGGGAACCGTCAGATCCGTGAGCTGGATCTGCGGCAGGTGCACGGTCGCGATCCGCGCCTCTTGGCTGGGGACCAATGGGCTGACGGCGATGACGCCCGCCCCCGCGAGCGCGATGCTGGTCTTGAAGAGCGAACTCATTGCGGCAGACATATCAGGGCCCCTTCCCCGTGTTGACCTACCAGCGAAAGCTACCTCAGCAAAGTCTTGGAGGACGGCGAATTGCCGATCGAGCTAAGCGAATTGTTTGAGTCTGCAGACCCGAGTCGGCCCGCCCGGCGTCACTCGGAGGACGAGTTGGAGCCCGCGGTGGACTTCGTATCCCGGCCCGACGGAGTCTTGGACCGCGTCGGCGCCGCCGCCTTGCCGGTGCCGTGGGTACGGGCGGCGGTCGGGGTCTGCGCGGTGTCGTCGGCCGCAGGCGTCGGTTGGTCCTCGGTTGACGTCGGCGTCGTGGTGGTGCGACGGGTGGTGCCGGCCGACGGCGCGCCGGAACGCTTGCGGTTCGAGTTGCCTTTCCCGTCCCGGTTCGGGCTCGCCGGCGTGTTGTCGGTGGTGGCCTGTTCGGTGTCGGTCGCGTTTTCCTGCAGCTTGGTGGGCGTGGTCGCCGCGGTCGATGGTGCCTTGACCACCTCTCGGCCGAAGAGCACGTTCCTGATCCCGTCGAGGAGGATCACCACGGGGCCCAGGACCGCCTTGATGGCCGAGCGGACGGTGTCCAGTGCGCCCGCGATGTCGCCGTTGAGCAGATCAATGACGGCGGTGAAGACGAACTGTGGCGCCCTGATGATGACGTCCACCACGGCATACGCTGCCTCGACGACTGTCCCGCCCAGGTAGGAGGTGTCCGCGACCAGGCCGTTGAGCACTTGCTGCACGTCGGTTGCGACGGGCGTGGCAAAGCTCGTCGGGATGTCCGGTGTTGCGTTGGCCGATGCGGCGAATGCGCCGGGAAGCGGCTCGGACCGGTAGCCGGTTTGCTCGGGCACCGCAGCCGCGGCCAGCAAATCAGGGCTCACCTCGGAGGTGACCTCGCGGCTGATGCGGTCGGCGTCGGCGGCCAGCGCGGCCAGGATCTGCGCGAGCGCCGGGGCAATACTTTCTGCCGAAAGCGCCGGCGAGAGCGCACTGAGCAGCGATTTATCGGAGGGGCTGAGTAGGTCGGGGCTGGTCGACAACTGCGTGGTCGAGATCTGCATGTCCCTCGACGGCGGCGCAACGGGGTTGGCAACGACCACAGTGGCCGCCACCAATGCCACTCCTGTGGTCAGGAATGGCCCCAAAGCCCTTCGCATGCCGTCTCCCTCCGCTGTTTGCGGCACAGCTAAGGAAGAACGATACCTGAGAGGAGGCTGATAAGGCTAAAGACTCTTCCTGAGAATTTTTGCCATGCCGTCAGCGGCGGTCGGCGGCGGCTCGGGAGAAATTCCTTGCGGGCCAATCCAATCCGGCGGGAGCGACGCCTTAAGCGCAGCTGAGGGTCTTGGCGCTGGCAAATACCCGCGAACGACTCTCGGTGGCATGGGCGCTATTCGGGGCTGTGATGGGGGTCACCGGATGGGTACATGGCCTGGTACGACGCCAGCAAATTAGACCCGGCGTCAGCCGAGCTCGGGCCGGCCGGCCACGTTGGGCTTCTCGTAAACCAGCCACCGCATCTCGATCGGGCGATCTGAGCGAGGAACGTCGAACACGTCCATGCCGCTGACCCAATCGGCGTACCAGCTGGTCGGAGGCCATGATTCCGCGGGTAGGTGGGCCTGCTCGTAGTCGTACACCGACTCGTCGGACACCAGCGCCAGCGGGAATCCCGCCAGCGCATCGGTCATCTGCGCCTGAGTGAAGATCGTCGTGTAGCACTGTTGGCCCAGCTGAAGGGCACTTTCGTCGGGCGTGTAGGAGCGGTGCGCGACGAACGCGTTGAACACCAGCCGGCCGCCGGGAGCCAGGCAGTGCGACGCCATGTTGAACACGCCGCGCAGCTGGTCCGGTGAGCGGAAGTCGGACACCACCTCGGACAACAGGATCAGCTGGTAGTCGCGGCGCAGATCGGCCAGCGTCGCGAAGATGTCGCGCTGCAGCACCCGGACGGGCAGCGAGTCCCGCTGTGCCGCGACGAGGATGGACTCGGCGAACGACGGTGTCATCTCCACCGCATCGACGGGATGGCCACGCCGGGCCAGTGCCAGGGCATTGCGTCCGGTGCCCGCACCCAGATCGAGGATCGGGTAGTTGCGGGGATCGACCGCCTCGCCGGCCAGGTCCCACACGCGTGCGTCGGGCTCGGAACCGAACAGCGGAGGTTCGCGCGTGGCGATCCAGTTCTCGTAGGCGCCCTCGACCGACCACCACCGGCACTTGACGTGGTAGTTCACCAGCATTCCGACCGGCGCCTCGTAGCTGATCACGATCTCCGAGCGCGGTGACGCGGCGAAGGCTTCGTTCAGCTGGTCGCGCAGGATGTCACGGAGGTTGTCGAGCTGCTCGTCGGTGAACCCCCGGCCCAGGCTCCCGAAGAGACCGGCACACATGGCCACATACTCTTCGAGCATGCCGGGCACGGCGGGCACGCTGATCTCACCGTTGGCGATCGCACGTCGGTGCAGTCGGCGGGACATTGCACTCTGAAGCGGCGAGTTCTCCACGAGAGTCCTTCTACCCGATGTGGCGGCCGTTGTCAGTGCTCGGGTGCGCATGAAGCGCGGTCCGCTGCTTGAGCAGACTGTCGAGCAGGTGGGCGGCGAACGCCGCGGCGGCGAAGACGATCAGCAGCCACAACGGCGGTCGGGCCAGCTCCCACACGAACAGTGCGGCCCAGGCGGGTGCGCCCTGGGTGATGGCCAGCACGCCCGCCGCGCAGGCCAGTGACACCGCGGGCACGTTGACCGTCAACGGTGTCCAGGTGTTTACCGCGATCGCCACCACCGAGCCCATCGCCGCACCGGTCGCCAGCGCGGGGGTGAGCATCCCGCCGACCGCGCCGGTGCGCAGGAAAAACGCGGTCAGCAGTGGCTTGAGCAGCAGGATGATTCCGGCCGAGGTGAGGGTCAGGCCGTCGGCGACGCTGACGGTCAGCACGCTCTTGCCGTTGCCCGGCAGCTCGGGCCACCAGTGGGAGAGCACACCGATGACCAGTCCGGCGGTCGCGATCGCCGGGATCAGGAGCCACGAGTCGCCGACTCGATGAGCTCGGGCGTAGTCCATCAGTCGGTTGAATCCTCTGCCGACGGCGAGCGCCAGCGGGGCGAGCAGGATCGCGAACCCGGTCAGCAGATAGGACAAGTCGGGATTGGGCCAGTGCAACGGCACGTCGAGGTGGGTCACCGGGGCGGCCACCGCCACCGCGATGCTCGAGGTGATCAACGCCGTCCCGACGGTACGCAGACTCCAGCTACGCAGCACGATCTGGATGGCGAACAGGGCGCCGCCCATCGGCACGCTGTAGACCGCCGCCAGACCCGCACCCGCGGCACAGCCGAGCAGGGTTCGACGGTCGTCGGCGTCCAGGGTCCACCGCGAGGTGCCCAGATCGCCCAGCGCGGCGGCGAACTGGCGCGGCGCGCCCTCCCGGCCCAGTGACGCGCCCGCGCCGACCAGCAGGACCTGAAGCCCGGCGTCGATCGTCAGCGCCAGCCGCTGCATCGGCCCGGGTGCGTTGATGGCGTCGGTCAGCGACGGCACCCGCGTCCGTCGCCGAAGCAGCCACCAGCCCAGGCCCGCCAGGGCGCCGCCGATCATCGGGCCCACCGCGCGCCGCACCGGGCTCGAACCGGTGACGCCGTCCAGCAGGGTTCCGAAGCTGTAGTGATAGGTGAGGTGCTCGACGCCGTGCAGCACCACGGTCGTCGCGGCGCCGGCGAGCCCTGCCAGCAGACCGATCGCTATGACCGCGCAGCCGAACTCCAGGTGGCGTCGGTTCACGGGCCGAATCTATGTCACCGGCCCCGGTAGGGTGACGCTCGTGGCTTCGCAGGAGACTCCGCGCTTGTTGTTCGTGCACGCCCACCCCGACGACGAGACGATGAACAACGGCGTCACCATCGCGCGCTACGTCCAGCGGGGCGCCGAGGTCACCGTCGTGACCTGCACCCTCGGCGAAGAGGGCGAGATCATCGACGACCGATGGCTGCGCCTTGGGGTCGACGAAGCCGACCAGCTCGGTGGCTACCGGATCGCCGAACTGACGACAGCGCTGCAGAAGTTGGGCCTGCCGGGGCCACGGTTCCTCGGTGGTGCCGGCCGGTGGCGCGACTCGGGCATGGCCGGCACGCCTGCGCGCAGTCACACCAAGTTCGTCGACGCCGATTTCGACGAGGCCGTCGGCCTGCTCGCCGCTGTCATCGACGAGTTGCGACCCCATGTCGTCGCCACCTACGACCCCGACGGCGGCTACGGGCACCCCGACCACATCCAGACCCACCGGATCACGACGGCCGCCCTCGCCGCCACGACGTGGAAAGTGCCGAAGTTCTACTGGGGTGTCATCGGGGCCAGTGCTTTTCGGGATGGCGTCAACGCGCTGCGGGATGAGGACGTGTTGGCGGACTGGATCCTGCCGCCCGCCGACGTCGAATTCGGTTTCGCCGACGAGAAGATCACCGCCGTCGTCGAGGCGCCCGAACATGTGGCCGCCAAGGTGGACGCCTACGCCGCGCACGCCACCCAGATGCTGGTCGGTCCGACCGGGCGGGCTTTCACTCTGTCCAACAAGCTCGTCCTGCCCGTGCTGGCCGCCGAACACTATGTGCTCGTCGAGGGCACCGCGGGTCCGACCGACGAACGTGGTTGGGAGACGGACCTTCTGGCCGGTCTCGACTTCGGGCAGTAGGCCCGGCCATCCGCACTGTGGTGCTCGCTCTGCTTGCCGTCGACGGTGTCATCTCCGCGTTGACCGGCGCCCTGTTTCTGCCGCTCTATCTCGGCGCGGTGCCGTTCCCGATCAGCGCATTGGCCAGTGGGCTGGTGAATCTCGCCCTGGTGTGGGCGGCCGTGCACTGGACGGATTCCGCCCGCCTTGCCGCGCTGCCATTGCTGACGTGGCTGGTCACCGTCGCCGCCCTGACCCTCGGCGGGCCCGGCGGCGACATCGTCTTCGGTGGCCCCGGCGTGATGGCCTACTCGGTGTTGGTGTTCCTGGCGCTGGGAGCCGCGCCGCCGGCGTTGTTCCTGTGGCGGCACAACAACCGTCCTGGCTGAGACTTACTTGGCGGCCTTGCCCGCCTTCGCGCCGTGGCTGCGTGCGGAGCCGGCCGTGGACGACTTCTTCGCGGCGCCGCTGCCCGCCTTGGCCGAGCCACTCGTGCCGGACGTCGCATCTGCGGCGTTGGCGTTGACGGTCTTCGATGCGGTAGCGGTGGTGTCGGTGTCGGTGTCGGTCGCGGCGGTGAGTGTGTCTGCCGAGGGGGCGTCCGTCGATGGGTCGGCCGCCTGGGGGCGGGCCGCACGGCTGGTGGCCGACCTGACGGTCGACTTGGGCGTCGGCGCAGCCTCGGTAGCTTCGGCAGCACTCGCCGCGGCGGCGGGCACCCTGGATGCGGCGAACGGCAGCGGCGGAAGCGGTGGCAGTGGGAACGGGAACCACTGCAGGCTCCAGAAGTAGGCGACCTCTTGCTGGACCACGGTGCTCAGCCCCACGCGGGTGGTGTTGGCGATGGCGGTCAGCCCGTCGCGCCACACGGTCGGGTTCCAGAAGTCGTTGACCACTGGGTCGAGGAAGTCGTAGACGAAGCTGTCAGCCAGCGGCACCGTGAAGTTCGGGTACCAGATGTAGATCTGGTCGCTGATGAGATAGCCGAACGGGATCCATCCCAGTAAATACGGCCCCAGGTCCAGGGCGAGGTAGTCCGCCCAGTACATGATCACCCCGTACGCCGCGTCGATGGCGTCCGAGACGTTGTTGTTGGCCTGTGCTGTTTTCTGCGCCTGGGGTTGCTGCGCCGCCGCTGCCGGGGAGGTCTGGCCCAGCCCCGCTGCGGCGCTGTTGACCTGGTTGACCAGGGGCTGTACCGCCGCGGACAGCCGTACGGTGTCCGCCGTGATCGAGGCCGGTGCCGGTGGCTGCACGGGGGAGATCGCCATGGCCCCGACGACCATCGCCGCCACCCCTGCCGTCAGATAGGAACGGGCGGACACGATCATGGCAAACCCCCTGCTTGGAATACAGCTAATAACGACAATTTACGTTGCTGGCGGCGCGGTGTTACAGAATTCTTTGCCGTGTCTGGATCTTTGTGAGCCGTTGAGACACCGGGTCGCGCTGTTAACTGCGCGGACTACTGTGTGGACCATGTCTGTCACCCGAGTTTCAGATCGTGAGACGCGCGGATGATTTCCCAGCTCTGGACGGTTACCCGGGAGTGGCCCTGAACTCGCAGCCAAGTAGTCCGCTGCCCATCCCGGTGGTTCCGCCGCGGACCGAAGCTCCCTCGCCTGCCGCGATGAGACGCGTTCTGCGTCGAGCCCGCGACGGTGTCGCCCTCAACGTCGACGAGGCGACGATCGCACTGACCGCCCGGGGCGAGGATCTCGCGGATCTGTGCGCCAGTGCCGCCCGAGTGCGTGACGCCGGCCTGGAATCGGGCGGCCGCCGCGGTGCGACGGGCCGGCTGCCGGTCAGTTATTCACGCAAGGTGTTCATCCCCGTCACCCACCTGTGCCGCGACACCTGCCATTACTGCACGTTCGTCACGGTGCCCGGCAAGCTGCGCGCCGAGGGCCGCGGGATGTTCATGGAGCCCGACGAGATACTCGACGTTGCGCGACGCGGCGCCGAATTGGGTTGCAAAGAAGCCTTGTTCACCCTCGGTGACCGTCCGGAAGCGCGCTGGGACGAGGCTCGTCAGTGGCTCGATGAGCGGGGCTACGACTCCACGCTGGACTACGTACGGGCGATGGCGATCCGGGTGCTCGAGGAGACCGGTCTCCTGCCGCATCTGAATCCCGGCGTCATGTCGTGGGCGGAACTGTCCCGGCTGAAGCCAGTGGCGCCGTCGATGGGCATGATGCTCGAGACGACGTCGCGCCGGCTCTTCGAGACCAAGGGGGAGGCGCATTACGGCAGCCCCGACAAGGATCCCGAGGTGCGGTTGCGCACCCTGACCGACGCCGGTCGGCTGTCGATCCCGTTCACCACCGGCCTGCTGGTCGGCATCGGCGAGAACCTGACCGAGCGCGCCGAGACCATTCACGCGATTCGCAAGTCGCACAAAGAGTTCGGGCACATCCAGGAAGTCATCGTGCAGAACTTCCGGGCCAAGGACCACACCGCGATGGCCGCGACGCCCGATGCCGGCATCGACGACTTCCTGGCCACCATCGCGGTGTCGCGGCTGGTGCTCGGCCCGGGGATGCGCATCCAGGCGCCACCGAACCTGGTGTCGCGCGCCGAGTGCCTTGCGCTGATCGGGGCCGGCATCGACGACTGGGGTGGCGTCTCGCCGCTGACCCCGGACCACGTCAACCCCGAACGGCCGTGGCCCGCGCTCGACGAATTGGCCGCAGTCACTGCCGAGGCCGGCTACGACCTGGTGCAGCGGCTGACGGCGCAACCCAAATATGTTCAGGCCGGCTCGGCCTGGATCGATCCCCGAGTCCGCGCACACGTCAACGCGCTGGCCGATCCGGAGACCGGCTGGGCCCGCGACGTGAATCCGGTCGGACTGCCGTGGCAGGAACCGGACGAGGCGACGGAATCGCTGGGGCGCACCGATCTGCACGAGTCCATCGACACCGAGGGCCGCCGCACCGAAACCCGATCCGATCTGGACAGCGCGTTCGGCGACTGGGAGTCCATCCGCGAGAAGGTGCACGAGCTGGCTGCCCGCGCACCCGAGCGCGTCGACACCGATGTGCTTGCCGCGCTCCGCTCGGCCGAACGCGACCCGGCCGGTTGCAGCGACGACGAATATCTGGCGCTGGCCACCGCAGAGGGTCCGGCGTTGGAAGCCGTTACCGCACTGGCGAATTCACTGCGGCGCGACGTGGTGGGCGATGACGTGACCTTCGTGGTGAACCGGAATATCAACTTCACCAACATCTGCTACACCGGCTGCCGGTTCTGCGCGTTCGCGCAACGCAAGGGCGATGCGGATGCGTTCTCGCTGTCCACCGGCGAGGTCGCCGACCGGGCGTGGGAAGCACACGTGGCCGGTGCCACCGAGGTGTGCATGCAGGGCGGTATCGACCCCGAGCTACCGGTCACCGGTTACGCCGATCTGGTGCGCGCGGTCAAGGCGCGGGTGCCTTCCATGCACGTGCATGCCTTCTCGCCCATGGAGATCTCCAACGGCGTCACCCGCAGCGGACTCTCGCTGCGGGAGTGGCTGACCAGCCTGTTCGAGGCCGGCCTCGGCAGCATCCCCGGTACTGCCGCGGAGATCCTCGACGACGAGGTGCGCTGGGTGCTGACCAAGGGCAAGCTGCCGACCTCGGAGTGGATCGACGTCGTCACCACCGCCCACGAAGTGGGGCTGCGCTCCAGTTCGACGATGATGTACGGCCACGTCGACACCCCGAAACACTGGGTCGGTCATCTCAACGTGCTGCGCGGAATCCAGGACCGCACAGGCGGTTTCACCGAATTCGTGCCGCTGCCGTTCGTGCACCAGTCCTCGCCGCTGTACCTCGCCGGAGCCGCTCGCCCCGGCCCGACGCATCGCGACAACCGCGCGGTGCATGCGCTGGCGCGAATCATGCTGCACGGCAGGATCGACAACATCCAGACCAGCTGGGTGAAGCTCGGTGTCGAACGCACCCAGGTGATGCTCCAAGGTGGTGCCAACGATCTCGGTGGCACCCTGATGGAGGAGACCATCTCCCGGATGGCTGGTTCGGAGAACGGATCGGCGAAGTCGGTCGAGGAACTGGTCGCCATCGCCGAGGGCATCGGCCGCCCGGCCCGCCAACGCACCACCACGTACGCCGAGCGCGCGGCCTGACCGGACGCGTTCGCGACATCCTGCGCGTTCAGGAGCTGACGTAGGGAGCAGGTTGCTATGCGGATGTTGACGCGCTGACGGTGTCGTCGCTGCATCTGCGGCTGTGGCTAGTTAATATACGAAACGTCTAGTATCAGTTACCGCGCGGAACACCTCAGTGAACTGGTACTGGGTACCCGACAAGTTAGGGCACACTGGGTCGGCTATCCGGCGACCGGCATCGGATACTGGGCGTTCCCAGCGCCCGCGCTAGACACACAGCCACACCGAATAACAGCCACCCCGACGAGTAGACAGACCGAGGAGAACCTCAGTGACGTACACGATTGCCGAACCCTGCGTCGACATCAAGGACAAGGCATGCATTGAGGAATGCCCGGTCGACTGCATCTACGAGGGTGCGCGCATGTTGTTCATCCACCCCGATGAGTGCGTGGACTGTGGCGCGTGTGAGCCGGTCTGCCCCGTCGAGGCGATCTACTACGAGGACGACGTCCCGGATCAGTGGTCGGCGTACACCCAGATCAATGCCGACTTCTTCGCCGAGCTCGGTTCGCCGGGCGGGGCCTCGAAGGTCGGGCAGACCGACAACGATCCGCAAGTTGTCAAGGATCTGCCGCCCAAGGAAGAGGACTGACGCCTCCCATCCCGTTGCGTGTGCGGCGCCGCCCTGTGTCTGGTGCGCTGCCGGTCTTTCCGTGGGACACCCTCGCCGAGGTGACGGCCACCGCGCGGGCGCACCCCGGCGGCATCGTCGACCTGTCGGTGGGCACCCCCGTGGACGAGGTGGCCCCGGTGATCCGGGAGGCACTCGCCGCGGCCAGTAGCGCACCGGGCTATCCGACGACCGCAGGCACGCCGGCGCTGCGCGCCTCAGCGGTGGCCGCGCTGCACCGGCGCTACGGGATCACCGGGCTGGCCGAGCAGGCAGTGTTGCCGGTCATCGGCACCAAGGAACTGATCGCATGGCTGCCGACCCTGCTTGGCGTGGGTGCCGATGACGTGGTCGTGGTGCCAGAACTGGCCTATCCGACGTATGACGTGGGTGCGCGGCTGGCGGGTGCACGGGTGATCCCGGCCGATTCGGTGACCCAGCTCGGACCCGAATCGCCCGCGGTGATGTTCATCAACTCCCCGAGCAACCCGACGGGCAAGGTGCTGGGCCGCGACCATCTGCGCAAGGTCGTCGAATGGGCGCGCGAGCGCGGCACGCTGGTGGTGTCCGACGAGTGCTATCTGGGTCTGGCGTGGGAGGCGGAGCCGACCTCGGTGCTGCATCCCTCGGTCAGCGGCGGTGACCACTCCGGGTTGCTGGCGGTGCACTCGCTGTCGAAGAGCTCGTCACTGGCGGGGTATCGCGCCGGGTTCGTTGCCGGCGACCCTGATGTGGTCGCCGAGCTGTTGGCGGTGCGTAAACACGCCGGGATGATGGTGCCGACGCCGGTCCAGGCCGCGATGGTGGCCGCACTCGACGACGACGCGCATGAACTCGAGCAGCGGCAGCGCTATGCGCGCCGCCGCGATGTCCTGCTCGCCGCGATGCGGTCAGCGGATTTCACCGTCGACGATTCCGAGGCGGGACTGTATCTGTGGGCTACTCGCGGTGAGCCCTGCCGGACGACACTGTCCTGCCTGGCCGAGCGTGGCATTCTGGTCGCCCCCGGGGAGTTCTACGGAGCCCGGGGTGCGCAGCACGTTCGGGTGGCTCTGACCGCGACGGACGAACGAATCGCCGCCGCGGTGGAGCGGCTGGGCTAGTCAGCCCAACCGCCCCACCCTAAGCGGGGGTCAGACGCGGTCGATCAGTTCATGTTCCAGGGTTCGCCGTAGGTGGTGACGCTGTCACCGGCCTTGGAGATGAGGCGGGCGAAGGGGCGCAGCAGCACGCCGCCGGCGGCACCGGTGACGGTGCCGTGGGCGTTGGCCACGGCGACCGAGCCGTTGGGGCCCGAGACGTCCACCGAGAAGGTGGCGACTTCCTGGATGCCGGGGCCGTTGCCCAGGTCGGCGCTGATCGACACACCCGGGAACAGGTTCGGGGTGATGACCGAGCCCAGCGGGTTGAAACCCGTCGGGGAGATGTTGGCGTCGTCGAGCAGGATGTTGGGGGTGGTGTAGCTGAAGTTGATGCCCACGCCCAGCGACCACGGGAAGCCGACCTGGTAGCCCAGCTCCAAGGTGCCCGCGAACTCATCGGCACCCGGGCCGACGACGCTGTAGACGGCCTTGCCGGAGTGGAACCACTCACGAGTCAGCCGGTTGCGGTCCAGGGGAAACACACCGTTGAGGTAGGTGTCCCACTGCTGAACGGTCATCGTGCGGCCACCGCCGTCAACCAGACTGAGTTCGTTGTCCAAACCTGCGTGTGAAGTGCCTGTCCCGACGAACAACGCCGCGATGGCGGCGATCATCGCCACCAGCACTCGACCCAAATGTTTCATGCTGACCCCTTGGTGCTTAGTGGTTCGACGGCGATCGGGGGGCCCCGACCACCGAGGGTTTCTTGCGCCAAGACCGGCTGTGGACTCTGGAGTGGATACGCCAGTGACACAGTTCACAGCCAGTGATGACAAAAGCCTCATCGGCAACAGATGCAACATTGTTACCAGGTTGATCAAAAAATTTCTCGGTGAACGCGGCGCGGCTACTTGACGACGCTGATCAGGTGGTTGCCCGCAGGCTTAGTGACAGTAATAGCCGGACGTCAGGATCGCCGAGTGAGGTGGAAAGTACCTGCTCAAGGCGTCGAACTCGGTAGCGGACGGTGTTGGGGTGCACGTGCAGCGCCGCCGCGGCCGCCGTGACATCGCCGAAGCTGTCCAGGTAGACCCGCAAGGTTTCGGCCAGTGCGGGGTCGGTTTCTCGTAGCCGGCGCACCCGGGGATCGACCAGCCGTGCCTCGGCGGCCACCAAGGTGACGATCTCGTCGAGCAACACCGTCGTTCGGGCCTCAGCCAGGGTCGTCACCTGGCCAAACACTGGATGGCGTGCCGCGCTGTCGAAGACGCGGTCGATGTCGCGGCGCGCGCCGGCGACGTCGGCCAGCCCGGCGACCGGGGACGCGATCACCGCGCGCAAGTCCAGGCCGAGTTCGGTGCGCAGCGCGCCGATCGTGCCCCGGATCCACGAGACCACGGCGGCTGTGCGGCCGGAGTCCGGCAACACCACATAAACCCGCTGACCGTTGGCGGCCACCTGTGCGTCGGGGCGAAAAGCGCTGGCGGTCAGCGCCAGGACGTCGGCCATCCGGGGGTGGGCGTCGTCGGCGACGAAGCCGATCACCGCTGCGCGCCCGTCCAACGGCACACCGAGTTCGCGCGCCACCGTGGCCAGGTCGGTTCCGTCTGCGTCGGCGAGCCCGAGCACCTGCTGGACGGCCAGCAGGTGCGCCGACGGCCGCGCCGCCAGCCGGGCCATGATCCGGGCGGCCAGCACCGCCGCGCCGCGCAGCACCTCCTCGGCGTCGTCAGCCAGCGGCCGCGAGCCCTGTTGCACCCAGATGGTGCCGGAGAACGAACTCGGCGCGTCCTGGCGGTGGATGCCGATGGCCAGCCGCGGCCGCAGCCCCAGTTCGGGCCGCTCGTCGACCGTGACCACATCGGCACCGGCGCGGAGCCGGTCGAAGATTCCCCACTGGGCGATCCAGCGCAGATGCTCCGGCGGTCCCGCCCGCCCCAGGATCGACAGCCGCCGCAGCTCGTCGGCCTCGTCGTTGGATGCCGAATACGCCAGCACATGCGACTGCGCGTCCTCGATGCTGACCATGCCGTGGATGCGGTCGGCGATCGACTGCGCCAGGGCGAACAGATCGGTGCCCGAGTCCGTGACCGAGTCGGTCCGCCGATGCTCGAAGACGTGGTTGACCAGGCGATAGACCCGCTCCCAACGGGCATTGGGCTCGACGGCGACGACGGCCGTCCCCGCGGCGACGGCCCGGGCGACGACGGCGTCGGAGGGTTCTTTGGCGAAGATCGCGGCCGGGGGTCCGTGCGCGGCGATCTGCCGGTCCAGCCACCCGATGGCATCGGTGTCGGAAATCCCGAGCAGGAAGAACACATCCGCCGAGCCGGCGCTGACGGACAGGCCCAGCCGCACATCGTCGGCGTCGATCAGGGCGGCCGACCGCACGGGGCGGTCCAGACCCCGTGGCGCCTCGACGAGCCGGACCAGCGTCGCATCCAGGGCCAACACCAGCTGGCCCAGCCCGACACCGGCCTCGCTCATGTTGTCCAATTCTACTAGGGTCGCCGATCACTCTTGTCGGATCTGCCAACAGTTTGGTGCGCGCCGCGCGCGATCCTGAACTGCATGGACGCCCGCACCGAAGTTCCCGTGCCCACCAACGAGCCGGTACACGATTTCGCACCTCACTCCGCCGAGCGGGCCCGCCTCACTGCGGCTCTGCACGATCTGTCCGCGCAGCCCATCGACCTTCCACACGTCATCGGCGGCCGCCACCACCTGGGCGACGGCGAGCGCATCGACGTCGTTCAGCCGCACCGGCACAGCGCCCGGCTCGGCACCCTGTCCAACGCGACCACCGCCGACGCCATGGCCGCCGTCAGCGCGGCGATGGCCGCCAAACGTGAGTGGGCAGCCACCCCGTTCGACGAACGCGCCGCGGTATTCCTGCGCGCCGCGGACCTGCTGGCCGGCCCCTGGCGGGAAAAGATCGCCGCGGCCACCATGCTGGGCCAGTCCAAGACCGCCTACCAGGCCGAGATCGACGCCCCCTGCGAACTGGTCGACTTCTGGCGCTTCAACGTCGCCTTCGCCCGCCAGATCCTGGCTCAGCAGCCGATCAGCGGCCCCGGCGTGTGGAACCGCACCGACTACCGCCCGCTGGACGGCTTCGTCTATGCCGTGACGCCCTTCAACTTCACCGCGATCGCCGGCAACCTGCCGACCGCGCCGGCCCTGATGGGCAACACGGTGGTGTGGAAGCCGTCGATCACCCAGACCTTCGCCGCCTACCTGACGATGCAGCTACTGGAGGCCGCCGGTCTGCCGCCCGGGGTGATCAACCTCGTCACCGGCGACGGCTATGCGGTCTCCGACGTGGTGCTCGCCGACCGGCGGCTGTCGGGCATCCACTTCACCGGATCCACCGCCACGTTCCAGCATCTGTGGCGCGAGGTCGGCACCCGCATCGCCGACTACGACAGCTACCCGCGGCTGGTCGGGGAGACCGGCGGCAAGGACTTCGTCGTAGCCCACAGCTCGGCGAATCCGGATGTGTTGCGGACAGCGCTGATTCGCGGCGCGTTCGACTATCAAGGCCAGAAGTGCTCGGCCGCATCGCGGGCCTTCATTCCGCGCTCGCTGTGGCAGGCGATGGGTGACGACTTCCTGGCCGCCACCGAGGCGCTGACCTACGGCGATGTCACCGACCTGTCGAACTATGGCGGGGCGGTCATCGATGCCCGGGCGTACGCCAAGAACTCCCGTGCGATCGAGCGGGCCAAGAGCGCCCCGGGTGTCACCATCGCCGTGGGTGGCGAATGTGACGACAGCGAAGGCTATTTCGTGCGGCCGACCGTCCTGCTGTCCGATGATCCGACCGACGAGGCGTTCGAATGCGAGTACTTCGGGCCGATCCTGGCGGTGCACGTCTATCCCGACAACGAGTTCGACGACGTCCTCGATGTCGTCGACAACGGCTCCCGCTACGCGCTGACCGGCGCGGTGATTGCCGACGATCGGGCCGCCGTCGCCGCGGCGGCCGATCGGCTGCGCTTCGCCGCGGGCAACTTCTACGTCAACGACAAGCCTGCCGGGGCCGTCGTCGGGCAGCAGCCATTCGGGGGATCACGGGCGTCGGGCACCAACGACAAGGCCGGCTCGCCACTGAACCTGCTGCGGTGGACGTCGGCGCGGTCCATCAAGGAGACCTTCGTCCCACCCACCGATCACACGTACCCGCACATGGGGGTGGAGTCGTGAGTGCGTTCAGCCGCATCGCACGACCGGCGATCCTGGCGGCCAGCCGGTCAGATCGGTTGCGCCACAGCGCCGAACGCCTGCCGATCGCCCGCGATGTCGTGGGCCGGTTCGTCCCCGGCGAAACCGTCGATGATGCACTGGCCGCGGTCACCGCGCTGCGCGACTCCGACCGGCTGGTCAGCATCGACTACCTGGGCGAGGACGTCACCGACATCGACGCCGCCGAGGCCACCGTCAAGGCCTACCTGCAATTGCTCGACGCGCTGGGTGCCCGCGGCGAGAACCGGGCGGCGGCGGTGCGTCCGTTGGAGGTGTCGCTGAAACTGTCCGCGCTCGGCCAGTCGCTGCCCACCGATGGCGACAAGATCGCCTTCGAGAACGCCCACGCCATCTGCCAACGGGCCCAGCAGGTCGGCGCCTGGGTCACCATCGACGCCGAGGACCACACCACCACCGACTCCACGCTGTCGCTCGTGCGGGAGCTGCGCACCGAGTTCGCCTTCGTGGGAACGGTTCTGCAGGCGTACCTGAAACGCACGGAGGCCGACTGCGCGGAGTTCGCGGCGGCCGGCGCTCGCATCCGGTTGTGCAAGGGCGCCTACGACGAACCGGCGTCAGTGGCCTACCGGGACGCGGGCGAGGTCACCGACTCCTACCTGCGCTGCCTGCGCACGTTGATGGCCGGCACGGGCTACCCGATGGTCGCCTCGCATGATCCCGTCGCCATCGCCGCGGCCCGCGAGCTGGCCCGCGAATTCGGTCGTGGTACAGACAGATTCGAATACCAGATGCTCTACGGCATCCGCGACGGCGAGCAGCGCCGGCTGGCGGCCGAGGGCAACCACGTGCGGGTGTACGTCCCCTTCGGCAGCCAGTGGTACGGCTATTTCGTCCGCCGGCTTGCCGAACGCCCGGCCAACCTGATGTTCTTCCTGCGGGCGATGACTCACCGGGCCTGACGCCTGAGCAGGGCGTCGCGAATGTGGATCGGGATCACCAGGCCGAGCGCCATCGCGGTCACGACGAGTGCGGCCGTCGCCGCGTTGGACATCGTCGCGGCGACCAGCTCCGGGTTCGCGGATGCCGGTAGCTGTGCGAGCCCGCTCAGCGTCCGGAACACGAACACTCCTGGCACCAGTGACACAACTGCCGCGAAACCTATAGCTGCGAACGGGATTCGAAGCTTGTGGGAGATGGGCGTGAGCGCGGTTCCGACGAGCAGGCAGGCCAGGAACGCCGAACTGGCCAGGCTCAGATGCCAGACCGTGCTCGCCCACCAGTGCAGGGCATGGCCCGCCATCCCGGCCGCGATAGGCCAACCGATCATCCGGTAGGGCATGGAAAAGTAGACCGGATAGCAGGCGGCGGCGACGCCGGCTGCGAGCACGTCAGCGGCCAGCGGCACGGCCGCCGCCGCACCGGTCACCGGCAGAGTGTTTCCGCCCAATCGCAGGCCGAGGATCAGTCCGGCGGCGATCGCGGCGAGGACCAACGCGGCATAGCCAAGCCGGGCGATGCCCAGGGTTATCCGCAGCCCCAGTAAGTCCATCGCACCGTTGAGGACATGAGGTCCTGGCACGAGCACCATGGCCGGGCAGACCGTGACCAGAGCCGCGGCACCGATGTTGAGGTGCATCGCCAGCGCACCCACGGCACCGGCGGCCATGGCCGCGGCGAATGCCTGCGCCAGCGGGCCAGCGGAGAATCGGCCCAACACACGACGCAGTACGCCGCCGACAGCGGCGCTGGCGGCGGCCAGCAGGATGGCGCGCACCTCGTCGATGCCGAACACCACCGCGAGCGCTGCTGCGCCTGCGGCGCAGGCGGTGACGAAGGCCACTGTGCCGGAGAATGTTTCGCTGGCGGCGATGGTCAACTCACGGTCGAGGCCGGCGCGGTCGAGGGGGCCGTCCTCGGCGCGATCGATGGCCCGCATGGCCGTGGCGACGCGACGCATGTTCACCCCGACGGGGCTGACCGGGGCCACCCGCACCGGCGTGGCAGTGTCATCGGGCACGGCCAGCAGCGAGGCCCAGGAGGGGACGACCGTCGTTCGGCTGCCCAGCCCCTGGTTGATACGGTCGACGGCGACCAGCACCATCTGCGTCGACTGGCCGTTGTCGTAGAGCAGCGTGGCTGCCCGCAGTGCGAGGTCGCGGTCTAGTGAAACGTCGGACACGCACTGATTCTCTCTTGCCACCGCATGGCGCATCATGGGAGTGCCCGATCGGGTCACGTGAAGAAAGGCTCCCCGCTGAGCGCACTGGACGTCATCACTCTGCTGATCGCCGGGGTGCTCGGCGGATTGACCGGCAGCATCGCCGGATTCGCGTCCGTGACAACCTATCCGGCTCTGCTCGCCATCGGGCTCCCGCCGGTGGCGGCGAACGTCACCAACACGGTGGCGCTGGTGTTCAACGGAATCGGCTCGGCGTGGGGTTCGCGACCCGAACTCGCCGGGCAGGGCCGATTTCTCATCCGCAGTGCACCATTGACCGTTGCCGGCGGCGCTGTCGGTGCGGTGCTGTTGCTGACGACCCCGGCGGGCGCCTTCGAGAAGGTGGTCCCGGTGCTGCTCGCCGTGGCCGCGGTGGCGATCGTCGTGCCGTCCGGCACCCCGCACCCGGGCCGGCGCCGGCGGGCGGTGGTGGTGGGCGAGATGGTCGCGATGTTCGGGATCGCTATCTACGGCGGCTATTTCGGCGCTGCGGCCGGTGTGTTGTTCCTGGCGTTGCTGCTCAACGCCGGTGCGGGCAGCCTGGCCCACGCCAACGCCGCCAAGAACATCCTGCTCGGGGTGGCCAACACCGTGGCCGCGGTGCTATTCGCCGTGCTGGCGCCGGTGCACTGGATGGCGGTCATCCCGCTGGGCGCGGGCTGCCTGATCGGATCGCGGCTTGGCCCCATCGTGGTGCGGCATGCCCCGGCGACCCCGCTGCGCATCCTCATCGGTGTCGGGGGGCTGGCGCTGGCCGCCAAACTCGGTTTCGACGCCTATCGGTAGGCGCCAGCGCTACCAGGACCACGCCGACGGCGAACCCGACACTCGCCGCGATAGGGAAGCGCCCGTCGGGTGCGAAGCCGAGTGCGGCGAACACCGACATCGTGACCGCGATCGCGACAGTGCCGGCGAACAGCAGCACTTCGCCCAGCCGGGACGGTATCGGGACCGCGACGGTCGGCAGTGGCGCGGAGAACAGTTTGCGCCCCCACCACAACAGCACCAGCTCGACGACGGTCACCACGGCCAGGATGGCCACCCACTCCAGCCGGAACCACCACCAGGCCGCCGTGCCGAGCGTCGGTTGGGGCAGCAGCCCGGTCGGATACCCGGCCAGCGCCACGATCACCACCGGAACCATGTGCCATAGGTAAAGCGCCATCACATTGTCGTTGGCGATCACCAGAATACGTTGGGCGCGAGCCGATTTCAGCATCCGATTCACCGCAGGGGCGGCGGCAAGTGCCAGCCCGGCCTCAACGCCGCCGAGCGCAAGGAGCGCCAGGTTCGGCGGCCCGGTGTTGTCCACCACCGCGCCGGGAACGCCGATCATGCTGACCGGGTAGGGACCGACGGTGACCAGCAGCGCCAACACGATCGCCGAACAGACCGCGAGTGCGATCGCCGCGCGCCGGCACAGTGTGCCGTCGTGAAAGGCGATCCCGAGCTGGTAGAGCATGCCCCACACCAGCAGATAGTTCAGCCACCCGACGTACGGCAGGTGGGCTCCGATGGTGGCCACGTCCAGCACCGCGACGGCGACCGTCATGGCGAACGGCACCCACTTACCCCAGCGCCGATGCGCGGCCACCGCCACCGGCGTCAGCGCGACCACCAGCACGTAGATGCCCAGGAACCAGAGGTGCATGGCCACTGCCCAGGCGCCGAAGTCCAGTTCCGAGCCCGCCACGCCGACGCCGAAGAGCACCGCCACGACCAGCAACGCGAACACGACGTAGACCGCGGTCGGTCCCACGGGGCGGACCAGCCGGCGACGCAGCCACGCCTGCCTGGATTCCTCGGCGCTGCGGTGGGCCCACGACACGGCGCTGGCGTAGCCGGCGACCACGAAGAACACCGGCACCACCTGGAAAATCCAGGTCAGCCACTGCGTCCAGGGCAGGTCGACCAGCGGGTTGTCCCGCCAGAACGCCCCATCGGAAAAGGTCAGCGACGCCGCCATCCAATGCCCCATGACGACGAACAGCAGGGCGCACACCCGATAGAGGTCCATCGAGTGGTTGCGCACCGTCGTCGTCGCAGTGTCCGTCATCGATCTCCCCGTCATCGATCTCCATTGTGCGGAATCGGCGCGGACACCTCAGGCCGGGACGGCGCTGACCGGCATGACGACGGTGCCGCGGCAGGGTCCCTGCGCGATGTCGGTGTGCCAGGTGCCGCGCAGGGATCCGTCGGGCTGCGGCGCGTAGAACGCCCACGACGTGGCGGGGCTCCATTGCTTCTGGTAGCCGTCGCCCAGGAAGCAGTCCCATACCCAGTCGTAGGTGGTGGCCCACTCGGACCCGTTCCAGGTGTAGCGGGTCGGCTGGGGGATGGTCGGGTTACCGGGCGCCGGGCCGTCGACGACGGTGGCGACGCAGGCGCCGCCCGCGCAGGCGGTCGACAGCGTGAAGACAGCGCCGAAGTCGTTTTCCCTCTGGCGGGTCGCCGGGCTGGTGCCCGCCTTCTGCGAGGCATAGGTCACCATCTGAAAGGGCCCGTTCCAGGCCAAGGGCTGACCGTGCGCCGAGGCGGGGGATAGCAGTCCCGCGGCGCAGATCGTCGCCGTTGCTAGCAGCGTGGCACCCCAACGGTGGCGGCTCATGACTCCTCGGAACGTCGTTGCGAGTAATCAGCGTAGCCGTCAGAAAACCTCATCTGTCACATCTGCCCCACGGCGAGCCGGTCACGATTCGGCCACCCTCAGGCTTCGAGACGCTCCCTGAGCAGCAATTGCGTGTACGCCGCGAGCGACTGAGAGTCGGTGACCTCCCCGGAGGAGATCATCTCCTCGAACCGGCTGCGCTCGAACCACTCGAAGTGCATGTCCTGCTCCTCGTGCTCCCGCTCGGGTTCGCCCTCGGTGATGTCGGTGGCCAGGAATACCCAGCCGCGCTGGCTCATGATGCCGGGAGCGACGTCGAGATGGCCGATCAAAACCAGCGAGGCTGCTGTCAGGCCGGTCTCCTCGCGTAGCTCTCGCGCCGCCAGATCGCTCGGTTCGATGTCAGCCTGATCCGGCACGGTTCCCATCGGAAACTCCCAGCGGCGCGCACCCATCGGATAGCGGTACTGCTCCACCAGAGCCACCCGATCTCCGTCGACGGCGATGATGAGCGCGTAGTCCGGCCTGTCGACGACGCCATGGATGCCGGGGGAGCCGTCCGGTCGTTCAACGATGTCCTCCCGCACGGTCATCCATTTGTTGCGGTACACCTCGCGCGACGAGATCTGGATGATGGGCTTCACCACGCCAGTATCCCGGTAGCGTCGACGGCGTGCTGCTGGCCTCCCTGAATCCCGCCGCTGTCGCCGCCGGAGCCGATATCGGCGACGCCGTGCGCATCGACGGCGCCGTGCTCTCGCGTAGTGATCTTGTGGGCGCGGCCACCTCGGTCGCCGAGCGAGTCGGCGGCGCCGGCCGGGTGGCCGTGCTGGCCACCCCCACCGCGACGACGGTGCTCGCTGTCACCGGCTGCCTGATCGCCGGCGTGCCCTTCGTGCCGGTGCCCGCCGACGTCGGGGTCGCCGAACGCGCGCACATCCTGACCGACTCGGGCGCTCAGGCCTGGCTGGGGGAGCAGCCCGCCGATCTCGGTGGCCTGCCGCACATCCCGGTCCGGCTGCACGCCCGGTCCTGGCATCGGTATGCCGAGCCGCCACCGCACGCCACCGCGATGGTGATGTACACCTCCGGCACGACCGGCCTGCCCAAGGGTGTGCTGATCAGCCGGGGCGCGATCGCTGCCGACATCGACGCCCTGGCTCAGGCCTGGCAGTGGAGTCCCGACGACACCCTCGTGCACGGGCTGCCGCTGTTCCACGTGCACGGCCTTATTCTCGGGTTGCTCGGCTCGCTACGGGTGGGAAACCGCTTCGTGCACACCGGAAAACCCACCCCGGCCAGTTATGCCGCCGCCGGTGGCAGCCTGTATTTCGCGGTCCCCACGGTGTGGTCGCGGGTGGTGGCCGACACCGCCGCCGCCACCGCGCTGGCCTCGGCGCGGCTGCTGGTGTCGGGCAGTGCCGCGCTGCCGGTTCCGGTGTTCAGCCGCCTCACCGAACTGACTGGCCACCCGCCCGTCGAGCGGTACGGCAGCACCGAGTCGTTGATCACCCTGAGCACCAGGGCCGATGGCGAACGTCGCCCCGGCTGGGTCGGCCTGCCCCTGACCGGGGTGCAGACCCGGCTGGTGAGCGAGGATGGTTCGGTCGTCGAACACGACGGGGAAACCATTGGCAGCCTTCACCTTAAGACACCCACACTGTTCGATGGCTACCTGAACCGGCCCGACGCCACGGCCGAGTCGTTCGACCCCGACGGGTGGTATCGCACCGGAGATGCCGCGGTGATCGACGACGGCGGCATGCACCGCATCGTCGGGCGCGAGTCGGTGGACCTGATCAAATCCGGCGGCTTCCGGGTCGGTGCGGGTGAGGTCGAGACGGTGTTGCTTGGCCATCCCGGGGTCGAGGAGGTCGCCGTGGTGGGGCTGCCCGACGCCGATCTCGGTCAGCGCATCGTCGCGTTCGTGGTCGGCAACGCCAACCCGGACGAGCTGATTGCTTTTGTGGCCGAACAGCTTTCGATCCACAAGCGGCCGCGGGAAGTGCGGCTGGTGGATTCGCTGCCGCGCAACGCGATGGGCAAGGTCGTCAAGAAGGAGCTGATGAAGTGACGCTGCGGTTCACCGAGATCTGCATCGACGCCCACGACATCAATGCGCTGTCCTCGTTCTGGTCGACGGTACTGGGGTGGCCCACCGAACCGACCGAGGACGGCGACGTCCTGTTGCGCGCGCCGTCCGGCGACGGGCCGGACTGGTTGTTCGTGCCGGTGCCCGACGACAAAATCGTCAAGAACCGCATCCACTTCGACTTCACCCCCGACGATCAGCAGGCCGAGGTCGAGCGGGTGCTGGCACTGGGCGCGCGCCACGTCGACATCGGTCAGGGCGACGAGACCTGGGTGGTGCTGGCCGACCCGGAGGGCAACGAGTTCTGCATCCTGTCCGCCGACTAATTGGCGTGCAGCGCCTCATTAAGCGCGATGCCCTTGCCGTCACGGCTGACCACCTCGACCGCTCCGGTCACCGAATTGCGCCGGAACAGAAGGTTATTCGCGCCGGAAAAGTCCCGCGCCTTCACCGTCTTGCCGTCCGGGGTGGTGACCTTGGTGCCCGCGGTCACGTACAGGCCGGCCTCGATGATGCAGTCGTCACCCAGTGAGATCCCCAGGCCCGCATTGGCGCCCAGCAGGCAGCGCTTGCCGACCGAGATCACCTGGGTGCCGCCGCCGGACAGCGTGCCCATGATCGAGGCGCCGCCACCGACGTCGGAGCCGTCGTCGACAACCACGCCTGCCGAGATGCGGCCCTCCACCATTGAGGCGCCCAGCGTGCCGGCGTTGTAGTTCACGAAACCCTCGTGCATGACGGTGGTGCCCGGCGCCAGGTGCGCACCGAGGCGGACCCGGTCGGCGTCGGCGATCCGCACGCCGGTCGGCAGCACGTAGTCGACCATCCGCGGGAACTTGTCCACGCCGTAGACCGTCACGTGGCCGCGGCCGCGCAGCCGCAGTCGCACCTGCTCGAAGCCCTCGATCTGGCACGGCCCGAAGTTGGTCCACACCACGTTGGTCAGCACGCCGAAGATGCCGTCGAGGTTGAGCCCGCGCGGTTCGACCAGCCGATGCGACAGCAGGTGCAGCCGCAGGTAGGCGTCATAGGTGTCGGCCGGCTTGTCGTTGAGGTCGGCGATCACCGTGCGTACGACGATGGTCTCGACGCCGCGCGCCGCGTCGGGTCCGGCCAGTGCGGCCAGGTCTTCGGGGGCGTCGTCGGCTGAGAGTCGGGTGCTGCCCGACGGGCTGTAGGCGCCGAGATCAGGGTCCGGGAACCAGGTGTCGAGGACGGTGCCGTCCCCGGTGATGGTGGCCAATCCGAAGCCTGCAGCAGATGTCACGGTGCTCCACCGTAATACATGGGCGCGGCCCGCTAGCCTGGTCAGTTGTGTTGGACCTACAGGCTGACCCGATCGCGCTGACCGCCGCGCTCGTCGACATCCCGAGCGTGTCGCGCGACGAGGCCAGGATCGCCGACGAGGTGGAAGCCGCGCTGCGTGCGCAAACCTCCGGCTACGAGATCGTTCGCAACGGCGACGCGGTGCTGGCGCGCACGAACTTCGGCCTGCCCTCGCGGGTGGTGCTGGCCGGTCACCTGGACACGGTGCCGATCGCTGACAATGTGCCGTCCCGCTTCGAGGGCGACCAGCTGTTCGGTTGCGGCACATCGGACATGAAATCCGGTGACGCGGTGTTCCTGCACCTGGCCGCCACCATCGCCGAACCGTCGCACGACATCACGCTGATCTTCTACGACTGCGAGGAGATCGAGGCCTCGGCCAACGGCCTCAACCGGATCGAGCGCGAGCTTCCAGACTGGCTGCGGGCCGACGTCGCGATCCTGGGCGAACCGTCCGGCGGCTACATCGAGGCCGGCTGCCAGGGCACCCTGCGGGTGGTCATCTCGGCTGCCGGTACGCGCGCGCACTCGGCACGATCATGGTTGGGCGACAACGCGATTCACAAACTCGGGGCGGTGCTTGACCGGCTCTCGAGCTACGACGCCCGCATCGTCGACATCGACGGCTGCACCTACCGGGAGGGTCTCTCGGCAGTGCGGATCGAGGGTGGGGTGGCCGGCAACGTCATCCCCGACGCCGCCGCGCTGACCGTCAACTTCCGGTTCGCGCCGGACCGGTCACCGGAGGCCGCGCTGGCCCACGTGCGGCAGGTGTTCGACGGGCTCGACGTACACCTGGAGCAGACCGACGTGGCCGCCGGTGCGCTGCCCGGGCTGCACCACCCCGCGGCGGCGGCGCTGGTGGCGGCCGCTGACGGGCTGGTGCGCGCCAAGTACGGCTGGACCGACGTCGCCCGGTTCGCCGCACTCGGCATTCCCGCGGTGAACTACGGCCCCGGCGATCCGAATCTGGCGCACAAGCGCGACGAGCGGGTGGCGGTCGCGCAGATCAGTGCCGTCGCCGACACGCTGCGGCGCTACCTGACGGACTGAACCCCGGCCTCGGCCAATTTCGCCAGCGCACCCGCGGCGTGCGTATCGCCCAGCCGTGCGGCCTGGTCCCAGGCCCACACCGCCACTCCCAGCTGACCGCCGCGTTCGGCGCCACGGGCGGCTTCGCGCACCGCCTCGATCGCGCCGTCGCCGTCGTCCATCGCCGCCAGCTGCCAGGCCCGCGCCACCCCCAGCTCGGGGGCGAACAAGGCCGACTTGGTGCCGTGCCGCGCATCAGCGCGGCTCAGCACTTTGGCCGACTCGGCGACGTCGCCCTGCTGAGCCAGCGCGGTGGCCAGATACGTCAACGACAGCGGTCCCCAGGAATAGCCGGTTCGTTCCAGCGTCGCCGCGGCCGGACGCAGCAACCGCGCCGCGGCCGCCGGGTCACCCTTGGCGATCAGCACCTGGGCCATCAGCACCTCACCGATCGACCGGCCGGGCTGGGCCAGCTCGGCGAAATCGGTGAACTCACTCGCGGTGTCGTGTGCCGCGTCGGGCCGGCCGGCCATCAGCAATGTCGTCGTCTGTGCCAGGCCAACGGTGAACCGCAGCAGCCCGGGATGTTCGGCGCCCAGGGCCCGCTCCACCAGCGCGTCCACCTCATCGAACCGGCCCATCCGTGCCGCACACAACGCGGCCGCGCTGCCGGCCCACGCCACCGCCATGTCCTCGGCCTCCGGGTCGGCCAGCACGTCGCCGGCGATCTCGACGGCCCTGAAGAGGTTGCCTGCATTCATCGCGAAGGTCGCCGACAACGCGTCCAGGGTCAGGCGGTCGGCCGTCGTGCTGATCCGTTTGCGGATGTTCTGCAGGAACGCGGTGGCGCGCTCGGGTTCCGAGAGCATCCAGAACTGGTTGGCCGCGCGCGGCAATGCCCACGCCATCACCTCGGCTTCGGACAGCGCTTCGGCGTCGACGGCGGCCAGCACGGAATCCGCTTCGCGGCCGCGCCCCTGCCAGGCCAGCGCATAGCTCAGTGCGAGCCGCGCATCGAAGCGTTCGGAGCGTTGCAGCGCCGCACTGGCAAGCCGTTCGCTCACGCTCAGATCACCCAGCCGCAGCGCTTGCTGCGCGGACGCCACCACGTCGTCGACGGACTCGGGCGCGTCGCTGTCGAGGGCCAGCACCGCCCGGCCCAAGCGGTCGGCGAGGTCGCGGCAGGGCCGGGTGGCCAGCTGGGTCACGATCTCGGTGCGCAGCCGGCGGGCGTCGGCCGGGTCGGCCGACCGCGCCACCCGCTCGAGGAACAGTGGGTGGCCGGCATAGGCCATCGAGCCGAATATCGTTGCTGCCCCGGCTGTTTCGGCCTGCTCGATGCCCTCCTCGCTGGACAGCGCGGCCAGGTCGGAACGTGAGAGCGGCTCGTGCACGGCCAGGTAGGCCAGCGCCGTGCGCGCCGACGCGGGCAGCCCGGCCAGATACGCGTCGATCAGGGCGTCCAGCGAGGTCGCGACCGAGTGCGTCTGAGTCAGCATCCGCAATTCCAGCGGGTTGCCGCCGGTCCGCCGGTAGGCGTCTTCGCGCGGCTCGTCCAATGCCGCCAGCACGGCCTCGGTTTCGGCCTCGTCGAGCGGGCCGACGTCGAGGCGGGCCAGCAGGCCGTCGTCCCACAGCGCAGTTACCGCAGACGGCAGCGTGCCGCCGGCCCGTACCGTCACGATCAGCCGACCCTTGGCGTGGCGGGCCAACTGATAGACCAGGGTGGCCGAGAGCGGATCGAGCAGATGCGCGTCGTCCACGACGATCAACGTGCTGTCGGCTTGGGCCAGTAGGGAATCCAGCGCCGAGCGGATCAGCGCCGCCGGCTTGCCGACCTCGGTGACCTCGATCAGCGGCCCGAACGCCCCGAACGGCACGGCGGCCTGCGTCGCGGTGGCGATCACCCGGACCGGGTTCTTCTCGCCACGCCGCTCGGCGACCTGCTCGGCAAGCGTTGTCTTGCCGGTCCCGTCAGGGCCCACCAGAGCCACCCCGCCGTGGCTTTCCAGGAGTTCGATCGCACTGTCCACGGACTGGCGCGGCGCGAGAGGCCACCGAATCGGCATAGCCGGACTTTATTTGCCGGCCGGCCACCGGCAGGGCAATAGCCGTAAATCGGCTGCGTTAGGTTTGCCCCGTGCATCCCGGATCCGAGAACCGTGACGACGAGTGGGCGGTGTGTGTGTACTGCGCGTCCGGCCCGCGCCACCCCGAACTGCTCGACCTGGCCCGTCGGGTGGGTGAGGCGATTGCCGAGCGCGGGTGGACGCTGGTCTCCGGCGGCGGCAACGTCTCGGCGATGGGGGCGGTGGCCTCCGGCGCCCGGTCCCGCGGCGGGCGCACCGTCGGCGTGATCCCGAAGGCGCTGGTGCACCGCGAGCTGGCCGACGTCGATGCCGACGAGCTGGTCGTCACCGAGACCATGCGCCAGCGCAAACAAGTCATGGAAGACCGCAGTGACGCCTTCCTGACGCTGCCCGGCGGGATCGGCACCCTGGAAGAACTTTTCGAAACGTGGACCGCTGGGTACCTGGGTATGCATGCAAAACCGGTGGTGCTCCTCGATCCCGCCGGACACTATGACGGACTGCGGACCTGGCTGGCATCGCTGGTCGAGCCCGGCTACGTCTCCCAGGCCGCATTAGACCGGTTGGTGGTCGTCGACGATGTCGCGTCGGCGATCGAGGTCTGCGCGGCCGGGCTGTAGCGGGACGGGGTTACGCTGACCCGCGGGACGGGCGAGATACGGGAGGTGGCGCCGATGGCCGATAACGAGTCTGGTGCGCGGAAGTCGGTGGGACTGCTTGACCTTGCGACGCGGCTGCCGTCGGTGCTGATGGATGCGCCGGTGATCCTGCGTGGTGCGGTGACCGGCTTCCTGGCATTGCCGACCTCGAAGACCTCTATTGGCAAGGTGTTCCAGGACCGCGCCGCTCGCTCCGCTGACCACGTGTTCCTCCGCTTCGGTGACGAGAAGCTCACCTACCGGGAAGCCAACGAGACGGCAAATCGTTTCGCGGCGGTGTTGGCCGACAAGGGAGTTGGGCGCGGCGACGTCGTCGGCATCATGTTGCGCAACTCGCCCAACGCGGTGCTGATGATGCTGGCCGCGGTCAAATGCGGCGCGGTGGCCGGCATGCTGAACTACCACCAGCGCTCAGATGTGTTGTCGCACAGCATCGGTCTACTCAAAGCCACCGTGGTGGTCGCCGAGTCCGACCTGATCGACCCGATCAAGGAGAGCGGCGCGGAGCCGGGCGAGCTGATGACGATCGAGGACGTCGTCGAGCAGTCCGCAGGCAAGCCCACGGACAACCCCGCGGCAGCGTCGCAGGTTCAGGCCCGCGACACCGCGTTCTACATCTTCACCTCAGGCACCACCGGGCATCCCAAGGCCAGCGTGATGACCCACCACCGGTGGCTGCGCGCCCTTGCCGCATTCGGCGGGCTGGGTCTTCGGCTCAAGAGCGACGACACCCTTTACTGCCCGCTGCCGCTCTATCACAACAATGCGCTCACGGTCGCGCTGTCATCGGTGATCAACGCGGGCGGCACACTGGCACTGGGCAAGTCGTTCTCGGCGTCGCGGTTCTGGGACGAAGTCATCGGTATGCAGGCCACCGCGTTCATCTACATCGGTGAGGTGTGCCGCTACCTGCTCAACCAGCCGGCCAAGGACACCGACCGCGCCCACAAGGTCCGGGTCATCGCAGGCAACGGGCTGCGCCCGGAGATCTGGGACGAGTTCACCCGCCGGTTCGGCATCGGCCGGGTCGCCGAGTTCTACGCCGCCAGCGAGGGCAACACCGCGTTCATCAACATCTTCAACATCCCCAAGAGCACCGGGATCAGTCCGACGCCGCTGGCCTACGTGGAGTACGACGCGGAGACCGGCGAGCCGGCGCGCGACGAGAACGGCCGAGTCCGCAAGGTGCCGCCGGGCCAACCCGGCCTGCTGATCAGCCCGGTGAACAAGCTGTCGCCCTTCGACGGCTACACCGACAAGGAAGCCAGCGAAAAGAAGTTGGTGCGCAACGCTTTCAAAGAGGGCGATGTGTGGTTCAACACCGGTGACGTGATGAACCCGCAGGGCATGGGGCACGCCGCGTTCGCCGACCGGCTTGGCGACACCTTCCGGTGGAAGGGCGAGAACGTGGCCACCACGCAGGTTGAAGCCGCTCTCAGCGAGGACAAGAACATCGAGGAAGCCACGGTGTTCGGCGTCGAGGTACCCGATACCGGCGGGCGGGCCGGCATGGCCGCGGTCAAGCTGCGCGACGGCGTGGATTTCGACGGCAAGGCGCTGGCCGCGACGGTCTACGGCAAGCTGCCCAGCTTCGCGATGCCGCTGTTCATCCGGATCGTGGAGTCACTGGAGACCACGTCGACGTTCAAGAGCCGCAAGGTCGACCTGCGCAAGCAGGCCTACGGCAGCGACGGCGAAGAGATCGAGGACCCGCTGTACGTGCTGGCCGGTAAGGAGGACGGCTACGTGCCGTTCTACCCGGAGTACCCCGAGGAAGTCGCCTCCGGCGGCAGGCCCAAGGGCTGATCCCCTTACGCCCAAAGCGACGTTTGGCCGAAGAACTGCGAGTAGAACCCAGCATTTCGTCGATCTCGGCCCCACCAGGCACCATGGAGGGGTGAAGTCGACGTTCTGCGGACGGCCGGTGGCCGGTGACCGGGCGCTGATCATGGCGATCGTCAATCGCACGCCCGACTCGTTCTACGACCGCGGCGCGACCTTCACCGACGAAGCAGCAAAAGACGCCGCCCACCGCGTCGTGGCCGACGGCGCCGATGTGGTCGACGTCGGGGGAGTGAAAGCGGGACCGGGAACCCTCGTCGACGCCGACGAGGAGATCGCCCGCGTGGTGCCGTTCATCGAATGGCTGCGCGCCGAATACCCCGACCAGCTGATCAGCGTCGACACCTGGCGCTCCTCGGTGGCCAAACAGGCCTGCGCGGCCGGCGCGGACCTGATCAACGACACCTGGGCCGGCGCCGACCCGGCATTACCCGAGGTCGCCGCCGAATTCGGGGCGGGACTGGTGTGCTCACACACCGGCGGCGCCGAGCCGCGGACCCGGCCCTTTCGCGTCAACTACGGGACCACCGTGACCGGTGTGGTCGACGACGTCATCGCCGAGGTCACTGCCGCCGCCGAGCGGGCCGTCGCGATCGGGGTCGCCCGGGACGCGATTTTGATCGATCCGACGCACGATTTCGGCAAAAATACTTATCACGGCCTTACTTTGTTGCGCCACGTAAACGATCTTGTTAAGACCGGATGGCCCGTCCTGATGGCACTGAGCAACAAAGATTTCGTCGGGGAGACTTTGGGTGTGGAGCTCACTCAACGCCTCGAGGGCACGCTGGCAGCGACCGCACTGGCCGCCGCCGACGGAGCCCGGATGTTCCGGGTGCACGAAGTGGGACCCACTCGGCGCGTACTCGAAATGGTCGCGTCGATCCGTGGGGAGCGTCCGCCGGCGCGGACGGTGAGGGGCCTGGCATGACCGATCTCGTCGCCAACGACACACTTCCCGGTGACACCTGGCTGTCCGACCACAGCTGGGGCCGGCCGACGTGGACCATCGAGGAACTGGTGGCCGCCAAGCGCGGCCGCACCATTTCCGTCGTCCTGCCCGCGCTCAACGAGCAGGAGACCGTCGGTTCGGTGGTGGAGACCCTCCGCCCGCTGCTCGGTGGCCTGGTCGACGAGCTGATCGTGCTGGATTCCGGCTCCACCGACGACACCGAGATCGAAGCCATCGCCGCAGGCGCCCGGGTGGTCACCCGCGAGCAGGCCGTGCCCGAGGTCGAGCCTCAGCCGGGCAAGGGTGAGGTGCTGTGGCGCTCGTTGGCCGCGACCAGCGGCGACATCATCGTGTTCGTCGACTCTGATCTCATCGATCCCGATCCGATGTTCGTGCCCCGGCTGGTCGGCCCGCTGCTGACCGCCGACGGGGTCCACCTGGTCAAGGGTTTCTACCGGCGGCCGCTGAAGGTCGGCAAGGGCGAGGACGCCAACGGCGGTGGCCGGGTCACCGAGTTGGTCGCCCGCCCGCTGCTGGCCGCCCTGCGCCCCGAGCTGGGCTGCGTGCTGCAGCCGTTGGGCGGCGAGTACGCCGGCACCCGCGAGCTACTGACCTCGGTGCCGTTCGCGCCTGGCTACGGCGTGGAGATCGGCCTGCTGATCGACACCTACGACCGGCTCGGCCTGGATGCGATCGCCCAGGTCAACCTCGGTGTGCGCAGCCACCGCAACCGACCGCTGATCGAGCTGGGGGCGATGAGCCGCCAGGTCATCGCGACCCTGCTGTCGCGCTGCGGCATCGCCGACTCCGGTATCGGGCTGACCCAGTTCCTGCCCGACGGGCACGACGGCTACCTGCCGCGGACCACGTCGGTGTCGCTGGCTGACCGCCCGCCGATGAACACCCTGCGCTGAAACCTTGCGCGCTCCGGCGCGGACGATGTCGGCCGGTTAGGGCAATATCGGTGGCGTGACATTGATCCTGCTGTACCTGGTGGTACTGATTTTGATCGGCGTCGTCCTGTTCGGGGTGGCCAGCCTGATCTTCGGGCGCGGCGAGGAGCTGCCGCCGCTGCCCCGTGCGACGACGGCGACCGTGCTGCCGGCCTCAGGGGTCACCGGCGAGGACGTCGACGCGGTGAAGTTCACCCAGGTGTTGCGCGGCTACAAGACCAGCGAGGTGGACTGGGTTCTGGACCGCCTCGGCGCCGAGCTTGATCAGCTGCGCGGTGAGCTCACCGCGGTGCGCGCCGCTGCGGGGCTCGACGAGCCGGTGGCCACGCACCACGCCGCGGCCTCAGCCGACGAGGAGCTGGCGTGAGCGAGGTCGCCACCGACGACGGGCGCGTCCGCTGCGACTGGGCTCAGACACAGTCGGTGCTCTACCGCGACTACCACGACCAGGAATGGGGCCGGGTGCTACGCGGCCAGGCGGCGATGTTCGAGCGGATGAGCCTCGAGGCCTTCCAGAGCGGCCTGTCCTGGCTGATCATCCTGCGTAAGCGGGACAACTTCCGGAAGGCGTTCGACGGGTTCAACATCAAGAAGGTCGCCGGGTACACCGATCGCGACGTCGCCCGGCTGATGGCTGACGAGGGGATCGTGCGCAACCGCGCCAAGATCGAGGCGACGATCGCCAACGCCAGAGCGGTCGCCGATCAGGATGTCGACCTGTCCGACCTGCTGTGGTCCTACGCCCCGTCGGCGCGTCCACGACCCAAGACCCTGGCCGACGTGCCGTCGATCACCCCGGAGTCTCAGGCCATGGCCAAGGACCTCAAGAAGCGCGGATTCCGCTTCGTCGGCCCCACCACCGCCTACGCGTTGATGCAGGCCACCGGGATGGTCGACGACCACCTCGCAACGTGCTGGGTTCCCCCTGCCGTGGCGGTCTGAGGGCACAAATCAGTTGCGCTCAATCGGGTCTTTCACACTGATGCCCGCCGATAAGGAACAATAGAATCGAAAACAAGCAGTTCAGTGCCGGACGCACCAGCCATGTACCCGGCATCCGCGCGGGTCCGTGAAGGCGGGCGCCGGCTCGAATCTGGAGGGAGCACTCGATGGCGGCGATGAAGCCCCGGACTGGTGACGGTCCGCTGGAAGCAACCAAGGAGGGGCGCGGCATCGTGATGCGAGTTCCGCTAGAAGGCGGTGGACGACTGGTCGTCGAGTTGACGCCCGATGAAGCCGCCGCCCTAGGTGACGAACTCAAGAACGTCACCAGCTAACTGATCCACCATTGAAACCCCGCGTGGGCGCGCGGGGTTTCGGTTTGCCGGTCGGCCCTTTGGCCGGCTTAAGGCGACACCTTGCGGTAAATCTCCAACGTCTGCTCGGCGATGTGCGCCCACGAGAACTCGTCGATACAGCGTTGCCGTCCGGCTGTCCCAAAGCGACGGGCCTTCTCCGGATCACCCACCAGTGCATTGACCGCCTCGGCCAGACGGGCCTCGAAGCCCGCCGGGTCCGTCGCCTCGTAGTGCACCAGCGTTCCCGTCACACCCTCGGCGACCACCTCGGGGATGCCACCGACATCGGAGGCGACGACCGCCGTACCGCACGCCATTGCTTCCAGGTTCACGATCCCCAGCGGTTCATACACTGATGGGCAGATGAAAGCTGTTGCTGCCGAGAGGATTTCACGAATCTTGGCGATCGGCAGAAATTCTTGTACCCAGAACACGCCCCTGCGCGCGCTGGCCAGCTCCTGCACGGCCGAGCTGACCTCGGCCGCGATCTCCGGGGTGTCCGGCGCACCGGCACACAGCACCAGCTGAATATCCGGGTCGAAGCGGTGCGCAGCGGCGATCAGGTGCGGCACGCCTTTTTGCCGGGTGATCCGGCCGACGAACGCCACCATGGGCCGCGACGGGTCGACGCCGAGTTCGGCGATCACCGATTCGCCGGGCTCCGGGGGAGCCGGGTACCAGGCGCTGGTGTCGATTCCGTTCTTCACGACGTGAACGCGATTGGGGTCCAATGCCGGATAGACCGACAACACGTCCTCGCGCATGCCCGAACTGACGGCGATCACCGCGTCGGCGGCTTCGATCGCGGTGCGCTCCACCCACAGCGACACCCGGTAGCCGCCGCCGAGCTGCTCGGCCTTCCACGGCCGCAACGGTTCGAGGGAGTGGGCGGTCAGCACGTGCGGCACGTCGTACAGCAGCGCGGCCAGGTGACCGGCCATCCCGGTGTACCACGTGTGCGAGTGCACCACCGTCGCCTCGGCGGCCGCGTTGGCCATCACCAGATCCGCCGACAGTGTCGACAGCGCCGGGTTGGCGCCTTTGAGCGCCGGGTCGGGTTCGTGGACGAATGCCCCCGCGCGCGGCGCACCCATGCAGTGCACGTCGACCTCGCAGAGGTGCCGCAGCTGTGCGACGAGTTCCGTCACGTGCACGCCCGCCCCGCCGTAAACCTCGGGCGGATACTCCCGAGTCATCATCGCCACCCGCATACGCCCGACGGTAGTAGCACCGGCCCGGCGGCGCATCCGCTTTCCCGTCGCTTCGCTCGCCCCGGCCTTCTTCCCGTCGCTTCGCTCGCCCCGGCCTCTTTCCCGTCGCTTCGCTCGCCCCGACCTTGTGGGTCAACGTCGTTGCGCGGTAGCGCCAAAGTCGTTGCTGCCGCGACACAGACCCCAAATTCGTCGCCTCCGCGACACAGCGACCTGCAATAGTCGCGATGGCCTAGCCGTCTGTTGCGCGTGCCATTAGGTTTGCAGCATGAGGGAATTGCCACACGTGCTGGGCATTGTCCTGGCCGGCGGAGAGGGCAAGCGACTGTATCCGCTGACCGCGGACCGGGCGAAGCCTGCGGTTCCCTTCGGCGGCGCCTACCGGCTGATCGATTTCGTGTTGTCGAATTTGGTCAACGCGCGGTATCTGCGGATCTGTGTGCTCACCCAGTACAAGTCGCATTCCCTCGACCGGCACATCTCGCAGAACTGGCGACTGAGCGGCTTGGCCGGCGAATACATCACGCCCGTCCCCGCCCAGCAGCGCCTCGGGCCGCGCTGGTACACCGGTTCCGCCGATGCGATCTACCAGTCGCTGAACCTCATCTACGACGAGGATCCGGACTACATCGTGGTTTTCGGCGCCGACCACGTGTACCGGATGGACCCCGAGCAGATGGTCAAGTTCCACATCGAAAGCGGCGCCGGCGCCACGGTGGCGGGCATCCGCGTGCCGCGCGGCGAGGCCACCGCGTTCGGCTGCATCGACGCCGACGAGTCCGGTCGCATCCGTGAGTTTGTGGAGAAGCCTGCCGACCCGCCGGGCACACCCGACGACCCGACGCAGACGTTCGTGTCGATGGGCAATTACATCTTCACCACCAAAGTGCTCATCGACGCCATCCGCGCCGACGCCGACGACGACAACTCCGATCACGACATGGGCGGCGACATCATCCCGCGTCTGGTCTCCGACGGCATGGCCGCGGTCTACGACTTCAGTAACAACGAAGTGCCCGGCGCGACCGAACGCGACCACGGCTACTGGCGTGACGTCGGGACGCTCGACGCCTTCTACGACGCCCACATGGATCTGGTGTCCGTTCACCCGGTGTTCAACCTGTACAACAAGCGCTGGCCGATCCGCGGTGAGTCGGACAACCTGGCCCCGGCCAAGTTCGTCAACGGTGGCTCCGCGCAGGAGTCGGTGGTCGGTGCCGGCAGCATCATCTCCGCGGCGTCGGTACGCAATTCGGTGTTGTCGAGCAATGTCGCCATCGAGGATGGCGCGATCGTCGAAGGCAGCGTGCTGATGCCAGGCGTGCGGGTGGGCCGCGGTGCGGTGGTCCGGCACGCGATCCTGGACAAGAACGTCGTCGTGGGCCCCGGCGAGATGGTCGGCGTCGACCTGGAGAAGGACCGCGACCGGTTCGCGATCAGCGCCGGTGGTGTGGTGGCCGTCGGCAAGGGTGTCTGGATCTAACCCGGGCTCGGGGTTTTGCGGCGCCGCCGTCGGCGCCACAGCACGACCGCGGCCCACACCAACGCGATCAGCACCAGAAGCACCAGCACGGGAATCAGGATCGCGATAAAGACCAACGCGACACTGGTGATGTCCTCGATCGTGCTCAGCACCGGCGCCGCGAACCCGGCGGTGGCCACATTGGCCGCGGGCCGCACCGTCGTCTTCGTCAGGTGGACGACCAATGCCGTGACGACACCGATCGCGATCGGCACCCACTGACCGGTCCGCGCGAACTCGCCGGGGTCGGTGACCGCGGAGGTCTGCGCGGCGGTGCCCGAGCCGAACACGATCCCGCCGGCGGTCGGTCGGACGAACGTCTGCACCACGTCGTTGACGGAGTCCAGCGCGGGGATCTTGTCGGCGACGATCTCGACCACCAGCAGAATCGCGACAATGGCGATCACCCAGCCGTTTTCGAGCCACGACCACCCGTGCGGGAGGGCGATGAGATCGGTGAATCGGCTCAGCAGACCCATCGCCAGCAGCGGGATGTAGGCGTTGAGGCCGGCGGCGGTGGCCAGGCCGAAACCCGTCATCAGCTCCATGCGGGCCTCCTCACCAGATCAATGGCACCAGACGGTAGCGCACCTTCTGCGTGTATTGCCGGTAACCGTCCAGCTCGGCAGTGAGCATCTTCTCCTCGTCGAGGATCCGCACGGCCATCAGGAGCGTCCCGACGGGGACGAGCAGCAGCGCCCAATAGGAGCCAAGAGCCAGCGCCATCCCGACCGTCAGGATCACGTTCCCGAAGTACATCGGGTGACGCACTATGCCGTACAGCCCGGTACTCACCAGCGGCTGACCGTCCTCGACGGTGATATTGGCTGCGGCATAACGATTTTGGTAGACCACCAACATCGTCAGGCCCAGCCCGGTGGCCACCATCACGTCGCCCACTATTGACAGCCACGCGGGAACCTGCGACCAGCCGAACCGGTAATCGAGGGCAGGCACGACCAGGATCGCGGCGAACACGAGGAACGTCCCGGCGATCACGACTTTCTGCACGGGCCGGGTTTCGGCCTTCACGCCGGCCTGCATGCGCCGCTCCAACGTGGCCGGGTCGAGCCGGGCCAGGTAGAGGGTCGGCCCGAAGCTCGCCGCACTGAACACGGCGAGGAACGCCCAACCCTGCCAGTAGTTCACGGTGCCTGCCGGTACGAAGAGCAGCACGGCGAAGGCGGCGATGCCGACGACGGACGAGATCACGATGCGAAGCGAAGTGTTCATTGTTCTCCCAGAAGACGTTCGCCTAGACGACGTCGCGGCGGCGGTAGATGAACCCGGCGGTCAGCGTGACGGCGATGGCGATCATGACCAGCACGGCAAGTGTCACCACGGACACTGACGACGGTGCGGTGGTACGTGCCACCGGCGATGCATCGATGAGCCAACGTGGCAACCGCAGCAGCGCACCGAGATACAACGCGGCGACCACGAATATCACTGCGAACCAACCGATGCCGGGATGCCGCAGCGCCACGGCGAGCGCGGCGACACTGGCGGCGACGGCCATGGCCGGCAGGAACGCCAGTGCGGCCAGGGTCAGTCGCACGATGAGCTGCGGTTCGCCCAGCGTCAGGCCCGCGCCGAGGCCGTTGCCCAGGCCCGCGCACGTCAGCAGCACCGCCGCACCGGTCAGCGCCGCACCGACCGCCGACAACAGCCACGTCCACCGCGATACCGAACCGGCCAGCACGGCTTCACCGATCCCGGACTCCTCGTCACGGTGCAGGCGCACCACCACGGTGACGACGTACGCTGTCGTCGCCGCCGCCAGGAACTGCGTCATCGTGGTGTACACGCCGTCGGTGCCCTGCGTCGAAAGTACCCGTGCCAGTAGCGCGTTACCGCTCGCGGCGTCCAGCAGTGACTTGGTCATCGATCCGAAGGCGGCCCCGGCGATCAGCAGTCCGATCGCCCAACCCGCGGTCAGGCCGCGCTGGAGGACCAGCTGCAATCCGAACACCCCGCCCACGGGGCGGGCATTGGCGTGCTCGCCCGACGACGCCAACACGCCGTCGTCGTACTGCCGTCTGCTCTCGAGCACGAACGTGGCCCCAACGAGTCCGATGGCCAGCACCACCAGCAGGCCCAGCGGCCACCACCGCAGTGCCACGAACGGCCGCATCTGCTGCGCCCAGGCGATGGGGGAGAACCAGCTCAGCACGCTGCCGGAGTTGTCGATCACATCGCCCGCCCCGCGCACCAGTACCGCGGCGGCCAGCGCCGCCAGCGATGCGCCGGTGGCGGTTCTGGCCTGCCGCCACAGTTGTGCGCTCAGCGCCGCGGTTGCGCCGAAGACGGTGGCCACCGTTGTGATACCCAAGCACATCGCCGCGGTGTCGACGACGGCAAAACCGCTGGCCGCCATGGCGATTGTCATCGTCACCGCCAGCACGGCATTCACCAGCACGACGACGATCAGCGCGGCGGAAGTGCGGGCATGCCGGCCGACAATCGAGGACAGCACCAATTCGGCCGCGCCGCTTTCCTCTTCGGCGCGGGTGTGACGAATGACGGTCTGGATCGCCAGGATCGCGGCCGCGATGATCAGCGTCAGCGTCAGCTCGTTGGCCATCATGACGCCCAGATCGGTCTCGTTACCGCCGAACATGGGCCCGCCCAGCATGATTCCGGCTGGTGTCTTCAACAGGTTGACGCGCGCCTCCCGCTGCGCTTCTTCGGGATAGGCGAGTTTGATCGCGTTGGGGGCGTAGACCATCAGCATGGTCAACACCGACATCCACACCGCCAACCGAATCCGGTCCCTGCGCAATGTGAAGCGCACCAGTGTGATGGTTCCGGTCAGCGAGGACGGCGCTGCCGTGGTTGCGGTCGCGATCATTGCGCCGGCGTCCGGTATTCGCGCAGGAACAGGTCCTCAAGCGAGGCCGGTGTCACCGTCAGATCCGCGATGCCCAGCTGGGTCAGGTGCACCATCGTGGGGTCCAGCACGTCACGGCCGACAGTGAACCTGATCTGCCCGTCGCGAATGTCGACGTCATGCACGCCCGGCCATCGGCTCACCACGGTGGGATCGCGGCGCGTGCGGGCTGTCACCGTGGTCCGCATCAGGTGCTGCAGTTGGGCCAGCGAACCTGATTGCACCGTGCGTCCCGCCCGGACGATTGTGACTGTGTCGCAGACCTTTTCGACTTCGTCGAGAACGTGACTGGACAGCAGCACCGCCGCGCCACGTCGGGCCACCTCCTGCACGCAGTCCTGGAACACGTTCTCCATCAGCGGATCGAGACCCGAGGTGGGTTCGTCGAGAATGTAGATATCGGCGTTCGTCGCAAACGCGGCGACCAGCGCCACCTTCTGGCGATTGCCCTTGGAGTAGGTCCGGGATTTCTTGTGCGGGTCGAGTTCGAAACGCTCGATCAACCAGTCCCGGCGGCGCGGGTCGGCCCCGCCACGCAGGCCGCAGAGGAAGTCGATGACCTGCCCGCCGGTCAGGTTGGGCCACAGGGTCACATCACCCGGCACGTAGGCGATTCGACGGTGCAGCGCCACCGCGTCGCGCCACGGATCACCACCGAGTAGGCGCACGGTCCCGCCGTCGGCGCGCAAGAGGCCCAGCAAGACGCGGATGGTGGTGGACTTGCCCGCGCCGTTGGGTCCGAGGAAGCCGGCGACTGAGCCGGCCCTGACGGTGAGGTCCATTCCGTCCAACGCTCGGGTCCGGCCGAAAGTCTTGACCAATCCCCGGATTTCGACCGCGGCGGTGTCAGTGCGCGTCGTCGGTGCTGGTGCGGTCGTCATCTGTTTCTCCCTCGATCGTGGTATCGATTTCACCGTGGGCTGCGAAGCTGTCGAACATCGTCGAGTCGGAGAGCAGGCCCTCGGTGTACAGCTCGAGGGCCGGCAGCATCATCTCGTTGGCGTAGTCATGCAGCACCGCACGCAAATCCGTCGGGGTGTCGTGCAGTTGCAGGTAGAGCAAGAATGCGCCGCCACCGGCCATCCCCAGATATCTCGCCCGGGCGGCCGGATCACGGCTCGGCTTGACCGTGCCGGCCTCGACGCCCTCGGCGAGATAACTCTCGACATTGGCGAACATCGTGCGCCACAGATTTCGGGCGAGCTCGCCGCCGGACTGCATGCTGCGCACCAGGTAGGCCATCATCGGCGCGAACGATTCGATCTCCGCAGCCGCGGCCAGCCAGGTGGCGGGGTCGGTGGAGCGGATGGTTTCAGACTTTTCGCTGCGGACCTCTTCGGCGATGTAGTCGTCGCACGCCAAGCGCAGGCCGTCCTTGGAGCCGAAGTGGTGGATGACCAGCCCGGGGCTCACCCCGGCGGCCTCCGCGATCGCGCGTACCCCGACGCTGAAGCCGTGCGCACCGAATTGCTCGATCGCGGCGTCGCGGATCCGAGCCGCCGTCGTCAAGTCCGTTGAACGCATGTTTAGGATGCTAAACACTCGTTCAATCAAACGTCAAGCATCGACCCGGGAGAGCAGCTGAGAGAAAATTCGGTCAGGCGGCCCAGCGCAGCGCGCGCACCTGCGCGGCGGGGGCGAGTGGCGCTGGGGTGGCCCGGTTGAACAGGATCTCGAACATCCGAGCGCCGGTCATCGAACCGTAGGAGTACGGCTGGCTGCGCTGCACCGACATCCCGTCGGCGCCGGCGACGGTGATGTGGATCAGATGGGCGCCCGGACCATCGGTGGGCGAGCCCGTCTCCGTGACGCGGACCGTAAGGCCGGCCAGCGGAATTCTCTCAGCGTTTCGTTGGTAGCCCACGATGAGAACGCTGTTGGTGATACGCAGTTCGCCCCAGCTTGCTGCGACGCGCTCTTTGCGATCGCGTCGACTTTGCGACAGATCGAGAGCGACGGCGCCAATTCCGAACAGGATGACGGGCACGATCAATATCGCCACCATAACGGGGCTGAGTCGTGGATCCATGCGTCCCCCCTTCGCACACCCCGGTAACCGCATTCGGCCGGTTCGAAACATGTACGCAATGCCATTGCCACACACCGCCTTTGGGGTGGTGCCGACCATGTAAGCAGCGAGGTTATGCCATGTCCAGAGATAATTTCCGATAACCGTCATTCTTGGTTGCGATGACATCTCGGTTTTAGAGAACGTTTATGCAATAACGCAATGGTGTGCCGTCTGAATAGTTTGCTGGAATTCCATTACTGCGACATGTGGCAAAGGATCGGCAGCTGAGAGTTTCCTCTGATGAGTTCCGCGAAGAAAACTTCGCCAGCGCGAACAAGCCAGCATTGGCGCTGGTGGGACGAATTTCTCTCGAGCGGCCCAGCGGGCGACCGTCATGCAATGTGCACTGGCTTTGAGACTCAGCAAACTTGAGCGCGAACCCTAGGAGTGGTCGGGCCTAGAAGTCGCGGGCCGCGACCAGAATGCCGTCACCCAGCGGGATCAGCACCGGGGTGAGGCGCTCGTCCTCGGCGATCAGCCGGGCCGCTTCCCGCACCGCCGTCACCTCGGGGTCGTTGGCCGCCGGGTCGCCGGCCCGGCCGCCCAGCGCTGACCGATGAACGACGATCACGCCACCGGGACGAAGAAGCCGCACTCCCTCGATCACGAAGTCGGCTTGATCAGCCGGTGCGGCGTCGAGGAACACCAGGTCGTAGGACTCGTCGGCGAGGCGGGTGAGGACATCCTGGGCTCGTCCGGCGATCAGCCGGGTGCGCGAAGGTCCGATTCCTGCCTCGTTGAACGCTTGTTTGGCGATGCGCTGATGCTCGGGCTCGATATCGATGGTCGTCAGGACGCCGTCGTCGCGCATGCCGGATAACAGCCACAGCCCGCTGACGCCGGCGCCGGTGCCGACCTCGGCGACGGCTTTGCCGCCTGACAGACGCGCCAATACGCTGAGCAGCGCGCCTACCGCCGGTGTGACCGCTCCGGCGCCCGCGTCGACGGCCCGCTCCCGGGCGGCCGTGACGATGACATCCTCGGAGATCGAACCCTCTGCGTGGGCGAGGATCCGGTCGGCGCGACTGGGCTCCGGTTGGCCTGATTGGTCCTCGGTAGTGGCCATTCTCAGCAGCGTAGGGCCAACGGGTTCGACGGGTAGGCAGGCGCGCCAGGTATGTCGGCCGCGTGGACGTCGCCCGTCAAGTTCGACGCGCCAGGGGAGAGGCGTCAGATCAGGGCACGAATTGATAACGAATGTATTTCTTAGTCAAACCTTAGTTAGCTCATATCGCCCCCACACCGGTTTGGGGAACGGTAGCGGGCATGGAACAAGGGCAACGCTGGTCGGGGAATATGCCAGAAGGCGCTCGTGTTGTCTCGCTTGATGCGATCGACGGGATTGAACCGTCTACGCAAATCAATCAGGAGGATCCGACGACCACCACACTGATGGCTCCGGCGCACATGTCGCATCCCGAGCAGCCCGGGGATGCGGAGTGGGTTGAACCGTCCGAGGAACTGCAGGGCACCGCGGTGTTCGATGCGACCGGTGACCGGACGGCCATGCCGTCGTGGGACGAGCTGGTTCGTCAGCATGCCGACCGGGTGTATCGGCTGGCCTATCGACTGTCGGGTAGCCAGCAGGACGCCGAGGACCTCACCCAGGAGACCTTCATCAGGGTGTTCCGCTCCGTGCAGAACTATCAGCCCGGCACGTTCGAGGGTTGGTTGCACCGCATCACCACGAACTTGTTCCTCGATATGGTCCGTCGTCGCGGCCGCATCCGCATGGAGGCGCTGCCCGAGGACTACGACCGGGTGCCGGCCGACGAGCCCAACCCCGAGCAGATCTACCACGATTCGCGGCTCGGCCCGGATTTGCAGGCCGCGCTCGATTCGCTGGCACCGGAATTCCGTGCCGCGGTGGTTCTGTGCGATATCGAAGGTCTGTCCTACGAGGAGATCGGCGCGACGCTCGGCGTCAAGCTGGGGACCGTGCGTAGCCGTATCCACCGTGGTCGGCAGGCGCTGCGCGAATATCTCGCGGCCCACTCCGGCAAACGGGAAATGGCGGACTTCACCGCCGAATCGGTCTAAGCCGACCTGGCCGGTTACCGGTCAAAGTGGCTGTCATGTCCTGTCGCATCGGGTTGCGCGCGCTACATTCGATCTAGCGAGAATTTCTGGCGTTGCCGACGCGATCGAGAGGGGCGCAGTGATGGTCGACCGTGGACACATGTTCCGTCGAGCATTCTCCTGGTTGCCCTCTCAGTTCGCTTCCCAAAGCGATGCGCCCGTGGGCGCACCGCGCCAGTTTCGCTCGACCGAGCACCTGTCCACCGAGGCGATCGCCGCCTTCGTCGACGGCGAGCTGCGGATGAATGCCCATCTGCGTGCGGCGCATCATTTGTCGCTGTGCGCGGAGTGCGCGTCCGAGGTCGACGGTCAGACCCAGGCCCGCACTGCGCTGCGTGACTCGCTGCCGATCAGCATGCCGAGCAGCCTGTTGGGTCTGTTGTCGCAGATCCCGCAGTCGGCGCCGGACGAGCAGGTGGGGCAGACCGGACTCGCCGATCAGTTAGCTGAAGGCACAGACCGTGACCGGCGAAAGCGCCGGTAGGGTGGATGTGAAGTCGAGCAGCGTCGTGCTCGGTCCCATCGCGCGCGCTCGCGGCTGAGCGCTTGGATAGAGGTTGAACTTGAGCCCCAATCAGGACAACTCCGGCAGCAGCCCCCGCCTGGCTCCTCGTCCGGTTTCGCGACCCGCGGTCGACCCGGCCGCCACCCGGGCTTTTGGACGCCCCAATGGTGTCGACGGCTCGTTCGTCGCCGAGGAGCTGCGCCCCGCCAAGTTCCGCGGTGAAGTCGAATTCCAGCCCAAGGACCATCCGTCCGACCCGGTGCTCGGTGAGGCGTTCGGGCGGCCGCCGGGTACCGGTGACTCCCTGCAGCGCCACCCCGCCGATGCCGGGGCGCTCGGCGTCAAACCCGACGAGGCCGACGAGCCCGACGATCCCTGGCGGGATCCGGCGGCCGCCGCGGGACTGGGTACACCGGCGCTGCAGCAGGTCGCACCCGTCACGGCGGCCGGGCCCACCGGCAAGCTCGGCGTGCGCGAAGTGCTGTTCGGCGGCCGGGTGTCCTATGTCTCGCTGGCGATTCTGGGCATCGTCGCGCTGCTCATCGGTTTCGCCGGCGGTTGGGTGGGGCGCAAGACGGCCGAGGTCGTCGAAGCCTTCACCACCTCCAAGGTCTCACTGGCCACCAATAGCACCGGCGAGGTTCCGCCCGGCCGGTTCGCCAAGGTTGCGGCCTCGGTGGCGGACTCCGTCGTCACCATCGAGGCCGTCAGTGACGATGAGGGTGCGCAGGGTTCCGGCGTCGTCGTCGACGGCCGCGGCTACATCGTCACCAACAACCACGTCATCTCCGACGCCGCGAACAACCCGAGCAAGTTCAAGATCTCGGTGGTGTTCAACGACGGCAAGTCGGTGCCGGCCAACCTCGTCGGCCGTGACCCGAAGACCGACCTCGCCGTGCTCAAGGTGGACAACGTCAACAACTTGACGGTGGCCCGGTTCGGTGATTCCGACAAGATTCACGTCGGCGACGAGGTGATCGCGGCCGGCGCCCCGCTGGGTCTGCGCAGCACCGTCACCCACGGCATCATCAGCGCGCTGCACCGGCCCGTCCCGCTGTCGGGTGAGGGGTCGGACACCGACACCGTCATCGATGCCATTCAAACCGACGCCTCGATCAACCACGGTAACTCCGGTGGCCCGCTGATCAACATGGAATCCGAAGTGATCGGCATCAACACCGCCGGAAAGTCGTTGTCCGACAGCGCAAGTGGGCTCGGTTTCGCGATTCCGGTCAACGAGGTCAAAGAGACCGTCGAGGCGTTGATCAAGGATGGCAAGGTCTCGCACCCGACGCTTGGTCTGTCGGCGCGCTCGGTGAGCAACGACCTCGCCCAGGGCGCGCAGGTGGCCAATGTGAAGGCAGGCAGTCCGGCTGAGAAGGCGGGCATCCTCGAGAACGACATCGTCGTCAAGGTCGGCAACCGCACGGTGGCCGACGCCGACGAATTCGCGGTCGCGATACGCCAGCTCAAGATCGGGCAGGACGCCCCCATCGAGGTCATCCGCGACGGCCGCAAGGTCACGCTGACGGTGAACCCCGCGCCGGACAACTGACGCAATGTTCGCCAACGTCGGGTGGGGCGAAATGCTCCTGCTGGTGGTCGTGGGGCTGGTCATCCTCGGCCCGGAACGACTGCCGGGCGCCATCCGGTGGACCTCCAACACGATGCGGCAGGCCCGTGACTACGTCACCGGTGCGACCAGTCAACTCCGCGAGGATCTGGGACCTGAGTTCGAGGACTTTCGCCAGCCGCTGAGCGAACTGCAGAAGCTGCGGGGCATGACGCCACGGGCCGCGCTTACCAAACACCTGCTCGACGGCGACGACTCGTGGATCGGCGACGCGTTCCAGTCGCCGGCGACATCGGGTAACGCCGAGAAGCCGCATAGCGCTCCGCCGCCGCACGCGGTATCGCCTAAATCGGAGCCGTTGGCTCCCGGCACTCCCGCACCGTTCGACGCCGACGCCACCTAGCGATTTCGGCGCGTTTTCGTTCGCCTAGCGGCGGTTTTCGCGCCGAAATCGTTACAGGTGGCGGGTGGTGTCCAGACCCAGCGACATCCCGGCCAGCCCGCGGCGCCGCGCTGCCAGCTTGTCGGCGATGCCGCGCAGTTCCTTACCGGCCACCGAATCGGGCGCCGACAGCACCAGCGGCACCCCGGAATCGCCCGCCGCCACCAGCGCCGGGTCCAGCGGAACCTGCCCCAGCAGCGGCACGTCGGCGCCGACGACCCGGCTGAGGCTCTCGGCGACCTTGCGTCCGCCGCCCTCGCCGAAGATCTGCATGGTCGTGCCATCGGGCATCAGCAGCCCGGACATGTTCTCCACCACGCCGACGATGCGCTGCCGCGTCTGCAGCGCGATCGCGCCGGCACGTTCGGCCACCTCGGCGGCCGCGAGCTGCGGGGTCGTCACCACCAGGATCTCCGCGCCGGGAACCAGCTGAGCGACGGAGATCGCGACGTCGCCAGTGCCTGGTGGCAGATCCAGCAGAAGCACATCGAGATCGCCCCAGTACACGTCGGCCAGGAACTGCTGCAGTGCGCGGTGCAGCATCGGCCCGCGCCACACCACCGGAGCGTTGCCCTGGGTGAACTGGGCGATCGAGATCACCTTCACGTCGTGGGCCACCGGCGGCAGGATCATCGACTCGACCTGGGTGGGCCGCTCGTCGGTGCCCATCATCCGCGGCACTGAGTGGCCATAGATGTCGGCGTCGAGCACCCCGACGGACAGGCCGCGGGCCGCGAGCGCGGCGGCAAGGTTGACCGTCACGCTGGACTTGCCGACCCCGCCCTTGCCGGAAGCGACGGCGTACACCCGGGTCAGCGATCCGGGCTGGGCGAACGGGATCACCGGTTCGGCCGCATCGCCGCGCAGCTGCTTGCGCAACTCGGTGCGTTGCTCGTCGTTCATCACGTCCAAGACCACGGTCACCGCGGCGGTGCCGGGCACGTCGCTGACGGCCTGGGTCACCCGCTCGCTGATCTCGGTCTTCTTCGGGCACGCGGACGTGGTCAGGTAGATCTCGACATGTACGGCGCCGTCGTCGCCGGCGTCGATGCTCTTCACCATGTTGAGCTCGGTGATGGGCTTGCGCAGCTCAGGATCGATCACCTTGGCCAGCGCCGCACGCACCTTGGACTGCAGCTCGGAATTGTTTTCGGACATCAGCGCCGAGTCTAGGTCGTGGGACCGGCCGTCCGTTTTCGGCGTCCGACGATGACGGTCGCCAGCACCAGAAGGCCGATCACGACGAGGGTGATCACCGAATTGATCCCGTTGGCGGTATCAACGGAGACGGTGTGGATGACCGCCAGGCGAATAGCGACCTCGAGCAGCAGACCGATGCCCCACATCGCCGAGAGTTGGACGTGGATCCGCAGACGGTCGCTGGCTTCTGCGGCGTTCGGGTCGTCTCCGGCAGCCTGGAATCGGTCCCCGACGACCTGCGTCAACGGGGTGCCGACCACGCAGCTGGCCAGGAAAATCAGGCCGCCGAGGCCGTTGACGAAGGTGTTGCCGATGAGAACGAGCTTGGGATCGGTGGTGGCCAGTCCCACCACCAAGCTCAGCCCGAAGGTCAGCAGCAGGTAGGCGGCGAACGGGTCCACGCGCCGGGCTCTGACCACGCCGTAGAGCACTCGTAGTCCCGAGAGCACCGTGGCAGACAGCAGTGCGATGTATTCGGACACCCCGACCGCGCGCAGGCCGTAGTACGCCACCAACGGAGGTGCAACGTCGATCAGGATGGTCTGGAACAGGGGTCGCATCGACCGATGCTGCACTGGGCCAGGCTGGGTCACGACGACTTACGCTATGGCCGTCGCCTGTCCGGATGCTGTGCACGCCGGTTGGTTCGGAAAGCTAGGCGCCCGGTCCGGGCAACGCGCCGTGAACGGCTGGCAGTGAGGCAACGGGTACCTCCGGGGCGGCGGGCTCAGGAGCCGGCGGCGGGGGCGGCAACGCCCATGGCGGCTGCCACGGCGGCGGAGCCTCGGGCACGGCCTCGGCTGTCACCGGCGGCGGAGCCTGGGTGCCGAGGCAGATCACCTGGCAGGGCAGCCCCGGTAGGGCACTCGCCGGTCCGGGCAGCGGGCCAAGCGCCAGCGATCCGGCCGTCTCGCTGTTCCCGAAGTTGATCAGCGGCAACTGGGTCAGCGGATCGGTGGACGGCAGGCCGATCGCGTTGAGCGGCAGGCCGGGACCCAATCCCTCCGGGTTGTCCAGATGGGCGTCACCGATGGCCGGCACCGGCCCGACGATCGCCGGCAGATTCACCGGTTCGACGCCGGTGGCGTAGGCGGCGGCCCAGCCCAGCACGTTCTGGGCGTAGGCCATCGAGTTGTTGTACCGCAGGATCGCGGTCAGCACCTGGGACTGGTTGCGCAGGTTCAAGCCGCCACTGCACAGGTAGCGGGCCGCGGCCAGCGCCGCGTCGTAGACGTTCTGCGGGTCGGCCTTGCCGTCACCGTCGCCGTCAGCGGCGTACCGCGACCAGGTGCCCGGCAGGAACTGCATGGGTCCCATCGCCCGCGCGAAGACGGGTCGCCCGGCCTGGACGGTCTGCACGATGACCTCGTTACCGGACAGGCTGCCGTCCAACGTCGGTCCGTAGATCGGGTTGATCGCGGTGCCCCGCGCGTCGGTGGCACCGCCGTTCGCGTGCCCGGACTCGATGCGGCCGATGCCCGCCAGCAGGTTCCAGCTCAGTCCGCAGCCCGGCGCGGACGAACCCATCGCCTGCTCGGCATTGCGGTAGGCCGCCAGCGCCACCGACGGGATCCGCATGGATCCCGGGGAACTGACCACGATGGCCGGTGGCGGGACCGACGGTGCCGCCGCGGCGAAGTGAAAGTTGGTCGGCTGCTTGGCAAGCGCGACGACGGTGGCACCCGAAGTGTCGGACTGCGGGGAGACCGCGGCCAGCGGGGTGACTTCGGTTCCGACGACCAGGGGGTGGTGAAGATCGGGGGCCGCGCCGACGGCGCCGGCAAGCACGACAGGGGTGAGTACAGCAATTCCGAACGCAGGTTTCCGCACCATCTGGGTGAAGCGGTTTCCTATGCCCACTCGTCCGTCCTCAATCAACAAAGAAAGCATGCCCCTGTGAACCAAGTCACCATACATACCTTTGAGACCTCAGTGGTATCCAATGGTCACCTTGGTCACGAGCTGGGTTCGTCGATTGCCGCTCGGGATTTTTTGGGTTTGTCCTTTTTGACCCGGGTCCCGTTGTCGGAGTGCAGCGATTCCAGCAACTCGCGTATCTCTTCGAGCTCACGGCGCAGGTAGTCGCGGGTGGCCACTTCGCCGACCGCCAACCGCAGCGACGCCAGCTCGCGGGCCAGAAACTCGGTGTCCGCTTTCGTCTGCTCGGAGCGCCTGCGGTCTTCTTCCAGCGAGACCCGGTCCCGATTCTCCTGGCGGTTCTGGGCCAGCAGGATCAGGGGCGCGGCGTAGGCGGCCTGGGTGGAGAACGCCAGGTTCAGCAGGATGAACGGGTAGGGGTCCCACCGCCAGCGCACGGCGGACAGGTTCAGGGCGATCCAGACGATGACGAGCGCCGTTTGCCAGGCCAGGTAGCGCCCGGTGCCCAGGAATCGGGCGATCGACTCACCGAACCGGCCGACCGCTTCGGGGTCGAGGTTGAAAACCGGGCGCCGCGACGTGCGCGGGGTGTCGATCCGCTGACGCGCATGCGGGCTGGTCATATCGTCCCCTCTGCGCTGGTCACCCCATTGGACACGTGCGGCTCCTCGAAGCTGTCCCGCCAATCGTCGGGCAGCAGATGGTCGAGCACGTCGTCGACGGACACCGCGCCCAGCAGGTGGCTCTGGTCGTCGACGACCGGACCGCAGACCAGATTGTAGGCGGCGAAGTACCGGGTCACCCCGGTCAACGAGGTGCCAGGGGCCAGGCTGGGTAGATCGGTGTCGACCATGCCGCTCACCAGGTTGGCCGGCGGTTCGCGCAGCAGTGCCTGCAGGTGCACACAGCCCAGGTACCTGCCGGTGGGGGTGGCTGTCGGCGGGCGCACCACAAACACCAGTGACGCCAGCGCCGGGGTCAGATCGGGATCGCGCACCCGCGCCAGCGCCTCGGCGACCGTGGTGTCGGGGGCCAGCACCACCGGATCGGAGGTCATCAGGCCGCCGGCGGTGTCGGGTGAGTGACTCAACAGACGGCGGACCGGTTCGGAGTCCTCGGGGTCCATCCGGCGCAGCAGCACCTCGGCCTCGGTCGGATTCAGCACACCGAGCAAGTCCGCCGCGTCGTCGGGTTCCATGGCCTCGAGCACGTCGGCCGCGCGCTCGGTGTCCAGCTGGAACAGCAGCATGCTCTGGTAGTCCTCGGGCAGCTCTTGGAGGATGTCGGCCAGCCGCTCGTCGTCGAGCGCGTTGATCACCTCGGTGCGGCGCTTGTCCGGCAGATCGCGGATCGCGTCGGCCACCTCGATCGGGCGTCGGCCCTCGAACTGGTGCAGCAGCTGGGCCACGCCCTGGCCGGGCATCGCCAATGCGGACGGGGTCAGGCCCTGCACGTTGTCCCAGTCCACCACCTGGACCGTCGAACGCCGGCCCAGTCGGCGAAGGCTGCGCACCGCCACTCGGGTGACCACCCAGTCGCGGACGCGGCTCTGTTCGATGCCCAGGTCGACAACGATCACGTCCACGCCGGCTATCTGCGGCAACTCCGGGTCGTCGACCCGGACCCTGCTGTCCAGAACCTGGCCGAGGACCAGGACCTCGCCGGGGCGCTGCGAGAAACGGCGTAGCGACACATTGCCGGTGGTGAGCGTCACCGCGTTCGGCTCGATGGCGGTGACGCGCAGGATAGGAACGAAAATCCTTCGGCGGGTGAGCAATTCGACCACCAAGCCGAGAACGCGCGGCTGGGTGCGCACGATGCTCATACTGACCACGATGTCCCGAACCCGGCCGAGGGATTCGCCGTCCGGCCCGAGCACGACCAGCCCGGCCAGCCGTGCCGCGTACACCCTGTTCACCGACACCATGATTGAAAGGGTAGGAGTGTAAGCGTGGACAACGCCTACCGACCCCGTCGAACGTGCCTTTCAGTTCCGGGCAGCAATCTCAAGATGATCGAGAAGGCCAAGGGTTTACCCGCCGACGAAGTGTTCCTCGACCTCGAGGACGCGGTCGCACCAGATGCCAAGGCGCAGGCCCGCAAACAGGTTGGCGCAGCCCTGGCGAGCCCGGGCTGGGCGGGTCAGTTACGCGGTGTGCGCGTCAACGACTGGACCACACCGTGGACGCACACCGATGTGATCGACGTGGTGTCGGAGGTCGCGTCCGCGCGCGACGGCCACCTTGACGTGATCGTGTTGCCGAAGGTGACCGACGCCAGCCACGTCCAGGCGCTGGACCTGTTGCTGACCCAGCTCGAGCTGACGCACGGTCTGCCGGTCGGGCGGATCGGGATCGATGCCCAGATCGAAGATGCCAAGGGGCTGACCAACATCGACGCGATCGCCGCTGTCCCGCGGGTTCAGGCGTTGGTGCTCGGTCCGGCCGATCTGATGGCCAGCCTCAACATGCGCACCCTGGTGGTCGGCGAGCAGCCCGAGGGCTACGACGTCGGCGACGCCTATCACCACGTGCTGATGACCATCCTGGTCGCGGCACGCGCGCACGGGATCGCGGCGGTCGACGGGCCGTATCTGAAGGTGCGTGACGTGCCCGCGTTCAGGCGGGTGGCCGGGCGCGCGGCGGCGCTGGGGTACGACGGCAAATGGGTCCTGCACCCGGACCAGATCGCGGCGGGCAACGAGATCTTCAGTCCCCGCCAAGACGAATACGACCGTGCCGAACTGATTCTCGAGGCGTACGAATGGCACACCTCGAAGGCCGGTGGCGCCCGCGGAGCGGTGATGCTCGGTGACGAGATGATCGACGAAGCCAGCCGCAAGATGGCGCTGGTGATCGCGGGCAAGGGCCGGGCGGCCGGGATGGCGCGCGAAGCCGAGCGGTTTGTGCCGCCCGCCTAGCCCGGGTCCGGCGGGCAGGAGCGCAGCGACTCGGGGATTAGGTCGGGTAGTCGGGGGACGACGCGATGCCGACGCTGATCATGATCAGGAAATAGGCAAGGTATCCGACGATGACCAAGGCGCCGACCACTACTCCGGCGATCGCGAGTCCGTTGCCGTCCTGGCCGGTGCGCTTGGTTTCACGCATCGCGATGATGCCAAGGATGAGCCCGGCGATCGCGGGCAAACCGCAGCACAAGAGACCGGCGACCGAGGTCACCAACGACGCGATGGCCTTGCCGTTGGTACCCGGCGGTTTGATGGGCCGGTACGGATCGTAGGGATCGACGGGGTAGCCGGGCGGGGGATAGCCGGGGGGCGGGTATCCGTAACCCGTCGGCGGCGGATAGGGCGACGGGTACACCGGCGGCGGTAGCTGCGGGTAATGGGCCGGATAGTCGACGGGGGTGTACGGGTCGGTGGGCGGCGTTGTCCCGTCGGGCAGTGGAGGATTGGTCACCGAGTCAGCTCCACGCGTAGATGGCCCAAATGATGTTGATGACCATTGTCACGCCACCCACGACGATCCCAGCGACGGCCAGGCCGTGGCCACCCTGACGGGATTGCTTGATCTGGTTGAGGGCAATGATGCCGAGAACGATTCCGATGATTGCGCCGATGCCGCACAACAAGCCGACGACCGAGGCCACCAGCGACGAGATCGCCAAGGTGTTGGTTCCCGCCGGCGGGGTGGGGTAGCCGTATCCGCCCGGAGCGGGCGTCGCGCCGTATTGCGGCGGCGGATAGGCCGCTGGGCCTTGCGGACCCGGGTAATACGGCGGCGGCTCGGAATAGCCTGGCGCCCCGTAACCGCCGGGGGCCGGCGGCGGGTAGCCCTGTTGCGGTGCGTAGCCCGGAGGCGGATAGCTCGGCGGCGGATAGCCCGACGGCGGTGGGAAGCCGCCAGGAGCTTCGTAAGCCGGCGGGGACGGCTCGTAACCGGATGGGGCGGCCTCGTAGCCGGGAGGCGGTGAACTCTGCTCGATCGGCGGCGCCTCGTAGGTGCCTTCCGAGGGGCCTTGATCGCCCGCGTTCTGTGCCTTTTCGCCGGAGTCGCCACCGGAAGCTGTCATGCTGATCAACCTAGCGTATGTGCAGGTGGCCCGGGACTGGCTTGTTGTGGGGCACCATCGCTTGCGATGGCACGTTGAGCAGGCATAGTGCCGCCATCCGCGGGCGGACACGACGCGACAAACGTCGCGCACGACAGGAGAATGTGCAGATATGACCAGCCCCTTCCCACCCGGCCAGAACCCTGGCGGAGCGTCCGCCGGGTCCCGTCGCGGGCCCGTGGGCCTGCCCACCCCTCCCAAGGGCTGGCCGATCGGTTCCTATCCCACCTACGCCGAGGCGCAAAAGGCCGTCGACTTTTTGTCCGACGAGCAGTTCCCGGTGCAGCAGGTGACCATCGTCGGCGTGGATTTGATGCAGGTCGAGCGGGTCACGGGCCGGCTGTCCTGGCCCAAAGTGATCGGCGGCGGGGTGATTACCGGCGCCTGGCTGGGCATCTTCATCGGCCTGGTGTTGGGGTTCTTCAGCCCCAGCCCGTGGGCATCGCTGATCACCGGTGTCGTGGCAGGCGTGATCTTCGGACTGATCACGTCGGCTGTCCCGTATGCGATGGCCCGTGGCACAAGGGATTTCAGCTCGACCATGCAGTTGGTGGCGGGACGCTACGACGTGCTGTGTGATCCGCAGAGCGCCGAAAAGGCGCGGGACATGCTGGCGCGCTTGACGATTTAAGGCCGCCAATCGCGACCTTCACCGTCCCCGGGGGTCACGATTGTGCTGCATGCGGCGTGGAGGTGTTGCACATCACGCCGCAAGGGTTCTACGGTTTGGCCGCGGGGGTAATGCCCTGCCGTGATGCAACGTGCCCCGAAGCGCGGGCCGATGCGCCACGAGTCGAGAAGACGGGAGGCGGTTGCGTGGCAAGCCCAGGCGCACGCGCTCGGCGGGTGGGTGCGGTCGCGATCGCCGCTCTGGTAGGCGTTTCGACGGTGTCGTCGTGCGGCTCCGGTGAACACGGCGTCGTCGTCAGCTTCTACACACCGGCCAGCGAGACCGCGACTTTCACCGCCGTCGCCAAGCGATGCAACGACGAACTCGGCGGGCGGTTTCGCATCGAACAGCGCAGCCTGCCCAAGGCTGCCGACGACCAGCGGCTGCAGCTGGCGCGCAGACTGACCGGAAATGACCGCACGCTCGATCTGATGGCGCTGGACGTGGTGTGGACCGCGGAGTTCGCCGAGGCCGGCTGGGCGTTGCCGTTGTCCGACGATCCTGCCGGACAGGCCGAGGCGGACGCGACGGACAACACGCTGCCCGGGCCGCTGGAAACCGCCAAATGGCAGGACAAAATCTTCGCCGCCCCGGTCACGACCAACACTCAATTACTGTGGTACCGAGCAGATTTGGTTGCCCCGCCGCCGGACACCTGGGACGGCATGGTGGCCGAAGCCACCCGCCTGCACGCCGAGGGCAAGCCCAGCTGGATCGCGGTGCAGGCCAAGCAGTACGAGGGCCTGGTCGTATGGTTCAACACTTTGCTGGAAAGCGCTGGGGGACAGGTGCTTTCCGATGACGGTAAACGGGTCACCTTGACTGACACCGCTAAGCACCGGGCAGCGACGATCAAGGCCCTGAGCATCATCAAGGCGGTGGCCACCGCGCCGGGAGCCGATCCGTCGGTTACCCAGACCGACGAGGGCACCGCGCGACTGGCCCTCGAGCAGGGCAAGGCGGCGCTGGAGGTCAACTGGCCGTTCGTGTTCGCCTCGATGCTGGAGAACGCCGTCAAGGGTGGCGTCCCGTTCCTGCCGCTGAACCAGAAGCCGGAACTGGCGGGCAGCATCAACGATGCCGGCACCTTCTCGCCGACCGACGACCAATTCACCGTCGCCTTCGACGCCTCCAAGGAGGTGTTCGGGTTCGCGCCGTACCCGGGCGTGATCCCGGGTCAGCCCACCCGGGTCACGCTGGGCGGCCTCAATATCGCGGTGGCAAAGACCACCCGTCATCCGGCTGAGGCGTTCGAAGCCGTCCGTTGCATCCGGAATCTGGAGAACCAGAAGTACACCTCGATCGAAGGCGGGCTGCCCGCGGTGCGGACGTCGCTGTACTCCGATCCCGAGTTCCAGAAGAAATATCCGCAGTACGAGATCATCCGCGACCAGCTGACCACCGCGGCGGTACGCCCGGCGACGCCGAACTATCAGGCGGTGTCGACGCGTATCTCGGCCACGCTCGCCCCGATCACCCAGATCGACCCGGAGAAGACCGCGGATGAGCTCACGGTGCAGGTGCAGAAGGCGATCGACGGCAAGGGGCTGATCCCATGACCGCCACGACGGCAGCGGCCCGCAGCGACGATCGCCGGTCCCAGCGCAAGCTGGCCTATCTGCTGATCACGCCCGCCGTCGTGCTGATGCTCGCGGTGACCGCATACCCGATCGTGTACGCCCTTTGGCTCAGCCTGCAGCGCTACAACCTCGCCAGCCCGGCCGACACGAAGTTCATCTGGTTCGAGAACTACCAGACCATCTTGAGCGACAAGTACTGGTGGACGGCGTTCGTCGTCACCGCAGTCATCACGGTGATCTCGGTGGCCATCGAGTTCGTACTCGGCATGGCGCTGGCACTTGTCATGCACCGCACCATCTTCGGCAAAGGGCTGGTGCGGACCGCGATCCTCATCCCGTACGGCATCGTCACCGTCGCCGCCTCGTACAGCTGGTACTACGCATGGACGCCGGGCACCGGTTATCTTGCCAACCTGTTGCCTGACGGCAGTGCGCCACTGACGCAACAGATTCCGTCGCTCGCGATCATCATCCTCGCCGAAGTCTGGAAGACCACGCCGTTCATGGCGCTGCTGTTGCTCGCCGGTTTGGCGCTGGTGCCCGAGGATCTGCTCAAGGCCGCCGAGGTGGACGGGGCCGGCCCCTGGACACGGCTGACCAAGGTGACGCTGCCGTTGATCAAACCGGCGATCCTGGTGGCCCTGGTGTTCCGCACGCTCGACGCGTTCCGCATCTTCGACAACATCTATGTGCTCACCGGCGGGGCCAACGACACCGCATCGGTGTCGATCCTGGGCTACGACAACCTGTTCAAGGCCTTCAACATCGGGCTGGGCTCGGCGATCAGTGTGCTGGTGTTCCTGACGGTGGCCGTCATCGCGTTCATCTACATCAAGCTGTTCGGTGCGTCGGCGCCGGGCACCGACACCGAGGTGCGCTGACTATGACCGAGCGGGTTGGCGCCAGACGGGCGGTGAGCTGGGTCGTCATCGATGCGCTGGTGGTGATCTACGCGCTCTTCCCGGTGCTGTGGATCCTGAGCCTGTCGCTCAAGCCCACGTCAACGGTCAAGGACGGCAAGCTGATTCCGTCACAGATCACCTTCGACAACTACAAGGGCATCTTCAGCGGCGACGCATTCAGTTCCGCGCTGATCAACTCGATCGGTATCGGGCTCATCACCACAGTGATCGCGGTGGTCATCGGCGGAATGGCAGCCTACGCCGTGGCCCGCCTGGAGTTCAGGGGGAAGAAGGCGCTGATCGGCGCGGCACTCCTGATCGCGATGTTCCCCCAGATCTCGCTGGTGACACCGCTGTTCAACATCGAGCGCCGGCTCGGATTGTTCGACACCTGGCCGGGGTTGATCATCCCCTACATCACATTCGCGCTGCCGCTGGCGATTTACACCCTGTCCGCGTTCTTCCGGGAGATCCCCTGGGATCTGGAGAAGGCCGCCAAGATGGACGGCGCGACACCGGCTCAGGCGTTTCGCCGGGTGATTGCGCCGCTGGCGGCGCCGGGCATCGTGACGGCGGCCATCCTGGTGTTCATCTTCGCCTGGAACGACCTGCTGCTCGCGCTGTCGCTGACGGCCACCAATGCCGCGATCACCGCGCCGGTGGCTATCGCGAACTTCACCGGCAGTTCGCAATTCGAGGAGCCGACCGGTTCGATTGCCGCGGGCGCAATGGTGATCACGGTTCCGATCATCGTGTTCGTTCTCATCTTCCAACGACGGATCGTGGCCGGACTGACCTCCGGCGCGGTGAAGGGGTAGCGAGGATTTCGATGGCCGAGATAGTTCTGGACCACGTCACCAAGAATTACCCGGACGGTGCGGTCGCCGTGAACGACCTGAGTCTGACGATTGCCGACGGTGAGTTCGTCATCCTCGTCGGCCCGTCCGGCTGCGGTAAGTCGACCACCCTCAACATGATCGCCGGGCTGGAGGACATCAGCTCCGGGGAGTTGCGCATCGGCGGTAGCCGGGTCAACGAGAAGGCACCCCGCGACCGCGATATCGCGATGGTCTTCCAGTCCTACGCGTTGTACCCGCACATGACGGTTCGGCAGAACATCGCGTTCCCGCTGACGCTGGCCAAGCTGAGCAAGGCCGAGATCGCCCAGAAGGTCGAGGAGACAGCGAAAATCCTTGACCTGTCCGAACTTCTGGACCGCAAGCCCTCGCAGTTGTCCGGCGGTCAGCGCCAGCGCGTGGCGATGGGCCGCGCGATCGTCCGCCAGCCCAAGGCGTTCCTGATGGACGAGCCGCTGAGCAACCTCGACGCCAAGTTGCGCGTCCAGATGCGCGGCGAGATCGCGCGGCTGCAGAACCGGCTGGGCACCACCACCGTGTACGTCACGCACGACCAGACCGAGGCGATGACCCTCGGCGACCGGGTCGTGGTGCTGCGCGCCGGCGAGGCACAGCAGATCGGTACCCCGGAGGACCTCTACGAACGGCCGGCGAACCTGTTTGTCGCCGGGTTCATCGGCTCACCGGCAATGAACTTCTTCCCGGCATCGCTCACCGATATGGGGCTGCAACTGCCGTTCGGCGAAGTGACGCTGAGTCAGGAGATCCAGGATGTGGTCGGCCAGCATCCCAAGGCCACCAACGTCATTGTCGGGGTGCGCCCCGAACACTTCGAGGATGCCGGGCTGCTCGACGCGTATGAGCGCATCCGCGCGCTGACCTTCGAGGTGAAAGTCGACCTTGTCGAGTCGCTGGGGGCCGACAAGTACGTGTATTTCGCGACCTCGGGCGACGGCGCGAAGTCGGCTCAACTGGCGGAGTTGGCCGCGGAGTCCGGCGCCGCTGAGAATGAGTTCGTGGCAAGGCTTTCCGCGGAGTCCAAGGTCGCGATCGGGCAGACCGTCGAGTTGGCGTTCGACACCACCAAGCTGCATATCTTCGACGCCGACAGCGGTGTGAACCTGACGATCCCGCCGCCGGCCTAAGTGAGTCAGCCCCTGGATCCGGTCCGCGCCCACGTGCGCGGCCACTTCACCGAGGCCGGATTCGATGCCGAACCGGCTTCGGCGAGTGTGACATTCCTGGGACTCGAACGCCTCGAAGTGTTGCGATTCGGGCCGGACCCCCACGGCGTGGCCCACTATGTGACGCTTGGCTGTTCACGGCACCCGATGGCCGAGCCGACAGCAGGCGTGGCCGACCCGCTGCTGGGCCCGCGGGCCGAGGTCGTGCTGAGCCTGCGCACCGCCACACCCACGCCGGGTCTGGCCCGCAGCCTGGCCGTGGTGGCGGCGACGCCTGCGGTGGAAGGTGTGGTGCTGGTCGCCGATGCGCTGATCGACCTGTCCGCGCCGCTATGGGATGGCGCCGCGTTCACCGCTGTGTTGCTTGGTGATTCGGCCATTGCCGACCTGCCGCTGGAAGCGCCCCGGGACCCGGTTCACTTCCTGGCGGCAATACCGGTCACCCAGACGGAGGCGGCGTGGGTGCGACTCAAGGGCGCCGAGGCCATGCGGCAGGCCTGGCTCGACGACGGTGTCGACGTGCACGATCCGAATAGGCGCGCGGCGCAGCCGAGTTAGGCCCGGGCCGCGCGGGATCACACGACGGCGGGCCCCGTGTACGCAAGCCGGATCTCAGCGACCTGGACGGGAACTGCCCCGGCGCGAAGCGTTGGGAAGACCAACCGGTAGTAGCGGTAAGCCGTGTCGTTGACAAATGAGACGTCGGGGTATGCCGCCTGTCGGGTGGCCGGCGGCGCGAGCACTCCTGATGAGATCAGGGTGAAGGTCGTTCCATCAGACGAGCCGCCGTACAGTGCGTAGGAGGCCGGATCGCGCTCGGGTGCGTCAACCGCGGTGGTGAGGCCGAGGCCGTTCACCGCCCGGTCGTTGCCTGCCCCGAGGTCGATCGCGACTCCTGATCCCGCACCGGCGAAGTTGAGATATTTCGTCGCGGCCGAACCGTCAAAAGCTTTGTCGACAGTTTCGCTGCTCGGGCTGTTGGTCGCCCCGGACGTGGCAATGGGGGTGAAGGCCGAGGGCGGCAGGCCATTGGTTACGTCGGCGGTAGCCCCAATAGCGGACACGGTGAAGGTGGTGGGGGTCGTTCTCGTGGCGCCGAGGCTGTCGGTGGCGGTGAAGGTGATGGTTTCCGGACCGCCGGCGTACGCGGTGTCGGGGGCGTAGGTGTAAGTCCCGTCACCGTTATTGGTCAGAGTGCCGTGGTTGGGGCCGGCGGTGAGGACGGCTGTCGCCGAGTCGTTGTCAACGTCGGCGACGGACACCGTGATCAAGCGCGCGCGGGTTCCGGAGTTGGCCGGGCCGATGGTGATGCCCATCGTCGGCGCGTGATTGATCGCCGCCACGGTGAGGCCCACCTGGCTGACGACGTCGGGGCCGTAGCCGTCGGCGATGGCGAATGTCACCGAGTCCGTGCCGCCGCCGGTGTGGGCGTAGGCCGCGTCGGGGGTGTAGCGGTAGCCCGCGGCGGTACTCGCGAGCCCGAGCATGGTCCGCTCGGCGGCGGTCAATGCCGTGAGCGTGCCGTGATTGGGGCCGCCGGTGACCGTCGCAGACACCGGATCACCATCGGGGTCCGCGAGGTTCAGGATGATCCATCGGGCGCCGTCGACCGGGTTGGGGGGCCCGACATTGACGGTTATGGTCGGGGCGCGGTTGCTCGGTGCCACGGTGATCGCGCGGGTGATGTCGGTGGTGGCACCGTAGCTGTCGGTGGCGGTGACCGTCACGATGTCGGTGCCACCGGTGTGGGCGAAGTCGGCGTCGGGGGTGTAGCGGTAGGCCGCGGCGTTGGTGGGGAGGCCGACTGCGGCTTTCTCGGCGGCGGTCAGAACGGTCAGGGTGCCGTGGTCAGGGGCGTTGGTGACCGCGACGGACACCGGGTCGCCGTCGGGGTCGGCGAGGTTCAGCACCATCAGCCGCACGCCGGTGCCCGGGTTGGCCGCCACGACATTGAGGGCGCCGGTCGGAGCGTGGTTGATCGGCGCGACGGTGACTGTGACGTCGCTGGTGGTGGTGGCGCCGAGGCTGTCGGTGGCGCCGAAGCTGATGGTGTCGGTGCCGCCGGTGTGGGCGAAGGCGGCGTCGGGGGTGTAGCGGTAGGCCGCGGCGGTGGGATCGATGCCCAGCGCAAGCTTGTCCGCGGCGGTCAGGACGGTGAGATTGCCGTTGCTGGGGGAGGTGGCCACGGCGACGGTGACCGGGTCCCCGTCGGGGTCGCTGGCCGCGGCGATGAAGAGTCGGCTGCCTGTTGCCGGGTTTACCGGGCCGCTGGCGACGGTCACCGTGGGCGGGTGGTTGATCGGCGCGACCGTGAAGGTTGCGGGCGTCTGGGCGGTGGCGCCGTAGCTGTCGGTGGCGAGGAAGGTGATCGTGCCCGCGCCGCCGGTGTGAGCGAGGGCGGCGTCAGGGGTCACCTGGTAGGCCGCGGCGTTGGCCGCGATGCCGAACGCAGCCTTTTGGGCTGCGGTCAAGGCAGTCACGGTTACCTGACTGAGGGAGGCGGTGGCTGTCACGGTGACGGGGTCGCCGTCGGGGTCGCTCGGCGTCACCACGAACACCCGGGCGCCGGTGTTCGGGTCCACCGTAATGCTGGTGGCGTTCAACGTTATTGAGGGAGCGTGGTTGATCGCGGCGACGGTGACCGTGACGTCGCTGGTGGTGCCCGTGCCGTAACTGTCGGTGGCGCCGAAGGTGATGGTGTCGGTGCCGCCGGTGTGGGCGAAGGCGGCGTCGGGGGTGTAGCGGTAGGCCGCGGCGGTGGGATCGATGCCCAGCGCAAGCTTGTCCGCGGCGGTCAGGACGGTGAGATTGCCGTTGCTGGGGGAGGTGGCCACGGCGACGGTGACGGGGTCGCCGTCAGGGTCGCTGCTCGCGACGGTGAGGATGCGAACACCGTTGGCGGCGTTCGTGTTTCCTGTTGTGACTGTCACGGTCGGAGCGTGGTTGATGGGTGCGGTGGCGACGGTGACGGGGGTCTGGGTGGTGGCGCCGTAGCTGTCGGTGGCGGTGAAGGTGATGGTTTCGGTGCCGCCGGTGTGGGCGAATGCTGTTGTGGGCGTGTAGGTGTAGGTGCCGTCGTTGTTGTTGACCAGGGTGCCGTGTGCGGCTGTCGATGTGGTGATGGTGACGGGATCGCCGTCGGGGTCAGCGGCCGTGACGGTGATCTTGCGTGTGCCGGTGGCGACGTCGGCGGTCCCGAGGTTGGTGGTCAGGCCGGGTCCAGCGTTGATGGGTGCGGTGGCGACGGTGACGGGGGTCTGGGTGGTGGCGCCGTAGCTGTCGGTGGCGGTGAAGGTGATGGTTTCGGTGCCGCCGGTGTGGGCGAATGCTGTTGT
>NZ_JAPZLA010000004.1:0-440697 GCF_033804465.1 Mycobacterium sp. RTGN5
GATCAGCCCCGCGGATACCAACTCCCAAAAACGAACCTGAACCGACAACAACGGACTCCGCGGCATCAACACCCCAATCACGAAGTGTTGCAATCACCCCTTGAAGCCAAGTCGCACGATTGCGCGATAACTACAGCGTGGGCGAAGTGGCGACGAATCAGCCGATCTTGTTCAGCTGGAACGGAACCGAGGTGATCTGCCCGCCCGGGCAGTCACCGTTGGAGTCCGCCGTGATTGTCCCTGTCATGGTGACGGCGTCCACTGAGTAGGCGATCCGCACCGGCGCGTAGGCGCCGTTGTCGCAGACGATCCCGTCGGGCTTGGTGACAGTGAAGTTCCACCGGCCGTCGGTAAAGGTGGCCACACTGGTCCAGCCCAAGGTGCTGCTGAGGTTTGCGGTGCATCCGTTGACGACGGGAGCGCATGCCGACGCCGCCGTCACGACGGCACCTTCGTCCCCGCCCCTGACGGAGTAGGTGCCGTTGATCGCGGCCGGATCGGCACCCGCAGCGGCAGCAAAGCCCAGCGCGCCGGTCGCCGCCAGCACGGCAGCAGTCGTCAATGTGCGTGTGATCTTCACGTTCATCCCTTTGCGCCGTCGGACCGGTGGTGACGACCCAAGCTAGCAGTCAGTTCGACCCAGAGACCCTCGCCTACACAGCGGAGTCACAGTTGTATCCGAGGTGTCTTTCAATCGTGACTTCCGCACGTCACAGCAAAGCCACAATCGGTCACAGAAGAAACCAAGTTGCGTAGGAATGGGAGAATCAACCGGTGACTACCCACCAGTTACCGTGGCACGGCACGAGCCAGAGCCCTCGGCCGCGCACGTTCACGCAGTCGACCAAGCTGCAGGACGTTCTCTACGAGATCCGCGGGCCGATCCACGAGCACGCCAACCGGCTGGAGAACGAGGGTCACCGGATCCTCAAGCTCAACATCGGCAATCCCGCGCCGTTCGGTTTCGAGGCGCCCGACGTGATCATGCGCGACATGATCGCCTCGCTGCCCGATGCGCAGGGCTACTCGGACTCCAAGGGCATCGTCAGCGCCCGCCGCGCGGTGTTCACCCGCTACGAACTGGTCGAGAACTTTCCCCGCTTCGACATCGACGATGTCTACCTCGGCAACGGGGTCTCCGAGCTCATCACGATGACCCTGCAGGCGCTGCTCGACAACGGCGACCAGGTGCTCATCCCCGCGCCGGACTACCCACTGTGGACGGCATCGACCGCGCTGGCCGGTGGCACCCCGGTGCACTACCTGTGCGACGAGACCAACGCCTGGATGCCCGACGTCGCCGACCTGGAATCCAAGATCACCGACCGCACCAAGGCGCTCGTGGTGATCAATCCGAACAACCCGACCGGTGCGGTGTACAGCCGCGAAGTTCTGCAGCAGATGGTCGAATTGGCACGCAAGCATCAGCTGCTGCTGCTGGCCGACGAGATCTACGACAAGATCCTCTACGACGACGCCCAGCACATCAGCCTTGCCTCGCTGGCACCGGACCTGCTGACACTGACGTTCAACGGGCTGTCCAAGGCCTACCGGGTGGCCGGTTATCGGTCGGGCTGGCTGGTCATCACCGGACCCAAGGAACACGCCAGCAGCTTCATCGAGGGCATCAGCCTCTTGGCCAATATGCGGCTGTGCCCGAATGTGCCTGCGCAGCATGCCATTCAGGTTGCGCTGGGTGGACACCAGAGCATCGACGATCTGGTCCTGCCGGGCGGCCGGTTGCTCGAGCAGCGCGACGTCGCGTGGAGCAAGCTCAACGAGATCCCCGGGGTGTCCTGCGTCAAGCCCACCGGCGCGCTGTATGCCTTCCCACGGCTCGACCCCGAGGTGCACGACATCCACGACGACGAGCAGATGGTGCTGGATCTGCTTCTGCAAGAGAAGATTCTGGTCACCCAGGGCACCGGGTTCAACTGGCCGGCTCCCGATCACTTCCGGATCGTGACGCTGCCGTGGGCACGCGACTTGTCAAGGGCTATCGAACGGCTAGGCAACTTTCTGGCCAGCTACCGGCAGTAAGTACCCAGGCCGGCGGCTCTACCCTGTCCGGGTGACGCATTCGCATTCACACACCGGCCCGGCGCCGCTGAGTCCGCTGGCCGCCCGGATCGTGGTGGTCGCGCTGGCCGTGATCGGTCTGGCGACGGTGATCGGCGCGGTACTGCTGTGGCCGAGCGGCTCGAAGGTCGACATCCCCCTGCCGTTCCAGAACGGCCAAGGCGGCGCGGTCACCACCGAGGGCGGTCACGTGGTGTCCAGCAGCCTGGCCGACTGTGGCAGCCCGTCGGCCGGTCAGGTACTCACCGCATCGCCTACCCCCGGGATCTCCGGCAGCGGCACCTGCGTGCAGACGGTCGTCGCGATCGAGAGCGGACCGAACCGGGGCGCGTCCACGATGCTGGAGTTCTCCCCCGGCCCGGGTCAGCCGAATCTGTTGGCGGGCGACACGATTCGCATCTTCCGCCAGGTCGATGAGCAGGGCACGACCAGCTACGGGTTCTACGACTACGAGCGCACCTGGCCGCTGATCGCGCTGGCGGCAGTGTTCGCGATCGTCATTGTGGCGGTGGCACGGTGGCGTGGGTTGCGGGCTCTGGTCGGGATCGTCGTCGCGTTCGGGGTGCTGGTGGTTTTCCTTCTCCCGGCGTTGCGGGACGGTGCCGCAGCGATTCCCGTCGCGCTGGTTGCCTCGTCCGTCATCCTCTTTGCCGTCATCTACCTGGCGCACGGCATCAGCCTGCGCACCAGCGCGGCTCTGCTGGGCACGCTGACCGCGATGCTGTTGGCAGCGGGATTATCCTGGGCGGCAATCGGACTCGTACATCTGACCGGCTTGTCGGAGGATCAGAACAACGAGGTCGCGGCGTACATGGGACACGTGTCGATCCAGGGCTTGCTGCTGGCCGGGTTCATCATCGGCTCGCTGGGTGTGCTCAACGACGTGACCATCACCCAGGCGTCGGCGGTATTCGAGCTCGCCCACGTCGGCGGTGGCTCGCGCAGACAGATCTTCGTGCGCGCCATGCGCATTGGCAGCGACCACATCGCCAGCACGGTGTACACCCTGGTGTTGGCCTACGCCGGTAGTTCACTACCCCTGCTGCTGTTGTTCAGCGTCGCCAATCGCTCGTTGTTCGACGTGCTGACCAGCGAGAGCGTGGCCATCGAGATCGCCCGCTCAGCAGTGGGCGGTATCGCGCTGGCGTTGTCGGTGCCGCTGACCACCGCGATCGCCGCGGTACTGGCTACCCCTGGTCCAGCAGCGTCAGCAGGTAACCGCCATAGCCTGACTTGACCAGCTCCGCGGCACAGCGGGCCAGCTGCTCGTCGTCGATGAAGCCCATCCGCCAGGCGACCTCTTCGGGGCAGGACACCTTGAGTCCCTGGCGGTATTCGATGGTGCGCACGAAATCGCTTGCGTCCAATAGCGAATCGAAGGTTCCGGTGTCCAGCCAGGCGCTGCCGCGCGGCAACACCTCGACCGCCAGCCGGCCTTGGGCCAGGTAGGTCTGGTTGACTTCGGTGATCTCCAGTTCACCCCGCGGCGAGGGCCGCAACCCCGCGGCGATCTCGATGACGTCGTTGTCGTAGAAATACAGCCCGGGCACCGCGTAGTTCGACTTGGGCGAGGCCGGCTTCTCCTCCAGCGACAGCGCGGTGCCGTCGGCGGCGAACTCGATCACACCGTAGGCCGACGGATTCGCCACCCGGTAGGCAAAGATGGCCGCGCCCTGGATATCTCGGAACCTGTTCAGGCTGGTGCCAACACCGGGTCCGTAGAAGATGTTGTCGCCCAGGACAAGTGCGACGGTTCCGGTGCCGATGTGGTCGGCCCCGATCAGGAATGCCTGCGCCAGTCCGTCGGGCCGATCCTGCACCGCGTAGCTGATGTTGACGCCAAGGCGTGAGCCGTCCCCGAGTAGCCGATGAAAGGCCGGGGCGTCGTGGCCAGTGGTGATCACCAGGATGTCGCGAATGCCCGCCATCATCAGCGTGCACAGCGGGTAGTAGATCATCGGCTTGTCGAACACGGGCAGCAGCTGCTTGCTGGGACCCATCGTGATGGGATGCAGCCGCGTGCCCGACCCGCCGGCCAGGATGATCCCGCGCAAGTCGGTCAGGCCTGCAGATCTTCGTCGGACAGCTCGGTAGCGGCCAGGGCTGCCGCCAGGTCGTCGTGGCGGAACGCCGAGGTGATGTGGTCATGCACCACCCGGAAGGCCGATGCCGCGGTGCGGACGTCGGACGGATCGGTGGCCGAGGTCAGCCGCTCTTCGACGACGACGACACCGTCGCGGTAGTAGATCTCGCCCACCTCGATGGGGCCCGCTGAACGTTGTGCCCACTCCCGCAGCGCGGCGTGGCCCTGTGCGGCGCCGCCGGCGTCGCCGATCTCGATGTCGTCGCTGGACAGCGAGACCAGGGTGTCGACGTCCGCGGTGCTCAGCGCGTCATGCCAGGCCAGAACGGTGGCGATCTCCGAAGTGCTCATTTAGCTAAAACTACCGGTCTAGAACGGCGTGCGTGCCAGCCAGGTGTCCCAAACACCCGGGTCGCCGAATACCTCCAGGCCTTCCTCGGCGGCGGTGCGCCGACGCACGACGGCCAGCAGCAGGCTGCGTGCCGGTCCCCGCAGCGCGGCGGTGGCCTTGCCGTGTTCGTGGTCGACGGCGATGCCGTCGGGCCGCCCGAGGATGGTCCACTCGCCGGCCTCGCCCAGGCCGGGGTCGGTGGCGTGCAGATGGAGTGACTGGCCGTCGCCCACCGGCCGGTCACCGCCGGCGGGGCCTTCCAGATCGGCCTCGATCACCGACCGCTCCAGCCACTCGCTGATGGCGTCGGCGGCCAGCGCGGGGTCCACGTCGTAGTCCACTCCCAACGCGATGGCGGCGTCGGCCCGATGGACCAGGACTTCGTGCAGGCGCCGCCGGATCCACCATGCGGCGGGCCGCGGCCCCAGGAACGTCCACACGGCAGTCTCGGCACCGGTCTGCGCGACGGCATCGATGAGCTGCCGCGGACCGGCCTGGAGCCACTCGATCTCGTTGTCCCGGCCTGCCGGCGGCTTGCCGCCCGCGACCGTGCGCGGGTCGATGTAGTCCATCGACTCTTCGGCGACGATCTGGGCGCACCACCGGTCGCCGCGCCCCACGTGGCGCATCAGTTGTTCGAGCGTCCACTCTGGGCAGGTCGGCACCGGAATCGACAGATCGGCGTCGCGCAGAAGGTCAGCGAATGCCGCGTTTTCGGCGATCAAGGCGGTCGTGAAGTCCACGAAGGAGAACCTACGTCACCACCGGGCGACCCAACGCGTAAACCTTCCAACCCGCGCTCCCCCAGCGCGCGACGTCGAGGCAATTACGGCCGTCCACAATGACTCTGGCCCGAACATGCTGCGCCAATTGGTCCGGATCGAGGTCGACGAACTCCTGCCATTCGGTCAGCACCAGGACGGCATCGGCTCGGTCGCATGCTTCAAGGGCCGAGGTCGAATAGTTCAGCGTCGGGAACAGGCGTTGCGAGTTCTCCATCGCCTTGGGGTCATAGACATTCACGGCCGCGCCGTTGAGCTGCAACAGGCCGGCGACGTTGAGCGCAGGGGAATCCCGCACATCGTCGGACTCGGGCTTGAACGCCGCGCCGAGCACGGCGACGTTGGCGCCCAGCAGCGAGCCGCCACAGGCGGTGGTGGCCAATTCGACCATCCGAGTCCGTCGGCGCATGTTGATGCTGTCCACCTCACGCAGGAACGTCAGCGCGTGGTTGGCACCCAGCTCGCCGGCACGGGCCATGAAGGCGCGAACGTCCTTGGGCAGGCAGCCACCACCGAAACCCAACCCCGCGTTGAGGAATCGGCGTCCGATGCGCGGGTCGTGGCCCAACGCGTCGGCCAGTAGACGTACGTCGGCGCCGGCCGCCTCACACACCTCGGAGATGGCGTTGATGAAGGAGATCTTGGTCGCCAGAAAGGCGTTGGCCGATACCTTGACCAGTTCGGCGGTCTGCAGGTCGGTCAGCAGGAAGGGAATGTCCTCGGCGAGCAGCGGCGCGTACATCTCCCGCAACACCGCCTCAGCACGCGTCGAATCAGGCTGTACGCCAACGACGATACGGTCCGGGTGCAGGGTGTCCTCCACGGCGAAGCCCTCGCGTAGGAATTCGGGATTCCAGGCGATTTCAACGTCCACGCAGCCGCGGGCCAGCGACCGCGCGCGCCGGCTCAGCTCGGCGGCGGTGCCGACCGGAACCGTTGACTTGCCGACGATCACGGCCGGCCGGGTCAGCCGGGGCACCAGTTCGTCGATGACGGCGTTGACGTGGCGCAGATCCGCGCCGTATTCGCCCTTTTTCTGTGGGGTGCCGACGCCGAGGAAGTGCACGTCGGCGAAGTCGGCCGCGGCGTCGTAGTCGGTGGTGAACCGCAGGCGACCGGCAGAGAGGTTGTCCTGCAACACCTTTGCCAGTCCGGGTTCGTAGAACGGGATCTCGCCGGACGACAGTTTGGCGATCTTGCCGGGGTCGATGTCGATCCCGACGACGTCATGACCGAGTTCGGCCATGCCCGCGGCGTGAGTTGCTCCTAGATAACCGGTGCCAAAGACTGTGCATCGCATACTGCCCTCTATAGGCAGCCCCGATGATGTCACCGCATCGCGACACTGAGCGCGAAGCTAACGTCGGGTGAACTCGGGCCTGGCGGCTAGTGCCCGAAACTCGGGAATGGCCACAACGGGCTCTGCGAACCCCCGCCTGAACTGCGGGAACCGCCATCGGAGTCACTCGAGTGGGAACCACCCCCGGAGCCTGACCGCGAGCTCGAGCCGCCCGATCCGGAGCCACCGCCGGAACCCGAGCCATAACCGCCCGATCCGGCGGCCGCGCTGGGAGCGCTGGGTGCGCTCGGCGCCTCGGTGATGACTGGGGCCGACGGCTGCTGCTGCGAGGGAGGCGAGGACGGCTCCTGTGGCAGCTGCGGCGTCGAGGGATTCGACGGGTACGACGGCGTCGAGGGATTCGACGGGTACGACGGCCCCTGCGGTTCCTGCGGATAGCTAGGCGAGGACGGATACGACGGATAGTGCGGCGCCCGCGGCGGCCGCAGGAACGGCGGCAACAGCGGCGGAAGGACGATCACCGGCGGGGCGATGATCGGCGGCGGAATGTACGGCGCAACCGGGGCAGGTGCCGGCGCCTCCGGAAGAGGAGCGGGCGCGGGCGCCTCGGGGGCCGGTGCAGGTGCCGCGGGAGCAGGCGCGGGGGCCTGCGCCGGGGTCACGTAGACCGTCCGGGGCGCCTGCTGCACGACGGGCACCGGCTCCTGGATGGTGTCCGGCACCGACGGGGGCGACGGCGCGGGCGGCGCGGCCGCCTCGGGAACCACCGGCGCGGCGGGCTGGCTGCTCGGCACGATCACACTCTCGGCCGGGCTGGGCCGCTGGTTGACGGTCGGCCGGATGCTGACAGCCAGGGAGATCACCAGGGCCACGACGCCGATCACGAAGACCGACGCCAGCGCGCTGCCGACCAGCAAGAACGGCTTGCGCTCCGGCTCGTCCACGGCGAAATCGGGATCGGCGGGAATCGCGTCGTAGTCGAGGTCCCCGTCCAGTTCGTCGAGCACTTCGCTGTAGCCGAGCGGGGCCATGTAGCCCGCGGCGGCCATCTGGGTGCCGGCTTCCGACAGGCCGGCAGCCGACATCTCGGTGTCCGCACCGGCGGGGTAGGCCTTACCGGCGGTGGTGCCGTCGGGATCCCGGCCGTAGCCCAAGCCGACGGTCGAGGCTTCATAGCGAGGCGCCGCGGCCGACGCGAGCGCGGCACCGCGCGCCAGGGCCAGTTCGGCTTCCTCGGGAGCGTGCACGGGCAGCATGGTGCCGAGCGCGAGCTGTGACTTCACCGCGGAGACGTCGACGCCGGCGCCGAGGACGAACAGGCCCTGCGGCGGCTGGTCGAGGCCTTCGAGGCCGGCGACCATGCGCTGCAGTTCGGCGATCGCGTCCTGGGCGTGCAGGCTCTCGGTCTGCACTTTGACGATCGCTCCGCTGGCGGTCTCGACCACCGCCACGGTCGCGGTGTCGCGATCAAGCAACATCAGCGCTGTGCGGTCGTAGTCGACTGCCTGTCCAACGGCCTGGGCCAACGCGCCTGCGGCGTGCAGTTCAGACACCAGGACGACGTCGTCGATCTTGCGGGCCTTGAGCGCGTCGCGCAGACCTGCCGCGGCGGCATGGTCGGTCCAGGTGACACCGGTGGACACCAGGCGGTGCCCGCCTTCGGTGGCGCTCTCCCGGGTACCGAGAATCGCCGCGACCACTTGCTCGGCCGCGGTTGCTGCACCTTCGTCGGTCGCGATGTCGAAGGTGTCGTTGTCGACGGTTACGCCGTCTGCTTTTTCGCCTTCGACCAGCACTATGCGCACCGTCGTTGGCGTCATGGACACACCAAGTGCGATGTCCACTACCCCTCCAAGGTTTGTTTGCTGGGTCCCCCGACCCACTGCTGCGGTCCACCCTGTTTGAGCCGCTCGACTAGAAGTTTCATCGCCGCAGGTGGCGGGTCCGTTACAGCCGAACGGGTTAGCTGATGGCTGACAGCTGACCCTGGAGTTCCGAGGTTACTCGCCGGGCCGGGACTGGATGAAGTTCTGATACGAACGCGACGGGGTGGGTCCGCGTTGGCCCTGGTATTTCGAGCCGACGCTGGCGCTGCCGTACGGGTTCTCGGCGGGGCTGGTCAGCCGCAGCAGGCACAGCTGGCCGATCTTCATGCCCGGCCACAGCGTGATCGGCAGGTTGGCGACGTTCGACAGTTCCAGGGTGATGTGCCCGGAGAAACCCGGGTCGATGAAGCCCGCGGTGGAGTGCGTCAGCAGGCCCAGCCGGCCCAGCGAGGACTTGCCTTCCAGCCGGCCGGCGAGATCGTCGGGCAGGGTGCAGCACTCCAGTGTCGAGCCGAGGACGAACTCGCCGGGATGCAGCACGAACGGTTCGCCGTCCGCAGGCTGGACCAGGGTGGTCAGCTCGTCCTGCTGCTTGGCGGGGTCGATGTGGGTGTAGCGGGTGTTGTTGAAGACCCGGAACAGGCTGTCCAGCCGGACATCGACGCTCGACGGCTGCACCAGGCTGTCGTCGAAGGGGTCGATGCCAAGGCGTCCATCGGCGATGGCGGCGCGGAGGTCACGATCGGAGAGCAGCACGCGACGAGCGTACTGGCGCGCGGCGGGCGGCGCGGTTGCTATCCTTCGTCAGCACCAGGCCGATGTAGTTCAATGGCAGAACATCAGCTTCCCAAGCTGAATACGCGGGTTCGATTCCCGTCATCGGCTCCACGTAACCAGGGCATATCGCCCGGGCGACGCGAATGCCCCGAGGATTCCGACCCCGCCGCGACCCCAACTCGCCTACCAACACGACCGCTGGTTCGATTGAACGGCGCGCGTCCCTGGCGGGTGTCCGATCTGATTAGGCGGCGAGCAATTCGCTGCCAAGAAGAGCAGCCAGGTCGCTCTGGGCGATGACGCTGCTGTCGCGCGGAATGAAGAGGCCGACCTCCTCAACGAGGCTGCCATTGCGGTGGAAAAGACCGGGCAAGTCCCCGGCGTAGTAGCCGTCGACATTCAAGTAGTCATCGAGAATTGACGTGAGTTCTTTGTCGATGTCCGTCGTAAAACTGATCCGATTGAGATCGTCGAACCCTCCTCCCCACATGGTTTCACCGCCGGGACCAGTCGCAGACCCAGTCACCAACGTGGCAGCCTGCCACGCGTTTGGAGTGGTCGAAGATTTTACGATGAAGGTGTCCGTGCCCGAAATCCCCCGGTTTGCAATCTCGGTGTCGGGATTGTAAGTGAAATCATTCGTGACCGCGTCGCCATATTTGCGAAGCAGATCGAGTTGTGTGGCATACGTGGCGTGGTAACCGGTCGTCAGTTGGACGATTTCTTCATCGCGGTGAAGCTCGGCAAGCTTCTGCGAAACGACCACAATCGCTTCCGGGTTGGTAGTCGGCGGGTTGTTTCCCTGCAGTGCTGCCAGTTGCGAATTGCGGAACGAAATATCTGATTCAAGACTCGCCCATATATAGCCGAGGGTGTCATCGTCGCCGAGGTCGATCAGTTGCAGTGTTTTTGGCGTCGCGAACTGGACGACCTGATAGCCCTGACTCTGTCCCCAGTCGGAATCGGCATAGGCTTGAGCGACTGCGTAACTGCTGTACCAATTCGTCGTCAACGCGAAGCGATTGAGGGGATCGTCTTGGGGCAGCAGCCCGGATGGCGGGATCTTCAAAGCCTTGTAAAGGGAAGTTCCTTCGGGCACATTCAGGACGTCGAGGGAAAATGTGGTGCCGCCCTTCGACGCCGGGATGTAGGTGATGGAAACCCCTGATGAGTCTTCGAGAAAGCTGTGTAGTCCGCCGATTCTCGTGGGCTCTAAAGGGGAACTCAGGATCGTGTCCCCAGGAGGTAGCTGGTTGCTCGTCGTGTATTCCGGAGTAACGGGGGCGGGGGGACACGTGAACATTTCCGCGAATGCGCGCCGCAGCTGTTCAAGCGCGCCTTCGACGAACCCGGTAAACGGGTTGGTCGGCAGGCTCGAGAGCCAGTTGATTGCGGTGCCGAGGACGCGGTCGATCTCGGCGACCACGTGCTGGATAACAGGATGACGGGTAGACGCCGTGGACGCCGAGCAGGTCACGCATGTTGCGGCGGACTTTGGGGTGGCCGCTGTCAACACCGGTTGAGAACTAACGGAGGCAGATTGGGGAGAACGAGCCAGCACCGCGATCGTCGAGGCCGTCGAGCCTGTCGGTGCCGCGGAGGCAGTTACGCCAGAGACTGGCGACCGGACATCTTGTTGGGGTTCAATCCGCGAGATCGGTGCGGGCAAGGACTGCTCGGCGTGAGTACGACTGATTGGCGGAGTGAAACCTGTCCCCGCCGCGCCCGTGATCGTTACTTGGCGAACTTTGACCACGACGGGAGCCCTTGTGGCGGCGGAGGGCGGTGACACCCGGACCACCGGCGGGGCCGGCGACGACGAAGTCGTCCGGCCACGATGGGAACCCTGGGGCGTGCTCGCCCCATGGGAAGCAGACCGCTGCGCTGGAGCCGACGGCGACACCGCTGACGTCGAACCCGTGTCACCCGAATCTGCGACGGCGATACCCACGGCTTGAGGCCCAGCCAGGGACAACCCCAACACGAACGCTGTCGCTGTGACCCGCACAATTCTCGTGAGAGCCATTGTCAGTTCACCCGTTTCTACATCGATGGGCACAGGGCCCACGAAGGCTGCCGAGGCTGAAGAACTGGAACGTAACAGACCAGGCGTGACACCATCACGACTTCACTCACGTTCACTTACGCCGCCGAAACCAGCCACGAGGGACAAACGCGACAAGCTACGGGCTATCCGAGGTTCCCGTACGAGTTTGGCTACGCCGATGGGCAGTACGCCCGTACGCCCGTAGTTCGACCCCAGAAAAAATCCCCAAGCTGAATACGCGGGTTCGATTCCTGTCATCGGCTCGACGTTGATCAGCACAATCGCCTCGGTTAATCCGTTCGAATCTTGCCCTGAATGTCACGACGACCACCGAGGGCGAAACCCCAGCCTCTGGTGCGTCCACGGGGGAGCGAGCCTTGTACTCGACGAACTAGACGACTTGGGGCACAGGATCGAGCGAGCGAGCACTTAACTCAGTCACGGAGAACAGGAACGGTTGGTAGTCCGATGTCTTCGTGAAACAGGTCGCCACAGAGCGGGGTCCAGGTCGGACAAGTCTGCGGGAATTAATGGCCGAGCGAGTGGGGCAGGTTGTTGGCGCCCTTGTGTCCCTGGCCATCGTGGGGGCTGGCCGGCGCCATGGGGAAGGCGATGTGAACTCCGGTGGCGGCGCTGCCGGGGGTCGGCACGCTGGTGACATCCGAGCCCCTGGTCGCACCCTCGAGCTCTTCAGTGACCTCGCGGGCATCGCCAACAGCCTCGCCGGCGGTGCCGGTCATCGCGGTGCCTTCGACTGTGGTGGTGGTTCCGGTGTCGGCGTTGGCCGGTGCGGCGATGGCGACGACGATTCCGCCGAAGGAGGCCAGGCCGAAGGCGGCGAGGGCGGCGGTGGTGGCGATCCGGTTCTTGATCATCTGAGTTCCTTTTCCTGGTGGCCACTTGGTGTGGCTGATAAGAGAAGGATCGGACGCGGCCCTCAATGGAACCTCAATGCCGCGACCGTGGCGCGGATCGCCTCACTGCGGTCAGTGTCTTCTGTGGATCGGCGTGGGTGCGGGCCGGTCTCAGTGGCCGTGCGAGTGGGGCAGATTGTTGGCGCCCTTGTGTCCCTGGCCATCGTGGGGGCTGGCCGGCGCCATGGGGAAGGCGATGTGAACTCCGGTGGCGGCGCTGCCGGGGGTCGGCACGCTGGTGACATCCGAGCCCCTGGTCGCACCCTCGAGCTCTTCAGTGACCTCGCGGGCATCGCCAACAGCCTCGCCGGCGGTGCCGGTCATCGCGGTGCCTTCGACTGTGGTGGTGGTTCCGGTGTCGGCGTTGGCCGGTGCGGCGATGGCGACGACGATTCCGCCGAAGGAGGCCAGGCCGAAGGCGGCGAGGGCGGCGGTGGTGGCGATCCGGTTCTTGATCATCTGAGTTCCTTTTCCTGGTGGCCACTTGGTGTGGCTGATAAGAGAAGGATCGGACGCGGCCCTCAATGGAACCTCAATGCCGCCGACGCACTGCTAAACGGTCAAGGGGCGGGCGGCTCGGCAGGTGCCATCTCGAACGTGAATTGGTTGCCGCCAATGCCGATGACATCACCGTCGCTGAGCGTCGCGCTGCCGCGAATGCGCTGGTGGGAGACCTGAACGCCGTTTGCCGACCGCAGGTCGTTGATCACGAAGTTGGCGCCCGTATCGATGATCGTGGCGTGGTATCGGCTCACTTTGGGGTCGTCGAGCACGACGCCGTTATCAGCCCGGCGACCGATCCCGGTGGTCACCGTCTCCAGCGGATAGCAGCGGCCGGCGGCGTCGCGCAGCTGCGCCCGGCTCGACCCGGCGGGGGCCGAAATCGTCGTGTGCCGCTCGAGCGTCGTGAGGATTTCGGACGCGTCGTTCTGCGCGATCTGCGCGACGTCCAACGGCTCCTGACGCAGGATCCGCTGCTCCAGAGCGCGCAGCGTCGGCCCGGGTTCGATGCCCAGCTCGTCTGACAACACCGATCTCAATCGCCGGTATGCGTCGAGGGCATCAGTCTGGCGCTCGGCCGCGTAGTAGGCAGTGATCAACTGGGTCCACAGGGGCTCCCGATAGGGATGCTCTGCCACGAGTTCTTCGAGCTCACTGATCACCGAACCGCCTCGACCACAGGCGATTTCGGATTCCGCGCGTACCACGTGGGCCACCAACTTGTCCTCGACCAGTGCGGTGGCGAACGATTGGGCGAAGCGGAACTCGCGCAGATCGTCCAGGACGGGACCGCGCCATTGCGCCAGGGCGGCTGACAGACGGTCGCTGGCCTGTCCGAACCGGCCGGCTGCCGCCGCTTGCACTCCGGCCGCCTTCTCGGTGTTGAACCGCCCCAGATCACAGGCCGCGTCGGGCACGTTGAGCTGGTAGCCCGGTCTGGCACTGGCCAAAACGGTCTTCGGGTCAACACCGTTGCAGCCGAGTACCTTTCGCAGGTTCGCCACGTAGACGTGCAGGTTGTGTATCGCGTCGGCTTGCGGCGAATCCTCGTCCCATATCGCTGCGATGATCGAGTCCCTCGGAACGGGACGATTGCGGTTGATCAGCAGCAGCGCCAATACTGCGCTCTGCTTGGGTGTGCCCAGCGGCGCCGTCTCGCGGTTCACCCGCACCTGCAACGGACCCAGGAGGCCGAAATCCAGACCCGATGTCATTGGCCGACTACGAGTTTCACCACAGGGTGGGGGCCTAGATCGGTGACATAGACGTTTCCCGCCCCGTCGACTGCCACCCCTTGGGGGTCGCTGAGGCCGGTGAAGGGCAGCGGGATCGCCGCCGTCGCGCCAGGCCGGAGCTCGACGACCGCGGCGTTACCGCGGTCGGTGACGTAGACATTGCCTTTCGAGTCGACAGCCACGCCTTGGGGCTCGTTGACGCCGGTGAACGGCAGCGCAGTGGCCACAGTCGAGCCTGCCGCCAGCTGCATCACCCGGTTGTTGCCCGCGTCGGTGACGACGACGCCGCCTGCCGCATCGACAGCAACGCCGCGCGGATCGTTGAGGCCGGTGAACGGCAGCGTGGCCGCCGCCGTCGCACCTGCGGCCAGAAACAGCACCCGATCGTTTCCACTGTCGACGAGATAAACGTCGCCCGCCGGACTGACGATGATGCCGCGGGGATCGTTGAGGCCGGTGAACGGCAGCGTGGCCGCCGCCGACGAGCCCGCAGGCAGCCACACCACCCGGTCGTTACTCGAGTCGGCGACGTAAACGCCGCCCTTCGCATCGACCGCCACATCGCGCGGGTTCCTGAGCCCGCTGATCGGCAGCTGGGTCGCCGCAGTCCCGCCGACCTCCATTCGCAGCACCCGATCCCTGCCGATGGCCGTGACGTACGCGTTCCCGGCAGTGTCGACCGCGACCCCGCCGGCGACGCGAATGTCTGTGAACGGCAGTGTGATCTGTGACGAATAACCTTGGCCGACCGGTAACGCTGACGTACTGCTGCTGCCTGACGACTGCCGCCCCACGATCACGACCCCCGCGACCACGACCGCCACCACCACAACCGCCGCAACAAGCGCACCGATAGCCTTACGCGACAGCATTTTTCGCTGTTCAGAGCGCGGCTTGACGGCTTCCATGGCGGGCAGTGTCGGATCGCCCGCCGCAGCCCGGGCGGCCGTCGCGAGCTCGTGAACGGAGGCGTAGCGGTCGTCGGGGTTCTTGGCCATCCCCTTGGCGATGACCTCATCGAAGGCCGCAGGTACATCGGAGTTCGTGACACTGGGTTGCGGAGGCGGAGTGTGCAGATGATGGGCGATCAACCCCTGCACGCCCACGTCGGAGACGAACGGCGGCCCGCCGGTGAGGCACTCGTACAGCACGCAAGCCAGCGCGTAGACGTCTACCCGGGAGTGGGTTTTGACTGCGGCGCCGATGGCCTCAGGCGCCATGTAGACCGCGGTGCCGATGGTTTCACCGGCCTTGGTCAGCGTGTGGTCTCCGGACGCGTGCGCGATCCCGAAGTCGATGAGGTAGGCAAAGTCGTTGTCGGACACCAGGATATTCGACGGTTTGACGTCGCGGTGGACCAGCCCGACGTCGTGAGCCGCTTGCAATGCGCCGGCGACCTGAACGATGATCGCCACCGCACGCGTCGGCGGTAACGCACCTTCTTGTTTGATCAGCGTGCGCAGGTCCTTGCCGTCGACCAGTCGCATGTTCAGAAAGAGCCGACCGTCCACATCGCCGAAGTCGTGGATCGGGATGATGTGCGGCTCGGTCAGTTGTGCCACGGCCTCGCACTCGCGCCGGAATCGTTCGCGCGACTCGTCGTCGTCGGCGGAGTGTTCGGGCAACACCTTCAGCGCGACCACCCGATTGGTCTGCGAGTCGCGTGCCCGCCACACCTGACCCATACCACCCGCGCCCAGCATTGACAGCAGCCCGTAGCGCCCGAAATTCCCGGTCGGCACTTCGCCTTGGGTGGCGTCACCGCCGCCGGTCAGGTCCTCGCCTCCAGTGGCGTCCCCGCCATCTATGACCGTGTCATCCATCGGTGCTGATAACCCTGTCTCTTGGTCGCGAGCGCCTACTCGCAGTCATTCAACCAGGAGAAGGCTGTTATTGCGCCGACGTTGCTGGTATACGGGTGCGGCCGGGCTTGGCGCTCGGGCCGACCAACCCGGTTGCGCCGTGGCCGCCGCTCAGTCCGGTGCCGCCGGGAGGCCCAGCGGGGCCGATGGACGGGTTGTTGGGAGAGGTGGGGAGTTTGCGGTGCCAGGTCTACACTCCCAGGGATCCGGGCATCCCGGGGACAGTCGGGGGAACCATGTACTCAGCGCGTACGGGCGCGGTCGCGGTTCTGGTGAGTCTGGGGCTGGTATGGGCCCAGGGCGTTGCGGTCGCCGAACCGTCCGATTCAAACTCGAATTCCAGCGGGGCGTCGGGCCGCAATTCTGGGTCCGCAGGCGGAGACTCGGCGTCGAGAAGCGGTTCTGATGACACCGGCTCAGGTCCCGCTGCTGGGCCGGGCACTGGCGATTCGGGCGGCGCGCCCACCTCCAAAATCGGTTCGGCACCCGCCAACGACATCTCGCCCGATGCCAATCCCGAACTGGCGGATCAGCTGGCCGACGACCTAGACGAAATGGCTGACGACGAAAACGAGACGTACGTCGATCACAATGCCTTCCTCGGGCAGCTCAACGCGGCGAGCAACGCGTATCAAGCACATGAAGTGGGCGGCGGGGGCTAACGCGCGCCCATCAGGGTGATCACGCGGTCGCAGTCAGCCGTCCTCGTGACCGACACACTCTGGGGGATACGGCGACGGCCCGTTGATCGCGCAATGCGGACACTGCTCGACGAGTATGCGGCTGCTCGCGCTTCTGCGGGTGGGGTGGGGTTTGATCCCGGTAACCGCCAGCGCGGCCGCCACCAACAACACGCTCGCTGCAATCACGATGGCAATGCGAAACCCCGCGTCGAACACGGTTGGTTCGGCGTAATCGGCACCGCTGATACCGGCCAGACCTGGTATCACGGCCACGGCCAGTAGCCCTCCGGCGCGAGCAACGGCATTGTTGACACCCGACGCCGCGCCGGCGAGATGGTCGGGCGCAGAGTCGAGTACGGCCGAGGTCAACGGTGCCACCACCAGGGACAGGCCGGCCCCAAATACCAGCGCTGCGGGTAGTACGTCGAAAGGCCAGGATGCGCCCGTACCGATCCGCAGCATCAGCAACAGCCCGGCGGCCGCGAGCACCAGACCGACGGTCATCGGCAGGCGCAAGCCGATCCGTGCGGCGAGAGCGCCCGCCCGCGCGGAAAAAAGAAGCATCATTGCCGTCACCGGAAGCAGCGCCGCCCCCGCCGCGACTGCACTAAATCCCGCGACGGTCTGCAGTTGCAACACCAACACCAAGAAGACCACTCCCAGGGCGCCGTAGATCAACAGCGTCATGGCATTGGCGACTCGAAATGTGCTGTCGACGAACAGCGATGGCGGGACCAAGGGATTTAGGGACCGTCGCTCCACAATGACGAACGCCACCAATGCCAACGCACCGACGCCGACCGTCACCAGACCACTCGCCGTCGCACCGCCGCGGCCGAGCACCGTCAACCCATACGTCAACGCACCGAGACCCAACGCGGCAAGCACCGTGCCACTGATATCCAGACCGGGCGGCGACTGGGTGTCGCGACTCTCGGGCACCCGCAACACCGACACCACGACGACCACAACTGCCAGCGGAACATTGATGAGAAATACAGCGCGCCAGTTCCATTCGGCGAGAAAGCCACCGAGGAACGGTCCCACCGCACCGGCCAGACCGCCCAGGCCCGACCATGCACCGATAGCGGCGCCCCGGTCGACGCCGCGGAACGACGCCGATATCAACGCCAAACTGCCGGGCGTCAACAGCGCCCCGCCCACCCCCTGCAAGGCCCGGGCCGTGATCAACAGGTCGACGTTCGGCGCGAACCCGCACGCCGCAGAGGTGACCGCGAACCAGACCACCCCGACCAGGAACACGCGCCGACGCCCGAAGCGGTCCCCGAGAGAACCGCCGAGCAGGATCAATCCCGCCAGCGTGAGCGTGTAGGCATTGATGATCCATTGCAGCCCACCGAAATCAGCATTCAGATCACGGGCGATGTGCGGCAACGCCACGTTCACCACGGTGCCGTCGATCATCACCATCGCGGTACCAAGCACCGTGGCGAGCAGTACCCATCGGCCCGCGGCGGTCCCCATCGTCAACCTCTCCACCTCAGTGGGTGAAGAATTCGATGATCTGCACCTGAAGCTCACCGACCACGCCGCCGAGCACCGCGCCGACCCCGATCATCAGCGGCTCGTCGTCTTTGAACACCGGACGCAGGATCGACTCGTACTCCTCATCGGTCAGTTGACTCATCTTGTCGATGACGAGTTGCTCGAGATCCAACGCGTTCGCCGCGTACTCCTGTGCCTCCAACAACGTGTCCGGCAGCCTCTCCAACACCAGGGTGACGACGTGGTCCTTCAGTGCCCGGTATCGCTTGGTGCCGACCGCCAGTGTGACCATCGGTCGCGCAACCCCGGTCTGGGCGTCGATGGCGGCATCGATTTCCTTGGCCGCCAACGCGAACAGCTTGTCCGAGCCGGGGCCTTTGATAATCGCGTCGAACATGAGCTCGGGTGAGAACAGATCCTCGGCCAGGATCTTCGCGTAGTCACGGGTGATCTTGTCGCGCTCGGCGTGCAGCAACCCCTGAAATGGGATGAAACCCAGTAGCTTTCGCGGCCGCATCGGCCGGAAAAGCATGTTCAACGCGATGTAATCGCTGATGAAGCCGACCGCGAAACCGAAGGCAGGCATGATCCATGGGTTCTTGAACAGCGCCCACGCCACCATCTGGACCAGACCGATCACCAGACCGAAGTAGATGCCGCTGCGCCGCACGAACGCCATCGCATCGGTCGTGACGCTGCGCATCAGCTTGACGAGCTTCTCCTTGTTGCGCACCAGCGCCGTCACAGCCATGAAGTGCAGATCGAGGTAGCGCGGAAGGTCGGCCTTCATCTCGGTCAGCATGTTCTCGACGATCCGGGGCGCCTGCTTCTGTATGCGCTCCTGGATCCCGCGTCGAGCGGATTCCGGCAGCGCGTCCCATAAGCCCGGGCGAATCTCCTCGGCGAGGTCACGCGAGATGTCGTCGACCGCTGCGGCGAGTGGGCCGCGCAGCGCGTCGACCGCGTCGTTGGCGTCGATGCGGTCCAATAGCTCTTCGGGCTTCAACAAGTTGGCCGTCAGCAGATCGATGGTCTTCGAGCCGACCTTGCCCGCCCGCCGCGGTACGATGCCTTGCCATCCGAAGGGGCCCCAACCCCTGAATTCGACCGGGCGATAGAGCATTTCGAGTGCCACAATCTTCGTGCTCCACCCGACGAAGGCCGCGACGAACGGCATCGACAGGTACACCATCCAGTAGGCGCTGAAGTCAGCCTTGATCTCGGTCCAATTCGAGAGGGCGAGCACAAGGTCCGGCGACGCGGAGCTCACTGCTCGACTCCCCCTGTGGTGGCGGCCCACAGCGACGCGCCGAGCGACGACAGCGTGAGCGTCGACTTGTCGACCTTTGCGGCGAGTGGACCTCGCGATGCACTCTTGACGGCCGCAAGCACCGCCGTCTCGGCCATCAGCACCTCGTACTCACTGGCCAGCGCGGGGTCTTCCGGACCCGATTCGACGAGGCCGAGGGACAGCAGATGGCTGACGTATTGCGGAACCATCTGCGGCAAAGCCACATTCGCGGTTCGCCCGATGAGAGAGGCATGTTCCAACGCGGCACGCCCCGGAACGCGTGGACTGAGCCAGGTGTAGACGTTCACCATCGGCGATGACGACCCGTCGGACAGCGCACCGAGGATGCGCGCCTCGTCGGCGACCAGCTGATCGAGCAGGTGGTGGTAGAGCTCGACTTGACTGCCCCTGGTGTTCTGGTCGAGCGCTCGGTCCAACAGCCGGCCCATCTTCCCGCTGAGCGAGTCGGGGTCTGGCACTCGCGCCTCCGACAGTGCCTCGGGTGAGGCATCCTCGAGCGCCTCGGCGGGGTCGAGTGAGTCGAGTCCGTGCCGGATAGCTCCGACGACTTGCTCCTCGGCCCAGCTGTACACGCCGAGACCCATCCGCGCGGCGCCGACCGCACGTTCGATCAATCCACGGGGGTCATATGAGAAAGCCATCCGCAAAAAATAGCCCGCCCCACGTCTCTGAAGTTGGAGACCACGATGATCGCGAGCCCGAACTCCTTCGGGCCGATCTGGGACTCGTGAGACGGATCCAGCTCGGGTCGGCCGTTTCCCGCATTTGACCTGATCACGACGGGTACGGTCAGCTCTACCAAGGCCCAGGGATTCTGCCTTTGCCGCTGGACATACCGACGAAGGATGAGGGGATCCCATGTCACCCAGGAATTATCGAAAACGTGCGACGTGCTTGATCGCCATCGGCACCGCCAGTGCGCTCACGCTCGCCGGCTTCAGCTCCGGTGCCGCATGGGCGGAAGAGCCAAGCACCGGGGAATCGCTGCGCATCGTGCTGGGTTCGAATCCTCAGGCGTCGCAGATCCCGCTGCTCTACGGCGTAGGCAACTACGGACGCGACTTCGGGCTGGCAATGAGCGTCGAGCAGAACATCACGAAATTCGATTCCCACACCGACGCGGTGCAGACTTTGCTCAACGGCAAGGCCCAGGTCATGGCGACGTCGTTCTCCGCGATCTTGGATGCCCGTGAGGCGGGCGAGAACGTCAAGATGTTCTGCCCCTATGTCAGCATGGACGACTTCGTCCTGGCCGGCGCCCACGGTGTGAACAACGCCGGTCAGCTGTTCGACCCGTCGACCCGGGTGGGCATCGACAGCCCGGGCGGCGCCGGCGCCATCGTCCTCAACGCGCTGTTGAGCGGCATCGGCGAGCCCCGCGACGTCGACGCACTACCGAATCAGCAGATCATCGAAAGCTCAAGCGCGCGAACGGAAGCGTGGGCCGAGGGCAAGCTCGATGCAACGGTGATTCACGACACGCAGTACGACAGCGCCCAAGCCAGGGTGGACCGACCGGTGGAGATCGCCACCCTCTACGAGAACGCTCCCGGCTTCATCAAGGTCGCCCAGGCCGCCCGAGCGGATTGGCTCGCACAGAACCGCGAACTCGCCGCCAGGTACTGCGCGACCACGCTGCGCGCGATGAAAGCACTCAAGGGTGACTTCGCCCTATTCCGTTCCGCGGTCAACGAATACACCGACGCGCCGCCGTCGGAAGAATCACTGCGGGAGCTGTTTGCGCTCATCCAGCAGTATCCGTTCTGGACTGAAAACGGCGGCCTCTCCGACGACAGCGTGAAGTTCATGATCGACATCGCGACCGAGTCGGGCGTACTCACCCAACCGATGAATGCCGCCGACGTCGTCGACCGCGAGACACTCAATCGCGCGGTCGAACTCGCGAATCAGCCGGCGAACGCTCACTGACACTCCCCCTAATCAGCACATTCGACGCCAGCAGGAGAGGTGGATACGCGTTGCCCATCGCCGAAAGCCGCTATCGGGTGCTGATGGGGTTCGGCACCTTCTATTTCATGGGCGCGCAGTTGGGCAGCGCACTCGCTGTCCTACCGTTTCTCCTGGTGGGTGAGGGCATCAACTGGGCCGCGGGTCTCGTCGTCCCGACCTTCAGCGTCGGGTTCATCATCGGAAACGCGTTGTCTCCTCTGGTGGTGAAGCGGTCACGGCGCCGCCAGAACGTGATCATCGCGCTGGCGTCGGCCACCATCGCCGTCCTCACCGCAGCCATCGCCGTGGCGGCGCTGCACAACACCATGGTCGCCTTCGTGTTCCTGTCGGCGTCGATGCTCGTCGGCGGCGCGATGGGCGTGTCGAACAATGCCTACGCCGAGATCATCTCGCGCATGCTCACCGCAACGCGACGCAACGACCTGGTCCTCAACCAACAGGCGCTGGGGGCCATCCTCACCATCGCGGCCACGCTGTTGCTCATTCCGTTGCTGCCCAATCGCGACGCCGTCGACTCACATCTCGATCTCCTGTGGTTCGGTGCGGCAGCGATGGCGATTGCCTTCGCTGCCGCGATGAAGGTCGGGCCGACGACGTCGGGAACGGTGAGCCCACCCCGCCGGATCACCGAGGATTTTCGCGAAGGACTCGCTGTCGTCCGCACGGTCCGCTGGTATCGGGTATTCCTGACGGCGCAGATCGTGTTCGTCCCGATCGCCGTCAACGAGACGTTCTTCGCGCTCCGCACGGCGCTCGCGCACGTGAACACAGCAGGCAGCCTGCACATGATCGTGATCAGTTCGGCGGCCGGCCTGGTCGCCGGTTCGTTCCTGTGGCGCAGCGTATTCCGCAGGTTCGGAGTGCGCGGGATGCTCGTATCGAGTGCGATCATCAGCTGCGTCGCGGCGGTGCTCTGCGCGGCCAACGAAGCCCTCCCGGCCAGACCACACCTCTGGGCCTACGGGGTCGTCTTCTTCCTCGTGGTGCTGTCGAACGCGGCCATTGCCGCCGCGACGGTCTCGTGGATCAGTGCCTTCGCCGCCGACGAACAACGCGCAGTCCTGATCAGCTTCGCCGCGACACTCGCGGCAGTGGCCACCGCGATCCTGGGCGCGGGCTTCGGCCTGCTGGCTCAGGTCACCGCGATCTGGCCGGTGTTCGTCGTCCTGGTGCTCGGCGTACTCGCCGGCGCAGTGGCAATGCGCGCGCCCGGCCGCACCCCGGCGGCGGGGTGATCGGGGTGGCCATCGCCGAAAGCCGGTATCAGGCGCTGATGGGGTTCGGTGCCTTCTACTTCATGGGCGCGCAGTTGAGCAGCGTGCTCGCGGTCCTGCCGTTTCTCCTGGTGGCGGAGGGCATCAACTGGGCAGCCGGTCTCGTCGTCCCGACCTTCAGCGTCGGCTTCATCATCGGAAACGCGTTGTCTGCGTTGGTGGTTAAGCGATCACGGCGTCGCCAGCACGTCATCATCGCGGCTGCCTCGGCCGCCATCGCCGTCCTGACCGCAGTCATCGCCGTGGCGGCGTTGCACGATGCGCTGGTCGTCTACGTGTTCCTGTCGGCCTCGATCCTCATCGGCGGCACGATGGGCGTGGCGAATAATGCCTACGCCGAGATCATCTCGCGCATGCTCGCCGGAACGCGGCGTAACGACCTGGTCCTCAACCAACAGGCGCTGGGGGGCATTCTGACCGTCACGGCCACGCTGTTGATCGTTCCGATGCTGCCCAATCACGACACTCCCGACGGACACCTCAATGTGCTCTGGTTCGGTGCGGCCGCGATGGCGGTTGCCTTCGTGGCCGCGATGACGGTCGGGCCGACGACGTCAGGGACGGTGAGCCCACCCCGTCGGATCATCGAGGACATGCGCGAAGGACTCACCGTGGTTCGCACGACCCGCTGGTACCGGGTATTCCTGACAGCGCAGCTCGTATTCGTCCCGATCGCCGTCAACGAGACGTTCTTCGCACTCCGCACCTCGCTCGCACACGCCGACACAGCAGGCAGCCTGCACGCCCTCGTGATCAGTTCCGCGGCCGGTCTGGTCGCTGGCTCGTTCCTGTGGCGCAGCGTGTTCCGTAGGTTTGGCGTTCGCGGGATGCTCGTATCGAGTGCGATCATCAGCTGCGTCGCGGCGATACTCTGCGCGGCCAATGAACTCCTGCCGGGAGAACCGCACCTTTGGGCATACGCAGTCGTCTTCTTCCTCGTGGTGCTGTCGAATGCCGCGCTTGCCGCCGCGACGGTGTCGTGGATCAGCGCCTTCGCCGCCGACGAACAACGCGCGGTGCTGATCAGCTTCGCCGCGACACTCACCGCGGTGGTCATCGCGATGCTCGGCGCGGGCTTCGGACTGCTGGCTCAGGTCACCGCGATCTGGCCGGTGTTCGTCGTCCTGGTGCTGTGCGGACTCGGTGTCCCGGCGGCACTGCGCGCACCGGGCCGCACCCCGGCGGTGGTGTGATCACCGATGGACCAGTCGTTCGAGGAACTCATCGCCGAAGCTGTCGCCGTCCCCGTCGAAGGCTGGGACTTTTCCTGGCTCGACGGCCGTGCCACCGAAGAGCGGCCGTCGTGGGGTTTCCAGCGCCTGCTGAGCCGGCGGTTGGCCGAGGTGTCCGCTGCGCTGGACCTCCACACCGGCGGGGGCGAGGTGCTCGCCGGCATAGAGAGATTCCCGCCGACCATGGCGGCCACCGAATCATGGCCACCCAACGCGGCCCGAGCGACTCGCCTCCTTCACCCCCGCGGCGTGGTGGTGGTGCTGACCCGCGACGAGCCCCCACTCCCGTTCGCCGATGAAGCGTTCGACCTGGTGACCAGTCGTCACCCAATTGCGGTGTGGTGGCACGAGATAGCCCGCGTCCTGCGGCCGGGCGGCACCTATCTCGCCCAACACCCGGGCCCGGCGACCGCGATCGAGCTGATCGAAGCAGTCCTGGGTCCGATGCCGGAGCTGGGCGCACACATGGCGCCTTCCGTCCAAGCCGAGCAGGCACGGGCGGCCGGGCTGCAGGTAGTCGACATGCGAATCGAGACGCTCACCGCGGAGTATTTCGACATCGGCGCGGTCGTTTACTTTCTGCGCAAGCTGATCTGGGCGGTGCCGGATTTCACGGCGGAGCCATACCTGACACGCCTGCGGGCGCTGCACGAACACATCGAGGCCAACGGCCGGTTCGTCACTCACCCGACGCGCGTTCTCGTCGAGGCGCGTAAGCCGTTGTAGGCGTGCGGTTCTTACCTCAAAGCGCCAGCTCGGGGGGCTGCTGTCGCGCCCAGTCGATATAGCGATCGATCCCTTCCCATATCTCCACCTTGGGCGCGAATCCGATGCCCTGCGCACGCTCGATCGACGCGGGGAAACGGGTCACCTCCCCCGGTCGCGCGGGTCCGTTCACCACCTTCGTTCCGAGTTTGTCCGCGATGTAGTCCGCGATATCGCGGACGCGCGTGTTCGTGCCGCTCGCGAAATTGATAGCGCTGCCTGCCAATTCCGGTGTGTCCAACACCAGCCCGTATGCCTGCACCAGATCGCTGACATGGAGATAATCCCGGGTGGCACTACCATCCCCGAAGACCACGAGGTCCTCGCCCTGCAAAGCCCGGCGGACGAGGATGGGAATGAGCGCACCGTAGGCGCCGCTCTTCTGGCGTTCGCCGAAGATGTTGAACGGCCGGACGATGGTGATGTCCATCCCGTACGACCGGTAGTAGGAGTACGCGAGACGATCGGCGGCAGCCTTCGACGCCGCGTACGGGCTGTTCGGTTTGAGTTCAGCCGATTCGTCCAGAAAGGTGCCCGGGCTGAGAACATGTCCGTCGCCGTACACCTCGCAGGTCGACGCGAGGATCAGCCGCGCCCCGTATTGGCGGGCGGCTTCCAGCACGTTCTGGCTGCCGATCACGTTGGTGCCGACGAAACTCCGTGGATCGCTGAGCGACTTGTCGACGTTGACGTTCGCCGCCAGATGGAAGATGACGCTGTGATCGCGCGCCGTCTTGCTGACCAATTCCCAATCGGTGACCGATCCGAAGACGATGTCGGCTTGCTCATTCGCCACGACGTGCAACAGATTTTGCTTGCCGGTGATGGAGAAGGTGTTGAGGACCGTCACGCGATGTCCTCTGGCGAGCAGTGCTTCGCAGAGATGGCTGCCTTGAAAGCCGGCGCCGCCGGTAACGAGAATCCTCACCGCAAAGTGCTCCCGTCCGACGATATGTGCCGCATCATGGTTACCACCCAGCGCCGCTGGCGGCACACGAATGGTCCAGACAGTCTTCTCCCGCGCTTGAGCCTCATGCGGGTCTCGGTGTCGAGAGTCGACAGGAATGGCGCATGAGTGGTGTCCCCGGCGGGCGTCCCGCAGGCGGCCGTGTCGAAAGCAACGTCGCGGCTGACTATCTGGGGCAGATCGAGGCGTGGTGCACCCATCCGGCCCTCGCTGAACTGGTCGGCATGTTCGGCGGCAGCATTCCGCCGGGGCTCGCGCTGAGCGGACGGCTCGCGTTCCTGGACGAATTCAGCGGAGTGTGGGACTACCGGGCCAAGGGGCGCGAGCAGAGCGCGACCCGTCTCACCAACCAGGATGCGGGTGGAGCGGTCAGGTGGCTGATCCGTCGTCTCGACCTGCCCGATACGCAGCTTGAGCAGATCGAACACTTGGCGGGTGAGCTGGGGCTCATCGCCGAATTACGGCCCAGTGCACATGAATTCGATCACGTCATGGTCATAGGTGGCGGGCGCTACACGAACCTGCTTCGAACCCGCTACGCACGCGAGATGGCGGCAGGTCGCCGGATTGGCAATGTCGTCCTGGCGGCCGCATCGCGACGGTTGCTGGACTCCGAACAAGACGCCGTCGCGGTGTGTGCGCCGGGCGCCGGAACTGAATTCGAGCTGATGATCGCCGCCGCCCGTGACGTGTTCGGGCTCGACGTCGATGAGGTCTCCGAGCATGTGAAGCGCCGCGTCGACCAGGTGCAGCGCAATGAGACGGTATGGCGTTTTCCGCCAGACAGCAACGAATTAGGGCTGCCAATCATGCTGCTCGAGACGCCGTCACCTGACCCCGAACACCGCCGCGCCAATTCTGCCGACACCTACACGTTCGCGGCGCAGACGGCAGGCATGCGCGGCTCGTCGTGTTTGATGGTGACGGGTCAGCCGCTGGTGCCGTACCTGCACTTCGAGGCACTGCGCACGTTGGCGTTGCGGCATGAGATACGCCTGGAATCAGCGGGTTTCGGCGTCGAACAATACAACCGGCTGAGCGCTCTGGATCAACAGCATCCGGCCAAGCTGCTCCAGGAAGTGCGTTCGACGATCCGCTCCGCGCGAGCCCTGGAGGATCAGCTCAGTCGGTGATCGTGCACGGCGACGACGGCGGAAAGGTACCCGCCACCGGACGCGGACGCCCTGGCGGCGTCCACGGCTTCAGGCCCATATTCCCCAGGTAGCGCACGGGGCTGGTGTGCTCGCCGTCGACGCGTACCTCGAAATGGACGAACCCATCGGCAGATCCGTCCTCTCTCCGGAGGACACCGAGTTCTTCACCCGCCTCGACTCGGGAGCCGACGTCGATCTGACGGTCGTCACCCGGCCGGAAGGCGTACACGGTTTCACAGCGCGGTCCCGCGATCGTCACAGATCGAAGTCCCTCGTCATCGAGGCCCTCGACGCGGCTAACAGCGCCTGACGTCACGGCGTAGACCGGTGTACCGGGAGCTGCGGCGAAGTCGACGCCGGGGTGAAACCCGGCGGGGCGGCGACCGTAGCCTGACGCCACTGCGAGGCGATCGCGGTCCACCGGCACCCTGGCGCCCGGTTCGGCAGGTTCGAACTCGCCCCGCACGCGTCGCTGATAGTCCGACTCGAGGAGTTCGATTTCGTCGTACGCGTACCCGAACAGGAGAGCGCGGTCGTAGGGCACGCCGTAGTTCAACTCCGAGTCTGGGTCAAGCTTGCGGTAGTGCTCCACCTTGCCGATCCGTTCAGCCAGCGTCGCCCACCCCGTATGCAATAACCGGACGTCGTTGGCGACCCCGATGCGGCCGTGTTCGGAGATGTTCGCCGGCCAGTGCGGGTTGTGGATCTCGCGCGTCCCGGCACGCAGACCAGGGCGCCAGCGCCAGAACGGCCCCCGCATCGATTCGGCGGTGCCCATGATCGGGATCAAGTCCGGGTAGTCCGGATCGTCCCAGCTAGGGATCATCGGGGACATCAGCGCCGCGACATCGTCGGGGACGGCCGCAAGCATTGCGCGAATGTCGATGTCGGTTTCGACCACTTGATCGGAGTCGATCATGAAGATCCAGTCCGGGCGGCAGAAATCCGCCATGCGGTACAGCAATTCGAGCCCCGGCGGTTCGGGGATCAGCCACGGTGTCGACGGGAGATCGGCCCGGGCCCGCACGACGTTGGTGACCGCGGGGTGCTCCTGCAGGATTCGCGCGCTACCGTCGGTGCTGCGGTCATCGACCGCGTAGATGTCATCGCACCAGCCGGCCAGGGAATCCAGCACCCGCGGCAACACGTCCTCGCCGTTGTGGACGCGGAACAGGGCCAGGACGCGCATCTACTTCTCCTTCTGCAGGTCGTCATTCTGGCGTGCCCGCGTGTGAACGCTAGCTCACGGACTATCAGTCAGCCTCGGGTCACTGTCATAGCCCTGGAATTCCTTTGCATAACAGCCAGATTCATAGGCGGTAGCCAACACCCTGAAAAGCGTCGGATCACCGGTTAGCATCGCCCAACACGAGTACGCGACTCTTGAGCGGGTGGGAGACATTGATGACCAAGCTCGACGACACGGAGGCAACCGCTCCGTCCATTCGAGAGCTCACCGTTCGGGGCGTGGTGCTCGGCGGCGTCATCACGCTCGTCTTCACGGCAGCCAATGTGTATCTGGGCCTCAAAGTCGGCCTGACATTTGCCACGGCGATCCCGGCGGCAGTCATCTCGATGGCGATCTTGCGGTACTTCCGGGGGCACACCATCCTCGAAAACAACATCGTGCAGACCATCGCCTCGGCCGCAGGCACGCTGGCCGCAATCATTTTCGTCCTCCCCGGCCTGATCATGATCGGGTGGTGGACGGGTTTCCCGTACTGGATCACGGTGGCTGTGTGCATCGTGGGCGGCGTCCTCGGCGTGATGTACTCCGTGCCCTTGCGCCGCGCCCTGGTCACCGGTTCGGACCTGCCGTACCCGGAGGGTGTCGCTGCCGCCGAGGTGCTCCAAGTCGGTGAGGCCGCCGTCGACGGCGGCGAGGGCAACAAGCGAAGCCTGCGCGCGATTCTCGTGAGCTCCCTTGCAGCAGCAGGGTTTTCACTAATCGCAGCGACAAAGGTGATCCTGAGCGACATATCCGTATATTTCCGCCTCGGCGCCGGCGGTTCGACGATCGGCGCGAGCCTGTCGTTGGCACTGATCGGTGTCGGCCACCTCGTCGGTGTCACCGTCGGCTTCGCGATGATCGTCGGTTTGGTGCTCTCGTACTTCGTGTTGTTACCCACCTTGACGTGGGGCGACATCTCCGGCAGCGACGTCGAGGACATCGTGTCCAGCACGTTCTCCCATGACGTCCGGTTCATCGGAGCCGGCGCCATCGGCATCGCGGCCATCTGGACGCTTCTCAAGATCGTCGGCCCGATCGTTCGGGGAATCCGCGCTGCCGCAGTCTCAACTCGCGCACGCCGCGATGGACAGCACGTCGAGCTGACTGAGCGGGACCTGCCCATCTGGGTCGTGGGCGGCACGATCGCGGTGTCGCTGATCCCCATCGGGCTCCTGCTGTGGTGGTTCCTCGAGACCACGCAGATCGGCGGCAACAAGCCACTTCTCATCGCGGTGACGCTGGCATTCGTGGTCGTGATCGGGGCGGTTCTCGCGTCCGTCGCGGGTTACATGGCCGGCCTGATCGGCTCGTCCAACAGCCCGATATCGGGTCTCGGCATCCTGGTCGTCATCATCGCGTCGCTGGTGTTGGTGCTGGCGCACGGGCGCAGCGACGACGCAGCGCAGACGGCGGGACTGGTGGCCTATGCGTTGTTCGCCACCGCGATCGTGTTCGGTATCGCCACCATTTCCAACGACAACCTTCAGGACCTCAAGACCGGCCAGCTCGTCGGCGCCACACCGTGGCGGCAGCAGGTCGCGCTGGTGATCGGCGTCGTCTTCGGAGGGTTGGTGATTCCCCCCGTGCTCAGCCTTCTCAATAGTGCGTTCGGTTTCGCGGGCGCCCCAGGCGCCGGGGAGAACGCCCTGGCCGCACCGCAGGCGGCGTTGATCTCCTCGCTGGCCAAAGGCGTCTTCGGTGGCGATCTGAATTGGAAGTATTTGGGTCTCGGCGTCGCCATCGGCGCGGTGGTGATCCTCATCGACGAGGTGCTGAAGCGCAAGACGAAGTTCGCACTGCCGCCGCTGGCGGTCGGGATGGGCATGTACCTCCCGATGTCGCTGACCATCGTGATCCCGATCGGCGCGCTCCTTGGCCGCTATTACGACAAGTGGGCTGACCGCACTGGCGGCGACGTCGAGCAGAAGAAGCGCCTCGGCGTTCTGATGGCAACGGGTCTCATCGTCGGCGAGAGTTTGTTCGGTGTGGTGTTCGCGGGCATCGTTGCCGGCTCCGGCAGCGACTCTCCGCTGGCCATCGTGGGCAAGGAATTCGGGAACTGGGCCGAGATTCTGGGCGTGGTGGCGTTCGTCGCCCTCGTGGCCGGTCTCTACCGATGGACTCGGAGACTGTCCGCTGCTGATCACTAGCGGCTGCGCTCCCGAAGCGGTAGACATGTGCCCGTGAAGGTCGACGGATCGGTGGCAGTGGTCACCGGCGCCGGCTCGGGCATCGGCAGATCCATTGCGACGGCGCTGGCATCGGCAGGCGCCTCGGTCGTCGTCGGCGACATAGACGCCGGCTCGGCCGCCGAGACCGCTGCGATGATCGGGGGCGTCGCGGCGACCGCGGACGCCTCCAGCACCGACGGCATCGCGACCCTGCTCGATACCGCACGCAAGACGTTCGGCCCGGTGGATATCTACGTCGCCAACGCCGGCATCACCGGCCAGCCCGGCCTCGGCGACGACGAAGCCGCCTGGGACCGGATCATCGACATCAACCTGCGCGCCCACATCCGTGCCGCGAAAGCTGTTGTGCCGGAGTGGCTTGAGGGTGCTGGCGGACATTTCGTCGCCGTCGCGTCAGCTGCCGGACTGCTGACCCAGCTCGGTGCGGCGCCCTACAGCGTGACCAAGCACGCCGCCGTGGGGTTCGCCGAATGGTTGGCCATCACATACGGCGACAAGGGAATCGGGGTGAGCTGCGTGTGCCCGATGGGGGTGGACACTCCACTGCTGCGCGGCATGTCCGACTCGCCGGACGCGGAGATTCGGGTCGCCGGCGCCGCCGTCACCAGTGCCGGTGCGGTAATCGACCCGGACACCGTGGCCGCCCTCGTGGTCCAAGCCATCACCGACGGGACATTCCTGGTGCTGCCGCACCCCGAAGTGCTCACCATGTACCAGCAGAAGGGCGCCGACTACGAGCGGTGGATCGCCGGGATGCGCCGCTACCAACGCAGCCTGGGCTAGCGCGTCACGCGAACGGCAGGTGCCGATCGTCGAATCGCCGCTCAGGCAGACCTTGGACGCCGACATCGACCAGAAAGACTGCGCCGGCCAGTGGTTCGGTGTCGGGTTCATCCGGGAGCGCCGAGGTGATCGCGAGTGTGCGTAGATCACTCCCGACGAAGATGCAGCTGGTCGGCCGGGAGACGGGCACGTCGATTTCACGATCAATTCGGCCGTCTGGCGTGTACCGAATAACCTTCCGTCCTTGCCATTTCGCCGACCAGACGCACCCGTCCGCATCGACGGTGAGACCGTCGGGATCAGACGGCGCGGAGTCGGTCGCGAAGACCCGGCCGTTGTGGAACTCGCCGGTCGTCGCGTCGTAGTCGAAGACTCGGATCGATTGGGTGGCTGAGTCCGCGTAGTACATCAGCCCGCTGTCCGGTGACCAGCCGAGTCCGTTGGAGACGGTGACACCGTCAAGCCGCGACTGAGGCAGGTCTTCGTGGGCACGGTAAAGGTGGGCGGCCGACTCGGTTTCGGGCTCGTGCATGGTCCCGAACCAGAGCCGCCCTTGGCGATCGGTCTTTCCGTCGTTGATCCGCAGCTCGGCGGTATCCCAGGTCCCCTGCCACCTCAACTGCCAACTCGCACTGGCGGTGTCGTCGATGGAATAGAGCCCGTCGCGGCAGCCGGCGAGGAGTCCGCCCGAGTGGGTTCGCACGACAAAGCCCACCTCGCCCGGTGTTGTCAGCGAGCTGACGTCACCCCCGTCAAGGCGACTCCAGTGAATGGCGCCGCCGGTGCTGTCTACCCAGTACAGCGTCTCGTCTTCGGCATCCCACCACGGCCCTTCGCCGAGGGCGTCGCGGCGATCGGAAAGGACCTGCAGGGTCGGTTGCACTTCGATCTCCCGATCTATTTGATACCGACCACCATAGAGTCAGGCCCGGCCAATTGCTCGACGTAGCTTCTGGTGAAGCCGATCTCAGCCATCCAACCCTGGCAATCCGCCCCAGTGAAGTCGAACCCCAAACCCTCGATCAGCATGTTGAGACTCATCAGCAGACCAAATGCGTTCTCCCGCCGGTCATCGTCGATGAGGGCCTCATGCACGATCAGCGCACCACCGGCGGGCAAGGCGTCGAACGCTTTTTGCAGGAGTTGACGTTTCTCGTCGAGGCCCCAGTCGTGCAGGATGTGGCCCATGATGAGCACGTCGGCGCTCGGTAGCGGGTCGGCGAAGAAGTCACCCGCGGTGAAGGTAAGGCGGTCGGAGAAGCCATATTTCGCCACATAGGTGTTGAAGATCGGCTCGACCTGCGGTAGGTCGAACCCGCCGCCCGCCACATGGTCGTGAGCCTGGGCGATCGCGACGGGGACAGCACCTTGCGCGCAGCCGATGTCGATCACGCTGCTGTAGTGGCGCCACGGGAACTTCGCCGCAATCGCCTCCCCCGCAGCACGACTCAGCCCGCTCATCGCGGCGGTGAAGCCGACGAGCTTGTCAGGATCGGAATAGACCGTCTCGAAGAAGCTGCCGCCGGTCTTCACTTCGCTCTGTGCCTGGCCCGTCAGCAGGGCTTCGGTGAGGGATCCCCAAAACCCATACAGGCGGGTGCTTCCCATCTCGAGCATCCCGCCCACGTAGGTGGGCTTCGCCGGATCGAGAAACAGATCGGTCTCTGCAGTGTTGCTGTAGCGGCCGTCGTCGCGGTTGAGCATGCGCAATGCCACCAAGGCATCGGCGAAGTCTCGTGCACTGCGCGGATGCAGGCCCAGCCTGTCTTCCAGCTCATCGACGCTCAGCGGGCCGGCCTCGCTGAGCAACCCGAACACTTTCAACTCGACGGCGCTCAGCAGCGTCTTCGACCCCCAGTACGCCGTCCCCAAGCGCATGATCGCATCGGGAGTCACGGCTGTTGACCCATCCTGTGCTGCGTCCTGAGTGGCCATCTAGCTCCTCCGTTGCCGACCGCGAACCGCGGATCCGGCTAAATGTAAGCCCAGGTGGCGGCCAATTCCTGCCGTACACCGAATGTTGGCGGCCCGCTCATTTCGGTGTCGAAACGCCAGCTAATTGGTCCAAGAAGCCACGCTCGGCCGGTGAATCTGCCACCGTGTCAATTACTGGGTCGGTTGAGCAAAGGTTGGGGCCATGCAGACTCGAATTCTGACGGTGTTGGCGGTTGGGTTGCTGGTGGCCGGATGCGGTGGCGGCGGCCAGGAGAAGGCCGGCTCGTCTGGCAGCGGCGCCGCGGACTCGGGCACGTCAAAAGCCAAGGGCCCCGACGACACTGCAACAGCGGATGCCGGCGGGAAGATGACCGTCGTCTACGACGACGCGACCAGTCCTGAGGCGGTCAACGGGAAAAAGCTGTTGCAGGACAACAAGGTTCTCGAAGACCTTGCCGCCGATATCAATCAGACGTTGAAGCTGCCCGTCGACGTCCCGCTGCGCGGATCACAGTGCGATCAGGCAAACGCCTTCTGGAGTCCCAGCAAAAAGTCCATCACCATCTGCTACGAGGATGCGGATCTGAGCCAGAAGATCTTCGTCAAAGCCGGCGACAAGGATCCCGACACATCGGCCATCGGCTCCGAGGACGCGACCTTCTATCACGAGGCCGGCCACATGGCGGTCACCCTGTACGACTTGCCGATCACGGGCAAGGAAGAGGACGCCGCCGATCAGCTCGCCGCCTACATCCTCCTGACACCCGGCGATAGCGGCAAAGTCGACGCGGAGTCAGTCCAGGCCGTCAAGGATTTCGCGCGCACCTTCGCCGCGTACGCGGAGCTGAAGGCCCAGATGGGCCGGGCCGACAATATGGCCGACGTTCACTCCTTGGACCAACAGCGCGTCTACAACCTGCAGTGCTGGATCTACGGATCCAACCCTGAGGCCAACGCCGACATCGTCAGCAGCGGTGGGCTCCCCGAGGATCGCGCGAAGGGGTGCCCCGAAGAGTGGAAGCAGCTCGCCCATGCTTGGTCGACGTTGCTCGACGAGCACTGGAAGTAGCCTCGGAATCGCGTATCGATGCCTCATACGCCCGCTGAGTGGTCAGCAGTCGCAGCAGCTTTCAGCGCGACTGCCGCAATGATCGGCTTAGTGGTCGCTTACTCCGGGTATCAAATTCAACGCCGCAACCGTGAACGAGCCGCTCATCTCGCTCTGTACGACATTTATGCAAGGCTCACGACGGGCGAGATCGCCAAGGCCCGCCATGATCTGTACATCATTCACTTGAGCGGAAACACAGCGAGATATGACGAAGATGGCGCCGTCGCTTGCTATTTCGTGCTTTTGTGGGCCCTGCCATTCATCGTCGAGGCCATGGATGCAAACGACCTGTGGGATAAGGCGAAGGGTGTACTGGACTACCACGCCAAAATGGTCGATGCGGCGATTCAACGCATACCGAGCACCCCAATGACCGCCGCACCCGACGCGCGCGCTCAGTACAAAGTTGCCCACGACAGGCTGATCAAAGCGGGATGGTTCCGCGCCGGTCCACGCGCGGAACCGATCGCCTGAGCTATCCCCCGACTTTCGACAGGTTCTGCTGGATCGCATCCAGTTGGATGACGCCGACGGTGTCCAGATAGTCGGCCGAAACCGGATCATTCGGCTTCCCAATGAAAGTCACCTGCGCGATGACCTTTCCCTCGCTGAACATCAAAATCGACATCGACGCCGAGCCGTCTGCCGACATTCCGTTGACCACCTGTGCGTTCTTGGAGACATTGGGTGCCGGCGCGAGCGTGCCCTTGATCTGAGAGGTGAGAGCCGTGCCCGTCAGGGTGTCCTGAACGGATTTGGCGGCTTGGTCGGCGTCGGGAGCGAGAATGACCGTGCTCTGGATGCTGTTATCACCCGACTTGTAGAACTGACCGGCGGTTGGCGGGTTGCCAGGGGTCGGGTCCACCGACGCCCCGTCTCCGACCCACGGTCCCGCGGGGGTCGGCGGGATGCTCTCCGGTTTCATCACCAGTGCGGTCAAATCCCCTGCCGCGGGCGCCGCAGCACCGGAAGTACTAGGGGCCGCGGCCGACGAAGTCGCGGACGACGCAACAGAGGTGGCTGCCGACGACGTTGCCGACGAGGACTTTGACGAAGAAGCTTCGTCCTTACCGCAGCCGGCGACGACGAGCACCAGTGCCATCCCCGTGAACGCCAGCCGCATGGCCGTCCGCTTGTGCTGAACCGCCATTATTGACTCCTCCGTAAGTTGCATTGCCCCCCAGGCTAATGGCGGCAGCGAGTAGTCGGCTACCCCAATCTCCGTTGGTCCTTGACGGCACCGCCAACTGCAGCGCAGTGTGATTCTCGTCATATTGGGGAGAAAGGCGGCAGCTCATGACCACAAAGGACATGTACACCGAGGTTCCCGACCCGCTGTCCTGGGATGTCGCGAGTGGCGGCGACGCCCGCTTCACTTGGGAGTACGACGAGGGACGCGCGCGGCTCCTGTCCCTGTACCAGAAGGGCAAGGACAAGCAGTGGGACGCCCAGTCGCGCATCGATTGGTCGCTGGACGTCGACCCGATGAACCCGATCGGCGTGCCCGACGAGTTCCATCCGCTGTTCGGCAGCCCCGCGTGGGAGTCAGCAGACGAAAAGCGGCGATCCGAGATGCGCCAGCACAATCAGGCCTGGAACTTCTCGCAGTTCCTGCACGGCGAGCAGGGGGCGATGGTGTGCGCCGCCAAGATCGTCGAGGTCGTCCCGGACATGGATGCGAAGTTCTACGCGGCTACCCAGACGATGGACGAGGCCCGGCACGTCGAGGTGTTCTCGCGGTTCCTCCAAGAAAAGATCGGTCTGGTTTATCCGATCAACAAGCACCTGACCTCCCTCCTGGAAGACACCCTGAGCGACTCGCGCTGGGACATGCCTTACCTCGGGATGCAGGTGTTGATCGAAGGACTCGCCCTTGCCGCCTTCGGCGTTCAGCGTGATCTGGCGCCCGAAGGTTCGCTGGCCAAGCAACTACTCGCCTACGTCATGCAGGACGAAGCCCGGCACGTCGCCTTCGGCCGAATCTCCTTGAAGGACTACTACTCCGCACTGACCGATTCCGAGCGCAACGAGCGAGAGGAGTTCGTCGTGGAGGCGTGCTACCTCATGCGCGACCGGTTCCGCGGCGAGGAGGTCTTCGAGACGCTCGGCCTGAACGTCAAGGAGTGCGCCGAGTGGGTCGACACGTCACCGCTGATGATCCAGTTCCGCTCGCACTTGTTCAGTCGCATCGTGCCGATCGTCAAGGACATCGGGCTGTGGGGCGACAAAGTGCAGAAGGCGTTCTCGGACATGGGCGTTCTGGAAATGGGCGGCTTCGACATCGAGGCACTGATGAAGGCCGATGAAGATCAGGCCGAGTCGCTGGACCAGGCGCACGCCGAGATGGCCAGCCGGGCCCTCGAAGTAGATCAGGCGATCTCGGCGGGGATGAACTAACCGGCGAGCCCTACGCGCAGCGTCGCGTTACCAGACCCGCACGTAGTCGACGAGCATCTCGGCCGGATAGGTACCCGGCCCCGGATCCCCGCCGCCCGAGCCGCTCACGGCCAGGTTCAGCACCGGGAACATCCGGTAGTCGGGGAAATTGAAGGGCCAGTCGTCGAGGGAGTTCGCCGGAACGGTGAAGTACGGCTCGGCGCCGTCGACGTAGTCCTGCCAGAAGTACATCCCGGAGTCGTTCCAGGTGACCCGCCAGGTGTGCCAGTTGCCGTCCACCCCGTGGGGCTGAGTGGCGAACGACGTGCCATCCAGACGGGCGTGAACGGTTGACCCCGAAGGCCATTCACCGTTGCCGTACCACTCGACGAGGTCGACCTCACCGCCCACTTCAGGGTGGTCGTTCATCAGCCACCAGGCCGGCCAGGCGCCCGCGGTCAGGCAGTTGAACTTGATCCGAGCTTCCCAGGTGGTTCCGATTCCGCCCCACCAGTTTCCGACGACCTTGCCGCTGACGTACTTGTTGTTGTCGCGAGTCGCGCGGATGACGAGGTTCGACTTGCCGTCCAGGAAGACGTGCTGGCGATCGTCGCGGTACTGCCCCATGTTTTCGGGCCGGTCCCAGAACACCGGGTTCTTGATGAGTTCGCGCCTCTGAGCGATGTGCCACTTTGCGCCGTCGGGGGCCGAGCCGGCCGGACCGTCGAACTCGTCATGGAACAGGTAGGGCGGGGCCGCGGCGTTGGCCGGCGGTGCTTGCGGGCGGGTCGGCGTGGCTCCCGCGATCGGCATGGGCAGGGCAGCGGCGACTGCTCCGAATCCCGCCATCAGCATCAGACTTCGGCGATCAATATCAGGCACCGGTAAACCATAGAGGCGAATCCCCGGAGCAGCTGTACCTGGGTGCGTGGCGAAGTCACCTTTGCCGTTAACCGTCTGTTCAACGTCCACCAAAAGGCTCGCTGAGCTGTGCAAACATCTCCCCGGGGGCCACCCTGCCAGCTAGCAAAGAGCTGTGCTGTGTCGCGACGGCGCCACGCCGCAGGCGTCCGATCGCTGCGTCATTCCGTGTCGTGGTTTCGCACAATCGCGACGTCGCCCGCCAAGGCCCGCGCAAACACGCGGTGACCTCGGGCTCTACGCCAGATCAGCGGGCTGCCGCGACTCCCTGTGACGGCGCCAAGTAACCAGCTCGTCGGATGAGGGCAAGCATTCAGAAGCGCGCCATTCACCGTTTGGGGTGGTCCTGACCTGCCCCCTCGTCTACTATGCCCATGAACCAGCGAAGGGGCAGCAAATGGGGTCGAATAAGTACGTCGGTTACGTCGGCGGGGTCGCTGTTGCGGTCGGAGTGGGCGCGGCTGTCGCCGCTGCAGGCCAAGGCGTAGCAAGCGCTGACACCGGCAAATCCGATTCATCGAGCGCGTCCAACTCGGCAAAGTCCGATGCGGGTCCGAAGAAGTCCGCGACCGGCAACGCCAAGCACGCCAAGCCGGCAGCCAAGGCGAATGACAAGCCCAGCAGCGCAGCCGCTTCCGACACCAAGTCCGTCGCCCTGACGGCGACGAGCGCCAAGGCCTCCGCGGTCGAGTTCGAGGCCACCCAGGTCAAGAAGCTCAAAGGCTTGTTCGCCGGCCCGGCGGCGGCGAAGCCCTCCGCAGCCGCTGCAGCCACCGAGAGCACCGACGCCACGGCGAGCAGCACCGCCGCGGCGACCGCCGCCGCCACCATCAATCCCGCGACGGCGTTCTGGAACCCGTTCCGCTGGATGCCGCCCGAGCCCGCGCCGCAGGACATGCCGGGCCCGATCTGGACCCTCGAACAGTCCTTCATGGCCGTGTTCCCCAACCAGATCAAGGCCGTTGCCCGTGAAGGATTCGAGCTTGGCTACCGTCTCACCCAGACGATCCCATGGGTCAACATCATCATCCCGTTCACGAACATCATCACCGAACTTCCCGACGCGTTGGCGGGCGACAAGGCGGCCGCGCAGCGCGTCATCAACAACCTGATCGTCACGATCAACCCGATCGCGATCTTGTACTACGGCTACAACGAGGTCGCCGACGTCCTCAACCTGGAAGCACCGGCCCTGCAGCTGCAGACCTGGTTCATCTCCTCGTTGTGGAACCTCTTCGACCCGTTCGCCTTACTGCATGTCCGCGGCGAGGCCGGGCTGCCGCTCTCGACGACCACCCCACCGCCGGATCAGGTAACTGAAGAGGCTGCGGCCACCACCACGCTCGCCGCCGCGGTGACGCCGTCGGCCAGCGCCGCCGCGTTGCCGCCCATCGACGTGCCCGATGCGCCGGACCCCTTCCGGGCCGATGATCCCAAGCCGCTCGGAATGCCCACCGCGGTGTGGAACACCGAAAAGGGTTTGGTTGCACTGTTTCCCGCCGAGTCGCGACCGTACGTACGCGAGCTTTACGAAGCCAGCTGGCGGGTACAGCAGATGGTCCCCGGCCTGAGCGCCGTGATCCCGATCGCCAAACTGCTGCCCGCCCTTTACCAGGCCGCACTCGGCCACCGGGAGACCGCGCAGGTTGCGATCAACAATGTGCTGTTGGCCACGACGGCGTTGTCAATCCTGTACTACGGCTTCGACCAGCTTGCCGATCTGCTGAACGTCGAAGACCAAGGACAGGCCCTCAAGGCAGCGATCTACGCCGAGGTGTGGGACGAGGCTGACCCCCACGGCTACCTGCACGTGCCGGGCCACTCGGGCCTGAAAACCGCCTGAGTTCAAGCGAACTCAGGAGGCACCGCCCGTGTATGAACTGGAGCCGTGCCCGAACGGGACTGGGTTGTTCCAGTTCCCGACGCCATAGGGGACGGACGGGTCGGTGCCGGAGGGCACCTGGGGGTCGGTGCCGTCTTGGTAGCACTGATACGCCGTCGGGCACGACGGTGACGTGTCGGCGGCTTCGGCAACGCCGACCGAACCCAGCCCCATCGTCAGGGCTCCGGCGATGGTCACAACGATGACGGATATCCTCATGATCGACTTCCTTCGTCCACGCGAACTGCGTGCTACCTCCAGTTATCCGCCGCGGCGCTGTCAGCGTCATTGGAGCTGACCCCCAACCGGCTGTTGCAGGTAGCAGGTAATACGTTTCGACGGGCCGTTCGGTGGGGTATCAAGTCGGCACAACTCGACACACGGGGGAATCGATGGACGGTGAGGATAGCGCTGCGGGCGAAGTTCTCCGTACGCTGGGACTCGTGCTGAATCTCGCCGCAATCGTGGCGTTCGCGCTGTTCCTGAGCACGTTGGGGGCCACCAACCCTGGCGCTTCGGGTGTGGCGGCGACCGTTACCGTCGTCGCCTTTCTGGCCAGCCTGCTCTGCTTCGTCGCCGACCGTCGGCGCTCGGAAGCAGCGTTGACCAATACCGCCGAGATCTAACATGCCGACCGTCGCACAGCACATCCTGTCGGCGTTGAAGTCCAGTGGTGTCAGCCGGGTGTACGGACTGCCCGGCGACAGTCTCAACGGGTTCACCGATGCGATCCGGCGCTCCGAAGGAGTTACCTGGGAGCACGTGCGCCACGAAGAAACAGCAGCCTTCGCCGCGACCGCCGATGCGGCACTGACCGGTCGGCTGGCGGTCTGCGCCGGCAGCTGCGGGCCCGGCAATACGCATCTGATCAACGGCCTCTACGACGCGCAACGCACGCGCGTGCCGGTGCTGGCGATCGCCGCCCACATTCCACTCAACGAGGTTGGCACCGGCTATTTCCAGGAGACGCATCCGCAGGAGTTGTTCCGCGAGTGCAGCGTGTACTGCGAGTTGGTCAGCACGCCGGAGATGGCCCCGCGCCTGATCGAGATCGCGATGCGGACCGCTGTCGAGGAGAATGGCGTTGCGGTACTGGTGATTCCGGGCGAGGTGTTCCTGGCCAAGATGCCCGACCACGCATGGAACACCGGACCGGTGCTGCCGACTCGCTCGGTACTGCGGCCCGACGACGAGTCGCTGCGCCGGGCCGCAGACATTCTCAATGCGGGTTCGCGGGTGACCATCCTCGGCGGCGCGGGAACCGCAGGCGCGCATGCCGAATTGATCCGGCTTGCCGACACGCTGAATTCACCGGTCGTGCACTCCTTCCGCGGCAAGGACCACATCGAATACGACAACCCGTTCGACGTCGGAATGACGGGACTGCTGGGTTTTGCCTCCGGGTACAAGGCCATCAAGGAAGCCGACGTCCTGCTGATGCTGGGCACCGACTTCCCGTACTCGCAGTTCTATCCCGACGACGCTCAGGTCATCCAGGTGGATATTCGGGGTAGCCACCTCGGGCGTCGCACTCCCGTCGATCTGGGTTTGGTCGGTTCGGTCAAGGACACGATCGACGCGCTGCTGCCGCTCCTGTCGCGCAAGCTGGATCGAACGCATCTGGACAAGTCCCTCAACCACTATCAGCGCACGCGCAAATCGCTGGACGCGCTGGCGGTCAACGATCGCGACCGCACCCCGATCCGTCCGGAATATGTTGCCGGAGTGGCAAATCGGCTCGCCGCTGACGACACGGTCTTCACCTTCGACGTCGGCTCGCCGACCATCTGGGCCGCACGGTATCTGACGATGAACGGCAAGCGACGAATCAGCGGATCGTTCACCCACGGGACGATGGCCTGCGCGCTACCGCATGCGATCGGCGCGCAGACCGCCTACCCGGGACGACAGGTGATCGCACTGGCCGGTGACGGCGGGCTGACGATGTTGTTCGGGGAGTTGCTCACCCTCGTGCAGAACAACCTGCCGGTGAAGGTGATCGTCTTCAACAATTCGTCGCTGAACTTCGTCGAGCTGGAGATGAAGGCAGCCGGGGTGGTCAACTTCGGCACGGAGCTCAAGAACCCGGACTTCGGAGCTGTCGCGCAGGCCATCGGATTGTTCGGACGCCGGGTCGAGCATCCCGCGGATCTGGAGCAGGCGGTGGCCGACGCACTGGCCCACGACGGCCCTGCCTTGGTCGACGTGGTCGTCGCGCGTCAGGAATTGTCCATTCCGCCAGCGATATCCGCCGAACAGGCCAAGGGATTCACGCTGTACGCGATCCGCACCATCCTGGCCGGCCGGGCCGACGAGTTGCTGGACTTGGTGAGCACCAACGTCGCCCGGCGCATCCTCGATTGAAGATTATCTGCCCGCGGATCTGAGTTAAGCTGATCAGACCCAGGCCCAACCGAGGAGAGCGATGCCGACCCACCGCGCGGTACATGTGGAATCACCCGGAGCGTCACTCGAACTGGCGGAGGTTGAAACGACGTCGCCGCCCGCGGATCATGTGCGCATCACCGTCAAGGCCTGCGGAGTGTGCGGCACCGACCACGCCATCGTCAACGGCGGTCTGCCCAACCTGAGTTTTCCCGTCACCCCCGGACACGAGATCGCCGGCACGATCGCCGAATTGGGCGAGGGCGTAGACGGATTCGCGGTCGGTGACCGGGTGGCCGTGGGCTGGTTCGGCGGCAATTGCAACAAGTGTCTGCCCTGCCGCAGAGGCCAATTCATGCAATGCGTGAACCTCGAGGTGCCCAGCTGGAACTACCCGGGCGGCTACGCCGAGTCGGTGATTGTGCCGCGCACCGCGCTGGCCCGCATTCCCGACGAGTTGTCGTTCGCCGAAGCCGCCCCGATGGGCTGCGCGGGAGTCACCACCTACAACGCACTGCGCCACACGAAGGCGCTGCCCGGGGATCGCGTCGCCGTCTTGGGCATCGGCGGACTCGGACATCTTGGTGTGCAGTGGGCCCGGGCGATGGGCTTCGAGACCATCGCGATCGCCCGCGGGGCGGGTAAGGCGAACGACGCCAAGGAGCTGGGTGCCCACCACTACATCGACTCCACCGCCAGTGACGTCGCCGAGGCACTGCAGGCACTCGGTGGCGCGCAGGTGGTGCTGGCCACGGCGGCGAACTCGGCGGCCATGGGGGCCACTCTCGGCGGACTGGCGCCTCAGGGCGAGCTGGTGCTCGTCGGGGCCACCTTCGATCCGCTGCCGATCACTCCGGGTGATCTGCTTTTCGCGAACTACAGCGTGGTCGGGCATCCGTCGGGCACGTCGGCCGATGTGGAGGACACCCTGCATTTCGCGCTGTTGTCCGGGGTGCGGGCCCGCATCCAGGAGCTGCCGTTGGCCCAGGCCGCCGAGGCCTACGCGGCGATGGAAGAGGGCCGGGCGCGCTATCGCATGGTCCTCACGACGTAGCTACTCGGCTGCGTCGGCCTCGTCGTCGCTATTGGTGGGTCCGTCGAGGACGCTGACGTCGATGCCGTAGGGCAGGAACCGCACGCTGCGGTTGGTGTCGGTGTTGCGCTTGTTGGCACGCAGCGCGTCGAGCTCGCCCTGGTAGACCTGCTCGACGCGCGCCTTGCCGTAAGGGTCGGTGATGTAGACGGCCCACACCCCGTCGCCGGCCTCCCCCGCCGTCTCCGGCTGCGAACGGGGCCGCGAACGGCGGGTGAACTCGTCGAACAGCACGCCGAATCCGGCGCCCCCTCCTGAGGTGTTCAGGAATCGCCCGAAGGCGTCGCGAACGCCTTCGCTGGCCTCCCGCACCACACGATCGATATCGTCGGGATCGAACCCGAACGGTCCGTTGTTCTCCATAGCTGCCAGTGTGCTCGCAGTTCGCGGTCCCGTCGACAAGTTGAACTTCGCGGCCAGCGAAACCGTGTCCCCAACATGTCTGCTTTCGTGCGAACTCGTTTCCTCAGCAGCTCGGCGGCCACCGCGATCGTGGCGCTCTCTATTGCTCCCCTGGCGCCGCCGGTCGAAGCCCGCATCGCCACCGTCACCGCCCCAGACATCGAATTGGCCGCCGCTCCGATCGGGGCGATACCCCTGGCATTCCTGCGAAATCAGCTGACGTTCTGCAGCCTGATCTGTCCGTTCATCGTGCAGGGTGCGGTGACGGTTCCGATCGGCGTGGCCGAGGCGCCGGCCGCCTTCCTCCAAACCTTGCTGCGGACCGGCAATCTCGCGGGGTCACTCGGCGCGTTAGCCTCCGCAGTGACGGTCCCCGCCGACGCGGCCGCCGAAGGCATCATCGGCAACGACCTGAATCTGGTGCTGCCCAAGGCGCAGAACACTCTTGAGGTCGCCGTCGTAGCGCTGATGAACGTGACATCCGGCCAGACGACACCTGGCGCCGCGCGCGACACCATCCTGCAGGCACTCAACCAGCCGCCGGGAACGCCGACGATTCCGGTTGGGGCGCATGGCCTCCTGCAGGTCGCCGCCGTCGAGGCCATTAACGTCGTCTCCGCGGTGGCATTCCAGGCATTCGAAACGGCTCTGCTGGGCGTCGTGCAATCCGCCAACGCCACGGCCACCACCCTGGCGAGTACCCACGATGTCCGCGCGGCAATATCGGCGGGGGTGGAATCCGCTCGCTCGACGCTCAACGTGGCGCGCACCCAGGTGAGCTCGGCGGTCAACACCGCCATCACCAACATCAGAGCCGCAGCCGGGCAACCGGTTTCAGCGGCGGTAAAGACTCAGCGGCAGGTCGGCCATGGTGACAAAACCGGCGCCAGCGTTGCACACCGCAGTAGTAGCGTTCACAGCTTGCATCGCGGTCGCCACGCTGGCTGACCGGACGTGCTCGGCCAATGGAACGTCACGACGAAAGCTGGCCAGTGTCATCAGATGTGCTTGCATCGATGGCGTACCTTCGATGGTGACGGTCCAACCGTGCTGAGGCCTCGGCCAGTGCTTCGGTTGCGGTTCGCCTACGGTCCACAGGGTTTCGACCTCAACGACAGACTCGCCGTTGCGCAGACCGGACCACCGCCAGTGCTGACCCGCGACCGTGCCGGCGCGCAGGGTACGGCCGCACACGTCGTAGTCGGCACTGGCCGGAATCACCTCCAGGTCGGTGGTGACGTCGTCGACGCCGAGGCCCAGGGCGTCCCCCAGAAGCCAAACCTGTTCCTGGAAAAGCTGACTGGTGAACCGCAGCCCGTCGGTCTTGGCATCGACCTCGTCCAGCGGGCTGCCGAAGTGCATCTGGTCGAAGGTGATCTCCACGCTGTCGTACACCGACCAGTCGGCACGTTCTTGGACCTTGATGTGCTCGATGGTCCGTGACATTCCGGTCAGCGCCAGCGGGACGACAACGCCGAGGTTTCCCGGGTTCAGTCCGGTGCCGTGCAGAGAGCTGTTGCCGTCGGTGCAGGCCTGCCGCAGTCGCTCACGGTCGCTGGGTGCCATCCGGGCGGGATGGAAGGCGAACGCGGTGGTGATCAGGTTGGCGCCCGACGCCAGGATGGCCGCAGCTTCGTCGACCGACGGGTGACGCGGAGCGTAGAGAACGGCGTCGACGTCGGTGGTGTCGACCTCGATGGCGGCGGCAACCCCGATCGGTTCACCGCCGGCCAGCACGCCGGCGTCGGTCCCGGCCTTCTCCTGCGAATAGACCTTCACCCCAACCAATTCCAGGTCCGGATGGCCGAGGATGCCGCGGATGGCTTCGACGCCCACCGCGCCGGTGCCCCATTGCACGACGCGGTAGGCCATCGGCTACACCACCGTCAGCGGAAGGGAAAGCCGCTCTTCGAACTCGAAGGTGACACCCTGGCTGAACTTGGTGACCTCCACCTCGGGCGAGTCCTTGGCCGCTGTGTCGGTCTTCTCGAATTCGGCGGTCCAGTCATCGCTGGTTCCGGAGATCCGCACCGCGATGTGCGGGTCGACGGCAGTGGCGATGGCCTGCAACGGCGCCGGCGACGCGGGCGAACACAGCGACACCCAGGACGCGTCGTCGTGCGACGGCGACGGGTGCACGTGCAGGCGACCGCCTTCGACCTCGGCGACGACATAGCCGGCGGGGTTGAACAGCGGGTGCAGCTCGAGAACCTTGGCAAGCCCGTCGAAGTCGTTGGGCAGCTTGAGAGCTCGTTTGATCCGTTCGGTCGCCACTCCGGCGATGCCGGTGAGCTGCTTGGTGCAGATTTCGGTGGCCAGCTCGGTGTTGTCGCCGGCCCGGGCCCGCACCGCGATGCCGAACGACAGGTTCAGCAGATGCATCTGCAGCACGACTTCGTCGGCGATCCGCACTAGGGCCGAGTGCGAGAACGCCCCGAAGTCCACGTCGGACAGCAGCGGGCCCGAATAGTCCGGCTCACCTTCATCATTCGGATCGATCGGCGCGAGTTCCCAATTGGCGGCCTTGGTTTGGGCCACGATGTCCAGCGCCGGGATGCTGGTCACCTCGGGGTAGGACTCGTCGATGATGACGGTCCACGCGCAGTGCGGCGAGCGGTCCGCGGGCATCCGCGGCGGGCGGTGGATGGGGCGCACCTGCGCCCTGGCGTTGGTGGCCACAGCGGTGGCGTCGAAGGTGGGGTCCTCGATGTCGTGGCACATGCCCTTGACGTAATCGGGGCCCATCGGTTCGACGTCCATCAGGGCGCCGCAGTGGTCGAGGTGGAACTCGCCGTGCCAGCGGTCGTGCACGGTGTAGCGGAAGTCCATGAACTGCGGCGGGGCACCGATGTCGAGCTGCAGACCTTTGAAGATGGTGAAGATGTCGGTGCCCTCGTACTTGAGGGCCTTCTGCATGCGCTTGGTATAGAGCGGGCTGGCACCTGCCCATTCCTCGATGGCGATCTGGAGCATCTCGGGTCGGCCGAACGACTGAATGCACCACGCCATGCCGGAGCGGTCGATCATCTGGCCGATCAGCAGCAGTTCGGGCACAAGGACGGCAAGTTCTGCCCTGGACAACTGGGCGTATCGGCTGAGGGGCTGGCTCATAATGCGAAACATAGTCGGGTCAATGTTATAAAGTCAACGATGTGAAGGCGCCCGGCACTGCTCCCACGCGACAAACCCAGTCGCCACGCAAGCGGGGCGATGACACCCGGGCGTTGATCATCGACGAGACGGTCCGCTGCGTGGTCGAGGAAGGGTTTCCCGCCGCGACGGCCAAGCACGTCGCCGAGCGCGCCGGCGTCACCTGGGGCGTGATCCAGTACCACTTCGGTGACCGCAACGGCCTGCTCATGGCGGTGGTCGACGAGGGCGTGGCCGGACTGCTCAAAAGCCTCGGCGAGGCCGACGTCGCCGACCTCGCGCTGCGGGAACGGATCGAGGTCGTCGTCGATACCGCGTTCCGCTGTTACAGCAGCCCGACGTCGTTGGCAGCCTTCGAGATTCTGCGCGCCACCCGTGGCACCCACGGCGACAGCGCCACCCGGCATCTGCTGGAGATCAACGCGGCGATCAATCAGCTAGGACGGCTGATTTCCGACGATCCGGTTGTGGCCGAGGTGATTTGGTCGTCGCTGCGCGGCATGGTCCTCGTCGAGATGATCGTCGATTCGCACTTCGAGTGGCAGCGTGAACGTCAGCTACTGGTCGACATGGTCACGAAGTATCTGCAGGGCTGAGCCCGCGCGTCCCGCACAGCTAGCGAGCCTCGTCACACCCGTACGTCTGCAGTGTCAGGCGTCACAGCGCCGCCGGCACCCGAGCTGGGAAAACGTTGTGCTGTAGGCAATCTCACAGGTCAAAAGTTGATTTACCTGAAATTAACAACAACGATCAAGGGGTTCCTCAGACAGGCGATCCCTGATTGGTGAACGTCAAACAGCAAAATATGCCCCTGCTGAACCAGGGGCGATCAAGGAGTTGAGAACACAATGTCGATTGCGCAGTTTCGCAACGATATGAAGCGGAACATGACCCGCCGCCGTCTGTATGCACGCATCAACGCGTTGCCTCCCTCAACGGTTCGCGAGGAACTCGTAGCCATCGCCCAGCGCTACGAAGACGCCGGTCACTGACCGCCTTCCTCCACCGGAAACAGCTTTTGCATGACCGCACCGGCGACAATGCCGACGGCGATCAGCGCGATGCCCACCCCGGCGGAGAATGAATCGCTGACCCAACCGGCGATGCCGACGCCGATGACGAAGCCGGGCAGCCACTCCAACAGCTTCCCGAGTGGCGGTGGGCTATCGGACGATTGGCCGGTGGCGGCCAGAAATTTCGCCCGCGCGTAATCGGGATAGAACTCGGTGATGGCGACGGCAGCCAAGGTGACCGCCAGCTGAACGATCCAGCCGGTCCAGAAGTTGTCGCCGTCGCGCAACACCGCATCGCCGAACGTGCCGACGGCCGTGTTGATCACGAACGCACCGGCCCACACTGCGCTCAGTACGTAGTTGACGCGAACGAATAGTGGGCTGTTCCAATGCTCGGGGTCGACCGTGTCGCGGGCGTAGGAGATCGTGAACGGACGACGGATCATGAGCGTGGTCAGTGCGTAGGCAGCCAGCGCGCCGTTGGTGATCTCGCCGGCCCACAGTTCCAGCCAGCCGACCATTGTCGGGGAGCCCACGATTCCCAAGGCGACGAAGGTCGCGAAGACCACCGCGCCAAACACTTCGAGGGAATGCACCTTGATGCCGCGTCGGCTGCTCGCCCACATCACGATGAGGGTCAGGGTCAGTGCTGCGGCTGCGGACTGCCCGAAGCGGCCAGGCCCCGACATGATGGCCATGAGGATCCAGGGCGCGATGCCCGAGAACGGCGATCGTAGGAAGCCGTCGATGAAATTGGATTGTTGGACGGTGGCGTCGGGGTCCGTGGCCTCGGGCTGATCCGGTCCAGACATTGGCGACTCCTGATCGTTGACATGCCCTCCGGGCTTGCAACATTGTCACCGGGACAACTCTGTCCGTCGACACTTTCGGTGTGCTGCAATGACCGGCATGGCTGATGCGGATGCAATCGAAGCGATCAAACAGGTGAAGTACCGCTACATGCGGGCGCTGGACACCAAGCATTGGGACGACTTCGCCGACACCCTGACCGAGGACATCATCGGTGATTACGGGTCGTCGCTGGGCGAGGAGCACCACTTCACCAACCGCAAGGATCTGGTGGATTTCATGGAGAAGTCGATGCCGGCCGGCGTGCTCACCGAGCATCGCGTCACGCATCCCGAGATCTCCGTCGACGGCGACGAGGCCGAGGCCATCTGGTACTTGCAGGACCGGGTGATCGTGCCGGAGTACAACTTCATGCTGATGGGGGCCGGGTTCTACCGCGACCGCTATCGCAAGACGCCCGACGGCTGGAAGATCAGCAAGACCGGATACGACCGCACGTACGAGATCACGCAGTCGACGGAGAACCTGAACTTCAAGGCGACCGCGGGCAAGGCCGTCGCTACTTTTTCTCCTTAGTGGTGCGCCGTCGAGCGTGTGGCTTGTCGGTGACGATCCTCTCCGGGGTCAACGACAACGCCCACGCTCGGCGCGTTACTTCGCGACGGCGATCAGCGCACCGGGCTGCAGCCACTGCATGATCTTGACCAAGGTGGCGTCGTCGAGCGAGACGCAGCCCGCGGTGGGACCGCCGTCGGTGGTGTGGACGAAGAAGGCACCGCCGTTGCCGGGCACCCGAGCCTTGTTGACGCCCATGACGATGGCGTGGGCGTACTGCGGGATGTCGAGGTTCTCGGTGCCGCTGGCTGGGTTGGTGTCGAAGGCGCAGTCTGCTTTCTTGCAGACCTGCATGGTGTTGTAGGTCGGGCTCTTCATGTCGCCGTCCCACCAGTAGTCCGGGGTCACCTGGACGTACTTCAGGCCGCCGCCGGGGTTGGGTTTGGTGCCGAAGGCGAAGTCGAGGGTGAAGATGCCCATCGGCGTTTTCGATTCACCGTCGTGAGATTGCGGGACCATGCCGTTGGCGCCGACGTGGGTGGGGACGCCGACCAGGACGGGCTGCCAGCCGTTGGCGCCGCGCTGCCAGACGTCCATCTTGGCGGTGGCACCGCCGGTGCTGACGACGGAGAGCACCTGGGTGGCGTCGCCGACGTTGGCCTGAAACCACGGGGTTTCGGCATGGCTGGGCGGGGCTGAAGACAGCGCCAGCAGTGCCGCGCTGAAGGCAGCACTGAGCGAAACGACGATTCGGCGCATCGACTCATGGTGTCTGTCCGGCTTCATGCGGGTCAAGTCAAGGTTGGGCCACGGTTGTGTCTGGGCCAGCTAACGATGTGTGGACGGCTGGGATGGCGTGACGCCAGTCCTAGGTGCGCGTGAACTGCGTGTACGTGCTGGTCGGAGTGGGTATTGCTGCTGTTGGTGAATAGCGCTCCGGCAAACGCAAGGGATACCATTTTCGACATGTCGCAAGTGCCATACGGACCCGGGACTGCAGGACCAGCTCCGTGGGCGGGACCGCCTCCTTCAGGTGGCCCGTCGCGGTTGCCCACGATCATCGCCATCGTCATCGCGGTGATCGCGGTCGCCGTCGCCATCGGTGCGTGGTTCAGGCCGGCGCCTAAGCCCGAGACTCCCGCGGCGAAGACGTACAGCGAGCAGGAGGTCGCAGACGCGAAGCAAAAGATTTGCGATGCTTTCGAGACCGTCCAGTCAACGTTAGAGGCGAGCTCAAACCAAGCGCCGCCTGATCCCAATGACGTAATGCAGAAGTTCGTCTTATCCGTTAATGGCCGGCTGGCCTCTCATGCGGGTGGTGAATACTTGTACCGCCAGATTGCTGAAAACCCTGCAGCACCTGCTGAACTGGCAGCAGCAGCCGGAGAACTGGCCTCGGCCTATGAACGAGCCACTCTCGCTCAGATAGCTCAGTCCGACAAATCGAAGCTCGATCCGATTTATAAGTCAGCCGACGCAGCAGCATCTCGCATTACAGAGACTTGCAAATGAGTGATTTGCCTCCTGGTGAATGGTCAGAATTGCTCGTGGGCCACCAATGGCCCGGAGTCGATTCGCTCATGACCCTCACGTTGGCGGCATCCAGCCGCGGTTCGATCAGCACAGCGTTTGACGGCTATGCAGACATTTTGCAATCAATCCGAACTGGGCCGCTGGCACCACAAGAGGGGGCGACGGCTGACGATACTCGGGACGCGTTCCAGGCTGGCGAGACATCGGCCAGGGCAGTCTCGGAGAAGAATGCGGTCAATCAGCACTCGTATGACGCCGCGCATCGATCAACTCAACATCTCCGGACACAGCTGAGTGAAATTGCACAGCACGGCAACTCAGCGATTGAAGAAATCCAGCGGTCGAAAGACCCTGCCCCGATCAAATTGGGAAAAATTGTCAACGCTGTCATGGACGCACAGTCTCAGGCGAATAGCCGCGCTGCCAGTTGCAGTGACCGTATCTTCGACGATATCCAGAAGATCCTCGATGGCCAGGGCTCGAGTCAGTCTGCACGTGAATTCGCCAAAGGCAACGGTGTCGACCTCGATGGAGCGTTCCGGTCACCGAATCAGGACGCGGTCAAGCACCAAGTCACCCAAATGCTTGATCAGTCCCCAAGTTCGTCGAAGCTACTATCCGATACGCATTCCCAATCGAATCTGCTCGGAGCGCACGAATCGGATCTGCCCCCGGCTCCGGCTCCGGCTTCGGCTCCGATACCCGACGCGGCAGCGGATCAACCGGCAAGAGGGCTGCTCACTGGTGGCGATCGGACGCCACTCGAAGTTTCACAGCCGGATCCCACGGTCGGTACACCACCGCCCTCACGGCTCTTGTCTGGCACTGAAAGTCAACCCCCACCCCCACCAACTCTGCCTCCTAGCGGAACTCTGCAAAATCCAAGTAGCAATCTTGTCAGCCCGTCCCCGCCGGGACCGTCGATCTCACCTCCTGCACCAACCGGCACATCAAACTCGCCTATGACCTCTGCTACTTCAGCCCCCACAAACGCCCTCTCCCCTGAAGGCTTCGCCCAGAACTTCAATTCCGGTGCGCAGACTGGCAATCCGATGGCGGCTGGCACCGAGGGACTGTCCAGCAGCGCGGCCCACGCCATGCAGCCACAGGCGCCGATCCACCCCGAGGGCATGACCGCGCCGCCGGCGTACACAACGCCCTCGTCCGGCACACCAATATTCGAAAATGCCCACGCCGCAAGCTCGTTCGACACCGCCCAGGCCCCCGTCGCTCCCCCGGCCGACGCCAACCAGACCTACATGGCCGCACCAGCCAGCCAAGCACCGGTCATGCCGTCAACCGCCGCCCCTGCAGCACCGGCTGGTCCGCTGCCCGCCTACGGCGCGGACCTTCGCCCTCCTGCCGCGACCGCGCCGGCAGCCCAACCGATGCCCTCGGCGGCGGCTCCGGCGTCGGCGCCCGTCCACCCGTCGAGCGGCAGCCCGCTCAACCAGCCCGCCGTCGTCCGCCAAACGCCCGCCGCAACACCGGTAGCCCACGCGCCCACCGGCCTCACCGAAAGTGCCGTCGCTGCAACCGGAACCGGCGCAGTCGCCGGTGCCAGCGCCGCGCAGACCCAAGCCCAGCAGCGCCTGCAGCGCCTCCTCGACGCTGTCGCCCGCCAAGAACCCCAGCTGCGCTGGGCAATCGGCGACCGTGAAGACGGCACCACCGTCCTGACCACCGACCTCGCCAGCGGCTGGATCCCGCAACACATCGAAATCCCCACCGGCGTCAAACTGCTCGCCCCTCGCCTGCGCAGCCGCACACTCGAAGCGCTACTCGGCGAGACCACCCTGACCGCCACGTACACCCCCGGCCAATACTTGCCGCCCGCCGACGACGCCGAACCCCCACAGATGTCCATCCGCGCCCGCGACACCCACGAGGTCGACGAACTCGGCTGGGAACTCGCCCAAGCCACCAAATGGCGTGACGGACTGCCGCGCCTGGCCCACACCCTGGCCAAAGCCGCATCAACCCGCACCGGCTATTTGGACTCCGAAGTCGAGCTGCTGCGCGAGCATCTCGCGACCGTCGCCAACCACGTGCTGGGTGACTACCCCGATCATTCTGACGCCGCTAAGGTCGGCAACTGGCAGCTGCTGGCGACCATCGACGCGCTCATCAAGAACGAAAAGACCGCCGCCAATTACCACTTTGCGTGGTTCCAGGCTCTGAGCCTGGCACTGAAGGGAGAGGTGCACCGATGAGTGGTGGACAGCTCAGCGCAAACGCGAGCGACTATCTCGCGGCCAACGGCACGAACCTGGCCCCGCCGCCCATCAGCTCCGATCCGCTCGTCGCCGGCATGACCCCCATCGAGCAGCTGCTGCGAGTACTCGGACTTAGCGCCAATCTCGGTGACCCCAAAGACAACACCGAAAGCGCCGAAGAACACGCCAAGCGCGACTCCAAGACCGCCGAGGCAGCCGCGAAGTTCCCCGCCCAGGACGAGCAGGCCGGCGCGGAGATGAAAGGTGTTGCCGGGCAAGGTCAAGGCGACCAAATGGCCCAGCAGCTCCCCCAGATGGCCTCCCAGCTGGCCGGCGCTTTGGCTGGCGCGATGGGTGGCGCACTGCAGCCCTTGGCCCAGATCCCGCAGCAGGTTGCTCAGGGTGCCCAGCAGGCCATGCAGGCCGGTATGGGCATGATGAAGGGTGGCGGCGAATCGGCAATGCTCGACAAAGCCAGCCTGTCGGACCCCCTCGGTGAATTCGGTGAAACTCCAGGCGAATTCGGTGCCGGCGGCAGTGGGTCCGGCGGCGGGGGTGCCGGCGGCGGGGGCACCACACCGACTGCGATGCTGGGACCGCCTCCCGTCCCGTCGGCGGGCACATCGCCGTCGTCAGCCAACACCGCGACGCCGCCGCCACGGATGGCCGCGCCAACATCAGCTCCGTCCGGCGGCATGGGCGGTATGCCGATGATTCCGCCTGGCGCGATGCACGGGGCCGGCGGGTCGGAGAAGGATGCCAAGCCCGACACCAAACGGGTGTCCGTCCCGACCGTGAAGAACGGCGCGCCGGTTCAGGGCCGCATCACCACACCGCCGCCGAGTCCTCAGGTCGCCAAGAAGGTCGACGGCAAGCCCGTGGCCACCAAACGGATCCTGCTGCCCACCAGCAAGCCCGACGACGAGTCGGCCGGGGACCCCAAGACCTGACCCCGCTACGTTGGGCTGATGACATCGCGAAGCTTGCTCGAGGGTCGGGGCATCCGTCAGATCACGGGCGGACTGGGGACGCTGGACCGCGAGGTGTTCGAGGCGGTCGCCGAGTCACCGACCGTACTGCTCGACAAGGCGATGCCGATCTTGACCCGCGCCGCCGACCATTCCAAGCTGTGGTTCGCCATCGCCGCCGGCCTGGCCGCGACGGGATCACCCTCGGCGCGCCGCGGCGCCGGCCGTGGGGTGGTCACGCTGGCCGTAACCAGCCTGGTGACCAATCAGGTCGCCAAGCGGGTGTGGAAGCGCCCCCGGCCCACGGGCACCCTGGTGCCCCTGGTGCGACGGGCACGCAGAATGCCGACATCGAACTCGTTTCCGTCCGGACATTCGGCTAGCGCCGCCGCCTTCGCCGTCAGTGTCGGCCTGGAGAGCCCACCGCTAGGCCTGGGCCTGGCGCTGCTGGCCGGCCTGGTGGGCTTATCGAGGGTGGCCACCGGGGCGCACTATCCCGGCGACGTGTTCGCCGGCTTCGGCATCGGGGCCGCGATCGCGGTGCTGGGCGGGCGGCTGGTTCCCCCCATCGTGGCGGCCAAGTTGCCGACGACCGAGCCGCTGCTGATCGAGACCCCCGAGCGCCCCGAGGGCGAGGGCGTCGTCCTGGTCGTCAACCCGGCGTCGGGCAGCGGGACCGGTGCTCGGGTGATCGACGAGGTTCGCGCGAAGCTGCCCAAGGCCGAGATCGTCGAGCTCGGTGAAAACGACGACCCCGAGACCGTCCTGCGGGCGGCTGCCGAGCGCGCCGAGGTGCTCGGGATCGGCGGCGGCGACGGCACGGTGGCATGCGCGGCCGCGGTGGCCGTGTCTACGGGTCTGCCGCTGGCGGTCTTCCCCGCCGGCACGTTCAACCACTTCGCCAAGGACATCGGCTGCGACACCGTCGACCGCACCGTCTCGGCCATCCGCTCGGGCAGCGCATCGTGTGTGGACCTGGTCTGCCTCAACGAAGACCACATGGTGATCAACACCGCCAGCATCGGCGCCTACCCGCAGTTCGTGCGGACCCGCGAGAAGCTCGAGCACAAGATCGGCAAGCCGCTGGCCGGCATGTACGCCATGCTGCACACGCTGCGCCGCGAGAGGCCGGTGCGCATCCGCTACGACAACAAGACCCTGGAGACATCGTTGTTTTTTCTGGGCAATTCCGTCTATCTCCCTTCGGGTTTCGCGCCGTCGCGCCGTACCCGCATGGACGACGGGCTCATCGATGTCCGCATGTTGGAAACCGGTCGACGGTGGAACAGGTTGCGTATTCTCACCGCACTCGTGCTGGGCCGTCTGGAACGCAGCCCGCTCTACCACGAGATGCAGGTACCGGAATTCTCGTTCGAAGCGGTCGACGGACCGACGCCGCTGGCGCGCGACGGGGAGGTCGGCGACACCTACGACCGCGCGAGTTTCACTGCGCGCTACCGGGCGTTGCCCGTCTTTCGGCCGTTGCCGTGATCCCGCGCGGCGCTACCAGCCGCATGCACAGCAGGTAGTAGAGGTACCCGAGCGCCCATCCGGCCAGCACATCGGACGGGTGGTGAACGTTGAGCACCACCCGCGCCGAGCCGACCAGGACGACCAGCACCCCGCCCAGAACCGCCAGGGCCGTGCGCCATCTGGGGGTGAGGCTGGGCCACAGCACCGTGAGCAGCGCCAACACCCCGACCATCGCGCCCAGGGCATGCCCGGACGGAAACGACGTCCCCCAGCCGTAGACCAGGGCCGTCGCCGGCCGCGGCCGGCCTGCAATGAACTTGGCGCCCTCGGTGAGAACCCCCATTAGTCCGACGCTGACCACCAGGAACAACGCCGTCGCCACTTTGCGACGAACCAGCGCGACGATCACGAACACCAGCGCGATCAGTCGAAAACCACTCGGCCCGAACGCGCTGCAGAACACCACCCAAAACGACACCCATCCGGGGCGTGTGGCGCCGATGGTGTGGAACGTCTGCAACAACCGGGTGTCGGCGGCATCCAGCCACGGCCAGTTCTGGACATAGCCGACCCACATCCCGGCGTAGACCAGCACTGCGACCACAACCGACGCGATCAACCATGATTTTCTCGACGCCATCCCTACTTCAGTACCACGAGATCTGGCACGATCTTGCGCGTGGCCATATTCCTGCGGCGGTTGTTCGGAATCGGCAAGCTGCCGCGCGAGATGCGCGAGCAGTTCGAGAGTGAGGGCATCATCTTCCTCGCCGAGTACGTTCCGGTGACCCGCCGGTTCACCGGCAAGGTGCCAGGACTGCGCGCCAGCGGAAGTCTCGCGAGCTACGTCGGATCATTGGTGTTCACGTCGCAGCATGCGGTCGCGACGCTCTCGAGCGTGCCCAAAGTGGCCGGCCGCACGATGGATGTGCGGTGGGACGATCCGCAACACGGCGCGGTGAAGGTTCAAATCTCGGGCAGCGGAATCAGTTTGGAAGTCGATGTGGCCACTGTCGACCCGCAATTCAGCGGCCAGCTCTCGCTGACGTACAAGGTGGACATTCCCGAGGATGTACTCAGTCGACTACCGTCCAGACAGCTGGCATTTGACGTCCCACCCGAATATGTTTACCGCGCAGTCGAAGTGCCACACAATCCGTAGATTCCGGCTGTTGATAACCCTTGTGCGGTGTACCGGATGTCGGCACGGTCACACGGCGGGGCAAGCTAGACCCCACGAAACCGAACGGAGGCATCCTGCGTGAGCCAGCCGCACCGCGACAACCTGTTGATTGTCCACTGGCATGACCTGGGCCGTTGCCTGGGCGCCTACGGATATCCAGGAGTGACGAGCCCACGCCTGGACCAACTCGCCGCCGAGGGCATCGTCTTCACCCGTTCTCATGCCACCGCTCCGCTGTGCTCGCCGTCGCGCGGCTCACTGTTCACCGGTCGCTATCCGCACAGCAACGGTCTGGTCGGCCTGGCTCACCACGGCTTCGAGTATCGCGCCGGGGTCCGCACGCTGCCTCATATCCTGCACGAACATGGTTGGTATTCAGCACTTTTCGGCATGCAGCACGAGACCTCGTTCCCGGCCAGGCTGGGCTACGACGAGTTCGACGTGTCCAACTCCTACTGCGAATACGTCGTCGAACGGGCGCAGGAGTGGCTGACCGACAGCGCGCCAATCGAGCAGGGCACTCCCTTCCTGCTGACCGCAGGCTTCTTCGAAACCCACCGGCCCTATCCCCGCGACCGCTACGAACCGGCACCCACCGCGGACGTCGACGTGCCCGACTTCCTTCCCGACACCCCGGAAGTACGCGGCGACCTCGCCGAGTTCTACGGCTCGATTGCCGTAGCCGACGCCGCGGTGGGCCGATTACTCGACACCCTCGCCGACACCGGGCTCGACAACAACACGTGGGTGGTGTTCCTCACCGACCACGGCCCCGCATTCCCTCGCGCGAAGTCCACCCTTTACGACGCCGGCACCGGTATCGCGACGATCATCCGCCCGCCACGGCGCCTGCAGAGCAGCCCGCTTGTCTACGACGACCTGTTCAGCGGCGTGGACCTGCTGCCGACACTGTTGGAACTGGTCGGCATCACCCCCGACGACGATATCGAAGGCCTCTCCCATGCCCGTAATCTGCTTGCACAGCAAGACAATCCGCTAGAAGTTCGCGATCACGTCTACACCGAGAAGACCTATCACGACTCCTACGATCCGATCCGGGCGATCCGAACCAAGAAGTACAGCTACATCGAGAACTACGCGCAACGACCGCTGCTGGACTTGCCACTGGACATCGAGGAGAGCCCGTCCGGCCAGGCGGTCGAGCCGTTCGTCAACGGGCCGCGGCCCCCACGCGAGTTGTACGACCTCGAGGCCGACCCTGCCGAGTCGACCAATCTGCTGGCCGCAGACCTGACCGGAGAAGCCGAGAAAATCGCCGAAGACCTCGCGGTCCGGCTCAATGAGTGGCGACAGAAGACCGGCGACGTCATACCCTCTGAGTTCGTCGGAACACGGATCGCGGCCCGCTACACCGAGACGTATCTCGAGATCAACGGGCACACGCTGACCAGCAGGTCTGCCATCGCGGCGGAACGCGGACTCGACGATGAAGTTGTTTCCCAACAATAGTTTTCGTCACGGGGAGTTTAATTTCTGACGTCGGCGTCAGTGCATGGATGCCACTAGGCTCAGCACATGCCCGATCAGCCGACCGCCTACCTCGTGCTCGCTTCCCAACGCAGCGGCAGCACGCTGTTGGTCGAGTCGTTGCGGGCCACCGGCGTGGCCGGCGAACCCCAGGAGTTCTTCCAGTACCTGCCCACCACCAGCATGTCGCCGCAGCCCAGGGAGTGGTTCGCCGACACCGAGGATGAGTCGATCCTGCGACTGCTCGACCCGATCATCGAGGGCAAGCCCGACTTGGCGCCCGCCGAGATCTGGCGGGATTACATCCGCACCGTCGGCCGGACCCCCAACGGCATCTGGGGCGGCAAACTGATGTGGAACCAGACGCCCCTTCTGCTCAGCCGCGCCAAGGACCTCCCTGAACGGTCCGGAACCGGGTTGCTGTCGGCCATCCGTGACGTCGTCGGCAGCGATCCGGTGCTGATCCACGTCTACCGCCCCGACGTCATCTCGCAGGCGGTGTCGTTCTGGCGTGCGGTTCAGACCCGGGTCTGGCGTGGCCGGCCCGACCCGGTGCGGGATGCGCGGGCCGAGTATCACGCCGGCGCCATCGCCCACGTCGTACGGATGTTGCGCGCGCAGGACGAAGGCTGGCGCACGTGGTTCGCCGAAGAGGATGTCCATCCGATCGACGTTCCCTACCCGGTGCTGTGGCGCAACCTAACTGACGTTGTCGCGCAGGTCCTCGAGGCGATCGGCGAAGACCCCCAACTGGCCCCCGCGCCCGTCCTGGAACGCCAGGCCGATCAACGCTCCGATGAATGGGTCGACCGCTACCGCGCCGACGCCGAAAGAGAGGGCCTGCCGACATGACCGCCGACGTAAGCACCGTGGACACCACCCACGTCGACGAATTGCGGCTACTGGAGGCCGAATCCGTCCACATCATCCGGGAAGTCGTCGCCGAGCTGCAACGCCCCGTGCTGCTCTTCTCGGCCGGCAAGGATTCGATCGTTCTATTGCGGTTGGCCGAGAAGGCATTTCGGCCGTCCCCGCTGCCCTTCCCGGTGCTGCATGTCGATACCGGGCACAACTTCGACGAAGTCATCGAGTTCCGCGATCGCCGGGTCAACGGCGAAGGACACAAGCTGATCGTCGCGTCGGTGCAGGAATCGATTGACACCGGCCGGGTTGCCGACCCGGGTCAGGGCGAGTCCCGCAATCGCCAGCAGACCCGCACCCTGCTCGATGCCCTGGAGGCGGGCGGATTCGACGCTGCGTTCGGCGGCGCGCGACGCGACGAGGAGCGGGCGCGGGCCAAAGAACGAATTTTGAGCTTCCGCGACGAGTTCGGCCAGTGGGACCCGCGCGCGCAGCGCCCCGAGCCCTGGTCGCTGTACAACGGCCGGATCAAGAAGGGCGAGCAGGTTCGGGTGTTCCCGCTGAGCAACTGGACCGAGCTGGACATCTGGCGCTACATCGAGTTGGAGAACCTCGAGATCCCCTCGATTTACTTCGCCCATGAACGCGAGGTCTTCGAACGCGACGGCATTCTGCTCGCGGTGTCCGAATACGCCCGCCCCGAGGGCGACGAAAGCTCGGCGGTCGAGTGGGTCCGCTATCGCACGGTCGGTGATCTGACGATCACCGGAGCCGTCCGATCCAGGGCCACCGGGATCGCCGGCGTCATCACCGAAATCTCGGCTGCGACGGTATCCGAGCGCGGCGAGACCCGCGCCGACGACCGCACGTCGGTGGCCGCCATGGAAGACCGTAAACGCGAAGGCTATTTCTGATGACGACCGCGACACGTCAGCTGCTGAGGATCACCACCGCAGGCTCGGTGGACGACGGTAAGAGCACCCTGATCGGCCGGCTGCTGCACGACACCGACAGCTTGCCGCTGGACCACCTGGAGGCGGTTACCGACGAAGAAGGTGTCGCCGATCTGGCGGCGCTGTCGGATGGTCTGCGTGCTGAACGTGAGCAGGGCATCACGATCGATGTTGCCTACCGGTTCTTTTCGACCGATACCCGCAGTTACATCCTGGCGGACACACCCGGTCACGAGCGCTACACGCGCAACATGTTCACCGGTGCCTCCAATGCGCACGCGGCGATCCTGCTCGTCGACGCTCGCGCGGGCGTTCTGCGCCAAACCCGACGGCATGCCCGGATCGCGAAACTCGTCGGCATCAAGCACTTCGTGGCCGCCGTCAACAAGATCGACCTCGTCGGATTCGACCAGGCCCGCTTCAGCGAAGTCGAAGATCAGTTGCGGCAGTTGGCCGCTCGCCTCGGTGGCCTCGATCTGACGGTCATCCCGATCGCAGCCAAGCACGGCGACAACGTCGTGCACCGCTCCGCCGAGACACCGTGGTACGAGGGCCCGACACTGCTCGAGTACCTGGAGCAGGTGGAGCTGGCGGCACCGCAGGCCGAGGCGAGCTGGCTTCGGCTCCCGATCCAGTGGGTGTCGCGGCCCACCGCCGATCAGCGCCGGCGCTACACGGGTCGGCTATCGGCAGGCACGCTGACGGTCGGCGATCCCGTGGTCGCACTTCCGTCCGGTACCCGCTCGGTCGTGACCGCCCTGGATGCCCTCGACGATGAACGAACGACAGCGGTTGCGCCGCTCTCGGTTTCGGTGGAGCTCGCCGACGACATCGATGTGGGTCGCGGCGATGTCCTGGTCAGTGGTCTCGACGATCCGCACCTGCCGACGCTGGCGCGGGAACTGGATGCCACCGTGTGCTGGTTCACCGACACCCCGCTGCGTGCCGGCGACCGGGTCGCGCTGAAACAGGGCACCCGAACGGTGCGGGCCACGATCCAGGCGTTGCACTCCCGGCTGGATCCGGAAACGCTCGACGAGCTCGACGGCCCAGTTGAGCTGGCCATCAACGACATCGGCTCGATTACCCTGCGCACCAGTTCGATCGTGGTGGCCGACCCCTACGTCGAGGACCGCGACAACGGCGCGTTCATTCTGATCGACGAACACTCCAACGACACCGTCGGCGCAGGCACGATTCTGGAAGCCCGCGAGGTCAAGCCGGGCGAGCAGACGCGCAACGACATCAAGTGGCATCCGTCATCGCTGGACCGCGACTACCGCTGGACGGCAACGCAACAGCGCGGCGCGACGATCTGGTTCACCGGTCTCCCGGCCTCGGGCAAGTCCACCCTCGCGGTCGCCGTCGAGCGCGCCCTGGTGGAGTCCGGTCAGGTGGCGTATCTGCTCGACGGTGACAACATCCGCCACGGGCTGTCGGATGATCTGGGCTTCTCGGCCGGCGACCGCGCCGAGAACATCCGCCGAGTCGGCCATCTGACGAGATTGTTCGCCGACTCGGGGGTGGTCGCTCTGGCGTCACTGGTATCACCGCTGAAGTCGGACCGCGACATTGCCAGAGCCCTCAACGGCGCGGCCAAGTTGCCCTTCATCGAGGTGTGGGTCGCGACGCCGGTAAGCGAGTGCGAGAAGCGCGATCCCAAGGGTCTGTACAAGAGGGCCCGCGCCGGTGAGCTCAAGGGGTTGACCGGTGTGGACGGGCCCTACGAGCCGCCCGAGTCCGCCGATCTGGTGGTCGATACCACCGGAGCGGACATCGATGACCTGGTCAAAAAGGTGCTCGCCGTGCTCGACGAGAAGCGTCAGCGGCCCACCTGAGCGACGACGAAGATCCGGCGGAACGGGAAGTACGTGCGGCCATCCGGCCGCGGCGGGTACGCCTCGTCCAGCAGCGGGATCAGCTCCGCGCGGAACTGCTGCCACTGATCGTCGGTCAGCTGGTCGCGCACCGGGGTGAGCGCGGTGCCGGTGATCCAGGTCAACACCGCATTGTCGCCGCTGAGTTCATGGAGATAGGTGGTCTCCCAGGCATCGACGGCGCAACCAACGCCGGTCAGCAACTCGGCATACCTCAGCGGTGTCTCGACGATGTCAGCATTGCGGAACCTGAAGTCGCCCAGCACCTTTGACCATGGGTCCTGCTCGGCCAGCCAGCGTATCGCCGCGTGGGACGGAGCGTCGAAGTTGCCGGGGACCTGAACCGCGATCCAGGCACCGGGCCGTAGCTGGCCCGCCCAACGCACCATCAGCTCGGCGTGTCCGGGGATCCATTGCAGCGCCGCGTTGCTGAACACAACGTCGGTATCCGGTGGTGGCGTCCAGGCGGCGACGTCGCCCAGCTCGGCGTCGATACCGCGCTCGCGCGCGGCGGCGACCATCTCCGCTGAGCTGTCCACGGCCTGCAGCGTCGCATCCGGCCAGCGCTTGGCAAGCTGCTCGGTGAGATTGCCTGGCCCGCAACCCAGATCCGTCACCCGCTTTGGTGACTCGGCCCCGATGCGCCCCAGCAGATCGAAGAACGGCCGCCCGCGCTGGTCGGCGAACGTGAGATACGTCTGCGGATTCCACATGCAGCCACTCCATCACATCCGCGTCGATCATGAAATCCACAGCGAGTTCCCAGCTGCGGCAACATCGGCGTGTCAGCACCATCGTGCACCGTGGTGCGGTGACCGCCACCGCCGATCTCACCGACGCACTCGGTGTACCCGGGCCTATCGCCCGCCCGCGCACCGCCGCGCGGTGGCCGCCCGTCGCCCTGATCTGCCTGCTGCTCGTCACCGCCACCCTCTACCTGTGGAATCTTCCGATCAACGGCTACGGCAATGCGTTCTACGCGGCAGCCGCCCAGTCCGGGGCGAAGAGCTGGTCCGCGTGGTTCTTCGGCTCGCTGGACCCGAACAACTTCATCACCGTCGACAAGCCGCCGGCCGCACTGTGGGTGACCGGCCTGTCGGTGCGCCTGTTCGGGATGAACAGCTGGGCGGTGCTGGTGCCGCAGGCGCTGATGGGTGTCGGGGCCGTGGCCGTCCTCTACGCCACCGTCCGGCGCACCGTCGCCGACCCCACACGCGGGGCGATCGCGGGCCTGATCGCCGGCGCCATCCTGGCTCTCACGCCCGCGGCCACCTTGATGTTCCGATACAACAACCCCGACGCACTTCTGGTGCTGCTGATGGTCGCCGCCGCCTACTTCCTGATGCGTGCGATAGCCGGCGCGTCGTGGCAATGGCTCGCACTCGTCGGCGCCGCATTGGGATTGGCGTTCCTCACCAAGATGCTGGCCGGACTGATGGTGCTGCCCGCCTTTGGCCTGGCATATCTGATTTTCGCGCCGGCACATTGGTGGCGTCGAGTGCTGCATCTGCTGGGAGCTGCTGTGGCGCTGGTGATCTCCGGTGGCTGGTGGGTGGCGGTCGTCCAGTTGTGGCCCGCCGGTTCGCGCCCCTACATCGGCGGCTCGACAAACAACAACGTGCTCAATCTGGCGTTGGGGTACAACGGTGTCGACCGCATCGTCGGCGGCGGTAACACGGTGTCGCACGGACATCCCCGCGGCTGGACCACCCATGCCGGGGTGCTGCGCATTCTGTCCGCGGAAATGGGTTACGAGGCTTCCTGGCTGTTGCCTGCTGTCGCAGTCGCGATCGTGGCCGCCGCATATCTCGCCGTCCGCCGCAGGCTGAGCCGGACGGAAGCGGCCGGTTTTGTGACGTGGACGGTGTGGTTCGTCGTCTGCGCGGTGGTGTTCACCTCCATGACCGGCTTGGTCCACCCGTACTACACCATCGCCTTGGCGCCGGCTGCGGGTGCGCTGATCGGCCTCGCGGCCGTGTTGAGTAGGTCGGCGGCTATCGCGATGGTGGTGGTCGCCGCCGGCTGGGCCATCGTCTTGTTGCGGCGGGCGGGATTGGGCCCGATGTGGTCGCATTGGCTCATCGCGACCGCTGCCGTGACGGCCGTGGGCCTGCTCGTCGCTGCGCTGACGAAGTGGCCTCGGCTCACGCCGTACGCGCTGGCGATATCGCTGTTCGCGAGCCTCACTGGTACCACCATGTTTTCGGTCGCAACCGCCGCCACCCCGCACACCGGATCGATCCCGAACGCTGCCCATACCGCGGACGTGTGGCCGACCGTCGGGTCCCGGTTCGCCAAGACGATGATGATGGGCGCCAGTTCCGGCAACGTGGACCCGCAGTTGGCCAGACTGCTCAGTGCCACCCGGACCATGTGGTCAGCAGCTACGTCAGGCTCCCAGGCCGCGGCGTCGCTGGAGATCGCGTCCGATACCGCGGTCATGGCAATTGGCGGGTGGAGCACCGATCCGGTGCCGACATTGGCGCAGTTCGTCGATGACGTACACGCCGGCAAGATCACTTACTACGTCGAGAGCGGACGGATGCGCAGCCACGATCGCAATGGCGGGGAGATCGCCGACTGGGTACAGCAGCATTACCAACCGATGAAGGTGGGCGGCGCGACGGTATATCGCCTCGTGTGAGGCGCGGGTCCAGTTAACATCCGGGGACATGCCCACCGGCGAAAGGCCGCGACAATGACGTCGAACGTCGACATGCCCATCCCCGTGCCCGATGTTGCGGGCGCCGACGCCGGTTATGAGGGTCTGCCCGACCGCTCCGATCTCACCGCACGTCAGCGGCTCATCGTGGATTCATCCGCGATCGCCGACCTCGGTTTGCGTACGGCGATCGCATCCCTGGTCGGGGCATCGATGCTGCCGACCGTCGCGAAAAGCATCGTCCGCCGCTCGGACCTACACCGCGAGCGCAGCAACCTCGAGTTCTACGCCGAGCTCGCCGGACGCCAGGACCCGGTGGCGTCGTTTCCCGCGCCCACCGTGCTGCCCACGGTGTCGACCCGTCCGGCGAACCCGTTGGCCCAGTACATCGCCCACGGAAACGTCCAGAACCTGCGGTTCGAGAGCAGCTTCGAACCGGTCAACCCGAACATGCGTAAGCAGTGGAAACGACTGGAGCGCAACAACACCGTCTGGGCCCAGCACTGGCGCCACGACGACGGACCCCGGCCGACCTTGTGCGTGATCCATGGCTTCCTGGGTTCGCCCTATCTGTTCAACGGGCTGTTCTTCTCGCTGCCGTGGTTCTACCGGACCGGTTATGACGTGTTGCTCTACACCCTGCCGTTCCACGGCCGCCGCGCCGAAAAGGGTTCCCCCTTCAGCGGTTACGGCTTCTTCTCCCAGGGCATGGCCGGTTTCGCCGAGACCATGGCCCAGGCCGTGCACGATTTCCGCTCCGTCATGGACTGGTTGCGCGACACCGGGGTGGATCGCATCGCCTTGACCGGAATGTCGTTGGGCGGCTACACCTCAGCGCTGGTTGCCTCGGCCGACGACCGGCTGGAAGCGGTGATCCCAAATGTTCCGGTGGTCACGCCCGAGCGGACATTCGACGAGTGGTGGCCGGCGAACAAATTGATCGAATTGGGCCGCAAATTCGGCACCATCAGCCGGGAGGATTCAGCCGCCGCGTCGGCGTACCACTGCGCGTTGAACTACGCGCCACTGGTGCCGCGCGATCGGCGGCTCATCATCACCGGCCTGGGTGATCGGCTGGCCCCACCCGAGCAATCCGAGGCACTGTGGGAACACTGGGATCGCTGTGCGCTGCACTGGTTCCCGGGCAACCACATCCTGCACGTCAGTCAGCCGGAATACCTGCGCCGCATCAATCGGTTCCTGCGGCCGTTCATGTGGGACTAGGTCTTGATCGCGCTAACCAGCGTGATGCTCTCCAGCATGTTGGCCGCCTCGGCGTCCGCGGAATCGACGGAACGACCGACGGTCTTCAGGTAGTCCAGGAGCGTTGTGTCCTCAGCCGTCCACCCGCGCTCGCCGAACCACTGCGCGGCAGGCGCATGCTGCTCGTTGTACACCAGCTGCCACCACTGACCCCGCTCGTCGTCAATGGCCTTGGCCTCGTTGACCTTCGCGTGGAAGACATCGCGATCCATCGGCCTGCCCTCCTCGACCGCGAGGTAGCTGCCCGAACTGGCCAGGGCGTCGATGCCGGCGAACAGCTGCTCCTGCGCACTGGCAGGCAGGTAGATCAGCAGCCCTTCAGCGATCCATGCCGAGGGCTGGTCGGGTTGAAAACCGCTGTCCCGTAACGCCTGCGGCCAGTCATCCCGGAGGTCGATCGCGATCTCGCGTCGCTCAGCCTTGGCGGTGGCGCCGTACGACGCGACAGTATCGCGCTTGAAGTCCAGCACCTGCGGCTGGTCGAGTTCGTAGACGATCGTGCCGTCGGCCCAATCCAGCCGGTAGGCACGGGAATCCAGGCCCGCGGCCAGCAGGACGATCTGGCGCACGCCGGCCTGAGCCGCCCGCCGGAAGTAGGCATCGAAGTAACGAGTCCGCGCGGCTTGGAACGTGACGAAGTGCTGGCCGAACTCCTTGGACTTCAGCGGATGCTCGGGCGCCTCGCCGTCCAGCAGCGCAGCCCACGGGCCACCGACGGCACGGCAAAACGTCTCCGCGAACGGGTCGACCGCCAGTGGATCGGGTTTCTGCGCCTCCAGTGCACGGGCGGCCGCGACGAACAATGCCGTCGAGCCGACGCTGGTGGTGATGTCCCAGGTGTCGTTGTCACTTCGCACCGCCGCGAGGGTACGCGCGAAATCTGACAGGCCTCACACCAACGGCTGGCCAGTGCGGATGCGCCGATCCACATCCCACAACAGCAGATTGAACGGGAACTCACGGATCAACCGTGGTGTCAGGTTGTTGAAGAAGCGGATGACCGCCATCAAACGATCGAATTTTCGCTGCGTATCCGCATTCCACTCGAGCTGCATTTCCTCGCGGAAGCGCTGCGGCAGGAACCCGGTGGTGATGAGCAGGTTGAACCGCTCGATGGCCTGTTGCCCCGGCAGCCGGACACCGCGCACCCGCGACACCGCAAACGGGTACAGGTACTCCCGAATCGTGTCGTCGATGTACACCTTGTCCAACGACTCCTGCCAGTACCGGTCGAACGCCGCCCGGTCGGCCGGCCACATCTCGGCGGGCACCTGCAAAGTGGTGGCCAGCGCCGCGCTCTCGCGGTAGTGCCGGTCGGCGGTCTCGTCGTCCATCTCGCCGATGAAGACTCGGGCGATGTCCACCCCGCCCTTGTAGAGGCAGGCGGCCACCCAGAGCTGCAGGTCCTTGTCGAACGCGTTGTACTGCACCGGGCTGTCGGGGGTCGAGTACACCTGGGCGTGCGATTTGTTGACCGCGCGCCGATACGCCTTCTTCTGCTCGTCGCTGCCGCGAGTGGCCACCGCGAGGTAGGTGAATGTCGTCCGCGCCCGTTTGACCGGGTGCCGGTCGGCCCGTCCGCTCTCGACCCGGCTCTCCATCACGCCATAGCCGACGCCCGGCCGGGCCAGCTCCATGATCACGTTCGCCGGACCGGCCAGCAATGCCACGCCCATGAGCCCGTCGTCGAAGCCCGGGCCCAGCCTGCGGCGCCGCCGGGATGGAATCGGCGGTGCGCTCACAGCGCGATCGACCTGACTGATGACCGGTTCGCGGATCGCCACAGTGCGCCACCTATCGGGATCAAATCTGAAAACGAATGTTTCCGAATATTGCCGCCCTGGCCGCAGCAATGTCAAGATGGGCTAATGACGCAGGCACGCCCGTACGGCGGCGTTGACGCCGCTGATCGGCTGGCTCGGCGCCGGGCCCAGCTGTTGCGGGCGGGGCTGGAACTGCTGGGCAGCGACGTCGACCCCGCTGAGCTCACCGTTCGCGGTATCTGCCGCGAGGCCGGGGTTGCCACCCGCTACTTCTACGAGAGCTTCTCCGACAAGGACGAGTTCGTGGCGGCGGTTTTCGACTGGGTGGTCGCCGAGCTGGCCGCCACCACCCAGGCGGCGGTCGCCACGGCTCCGCCGGATGCCCAGAACCGGGCCGCCATGGCCAACATCGTGCGGACCATCGAGCTCGATCCCAGGGTGGGGCGGCTGATGTTCAGCTCGCAGCTGTCCAACACGACGGTGGTCCGCAAGCGACAGGAGTCCGGTGCGCTATTCGCGATGCTGTCGGGTCAGCACGTCGAGGCGACGCTGCACCGGCCGGCCAACGACCGGATCAAGGCGTTCGCGCACTTCGTCGTCGGCGGGGTCGGCCAGACGATCAGCGCCTGGCTAGGCGGTGCGATCAACCTGACCGCGGAGGAGCTCGTCGATCAGCTCACAGCCATCATCGACGATCTCGGCGAGCCGCGGCTGTTCCGCGATTAACCAGCCGGTATCGGCAACCTGCGGTCGGCTGCGGTCTTGGGCTGCGTAGCGGCCTCGTTGTCAGTGAATTCTCGTGTCCAGCAAGCAAACTCGAGGACGATGCCGTCCGGGTCGTTGAAATAGAACGACCGCACGTACACGCCGGGATGGAGTTCGCGGGTGGCGCCCTGCGGGCTGTCGTCGTGGTTGAGCACCGGACCGACCCGCACACCCTTCTCCTTGAGCCGGCGGCGGTACTCGTCGAACTTCTCCTCCGGCACATGGAAGGCCAGGTGGTTCATCGACCCCACCGCGCTGACGATCGAGCCCAGACCTGGCAGCGCCGCCGGCGTCGTGTTGCCTACCGTGCCGTCAGGAGCCTCGGCGAACCAGAAGAACGCCACACAGTCGCCGTTGCCGGCGTCGAAGAAGAAGTGCTGCCCCATGTTGTCGGGCAGGTCCAGCGCCTTGATCAGCGGCATACCCAGCACATTCGTGTAGAAATCTTTCGTGCGCTCCATGTCCGAGCAGACCAGCGCGATGTGATTGATACCGCCGAGCTCGAATTCCGGGTTGGTGTTGTGCGGCTTGATCATGATGTGCCCCCACAGATACTGGTCAACTCTCGCAACCGAACCTAACACCGGATTCAGGCGTGCACATCGACGCTGGCGAATATCGTCTCCTCAGCGATCTACTCCCGAGGAGGCCAGCCACATGCCAACGCCCGGGGTCGTTCGTGAGTTCATCGGGGTCGCCTCCCCCACTGCGCGCCGGGCCGGCGCCGGCGGGCATCCGTGCCAGGGCCTCTACCACCGTGGGGTGGGCCGCAAGCCCAAGGTCGCAGTCATCGCCACCCACTATCAGATCGACTTCTCCGAGCATTACCTCGCCGATTACCTGGCCACCCGCGGCGTCGGCTTCCTCGGCTGGAACACCCGCTTCCGGGGGTTCGAGAGCAGCTTCGTGCTGGACCACGCGTTGGTGGACATCGGCGTCGGTGTGCGCTGGCTGCGCGAGATTCAGGGTGTGGAAACGGTGGTGTTGCTGGGCAATTCGGGCGGCGGCTCACTGATGGCGGCCTATCAGTCGCAGGCCGTCGATCCCAATGTCACGCCGCTGGACGGCCTTCGGCCCGCGGCTGGGCTGACCGAACTGCCGCCGGCCGACGGCTATATCGCCAGTGCGGCGCATCCCGGCCGCCCTGAGGTGCTGACCGCCTGGATGGACGCCGCTGTCGTCGACGAAAACGACCCGGTGGCCAGCGACCCCGAACTCGACCTGTTCGATGAGAACAACGGTCCGCCGTTCTCCCCTGATTTCATCGCGCGCTATCGGTCCGCGCAGATCGCCCGCAACCACGCGATCACCGACTGGGCCGAGACCGAACTCAAGCGGGTGCAGGCCGCCGGGTTTTCCGACCGGCCGTTCACCGTGATGCGGACCTGGGCCGATCCCCGGATGGTCGACCCGTCCATCGAACCCACCCGGCGACAAGCCAACCTCTGCTATGCCGGCGTGCCTGCGACGGCCAACCGCTCGGCCCGGGGCATCGCCGGCAGCTGCACGCTACGCAGCTGGCTGGGCATGTGGAGCCTCAAGACCGCCCAGACCCGCGCCGAACCTCACCTCGGCCGCGTCACGGTGCCTTCCCTGGTGATCAACGCCGATCAAGACACCGGGGTCTTTCCGTCGGACGCCCAGCGGATTTTCGACGCGCTTGCCAGCACGGACAAGACCCAGTGCTCGATCGACACCGACCACTACTTCACCACCCCGGGGGCGCGCAGCGAGCAGGCCGACACCATCACGAAGTGGATCGCCAAGCGGTGGCGGTGAGAGTCCTTGGGCATTTCCTTCCCACCGGTGGCGTGCTGGATATCGTTGCACCGGAATCGGATTGGCTCGACGTCCGCTGGTGCCACGAAGACGACGACGCGACACTGCACCGCGAGCTGCCCGAGGCGGAAGTGATCTGGCACGTGCTGCGTCCGCTGCCCGGTGCGGAGTTGCGTCTCGGATCGCGGCTGCGCCTGGTGCACAAGTTGGGCGCCGGTGTGAACACGATCGACGTCGAGGCAGCGACCGAACTGGGAATCGCGGTGGCCAACATGCCCGGCGCCAACGCCCCCTCGGTCGCCGAGGGTGCAGTGCTGCTGATGCTGGCCGCCCTGCGGCGACTCCCCGCGCTGGACCGCGCCACCCGGCTGGGCCGCGGCTGGCCGACGGACGCCAGCCTCGGCGAGACGGTCCGCGATATCGGCAGTTGCACTGTGGGATTGGTGGGCTACGGCAACATCGCCAAACGCGTCGAGCAGATCGTGCACGCGATGGGCGGCACGGTCCTGCACACCAACACCGCGGACGACGGCACCGCCACGTGGCGTCCGCTGACCAACCTGCTGGCCGAAAGCGACATCGTCAGCCTGCACCTTCCCTTGACTCCGGCCACCGACAAGCTGATCGACCGGGCCGCGTTGGCCACGATGAAGCCAGATGCGGTGCTGGTCAACACTTCTCGTGGTGGAGTCATCGACGAACCCGCACTGGTCGACGCGCTGCGCGACGGCGGGCTCGCTGCAGCCGGACTCGACGTGTTCACAGAAGAACCGGTCGACCCCGATAATCCGCTGCTACGCCTCGACAATGTCGTGGTGACGCCGCACGTCACCTGGTACACCGCCGACACCATGCGCCGGTACCTCATCCAGGCCATCGACAACTGCCGCCGTCTGCACGACGGCCGCGACCTGGTCAACGTCGTCAACGGGAGGCAGCATGTCCGTCGCATCGATCGGTGAGAAGTCACTCGAGGCGCGCACCCTGCGCAAGGTCATCATCCGCATCGTGCCGTTCTTGATGGCGCTGTACTTCGTCAACTACCTCGACCGCACCAACCTCGGCATCGCCAAGGCCGACATCAGCGAACACCTTCAGCTCACCGCAACCATGTACGGGCTGGCCTCGGGCATCTTCTTCATCGGCTACGTGCTGGTCGAGGTGCCGTCCAATCTCGCTCTGGAGCGGTTCGGCGCCCGCCGCTGGCTGGCCCGCATCGCGGTGTCGTGGGGAATCGTCGCGGTGGCAATCGGATTCGCGCCCAATGCGCCCACCCTGCTGGCGTTGCGGTTCCTGCTCGGTGTTGCCGAAGCCGGGCTGTTCCCTGGCGTGATCTTCTACCTCACCCGCTGGTTCCCCGGCGCCTACCGGGCCCGGATTGTGGCCCTGTTCATGATGGCCAGCCCGATCGCCGCGGCGGTCGGAACTCCAGTGGCGGCGTGGATGATCCAGGCCGGCGAGGGCCTTTTCGGGTTGGCCGGCTGGCAGTTCATGATGGTCGGTGTCGGCCTGCCCGCGATCCTCCTTGGCGTCATCTGCTGGTTCTACCTCACCGACCGCCCGGCCGACGCGCACTGGCTGCAGCCCGACGAACGGCAATGGCTGATCGATGTGCTGGCCGACGAGGACCGAGATGTCGCAGGCACGTTCGACTTCCCGCTGCGGCGCGCGCTGACCAGCCCGCGGATCTGGGCACTGTCACTGGTCTATTTCGGTGTCGCCTACGGCCTTTACGCGCTGGCGTTCTTTCTGCCATCGATCATCTCGGGATTCCAGAAGACGTTCAGCATCCACCTGTCGATCGTGCAGGTGGGCCTGATCACCGCCGTGCCCTACACGCTGGCCGCCATCGCCATGTACCTGTGGTCTCGTCACGCCGACCGCAAGCGGGAACACGTCTGGCACGTCGCCATCCCGATGGGGTTGGGCGGCTTGGCGATTCCGATCGCTCTGTATCTGCACACCCCGCTGCTGGTGATGATCCCGGTGTGCATCGCGGCCATGGGGGTCTTCAGCGCGATCCCCAGCTTCTGGGCGCTGCCGGCACAGTTCCTCACCGGCGCGGCCGCCGCCGGTGGGATCGGTCTGATCAACTCGATCGGCAACCTCGGCGGGTTCGCCGCGCCCTACGCGACCGGTGCGCTCAACCAGCTCACCGGCAACGACAAGGCCGGTATGTGGGCGGTGGGAATCGTCATGATGCTGTCGGCGGTCGTGGTCGTGGTCCTGCGCGCAACCCCGGCGCCCGCTGCTCGGCAGTAATGGCATCGAGTGTGCGTACAGATTGAGATTTCCGGCTGAGACGCGATCTGCTCGCACACTGGATGCCGTAACCCGCAGGCAGCCACCCTGGACCGTAGAACGTAACCGGACAGGTAGCCTGGCTACCAACCCACCGGTTAATAGGGAAGGCGTCCCACCATGCCCATCGCGATCACACCCGAGCACAACGACCTCGCGGATTCGGTGAAATCCCTGGTCACGCGAGTGGCACCGGCGGAAGTCCTGCACGAGGCCCTGGAGACCCCGGTGCCCAACCCGCCGCCGTACTGGAACGCCGCGGCCGAGCAGGGGCTGCACGGCCTGCACCTTGCCGAGGCGGTGGACGGCCAGGGCTTCGGTCTGCTGGAGCTGGCGATCGTGATCGCCGAGTTCGGCTACGGCGCGGTGCCGGGGCCGTTCGTCCCGTCGGCGATCGCCAGCGCCCTGATCGCGGCCCACGATCCCGACACCAAGCTGCTCAACCAGCTGGCCGCCGGGGAGCTGATCGCGACGTGCGCACTTGAGTCCGGCCTGACCGCGACCCGGCAGGACGGCACGCTCGTCATCCGCGGCGAAGCCCGCTCGGTGCCCGCCGGCGCGCAGGCATCGGTCCTGGTTCTGCCCGTCGCCATCGACAGCGGCGTCGAATGGGTCATCCTCGACGCCGACCACCTCGAAATCGAGCCGGTGACATCGGTGGACCTGCTGCGGCCGGTGGCCCACGTGCGAGCCAACGCCGTCGAAGTCACCGCCGACCAGGTGCTGTCCAATCTGTCCCAGCCGGCCGGGCGGGCGATCGTCACCACCCTGCTGTCCGCAGAGGCTGTCGGCATCGCCCGCTGGGCCACCGACACCGCCGCGGCCTACGCGAAGATTCGCGAGCAGTTCGGCCGCCCGATCGGCCAGTTCCAGGCCATCAAGCACAAGTGTGCGGAGATGATTGCCACCACCGAGCGCGCCACCGCAGCCGTCTGGGACGCCGCGCGCGCCCTCGATGAGGCCGCCGAAAAGGCTTGGGACAACGAGCAAACCGCCTACGAGTTCGCTGCAGCAGTGGCCGCCAGCCTGGCACCGGCCGCCGCCCAGCATTGCACCCAGGACTGCATCCAGGTGCACGGCGGTATTGGCTTCACCTGGGAGCACGACACCAACGTGTACTACCGCCGCACGCTGGGCTTGGTCGCGGCGTTCGGACGCTCAAACGAGTACCAGCAGAAGGTGTTCGACACCGCAACGAGCACGGGCATGCGAGCAATCAACATCGACCTCGACCCCGAGACCGAACAGCTGCGTGCCGAGATCCGCGCGGAAGTGACTGCACTGAAGGAGATTCCGCGGGAGGAGCGTAAGACCGCGATCGCCGAAGCCGGCTGGGTACAGCCGCACCTGCCCAAGCCGTGGGGCCGATCAGCCTCGCCGATCGAACAAATCCTGATTGCCCAGGAGTTCACCGCGGGGCAGGTCAAGCGCCCGCAGATGGGCATCGCGGCCTGGCTGATCCCGTCGATCGTGGCATTCGGCAACGACGAGCAGAAGCAGCGCTTCCTACCGCCCACCTTCCGCGGCGAGATGATCTGGTGCCAGCTGTTTTCCGAGCCGGGCGCTGGGTCCGACCTGGCCAGCCTGACCACCAAAGCCACCAAGGTCGACGGTGGCTGGCGGATCACCGGCCAGAAGATCTGGACCACCGGCGCGCAGTTTGCGCAGTGGGGTGCGCTACTGGCGCGGACCAATCCCACCGCACCGAAACATGGTGGCATCAGCTACTTCCTGCTCGATATGAAGAGCGAGGGCGTCGAGGTCAAGCCGCTGCGTGAACTCACCGGCCACGCGATGTTCAACACCGTGTTCATCGACGACGTGTTCGTTCCCGACGAGCTGGTGCTCGGCGAGGTGGACCGCGGCTGGGAGGTCAGTCGCAATACCCTTACCGCGGAACGCGTTTCGATCGGAAGCAGCGAGCCCGGATTCCTGGCCAACCTCGACGGCTTCGTCGACTTCGTCAGCAACGGCCACTTCGATCAGATTGGTCATCACCGGGCCGGTGAACTGATCGCCGAGGGGCATGCGGCCAAGCTGCTGAACTTGCGTTCGACACTGCTGACGCTGGCCGGCGGCGACGCGATGCCGTCGGCGGCGATCTCCAAACTGCTCTCGATGCGGACCGGGCAGGGGTACGCCGAGTTCGCGGTGTCGTCGTTCGGGATCGATGGCGCCATCGGCGATACCGAAGCGCTAGAAGGCAAATGGGCGCAGTGGCTGCTTGGCAGCCGGTCGACCACCATCTATGGCGGCACCTCGGAGGTGCAGCTCAACATCATCGCCGAGCGGCTGCTCGGCCTGCCCCGCGACCCGTAAATTCTCCTGCGAAATGGTGACTACTGCACGTCGATCTCGCGCAGCTCCCGCTTGAGGATCTTGCCGGTCGGGTTGCGCGGGAGCTCCTCGAGGAAGACCACCTCGCGCGGAACCTTGTAGCGCGCAAGGTGTTCGCGCACATAGTTCTTGACGGCGTCCTCGCTGAGTTCGGCTTCCTCGCGCAGCACGACGAACGCGCGCAGGCGCGCACCCCAGTCCGGGTCGTCGACGCCGAGCGCGGTCGCCTCGACGACGTCGGGATGCCCGCTGATGAGATCCTCGACCTCGGCCGGGAAGACGTTCTCACCGCCGGAGACGATCATCTCGTCGTCGCGCCCGCTGACGAACAACAACCCGTTGTGGTCGAAATAGCCGACGTCACCGGAGGACATCAGTCCGTCGATGATCTGCTTGTGACCGCCACCGGTGTAGCCCTCGAACGGGAAGCTGTTGCCGACGAAGATTCGGCCGACCTCGCCCTGGGGCAGCTCGTTGCCGTTCTCGTCGAGGATTTTGATCGTCACGCCCCTGACCACCGGGCCGACGGTGGCCGGATTCATCTGCAGGTCCTTCGGCCCGGCGATAGTGGCCAGCGCGACTTCGGTTGAGCCGTAAAGGTTGTAGATCACGGGGCCAAGATCCTTGAGCGCCCGGGTGGCCAGCTCCGCGCCGAGCTGGGAGCCTGAGACGAACACGATCCGCAGCGACGACAGGTCCGGCTTGGTGTCCATGCTCTCCAGCGCGTCGAGCATGCGCGACAGCATCACCGGCACCACCACCATTGCCGTCACCTCGTGGGTGGGGATGTCCTCCAACACGGTGGCCGGCTTGAACTTTCGGTGCAATACCAGTGTCGAGCCAAGCGTCAGGGCGATGGTGGCATGCAAATAGCCAAGGGCGTGGAACATCGGTGACGGCAGCGAGGTGACCTCGCCGGCGCGGAACGGTACCGACGAGAGCACTCCGCCGATCGGCGCCAAGCTCGGTGGTGCGTTGCGCGTCGCGCCCTTGGGAGTGCCGGTGGTGCCGCTGGTGAGGATGATGACCGACGACCGCTTGGTGACCTTCGGCGGCGGTGCGCTGCTGGTGCGGGCGATGAGGTCGGCCAGGGTTTCGTCGGTGCTTCCCGACGGCTCGGCAGCGTCGGGATTCGTACCCAGCGCGCGTAGCTTGCCCAGTGGCGGATCGGCCAGTTTCACGGCCTCGGAGTACTCGTCATCGTAAATGATCAGCTTGGCGCCCTCACGCTCCGAGACGTCTCGGATCTGCGGCCCGGAGAATTCGGTGTTGAGCATGATGAGGCGGGCGCCGACCCGCGCGGCGCCGTAGTTGGCGATCACGAACCAGCGGTGGTTGCGGGCCAGGATGGCCACCCCGTCGCCGCCCTTGACCCCCTTGGCCATCAGCGCATTGGCCACCGCGTTGGCGGCGTCATCGAGCTCCTTGAAGGTCATCGACCCCTCGTCGTCGACGATTGCCAACTTGGTGGGGGTGCGGCGGGCATTGAGCGCCGGAATCATCCCGATCTCGCCCCAGCGGCGGATGTCGGCCACCATCGAGACGAGGTTCTGCGGTGGCTCGAGCCGGAACGCGCCGGACTCGATCATCTTGAACAAGTAATGCAGCTCAGAGGAGCCACGTTCGGCCAACTGCTGCGCCTTGGCCAGCACCTGGGCGGGCAGATCCATCAGACTGGGCATGCTTCCAACCCTATGTGACGTGGGTCGCACCCAGGACAGAACGGCCAGGCTAATTACCATGGTCTGATGGCGGACGTCATCGAGATCGAGGGCCGCCAGGTCACCGTCAGCCATCCCGACAAAGTGGTGTTCCCCGCGGCCGGCGGACGCGATCCGGTGACCAAAATGGACCTCGTCACCTACTACCTGGCCGTGGCCGGCGGCGCGCTGCACGGCGTCGCCGATCGGCCGATGATCCTCAAGCGGTTCGTCAAGGGCATCACCGAGGAAGCGATCTTTCAGAAACGCGCCCCCGAGAAGCGCCCGGACTGGATCGAGGTCGCCGAGCTGCGCTACGCCAGGGGAACCTCGGCCAAGGAGGCGGTGCTGCACGACGCGGCCGGGCTGGTGTGGGCGGTCAACCTCGGATGCGTCGACCTCAATCCGCACCCGGTCCGCTCGGGCGACCTCGACCATCCCGACGAGCTGCGGATCGACCTCGATCCGATGCCCGGTGTCGAGTGGCCACAGATTCTGGACGTGGCACAGGTGGCGCGCGAGGTACTCGAGGATCACGGGCTCACGGCGTGGCCCAAGACCTCGGGATCGCGCGGCTTTCACATCTATGCCCGGATCGCGCCGCACTGGCCGTTCAAGCAGGTTCGGCTGGCCGCCGAGACCGTGGCACGCGAGGTGCAGCGTCGCGCGCCGCAGCTAGCGACCAGCCAATGGTGGAAAGAGGAACGCGGCCAGCGCGTGTTCGTCGACTTCAACCAGAACGCCAAGGACCGCACCGTCGCATCGGCCTATTCGGTGCGAGCCACCCCGGACGCGCGGGTGTCCACACCGCTGACATGGGACGAAGTGCCCGGCTGCCGGGCCGAGAAATTCACCATCGCGACGGTCCCCGCCCGGTTCGCCGAACGCGGCGACCCGTGGGAATCGATGAACGACACGGTCGGCTCGTTGGATGCACTGCTGCGGCTGGCCGAGGAACTCGGGCCTGCGGAGAAACCGCCCAAGGGCAGCAAGCCGCTGATCGAGATCGCGCGCACCAAGACCCGCGACGAAGCGATGGCAGCCTTGGACGTTTGGCGTGCTCGTCACCCGGACGTCGCCGCGGCACTGCAGCCGACCGACATCCTGGTCGACGGCATGCGCGGGCCGAGTTCGATCTGGTATCGCATCCGGATCAATCTCGAACACGTACCCGAGGCGCAGCGCCCGCCACAGGAGGAACTGCTCGCGGATTACAGCCCATGGGAAGGGTATTCGGGTCGCCAGGGCCAGCCCTGACCGATCACGTCAACGCACAGTTCCCGCAAAGGGTGAACAAAGCGGGCGACTCTACCGTGCTGGTCAGTAACAGCGTTCGCTCAGTAAGGATGTCACCGTGCCCGGCACAGCTCCGCCAAACCCGGCTGCCATAGCGGTTTTCACTCAGGTGATCTACTACCTGAGCGTGGCCATTCCGTTGGGAATGGGCATGACCGTCGGTGTCTTGGCGATTCCCGAAAACCACGGCGGCCTCGTGTCACGACAGGCGCGCAGTATCGCGGTGCCGGCGGCTGTCATCGTCGGCCTCGGCGCCGCACTGCAATTCCACGCCACGACCCGCATCACCGGTTGGGTCCTCAGCCAGGTGGCTGTGCTGGGGTTGGCCGCCTGCGGGCTGCTGGGTCTGCGGTGGACATCATCGCGGCCGCTGGCCCGCGCCGTCGCGATCATGGCGATACTCGCCGCGGTGATTCCCAGAGTCCCGATGGCCTCGAACACACTGAGCCGGATCGCAACCAACGTCTTGGTGACTGTGCACCTGCTCTGCGCGATGACGTGGGTGGGCGGACTGACGGTCCTGGCAGCGACGGCACTGGCCGCGCGACGCCATGTCATCCGCGCCGGGGATGAAGGCCGTCTCGCCACGGACTGGGCCCAGATTTGGCAACGGTTCAGCATGGTCGCACTGGTTGCCGTCGGCGCCTTGGTCGTCAGCGGGACCTGGCTGGCGTGGAGTCACGTTGGGACGCCAAGCCAATTCTTGACCACTCCGTACGGACGATTCCTCGCGGTGAAACTCGTCCTGGTGCTGACCCTGCTCGGCGCCGGCGCCTACAACGTGCGCGTCCTGCTACCGAGAATTCACGTCCTGCAGCGAGATGGCGATAGCCGCGGCGTCTTTCTCCTGGCCGCACAACACTTTCCGTCGGTGATCGCGGGCGAGGCACTGGTATCGGTCGGAGTGCTCACCGTCGTTCCGTTTCTGCGGGGATCGGCTCGCAGTCAAGCGGGCTGGCCCAGCGCAGCTCCGTTCGACCTGAGCACGTTCGGTACCGGCGTCGTATTGATCGCGCTCGTCGCGGCCATCATGTGGGCGGGCAGCCGACGCTCGTTCAGGCCCCTTCAGCCCAGTAGGCCTGTGCCTTGATCGACGTTCGGGGGATGCGGTAGTCCTCGCGGAGAATCTTGGCCACCGCGCGGGTGGTGCGGTTGTCGCACGCGACCCAACCGAAGTGGTCCTCGGCGTCGTAGGCGCCCTCGCTGACCGCATCGGCCAGCGCCGCGCCCGAGTCGCCGCGGTCGATCCAGATGACATCGGCGTTCTGGGCGACGGGCAAATCCCTGTCGTCATCGTGGCCGGCGGCCAGGAACACCGTCGCGGGGGCTTCCCCGATCGAGTCCAGCAGCGAGTTGATCGCGGGCAATGATGCTGTGTCACCGACGATCACGTAGCCGGCCGGCGCCGGGGTGGGCAGGGCAAAGCTGGTGCCGAGCACGGTGGCCCCGATTGTGTCACCGGGTTGGGCCGCGCACGCCCATCGCGATGCGATGCCGTCGTGCAACGCGAATTCGATGTCGACGGCGTCGCTCGCCGGGTCGGGGTTCACCAGCGTGTAGCCGCGCTGGTGCAGTTTCGAGCCGTCGGGGAACCACATTCGGATCCACATCGTCGGATGAACCTGCCTGCCGGCCAGAAGTCCACCCGCACACAAGTTCAACCGCAGGTAGTGCTCGCTGATCTGCTCACGACCGGTCACGGTCAGTTCGTATTCGCCGGCGCCGAACAGTTTGAGGACGGTTCCCTGCCAACCCCTCGACGGCTTGTTGTCCACGCGCTTGTTGTCCACCATGGGGGTTCCCTTTCGTCAATTGACCAGGCGTGCGCCCGATAACGGATGCAGCGCGGCCAGCGCACTGGCCTGTCGCCCGGGGATCGGTACCAACCCGGGTAGCGGCGCAGTCGGCCGGCTTTCGGTGCGGATCGCCGCGCCCGCCCTGATCCGGTCGTGCCGCGAGGTTCCCGCGATCTCCACCACAGTCCAGGTCTCGGCGGCCGCCGCCGAGCTCACTGCCGCAAGAGCTTCGGGTGCCTTGACGGCGTAGGTGGTCAGGTAGCCGCGTGCATCGGTCACCGACTGCCACCGTTCGCGCGCACCTGCTGTTACCAGGTCCGGCACCTGTTCTGGGTCGGCAATTGTTGCCGTCCAGCCGATTTCGCACAGCTGTCCGATGAGCCGGCGAGCGGCGTTCTCGGCCGTCTGACGCAACGGCATCTGCGCCGACCTGCCCTGCAGAGCACTCAGATTCCGCGCACCACTGAAGGTCAGCCCGATCCAGGTCGTCACGTCCGCCTGGGTGCTGCGAGTGGTCACCCGCACCGAATCGCACCGCAGTCCGTAGCGATCGAGGTAGCCGGCCACCACATCGAGCGGTAGTTCGCGGTCTCGGCTGTCGACGCGCACCAGCACGGTGCTGATCACGTCGGCACCCGCCCAATGCAGGTCTGCCGGCGCCGACTGAATCGGTTTGCGGTGCAACAGCACCCGAAGGCGCTGACCGGCGATCGTGGTGAGGTAGCGGCCACGCCACCAGAGCAGCGACACCAGCACCACCGCGACGGCGATTCCCAGCGCCCACCGGTCGTTGGTCGACCGCCACGGGTGGGCCAGCACCGCTGAAACGACCGCCAGCAGAACGACAGTGAGCCGCCCGGCGCCCGGGCCAGGGATTCCGCTCATTCCAGTTCCTCCTTGCGTCTGCGCGTGATGACAGCGACGGCGACGACGACGGCCGCGAGCACCGCCGTCCCGATGAATGCCACCGTTCGCGACGTGTGATCGACAGGCGTTGCCGGCGCCGGGGCCGCAACGCGTTTGATAGCCGGTGCCTGCGCGGTGTCACTGCCCGAGTCGACGGTCCACGTGAGCGCACCGACCGGATCGACAGTCCCGGCACCGACGAGGTTCGAGGGTGCCTGCGCGCCGTTGTGCGCGGTCGACGTCAGCCGACGCACCACCTCGTCGGCGTGCATGCCCGGGTAGCGGCTGCGGATCAAGGCCGCCGTACCGGCGACATAGGCGGCGGCGAAACTGGTGCCATCCAGCGGCGCCATCCCGCCGCGACCGTCGGGCATGCCGTTGGCCAACCCACCCGCGGCGTCGTTGCTCACCGAGACGATGTTCTCGCCGGGCGCGGCGATACCCACCCACGGTCCAGCCATCGTGAAGTCGGCAGGTTGTCCGTCGGCGGTCAGCGCCGCGACCGACAGCACGTACGGCTGCCACCACGACGGCACCGACACCGACGTCACGCCCGCCCAGTTGCGGGGATCACCGGGCCGTGCCGGGTCGCCAACCGGATTCGACGCACATTGCATTCCCGGTGCCGTCGTGGCATCCGAATTGCCTGCGGCGGAGACGATCACGACGTCTTTGTCGATCGCGGCGTAGCGCAAGGCCGCACCGAGGGTCTGTTGGTCACCGAGCCGGTCTGGCGCCAGGCAAGCGGCCGTCGAGATGTTGATGACCGTGGCACCGAGATCGGCGGCATGGACCACCGCCCGGGCCAGCGTCTCGATCTCCACACTGGCCTGCACCGACGCCGGGTCTTTGCCGCCGGCATTGGGCGAGAATCGCGGCGAGGTCTGCCGAATCGACAGCAGCCTCGCTCCAGGAGCGACACCGCTGAATCCGTCCGGACCGGGCTGGCCGCCGATGATTCCGGCAACCAACGTGCCGTGACCGTCGCAGTCGGTGAGCCCGTCCCCAGCGGAGAGATAGTCACCGCCGCCGATCACATTCGGCAGCCGAGGACCCGGGCGCACCCCGGTGTCGATGACCGCCACCGTCTGGCCGTCACCACGTGAATATGTCACCGCCCCAGCGAGATCGAGCATCGCCTGATTGGCACTCACCGCGGCGGGGTCACTGCCCGGCCGTATCCCGGTGGTCACGCACTCGGAGCGCTGGCTCATCCCCGCGATTGGTCCGGCCGTGCCCTGCGGCGGCGGCGTCGCGGGGTCGGCGACGGGCGGGTTGACGGCACCGGCCACCGGAGCGGTAGCCAGCAGCACCACCGCGGCAACCGCGGCGGTCCGCATCATCGATCCAGGACCCATGTGAAGATGCCGACCAGATAGACCGCCACCGGGATCAGCGACGCGTCGAGGGCGGCGGCGAGGAAGCCCACCAACCGGCGCACCGGCAGCGAATACCGTTCCGCCGAAGCGGTATCCGGATTGACCGCCACGATCACCCATGCCGCGGTCAGCGCACCGAGCGCCACCACCGTCCACAGTGCCGCGGTGAAGCGCTGATCCACGAGATAGGCGGCCAGTAGCCCGCCGGTGACCAGGAACGGCTGGGCCAACAGCCAGCCCTTGCAGGCAGCGGTGTCCCACACCCTGGCCCGCAGCACTGCCGCGGCCGCGGCCGCGGCCACCAGATACCAGCCCCAGACTGCGGGGCCTTCGGTCCGCCCGGCCACCACCAGCGACCCGGCCGACGACAGCAGCACGCCACCGGCGATGAGGCCGGTCTGATGGGCTTCGCCGACGCGGACCCGGCGCGGCAGATCGGCCAGCAGCCGGGCCGCCGGGCTGGACGGGGTCGGGTCACCGGGGGCCGGGATCACCGGCAGCGGAAAGCGCGCCCACATCGCCGCAAGCCCGGGGGCCGACACGGTGATCAGCAGCGCCAGCACGATCAGCGCACACCCTACCGTCAACGCGGGCAGCTGCCACAGGGCCGCCGCGCCGGCGACCAAGAGCGCACCGCCGCCGACAACTGCTGTGGCCGTGAATAACCCGATGCCGTCCTCGGTCTGGGTCAGCACGATCAACGACCACGCGGCCACACCTGCGGCGGCCAGCATCACGTGCGGAGCCCCCCATAGTCCCGGCACGGCCAGCCAGAATGCCGAGGCAATCGGCAGTAGTGCCGCCGCTGATACCTGAGTGGCGAGCCGCGCCGAGCGGGCGCGCAGCGACAGACCGGCGATCGCGGTGAGGAACGCCAGTGCGCTCACCGCATACAGGGCGACCACCGAGCCGGTCGCGGCACGATGGGCGATGGCGGCCGCGGACAACGCCACCACGAACACCGCGGCGGCCAGTCGGGCGCCGAACTGTAGGCGGTGCGACCCCCACGGCCGGGTGCGCGCCGCGGAGAAGATCACTGCGGCGTCGGCGATATCCTCGACCACACCTGGTGTCGTCGGGCCCGCTGGAATCGGCTGCAAAACAAGCAGATCGCCGTCGACCACGCCGACGGTGTCCAGGCTTGCATCGACGCTGAACGGCGCGCCGCCGATCGGAGCCAGGGTCATCGGCTCCGGCACCGACTCTTCCCCGTCGGAGTCCGACTGCGGCACCAGCCGTTTCACTGCGGGCAGGATCTCGCGCAGCGGAAGTTCGGCGGGCAATGCCACGTCGGTGATCCGGCCGTACGCCAGAACGGCGACACGCACGATCGGCAGCACCGGGGTTTCGGTCATTGTTGTTCTCTCTCTTGATCAGATTGTGTTGCTGGAGAAGTCGCGCGCCAACGCCGCCGCGGGGAACCAGCGGCCGTCGGGCAGTGTCTCGGTGAGCCGGTCAAGGGCTAGTGAAATCGCGAACGGCGTGCCGGGCGCGAAGGTCGACAGCCACTCACCGTCGGCGGCGCGCTCCGGGTTCACCAGCACACGTCCGGCCTCGGCGTCGATGATGCCCACGCCGACCTCAGTGAGACTGTGCACACCGTCGCGGGCCGAACCGGCGCGCACCTCCACATAGCTGCGCGCTCCGGTGAACACCGATCGCACGACCGGGATCGCCGAGGCCGGCAGGCCCAGATGATCCAGGACGGCGCCGAGATCGGCTCCGGCACGCAATCGTTCGTCGGCCCGCACGCCCACCCGGGTCGGCAGCACGAATTCGGCGAACCGCGCCGGTGCGCGGCCCGGCAGGGCGGCCGTGACAACCTGGGCCAGCAGGGTGGGGTCGCTGATGTCGAGTTCGGTGAGCGTGACCAGCTCGCCGCTGCGCAGCGCGACGACGGTGTCGTCCCCGCGGCGGGCCACCAGCCCGCGCAGCAGGTCGGTGCCGTTGCCCCGCACGTAGCGCAGCTCGAGCCATCGCTCTGGCGCGCAGACGGTGCGCACCCACCGTGCCACCGCGGGATCCACTGATCCACCGTCCGACATCACCCGTGTGCGGATCAGCTCCGCGCGCAGCCGCGCGCTCATCCCCCGGGCTTCGCGCGGGCCGGCCAGGGGCGGCGTGATCGCCAGCACCCACGGGAACGAGCCGGCACTAACGCTTTCGGCAGCGAGCCACGCAGCATCGGCGGTGAGTTCGACCGCGTTATGTGCGGGCAAGTCTCAGCCCCACTTGGCGCCTTCGGCTTGGTCGCGCGCCTGCATCGACAGCGTGTTGCTCTCATGGGTGGTGGCCATCGCCCGGTAGGCGCGCACCAGTTCCTCCATGGCCAGGTTCCACTGGGCCTGCCAGGCCTGGTACGTCAAGCCACTGTCACCTTGCCAGGCACCCTGCAGGGCAGACTGCTCGGTGGCGATGTCGGCGCCGACCGCCTGCAGTGTGCCGGCGTATCCGGCCATGTCGCCGGCGTGCGCCATCATCGCCGGGTAGTTGTACATGATCTGAGACATCAGAAACCTCCGTATGTCGTTGACGCGGCGGCATCTTCGGCGACATAGGTGCCGCCGGCCTCACCGAGGTTCACCTGGGCGATGTCCAGCAGCGAGTTCACCTTGGCGGCGACCTCGACGAACCGCGCGTGCGCTGCCTGGAAGGCGGCCGAGGACTCGCCCATGTGGAACGCCTGGGCGGACATTGCGGCCTGCTCGGCTTGGGCGATCGTGCTGCGCATCAGCGCGGTTTTCGCGCCGAACGCGGCCTCGGCGGCCACGAGCTGCGGTATGTGGGCGTCCAGCATGCTCACGGTATTTCTCCAATCATTCTCGGTGGGTTTCTGTTTCGTCGGAATGGCCGCCCTCTGGGCGGTGACGATCGGCACTGTCCCAGGTGGTCGGAAGCATCGGAGTGGTGGGACGCTCGCTCGCCGGGTCGGTGGCGAGCTCGGTGAGCCCTGCGGCGGTGACACCGCGAGTTCGGGTTTCGGTGCCGGCAAACCCAATCGGTCCGGCACCCCGATCCGATGACGACGTGGTCGGGTGCGCGGCCGGTTCGGCCGGCGGCCCGGTGTCACTGTCGAGGTCCATGTACTCGTCGCGGTGGCTGCGGTCCTTGACCCGCTGGGCGCGCCGGCGGCGAGCCCGCTCCTTGGCCTGCACGGCGGACAGTGCGGCGGCCGCGGGGGCCGCCTCGGGGACGAGGGCCTTGTTGCCGCTGCCTTCGATCAACGTCGGGCCGGGGCCGTCGTCGGGGTCGGCACCGGCCACGGCGTAGAAGATGCCCTGTGCCGCGGGTACTGGCGCCGCCGCGGACGCTGCCGGGGCGGCGGGCGCCGCGGGGGCGGCCGGCGCCGCGGGTGCCGGGGCAGGAGCGGTGGGAGCCGTCGAGGAGATCGGCCAGAGGCTCTGCTGCGGTTGGGGCGGCACCGCAACCGGTTCGGGGGCAACATCGGGTGCGGGCATGTTCGGCTGCAGGGCCAGCAACCCGAGCAACGGGAGGGCGCCGGCGATGAGCGCCGGAAGCAGCAGCGGTGAGGCCAGCCCCAACCCCCAGGTGGCCCACCCGACCGGCTGGAGGATTGCCTGATAGACGAGCGCGGACAGCAGCGGCCCCCACGTCGCCCAGGCCTGAGCCGGGTTGGTCAGGAAGTCGACGATCATCTGCTGGATGCTCTGCACCGGATGGGTGAGGAAGTCCCAGATCATGTCGCCATCCGGAAGCGACTTGACGTAGGCCTCGAGCAGTCGAATCAACCAGTTCGAATTCGTCAGGGCGGAACCGGATTCGCTGGCCTGCGGTGCCGCGGTCGAGGCGGCCATCGCCGATATCGCCTCTGTTCCCGGCAACACGATCGTCGGGGCCGGCGCGGTCTGGGGTGCGGCGGCCAGCGCGGTACCGGCGATGGCCTGGTAGACACCCATCGCAGTGGCCGCCTGGACCCACATTCGGACGTAATCGGCCTCGTTGACCGCGATCGGGATGGTGTTGATCCCGAAGAAGTTGGTGCCCAACAACACCCCGTGCACGGTGTGATTGACGGCCAGTTCGGGCAGCGTCGGCATGGTGGCCAGCGCGGTGCTGTACGCAGCGGCAGCCGTGTGATGCTGAGCCGCCGCACCGGCGCTGTTGGCGCTGGCCTGCTCCAGCCAGGCCAAATAGGGCGCGTGGGCCGTCACGTACTGCTCGGCGCTTGGGCCTTGCCAAGCCCCGGCCTGGACCGCCCCCAGAATCTGAGTGAGTTCTGCTGCCGCAGCCGAGTATTCGGCGCTCAGCATCTGCCACGCGGAGGCCGCGGCCAGCAGCTCACCGGCGCCGGGTCCGGCACTCAGCAGTGCCGAGTGAACTTCCGGTGGTGAAGCAAGCCAGATCGGCGCAGTCATCAGCCTCCCCGTGCAATCAGATAGGAGCCCGCCGCAGCCGCGTCCGTAGCGGCGTAGCCGGAACCCGACTCGCCGACCGCGACACCCGACCGCCCAAGTTCGGTGATGCCCTGGGCGGCCGTGGCGGCGTGCTCAAGGCCTTGGGCGCTGAACCCGGCGGCGGTCTGCAGCGAGACGGGATCGGCGGCGGGAGGCACCACCGCAGTGATCAGCGGTGTGGCGGCAGCGTGCGTGGCGGCCAGGCGAGCGGTCAAGGCTTCTACCGCGGCGCTGGCCGAGGCCAACCCCTCGGGGATGACACGTAGGGTCATGACGGGTTGTCCTCTCCGAACCGAGTTCGAGTTGCGCTGTGCGCGTGTGCGAATGGGTTGACGAGCTGAATGTGGTCGACGCCGTCGCTGTCGCCGAGCAACATTCCGCGGCCGACGGGCAGCCGGGTGAACCGCTGCCCGCGGATCTTGGCACCGTCGGCGGGGTTGCCCGACAACATCACCACCGTCGACTGCAGGTCGCTCATCCGGCGCAACAGCGGGTTGGTCATCAGGGCGTGCGCCGACCCGCCGGCCCGACCGGTGACGATAACCCGCAAGCCGAGATCGCCTGCCGCCGAGAGCAGCCCGAGCAGCGGCGTCCACGGCCGGTGGCCGGCGTACGGACCGTTCAGCGCGGGACCCTCGGGGATCTGATCGACATCGTCGACGATCAGATAGTGGGTGTGTGCCGAACCCGCCTGGGCGCGGTAGTTCCAGGTGGCCAGTTCCGCGGCGGGGGTGCCGGCCGGGGGGCGGCGCTGTTCCACCAGTGCCGAAAGCCCCATCACGGCCGGAGTGACCCGGTCGATGTTCGCGCTGTACTCGTTGTCGGCGAACAACGGCTCATCGACGAGGTGCAGGCGCCGGTCGAAGACCGTGAACGCGACGTCCGCGGCGGTCGAGTTCTCCCGGATCGTGCGGATGAGATGGCGCAGCAGGGTGGTCTTGCCCGACTTGCTGTCACCGAACACCATCAGCAGCGGATGCTCGGCGAAGTCGTGCACCACCGCGGCGAGATCCAGCTCGCGCTGTCCCAGCACGACCCGTTCACCACCGCGGTACAACGGCGCCACCTCGGCAGGCTCCAGATCGGCGGGCAGCAACCGCACGCGCGGCGCCTGCACTCCCGGGTGAGCCGCGTTGAGCGCCGGTATCTGCGATAAATCAGGCTCGGCGAACAGGAAATGCTCCCCGGCCATGGTCAGTCCCCGACCCGGCTGGTCGTGCGGCACCGATTCGGCGGGCCGACGCAGGCTATCGGTCACCCGCACATTGCTGTCGCGCGGATCGGGCAGGCGCAGCTCCAGTCGCAACCCGAGACCGTCGCGCATCGCCAGCGGAACCTCCAGCCAGCTCGGCGTGGTCACCACGACGTGGATCCCATGTGCCAGGCCGGTATTCGCGAGTTCGGTCACGACAGCCAGCAGCGGGTTGCGAGTGTTGAACTGGTCGGTGTTGTCGCGCCCGAACGCGTAGAGGTTGTCGATCACCAGGAACACCTCGCCGTACTCGTCCCGGTAGCCACCCTGTGCGCCGACTTTGCGTTGCCGCGAGTGCAGCAGCTGTTCCAGCTCGCCGAACGTGCGCCGGATGCGCTCGGGTTCCAGTGGCGAAGCGACACTGCCCACATGAGCGAGGCCTTCGAGCCCGCGCAGCCGTCCGCCGCCGTAGTCGAGGCAGTAGAACGTGACGTCGCGCGGCGAGTGCAGCGCGGCGGCTGACAACACGAATGCCATTATCGCCGTAGACTTTCCGGACTTGGCGCCGCCGTGGATCACCATATTGCCCGCCGACGACCCCGCCTCGAAGATCAGCGGGTCGCGGCGCATCTCGAAGGGACGATCGATCTCGCCGAGCGGCCAGCGCCACTGACGCGGCGTCACCGCGGCACCGGCCAGCACCGCATTCAGCGGGATGGATTCGTCCAGCGGTGGCAGCCACAGCACCGGCGCTTTCGGGCCGTAGTTGGCCAGCTGATCGCCGATGGTGGTGATCAGCTTTCGCGGGGGCAACCCCGCCGGGGCGAGCTCTGCATCGGAGAGCACCACAATGTCCTCATCGAGCGCCGCCGGACCGGCCGTGAAGGCAACGGGCTCGGGTGCCGCCGGCACGACATAGGACGTGACGGGCCGGGGTGGATCGTAGATTCCGTCGACGTAGGTGCTACGGAACTTGATCGGCGCCGCGCCCGGTGAGGGCACCAGGAAGCCGATTCCCTTGTGCTCCCTGCCTGATTCGATGTGATAGGCATCCTCGACGCCGATGATCTGCCGGGACGCCGCGGAGCTGGCCACCTTGAGGCCGATCCGATACGAGGTGTTCTTGTCGATATCGCGGATGCGGCCGATGTCGAGGGTCTGCGATGCGAACAGGATGTGGATCCGGAACGAGCGCCCCTTGCGGGCGACGTAGTCGAACAATTCGGCGTATTCGGGGTGCTCGGCCAGCATCAGGGTGAATTCGTCGGCGACCACGAACAGAGTGGGCAGCGGCGGCAGGTCGATCCCCACCTCTTCGGCAGCAGGGCGCGCGGCCTCGTACTCCGCCACCGAGCCGAAGGCGCTGCCCTGCACCTGCCGTCCGGCGTCCCGCAGCAGGCTCTCCCGGCGAGCCACCTCGCCACGCAGTGTGTCGGCGAATCGGTCGGCCAGGGACTTCTTCTCGGCCATGTTGGATATCACCGCGACCACCTGCGGGAAGTGGCGGAAGATATCGGCTCCGGCCTCACCCTTGAAGTCGACGTAGATCACGATGAGCCGGTCGGCGGAGTGTGTTGTCAACAGCGACAGCAAGATCGACATCAGCGTCTGGGACTTGCCGGAGCCGGTCATGCCGATCATCAGGCCGTGCGGACCCATCCCACCTTCGGCCTCGTCTTTGAGGTCGAAGTACAACGGCACCCCGGTGGCGGTCACACCGATCGGCACCCGCAACTCCTCGTCGCGCAGGCGCGGCGCCCAGACGTCAGCCACGTCGAGTGCCGACGCGTCGGGAATGCCCATCAACGTGGTGAAGCTCGCACCCCGGGTGGCCGGCGAGCGCAGTCCGGCATGGGTCGGATTGGAGTCCCATCGCGCCAGTCCGCGTGCCAAGTGCACCGCTTCGGCTTGCGACATCTGGTCCGCGCGGTCGACATACGGTTGCCAGCCGCCGGTTTCCCACCGCTGGACCGAGCCGTGGACGACCCGCAGGACAGGCCGTTCCGGATCGGGGTACTGACCCGCTCGGGGCGTGAAATCGGCTGCGACGGTGTGGATCACCGTGACTCCGGACAACCCGGTCGCCAGCACCGAATCCTCCGGAGTGTGATCCGGATCGTCGACGACGATCAGCAGGTGACGCAACGGATCGTCGGAGTCGATACCGAACAACGGCCGTTCGGCAAGTGCAGGACCGATCGAAGCGATCAGGTCGTCGGTGCTGGCGGCGAGATACCGGGCGGGCCCACAGCCGTCGATGCGGCCGGGAATATCGCTGTGCGGCAGCCACTTCAGCCATGACCAGTCCGGCGTTTCCAGATCGGGACTGGCCAGCGCAATACCGAGCGAGGCGGCGTCCTGCCAGGTGACGGCCTGGCCCAGCCAGGCACGCAGCGCCGCTCTGACCTCAGCCGCGTCGCCGACGACGGTAATCCGTGACACCGCTTTTAGGTCGATACCCCTCGGGGCATCCCGAACCACCCGCTGGGTGTCCAACAATGCGCGTAATGCACTGTGCGACACCGGCTCCAGGTCCACTTCGTCGGCGGCGTCCTTGACGCGCAGCGTGGTGTCGAGGGGGACGGTGTGCAGCCCAGCTCGCAACACCAGGAAGTCACCGTCGTGCGGGTCACGCTCCCATTGCCTGCGGGATCCGGGAATCGCGGCCAACGCCGCCGGATCCGGGTGCGACCACAGCAGTGCAGCCCGCTGTGCGCTGGCCTCGGTACGCACGTTGTCCCGGATCACCGACAGGTAGCGCAGGTAGTCGGCGCGCTCGGCGTCCACTTCCTCGGTGCGCATCTTGTTGTCGGTACCCCGGTAGAGCGCCGTGGCGGCCAGCAGCAGCACGAAGGGAAAGAACAGGGTCTGCGGCGAGATCAGCCGCATTCCGGTGGCGACCATCGCGACGATCATGCCGACGATCAGGAAGACGATCAGGAACGGCAATGCCCGGCGCAGCATCGACGGTGGCACCACCCGAGGCAACTCGGGCGGTGGCTCGATCGCGATCGCGCCCTTGTGGGTCTTCGGGCCGGGAATGCGCCGGCCCGCCTCGAAGATCAGCCGGCTCATCGGGACTCCTGTGCCATGGCGGGACCGACAGCGTCGTAGGCGACCAGCGCATCGGATTGGGACAGCGCCGGACCGGGCGCGAACAGTGTCAGCGCCGACCACGGGATCGGTAGCGGCGGTTGGGTCAGACCCAGTGCGGCAACCGATTTTTCGGCCGTCTGGCGATCGCTCCCGATCCCGTACCGCACTCCGGTATCGGAGACCCAGAACAGTGATCCCGCGAGCGGCGAGGCCGGCTGCTGACCGACGGTCTGCACGAAGTACCCCCGACCAGGGGGCAGCGCGACCCGGGTCGCCGTGCCCGGATTGGCACCCCCGACGAGGTCGACCGACCGCATGCCACTCGGCAGCGGCAGCGTCGAACCCGAAAGCAGGGCCAGCGAACTGGTCGCGGCGCCGTCAATCTTGGTCCACTGCGCGCAGGTCACCGGCGCATCGGCGGCCGCGACGAGTTTCACCGGCGCGGCCGGAAACGCGGCAACGTCCAACAGCGACGAAACCGGTAGCCGGGCAATGTCGTCGGCACCGAGATGAGGCGGCTGCGCCAGCCCGTAGGAATTCGCGTTGCGCAGCACCGCGGCCAGCACCGGGCTGATCGGCTGCAGGCCGTCGGGCAGCACCGCGTAATTCATCGGCGTGGCGTCGTTGCTGTAAGCGATCACGACGGCGCCGATCGGGGCCGCGACGGGCAGGGGGTACCCAGCGGGTGCCCCGGCGTCGGGGATCTGGGGGACCCGCAGTGCGGACGCTTCCGGCACCGCGTTGAACAGTCCCGGCGCGATCGACCGCGGTGCAGGTGGATTGGCAGGCAGGCCAAGCGCGTCGGTGACGGCCCGGTCGGCGAGATCGATGGCGCTGCGGCGGCCATCCCACAGCAGCCAGGTTCCGTCGGGGCCCTCGGTCAAGATCGCACGGCCGGCGGGCAGGGCTGCCGCACGCGCGCCACCGCGTTCCACCGGTCCAGTGATCACCGTGATGCCTGCGGCGTCAGCCGGTCCCCCGGCACTGTCGCACACCGTCCACGCGGCGTCCCGAGATGGGTTCTGCACCATGCGTTCCGGAGCTCCCGGGATACCGATCAGGCTGCCTCGGGCGATCTTGTCCAGCTGCTCACTGCTGACGGTGGTCGGGTCTACCGGCCGCCCCACGGCCAGCCGCGCCGAGGTCAGGTTGAGGACCGGGTGCAGCCGATCATCGAGGCGAACGTAGAGCGCTGAGGTGGATCGGTCGGCCAGCACCGGATCACTGCCCGGCACACCACCGGGCCGCAGCACCGAGAAGACGAGGCAGCCGAGCACAGCCGTCACCGCCAGCAGAACCCCCATCAGCACCGCACGGGACTGGCTGCGTAGCGGGTCGACCAGCATCCGGGTGTCGTGTAGCGCGAGCCCGGATGCGATGCGGCGCATGACGAATCGCCAGCCGGTCACCTGATGTCGGGTGATGAACCCACGCCGGTAGGTCACTCGCTCGGGGTTCCCGTTGGCGGGGGTACGCGACGAAAAGGACCGGCGATCCTCGCCGTTGTTCTGCCCGCTCACGCTGACACCGTCAGGCCCAGCCCGCGCAGCAACGGCACCACTGCATTACGCACATCGGCGGCAGTGATGGTCATCATCTGCTCGTCGGTGAAATCAGCACCGGCCAGGTCCGTGTGGTCCAACCTGAATTCTCTTTCCTCCTCGGAGCGTTCGACGACATTGCGGGCGAACCGGCCATTGCCCGCGATATCGAGGCTGCGCCGTGCCACCCCGGTCGAGTCGGGGGTCGTCGAATTGGCCAACTGAGCGAACAGCTCCTCGAGGTTGTGCCGGGCTGCGGGGTCGAACACGCTGTCTCGTTTCGCGGCCATTGCCACGGCGATGTCGACGAGCTCGGCGGCCGAATAGGACGGGAAGACAATGCTGCGGGTGAACCGCGACCGCAGGCCTTCGTTGGTGTCCAGGAAGCGGTCGAGGTCTGCGCGATAGCCGGCGACGATCACGACCAGCCGGTCGCGGTCGTTTTCCATGCGGGCCAGCAGGGTATCGATGGCCACCAGGCCGAAGTCGTTCTTCGCGCCCGTCGCGACCAAGGCGTAGGCCTCGTCGAGGAACAGCACACCGTCCAGCGCGCTGTCGATGATGGCGTTGGTCTTGGCCTCGGTCTCGCCGATGTGCTGGCCGATCATGTCGGCGCGGTGCACCTCACGAACGTTCTCCCGCTTGAGAAGCCCGAGACCGCAGTAGATCTTGGCCACCACTCGCGCGATGGTGGTTTTACCGGTTCCGGGCGGACCGGCGAATACCAGGTGATGGGTGCGCTGGGCGACGGCAAGGCCGCGCTCCTCGCGCCGCAGGGCCATGGCCACCGAGCTCTTCAGCCGGGCCACCTGATCCTTGACCTCGTCGAGGCCGATGAACTCGTCGAGCTCACGCTCGGCCTCTTCGAGCAACGCGGCTTTCCGCTCACGCGAATCCGGGTCGACGAAATCGTCTGCGGTGGGCTCGGTTTCGCTATCCCACGGATCGGTTCGGGCGTCGATGCGGGCCGCGCTGGTGGTGGCGATGCCAAACGTCGGATCCGAAAGCGCGTGCTCGACCTGCTCGTTGCCCGGGTTCGCCGCGTACAGCTCCTGCAGCACCTCGGCGGCGGTGTCCTCGTCACCGTAGGCGCGTAACGACAGCGCCTTGGCCAGCCCGCCATCGACGGCGGCCACGGTCACCGGGCCGTCGGGCTCCTCGAGATAGGACAGCGCGGGGGCGAACATGCCGAGCCGGGCCAGGGCCACGCCGAGGGAGATCTTGGCGGCGTGAGCGAACAACGGGTCGAGACCGGGGTCGTTGACCACCGGGGTCAGTAGCTTGACGACATCCGACCAGCGTTGCGCACGGGACCGCAGGGCCGCGTCGACCCAGCGCGCCTCGTGCCATTCGGGGCGACGGCTGCGGATTTCGGTCACCACCTGGTCGGCGGCGTGGAATTCACCGTCGATGGCGAGTGCGGCGGCATGAGCCAGCCGGAAGTCATCGGAGCCGGTGGCGCGGAACCGCAGATACAGCCCGGTGTCGTAGTCGAACCCCAGCGCGCCGGCGGGAAGCTCGATGCGCCGCTGCAGCACGCCGCTGGTGTCGACGGTGCGGACGACCTCGGCCAGCACATCCAGCGTGGTGCAGCCAGTGGCCGCCAGGCCCGTCCAGGCATCGCACTGGTCGTACGCCACCCGCGTCAGCTCGGTGAACGCCCGCCGCGCAGCCACTATGTCGGCGGGCCGGCGCCGGTCGTAAACCGGCAGGCCGAGCGCCTTACAGCAGGTCGCGAACCGGCTCACCAGGTCCGTATCGAGGCGCGCGGCGCGCCCCCTTGTGGTCACCACACCGTTGTCCATGGGCATCGTTTCGGGGCAGCCGTCGATGCCACCCCCATCTCCTTAGGATTGCCTAACCTGAGAAAGCTAGCACTGCTCAAGTTGCCTGTCGAGGCCCTCAGCGCAGGCTCTTCGGGCGCATGTCGGACCAGTTCTGCTCGACGAACTGCACACACTCGTCACGGGGAGCGTCGCCGAATGCGAGTCGCCAGCCCGCTGGGATCTCGGCGAAGGCCGGCCACAGGCTGTGCTGCTCCTCGTCGTTGACGAGCACATAGAAGCGGCCGTCCTCGGCGTCAAAGGGATTGGTACTCACTATTCCTCCTGGTGGTCGAATGAGCGTCGCGGGCAGCGGGTCGCCCGCCGAGAACACGGTCGGACAGCAGGCCCAGGCAGCTGAGGTTGGGAAAGCCCGGACCCTGGTTGAGTCCGGACAGATTGGGCAGGAACAACTTCGGTTGAACTCCGGTCAGCGCGAGGTCGTCTCCGATGGCCTGTTGCAGCCGGTCGCTGGTCAGCGGGCCGTTCAGCCTGACCTCGAGCAGGTCCAGTGCGTCCTGCCCCAGCAGCGGCAGGAACCACAGTGAGTCGGCCCCCGAACCGTCGATCACGAGATCGAACCCGTGCACCGTCTCCAGCCGTTCGCCGTGCCGATCGGTGTGCAACGTGATCCGGATCCGGTCGTCGGCGGCCACACCGTGCGCGACCCGGCCGCGCAGGTGCCGGATCCGGTCGTCGGCCAACAGGGAGTCCTGGACCCGCGCCGAGAACACGCCGCGATCGGTGCGAGCCATCACGTCGCGCCGCTCGGCAAGGGTCAACCCAGTCCAATCCGTCGGATCGCTGAACATTCGGTTCTCGAAATAACTCTCGCCCCGGGTGAACAACGTCGCCTGTGGGGAGATCACCGTGATCGTCGAAACCCGGTGTTTGAACAGCTCATTGAGTATCGACGCGGCGGTTTCGCCACCGCCGATCACCGCGACACGTTCAGCATCAATACGTTCATTGAATGCAGACGACTGCCAGAACTGGGCAATGGAGAGAACCTGCGGATGGCCGGGCAGCACTGAACGGTCGGGCTGACCGGGGCCGGTGATCATCACCGCATCGGCGGTCACGGTGTCCTCACCGGTGTGGAGCACCCACGACTCGCCGTCGAGCGACAGCCGAATGACTTCACCTTCAACGATATTCAGCGCCGCGGCATCACCCACCCAGCGCAGGTACCCGGCCCAGGTCTCGTGGGTCGGTGCGGGCTTGCCGCGGTCGATCCACTCGGCGAAACGCCCGGTCGCCACCAGGTACGACTGCCAGCTCAGCCGCATCATCCGCTGGTCGAGCTCGGCGTTGCGACCGGGCAGGATCGCCGATCGGTACGGGAAACCGACGTCCTTGTCCGGGCTGGTGCCCAACCGGTGCTGGCCATCGGTCCAGCCGCCGCCCGCCCGCCAGTTCGCGGCGATCGCCGTGCGCTCGACGGCCACGATGTCCGGTGTGGCGACACCCATTTCCCGCAGCATCGCGGCCTTGGCCGCCACCGCAACAGCTTTGGCGCCTGCCCCGAGGATCGCCAGCCGACCTGTCATTGGGCAACCCCGGCTAATTCCTGGAGAATTTCCTGCCAGAGAGCTTGCAGCGCAGCAATATCCGTGTCACTGAAGATATCGGGCACCGTTCGCCACTGGGTGACCAGTTTCCCGCCGGCGACGGCGGCAACGAGGGTCAGCTCGTGGCGCACGGCGACGTTCGGTTCGGTCATGATCGGCACATGGGCGAGCAAACCCCGGTCCAACAGCGAGCCGGCATCGAGGTCCAGCCGGCCAAGGTAGTTCAGTAGCACCTGGGGTCCGCGGAATCCGCCGAGTCGCTCGGCGGTATCGGACCGGAGATAACGCAACAGGGCGTAGTCGGTTGGTAGTCCGGCGATCTCGGGTACCGGCTCGTCGGGCCGGATGCGCAGCGGGTAGATGGCGCTGAGCAGGCCGACCGTGTCGTCGGCGCCGGTACGTCCGTGAGTTTCCAGCGCCACCAGCGGAATCGAGACGGGCTGGCCGCGTCCGTCGCGCCAGCGTGCGATCAGTCGGGCACACGCGCCGGCCAGTACGTCCTGGATCGGTGCCTGCGCACGCAGCAACGCACCGGTGATGTCGGCCTCGGTAACCGACACGGTGATCGCGAGGTCGCCGAATCGATCCACCCGGGGGCGGATTCGCCTTGCCCCCAGCGCCGGGTCCCCGCCGTCGAGTTGCTTCAGCCAGAATTCGACAGTGTCGAGCTCGGCGACCCGCTCGGCCAGCGTGTGTGCCCACCGGCGATAGCTGACGCGTTCCCCGCCCACCAGCTCGGCACTCGGGTCCGACCAGTTGGCGGTCAGCTCCCCCAATACGATGCGCCATGACGCCGGGTCCATCGCCAGTACGTGGGCGACCAGAACCAGGACTCCCGGCTCGCCGGGCGGGTGCAGCCACAGCGCCTCGGTCAGGTAGCCGCGCTCTGGATCCAGCCGGTCAATCGCGGCCGGGGCATGCTTGTTGACGGCGTCGCCAAGGTCGCCGGCGACCTCCACCTCGGTCAGCGGAATGGTCGTCAGGTCCGCGGGCACGAACGTCATCGTCGCCAGATCGAGCCTGCTGCGGAACATCTCGTGCCCGGCGGCGATACCGTCCAGCAGCAGGCGCAACCGGTCGGCGGTGGCGTCGGGCGGCAGTCTGATCGCCTCGATCTGCGCCAGCCGGCGGGGATCGCCGTGTTCGTAGAGCCAATGCACAGCGGGCAACGCCGGGATCGGGCCACCCTGCGGTTCCGGTCCGGCGGCCAGCTCCTCGGCGGTGTCCCGGTCCACTGCGGCCGCCAGTTCGCGAAGCGTGCCACACTCTAGGACCAGTCGTGCCCGCAGCGGCAGCCCGCACCGGCGTGCTGCTTGAACCAGCGACAGGGCAACGATGCTGTCAAGTCCCAGCTCCAGCAGGTCGGCGTCGATGTCCACCTCGGTGAGGCCCAACAACTCGGTGACCGCGTGGCCCAGCGTGATCTCCGTCGGGGTACCGGGGAGTTCCGGCGCCTCGTCGGGCGTGGTCCCCGCCGCCAGGGCGCTTTCGTCGACCTTGCCGTTGGCGGTCAGCGGGATGGCGCCGACGACGACGAGCCGGTGCGGCATCATGTAGCGCGGCAATCGGTTTCGCAGCAGCGATCGCAGCTCGGGTACCGCCACGTCACCGGCGACGTAGGCGATGAGCCTTGGGCCTGCGGCCTGCCGGTGTACGGCGACGTGAGCGTGCCGCACCCCGGGCACTTCCTCCAGCACCGCCTCGATCTCGCCCGGCTCGACGCGGTGGCCCCGGACTTGGATCTGCGCATCGGCGCGGCCGATGAAACACAGTGCGCCATCACGATCCCGGCGCACCAGGTCACCCGTGCGATACATCCGGGCACCACCCGACGCGGCGACGAAGCGTGTCGCAGTCTCGGCGGGACGGCCAAGGTATCCGCGGGTCACCTGCTCACCGGCCAGATACAGCTCGCCCACCACACCATCGGGCACGGGTTGCAGCCAGGAATCGAGCACCATAGCGCGGGTTGACCGGGTCGGATAGCCGATCACCGGTGAGTCGTGGTCGGCGATGGCGGCGACGACGGCCTCGACGGTCGTCTCGGTTGGGCCGTAACAGTTGTGGGCCGCCAACAGCGCGTGGGTGCAGGCCTTCCGGATGTCGGTCCAGTCGACCGACCCGACCGCTTCGCCGCCCAGCGCGAGCACGGATAGCGTTCCGCGATCGAGCAATCCGGCGCGACGCAGGTTGGTGAACAGTGACGGGGTGACGTCGAGCATGTCGATCCCGTGCCGGTCGATGATCTCGACGAGTGCTTCGGCGTCGCGGCGGTCGGTCTCGTCGATGAGGTGCACGGCATGGCCGAAGAGCAGCCCGGCCAGTGGCTGCCACGCGGCATCGAACGCGAACGACCAGGCGTGGCCGATGCGCAACGGCCGGCCAAGACGTTCCGACGCCGGCCGCAGCATCCGCTCGACGTGATCATCGATGTAGGCGAGCAAGGCCTGATGGGTTCCGATGACGCCCTTGGGTTCTCCGGTGGTGCCGGAGGTGAACACCGCATAGGCGGCTTGGCCGGGCACGGCGGGGGTCGAGAACCTGGGCGCGCTGCGGGCGGCAGCCATGGTGTCCTCGTCGATGACGAGGGCGGCGCTGGTCTGGGTGAGAATGGACTCCACCCGCCCGTCGGGCATGCCCTGCTCCAGCGGCACGTACATCCCGCCGGACTTGAGTACGCCGAGCATCGCCACCACGTAGTCGGCGCCTCGGGGAAGCCGGATCGCCACCGCGGTTTCGCTGCGCACGCCGGCCTCGGCAAGCAGCCCGGCAACACGATCCGACCGTTCGTGCAGTTCCCCGTAGCTCAGCTGGCCCCCTTCCCAGCGCAACGCAATCGAATCACTCTGCGCCACTGCGGTTTCCACAAATCTTTCGGCCACTCCCACCTGAGCTATGGCGGCGGGGCGCTCACCTGGGCCGGCCGGTAGGGCTTCACCGTCGAGCAGGATCGTGACGGCTCCGAGCGGCCTGTCCCACATCTCGATCAGCCGGCTCATGGTCTGCAGTACTCGCCTACCGAGCGTGTCGGCGGTACTCACCCCCAGCGCGTTGTCGGTGACTTCCACCAACAGCGTCAGTTCGGCGCCCGTGCGGTGCGCGGCGATGGTTACCGGGAAGTGGGTCAAACTCTCCATCGCGGCAGGCCGGAAGCCGACCTGTCCAGCCATGAACTCGCCGCCGCCGACCACGTCTCCGGGCGGGAAGCTCTCGTACACCAGCAGGGTGTCGAACATCTCGCCCACCCCGGCGAAGGTGCGCAGCTGGGAATGTGTCAGATGGCTGTGGTCACGCAGTTCGGCGGCGTCCCGCTGTAGGGACGAACAGTGCTGGGCGACAGTTGTGTTCGGGTCCAGGCGGACCCGCAGCGGAATCGTGTTGATGAACAACCCGACCATGGTCTCCACACCGGCGAGCTCGGGGGGACGCCCGGACACGGTGACCCCGAACACCACGTCGTCGCGGTCGGTCAGCCGGGACAGGATGAGCGCCCAGGCCATCTGCACGAGTGTGTTGAGGGTGACGCCCCGGGCGCGGGCCGCTGCGGCGAGCTGTTCGGTATCCGGGCCCGGCAGCCTCAGCTCGGTGCGCTTCGGCAGTCCGGTGCCGTCGCCGCCGAGTGCCGGCGACAGCAGGGTCGGACCCGGCATTCCTGCCAGGTGCCGGCGCCAGAGGTGTTCGCCGACGTGCGGATCACGGTCGGCAAGCCAGCCGATGTAGTCGCGATACAGCCGTGGCGCCGGCAGCGCATCGGCGTTGCCACCGCCGCGGTACAGCGCGAGCATCTCACCGATGAACACCGGCAGCGACCAGCCGTCGATCACGATGTGGTGCGCGGTGACCACCAACCGCCAACGCTGGCCGGGTAACTCGATGAGCAGGAAGCGGATCAGCGGGCCGTCGTGCAAGGTGAACCGTCGGCCGCGTTCGCGTTGTTCGACCGCGGCGGCCTCGTCGTCGTCGGCGCGCATCTGCTGCCACGGCAATTCGACCGTCGACGGCACGATCTGGACAGGCCGCGGGAGGTCGTGATGCCAGAAGCTGGCCCGCAGATTGGGATGACGCACCAGCATTGCCGAAGCGCACTCCCGCAGCAGGGCGACGTCCAGCGGCCCGGACACGTCCGCGGTCATCGCGATGACGTACGGGTCCTCGGCGTCGGGTCCGATCAGCGTGGCGTGCGAGTACAGCCCAAGCTGCAGCGGCGACAACGCCAGCACGTCGTCGATGTCGGGAGTGGTCACGACGGATGAGCCTTCGGCCACGACGACTTCAGCGCAGCCAGATCACTCGCCGACAGCCCCGAGACGCTCATCGGCTGGTGCCGCGTGTCCGCGCGATCGTCGACCCGGCCGGTCTGCGGCCGGTCGTCGATCGCACCGGCCAGCGTTGCCACCGTCGGGTACTCGAAGATCATCCTGGGGTCGACCGTCAGACCGGCGGTCCGCATCCGCGCGGCGAGCTGCACCGACAGGATGCTGTCGCCACCGAGGGCGAAAAAGTCGTCGTCCCTGCCGATTCCGGCCACGTCGAGCAACTGGCCCATGGCAGCAGCGACCGCCCGTTCGGTGTCGGTTCTGGCCGGCTCGCTCGTCCCGGTGGTGTGCACCTCGGGCCGGGGCAGCCCGGGCCGGTTCAACTTTCCGGATTCGGTCGCCGGCATCACGTCGAGTACCGAGATCGTCGACGGCGTCATGTAACCCGGCAGTGCCGCGGCCACCGACGCGCGGACCGCCGCGACGAAGGCCGCCGGGTCGGACACCGGGTCGTGGGGCACCACGTAGCCGGCCAAGCTGGCCCCGCCTGGCCCGTCCCAGGTGCGCGCGGCCGCAACAGCGACACCCTCGGCAGCCCTGAGCGCGGCTTCGACTTCGGCGAGTTCGACCCGGAATCCGCGCACCTTCACCTGGTGGTCGGTGCGGCCGACGAATTCGAGTCGGCCGTCCTCGGTCCAGCGGCCGCGATCGCCGCTGCGGTAGAAGCGTGAACCCGGCTCGGCGGCATAGGGATTGGGGATGAACCGGGTGGCCGTCAGGCCAGGCTGCTTCCAGTACCCGCGGGCAATCTGCTCGCCCGCGTAGTACAGCTCGGCGACGACACCGACCGGCACCGGCTGTAGCGCATCGTCGAGCAGGTAGACCTGCGAACCCTCCATCGGCTTGCCGAGCTTGGGCGTGGGCGGGTCCAGCGGGCCACGGATCAGCGCTCCCGAGGTTTCGGTGGCACCGATAGCATTCAGCAGTTCAACGGTTTTCGCCGAGCTGTCGCCGACGCAGGCGACGAGACGCTGCAGCAGCGACACGTTGACCGGTTCGCCACAGGTCACCAGCCTGCGCAGCGCCCGGACCGCATCCGGGGTGCTGTCGACGAGCGCGGACACCAGGCTGGCGACTCCGGTGACCTGGACCACCGAGTGCCGCCCGATCAATCCAGCCAGCGCCTCGGCGTCGCGGTGCTCGACGTCGTCGGCGACGATCAGCGTCGAGCCGGCCACCAGGCCGGCCAGCGTCTCGATGCACCCCTCGAGGAACGTCATCGGAGCTTGTGCCAGCCTGATGTCGTCTCCGGGCACCGGGTAGTGCGTGAGCTGCCAGTAGAGCCGGGTGCTCATCGCCCGGTGGGTGCCCACCACGCCCTTCGGCTTCCCGGTGGATCCCGAGGTGAACATCAGGTACATCGGGTCGTCCGGGCGCGGCGGGGCAAGTGGCGCAACCGGATCGGTCGCGTCCAGCTCGGCGCGAATCTCCGGATCATCCAAGGAGATCAGTGTCACGCCGTCGGCTGCGGGCATCGCCGCACCGGCCTCGGCGGTGACGACCACGACCTCTGGTGCGACGTCATCGAGCATGAACTGCTTGCGCACCATCGGATATCCCGGGTCGAGCGGGAAGAATCCGGCACCGGCCTTCATGATGCCGACCAGCGCGACCACGAGGTCGATACCGCGCCGCATCGACATCCCGACCAGCGAGCCCGGCCCGACCCCGTGCCGTACGAGCAGGTGCGCGAAGCGATCCGAACGGTGGTGCAGCGCAGGGTAATCGAGATACTCCTCGCCGCATCGCAAGGCGATCCTGTCCGTGCCCCATGCGCGGCCGGCCTCGAGCAGTTCCGGCACCGTCCTTGGCCGGTCGGCGGGCGACGCGATGCCGCGGCTCTGCGCGAGCACCTGATCCAGTTCGGCGGCTCCGAGCAGGTTGACCTCGCGCAACGTGGTGTCGGGGTCGGTGGCGAACGCCTCGATGACCTGGTTCAACCAGAACGCGAAGCGCTGCATCGTCGACGAGTGGTACAGCTCGGTGCGGTAGATGACGTGGCCGCGGTAACCGTCGTCGCCGACGAAGAAGTTCACGCTCAGGTCGGCGTGTGCCACGTCGAACGTCGGCTCCAGTGCGGTGAACCTGGTCTCGCCGTCCGGTCCGGCCTCGATCAGCTGATTCTCGGGCAGTTCTTCGCGGACGTGCACGACGACCTGGAACAGCGGGTTCCGCGACAACGACCGGACCGGGTTGACGGCGTCGACCACCCTGTCGAAGGGAAGGTCCTGGTTGGCGTAGGCGCCCAGCGCCATCTCGCGGGCGCGCAGCAGCGCTTCGCGCAGGGTCGGATTGCCCGAGAGATCGTTGCGCAGCACCAGGATGTTGACGAAAAAGCCGACCAGTCGGTCCAATTTGGTTTCGGTTCGCCCGGCCACCGGGGTACCCAGCGGGATGTCGTTGCCGCCACCGGCTTTGTTCAGAACAACGGCGACAGCGGTCTGCAGGAGCATGAACTCGGTGATGCCGAGCTCGCGGCTGAGTGTGGTGAGCCGGTCCCGCACACGGCGGTCGAACCGCAACGGGATGGCCGCACCGGATCCGCCCGCGATCGGCGGCCGGGGCAGATCTGGTCGCAGCCCGGTGTCCTCCGGCAGACCGTCGAGCTGGCGCACCCAGTACTGCCGCTGCGCATCCATCAGCTCGGCGTCGGAGAGCAACTCGACCTGCCAGGCCGCGTAGTCGCGGTACTGGATGGGCAACGGCTGCCAGGACGGCGCCGTCCCCTCGCGCCGGGCGCGATAGGCGGTGAGCACGTCGGCGAACAGCACGCCGGCCGACCAATGGTCGGCAGCGATGTGATGCACGACCATCGACAGCACGCATTCCTCGGGGGTGCTCAACACCGCGATCCGGATCGGCAGTTCCGACTCGAGTTCGAAGCGGTGCGATCGCTCGACGTCGAGTTGCGTTGTCAGCCAGCCCGCATCCGGTCCGTCGAGGCGCCGCACGTCGATGCTGTCGGCGGCCTGGACGACCTGGTGGGGAATACCGTCGATCTCGCGGTAGACGGTGCGCAGGATCTCGTGGCGGGCGATCGCGTCACCGACCCCGCCGACCAGTGCGTCGACGTCGCACGGCCCGGTCAACCTGGCCGCGAAGGGAATGTTGTTCACCGGGCTCGGCCCGTCGACGCGGTACTGGAACCAGCTGCGCAGTTGGGCGGCCGACAGCGGGGAATGCTCGGCATCGGTGTTGCGGGCGACTAGCGAGGGCCGCGTCGAATTCGGCTGACCGACAGGAAGATCGTCGATCAGGGTGGCAAGCTCGCCGGGGGTGCCGCGTTCGAATACATCGCGGACGCTGACCTCGACGCCGCAGGCCTCGCGGACCGCGGCGACCAGTTTGGTGGCCAGCAGCGAGTGTCCGCCGAGGCTGAAGAACGAATCGTCGCAGCCGACCTCGTCGGCGCCGAGTAGCTCAGCGAACAGCGCAGCGACGGTGCGCTCGGTCTCGGTGACCGGTGCGCGATAGTCAACCGCCGGTCCGATCTCGGGTTCCGGCAGCGCCGCCCGGTCCAGTTTCCCGTTGGCGGTGACCGGAATCTCGTCGACGACGACATACGCGGCGGGGATCATGTAGTCGGGGAGCGCGGCCGCGACGCGGGTCTTGATCCGATCGACATCCACGATGTCACCGGCTGCCGACGTCACGTAGGCGATCAGGCTCTTCCCGAGATGCGGCAGCTCGGTGGCAATCACCACGGCGTTGCCGACGCTGGGATCCACGGTGATGGCGGCGGCAACCTCGCCGAGCTCGATGCGGAAGCCGCGAATCTTGACCTGTTCATCGGCGCGGCCGACGAACTCGAGGTCACCATCGCGGTTGCGCCGGGCCAGGTCACCGGTCCGGTAGAGCCGGCCACCCGGGTTGAACGGATCGGCGACGAACCGTTCGGCCGTCAGCACGGGGCGGTCGTGGTAGCCGTGCGCCAGTTGCGTTCCGCCAATGTAGATTTCACCGATCACGTCGACCGGCACGGTGCGCAGTGCATCGTCGAGCAGATAGATCGTGGTGTTGATCTTCGGCTTACCGATCGGCACGACGCCGGTGCCCTGCCTGCCCTCGACCTTGAAACGGGAGGCGTTGATGATCGTTTCGGTGGGGCCGTAGAAGTTGTGCAGCAGCGCGTCGAACGTGGCATGGAACTTGTCGGCCAGCTCGCCGGGCAGGGCTTCGCCGCCGATCGGCACCCGGCGTAGGGTGCGCCACTGCTCGACTCCGGGCAGCGACAGGAACAGCCCGAGAAGTGACGGCACAAAGTGCATCGACGTAATGGCTTCACGCTGAAGCAGATCAGTGAGGTAGCCGATATCACGCAAGCCATCGCTGCGCGGTACCACCAACCGCGCACCCTGGGCGAGTACCCCGAAGATCTCGCCGATCGACACATCGAAGCTCGGCGAGGCCACCTGCAGCAGCCGGTCATCCGGGCTGATCTGGTACTCCTGGGCGAACCAGCGAAAATAATCGGCAACGGGCCGGTGTGGTACCGGAACACCCTTGGGTAAGCCGGTCGAGCCCGACGTATAGATCAGGTAGGCGGTGTTGGCCGGACCGAACGGCCGCACCAGCTCCGACGGCGCCAGGTCGCTCGCTGCGAGGCTCTCGGTCCCTGATATCGGTCCGCGCACCACGATTTTGGGGTCGGCATCGGTGAGGATGTAGGCGATGCGGTCGGCGGGGTACTCGGGATCGACGGGCAGGTAGACCGCGCCGGCCTTCGCGATACCCAGAGCGGTGACCACCAGCTCCGGCGATTTGTCCAACAGCACCGCGACCCGGTCCTCGGCGCCGATGCCCTGCGCGATCAGCCACCGCGCGTGCTGGTTGCCCGCTTCGTTGATCTCGCGATAGCTGTAGCGGCGACCCTCGTAGACGACAGCCGTCGCATCCGGCTGCAGTGTCGCGCGATTGGCGATCAGGTCGCCGAGTGTCATTGCCGGGCAATCGAAGTCATCGCCGCGGGACATCCGTTCCAGCCAGGCGGTGTCGGCGTCATCGAGCAGGGCCAGATCGGCCAGCACACGATCGGGTTGGGACAGGGCGTCATCGAGCAGCACAGTGAAGCTGTCGAGAAGTTGGCGGGCCAGGCCGGAGTCGATCACCTCGATCAGGTACTCGACCTCCACCTCGATTCCGCCCTCGGTGAACTCGACCATGAATCCCACTGGCAGCTGCGCGAACTGGCCACGGAACTCTGCCCGTTGGCACTGCACGCCGGGCGGGCTGAAGCCGTCACCGTCGGACTCGCGCATGCCGAAGCCCACCCGCGCCATCCGCTCGACGCCGTAACGGCGGTCCGGGTTGAGTTCCCGCACCACCCGGTCGAGGTTGACCCGCTGATGAGCGAATGCACCCACCGCGGTGTCGCGTGCGGCCGCCACCAGTTCGTGGAAGGTGTTCCAGCGGCCGGGCCGCATGCGTAACGCGACGGTGTTGCCGTAGTAGCCGATGACGTCGTCCGAGGTGCGGTTGAGAACCGGTGCGGCGACCAGGAAGTCGTCGGCATGAGTGTAGCGGTGCAGCAGTGCGGAGAATGCGGCCAGCAGCACCATGTACGGCGTCGCGCCGGTCTCGCGCGCCAGCTTTGTCACCGCGTCGACGGTGTCGGCGCCCAATCGAGTCGTGCACCGGTCGGCCCGCCACGCCGACGGTACGGCCGACCCTTTGGGGCCGGGTAGTTCCAGCGGTTCGGGCGGGTCGGCGAGCAGCGCGCGCCAGTACTCCACGTCGGCATCGTCGGTGCCGGACACCACGGCATCGGCCGGCCCCAACGGTTCGAGCACATCGCTCTGGTAGGCCCGGGTGAGGTCGGCGAAGAACACCCGCCACGAGGCGTCGTCCCAGGCGATGTGGTGGGCCGCCAGCAGCAGCACGTGCTCATCCGCACCGACCTGGGCCAGCGTGATCCGTAGCGGCGCTTCGGCACTCAGATCGAACGGTGTGGTAAACGCTCGCTGAGCGAGGACCTCCAGCCGCAACCCGCGGGCCTGCGCGCTGAGCTCGCGCAGATCATGCTGGGCCCAAACCGGTTTCAGCTCCTTGTGGAGGGTGACGCTCGGTTCACCGTCGGGGCCGGTGTGGTACGTGGTGCGCAATATCGAGTGGCGGGCGGCAACGGCGTCGACCGCGGCGTGCAGTCGGTCCGCGTCGAGTTCGCCGATCAGCCGGTACGACACACCGACGTTCAGCAGTGCGCCGGTGGTGTCGATGGACTGGACGAACCACATTCGGCGCTGGCCGTCCGTCATCGCGGCAGGATCCGCCGCGGCCGGTGGTTCCGCCAGCAATCCGCGCTGGGCAAGCTTGTGGCGCAACAGCTCCAGTCGCTGTTGGTCCGCGGCAAGGGTGTCAGTCATGAGATCTCCGTGGTCAGCGCCATGGCCACTTCAGCGGTGTCCATTCCGGTCACTTCGAGGTACAGCTCGGCGATCTCGTCGAGCCGCTCAGCGGGTTCGAGTTCACGCATGCGGGTGGCCAGGCCGTCGATGGTTCGGGTGGCGAAGATGTCGGCGACGCTGACGCCCGAGACATCCAGCCATTTCCGGATCCGCGCGACCACGGTGGTCGCCAGGACGGAATCGCCACCAAGACCGAAGAAGTCGTCGTCGACTCCCAGCCGTGCCACCCCGAGGACGTCGGTGACGATCGAGGCCAGCGCCGACTGCAGTGGGCCGGACGCGGGCCGGTGCCCGGTTGCGGATTCGGCGCGCTCGGCAAGCCGCTGTGCGACGGCCTGGCGGTCGAGCTTGCCGCCCAGCGTGTAGGGAATGCGGTCGAACACCTCGATGTGGTGCGGAACCATATGGGGCGGAAGTTCTTTGCCGAGTTGATTCCGAAGTGCGTCGACCGTGAGTGAGGCCGGCGCCAGCGCAACCGCCGCCGCCAGCCAATCCTGGGAGCCGGTGCGGGCGGGGATCGTCACGGCGACGGCCCCGTGTACACCGGGCACCCGCTGCAGCGCGGCCTCGACCTCGCCGAGTTCGACGCGGTAACCGCTGATCTTGACCCGGTTATCGGCTCGGCCGACGAATTCGCATGTGCCGTCCGGCCAGAACCGGGCCAGATCACCCGTGCGATACCAGGAAACCCCGTCGTGGTCGACGAATCGCTCGGCGGTCAGATCGGGCCTGCCCCGATACCCCCTGGCGATTCCGCGCCCACCGATCCACAGTTCACCGACCACCCAGTCCGGGCAGTCCGCACCGCCGGCGGCGACCACCCGGCATCTGTTGTTCGGCAAGGGTTTTCCGAACGGTATCGCGGTCCAGTCCGCCGGTACATCGGCCACTTCGCAGATCGTGTTGTGGATCGCCGTCTCGGTGGCGCCGCCCAGACCGGCGAACCGCACCGTCGGGGCACGCTCCCGCAGCTGCCGGGCCATCGCAGGGGTGACCCAGTCCCCACCGGTCGGCACCACCCGCACAGACGGTAGGGGGCCGGCCACGTCGAGCAGCATCGCCAGCCAGCCGGGCAGGAAGTGCAACACCGTGACCCGATGCGAGTCGATGAGCCGGACCCAGTGGTCGGGGTCGCGGCGATGCTGCTCGTCGACGACGACGATCGCGCCGCCGGTGGCCAGGGTGGCGAAGATGTCCAGCACCGAGATGTCGCACTCCAATGTGGACAGCGCCAGGCATCGGTCGTCGGGTCCGAGCCCGAAATGCTCGGTGATGAACTCGACGGTGTTCATCGCGGCGTCGTGGGTCACCTCAACGCCCTTGGGCTCCCCGGTCGAGCCGGAGGTGAACAGCACGTAGGCCAGTCGGTCGGGATCACCGGTGGCAGGGGTTAATTCAATGCCGCTGCCGCGTGTGATCGCCTCGGCGACCGTCATGGCCGGCAGCGGCAGATCGGGCAAATCGGCGCCGCACACCAGCGCGAGGTCCACCGCGCCGCCCGAGATCATCCGCTGTGCCCGCTCGTGCGGCTGATCGACGCCGACGGGAAGGTAGACGCCACCGGCCGCGTGAATCCCCAGCAGCGCTGGCACCTGCTCGGCTGTCTTGGGGCCGAGCACCGCGACTGTTCCCCCGTCGGGCAGGCCGGCGGCACGCAAGGCGGCGGCCACCGCCAGCGCCTGCCTGCACAGTTCCCCGTACGTCAGATCGCCCATGCTGCTGTAAACCGCTGGGGCGTCAGGCTCCTGGGCCGCGGTGTCGAAGAAGCCGTCGTGCAACATGCGCCCGCTGCGAATGGTGGTCGCCGTCACCGCTTCCCGAACGTCGCGCTGCCGCGACGGCAGCAGCGGTCCCCGCGCGGTGTCCCAGGCGTCGTCGTCGTGAGCCAGGCGTCGCACCTCGTCGAGGTGGCGGGCGAACATCGCATCGATCACGCCGGTGCAGAACGCGTCCTCCCGAACGTCCCAATTCAGCAGGATGCCGCCGTCGAATTCGGTCACCTGGGCGTCGAGCAAGACCTGCGGGCCTTGCGAGATGATCCACTCCGGCGAGCCGAATTGTGTTGTCACATCGGGGCTGAACAGCTCGCCGAGGCCCAGCGCGCTGGTGAACACGACCGGCGCCAGTACTTGCGTGCCGCGGTGGCGCCCCAGATCTCGCAGTACCGACAACCCCGGATACGACGAGTGGGCCGCCGCCTCATGCATGGTCAGCTGCACCGCCCGCGCCCGCTGGGCCGGGGTATCGGCGGCGGCGAGGTCGATGTCGAGCAGCAGCGACGAGGTGAAGTCACCGACCACCTCGTCGACTCCGGCGTGCAGTGGCTCACGCCCGAACAGCGGGACGTTGAGCAGGAAGCGCGGTTCGGCCGACCAGCCTGCCACCGTGTCGGCGAACGAGGCCGCCAGCGTCATCGCCGGTGTCACACCGTGCTGCCTGGCACGGTCGAACAGGCCGTCGCGGGTAGCCGGATCCAGCCAATGCCAGCGGCGGCCCGCGCGGCGCGGGTCAGCCTGCTGGGCGACCGGAACCAAGGGCAGAGCCGGTGCGTCGGGCAACTCCGGAACTTTCTCGGTCCACCATTGCCGATCGGTGTCGAAGCTGTCCGGCGGCGAAAGCTGTTGGCGGTACTGCTGATAGGTGTAGCCGATCTCGGTGAGCGAGTCACCGCGGTACAGCGCGGCAAGATCGGCCATCAGGGTCCGGTAGCTCATTGCGTCGGCGGCCTGCATGTCCAGGTCGACATGCAGTCGGGTGCGGTCCCGCGGCAGCAGGGTCAGTGTCACCTCGAGCACCTGGGCGTCCAGCTGTTGATGCGACTTGTCGGCGCGGATGGCCGCCAGCCGTTGGGCGGCGGTGGCGTCGTCGATGTCGCGAAGGTCGACGACCACGACCGGCAGCGGGTCCACCTTCGTGCCGATGCGCTGGGTGCCGTCGGGCAGGAACTCCACCCGCAGCATCGGGTGGCGGGCGGCGAGTTGGGCGGCTGCCTTGTGGATCCGCTGCGGGTCCACCGCGGCGCCGTCGAACTCGACGTAGAGGTGGCTGGCCACGCCACCCAGCTGTTGGTCGGCGTGTCTGCCGATCCACATCGCGTGCTGCATCGGCGCCATGCCGAAGGGCTCGCCAGGGACTGTTGGGGATGGGGCCGCCAGGGGCTGGGTAGGTACCGGATCGGGTCGGTCGGCCGGCGTCAACAAATCGGCCCAGGCGCTCACCGAGGGGGCGGCCGCCAGTCTGGCGAAGTCGACGTCGAATCCGGCGCGGCGCCAGTGCCCCGCCAACGTCATCATCCGGATCGAGTCGAGACCCTGCGCGATCAGATTGCCGTCCGGGTCGATGTCGGAGTGGTCGACGCCGAGCAACTCGGCGACCCGGTCGGTGATCATGGCCGCTTCCGGACCCCCCAGGCGTGGGGAGCCGTCTTCAGCCCCGGTCACTGTCGCCTCCTGCACCTGAACAGCCTCTCTTAACTTTGGGAAGGCTACCCTATGCTCGCTACGCGGAGACGCCTACCTCAGGGAGCGCAATGACCGGTTTCACGCCCTATCCGCCAGACCGCGCCGCGGTCTACCGCGAGGCCGGTTACTGGACGGGTCAGCCCCTCGACGAGATCCTCCGGACCGCCGCGGCGCGCTGGCCCGACCACCCTGCCGTCGTCGACGATCGGGACAGCCTCACCTACGCCGAGCTGGACCAACGCGCGGATGCCGCCGCGGCGGGACTTCGCACCGTGGGAATCGGAGACGGGCAGGTCGTCCTGCTGCAGCTGCCGAACAGCTGCCAGTTCGCGGTCGCGTTGTTCGGGCTCTTGCGCGCAGGCGCCGTACCGGTGCTGTGCCTGCCCGGCCACCGCGACGCGGAGCTCGCACACTTCCTCGACGTCAGTGGTGCGGTCGCCATCATCGTGGGTACCGGCGCCGGATTCGATTACCGGGCCATGGCCGAGCGGCTGGCCGGTCGTGACAACCAGCTGAGCCACATCATCGTCGACGGCGACGCGGGACCACACCTCTCGTGGTCGAGGCTCTGCGAGGGCCACGGGCGACCACCGCACCCGAGCCCGGACACCAGCGGCCCGGCCGTGCTGCTGGTATCCGGCGGTACGACGGGTGCGCCGAAGCTGATCCCCCGCACCCACGACGACTATGTCTACAACGCCACCGCCAGCGCGCGGCTCTGCGAATTGACCAGCGCGGACGTCTATCTCGTCGCGTTGCCAGCCGGCCACAACTTCCCGCTCGCGTGTCCCGGCCTGCTGGGCGCGATGACCGTCGGTGCCACCGTGGTGTTCGGGACGGATCCGAGTCCGGAAGCGGCATTCGCCACGATCGCCCGCCATGGAGTAACCGCCACGGCGCTGGTGCCCGCGCTGGCGCGGTTGTGGGCGCAGGCCTGCGAGTGGGAGGAAGAGCGCCCGACCACCTTGCGTCTCCTGCAGGTCGGTGGTGCCAAGCTGGCCGCCGACGATGCCCGGCACGTGCGGTCGACACTCACCCGTGGACTGCAGCAGGTGTTCGGGATGGCCGAAGGCCTGCTGTGCTACACGAGGATCGACGATTCGGCCGAGATCCTCGAGCACACCCAGGGACGTCCGCTGGCCGAGCACGACGAGTTGCGGATCGTTGACGACGCCGGCGATGCGGTGCCCGACGGCGAGCCCGGTGAACTGCTGGTGCGCGGGCCGTACACGATCAACGGTTACTTCCGGGCCGAGGCGGAGAACCAGCGCTCGTTCACCCCCGACGGTTTCTACCGCAGTGGGGATAAGGTGCGCCGCTTGACTAATGGCTACCTGGAGGTCACCGGCCGGGTCAAGGACGTCATTCTGCGCGGCGGCGAGACGGTATCCGCGCTCGACCTCGAGAGCCATCTGCTGACCCACCCGGCTGTGTCTGCCGCGGCCGCCGTCGGCCTTCCCGACCCTTATCTGGGTGAGAAAATCTGCGCCGCAATAGTTTTCCGCGGTACCCCGGTTTCACTGTCCGAGCTCAATGACCATCTCGACACCCGCGGTGTCGCCGTGCACTGCCGGCCGGACATGGTTGCGTCGATGCAGGCGCTGCCGACCACGGCGGTGGGGAAAATCGACAAGCACACGCTCGTCGCGCAGCTGTGCTCCTGAGTGGGGTCAATCGCTGAGCGGGACGAGGTGGGGCGCCAGGCACCCCATCTTCTCGCAGGTCTCCTCGAATTCACGCTCGGGCGACGACGCGGCGATGATGCCCGCACCGGCGCGTAGCCAGGTCCGGGAGTCGACTTCGTAGGCCGCGCGCAGCGCGAGCGCGGCGTCCAGGCCGCCGTCGGGGGTGAACATCGCAACCGCACCCGAGTACAGGCCGCGCGGCATCTCGTCGAGCCGCATAATCGCCTCGACCCCAGGCGTTTTCGGAATTCCTGACGCCGTCACCGCGGGGAACAACGCCTCCAGCGCATCCATCCGGTTCCTGCTCGGATCCAGTCTTGCCCCGACGGTCGACCCCAGGTGCTGGACGCTGCCGCGCTCCCGCACGGTCATGAAGTCAGTCACCGCGACACTGCCCGGCTCGGCGACCTCGCCGATCTCGAGCATCGAGGTGCGGACCGACAGTGCGTGCTCGACGATCTCCTTGGCATCCGATTCGAGGTCGTTGCGGGCCGCTTGGTCATCGTTGGCTCCGCGGCCGAATGCCCTTGTGCCGGCCAGTGGCTCGGTTATCACCACACCGTCGCTATGCACCGCGGTCACCAGCTCAGGACTGAAGCCCAGAGCCCGGATGCCACCGAGGCGCATCAGAAAGGACCGGGCGGGGGTGTTGTGCCTGCGGCCCACGCTGTAGGTCGCCGGAAAGTCCACCGCGAACGGAACGTCGACGGTGCGGGACAGAATCACCTTCTGGTAGCGGTTATCCCGGATCTCGGAGATCGCGGTCGCGACCCGGTCCCGGTATCCGCTGTGATCGACCGACACGTCTACCTCGCAGACCTGACGGCTCAGGCCGTCGGGCCGCAGGTTCCGCACGGCCGCGCGAAGATCGTCGTCCCCGTTGACGAGGTCGATTCCGTTGGCCGAGACCATGACACGGCTGGCGGGAGTGAAGATCCGGGCCAGCGGGGTGCCCGCGGGGATCCGGTCGAACAACCCCAGTCGATGGGCGCCGAGCTCGAAGGCAATCCATCCGAACGCCGGTTCGCCGTCGGCCAGCACGGTCTCGAGCGCCTCAGCCAGGACTGCGGCGGGCCGCCCGCTCCAGGGTCGGCTCACCACGGGGCCGCCGTCGCTGATGCGGCACTCGTCGCGATCGAGCTCGATGAAGGCGCGGGTGCCGATCGCCAGTGTCCAGCAGCCGTCCTGCTCGTAGACCAGGTAGTCGGCGCCGACCCGTTCCGGAACAGCGGCGGCCAGCTGCGCAACTACGTCCGCCGGAACCATTCCGTGCGGTAGTACTGCCCACCCAGCCGTCGCGATCGGCGATCGCGGTGCCGCGGTCACATCGGTCATTGGTTGAGGGTAGCCTAACCTGTGTTTTCGGTTGGACGTCCGTGCGGTCACCGGATAACCGCACGTCGTGGGCGTGGGCGTCCGCGACGTAGCCCACCATTCGACCTCAGTGAAGGTTAGGCTGCGCTGATTTGTCCGTTCCGGAAGGGGGAGCCGCGATGATCTCGTTCGTCGTCCCGACCCTCAACGAACAACAGACCGTCGCACGGACCCTTGAGTGTCTGGCCTCGTATTCGGGCGAACACGAGATCATCGTGTCCGACGACAACAGCACGGATGACACCGTCGAGATCTGTCAGCGGTACGCCAACACGGTTGTCCGCTACAGCGAGCCCGCGAAGCAAACCATCGCCCAGGTCAGAAACCGCGGAGCGGCCGCCGCCCGGGGTGACTATCTGGTCTTCGTCGACGCCGACGTCCTGATCCCCGATATCGACGACTTCTTCCGCAGCTCGCGCTCCCGGTTCCAGGCCGACAGCGGCCTGGTGGCCCTGACGGGTCAGTACCGGGTGACACCTGAATCCGCCACCACGGCTGATCGATTCGTGTTCACAATGCTCGGCTTGCAGTTTCTGCTGCAGAACAACATCCTGCGGGTGGGCGCGGCCAGTGGAAAGTTTCAGATGGTGGCCGCCGAAGCATTCGACACGGTCGGCGGGTTCAACGAGAAGCTCGTCGCCTCCGAGGATATGGATCTCTTCCGGCGGCTATCCCGAGTCGGGAGAACATATTTCGCACGAGATCTGACCGTTTACCACTCCGGCAGACGCGCCAAGGCGATCGGCTGGCGCAAGCTCTTGTGGCAGTGGTTCAGCAACTCCGTTTCGGTGTTCTTCGTGAACCGGTCGGTCAGTAAGGAATGGACGGTGGTCCGCTGATGATCGAACTTGACGGCCTCACCAAGGCGTATGGCGGGGTGTCGGCACTGACCGACGTGAGCTTCACGGTGCCGACCGGTTCGGTGCTGGCGCTGCTCGGCCACAACGGCGCGGGCAAGACGACGGCGGTGCAGATCCTTTCGACATTGATACCGCCGACCGGCGGGCGGGCCACGGTCGCCGGCTACGACGTCGTCGAGCAGGCCGCCCTCGTTCGGGACAGCATCGGTGTCACCGGGCAGAGCGCCAGCCTCGACAACGTGATCACCGGACGGCAGAACTTGACCCTTTTCGGCCGGCTGAAGGGTATGCGGCGCAAGGAAGCTCGACGGCGAGCCGACGAGCTGATCGGCCAGTTCGAGCTTGATCATGCGGCCGACCGGCCCGTCTCGACCTATTCCGGCGGGATGCGGCGTCGCCTCGACGTCGCCGCGGCTCTGGTCGTGACTCCCCGGGTGCTCTTCCTCGACGAGCCGACTACCGGCCTGGATCCCCGCAGCCGCCGCCAGGTTTGGGAGCGGGTGGCCACGCTGGCCGCCGACGGTGTCACGGTCCTTCTCACCACCCAGTACCTCGAAGAGGCTGACGTACTGAGCGATTCGATCGTGATCCTCAACTCGGGGCGGGTCGTCGCACACGGCACGGCCGAAGATCTCAAGAGCCAGACCGGCGCCACCTACTGTCAGGTCACCCTCGTGCGTCGCGCCGATATCCCGCGCGTCATGGCTGCGCTGGCTGATATCGACGATGTCGACGCCGACGACGAGACCAACACCGTCTCGGTGCGTGCGCGCGACGGTGTTGGCACGCTCGCCGAGGTGGTCCGCCGCACCGACCAGTTGGGCGTCGGACTGGTCGACATCTCGCTGCGCAGGCCGACTCTCGACGAGGTGTTCTTGCACCTGAGCGCGGCGGCACTCACCCCGTGACCGCAATCACCGCGCTGACCGAACGGATAGTGCACACCGCCGTTCGCGATTTCGATCTCGCGTTGGGCGTATTGGTCCCGGCGGGAACCCTGCTCGGGCTCAACGGTGCGTTGCGGAACATCATCGACACCGGCGAGATGAGCTACACGGACTATCTGGTGCCGTCGATCATCGTCCAGGCCATGCTGCTCGGCGCGGTGACGACCGCCGATCGGGCCGGTCGGGAACAAGCCTCGGGCCTCACGGCCCGCTTGCGGACCCAACCCATTTCACTGCTCGCTCCGATGATCGCGCGCATGCTGTATTGCCTTCTGCGCGGAATCTTGTCGCTGGCCGCAGCGCTCGCGACCGCCTACCTCCTGGGTTTCCGGATCACCGGCGGCATCGCGTGCACGGTGGCGTTCGTGGCCATCCCGTTGTGCCTGACCCTGGCGCTCTCGCTGGGCGCCGACGCAACAGGGACCTGGCTCCGCAGGATCGGCGGGAGTCAGATCTTGTTGATGCCGCAGCTGATTCTGATTCTGGTCTCGACGGGACTGGCTCCCGCAGAGGCCTTTCCGAGCTGGGTGCAACCGTTCGTGCGGTACCAACCGGTGTCTCAGGTGACCGATACCATCCGCGGACTTGCGGACGGCGCGGTCGCGGGCAACCAGCTGGTTATCACCGCGGGGTGGTGCCTGGGTCTCCTGCTTGTCTTCGGGCTGATCGCTGTTCGCATGCAGAGGCGACCGCTATGAGCACGAACACCACGGCATATCGGCGGATCATGCCCGCCGTGATCCTCACCGAGCGCATGTTCATGCACTGGCGGCTGCATCCGATGGTGCCGCTGCAGTCCGTGCTGCTGCCCACTGTGTTGTTGTTGACGTATTACCTGGTGATCAGCAAGTCGATGCTGCGGCTGACCGGATCCGACAATCTCGCCACACTCGTGCCGATGTGCATCGTGGCCGGCACCATGATGGGCACACTCGGCGCCGGCTTCCATATCCCCGGTGAACGCGACAGCGGACTGCTGAGCCGATTCTGGGTGATGCCGGTGCATCGGGGGAGCTTCCTGGCCGGCACCCTGCTGGCCGAAGCGGCACAAACGCTGGTCGCCAGCGTCGTTATCCTGTTGGTGGGCATGACGCTTGGGCTGCGGTTCGAGGGCACGTGGCCCGCGGTCATCCCCTTCCTGTTGTTGCCGGTCTTGGTCACGTTCGTCTTCGCCACCATCGTGATGGCTGTGGCTGTGCGCAACAACAGTGCCCCGTTACTCACACTGCTGGGGGGTGCGGCGATCGGGATGGCCTTCTGCACCGGCGGGGTGGCTCCGCTGGAGCACTTCCCCGAATGGATTCAGCCCATTGCCCGCGTACAACCACTCGCTCCCGTCATCGACGCCATGCGCGCACTCGCCGAGGGTGAGCCCGCGGGTCACGCCCTGCTCGCTGCATTGGCATGGCTGATCGGGCTGGCGGCGATTTTCGGCCCGGTGGCCGTGCGGGGCTATCGGGCGGCGGCCCAGACCGGTGGATCTGGCTAAGACACCAGGGTTTTCGGTGCTCGAAGGGTCGAGCAGACGTAGCCCACACAGCTGGCTCCCAGCAGGCCATAATGACCACAACCAAGCGCCGGACAACCGTTCGGCCCAGGGCGGGGAACCGCCGTGCTCGAGCGCGCCATAGCCGGCGGAGCGCACGAGCATGTGACCAAACTGCATGGCCCGGCTGATTTTTGGTGCGCGCTTGCGCCTGCCGGGAGGAGGAAACCGACGCGATGAAGATCGCGATAGCCGTCCACGGCACCCGCGGCGATATCGAACCGTGTGCGGCGGTGGCGCTGGAGCTGATCCGCCGCGGACACGACGTTTCGATGGCTGTCCCACCCAATTTGATCGCGTTCGTCCGGGCGTGCGGTCTCACGACTGCGCTGCCCTACGGCGTTGACTCCCAACAACAACTCGAGGCGTCGATCTTCCGCAAGTCCTGGGGCATACGCGATCCGCGCAGGGAATGGCGCGAACTCGAGGACTACCTGAGCCAGGGCTGGGCGGAGATGAGCAACACCCTGGTCAGCTTGGCCAAGGATGCCGATCTGATCCTGACCGGTACCACCTATCAGGAGGTAGCAGCCAACGTCGCCGAGCACCTCGACACACCACTGGCGGCCTTGCACTACTTCCCTTTCCGTGCCAACGGCGTGATGTTCCCGCGCGTGCCCCGCTGGCTGGCCCACACGATCTGGCCGGTGGCCGAGTCTGTTTACTGGCGCCTGATGAAGCGCGCCGAGGTCGCGCAGCGATATGCACTGGGACTGCCACGGACACGGAAGCGGGCGATCCGCCGCATCGTCGAGTTGAGCGCGGTGGAGATCCAGGCTTATGACCCACTGCTTTTCGACGGCTTGGCGCAGGAGTGGGCCGGGCGCCGACCGCTGATCGGATCCCTCACGCTGCAGCTCGATACCGACAGCGACGCGCAAACCGAATCGTGGATCAGCGAAGGCCCACCGCCCATCTATTTCGGGTTCGGCAGCATGCCGATCGAATGTCCCTCGGCGGCGGTGGCGATGATCACCGAGGTGTGTGCCGAGTTGGGTGAACGTGCCCTGATCTGTTCGGGCGTATGGGATATCCCCGACACCTCGTCACCGCACGTGCGCATCGTGCGAAACGTCAGTCATGCCGCGGTGTTCCCGAAATGTCGTGCCGTGGTTCACCATGGCGGAGCGGGCACCACGGCGGCGGGCCTGCGCGCAGGGATGCCCACGTTCGTCTTGTGGATCAGTGCCGAGCAGCCCTTGTGGGCCAAGCAGGTGACGAAGCTCGGTGTCGGCACCTCCCAACGATTCTCCATCGCCACGCCCGAGTCGATCCGGGCCGGACTGCAGACCGTACTGGAGCCGCAGTATCGGCGACGCGCCGTCGAGGTCGCCGTGGAGATGACCAAACCTCAGGACAGTGTCTCGGCGGCCGCCGACCTTCTCGAGGCCGCAGCACGCGACGGGCGCAGTGCAGCACCACAATCACGGGTACCACACCCCCGGCACGAACCTGTCCACCGCCACGAGCAGGAGATGTTCCCCGCGGCATTCACGATCGGACCGCGCGACGTGCTGGCCGATCGGACCCATCAACAGGTGATCCGGTTCAACGCCGGGCACCCGAGTGACCGCCGGATCCACATTGGCGAGTGATTTGAGTTCGGCACGGTTGTTACCGCTCGGGTTAGCACTCGTTGGCGCGGGCGCCGTCGCCGCGACTGCGACTCAGATCTGGCGGCGCCGAGAACAACGGCCGGCCGTCGTGATAGCGCCCGATGACCTACCGCGACCGGCAGCCGTTCCGCCCGAGCGGCCGCTCGAATATCGGTCCGTAGCAGCGCACTTTGCGGCGACTGCCACCCGCCACCCCAACCGGGTGGCGCTGCGCGCCGCGACGCAGGCAATCACCTACGGTGATCTGTTCACCGCGGCCTGCGCCGTCCGAGAAGGTACGCTGCCCTGCGGCGAATTGCCGCGCGCTGCCCTCGTTCCGGCCGCCCTCACACAGGAGACGGTTGCGACCATTCTCGGCCTGATCGCCGCGCGAACCATCGTGGTGGCGCTCGACCCGGAACTGCCCCGCAATCGTGCGGAGGCGATCGCGGCCATCCTCGCCGAGCACGACTACGAGGTGGCGCCCGTCGAGATGTCCCCCGAGAATCGAGATGGCGGGCAATCCGCGGCCGGCACGCTCGGCTCGGATACCGAAACCCACGACGTCACCAGCATCCAATTCACGTCGGGTTCCACCGGAACACCGAAAGCGGTGCTGCACACCAACGGATTGTGGTTGGCCGACGCTCAACTATTGAACGACCGGTTCGGACTCGCCGACGGCTGCAAGGTGGCGTTATGCATGCCGATCAGTTTCGCCGGCGGACTCAACGTCTTGATCGGATCGCTGCTGGGCGGCGCCGAGATCATCGCGGTTGATCCGCGCGAACACAGCGCGCGGGAGGCTTTCGACCGCATCGCGGGCTCCCGTGCCGAGGTGATCACCTGCACACCGTCGTTTGTCGATGCCCTGCACAGGGCCGCCGGGGGCGCCACTTTTTCGCATATCCGACGGATCGTCACCACCGGCGAGCCCATGCAGGCGCGCCACGTCAGGCTGGCCAGGGAATTGGCGCCCACCGCGGTGATCACCAACTGGGTCGGCTCGACCGAGACGTTGGCCATCGCGAGTCACGACATCCCACCGACTGCGCCATTGCCACGGGGTGTAGTCCCGGTGGGAATCTCCGCACCGCACAAGAAGATCGAGATCGACGAGCACGGGATCGTGTCCATCACGTCCCGATACCTGGGGCCCGGTTATCTGGACTCTTCGACATCGACAGCCACCTTCGCCCGCACCGGGGACGCCACCACGTACGTCGGCGGTGATGTCGGACGCTGGGATGAACACGGCAACCTGGTCCTGTCGGGCCGCGCGGACAACACGGTGAAGGTTCGCGGGTACCTCGTCGAGCCTGCCGAGATCGAAGCGATGCTGGCGTCCTATGACGACATCCGTGAAGTCGCCGTCGTCGCCGATTGCTCTGGGACGCCGAGCCTTACCGCCTACGTCGCGCCCAGTACGACCGAGCGCACGCCATCACCCGCCGACCTGCGCACGCGGCTACATCGGGACCTGCCGCCATGGATGGTGCCGGCCAACATCGAGATCCTGGCGAGTCTGCCACGGGGAGACCGCGGCAAGGTCGACCGGATGGCACTGCCGAAACCAACCCGGGTCGCCTTCGAATCACCGATTGGTGTCCATGAATCGATGGCCGCCACGCTGTGGGCAGAGGTGCTGTGCGTCGAGCGGGTTGGCCGCAACGACAGCTTCTATGCACTGGGCGGTGACTCGCTGTCGGTGGCGCAGATGCTGGTCGCACTCCGCGAATCCCACGGCATAGCACTGAAGCCCGCAGATCTTGCCAGTGCGCCGACTGTCGCCGCGTTCGCGGAGAAGTTGGTCACGGCCCAACAGACCGCCCCCCGGCGGGCAGACCGACGGCAGCTGCGGCCGACCACAACACCGTTGCGGCCGTTATCGGCCGATACCGCAGATGCTCCCCTGTTCTGCTTCACCGGTGCGGGCGCTTCCGCGTTGTGCTTTCTCCCGCTGGCCGAACGGGTCGGGAACCACACCGCGGTTTATGCGTTCGAACCGAGCGGGCTCTCCGAACGCGCGCTCCCCGACTGGTCGATACCGCGTGCTGTGCACCGGCATTGGACCGATCTGCGCCGCATCCAGCCGCACGGGCCCTACACGCTGGTCGGCCACTCCCTCGGGGCGCACATCGCGCTGGAGACGGCCCGCGCGCTGCAGGCCGACGGCGAGATCGTCGAGCTAGTGGTCATGCTCGATCCCTGGCTGTCCCCTCGGGTGGCCTGGGATGCCCGCAAGGATCTGCCGGATGCGACGGTGACGCTGCAGACCGACGACGCGAACGGGTTCGATACGTGGTGGGAGCGCCAGAAGACGGTTCCGCTTGCCGGGCTGTTGTCCGCCGACTACGACCGCAAGACCCGGGCCATCGAAGAAGTCGGCATGATGGCCGCGTTCCGGCACCGGCCCGCACCATGGGACGGACGGGTGCTACTCATCCGCAGCCACCTCAACACCGATGATCCGCGGCTGTGGCAGCGAATCCTCACCGGTCAGTTGGAATCTCAGATTCTGGACTGTGATCATCATTCGATCGTGCGCGCACCACATATCGGCGCGGTCGTCGACTCCATTCTTGCCGCCCGCGGATCGCGCGTCTAGGCGGCTTCAGCGACTTCCGTCGTCGTTTCACGGGTCTCGGTGGTCTCGGTGCCCAGTGCGCGGTACAGGGGCGCGGTCACCGCGGTTGTGGCGATCGCGAGACCGCACAGCATGGCGAAGGCGAACGGGCTGATCAACCGTGCCTGGAAACCGACCGAGGCGATCGCGATCTCGGTGACACCGCGGCAGTCCAGCAGCACGCCCAACTTGGCCGACGAACGCCACGGCCACCTGTTGATCGCCCCGAACACGAAGCCCGCCGCCAGTTTCGAGACGAAGGCCACGATCGCCAAGACCGCGACGCACCACACCCCGTCCCAGCTGACCAACTCGTGTAGCGCCTGCAACGGAACCGACATCGCGATGCTGACGAAGAAGGCCGGCCACAACACATTGACGACCGAATTGAAGCCTCGACCCGAGGACGCCTCGGCCAGGGCCGCCGGGAAGGAGAATCCCGCAATCACGGCGCCGATCGCCGGATGGAATCCGAGGAGCTGCGTCGCTGCGGCGCCGACGAGCGCGGAGACCGCCATCATCGCGGCAAGCGCGCCGCCCTGACTCAGCGATGTGATGCGAGGGACCACCCTGGGAATGACGAACACGACGACCACCAGAAGCGTCGCACCGATCGCCACCGTCCTGGATGACATCGCGGTGGCGTGCGAGATAACCACCAGGGCAGTCACCAGGATCCAGGCAAACCCGTCGGTGACGACCGAGATACGCAGCGCCACCTGAGCTACGGGCGACAGCCCGATACCCAGGTCCTTGATGATCAACACCAGAACCGGCACCGCGGTGATGCCCAGCGCGATGCCGACGAAAACCCAGCCGTACGTCTCGTGGTGTTCGGGTACGCCGAGCCGAGCGGCGAACGGCCATGCGGCCAGTACCGATGCGGTGATGGGAATGAGGACACACGGCACGGCGCGCCATCCGATGGAGGTGTCACCCAACTTGCCGAAACGTCGTAGTTCATTGCCCGCGGCGAACATCAGCAGTAGCAATCCCGCGGTCCCGACAGCATCGAGAAGTTGCCGCGATGTCGTCGGAATGAGCTCCGTCCGAAGGGATACCGGGCATGCTGCCAGCGCGGTGCCCACTCCGATGCCGGCGACGATCGGTCCCAAGACGCGGGGCTGGCCGAATCTGTTGAACAGGTTCCCGATCAGCACCGAGCCGATCACGATCACGGCCAGAATGGTCAACCCTTGGAGCGCATCACCGAGAGGCATCGGCTCAGCCGACGGCTCTGCTCGAAACCAACGCAGGCTCAGGCGAATCCGTCGAGGGGTAGGTGCCGCCCAGAAGCGGGCTGTCCTCCCACTTCACCAACGGTGTGCCCATCAAGTGCTTCGGGTGGAAGGACGGGGGTGTCAGCTGTAGGACCACATGGCGCAGAGCCATGTCCCGTCGATTCTCGACGGGTTCGGAATAGACGTCGTCCAGGGCTGCACGACCGAGGTTGTGCGGCCCGACGATCCGGTAGCCGGACGGATTGAAGCTGCCAAACCAAAGCTGGATGAACAGCTTCGGGTTGAACAGCATCTTGCTCATCGGTACAAGGCAGCCGATCTCGCGGGCAAGTGCGTCCAGGTACATCACCTGCGACGGGATCGACTCAGTCTGGCGCGGACTCAGCGCCGTCCAGTGCTCTTCCCATTCCTTCTCGCGCCTGATGCGTTCGCCGATATCGCCGGGCAGCTGTTGCGTGCCGCTGCACACCCGCGCGAAGTAGCGGGCCTGCATCTCCGCACAGACGGGTATCGCACCCGAGAACGGCCGGACGAACCCGATGAATGCCACCGTCCCCTGGTGGTCGGGATGCAGGAAGTGCTTGTAGAGATTGCGGACATTTCCATCCTTGACCTGGAGGTCGCCGATGGAGAAATCCTGCTCGAAGCCGGTGCACAGCACGACGGTGTCGAAGTCGCCCGCCGCCGAGTCCGCGAAGGCCACGCGGTTGCCGGCCGACGAGTCAATTCCTGCGTCGTTCAACGTGACTCGCCCAGCGGCGATGGCGGGGATGAAGCTGACGTTCTTGCAGAAGATGCGCCGTGGGCTCCAACTTCCCTCCGGGTGGGAGCGGCGATTCCATGTCTCGATCAGCTTCCAGTTCTCGTAGTTCTCGAGAGTGTCCACATCGAGTCTCGCGGGGTCGATGGGTTGACCCATCGGATTGACGGTCGGCTCGGCGCCACCCTTGTTCCGATTAATGCCAAGCGCGCCAAGCACCGCCGTCGCGAACCCATAGACCACCGACATGAACAGGAACAGCGCCTTCGCTAGCGCGCCACGCCCCCAGAATGATTCGAGCTCGAGCGGGTAGGTGGTGGCCCGTCGGTACATCTCGTGGTGATGCGCACGAACGGTGCCGTGATCCGTCGTTCTGTTGCGGTCCGACACTCTGGGCAACAGGTAACTGTATGACCGGATCGACAGCGTGCACGCACTGGCGACGTCACCGATCTGACGCACGATATCGGCGCCGGATTCCGCAAGCCCGACGATGAGGACCCGCTTTCCGCGGAAACGGTCGTTGTTCCGATACTCGGACGAGTGCACGATCTCGCCGGTGAAGTCCTCGAGCCCGGCGATGGTCCGGTTGGGGGTCTTGAACGGCCCGGAGCAGACCGCCACCGCGTCGAACGGCTCCTTGGACTCGATACCGTCGCGGCGCACCGACACGACCCAGCGATCGGAAACCTTTGCGACATTGGTTACTTCGCTACTAAATCGGATGCGCTCCCTCAGCCCGAAGCGATCGGCATACGCGCTGAGGTATTCGAAGTACTCGCCCCGCGAATAGAACTTGCGTTCCCCTTGGTACGGATAGTCCGAGTAGGCCATCAACTTCATCGAGATGGTCAGATACAGATCGTCGTAGGCCTTCATCTTGTCGCCGTCGCCGTCGTAGCGAAGCCAGATGCCGCCGATATCGGGGTTCTTGTCGAAGCACACGACGTCGTGGCCCTCGTCGAGAAGCTGCTTGACGGTCGTGAGCCCGCACGGACCCGCCCCGACGACGCAGACCTTCATGAATACCTCCGACATCCTCACCAAAGCGGGCACACCCCGAGGAGATATTAGGGGAGGCTAACTCCGTTTGGGGGGCTACCTTTTCAGACCTCAAAAGGGAGCGGGTACGAGCCCCGACTGTTGCGCAGCCGGGACCCGTACCCGCATCAGTGCGTGACGAGCCGTGGTCCGCTAGCTGTGGTTGGCAGTCCCGTCGTTGCCCTGGTTGCCGGTGCCACCACCGCCGCTGCCGCCCGAGCCGCCGTTGCCGCCGGTGCTGGACTTGCCCGCACCGCCGGTGGCAGTGCCGCCGCTGCCGCCGCTACCACCGACACCGGTGGGGGAGCCACCGCCACTTCCCACAGAGATACCACCGGTGCCCCCGGTGCCACCGTTGCCACCGCGGGCGTTTCCGCCGGTCGCGCTGCCACCGTTGCGACCCGCGCCACCGCTACCGCCGATGGCTCCGCCGTTGCCGCCGTTACCGCCTCGGCCGCCGGTGGTGTTGCCACCCTCGGTCGACTTCGCGTTGCCGCCGGTGCCGCCGCGGCCACCGAGTCCGGACAGGCCACCACTGCCGCCCGCGCCACCCGCACCACCCGTGGAACTGCCGGCTTCCGAGGTGGCGCTACCACCCGAGCCGCCACCGGGGCTCTGCGCGAGGAAACGTCCGCCGCCGTCGCCGCCGGCACCGCCGACCGCCTTGCCGTTCTGGTAGGCGGTGCCATTGCCGCCCTTGCCGCCACTGCCGACCAGATCGGGAATTCCGTTGCCGGACAGCACCGCGTATCCGCCGGAGCCGCCCTTACCGCCGGTGGCGGTCTGGCTGCTGGTTCCGCCGGTACCGTCGGCGAGGCCGACCGTCGCGGAACCACCCGCGCCGCCGGCACCGGGGCCGTACTCGCTGGGGGCGCCTTCGGCGGGCAGGCCCCAGAGCGAGGTGCCGCCGTTACCGCCAGCGCCGCCGGTGGCGTTGCCGTTGACCGACGAAGCCGCACCGCCCGCGCCGCCCTTGCCTGCCTTGCTCGCGCCGGAACCGCCCGTCAGGGCCCCGAGCACCGCAGCCTGGCCGCCGCTACCGCCGGCACCGCCGTTGCCGCCGAAGGCGTTTGCGCCGTCGCCCGCGGCACTGGTGTTGGTGTCCGTGCCACCCGCGCCGCCATTGCCGCCGTTGCCGGAGAACAGACCCGCATTGCCGCCCCTGCCGCCGTTCGTGGCCGCCGAGACGAGTGTGCCGTCCTGGTTGTACACGGCGTTCACGCCGGTTGCACCGTCGCCACCGTTTCCGCCGAACCAGCCTGCGTTACCGCCGTTTCCGCCGTTGGCGCCAGCACCACCGTTACCGAAGAGCAGCCCACCATTGCCGCCGTTGCACGCTGCACCCACGCAGTCCGCTGCGGCGTCGGCACCGTTGCCGACCAGGAAACCACCACCAGCGGTCGCAGAGCCGAGTGCCGACTTGGCCGCCGCAGGCGACGCGAGGCTGGGGACCGACGAACAACCCGGAGCGGCAACGCCGCCGTCCGTCTCGCAGGAGACGAGTCGAATCTCATGCACCTGGACGCTCTGGGCCGAAACCGCCGTCGGCTCGTCGAGCACGGCCGCGGCCGCAGCCGCCGCCAAGGCGAAAAGTCCGACCATCGCCGCCCCAGCGACTCCCGTCGTCATCACGTGCCTCTGTGTGGAATGCGGTGCGGCCCTGCGGTATGCGACCTTCGCGTTCATACAATCCCTTTGCAATTTACGGCCTCGCCGCTGTGGCAGGCGCTGGTTCTGTGCGTTTCCTGAGAGAAATGCAGCATCATCTTTGGATCCGCTTTCACCCGGGTCAATAGCTACGTCTGGCGATCAGACGACGTTTTCGCCTCGTTTCCCAACCGCGCCGGCCGCCGCGCGAGGCGGATGGCAACGCCGAAAACGCGAGGTCAAGTGGGTTGAGTGGCGGCTCGCCGCCGCCCCGCGAAAGTACGGCCGACCCCCGCCGAAAAATAGTTTGGCTGGCCATGGGTATCTCCGGATCGGGCCAGCTCACCTTGCCCCAACAGAATGTGCTGCGACATAACGGGTTCGGTCGACTTCATCAGGCCAAGTGCCCACAGTCGGCGTAGGCGAGGTCGAGCACCTCGCGCGCGCCACGCAGCGCCGCGCGGGAGCGCTCAAGGGCGGAGGCCTGCCACAGCACCGGCGCCTCGACGCTGACCGGGACGTCGCGCGGTAGCGCACGCAGCATCGCCGCCAGGTCGATGTTCCCGGCGCCGGGAAAAAGCCGCGCGTTGCGGCCCTGGTATCGCAACGCCTCGATGGTCGTCGGCCGCTCGGGCAGTCCGTCACAGATCTGGACGTAGCGAATCCAGGCGGAAGGCAATGCCGCCAGATCGGCGGGAGTGTTCAATGCCCGGTCGTAATGCAGGGCATCGACCAACAGTCCGACATTGGGATGCCCACAGCGTGTGACGATCGCGGCAGCCTGCTGCAGGTTCGCGACATCCGTCCACGGCATCGGCTCCAGGTTGGGTGTCAGCCCGTAATCGGCTGCCAGATCGGCGAGTTCGGCCAGATGATCGGCGAGGCGGGCGTGATCGGGATCGTTACCGGTGACCAGAATCTGGCTCGCGCCCAGATAGGCCCCGGTCTCGATGAAGGCTGCGAAGTCGTGCCGTATCCGCGTCTGGGGTGTCAGGCGCAACACTTCGATATCGATCAGCGTCAGCCCGGTGTCGTCGAGCCTGCGGCGGGTCTCGCGAATCAGCGGCGTCATACCGATCGTCGGGCGCAATGGCTCGGCGTCGGTCGCCCGGATCAGGCGAAGTCCGACGGCGTCGAAACCCGCCCGCGCGGCACAGTCGACCATTTCAGCGGGCCCGAGTTCGAGCACGGTGAGCGGCGCCAATGAGATCGGGCGCGTGACATCGGCGACGTCAACTTCTGCTCTAACCATGGATACTCCTCGTCCCCAACACCTCCCGTGGCCGCGAGACCGTGCCATTGTCGGACAACCGCGTCGGAAATTGGGGGCTCCCTTTCTCGTCACCCCAACCCGGATATAAGGCTAGCCTTACCAAATTCCATGACGTACCCTTCCCTGCCATGGACTCATCGACGATCAGCGGCGAGCTTGCGAGCATCTTCCGTGAAGATCTCCAGATCGACGTGTCACGGTTCACGCCGGACTCCCACCTGATCGACGAGGTCGGACTCGATTCGGTGGCCTTCGCCGTCGGCATGGTCGCCATCGAAGAGAAGCTCGGCGTGGTGTTGTCGGAGGAAGAGTTGCTGACCTGCGACACACTCGGCGACCTCGACGCAGCGATCCGCAATAACGGAGCCGCTGGGCCGGCGACATCGGCTGAAGCTCAGGGATGAATGCACTCGCATCGGCGCTTACGGAGTCGATGACGTCGTCGACCACCGACCTGGTCATCCTCGACCGCGAGACCGACACCTGGCAACGGCACCCGTGGCCTGAAGTACACGCCCGCGCCCAACAGGCCGCCGCGCTCATTCACGAAACGAACTCCCGTGCAATAGGTCTGGTCGGTGAACCAACGATCGAACTCGTCGCCATCATCTTCGGCGCGATGATCTCCGGTCGGAGCCTGTCCATCTTGCCGACCATGACCCGTGGTGCCGATCCGGCTCAATGGGTGGCCACCACGCTGGGGCGCTTTCGTGACATCGGCGTTGGCGCGGCGTTCAGCCACGGTGCCGAACTGAACCTGCTGCTCGAGGGCAACAACTCTGCGGTGACCGTGCACGATGCCGCCGAGATCGACCGCCGTGCGGCGGCCGCGGTCACGGCCGCCGACACCGACATCGCCGTGCTCCAGGGCACGGCCGGGTCTACTGGTTACCCGCGCACCGCGGTGCTGTCGCCCGACGCGGTGCTCAACAATGCGCGCGGGCTGATCCAGCGACTGGGCGTGAACGCTGCCGGCGACACCGGATGCTTGTGGCTACCCCTCTATCACGACATGGGGCTGACCTGCCTCGTCACCTCCGCGGTCTCGGGTATCCCGCTGTGGCTGGCACCGACGGCCGCGTTCGCGGCTTCCCCGTTCCGCTGGCTGAAGTGGCTCTCGGAGAGCCGCGCCACGATCACTGCCGGGCCGAATTTCGCCTACAACCTGATCGGCAAGTACGCCAGCCGCGTCAGCGATGTCGACCTCAGCAGTGTTCGGATCGCGATCAACGGTGGTGAGCCGATCGACTGCGACGGCCTCGACCGATTTGCAACCGCCATGGCGCCGTTCGGATTTCGCGCGTCAGCTGCTGCACCCGCCTATGGTTTGGCTGAATCCGTGTGCGCTGTCACCATGCCCGCTGCCGGCACCGGGCTACTGGTCGACGAGGTCGACGGCCCCACCGGCAGGCAGCGGCAGGCTCTTCTCGGACCGCCGATCGACGGTATGGAAATTCGTAGTGTGCCTTTCGACAATGCCCCACCCGGCGTCGGGCAGATCGAGATCCGCGGCACCTCGCTGATGAGCGGCTACCTCGGCGAAGAGCCGATCGACAGCGAGAGCTGGTTTCCCACAGGCGATCTCGGCTATCTGACCGAGGAAGGTCTGGTCGTCTGCGGGCGGGCCAAGGAGATCATCTGGGTTGCCGGGCGCAACATCTTCCCCAGCGAAGTCGAACAGGTCGTCGCCCAGATTCCGGGCGTGCGTGAAGGCGCCGTGGTCGCCGTGGGCACCCCGCCCGGTTCGCCACGCCCAGGACTGGTGGTGGCCGCCGAATTCCGCGGCCGCGACGAGGCGGCAGCGCGCAGCGCGGTGATGCAACGTGTCGCCGCGGTGTGCGGTGTCGCTCCGGCCACCGTCATGCTGCTGGCACCTGGGTCGCTGCCCCGGACCTCGTCGGGCAAGCTGTGCCGTCTGGAAGTGCAACGACAATTGGAATCGGTGAACGCATGACTGAGTTCACCGAACTGCTGGATGCCGCCTTCGACGAGCAGGTCACACTCTGGACCGCGGATGCCGAAGCCAGCGAACGGTTTCCGCGTCAGCTGATCGAACACCTTGGCAAATCCGGCGTGTTCCGGCACAAGTGGGGCGAGCCGACGCAGACTCACGCTGACATCGGCAAGCTCATCGCGCTCGCCTCTGCTCTCGGCGATCTCATGTCCGCCGGCATCGCCGTCGGAGTCAGCCTGCACGATTCCGCGATCGCGATCCTGCGCCGCTTCGCCCGATCCGATTACCTGCGGGACATCTGCGAGCAGGCCATCGACGGCAACGCCGTGCTGTGCATCGGCGCGTCCGAAGAATCGGGTGGCTCGGATCTGCAGATCTGTGAAACCACGATCACCAAGCGCGACGGCGGATTCGACGTGCGCGGGATCAAGAAGTTCGTCTCGCTGTCCCCCATCGCCGACCACATCATCGTGGTCGCCCGCAGCGTCGACCACGATGCCACGAGCCGGCATGGCAACGTCGCACTGATCGCGGTACCGACCGCAAACGTCGAGGTTCAGCCGCCGTATCGCAAACTCAGCGCCGGTCCTCTGGACACCGCGGCCGTCCACATCGACACCTGGGTTCCCGAGGATGCGCTGGTGGCGCGCTCCGGCACCGGGCTCGCCGCGATCAGCTGGGGCCTGGCCCACGAGCGTATGTCAGTGGCCGCCCAGGTTGCCTCGTCCTGCGAGCGAGCCATTGGAATCACCTTGGCGCGCATGATGACTCGTAAGCAGTTCGGCCAGACACTCTTCGAGCACCAGGCACTGCGGCTGCGGATCGCCGACCTGTCCGCGCGCGTCGCACTGCTGCGTCACGCCCTGGACGGGATCGCCGCGGGCGGGCGCCTCGACCTGCGGACCGCCGCCGGGATCAAGGTCACCGCCGCACGACTGGGTGAGGAGGTCGCCGGCGAGTGCCTGCACATCTTCGGCGGCTCGGCATTCTTGGTCGACGAGACACCGCTCGGGCGATGGTGGCGTGACATGAAGCTGGCCCGGGTCGGCGGAGGAACCGACGAAGTGCTCTGGGAACTCGTCGCCGCCGGGCTCAAACCCGACTTCGACGGCTACGCCGAGTTCGTCGGCCGCTCGAACGCGTAGAGCGCCATCCGCCGGTTCGCCATGTCGTACTCACCCAGGAACCGGCATCCGACGAATTCGCACAGCCGCCGGGCGCCGGTGTTGCGGTGATCCGGATCGAACATGACCCGCTGACAGCGGGGTTCGATCGCGAACAGGCTCGCCACGATGCGCGGCAGCAAGCGCGGCGCCAAGCCCCGATTGACCGCACCCAGGTCAGCGATCGCGGCGTGCAGCCCGAGATCGTACGGGTCGACGTCATAGCAGGGCGCGATCGAATCCTTTGCCGCCCGGTATAACTCAAGGTAACCGCCGTCGACGCCATTGAGGCTGGCAATCAGCGGCAACGAGTAGGTTCCGCCGAGTTGGGCCAGGAGATGGTTGCGCCAGCGTTCGACCGGCCAGTCGTATTCCCACGCCTCGGCCAGATGTGGCCGGTTCATCCACTCGGCGACCATCGCGGCATCCGACTCCACTGCCGCCCGCAGCGCGTACGGCGAGTCGACGATCGGAACCGGGGGTGCCGGCACCGCTGCCACCTCGTCGGACAGGTCGGTCAGCGCGCGGGCAAGAACAAGCTCGGTCATCGTTGGGGAGCGTAGCGCAGGGACCCGCGGTAGCGGTGGCTCCGATCCCCGACATCACGACCGCGGGTGCGGTTGAATGAGCCGGTGGCCGAGATTCGCCGCACGCGCACGGTAGCGGCCGAGCCGCAGGCAATTTGGGACGTCCTGGCTGACTTCGGTGCGGTCAGCTCATGGGCCGACTTCGTCGATCACTCCTGCCTACTCGAGCATGGCGCCGCTGGCGACGTCGGCACCTCTCGCCGCGTTCAGCTCGGGCGCAGCACCGTCGTCGAGCGAATCACCGCATTCGACCCACCACAGGCTATCGGCTACGACATCGAGGGCCTTCCCCGCCTGATTCGCCATCTTCGTAGCGGCTGGACACTGCGGCCCATCGCCAGCGGCTTTACCGAAGTCACCTTGACGAACACGGTGGACATCGGTTCCAACCCGGTCCAGCGCCTGGCCGAACGAGTGTTCGGCCGCATCTCCATCAAACAGCTCGACCTGTTGCTCGCCGGTCTCGCGAAACGAGTGGAGGGCCACCATGTCTGAAGTACCTGATCGCCCCGACATCATCATCGTGATGACCGACGAGGAGCGGGCCACCCCTGTCTACGAAGCCGGCGATGTGCTCGCCTGGCGGCAGCGGGTATTGACCGGCCGGCGGTGGTTCGACGAGCACGGCGTCAGCTTCGGCCGCCACTACACAGGCTCGTTGGCCTGCGTGCCGAGCCGGCCGACGATCTTCACCGGGCAATATCCCGACCTGCACGGTGTCACTCAGACCGACGGCATCGGGAAGGCCTTCGACGACTCACGGATGCGATGGCTGCGGCGTGGCGAAGTACCGACCCTCGGCAACTGGTTTCGGGCCGCGGGCTACGACACCCATTACGACGGCAAGTGGCACATTTCGCACGCCGACCTCACCGACCCCGCGACCGGCAGGCCACTGGCGACCAACAACGACGACGGCGTCGTCGACCCGGTCGCGGTGCAGCGTTATCGGGATGCCGATCCGCTGGCGCCGTTCGGTTTCTCTGGCTGGGTCGGTCCCGAACCGCACGGTGCCGGACTGGGCAACAGCGGATTTCGTCGGGACCCCCTGATCGCCGACCGCGTCGTCGCCTGGCTGCAGGACCGCTACCACCGCAGGCGCGCCGGTGACGCCGCCGCGCTGCGGCCGTTCCTACTCGTCGCGAGCTTCGTCAACCCGCATGACATCGTGCTGTTTCCGACGTGGGCGGCTCGAAGTCCGCTGGCGGCCTCACCGTTGGATCCCCCGCCGGTTCCCGCGCCGCCCACCGCAGCCGAAGATCTGCGGACCAAGCCGGCCGCTCAGATCGCCTTCCGAGAGGCGTATTACTCCGGGTATGGTCCGGCGCCGGCGATCCAGCAGGTGTACGACCTCGGCGCGCAGCGCTATCGCGACCTTTATTACCGGTTGCACGCCGAGGTGGACGGACCGATCGACCGAGTGCGCCGCGCAGTGACCGAGGGCGGATCGGCTGATGCCGTGCTGGTGCGCACCGCCGACCATGGCGATCTGCTCGGTGCCCATGGTGGGCTGCATCAGAAGTGGTTCAACCTCTACGACGAAGCGACGCGTGTGCCGTTCGTGATCGCCAGGGTCGGGGCCCGTGCATCCCAGCCGCGGCTCGTCAGCACACCGACTTCCCACGTCGATCTGGTGCCGACCTTGCTCGGTGCCGCCGGCGTTGACGTAGCGGCGGTTGCCGCAACTCTTTCCAAGTCGTTCTCGGAGGTACACCCGCTGCCGGGCCGTGACCTGATGCCCATCGTCGACGGGGCGCCCGACGACGAGAGCCGGGCGGTGTACATCATGACCCGCGACAACATGCTCGAAGGTGACACCGGCGCCTCCGGGCTGGCCCGCCGGCTCAAGCGGACTGTGAATCCACCTGCGCCGCTGCGTATCCGGATTCCGGCCCATACCGCGGCGAACTTCGAAGGCCTCGTCACCCAGGTGAACGGTCACCTCTGGAAGCTCGTGCGCACCTTCGACGACCCGGGCACCTGGACCGAGCCCGGCGTGCGGCACCTGGCTGCCAACGGTCTGGGTGGGGAGGCGTACCGGACCAGCCCGCTGGACGATCAATGGGAGCTCTACAACCTGACCGACGATCCGATCGAGGCGGTCAATCGCTGGACCGACCCCAACCTGCACGAACTGCGGGCGCAGCTGCGGACACAGCTCAAGGCGGTGCGCGCCGACGCGGTCCCCGAGCGCAACAACCCGTGGCCGTACGCCTCGCGGCGGCCACCGGCGGCACGGCGGCGGCTGTTCTAGCCGGCAATCACCTTCAGCGGCAGCCGCTTATGACGACGGATGATGTTGTTCACCGCCCACACCGGCGGACCCAGCTGCTCAATACGTGAGACCCGCTGCACGAGCGCACGCAACATAGCCGCGGTTTCCAACCGGGCCAACGCCTGTCCCGCACAGGCGTGAGCGCCCTGACCGAAGCCGATGTGGCGCCCAGCATCACGGGTGATGTCGAAAACATCGGCCCGGTCCCACTCGCGTTCGTCGCGGTTGGCCGAGGCATACATCACCAACACGCGAGCGCCCGCGGGCAGAGCAGTCCCCGCGATGTCCGTGTCCTCGCGGCTTTGCCGGGCGAACGCCCGCAGTGGCGACTCGTAGCGGACAATCTCGTTGACGGCATTCGCAATTCGGTGTGGTTCAGCCCTGAGCAAGTGCCACTGGTCCGGATGAGTCGCGAACAGATGAAGCGCATTGGAGATCGCACTGATCGTGGTGTCCAACGACGGGGCGATGTAATCGACCAGCAGCGGTGGGCACTCGTCATGGGCGAGCTTGCCTTCGTCGGCGGCGATCAACAGCTCATGCGCCATGCTGCCGTCGAGTACCGTGCGCCGGCGCACGACCCGGCGCGCGAACCTCAGCATCTGCGCCGTTCCGGAAACGGACCTGACAGCTTGCCGATTGAATGGTCCCAATGCGTCGAAAGTAGCTCCGCCCCAATCGATCAGGTTTTTGCGCTGCTCGCGCGGCCAACCCACCAGGTCCGGGACGACGGCCAGCGGGACGGCTGAGGCCAACTCGACACCGTCGATCTCACCGCGCGCCACCGCTGCGTCGACGACCTCGGCCGCGAGCCGGTCGACGGTGTCAGCGATAGATCGCAGAGCGCGCGGCAACATTCGGTGGGCGACCAGCTTGCGGCGCCGGTCGTGTTCGGCACCATCGCTGTTGAGCGTGGTACCCCGGGAGAGTCTGTTACTGACGCGGTTGAGCGCCACTCCGTTTCCGGAAATGAACGCCTTGTCATCGCGCAGCACGGTCTTGCACTCGGTGTAGCGGGGCAGGGCGTAGACCCGCTGCCGCGGCAGCCACACCAGCGGGCCCATCTCGCGCAGCCGTCGATAGTGCGGATAGGGGTCGACAATCGCGCCGCGGGCGTAGATGTCCGGTCGATACTCAGCGACGTCGGGACGCTGCCCCATGATCCTCCCCAAGCCTTGACTGAGCATTCCGTCGTATGTGACGATTTCATCAAACAGTAACGCGGGAGGTTGCAGTGAGCAAGGCCGGTGTGCACAACGACTTGCACAGCGAACAAGGCGCGCTGCGCGGCGAGCATCGGGGTAGATCGCGCGATCCGGTGATCAAGGTGCGCGACCTGGCCTGGCTGGAGTTCGAGAAGCCCGACCTTGCCGCCGCCGAAATGTTTGCGCAGGCCTTCGGCTTTCAGACTGTCGTGCGCACCGCCGATGACCTGCAGCTACGCGGCGCAGACGCCGGTGGTCCGTGCGTTCTCATCCGCCGCGGAACGCACACACGGTTCCGCGGAATGGCGTTCACGGCTCACGACGACGTCGATGTCTACAAGCTCGCCGAGGCGAACGGCACCCAGGCCAGGCCCTTACCGGAATTACTCGGCGGGTTGTCGGTGCAGCTCACCGACCCCGGCGGTATCCCGGTGAAGGTCGTCGCCGGATTGCACGAACTACCCGAACTGGCGGTCCAACCCCCACACGTGTTCAACGTCGGGCGCCAGTCCGCTCGCATCAACACGGCCCAGCGGCCGCCACGAACACCCGCGGTGGTCCAGCGACTCGGCCACGTCGTCCTGCAATCGACGAAATACCTCGAAGCGCTCAACTGGTACCTCGATAACCTCGGGCTCATCGTCAGCGACTTCCTCTACTTCCCGGGCCAACGCGGCCGCGGGCCCACCATGAGCTTCATCCGCTGCGACCGTGGGTCCGTGCCTGCCGATCACCACACGCTGGCCCTGGCCTTGGGCCCGGCGAACCGCTACGTCCATTCGGCGTATCAAGTCAGCGATCTCGACGCGCTGGCCGCCGGCGGCGAATACCTCGACGCACGAGGGTATTTCCGGTCGTGGGGCATCGGCAGGCACATCCAGGGCAGCCAGCTGTTCGACTACTGGCGCGATCCGGACGGATTCCTGGTCGAGCACTACGCCGACGGTGACGTGTTCGACAACACCCTCGAGCCGGGCTGGGCGCCGTTCACCGCGTCCGGACTCGCCCAGTGGGGTCCGCCGGCCACCGCGGACTTCCTCGGAACCAGTCCCAAACACGCACGCCACGAGGTGGTCTCGATGATCACTGGTCTGCGCGAGAAGAACGAGTTCGACCTCAAACGCCTCATCGGCTTGATGAAAGTTGCCACCTCATGAGCATTTCCGTCCTCCGCACCACCGACGCATGGTGGGTGGCCACCCCCGCCGGCGCCGTCAAGATCAACACCCCGGCGCGCAGCACCGCAGAACTGCTGGCCGACCGCGCGGCGATCGACGCGGCCGCGCGCGGCGGCGACACCGTCGACGTCATGGACCTCGACCTGATCTCGCCGGTGACCACACCATGCCGAGTGGTAGCGCAGATGACGAACTTCGCCTCGCACGTCCGGGATGCCGGCATGAACCCGAAAACCGTTCCCCTAACCTTCTTCCGCAAGGCATCGGCATCAATCAGCGGGCCGTTCGCGCCGGTACGAAAGCCCGCGCACGTCAACTTTCTCGACTACGAGGTGGAAATCGGACTAGTCATCGGCCGTGATATCCCGGTCGGCACAACGGTTTCCGCAGATAACCTCGGTGACTACATCGCGGGACTGGTGGTGACCAACGACGTGTCGGCGCGCGACATCCAGCTGCCGCAGACCCAGTTCTACGAGGCCAAGTCCTATCCGACATTCACGCCGGTAGGTCCGGCCCTGGTGTTGATCGACGCAGTGGAGCTCACTCGTTTCGGTGACCTGCGGCTGCGGCTGACAGTCAACGGCGAGGAACGCCAGAATGCTCTGGTCGCCGGCGACATGCTCTACCGCCCACTGGAGGCACTCCAATCACTGTGCCGTTTTCAGGATCTCGCCGCCGGCGACCTGATCCTGACCGGGACACCCGTCGGCACGGCGCTCAGTGCACCCCCGAAACCCATCGAAATCATCGGTTCGCTGTTGCCGCCGGTGATGAAGTGGAAGGCGTTCTTCAAACGCCAGGCCACCAACCCCAAGTATCTGCACAACGGCGACGTGATCGAGGCATCGGTTCGCACCGATGACGGCGCCATCGATCTCGGCGCCCAACGTATGACTGTGACCTACTCCTGAAATGCCATGTCCGGCAACGGCAGTGCACAGATTTGGCGGGCGTCCTCGGGCGACATCCCGAACAACCGTAGGACGTTCTCGGTGACCGCGTCCGCCGTGACGGCGGCGTCGCGGTCGGGTTGTGCTTGCAGCAGATATCCCAGGCCGAGTAGTGCGCCGGCCGCCACCGCAAGGATCAATTCAGGATCCTCGACATGAAAGCGCCCAACCGCGACGCCAGCGTTGATGTCCCGCAACGCCCGTGGGGCGAGTCCCCGATCCGCGGACAGCAGCGCGCCGGCGTTGGCCAGCAGGATCCGGCTCTCCTGGGGGCGTTCGCGGAACATCCGTCCGGTCAGGCGGAAGCTGCACGCGAAGACGGCCGCCGGATCGTCGATGTCTGCCGTCAGCTGATCCAGCACGGCGCCGTGCGAATCGAGGACGTCGGTGATGGCGGCCTCGAACAGGTCTTCTTTGCTCTCGAAATGGTTGTAGAAGGACCCCATCCCGACGTCGGCCGCCTGGGTGATCTCCAGGACCGGGACGTTGAGCTTGCCGGCCGCGATCATCGACTGCGCCGCCTTGATCAGCGCCATCCGGGTCCGCTGCTTACGGCGCTCAAGCCGGTTGATCGGCGCTTCGGTCACGGCCCGATCCTAGCGGTTCTCACTACTGATGATTTCTTCAGCTATCGACAAGGAGCGGCATGAGCTGCACCGATGAACCGCCGGTGGTGATCGTCGGCGCCGGGCCCACTGGGATTACCGCTGCCACGTTGCTCGCCCAGTACGGCGTGCGCAGTCTCGTGCTCGATCGCTATGCCGACGTGTACCCGCAACCCCGCGCCGTGCATCTCGACGACGAGGTGTTCCGCATCGTCCACCGGCTCGGGCTCGCCGAGGAGTTCGCCACGATCTCCCGGCCCGCGCTCGGCCTGCGACTGCTCGACCCCAGCATGCGCGTGCTGGCCGAGTTCGACCGCGACCCAGCCCGCGCACCGCACGGCTACCCGCAAGCCAACATGTTCGACCAGCCGGAGTTCGAGGAGCTGCTGCGCACCAATCTCGCCCGGCACCGGCTGGCCACGTTGCGGGGCAACGTCGAGGTCATCGACATCGCCGGCATCGCAGCCGACCGGACCCGGATCACCTACACCGACCGGGCCGACGGCACCGAGCACGCCGTCGACACCGACTATGTGCTGGGTTGTGACGGTGCCAAGAGCCTGGTGCGCGCACGAATCGGATCGGCCATGCGCGACTTGCGATTCGAACAGCGCTGGCTGGTCGTCGATGTGGCGACGACGGCGCACCTAGGTCAATGGGCCGGTGTTCACCAAGTGTGCGATCCGCACCGGGCCGGCACTTTCATGCAGATCGGCGATGTGCGCTACCGCTGGGAGTTTCAACTGCTGCCCAGCGAGAGTGCCGACGACTTCGGCACATTGGCGGCACTCGGCCCGCTGCTCGCGCCGTGGACGGCGGCGACGAGTATCGACGAGCTCGAGCTGATTCGGGTCACGGAGTACACCTTCCGCGCCCAGCTTGCCGACCGCTGGCGGCGCGGCAACACTTTTCTGCTCGGCGACGCCGCGCACCTGACCCCGCCGTTCGTGGGCCAAGGGATGGGAGCGGGATTACGCGATGCGATGAACCTGGCCTGGAAGCTGGCCGGGGTGATCAACGGGACGCTGAACCCGTCCGCACTGGATACCTACGAACAGGAGCGAAAACCGCATGCCCGCAAAATGATCGACCTGGCGCTCATCGTCGGACGGGCCATGACCGCCGGCGGCGAGATCGGCAATGTCTTGCGCCGCAGCATCGTTCCGCAGATCCACCGGATGCCCGGGCTCCGGGAGCGGGTGATCGACTCCCGGACACCGCCGTTGCACCGCTCGGCCCTGGTCCACCGGGCGCGCCTACCGGGCCGGCTCGGCGGGACGCTGTGCCCCAACGCCATCGATTCAACCGGCAGGCGTCTCGACGATCTGCTGGGCAACAGCTTCGCGATCGTGACGACGCGGACGCCGAGTGCCGCCGACGTGCAGGCCGCCGAACGATGCGGCGCCGCAGTCCATGTGGCCCCGCCCGACAGCCAGCTCGGAGATTGGCTTTGCGGCGGCCGTGCCGGTGCGGCGATCATCCGGCCCGACCGGACCGTGTTACGCGTTGGACGTGACGCCGGGAAGCTCGCGCGCCTACTCAGCCGCTATTTGGTGGCTGTCGACGAAAACCAGCGTGCCGGCGTCCAATAAGACTGCCCACCGCCGTGCTGCGTCCGAGATGTGCACATCCCCGATATCGACGGCATGACCCGCCAAGTCGCCAAAATCCTCGAGGACCACACCGCGCACCTCGTCGTCGGTGTCGACATAGACACGGACCCGTTTATCGACGGCGATTGCCTCGTCGCCGTCAGAACGCTTTCCCGCTGACTTCTTCATCCGAACACCTCCCCGGGGCACATACAGTTGCGTCAGTACAGCACGTTCACGCTCGATGTGCGCCAGAATCCCGTGGGATTGGCGGCACGATCGACCACAGGACTTCACTTTCCTCGCGCCCCGGGTTGTCCCAAGAGTGCACGGCCTTCGCCGAGAAGGTGTAGCAGTCGCCGGTTTTGAGCACCGATTCTTGACCGTCGACGGTCAGGCGCAAGCAGCCGCGCAGCACGAAAACGAAGATGGTTTCGGACTCCAATGCGTACGCGCCACCCGTGCCGCCACCGGGCCGCAGTACCGACCGCATCACCTGAAGGTTGCGCTCAGTTTCCGGCGTCAGAAGGTACTCACGGATTCCGGTGCCGCCCATCTCCACTGGCGCGCCACCGCCACCGCGCACGACCGCCGAGTCCGGGTAGTCGAACAGCGAACCCACTGAGACACCGAGGATTTCGCATACCTTGAGGAGGTTGGGCACCGATATTGTGGTCTGGCCGCGTTCGACCAGGCTCAGAAATCCCTTGGTCAGCCCAGCGCGGTCGGCGACCGCCTCCAACGTCAGCCCGCGCTGCTTGCGTAGTTCGCGCAGCTTCGGTCCCAGCCGGTTCATCCACCCGTCAACGCCGGCCAGAACACTGGTGGGCGCGTCCTCTGACATCGGGACACCTCACCTTCACCAGTCGCTGCGTCGCCGGGCCTTGTGCGGCTAAAGTTTAGCGGTATATAACTTTCATAAGTTTTACACCACTAAACCATCAGGACGGAATATGAGTCTGTACGCAGTGGTCGACCCGAAGTCCGGTGAGGTTGTGCGGGAGTACCCGACCGCAACCGACGAGCAGATCGAGCAGGCGCTGGCCGCGACGGCCAAGGCCTACCGGGAATGGTCGAAGACGTCGACATTGGCCGACCGGGTGGCCCTGATCCGCAAGGTGGCCGCACTCCACACCGAGCGCCGCGAGAAGCTCGCCGAGATCATCCACCGCGAGATGGGTAAGCCGCTCGACCAAGCCGTCGGCGAGGTGGACTTCAGCGCCGCGATCTACGAGTACTACGCCGACAATGCCGAGAAGTTTCTCGCCGACGAGCCGATCAAGTTGCTCGACGGGGATGGCAGTGCGGTGATCAAGCGCGGCCCGGTCGGCGTGCTGCTGGGCATCATGCCGTGGAACTACCCGTACTACCAGGTCGCCCGTTTCGCCGGACCGAACCTGACGCTCGGCAACACGATCGTGCTCAAGCACGCCCCGCAGTGCCCGGAGTCCGCCGAGGCCATCCAGCAGATCTTCGACGACGCCGGCTACCCCGCGGGCGCCTACATCAACGTGTATGCGACCAACGAGCAGATCGCCGACGCCATTGCCGACCCGCGGGTACAGGGTGTCTCACTGACCGGCTCCGAGCGGGCCGGCGCCGCAGTGGCCGAGATCGCCGGCCGCAACCTGAAGAAGGTCGTGCTGGAGCTCGGTGGCTCCGATCCCTTCATCGTGCTCAGCAGCGACGACCTCGACGCGACTGTCGAGGCGGCCATGGCGGGCCGGTTCGAGAACACCGGGCAGGCCTGCAACGCGGCCAAGCGCTTCATCGTCGCCGCCGACATTTACGACGAGTTCCTCGACAAGTTCACCAAGAAGGTGGTCGAAGCCGCCGACGGTCTGACCCCGCTGTCTTCACTGGGTGCGGCCAAGCGGCTGGCCGAGCAGGTCGACCGCGCGGTCGCCGACGGCGCGACCCTCGTCTCCGAGGGCGAGCGCCAAGGCGCCTTCTTCCCGCCGGGTGTGCTGACCGGAGTCTCGCCCGATTCGGTGTCCTACCGCGAGGAGCTGTTCGGCCCGGTTGCCACCGTGTACAAGGTGAGCACCGAGGACGAGGCGGTGGAGCTGGCCAACGACACCCCGTTCGGGCTCGGCTCGTATGTGTTCACCACGGATGAAGAACAGGCTAAGCGGGTAGCCGACAAGATCGACGCCGGAATGGTGTTCGTGAACGTCGTCGGCGCCGACGGGGTCGAGCTACCGTTCGGCGGGGTCAAGCGCTCGGGCTTCGGACGCGAACTCGGCCGCTTCGGCATCGATGAGTTCGTCAACAAGAAACTGATCCGGATCGGATAAACCCATGAGTACCACCACCGCGCCGGCCAAGAAGGATCTCACTGGGTCTGATTCCTATGGCCCGCTGGAGCTGTTCGCGACCGACCGGCTGCTCGACGCCGACGAACGGGACATCGCGGCAACCGTGCGCAAGTTCGTCGACACCCGGCTCCGGCCGAACGTCGAGGACTGGTTCGAATCTGGCTCGCTGCCAAAGGAACTCGGCAAAGAGTTCGGCGAGCTGGGCTTGTTGGGCATGCATCTGCAGGGGTACGGGTGCGCGGGCACCAACGCGGTGAGCTACGGCCTGGCCTGCATGGAGCTCGAGGCCGGCGACAGCGGTTTCCGCAGCTTCGTGTCGGTGCAGGGTTCGCTGTCGATGTTCTCCATCTACCGCTACGGCTCCGAGGAACACAAGAACGAGTGGCTCCCCCGGCTGGCCACCGGCGACGCCATCGGGTGCTTCGGGCTGACCGAGCCCGACTTCGGTTCCAACCCCGCCGGTATGCGCACCCGGGCCCGGCGGTCCGGCCCCGGAGATAAAGGCGCGGATTGGGTGCTCGATGGCACCAAGATGTGGATCACCAATGGCAATCTCGCCGATGTGGCCACGGTATGGGCGCAGACCGACGACGGCGTGCGGGGTTTCCTGGTGCCGACCGACACCCCGGGATTCACCGCGAACGTCATTCACAAGAAGCTGTCACTGCGAGCCTCGGTGACCTCCGAGCTGGTGCTGGACAACGTTCGGCTGCCTGCATCCGCGCAGCTGCCGGAGGCGAATAGCCTTGGTGCACCGCTGTCCTGCCTCAACGAGGCACGGTTCGGCATCGTGTTCGGCGCGCTGGGCGCGGCGCGCGACAGCCTGGAGACCGCGATCGCCTACGCCAGGGAGCGCGAGGTCTTCGACCGGCCGCTGTCGAGTTTCCAGCTGACACAGGAGAAGCTGGCGAACATGACTCTGGAGCTGGGCAAGGGCATGCTGCTGGCCGTGCACCTCGGCCGGATGAAGGACGCCGAGGGTGCTCGCCCCGAACAGATCAGCCTTGGCAAGCTCAACAATGTCCGCGAGGCGCTGGCCATCGCCCGCGAGTGCCGAACTATTTTGGGCGGCAGCGGGATCACGCTCGAATACTCGCCGCTGCGGCACGCGAACAATCTCGAGTCGGTGCTCACCTACGAGGGCACCTCCGAGATGCACCTGCTCTCGATCGGGCGCGCCTTGACCGGACAGGCAGCATTCCGCTGAGATGACCGACACTAAAGAACTCCGGCAATTGATCGCCGGGCAGTGGCTCGCCGGCGCCGGGGATAAAGTGACCAGCGTCAACCCCACGCAGCCGAGTGTCATTGTCGCCGAGGGAAACTGCGCCACGATCACCGATGTCGACGGTGCCGTCACCGCGGCGGGTGATGCACTCAAGAGCTGGGCCGCCACGCCGATGCATCAGCGTGGCGCCATCCTGGTGGATGCCGCTGCGGTGGTCGAGGCCAACGCACAGTCCTGGGGTCTTGAGCTCGCGACCGAAGAGGGCAAGACCAAGGCCGAGGGTATCGGCGAGGTCCGGCGGGCCGCCCAGATCCTGCGCTACTACGGCAACGAGGGTGACCGGCAGGCCGGCGAGATCTTCTCCTCACCCCGAGCCGGTGAGCAGATCCTGGTGACCCGCAAGCCGATTGGTGTCGTCGCCGTCATCACTCCATTCAACTTTCCGATCGCCATCCCGGCCTGGAAGATCGCGCCAGCACTGGTGTACGGCAATCCGGTGGTGTGGAAGCCCGCGAACACCGTTCCGCTGCTGGCGATCCGGCTCGCCGAGGCACTGACCGATGCCGGGCTGCCCGCGGGTGTGCTCAACCTGGTGATCGGCGATTCACCGATCGGTGAGGCGCTGGTCGATCACCCCGACATCGCCGCGATCAGCTTCACCGGCTCGACCGCGGTAGGTCGGCGCATCGCCGCTGTGGCCGCCGCCCGCGGGGTACCGGTGCAAGCCGAGATGGGCGGAAAGAATGCCGCCGTGGTCCTCGACGACGCGGACATCGAGCTGGCGCTGGACCAGGTGATGCTGGGGGCATTCCGGTCTGCCGGCCAAAAGTGCACGGCCACATCACGGTTGATCGTCACCGAGGGGATCGCTGACCGGTTTCTGTCGGAACTCGCCACCCGGGCGGCGGCGTTGGTCGTCGGCGACCCGACCGACGAGGAGACGCAGATGGGTCCGGTGATCACCGGCGCGGCCCAGCGGAGTATCTACGGGGGTATCGGCGAGGCAATGAACGACGGCGTCGAAGTGCTGACCGGCGGCGAGCCCTATTTCAAGGGGCTGCGGGCCGAAGGCTTCTTCGTCGCACCCACGATCGTGGAGTTGACGACGCCGGCCGACATCTGGTCGCAGGAGCTATTCGGTCCGGTGCTGGCGGCGCGGCGCGCCGCCGATGCCGACGAGGCGTTCGCGTTGGCCAACGACAGTGAATTCGGCTTGTCCGCGGCGGTGTTCACCCAAGACCTGTCCCGCGCGCTTGCCGCCGTCGAGCACATCGATGTCGGTGTGCTGCACATCAATTCGGAGTCAGCCGGCGCCGATCCGCATGTGCCGTTCGGCGGCGCGAAGAAGAGCGGGCTCGGCCCCAAGGAGCAGGGCACCGCAGCGCGTGAGTTCTTCACCCACACGACCACGGTGTACCTGCGCGGCGGTCAGGCCTGATTCTTCTCCGCGGTTGAGGGCTTACTGCGTTCCGTTGCCCGCGGCTCGGGCTTGCTGACGCTTCGCCTTCTCGGCATCGGCGAGTTCGGACACCCGGTCGGCCTCCTTGCGGGTGGTCACGGCATCCCCGCGCTTCTGCTGGGCGTCATCGAGCTTGGTCTGCGCGGCCTTGACCACCGCATCTTGTGCTGCGTCGATTCGAGCCTGCTCGTCCCGCTTAGCCTTCTCCACCGCATCGGTCCGCTGGGCGGCAACCTTGTCGGCACGTTCCTTGGCTGTGTCGGCCTGTTCTTGAGCTGTCTGCGCCGCGTTACGTTTGCGTGCTTCGGCGTTGCGGCGCGCCTCCTCGACGGTCTCCTCCTTGGCGGCCTGAGCGTTTTCGCTGTCACGGATCGCCTCGTCGCGGCGGGTGGCGAATTCTTCACCGGCGGTGCGCGTTTCCTCCTCCGCTTCGGCGTCTAGCCGGGCAGCCTCGCGTAGCACGTCGCTGCGCTCGGCAAGGGCCGCACCACGCTGTGCGAGCCTGGGATCTCCCAGGGCTCTGCCGACCGTGACGTCGAGGCCGCCCAGGGAGCGCTCATAAAAGAGTCGGGCCGGTGACTCGGAGGCGAGCCGGGCGACGATGTGGTCCTCGACGATTTGAAGGGGTATGCGGACCGCACGGTATTGCAGGCGCAAGACGGCGAAGGGGATGTCGGTGTAGTTCATGGGGCTGGGCTCCTAGAGTCCGATAGTCGTTGACGCTCAGGGGAGATCAGCGTTGTGGGTCAGGTCGTCGGCCGCGCGTCGCAGGCGATCGGCTTCCGCTTTCGCATCGGCGGCATCGAGCACAGCATCTTGGTGATCTTCGGCAGCCGCAACGAGTTTCTCGTTGGCCTGCTCCGACTCAAGCCGCGCCCGCGCATCGGCGCTGACGGCCTCGCGTTGGGCGTCTTGCTCGGCTCGAGCGGACTCGGTGACCGCCTGCTGGTGAGCCGTCTTTTCGGCAGCGCGCTTCTGGGCTGCCGCCTGGCCATCGATGAGTTGCTCGGCCGACGCGGCCCGGTTGTTCACCTCGGTGCGGGCGTCAACTCCGGCCGACCGTGCCTCGGCCTTCTCTGACTGGGCCTCGGCCGCCTCGGCATCGGCGAGCGCCTCGGCCGCATTGGCCTCTTTGCGCTGCTGTGCCTCGACCTGGTCGAGTTGCCCTTCGGCGGTCAATGAGTCGTTGCCGGTGACGGCGCCGAAGACTTCCTTGGCCTTGCCCTTGATCGAGCCGATCAGGCCAGCCCGCGCCTCTTCGGCATTGTGGTGTTCCATCGTGTCCTCTCGTGGAGTGCTAGGCACCCGTGTTCCACCAGAGGGAAACCCGAAACCCTTTTGGGCTACGGCTCGACGGTGACCTTGATCGCCTCGCCGCTCTTGACGATGCCGAACGCATCCAGCACGTTGTCGAGCGAGATGTGGCGGGTGATCAGATCCTTGACCGGAACCTGCCCGGTGGAGATGTATTCGAGCGCGCGCTTGTTGTGCTCGGGGGCTGAGCCGTTGGCCCCGTGGATGTGCAACTGGCGGTAGTGGACGACGTTGGAATCGCAGGTGATCGTCGGGTTGGTCTTGGGCAGGCCGCCGAAGAACGAGATCCGCCCGTTGCGCGCGGCCATCGCGATCGCCTGCTCCTGGGTGATGTTGGCCGCCGTGGCGGTGATGACCACGTCGGCACCCCGTCCGCCCGTCAGCTCCATGACCTTGGCGACGACGTCGACGTCGGCGGCGTTGATGACCTCGTCGGGGCTGACCGCGTCGGCTGACATCTTGAGCCGGCTGTCGTTGACGTCGACGAGATAGACCGGGCCGCACTTGTGCACGCCACGGGCGATGCGGATGTGCATACAGCCGATCGGGCCGGCGCCGAAGACGACGACGGTGTCACCCTCTTCGATCCCGAGCAGTTCCTGGGCGTTGATGGCGCATGCGAACGGCTCGGCGGCGGACGCCTCGTCGAAGCCGACGTTGTCCGGGATGCGGTTCAGACCGTCGACGGCCAGCACCTGCTTGGGCACGATCATGTACTCGGCGAAGCCGCCGTCGTATTGGTAGCCCACCGAGGTCTGGTTCTGGCATACGGCCATCCAGCCCTTGCGGCATTCGTGGCACTTCCCGCACGGCACTGCGGCGATCACCTGTACCCGGTCGCCGGCCTGCCAGTCGCTGCCGTAGGTCTGGTTGACGTCCGCACCGACCTCGACGATCTCGCCGGCGATCTCGTGCCCGATCGTCCGCGGCGGAGTGAGGTTCTGGTGGCCGCTGTAGAAGATCTTGACGTCGGTGCCGCACGTCGAGCAGTTGCGCACCCGGATCTTGACCTCGTCAGCGCCGCAGGTGGGCTCGGGTACATCCTCCAGCCGGACATCCTCGGGGGCGTAGAAGCGCAGGGCTTTCATGGCGATCGTCCTTCCGATGGTCCGGGTGTTGCAGACAACCCTAGCGACAATCCGGGCATAAATCCACAGTGATTGGCGCCCGTTTATGACCGATTGCTTGCACTGCTGCCCGATTATGGGGTTTACTGGTCATCTGATGTGATCGGCATCACCCCACGATCGGAGGCCTCGAGTTGTCCACCACCGAGACGACGCCGCGGAGCGGCGCACGGGTTCACGTTCAGAAACTGGGCACGTCGCTGTCGAACATGGTCATGCCCAATATCGGCGCGTTTATCGCCTGGGGCCTGATCACCGCCCTCTTCATCAAGGCGGGCTGGCTGACCGGGATCTTCCCGGGACTGCGCGACCCGGGCGGCTGGGTAGCCAAGATCGGCGGCTGGGGCGACTTCGCCGACGGCGGCATCGTCGCCCCGATGATCACCTACCTGCTGCCGATCCTCATCGGAGCCACCGGCGGCCGGATGGTCTACGGGATCCGCGGTGGTGTCGTCGGCGCGATCGCGACCATGGGCGTCATCGCCGGCACCGACATCCCGATGTTCCTCGGCGCGATGATCATGGGGCCTCTCGGCGGCTGGGTGATGAAGAAGGTCGACGCCATCTGGGACGGCAAGGTCCGCCCCGGCTTCGAGATGCTCATCGACAACTTCTCCGCCGGCATCGTCGGGCTCATCCTGGCTGCCTTCGGCTTCTTCGGAATCGGTCCGATCGTCTCGAGCTTCAGCCACGGCGCGGGCAAGGTCGTGGATTTCCTGGTCGCCCACGAACTGCTCCCGCTGACCTCAATCTTCATCGAGCCGGCCAAGGTGCTGTTCCTCAACAACGCCATCAACCACGGCGTCCTGACGCCGCTGGGCACCACTCAGGCCCTGCAAACCGGCAAGTCCGTGTTGTTCCTGCTGGAGGCCAACCCCGGACCTGGACTCGGAATCCTGCTGGCGTTCACAGTGTTTGGCCGCGGCGCCGCGAAGGCATCGGCACCGGGCGCGGCGATCATCCAGTTCTTCGGCGGCATCCACGAGATCTACTTCCCGTACGTCCTGATGAAGCCCAAGTTGATCCTTGCCACGATCCTCGGCGGCGCGACCGGCGTCTTCATCAATGTGCTGTTCGGGTCGGGACTGCGTGCGCCGGCGGCCCCGGGTTCGATCATCGCGGTGTACGCGCAGACGGCCACCGGTAGCTTCCTCGGCGTCACGCTGTCGGTATTCGGTGCGGCCGCAGTCTCATTCGCGGTGGCCGCACTGCTGCTCAAGACCGACAAGTCTGACGACGAGGGCGACCTGGCCGCCGCGACCGCGGGGATGGAAGCCCTGAAAGGCAAGAAGTCCAGTGTGGCGGCAGCCCTGGTCGGGTCGTCGGCCAGCGGTCCGATCACCAACATCGTGTTCGCCTGCGACGCCGGCATGGGTTCGTCGGCGATGGGCGCCTCGGTGCTGCGCAAAAAGGTGCACGGCGCGGGCTTCTCCGATGTGACGGTCACCAACCAGTCGATCGCAAACCTCACCGACACCTACGGACTGGTGGTGACCCACCAGGACCTGACCGCCCGTGCGAAGCAGCGGACGCCGTCCGCAGTACACGTCTCAGTGGACAACTTCATGAACGCGCCGCAGTACGACGAGATCGTCGAGCTGCTCGGGAAGGTCAACGGCGGCAATGGCGCGCCGGGTGGCCCGGCCGCCCCGCTCGAACAAGCCGACGACGTCCCGGCCCAGGACGTGCTCACCGTCGAATCCATCGTGCTTGCGGGTACCGCCACCACACGGGACGCCGCAATCAGCGAGGCGGGACGGTTGTTGGTCGCCTGTGGTGCCGTCGAACCGTCCTACGTCGACGCGATGCACGAGCGGGAAGGCTCGGTGTCCACGTATATGGGCAACGGCCTGGCCATCCCGCACGGCACCAACGAGGCCAAGGATTCCATCCGTCACACCGGAATCTCGTTCGTGCGCTACACCGAACCGATCGACTGGAACGGCAAGCCGGCCGAGTTCGTGGTTGGTATCGCCGGTGCCGGCAAGGATCACATGGCCCTGCTGACGAAGATCGCTGGGGTGTTCCTGAACAAGGACGAGGTGGCCCGACTCCGGGACGCCACGAGCGCCGAGCAGATCCAATCGGTGCTCGGTGGTTCCCAGACATGACAGACAAGTGAGAATGGGCAGGTGGATTCGGACACCCGTCAAGGCCGCATCGTCGAGTTCGCCCGCACCAGGGGGCGGGTCGAGGTAGCCGCACTGGCCGAGGAGCTGGATGTCGCGGCCGAGACGATCCGCCGGGACTTGAAGGTCCTCGCCGGTCGCAGGATGCTCAAACGCGTCCACGGCGGCGCCATCCCGCTGGAGACCGCGGCGTTCGAATCGACGGTCGAGTACCGCAGCCAGGTGGACCTCGCCGAGAAGCACCGGATCGCCGGCGCCGCCACCGAGCTGCTACACGGCGCCGAAACGGTGTACCTCGATGAGGGTTTCACCCCGAGGTTGATCGCCGAGCGGCTGGCCGAGCAGGAGCTGACGGTGGTCACCTCCTCGCTGCTGGCCGCCGAGGCGCTGGCTCACAGCGACTCGGTGACGGTCCTGCTACTCGGCGGGCGGATGCGCGGCCGCACGCTGGCCACCGTGGATCATTGGGCGACCGACATGCTGGGCAGCCTGGTGATCGACATCGCTTACCTTGGGACGAACGGCATTTCACCCGAACACGGGCTCACCACACCCGACCCCGCGGTCGCCGCGGTGAAGCAGACCGCCGTCAAGGTCGCTCGTCGCCGCGTTCTGGTGGCCGCACACACCAAGTTCGGCGCCAGCAGTTTCTGTCGATTCGCCGAAGTGTCCGATTTCGATTCGATCGTGACCGGCACCGAGCTTTCGGTCACCGACGCACGGCGCTACGAAGCGCTGGGGCCGTCGGTCGTCAGGACCTAAGGACCCCGCCTCGTGAGTCGGTGATACAGGGCCGCAGCCTCGGTTCGGTTGGCAGCGCCCAGCTTCCGCAGGATCCGCTTGACGTGTACCTTCACCGTGTTCTCGGTCAGGAACAGCTTGGTGGCAATCTGGGCGTTGGTTTTTCCCAACGCGATGCTGCGCAACACATCCCATTCACGCGGCGAAAGCCGTTGGGTGGCATGTTCGGCGCTGAGCAACGGTGACACCGCCGCCAGCCGCACCGGCGACGACTGATTCGGATGCGCGCCCTCGCAGCCGTCGTCTGCCCGCTCGGACAGGCACGCTGACGCCTGGTTGATCACCTTCAACCGGTCAGCGAGTTGCGCCCGCTCGATGGCCAGCCCTAGACCACCGGCGTACAGGCCGAGTAGTCGCCGGTCGATCTCCTCCACGCTGCGATCGGGATAGCGATCGGCGTGCACCATGGCCACCGGAAGGCCCCACGCTTGAACGGGCGCGGCAACGTAATCGGTTGTCCGAGCGAATCTCACGAGCTTGCGGAACACCCTGGAGTTCGATTGCGCATCCGACACCAGGATCGGGGTTCCACTGAGCAACATCTCGGATTCGAGCAACTGGCCCGCCAACCGTCGCGAATGCGCGGTTCCGAACGCCACGAGCTGCTCGGCGAAGTCGGGATCTGATACGGCATAGGCACTTTGGGTCAGCCAGATCCCATGGTCGACGCCGGAGAACAGCACCCGGCTGAAACCGATCTGGGCCGCCGCCTCGGCCGCCAGCGCCAGCAGTTCGTCCATCGAGGAGGCCGATATGAGTCTGTCAACGGCCTTCTGCACGCCGGCGATCAGATTCCCGGTGTCGGGCTCGCACACGTCGCTTCGCACCCGGGCGGTGCGACCCACCGCAGCGGGCAGATGGCTCAGCGAAGTCCCGCCGGATGTCTTCACCATCGCATCGAGACGACTGATCACCACCGCGAGAGTACGCGGGGCGTTCAATTATGTCTATAGCCAATACCCGTCATTTTCCTGCCCGCTGACTCCAATAGCCCATGCAGATATACATTTTCTTCGATTGATGTATTTTTTTATTACGTTCGCGATCCGGCCGTGATGCGATCTGGGAAGATGTTGCGATCCGGCGAGCAGGAAGGAGCACTCCAGCGATGCAGCCAACCGTCCCGGCCGTGCGGCGCAGGCCGAAGGACCGCAAGAAGCAGATCCTCGATCAGGCTGCGCGGCTGTTCATCGACCGCGGCTTCCATTCGGTCAAGCTGGAGGAGATCGCCGAAGCGGCCGGTGTGACCGCCCGCGCCCTGTATCGCCACTATGACAACAAGCAGGCACTTCTCACCGCGGCAATCCTGAACGCGCAGGACGAGTATCAGAGTGTTCGCAATCCCGAGGGCCGCGCACCGGAGGCGGCCGCCCGCCCGCTGCACGCCGAATTGCCCGAGCTGATAGCAGCGGCGGTCGAGACGCGAGCGCTGACAGTGCTGTGGCAGCGGGAGGCCCGCTACCTCACCACAGACGATCGTGCCGAAGTGCGCGGCCGTATCAATGCGATCGTCGCGGGCATCCAAGCCGGTGTCCGGCTTGAGGTGCCGGAACTGAGCCCCCCGCACATCGAGCTACGGGCGTGGGGCGCGTCGAGCACGCTGACCAGTCTTGGGCGACATAGCCTCAGCCTGCCCAGCGCCGAGCTCAAGGACGTCATATACCGGGCGTGCATGGCCGCCGCACGCACAGTGCCGGTCGGAGAGCTCGAACCGATCGACACTCCGGCCGACCGCGAGCTGGCGTCGTTCTCGCGTTACGAAACGCTGCTGGCCGCAGGCGCACAACTGTTCCGCGCCCACGGATTTCCCGCCGTCAGCACGGCCGACATCGGCAAGCGTGTCGGTATCGCGGGGCCAGGCCTGTACCGATCCTTTTCCTCTAAGCAGGCGATCCTCGACACCTTGGTGCGCCGCCTGGACGAGTGGTCGGCGCTGGAGTGCATCCGCGCGCTACGCACGAATGATCCTGCGGCGCAACGCCTGTACCAACTCGTCGCCGGGCGGGTGCGACTCAGCCTGGAGGATCCCGACCTGGTCTCAGTATCCATCACTGAGCTGTCGTCGACGTCCGCCGAGGTTCGCGACAGCGTCGTCAGAAATCAGGCCGACCGCGACGCGATATGGATCGAGCTGATCCGGATTTTGGTGCCGCAGACCACCGTTGCGCAGGCCCGTCTGTTGGTCGCCGCCGCCGTCAGCTTCATCGAAGACGTCGCGCGGACATGGCATCTCACCCGCCGGACCGATGTCGCGCAGGAGATGACCGCTATCGCGCTGTCGATCCTGACCAGCCAAGCCGACGCGCCCGAGTAAGCCGGCGAGAAGTTCAATCACCACAGCGCCGCGAGTGTTCCGCCATCGGCGACCTGCGCCGTCCCGTTGACCATTGATGCATCGTCGGACAGCAGGAATGCGACAACGCTGGCCATCTCCTCGGGTCCGGCCATCCGGCCCTGCAGGCGCCCAATCATCGTGCCGGCCCCGCCCTCACCGAGCGCTTCGTCGAACATCGTCATCGCCGTCTGCTGCATCGGGGTGTCGACGAAGGCGGGGAGCACCGCGTTCGATCGCACATTCGCCGAACGCAATTCGGCCGCAGTGATGCGACTGAGGTGAATGATGCCGGCCTTGGACATGCCGTAGGCGGATGTGCCCGCGGCCGCGACCTGACCGCCCAGTGACGACATGTTCACGATGGCACCGCCGCCACGCTCGATCATCCGCGGCGCGGCGTGCTTGGTACACAACCACGCGCCGCGCAGATTGATGCGGATGACCCGATCGAAGTCGTCGACTTCGGTCTCCAGCAGCGGCGCGAAATGCACGACGCCGGCGTTGGCGACGAGCTTGTCGACCCCGCCGAACGCCGTGACGCAGGCCTCGACCATCGCGATCACCTGTGCCTCTTCGCTGACATCCACCCGGTGGCCGATCGCGCCGCCGCCGATCTCCGAGGCGGCGGCGTCGGCGGAGGCGGCGTTGATGTCCGCGCACAGGACCCGGCAGCCCTCGGCGGCCAGTCGTCGCGCGATTGCGAGGCCGATGCCGGCTCCCGCACCGGTCACGATCGCGGCTTTGCCGGCCAGGTCCGGATGCGTCATCGAGCCATCTCTCCCATCGTGTTGTGTCCCAGCACTTCTCAGCCGACCGCCAACCGCAGCGACGCGGCCGACTCGACGTGCAGGCCATGCTCGCGGATCGCCCCGAACATCAGCAGGCCCAGCTCGGGTGCATCGTCGGACAGCCGCACGGTATACACGCCGAGGTCACGCAGGATCCACGCAACGGTCTCCGACAGGAGATCCGGCGCGGTGGTGCTGGTGAGCAGACCACAGGCGCGGGGTGCCGACGGGCGCAGGTAGATGATCATGCCGGTGCCCGTGGCGCGCATCGCCGTAACCGCATTGTCGAGTTCGGCGCCGCACCGACAGACCAGGGATCCGAAGACATCGCCAGTGATGCACTCGACGTGGACGTGCAGCGGCATGGGCGCATCGGCGTCGGCGCGGCCCGCGATCATCGCCAAATGCTCGCATCCGTCACCGGTGTCGCGGAAGCCGACCACCCGGAATGTGCCGGCGACAGTCGGCACTGTCGTCTCTGCCGAACGCACCACCTGCGGCTCGCTACGCCGCCGGTACGCGGCGATCTCGGCGATCGAGACGAAGGGGAGCCGGTGGCGCTCGGCGAACGAAGCCAGCTCGTTCCTGTCTGCCATCGCGACCGGGTTCTGCTGGGAGACAAGCTCGCACAGCACACCGGCCGGTCGTCTCATGCCGAGGGATGCCAGGTCGACGGCTGCCTCCGCCGCACCTGGCGACGCCCCCAACACTCCGTGCCGTCCGGCCTGAACCGGGACCACATGGCCCGGCCTGCGGAAATCGGCCGCCGTGGCGTCGGCTGCGGCCAAGGCGGCGATGGTGTGGGCACGATCGATCGACGAGATGCCGGTGCCGGTCTCGCGGAAATCAACGGCGACCCGATGGGTTGCCGTGCCGGTGGGTTCACCGTCCTGGTGACACACCGGCGGCAGGTTCAACCGCTCACATTCCGAACCCGGCAGAGCGACCCGGACGTAGCCCGAGGTGTGCCGCACAGTGAACGTGAGGAGCTCCGGCGTCGCGGCATCCGCCGCGAACACCACATAGCCTTGGGCCTCAACGTCGTCCACCACCACGACCGGGCGGCCGGTGGCGACGGCGGAGACGGCGCGGCGCACGCGCCCGTGCGAGGTTCTCATTGCCGAAACACCCCTTACGACAATCCGGTGAGGAAATCGAGGAGCAGCCGGTTGGTTTCCTTGGGCTCCTCCTGTTGGATCCAGTGCCCGACGCCATCGACCATGTGGGTGCCGCAGTAGTTCGGCATCACCTCGTGTGCGCGTTCGGTGGCTTCGGCACCCCAGGTAGTGCCGACGTCGTATTGACCACCGATGAACAGCGCCGGCGGGGTCAGCGGGGTGCCCTCGTACTCAGCGAGGTCGTGCCAATCGTTGTCGAGGTTGTGGTAGAAGCTCAACGGCCCGCCCAGACCGGATCGTTCGAATTCCCCTGTGTAGAAGTCGAGGTCGGCTTCGGTGAACCAGTCCGGCATGGTCTCGGGGTAGACGAAGGCATCCTTGAGCCGCGCCCCGTGCGGCATGCACAGCGGGCCGGAGCGGATCACCTCGATCGGGTCCATCGCGGCGAGGTCGACCCCGGCTGCCACCGCGGCCGCAGTCGCGGCCGCCATGGCATCTCCGGACACCGTGTAGGTGAGACCGAGCAGCCAGCCGCGCAGATCTTCTTCGATCTCGGCGATGATGGCGTCCTGCTCGGAGAAGTAGTCCTGGTACCAGACCTTGCCCGGGCCGGCCAGTTCCACGTGGTAGTCGTTGGGCCGCTGCTCACCGAAGGGGCTGCCGGGCAAGCCGATCACGCCACGTCCGGCGAACGGCACGCTGATCCCCACCACGCCACGGCAGCGGTCGGGATGCAGCCAGGCGAAGGTCCACGCGACCGGGGCACCCCAGTCGTGACCGATGACCACCGCCTGTTTCTCGCCGTAGGCGTCGATGACTCCGAGGATGTCGCCGGCCAATTCCTTGATGCGGTAGGCGGTTTGCACCCGGTACTTCGAGGATTGGCCGTAGCCCCGCTGGTCGATGGCCACCACCCGGTACCCCGCGGCGGCCAGGGCGGGGAGCTGGTGCCGCCAGGAATACCACGACTCGGGAAATCCGTGCACCAGCACAACCAGCGGCCCCTCGCCCTCTTCGACGGCGTGGATCCGGGTGCCCCGGCAGTTCAGCATCCGATGGATCATCTGTGCCTCTTCTCTAAGGGGAGCGGGTTGTCGCCAAACCGACCGGGATTTCCTCGGTTTGGACCAGGTGGTCGGGTGATGGGATGGTGCGGTTCTCGTAGTTGCGGGCGATGAGGGTCTTCTGTCCGGACAGCTTGGTCCGAGCCCATTTGCCGACCACGCGCGCCGCGACCTTGGGCGTCATCAGTGCAGCTGCCGGTTTGACCAGATGGACGACGGCGAGGAACTCGTTGTAGGTGTCCGGATCGTCGTGGACCAACTCCATCACCCGGTCCATGTACCAGGTAAGTGCGCCGAAGTAGAAGGGCCGCTTCTTGTCCACGTCCTTGAGCCAGTCGAAGCGCAGGTTCTGTTCGCGGATGACGAACCAGGCGGTGTCGGCCAGCTTGGCGATCGTGCGGAAATAGCGGCGCGGCAGATCGGGGTGAGTGGGCTCGTACTTCGCGAGCAGCAGTTGCATCTCCCGAACTTCCTTGAGCGCCAGCGTCATCCCCAGGCCAGATACGGGGTCGGCACTGGTGTAGGCATCACCGACGACCAGCAGCCCCCGCGGAAGGTTGCGTTTCTTCTCGTAGTGCAGCCGCAACATGTTGGGGTAGCGGAAGTTGTAGATCGGCGAGGCCGGCTCGAGCCCGTCGATGTTCTCCCCGATCACCGCCGACGGCATGAGATTGGCGAACTCCCGGAACTCCTGTGCCGTACGTGGGGGCGAATAGCAGTTGTAGGCGACCAGTGACGTGGACAAGATGGTTCGCGAGCTGTCGGTGTAGTACTGCGCCGCGTAGGTGTCCTCGTACGGGCGGTACGCGTAGCAGATGACCATCACCTTGTCGTCCCACTGCCGCTCCGGCGGCACCCGGTGAAACATCGTGGAGTAGAAGCAGTTGATGATGTCCTGCTCGACCTCCGGCGCCCCGATGCCGATGCGATCAAGGAACTCCGGGAAGTGCGTGTTCTTTCCCGACGCATCGACCACGAATTCTGCTGGTACCAGCTCGAGTTCGCCTCCGTCGTCGGCGACCGCGACGCCGATGACGCCGTCGTTGCCACGGTCATAGATCAGGTCGGCGACTTCGGATTCATAGCGGAAGCTGATCCGAGGTTCGTCGTCCAGGCGGCGGCGCACACACCACTCGAGCAACGGCCGGCCGGCGCAGACGATCTGGATGGGCCCGGTACCTGGTTTCTTCCAGCTGCCGCCGAGCCGAATGCGGTACTGGGCGGCCATGTCGACGTCGAACGCGCCCTCGCGCACCATATCGTCGATGATTCCGGGGAAGAACCGCTCCAGTTCGATGCGGCCTGCGGTGAGCAGATGGTGCAGGTGCCAGCCTTGTGCCGCGCCCGGCCTGCCCTCGCGGCGGGCGTGCGGTGCATCCTTTTCCAGGACGATGACCTTGTCGAATGTCTCGCTGAGCACCTTGGCTGCGGCGATTCCCGCGATGCTGCCACCGACCACGACCGCGGTGCCGCGCCCGCGGCGGCGAACGTCGGCCAGATCGATCGTGGCGTAGTCCAGCCGTGGTGCCGTGCGCCGGCGCCGGGCCCCGCTGGCCACGAACTTCTCGTAGTACAGACCGGTCCCGTGGATACCGTTGTCGTCCAGCCACTTTTGGGTGTCGCGCACCAGTCCCGCCGGGCCACACAGGTACACGTCGGCGTTACCGCCGTCGAACATGCGCGCGTCGAGGACATCGGTGACCCGCCCCAGCGGCCCGTGCCACTCGGCGCTCGGACGGGAGACGACGGTGTGGACTTCCAGCCCCGGTAGCCGCCGCTTCAGGACCTCGAGTTCATCCAGTTTGCAGAGATCGTCGGCGTAACTCACGCCGTACAACAGATGGACCGGCCCGCGGTGGCCGTCGTCCAGGCTCTGCGCCATCGCAAGGATCGCCGACAATCCGGTGCCGCCGGCCACCAGGACCACCGGCCGGGCGGGCTGGCGCAGATAAAAGCCGCCCTTGCTGCACCGCATGGCGATTCGGTCGCCGACTTTGGCCTTCTCGCGCAGATAGTCCGACATCACGCCCTGAGGCAGCAGTCGGACGATGAACTCCACCTCGGTGCGTCCGTCGGCGGGATGGGCATAGGAATAGTTGCGCCACACGCTCGTCCCTGGCACCTGCAACTGAGCGAACTGTCCCGGCAGATAGACCAGCGGCTCCAGCCCGGAGACATCGACACGCAGCAGCGCCGTTGTCGGCGACACGTGCTCAACCGCTGTCACCACACCAGTGCCGATGACCAGCCGCGCGGCGTTGTCATCGGCCGGGTACTGCAGACTGATCACACAGTCTGACTTCGCGAAGGTCTGACAGGTCAACACCTTTCGAGCATCCCGTTCGACCTCGGAGAGCCCTTCGGTGCGGCCCATCTCGTAATCGCCTGAGGCGCAGGTGGCCACGCAGGTTCCGCAGATCCCGCTCTGGCATTCGTTGACGATCGCAATGCCGTGTTCCTCGGCAGCGTCCAGGATCGACTGGTCGGGCTGCACTGGCATCGTCTTGTGCGTTCCGTCCGAATACCGCACGGTGATCGCTGGGACGTTTGTAGCCACCTGCATGGCTCTTCCTCTCGGTCCGATTCGGTCCTATGGATCCCGGTTAGACGATCGCCGACGCCGGTTTCTTGGCGATGCGCGCGTTGAGCCGCGGCATGACCTCTTCGGCCAGCAGCCGCATGGACTCTTTCCACGGACCCGGATTGTCGAGGTAATCGAAACCGAGGATCAGCAGATGTCCGAACCCGCCGACCTGGTCGTAGGTGGCTTCCAGCTTGTCGACCACCGTTTCGACCGAGCCGACGACAAAGGTGTTCTCGGCCAAGTACTCCGGGGTCACATCCTCATCGGGCACCGACGGGTCGTGCTTGTAGAACTTGGTCATGCCGAACATCCGGAAGGTCGGCAAGACGTACTCGCGCATGTTGCGGCCCATCATGCCGTCCACCGCGTAGCGGAACGCCTGTTCGTCTGTTTCGGCGACGACGACCTCGCGCACCAGCCGCCAGTCCTTGCGATCCGGCGTACGTCCCGACCGGGCGGCACCTTCGAGCACCGCGTCCCAGTGCGAGGCAACATATTCGGTGTTGAGGTCCAGGCTCATCGGGAGGTAGCCCCGCTCGCCGGCCATCTTCAGGGTCTCGGAGCCCGCGCTGAACCCGGTCACCCCGATCGGGGGGTGAGGTGCCTGGAAGGGCTTGATGTGCCGCCTCATCAGGCCGTCGAACATCGGCGCGATTCCGTTGGCGTTCCAGTACTTTCCGCGGAACTCCCACGGCTGATCCTCGGTCCAGACCTTCAACATGATTTCGAGCGCTTCGCGGGTCATCTCGCGGTGCTCACCGTTCTTGCCGTCGACGTCGAACAACGCCCAGTCCCCCGGGATACCGCTGGCGCCGACACCGAGCATGAACCGGCCCTGCGCGAGGTGGTCGAAGTAGGCCACCCGATGGGCCAGCTCGACCGGATGGTGATACGGCAGCAGATGCGCGCCGGGAGCGAGCTTGATGTTCTTGGTGCGCAGCAGCGCCTGAGCCAGCAGCAGATCCGGCGCGCAGATCGGTTCCCACGGCACCGTGAAGTGCTCGCCGACCCACGCCTCCACGTAGCCGAGCTCGTCGGCCAGCGTGATGAGGTCAAGGTCCCACTGGGTCGCGTCGTACAGGCTGCGCTCCGGTGGATGCGCCGGCATCAGGAAAAGTCCGATCTCCATCTTGAACCCTCTCGGTAGTGGTCGAGCAAGCGCATCTGATCCCTCGGCTGCGACTTACAACACAGTACTAGCAAGATACTTGACCAGATGCAAGAACCACTTTTTCTTGCTTGTTTACTGAGCCACAAGTTTCTTTATGAGCGTATCGGCTATGGACATTTTGATCATCGCCCGCGTAGCGTGCTGCAACAGCGGCGGCCATCCGCAGCGAGGGAAGGGAGCATTCGTGCAGCATTTCGACTACATCGGGTACGAGGTCATCGACGACGGCCGGATCGCCGTGATCACTCTCGATCGCCCGAAACAGCGCAACGCGCAGAACCGGGGAATGCTCGTCGAGCTCGGGACGGCGTTCGAACTCGCTGAAGAGGACGACACCGTCCGCGTGGTGATCCTGCGCGGCGCAGGGCCCTGCTTCTCAGCGGGCCACGACCTCGGTTCCTCCGATGACGTCCGGGAACGCTCGAACGGTTCCGGCCAGCACCCCACCTACCTATGCAACGGCGGGACGCTGACCGGCGCCGATGCCCGGCACCGGCAGGAATGGCACTACTTCTTCCAGAACACCAAGCGGTGGCGAAACCTGCGCAAGATCACCATTGCCGAGGTGCACGGACTGGTCTTGTCGGCGGGTCTGATGCTGACCTGGTGCTGCGATCTCATCGTCGCCGCGGAGGACACGACCTTCGCCGACGTGGTCGGCACCCGGTTGGGGATGTGCGGGGTCGAGTACTTCGGCCACCCCTGGGAATTCGGCCCACGCAAGGCCAAAGAACTGCTGCTCACCGGTGACTCGCTGAGCGCCGACGACGCCCACGCCCTCGGGATGGTCAGCAAGGTCTTCGCAGGCGATGAGCTCTCGGAGCGCACCATCGAGTTCGCCCGCCGCATCGCCAAGGTCCCGACTGTCGCGTCGCTGCTGATCAAGGAATCGGTGAACCAGACCGTGGATGCCATGGGCTTCTCCACCGCGCTGGACGCCTGCTTCTCGCTGCACCAGCTCAATCACTCGCATTGGGCCGAACTGAATGGCAATCCGCTGGGCATCGGCACCCTTGAGGACGGACTCGAAGACTGGCGGCTGGCTCCGGAGATCCTGCCCGCCAGCAAGAACCGGCCCTGACCGGGGAGCGAAGCACAGGTGGACATCGACTATCCCCCCGAAGCGGAGAAATTCCGCGACGAGATCCGGGCCTTCCTCGCCGAACATCTGCCGTCCGACTGGACCGGTCCCGGCGCGCTACCGCCCGAGGAACGTGACGAGCTCCGGCATCGGTGGCGCAAGATCCTCGCCGACCGTGGCCTGGTGGCCATCTCCTGGCCCAAGGATTACGGCGGCGGCGGTCTTTCCGTGATCGAACAGGCGGTGCTGGCCGAGGAATTCTCCCGCGGCGGCGCGCCCGAGCGCGACGAGAACGACATGTTCGGCGTCGACCTGCTGGGCAACACCCTGATCGCCTTGGGCACCGAGGAGCAGAAGAAGCACTTCCTGCCGCGCATCCTGTCCGGTGAGGACCGCTGGTGCCAGGGTTTCTCCGAACCGGAGGCAGGTTCGGATCTCGCGTCGGTGCGGACGAAAGCCGTGCTCGACGGCGGTGAGTGGGTAGTCAACGGTCAGAAGATCTGGACGTCGGCGGGTCCGACGGCCAACTGGATCTTCGTGCTGGCCCGCACGGACCCCGAAGTGCCTAAGCACAAAGGCCTGTCGATGTTGTTGGTGCCGGTCGACCAGCCGGGTGTGGCGGTGCGGCCTATCGTCAATGCGGCCGGGCACGCGTCGTTCTCCGAGGTGTTCTTCACCGACGCCCGGGCCAGAGCCACCGATGTGCTCGGCGGGATCGGCGGCGGCTGGGCGACCGCGATGACGGTCCTCGGCTTTGAACGGGGCTCCCAGATCACCACGGCAGCAATTGAGTTCGGCCGCGGATTGGATTGGCTGCGGCAGCTCGCCAGGGCGCGGGGCCGGCACACCGAGCCCCTGATACGCGACGAGCTGGCGTGGTGCTATTCACGCGTGCAGATCCTGCGCTACCAGGGCTACCGCGGTCTGACCGCACTGCTGAACGGGCAGCGACCGGGTGCCGCGGCCGCCATCAACAAGGTGATCTGGAGCGAATACTTCCGCCGGTACACCGACCTGGCCGTCGACATCCTTGGGATTGACGCGCTTTACGCGGACGGTCCGGGAAACGGTGGCGCACTGATCATCCCGGTACCCGGCACACCCAATTCGGCGGCCTGCTGGCTCGACGAGCTGCTCTACGCGCGGGCCGCCACCATCTACGCGGGCAGCTCCCAGATCCAGCGCAACGTGATCGGTGAACAGCTGCTCGGCCTTCCGAAGGAGCCGCGCTGACATGGATTTTCGGTACAACACCGAGCAACTGGACTTTCGCGATTCGATGCGCGCCTTCCTGGCCGAGACCACCCCGCTGTCGTGGGTCCGTGAAGTCGCCGACGCACAGGGCCACGACGAACGGCTGTGGCAACGGCTATGCCGCGAACTGGAACTACCTGGGCTGCCGGTCCCGACCGAGTACGGCGGGGTGGGGGGCACGTTGGTCGAATCGGCGATCGTGTTCGAGGAGTTCGGCCGCGCGCTGACCCCGGTCCCGCTGGCCGGCCATGCCTTCGCCGTGCAGGCCGTGCTGAGCATGGGTAGCGAGGAACAACGTCAACGCCTGCTGCCCGGCCTGCTCAACGGAGAGCGCATCGCGACGTTCGCGGCCACCGGGCCGGGCGCCGCCGACCCCGCATCGGCGACGGTGTCAGCCAGCCGAGTCGATGGCCAGACGGTGCTGAACGGAGTATCCGCGCCGGTCTTGCATGGCCACGTCGCGGGACTGTTCGTGATTGCCGCACGCGCCGGGGATGCGGTCGGGCTCTACGTGGTGAGCGCCGACGCTCCAGGGGTCAGCGTCGAGCGGCTGCCGTCGTTCGACATCACCCGGCCCGTCGCCATACTGACCTTGCGGCAGGCCCCGGCCGAACAGCTCGATTCCTCTCCCGACCAGTTCGAGCGGGTGCTGGACACCGCGCGGGTGCTGCTGGCCGCCGAGATGCTCGGGGGCGCCGAGGCGTGCCTGGCAATGAGCGTCGAATACTCCTGCAGCAGAAGACAGTTCGATCGTGCGATCGGGATGTTCCAGGCGGTCAAACATATGTGTGCCGACATGGCGATCGAGATCGACGCAACCAGGGTGGCGGTGATGTTCGCGGCGATGAGTGCCTGCGACCCCGGCGAATTTGCCGTCGCCGCGCCGTTGGTGAAGGCGCAGGCCGCCGACACGTTCACCCTCTGCGCGGGCACCGCGACCCAGGTGCACGGTGGCATCGCCTTCACCTGGGAGCACGATCTGCATCTCTACCTCCGGCGGGCCAAAACCACCGAAGCCCTCTTCGGCAGCAGCGCGCAGCACCGGGCGCTCCTCGCCGACCGGGTCGGCCTGTGACCACGTCCGCGTCGACGGGGATCACCCTCAGTGACGTCCTCGCCCGGCACGCCCGGGTACGTCCCGGCACCGTCGCATTCGCCGACCCGCGCCGCCGCGGCACCTTTGGCGAGATCGACGCGCGGGTGACTCGGCTGGCCAACGCACTGGCGCAGCGCGGCATCAACCGCGGCGATCGGGTGGCGGTGCTGGGGCTCAACAGCCTCGAACTCGTCGAAACCTGGTTCGCGGCACTGCGTCTGGGTGCGGTCGTGGTGCCATTGAATTTTCGGCTGGTCGCCGACGAGATCGCCTACCTGCTGGCCGATAGTGGCGCATCGGCGGTTGTCGTCGACGCCGCGCTGGCGCCGGTGCTCGAGCGGGCGCAGTCGTCATCGGTGCACACCGTGCTGACCATCGGCGGCGACCTGCAGGACGCCATCGACCGTGCGGGCGAGGAACCCCTCGGCGTCATCGTGGGCGACCAGGACCCCGCATTCATCATGTACACCTCGGGCACCACCGGCTTCCCCAAAGGTGCTGTGCTGACGCACCGCAACCTCTATCTACACGCTTTCAGTTCGATTGCCACGCTGGGCCATCGCGCCGACGACGACTGCTGGCTGGGGGTGGCACCGCTGTTCCACACCGCGGGGGTATCGGGGATGTTGCCCGCGTTCTTCACCGGCGGCAAAGTCGTCATCCCGTCCTCGGGCGGGTTCGACGCCGAAGAGACGGTGCGCACCATCGTCACGGAGCGGGTGACCTCCTGCTGGATGACCCCGGCGCAGTGGCAGATTGTGTGCGCGATCGACGGACTCGCCGCACGGGACCTGTCGCACCTGCGGCGCATCTGGTGGGGAGCGGCCCCGGCCTCGACCACCTTGTTGCAGAACATGATCGACACCTTCCCTGGCGCCGAGATCGTCGCTGCATTCGGGCAGACCGAATGCAGTCCGATCACCTGCCTGTTACGTGGCGAGGACGCGATCGGAAAGATCGGCTCGGTCGGCACGCCGATGCTCAACGTCGAGGCCCGCATCGTCGATGACGACATGAACGACGTCGCGCCGGGTACGGTCGGCGAGATCGTCTATCAGGGCCCCCTGGTGATGACGGGGTACTGGAACAATCCCGCCGAAACGGCAGCGGCCTTTCGCGGCGGATGGTTCCATTCGGGTGACCTGGTCAGGCAGGATGAGGACGGCTACGTCTACGTGGTCGATCGGAAGAAGGACATGATCATTTCCGGCGGCGAGAACATCTACAGCGCCGAGGTGGAGAACGTCCTGGCGGCGCACCCCAAGATCGCCGAGGTGGCCGTCATCGGTGTGCCGGACCCGAAGTGGGGCGAGACGCCCTTGGCGGTGATCGTGCCGCGCGACCCCGGTGACCCGCCGACCGACGACGAGATCGAATCGCACTGCCGCGAGCGCCTCGCGGCCTACAAGCGCCCACGTCGCGTCGCCGTCGTTGACACGTTGCCCCGCAACGCAAGCGGCAAGGTACTCAAGACTGTCCTGCGCGAAAGGTACGGTGCGCCAATGTCCTATACGGCGTCGTATACGGCCGGCCCCGACGACATTGGCTTGCTGGACGAGACCATCGGCGCGAACTTCGAACGCACCGCGTCGGCATATCCCGATGTGGACGCACTGGTCGACGTCCCGACCGGACGACGCTGGACCTACGCCGAACTGAATCGTGAAATCGATTTGCTGGCAAGAGCACTGATGTCATCGGGCATCGACAAGGGCGACCGGGTCGGCATCTGGGCGCCCAACTGCGCGGAGTGGACCATGCTGCAGTACGCCACCGCGAAGGTGGGCGCGATCCTGGTGACCATCAACCCGGCCTACCGCACCCATGAACTGGCCTATGTGCTGCGGCACGCCGGCGTCCGGATGCTGGTGTCGGCTACCGAATTCAGAACCTCCGATTACCGCAGCATGGTCGCCGAGGTGCGCCCCGAGGTGCCGGATGTGGCCGAGGTGGTGTTTCTCGATTCCCCGGATTGGGCGTCGCTGAGACAACGCAGCGATCAGACGTCAGCCGACGAGCTGCGCGCCCGGATGGGGTCGCTCACGCAAGAGGATCCGATCAACATCCAATACACCTCCGGCACAACGGGTTCCCCCAAGGGGGCGGTGTTGTCGCACCGCAACATCCTCAACAACGGTTTCTTCGTCACCGACGTGATCAATTTCGGGCCAGGCGACCGGCTGTGTATCCCGGTGCCGTTCTATCACTGCTTCGGCATGGTGATGGGCAATCTGGGGTGTACCACCCACGGCGCCACGATGGTCATCCCGGCCGCCGGCTTCGACCCCGGCGCCACCCTGGCCGCGGTGGAACAGGAGCGCTGCACCGCGCTGTACGGGGTGCCGACCATGTTCATCGCGATGCTGGGACACCCCGACCTTGCGCAGCGTGACGTCTCGTCGCTGCGAACCGGCATCATGGCCGGCGCGCCGTGCCCGGTGGAGATCATGAAGCGCTGCCTCGATGCGCTCCACATGTCGGAGGTGTCCATCGCCTACGGCATGACCGAAACCTCACCGGTGTCGTGCCAAACCCTGATCGACGACGACCTGGAGCGCCGGACCGCCACCGTCGGGCGGGCGCATCCCCATGTCGAGATCAAGATCGTCGACCCCGACACCGGCGCGCTCGTCGAACGCGGTGCGACCGGCGAGTTCTGCACCCGCGGTTACTCGGTGATGCTCGGCTACTGGAATGACGAGGCCAAGACCGCCGAGGCCATCGACAGCGAGGGCTGGATGCACACCGGCGATCTGGCGGTGATGCGGGACGACGGCTACTGCCAGATCGTCGGGCGGATCAAGGACATGGTGATCCGCGGCGGGGAGAACGTCTATCCCCGGGAGATCGAGGAATTCCTGTACACCCACCCCGACATCGACGACGTCCAGGTGATCGGTGTGCCCGACCCGAGGTACGGGGAGGAGATCTGCGCGTGGATCAAGATGCGCGCGGGCAGTACGCCCCTGGATGCGGCGGGCGTGCAGGCATACGCGGCGGGAAAGCTGGCGCACTACAAGATTCCGCGCTACGTGCGTGTCGTCGACGACTTTCCGATGACCGTCACCGGCAAGGTGCGCAAGGTCGAGATGCGCGCCGACATGATCCGGCTGCTCGACACACCCTAGGCCCACTGATCCCAGGGCACGCTCCAGTCCCCGTTCTGCCACAGCTGCAGCGGCTTGCCTCCGCTGTGGCGCACCTCGACGACGTCGCCTGGCACCGAGAAGTTGTAGAACCAGGTGGCGTTGTCGCGGTTGAGGTTCAAACAGCCGTGGCTGGTGTCGGTGTTGCCCTGCGCCGACACCGTCGCGTCCAACTCGTGCAAGTAGACCCCGTCGGTGCTGATGCGCACCGCGTAGTTGATCGACTCCTTGTAGCCGAGATGGGAGTTGATCGGCAGACCGTACGTCGAGGAGTCCATGATCACCGGATTGCTCTTGTCCAGAACGGTATAGACACCCGGTTGGGTCCAGAAGCTCAGTGTCGTGTTGCCGACCTTCTCGGTGCCGCCACGGCCCATCGACGTGGGCATGGTGCGCACCAGCTTTCCGCCGTCGAATACCGTCACCTGCTTGGTGGCGTCGTCGGCGATCGACACGTGCGAGGCTCCGATGGTGAACGTCAGCGGCGGCCCCGGCCCCGGGGTCACGGTGACGACGGTGCCCGGGTCGTAGTACTGCGGTGGGCGCCAATGCGCGGTCCGATCATCGACCCAGTGCCATGCGCCGGCCACCTGCGTCGAGGTGTCGACCTGCAGCGCCTGATCGGCCAGACCTTTGTCGTCCACCGGACCGTCGAAATGCGCGACGATGACCGTGCCGATACCGTACGTCGCACCATTTTGCAGCGGCGCACCAGACGTGGTGGTGAACCGAACATTGGGCAGGACATCGTCAGCACACGCCATGGCGACCGGACCGAGTTGCAGTGCGATCAGTGCCGCCACCATCGACAACAGGACCCACGCCCTGCGAATCACATTGCGCATTCACCACTCCACGATCGACGGACCAACCGACCGATCGTAGACGTCAATCCTGATCACCCCGGCGTCGCCGTTGTCGGCGCGGGGCGGCGTTGTCCGATCCCGGAACAGTCACCGCGCCTTGCGCTTCGGCTGTGACTTTCCTGTGGATACGCTTACCGGCGGCGGCGCAGTTCTTCTGTCGCGGCCAGCACCGTGCTGGTGAGAGTCGCAAGCAGCGGACTCTCGAGCTTCCAGCACTGCCAGAACAGCGGAACATCAAGGTGGACATCGCAAACCTGGACGAAGGACCCGTCGGCCAGGGCCGAGGCGGCCGATTGCTCCGGATACATTCCCCAGCCCAGTCCGGCGCGCACCGCCGCACCGAACCCCTCCGCGGTCGGCACATAATGGACCTGCCGGTCGATCGCACGACGAAAGACCTTCCGCACCAACATGTCCTGGAGCGCGTCGTCGCGGTTCCACGCCAGTGACGGCGCAAGCGCCACCGCGTCGGCGGTGAAACCGCCTGGTAGATGGCGCTTCACGTAGTCGCTGCTGGCCACGGGCAGATACCGCATCACGCCAAGAGGGTGCACCCGGCAGCCCGGCACCGGTGTGCGCTCGGTGGTGACCGCGCCCATCACCACCCCTTCGCGCAACAGCCGGGCGGAATGGTCCTGGTCCTCGATGCGAATGTCGAGCAACACATCAGACAGCTGCGGGAGCACGCCGGCGAACCACGTCGCCATCGAATCCGCGTTGACCGCCATCGCGATCCGCGGCCGCGGCGCGGAGTGACCACCACCGGTCATCTCGGCGATGGCCTCCGCCTCCAGCATCGCGTTCTGAGCGGCCAGCCGCAGCAGCGGTTTCCCGGCCGCTGTTGGGAAGCAAGGCTTTCCGCGAACCAGCAGCACCTGGCCCACATATTTCTCCAGCGCCTTGATGCGCTGGCTCACCGCCGACGGCGTCACATGCAGTTGTTCGGCGGCCGCCTCGAAACTGCCGAGCTCGACTATCGCGGCGAAGGCCGCGAGCTGGCCCGCGTCCAGACGGGCTTCACCGGGCGCGCTCAGGTCCGCCTCCCTCTCACTTCTGACTCACCGGCATTATCGCCGGTGGCGTTGGCCGCCGAGGCGCAATCGCCCGAGAGAGTCCGTCGACCCTACTTCAACGAGTAGCGGATCGGCAGGTGCTTGACCCCGCCGACGAACGTCGTGGCGGACAGCTCCGGGTCGCCGGCCAGCTCGATGGTGTTGATCCGCGGGACGAGCTCGGAGAAGAAGCTGTGCATTTCCATCCGGGCCAGGGCGGCACCCAGGCAGAAGTGCACGCCGTAGCCGAAGGACAGATGTTTGTTGGGGTCGCGGCCGACATCGAAGCGCATCGGGTCGTCGAACACTTCGTCGTCGCGGTTGGCTGAAACATAGGACAGCAGAACCGATTCGCCCTTGGCGATCGGGACGCCGCGGACTTCGGTGTCGACTTGGGCGGTGCGCATGAACTCCTTGACCGGCGTCACGCAGCGGACCATCTCCTCGACCGCGGTGCCCATCAGGCCTGGATCCTTCTGGAGCCGGTGCAGTTCGGCGGGGTTGCGCACCAATTCCAATAGCCCACCGGCGATTCCGGCGCTGGTGGTGTCATGACCGGCGCTGGCGATGATGACGTAGTAGGAGGCGGTGTCCATATCGGACAGTGGCTGACCGTTGATGGTGGCGTTGGCGATCGCCGAGGTGAGGTCCTCGGTCGGATGCTCGCGGCGGGAGGCAGTCAACGCGGCGAAGTAGGTGAAGAAATCCAACAGCACCGCGATCATCGCGTCACTGGAGCCGCCGCGCTGCAATTCGGTGTCGTCGCCGCCGAACAGTTCCTGGGTGAGTTTGAGCATGCGGGGAAAGTCGGATTCCGGCAGGCCCAACAACGTCAGGATGACGTAGAGCGGATAGTTGACCGCGATCTCCGCAGAGAAGTCCAACTCGGGGCCACGTTCCACCATCTGGTCGACATACATCTTGGCCAGCTCGTCACAACGAGCCTTCAAGGCGCGCATGGCCTTCGGGCGAAACCAGTCCGCACCGATCTTGCGCATGTCGCGGTGGTGCGGATCGTCCATGTGGATCAGCGTGCTCAATCCGATCCCGGCCTCACGATCGGTGCGCAGCTTCTCGTCGAGTTCGGTCGCCACGAGTATCGGCCGGGGATCGTTGGTGAACAGATCATTCTGCCGCTCGATATCCATGACATCGGCGTGTTTGGTGATCGCCCAGAACGGCCGATAACCCTCGACGTCGACCCAGGACACCGGAGCGTGCGCGCGCAAATGGGCCAGCGCCGCATGCAATTGAGCTTCGTCGGCATACGACTGCGGGACGGCCAGCGCGCGTCCCGCGTCGTCCATGATCCGTGCGGTCATCAATACCTCCTTGGCATCTAGAACGATTTCGTTCTAGATTATGGTGTGCGCCACAGATGGGTCAAGATGTCGTCATGACTGTCGAGGGGCGCACCTACGGCGGCCTGAGTTCCCAACAGCGCTCGCAAGAGCGCCGCGAACGCCTGCACGATGCGGCGCGCGAACTGATCGGCGAAGTCGGTGTGGCGCCGCTGACCGTCGACTTGGTGTGCCAGCGGGCGAAACTGAGCAAGCGGTACTTCTACGCCGAGTTCGCCACGAAGGACGATCTGCTCGACGCCTGCGCCGACGATCTCTACGCCCGCCTGAGCAGCGCAATGGAAAACGTGCTGAAGACCGCTCCCCTGGCGGATCGGATCAATGGTGTGCTGCGCACCGTCGTGCATGCGTTGGCCTCCAGTACCGCTGACGCCCGCTTGTACATGGAGTCGCCGGGATTCCCGCGGCTGCGGCAGCGCCAACAACGTGTGGTGGGCGAATTCACCATGCGGATGGCCGCCGATGCCATGCCCTTCACCGGGCGGCCGAAGCCGTCGGTCGATCGGCTGTTGGGCACCCGGGCACTGGTGGCCGGCACCACGGAGCTCATCATCGCGTGGCTGCACGGTGACATCGACACCGACGAGGACGGGCTGGTGGCAACGGTGACGGCCATCGCCCTGGGGGCGGCCGGGGCGATCTGATGAGCTTCTCGTCCGCATCGGTTGTCGAGACACTGCAGGTGAGCCCGCGGCTGCGCCGGATCAGCCTGCGCATCGACGACCCTGAATCGCTCGCCATCCCGGCGGGCGGCGACTGCGCCGTCGGCGTCTACTTCGACCCGGCAACACCCGAAGAGGGCCGCACCTACTCCGTGCGCCGTCACGACGGCGACCGAATCGACCTCGACATCGTGCTGCACACCGGGGGCCGCGGTAGCACCTGGGCGCAGGCCGCCACCGCCGGGGACCGCATCGGCCTCGATCACGCCCGTTGCTGGTACCGGCCGCCGCGGGGCATCGCATGGCAGCTGCTCGTCACCGATCTGTCCGGGCTGCCTGCCACCGCCCGCATCGTCGAGGAAACGCCGCCCGCCGTCGCGACCACCGTCATCGTCGAGGCCACCGACCACCACGACCTGGACTACCTGCCCGCCCGCCCCGGCGTCACGGTCATTCCCAGCCTCGGTAGCGGCAACGGGGTCACGCCGAGCCGGCTGGCGGATCTGGTTCGACAGGCCGACGTTCCTGCGCACGGCTACTGCTGGTTCGCCGGTGAAGCCGCCGCATCGCGCGAGGTGCGTCGGTACTTGCGGGCCCAGGGCTGGACGATCGACCAGTACGACATCACCGGGTACTGGCGACTGGACTCCGCGGCCTGGGACGCCCGGTTCGCCCTGGTCGGCGACGAGGCCGTAGAGGTCTACCAGCGGGCGATCGCCGCGGGCAGGGGCGACAAGGTGGCCTCCGAGGAGTTCGACGACGCACTGGACCGGGTCGGGCTCTAATCGACCCCGGGACCTGGGCATACGGTAGCCGCGTCGTTCTTCATTTGTGATGTGCATCACCTATACTCCGAATGATGAGCCAGGTCACACCCGGAGGTGTTTCGATGATCGGCATGGAACGTTCGAGAAGGTCGACAGTCGTGCCGCTCTCGTCCGGCGCGATCAATCCGCACCGGGGCCTGATGGGTTTCCTGATGGTCGCCATCTTCATCGCCGCCGTGGTCGGCGTCGTGGTGGCGCTGTCAATGGGTCATGCGGCGTTCGTGTTGAGCATCGTGCTCATCGCGTTCGGGCTGATCGCCGCGGCCGCTATCTGCTGACGCCCGCGCTCCGCGCGGGATCCTCGATGAAAGTCGTTGTCGAGCAGTAGATTTCAGCCGAGCGCGGCAAGTACCTGCTGGGCCAGCGGCGCTGCGGACGCGGGGTTCTGCCCGGTGAACAAATTGCGGTCGACGACGGTATAGGGCTGCCACATCTCCCCGCGGCTGAAGTCGACACCAAGCTTGATCAGTTCGTCTTCGGCAGTCCAGCGAGCCTTCGCACGCAGGCCGACCGCGTCTTCCTCGTCGTTGGTGTAGGCCGTGACGCGATACCCGGCAAAGGGTGAGACCCCATGCTTGCGGGTGGCCATGATGGCCACCGGCGCATGGCACACGATGGCCAACGGCTTACCCGACGCCAGTGCAGCGGTCAGAAGCCGACCGGAGTCGGCGTCTTGCCATAGGTCTTCCATCGGCCCATGGCCGCCGGGGTAGTAGACGGCGTCGTAATCATCGAGGCGCGCGTCGGCCAATTCGATCGGGCGGCGCAGCTCTTCGGCCGACTTCAGGATCTCCTCCAAGTCGAGGGCGATCTGTGCACTTCCGGCCATCGCCGGCCGCAGGCTCATCACATCCACGTGGGGAACAACGCCATTGGGCGTGGCGACCACGACCTCGTGCCCGGCGCCGGTGATCGCGCTGTACGGGGCAGCGAACTCCTCGGCCCAGTAGCCGGTCGGATGTCGCGTCCCGTCCCGAAGGGTCCAATAGCTGGCCCCGGTCACGACAAAGAGAAGTTTGGCCATTCGACTGCCCCGTCTGTTGAGCGACGAGCAAATCGTACCTGCGGGCAGACTTGTAGGTTCTCGCTCGTCATGACGGATGACGATGGCTCTAGCGGCTAGTTTGCAGAATTCTCATCGGCATGGTGGACGTGTTTTTCTCATCTTTATGGCGGATCCTAGAATCGCACGGTCGTTCAGGATTGCCCCGGATCTAGTTGACTTGTGGGGCGTGAATTCAGCCGACGTGCTGCCGATCGCGTTGACGGGACTCCGTTTCCGTACAGATCACCCGCGAGACCGCTGACGCGACTGTGCCGTGCAACCGGACAGCTCCACCGTCGGAATTCGTGAACTCAAATGGAACGGCGGCTCGGCGCAATGACTACCGGCTAATCGGATCCCACCCGGCACTCTGGCGAGTCTCCTCACTGGCTGACGGAGAATCCTCCGTCTACTGCGAGCACCTGGTTCGTGATGGGACGCGCCGCAGGTGAAGCGAAAAACAATACGGCAGCGCCGATTTCGTCTGGGGATTGGAAGCCGAAGGGTGTCTTGCGCGTCGCAGGGCCGTCGCTGGCCGGGCCTTTGGCGTTGATTGCGCCTGGGGTGATAACCGCACCGGGAAGGATCGTGTTGACCGTGATTGCGTGCTCGGCCAGTTCGAACGCGGAGGCGAGGCTCAGCGCGACCAGCGCTCCCTTGGACGATGCGTAGGAAGTGAGGCCTTTGATCAGGCCACCACGCAGCGCGTTTGAGGCGATGTTCACGATCCTGCCGCCCAATCCGGCCGCCACCATCACCCGCGCCGTTTCGCGTGTCATCAGGAAAGCGCCGCGCGCGTTGACGTCATGGATGCGATCCCATTCTGAGGCGGATGCCTCCAAGAGGGGTTCACGGTCCTGCAGCGCCGCGTTGTTCACCAATAACCATGGCGGTCCATAGGCTTGGTGGATATGCGCGCACGCCTCAACGATTGACGTCTCGTCAGCGAGATCCACAGCGACTGCGACGGCGCGATGTCCTGCGGCGACGATGGCGGCGGCTTGGCGCCCGGCCTCGGTTTGGTCACGGTCGGCGAGAACTACCGTCGCGCCGGCTGACGCGAGCACACGCGCAATCCCCAGGCCGATGCCGGCGGCCGCCCCAGTGATGATCGCGATCCTCCCCGAGAGGCCGAACAGGTCGTCGAGGCCTTCTGGCATTGATGCTGCTTCCGTTTCTGACGACAGGAGTCGGTGGGCTGACATCAGAGGCGCTCGTCGAGCCGCAAGGCTGGGTGGACCCAGCTCGGCGAGCGCCGCTCCTTGAAGGCCGAGAAGCCTTCGATCGACTCAGGTGCGCCGAGGCTGGCCTGCATGCCGATGCGGTCGTACAGGCCGATGTAGTTGTCCAGGCTCGATTTGATGGTTCCACGGGCGTGCGGCGCGGTCCGACAGCACTGGGCCAGCACCTCCCGCGCCGCGCCGGGCAGGTCGTCGTGCGGGACGACACGGGCAATCAGGCCCCAGTCCAGGGCCTCCTGGGCCGACAGGGTGCGGCCGGTGAACATCAGGTCTCTGGTCCGGACCGGTCCGATGAGCCGGGCCAGCATGTGGCTGTAATAGGTGTCAGCGATCCCGCGGTACAGCTCGGGCACCCGGAACCTCGCTCGGTCGCTGACCACGGCCATATCGGCGCACAAGGCGATCTGCATGCCGCCGCCCTGACAGAGGCCGTTGACCGCGGCCACAACGGGTTTGGCCGACTGGCGCAACGTGTCGAACGGGAGTGCATCCATGCCCAATGCGGAACCGAACGTCAACCAGTTGTCTTCGCCGCCACCTCCCATGTCGCCTCCGGGCGCGAAAACGTCGGCGGTGCCGGTGATGATCAGGCCCGCGAGGTCCGGATCGGACGCCACGTGGTTGACCGCGTACTTGATGCCGAAGTACATCGCCGGCGTCATCGCATTGCGCGCCTCGGGCCGGTCGAGTGTGCACACCCCGAAGGGACCCTCTCGCTCGAATCGCAAGAACTTCGTGCCCAGCCAATCCCCCTCCGGGGGCCGCGGGTCTTGTTTCCTGGCAGCGGATTCGGTCATCGCGACATCTTGGCGAGGATGGTGTCGGCGAACCGTTCGATGGGTGCGCGATAGCGGTCGGCGGTCAACTTGAACCCGTCGTGAGAACCGGACGCGACATCGTCGGCCATCGCCCACGGGCTACACATAACCGCGGTCACGCCGATATCCTCGGCCCGTCGGAACATGTCCGCCGACGGCACGTCGCGTATCGCGAGCATGATCTCGAACGGCGCGTCGGTGCGCCCGTAGGAGCGCCGAAGTGTGTTGAGGGTGGTGACCTTTTCTTCAGCGTCCTCCCAGGTGTAGGCGTTGCCGACCCAACCGTCGCACAACCGCGCTGCGCGACGCAGCGCCGCTTCGGATTCGCCACCGCACATTATCGGTACCGCCTTCGCCGGATGGGGCTCCAACATCAATTCCGGTATCTGGTAATGCTTTCCGCTCCACGCCACCCAGCCTCCGCGCCACAGGTGGGGTAGCGCCACGATCATCTCGTCGAGTCGTTTACCACGGGTGGCGAAGTCTTGGCCCATCAGCTCGAACTCTTCGCGCATCCATCCGGCACCGACGGTGAGGGTGACTCGGTCGCCGGAGATGACCGCTGCGGTCGCTACCTGCTTGGCAACCTCCAGTAGGGGTCGGGCCGGAGCGATGTAGACAGCATTGGTGAACTTGATCGAAGTGGTCACCGCGGCCATTGCACCGATGAGGACCCAGGAGTCGGGCCAGGCTGTCTCGGGTGTCCACATCGGCTTTCCGGTTGGCGACGGATACGGCGAGGACAGGTTCCGTGGGTAGATCATGTGGTCGGAAACGACGATCCCGTCGAAGCCGGCCTCATCGAGCATGCGTGCTACGGGTACGGCTTCGGCGGTGTGCATGAACGCGGTGCCGGTCCAGATTTGCATCAACGTCCTGACGTTGGCGGATTGAGGTCGGGGCGGTTGATGAACCACACGTTGTCCTCGCGCAGATGTCTGCTACACCAACCCACATCCGTGCGAACCAGATCGTGTAGGTAATAGCCGCCGCAGGAACTCTGCTCAACCATGCCCGGCAACAGCATCGGGTTGTAGAACATCGCCCGCGCCCGCGCAGTGTCGCCCCGCCCGTCGTCGAACTCGATCTCGATGTTGGTGATGTAGTGCATGGTCCACGGGATTGCGGTGAACGCCTGATTGAACATCTCGGCGATCTGGTCGCGCGAGCCGACCGGGATTCCCGCCGAGGAGTAGTCGAGGACGGCATCGTCGGTGAACACTGAGCGGTACAGGTCCCAGTCTTTGGTGTCGACCGCGCGTGCGTACCTATGCAGCAGCGCGCTGATTTCGAGTTGATCGCTGAGGCGCTGCGCATTCATCACTGCCGGTGGAGTCATGACGCCGCCGTATCGGGCATGCCGATGGTCTTGGCGTCGAGGTATTCCTTGTAGCCCTCTTCGCCGTTGCGATAGCCCAGCCCGCTCTGTTTGGTGCCGCCGAACGGACTGCCGATGCCGAAGTGGCTCTTGCCGTTGATGGTCACGTTGCCCGTGCGCATCCGGGTCGCGACCGCGAACGCCCGATCGAGGTCGCCACCACTGACTTCGCCGGAGAGCCCGTAGATGCTGTTGTTCGCGATTGCGACGGCCTCGTCATCGGTGTCGTACGGGGTGACCGTCAGCACCGGTCCGAAGATCTCCTCCTGCGCGATCTGAGAATTCGGATCGACATCGGCCAGCAGCGTCGGCTGCGTGTAGTACCCCACCGGGAAGTTCTCCGGGACCCCACCACCGGTGATCAGCCGGGCGCCGGAGTCGACACCGCTGTTGATCAATCCCAGCACCTTCTGGCGCTGGCCTTCGCTGATCTGGGGGCCCTGCATGTTGCCCGGCGTCCACGGGTCACCGACCGGGAAACCGGCCATCATGTTCTTCAGGATTTCAATGCCTTCGCCATAGCGGCTGCGCGGCAGCAGGATCCGGCTCGGCATGATGCAGGATTGGCCGCTCATCACACACGCCATCATCGCCGCCATCGGCAATGCGGAGTTGAAATCGGCGTCGTCGAGGACGATATGGGCGCTCTTGCCACCCAGCTCCAGCAGCGTCTTCTTCACCGTCGCCGCGCCCGCGGCCAGGATCGCCCGCCCGGTCGCGGTCGAGCCGGTAAAGGTGATCATGTCCACCCGAGGGTCGGCCGACAACGCCGCGCCCACCTCGTTCGCGTTGGACACGACGACGTTGAACACCCCGGCCGGGATGTCGGTCTCCTCGGCCACGATCCGGCCGTACTCGCTGCCCGACCACGGAGTCAGCTGCGCCGGCTTGAGGACCACGGTGTTACCCGCCATCAACGCCGGCACCGTCTCGGCGATATTCAGATAGAACGGCACATTCCACGGGGTGATCGCCCCGACCACCCCGACCGGCTCGTAGTGGATCTTGCGCCGCGCCGGCCCCAGCGGAGTGTCATGGACACCGTTGTCGGCCAGGTACTGGAAGTTCTTGCCGTGCTCGGCCCAGTGCCTGACCTCCTCGATCGGGCTCTCGATCTGACTGCCGCTGACAGACACCGGACACCCCACCTCGGTGATCAACACCCGGCGCAGCCGCTCCTTGTTGCGCTCCAACGCCTCATGCAGCTGCATCAGGCAGTGATAGCGAAAGTCCAGATCACGTGACCAGTCGGTCTCATCGAAGGCGCGCCGCGCGGCGCCGACAGCGCGGGTCATGTCCTCGACCGTGCCATCGGTCGCCTGCCCGGCGACCTGCTCGCTGGCCGGATGGATCACATCGAAAGTCGCTCCGCTACCGGTCAATTGCAGCTCACCATCGATGAGCATCCGCTCATCACCGGCCAATACGCCGGTGTCGTCCTGCACGCTTGTCACTGTGGCTCACTCCTGTTGGTGGTGGGGTTCAAGGTCGGCTCGGGTAGCGGTGCACTGCCGGCAGGCCGTCCAGGTCCGTACCGCTGGGGGTGGTTGTGTGCGGCTGGGTCACTCTGCGGCCCCGGCGCTTTCGAAGTTCGGCACGCTGCCCGTGTTGGGCAATTCCATCTGCAGATAGACGGCGATTCGCCGAAGTTTGTCGTCGGCGTTGAATTCGTAGACCGACACGGTGTTGACCACGCTGTTGAAATCGCCTATGCGACTCCGTTCCTCCAGCTCGAGGAACACCAAATCCGCTGTCTCGGTGATCCGTTGGAACGAGCAGTCCCAGTCCGCTGACACCGCCCAGTTCGTCAGGAATGCCGCGTACTCAGCCCAGTTCATCACCTCTTTGAACGGGCCGACTCGAACGAACTCGTCGATGGCGATCAGTTCGGCCAACGGTGACCAGCTTTCGACAGTGAACCCCGGCTGTTTGGCAGACTCGACCAGCCGCTTGGTGATCTGGCTGTACTCCAGCACCGCCCGCGACCGTCCGCTGGTCTCGCCGATGACCTTGTCGATCGTCGTCACACCGTCACCCCCGCGGCGGCAAGTGTCCGCTCCAGGGCCTCGACGTACTCGCCGGTGCCGTGGGACGGGCCGTGCACACCGATCGCGACATCGAGGAAGGCGTTGTACTCGTCATTGACGTGGGTCTCCCACCGCGTGAGCTCACCCTCGTCGTTCGTCTGCACGAAGCTGTACGAGTAGAAGCCCATTCTCACCCCCTCTTCGGTCTGCCCCTCCCACCGTGTCTTCATGACCAGGCCGTTCGACGCCGGCCAGTAGTCGAACCCGGCCGGTTTCCAGTCCGGGAACTTCAGTGAGTACGCCTTGGCCTCCATGGTGGAGGCCTTGGCGGTGTCGGTGGGAAACTCGCTGAACGGAAACACCTGGTCTCCCGTGAAGTAGGGCGACACGTAGACGCCGTCGTCGGCGAATTTCCATGCGTCAGCGAAGGCTTCGCCGTCCTGCACGCCTTGGCGCAGATAGGCGTCGCGATACGCCTCGGCCATCCGGACGTGATGGGCAAGGCGTTGTTCGAGATTCATTCGGTCCTTCTTCCAGTGCCGACAGGGGATGGTGGGAGTTCAGCGGTGAGCGGCGTCGGCCATGAATCGGTCGACGACCGAGTGGAAGTGCGCGATGACGACTTCCTCCTTGACCAGCGTCATGTGGTTGAGCCCGTCGTTGCGCAGGCCCTTCTGCTGGCGAGGCATCTGCTCATAGTCCTGCTGGAGTGCCTCGAAATACTTGTGGCTCCCCGGTGTATCGACCACGATCGCCTCTGCCCGCACCGCGTCGCGAAACTCCTGCGGCAGATACATGTAGCTGGCCACATGCCAGATACAGCGGTTCGGGTCACCGTCGGGATGCGGCCTCGCCATGATGACGTGGCATTCGCCTGCACGCACGGTCATGAAGTAGTTGGGGAAAAGCACCCAGCCCTGGTTGTCGACCATCTGACTGTCGGTCAGGCCGCTGACATCGAGTCCCATGCCGGTCAGCACCTCACGGGTCGCTTGTTGCAGCAGGGTTCGGGCGGTGACGCCGTCCGGGAACGTCACGTTCCCGTCCGCGTCCTGATACGGCGCGATCAGTTCCTGGAAACGCGGAATGACCGCAACTGTCCCGGGGAAGGTCTCGGGCAGCGCCAGGATCCCCGCGACCTGATCCTGCACGCCGGCACCCACCACCTCGAACGGAGCCATTGCGGCGCTGTGCTTTTCGAAGAAACGGTATCGAGCGGTCTGCGGGTTGATGTGGAGTACCTGCAGCAACTGCGGATGGATGCCGTTGATGTGGTAGCCCTCTTCGAAGGCGTCCATGACGACTTTCCAGTTGCACTCAATGGCCTCGGTGACATCCATGACGGTGGTGAACATCTCGATGTTGTAGGGCTCGAGAAGGCTGACGACCTCCTCGCCGAGGTAGTCCCGCAGGGCCGAGGCCTCAGGGTCCGGGTTGAGGAAGATGAAACCCGCGAAGGTGTCGACCGACGCCTGGATGAGCGAGTTCTCGGTCTTGTCGATCGGGCCGGCGAGGTTCTCGCGCAGCATTCCCTTCAATCTGCCGTCGAGGTCGTAGGACCACAGGTGGTACTGGCAGAGGAATCCGCGCTTCGCGTTGCCGGTCTCGGTCGTGCACAGCGCGTTGCCGCGATGGCGGCAGGCGTTGACGAAACCCCGCAGGACGTCATCGTTTCCGCGAACGATGACGAAGGACTGGTCGAGGATCTCGTACTTCTTCCAGTCGCCGGGTTTGGGTAGGTCCTCGACGCGGCCCACGATCTGCCACGTCCGCTTCCAGATCGCTTCCCGCTCGCGTGTGGCGTACGCCGGACAGGTGTAGCGGTCGGTGGGGATCGTCATGTTGAACGTCCCGGACTGGACGTCATCCAATCCCAGGCCGAGACCCGAAGCCGGGTCGACCCATTCTCCGGGTCGGGTTGATGTTGGCATCAATGGAGTTCTCCTCAGTTGACGGTGGTCACGGAGTCGAGGGCGTGCGTCCCGACGAGAGCCGCCCGTCGAGCCCAGCCGAATGGCGCATTTCCCATCTCGGGGCGGCATGTGATCGGACTCACGATATACATGACTGTATTTCTGATGCAAGGGTGTATAAAAGTGTGCAGCGTCACACATCAGTAACTAGAGAGGGCCCACCGTGGCTTATCAACTCGACGTGGTCACCGCCGGGGTTGCGGAGGCGGTTCGTCGCGCCGGCGGACTGATGTTCGACCGAGGCCTGGCGGGGTGGAAGGTCAGAGTCGTCACCGATGACACGGCCCATAGTCGAGCGCTGCGCATCCTGGGCGCCCGCGCTGAGCCGCCGGTACATCTCGGGGACGCGCAGCTCTGGCCGGATCGAGTGGTTCGCACCCTGCTCCTACCGGTCGATCAGTTCACTGGCGATCCCCGATCCCTGCTGGCGGGGAGCATGAACACCGAGCCTCCAGCCGAACTTCTCCTCTGGGGACGGCACGTGGACGGTGAGCTGACGAGCCTCCTACACCCTGTGCGGTACGGAATTAGCTCGGCAGCAAGGAGATTCAAGGAAGAAGCGCTCCGCTGCGCTGACCTCGACGGCCCCGTCGAGCCCTGGGAGGAGTTCTGGGCGAGCAACATCCTCGACGAGCCCCCGTTCGGGCATCTCCGACTCGCAGAGCAGAGGTTGGAAGACGCCGAATCGTGGAACGCCGTTGCCGCGCACACTCGTGCGTCCCCAGCAAAAGTGGTGGGAGGATCCCCCCATGGCTGAACGATGGACCAAAGAACGTCGGATCGAACACACCCGCCAAATCCTGCTCGACGCCGCTGAGGAAGTCTTCGCCCGAAAGGGCCTCACTGGCGCGGCGCTCGAAGAGATTGCCGACGCCGCGGGATTCAGCCGCGGCATCATTTACTCCCAGTTCGGCGCGAAGGAGAAGCTGTTTCTGGCGGTCGTCGACCGCCAACGTCAGCGGTTCTTAGACGGCTTCGCCGAGGTGATGTCAGCCTTTCATCGCCGCAGTGACGTCGACCTCGACGAACTTGCACAACGATGGCGCGACCTGAGCAGCGGGACAGACCATGCGGCACTGGGATACGAGCTGAAGTTGTTCTTGCTACGCAACCCCGACGCGCGCGACCGAGTAGCCGCCCAACGGCTCGAAACCATCCGCGCCCTGGGCGAATTCATCAGTAAGAACGTCGCGCGAATCGGAGGCGCCCTGACGATCGATGCCGAAACACTGGCCCGTGTGATCCTGGCCGTCAACGATGGCATCACTCTCGACAGCCATATCGACGGCCAGGATCTCTACCGCCCCTATCTGCAGCTGGTGATGTCCGCCATCGAGGCTCCGCAATAACCGCAACCAGGCGTCTACGTGCTGGCCTCCACGCCGGGCTAACTGAGGAACCCGGACGATCGCAGCCGCCAATCGAGATTAGTCATACTTAACTGGGTGAAGAATCTTTAGCTGTACTGATTACGCCCTGTTGCCTACCGTCATTTCCATGACCTCGCCCCTGCTCGTCGGATTTCTGACGTCGTTCGCCCTGATCGCCGCGATCGGCGCGCAGAACGCGTTCGTGCTGCGTCAGGGCATCCGCCGTGAGCACGTCCTCGCGGTGGTCAGCGTGTGCGCGGTCTCCGACCTGTTGCTGATCACCGCCGGTATCGCCGGTATCGGCGCGGTGATCACCGCCCACCCCCAAACGGTCACCGTGGCCAAGATCGGGGGCGCGGGGTTTCTGTTCGTCTATGGCGCGCTCGCGGCCCGCCGGGCCATGAGACCGTCGAGCATGGCGCCGGCTGAGAAAGGCTCGGCCCGGCTGATCTCCGTCGTGCTGACCTGCCTGGCGATGACGTTTCTCAACCCGCATGTCTATCTGGACACCGTCGTGTTGCTCGGCACGCTGGCCAACCAGCACGCCGACAGCCGGTGGTTGTTCGGCGTCGGCGCGGTGACGGCCAGCGTGGTGTGGTTCTTCGGCCTCGGGTTCGGCGCGCGCCGGCTGTCGGGCCTGTTCGCTGCGCCGGTGACATGGCGGATTCTCGACGGCCTGATCGCTGCCACGATGATTGGGCTCGGCATCTCGCTGGTAGTGAGCTAATCTCGCGCCGTGAGGGCGCAGTGGACGAGGCGTGGGTTCCTGGGGGCCGCCGGGGCGGCGGGTGCGCTGCTTGCCGCGGCGTGTTCATCAGACGACTCGAGCTCTGACGCCACCCCCAAAACGGTGACGATCAAGCACCTCTTCGGCGAAACCACCATCCCGGCACTACCCAAACGCGTCGTGAGCGCCGGCTTCACCGAGCAGGACGATCTTCTCGCGGTCGGCGTCGTGCCCATCGCGGTGACCACCTGGTTCGGTGACCAACCGCTCGGGGTGTGGCCGTGGGCACTGTCCAAACTCGGATCCGCCCAGCCGGTTGTGCTCAACCTGGACAACGGGATTCAGGTGGATCAGATCGCCGCGCTCAAGCCCGATCTGATCGTGGCGGTCAACGCCGGCCTCGACGCCGACACCTACCAGAAGCTGTCGGCGATCGCGCCGACCATCGCCCAGTCGGGCGACGACGCCTTTTTCGAGCCGTGGAAGGACCAGGCCACCGCGGTGGGCACCGCGGTCTTCCAGGCCTCACAGATGAAGCAGTTGATCGCGGGCGTCGACAGCAAGTTCGCCGACGTGGCCAAGAACAACACTGCGTTCAAAGACAAAAAGGCGCTGCTGCTGGCCGGCAACTTCGTCGGCGACACCCTGAGCGCGACGCTGCCGGGGTGGCGCACCGATTTTCTGACCGCGATGGGCTTTCAGGTTCCTGACAGCATCAGCGCCTTCGCCGTCGACGATCACCGAGCTGCCATCCCCCGCGACAAACTCACCGACGCCCTCAACTCCGCCGACGTACTGATCTGGTCCACCGAGAGCGACGCCGATCAGGCTGCGCTGCTGGCCGATCCGGCCGTGGCCGCGCTGACGGCCACCAAGCCCAACCGCAACGTGTTCACCGGAAAGGACCTCGCCGGGGCGATCGCGTTCGCCTCGCCGCTGTCCTACCCGGTGGTGGCCGATCAACTGCCACCGCTGCTCTCCCGCGCGCTGAGCTGACCGGCCGTGCTTGGATAGCACCTGTGACGAGCAGTCCTGATACCGCGCGCGTAGACGCCCCGACCCCTGGATTCGCACAGGTCGGTTCGCGCTACTATCCGGGTCTCGTCGCCGTGTTCACCGCGCTGGTGATCATCTCCAACATCACCGCCACCAAGGGTGTCGCGTTCGGGCCTGTCATCGGAAACTGGTCGATCATCACCGACGGCGGATTCATCGTCTTCCCCCTGACCTACGTGATCGGCGATGTGCTCTCCGAGGTCTACGGGTTCAAGGCCGCTCGGCGGGCGATCATCCTCGGGTTCGCGATGAACATCCTGGCGGCGCTGGCGATGTGGGTGACGATCTACCTGCCGGCGGCCGACTTCTACACCAACCAGGAACATTTCGAGAACATCGTCCACGCCTACACCCAATTGATCGTGGCCGGGCTGGCCGGCTTCATCGTCGGCCAGACCATCAACGCCTGGACCGTCGTCAAGATCAAAGAGCGCACCAAGGAGAAGCACCTGTGGGCGCGGCTGGTCGGCTCCACCTTCGCCGGCCAACTCGGTGACACCCTGGTGTTCTGCAGCATCGCCGCGGGCGCCATCGGCATCAACACTTTCGGTGACTTCGTCACCTACACCGCGTTGGGATGGGTCTACAAGACCGCCGTCGAAGTGATCCTGCTGCCCGTCACCTATCGGGTCATCGCCCACATCAAACGCCACGAGCCCACGTACACCGAGCTGGTCTGACGCGCACGATATATATGAGATGCCTGGCGCAGCTCTGGCAGTGCTCGAAAACGCGGCGACCCAACCCGTCGGCGGATCTACCGTCGGTGAATGAGTGTGGCGACAGATCTCGTGGTGTCCAACACAATCCGTGACTACGGCGACCAGGGGTTGCTGCTCGAATGCGAGTCGACCGAGCAGGTGCTGGCGATCGCCGCGGCGCTGCGCACAGCACAGCTGCCCGGGGTGCTCGACATCGTGCCTGCGGCCCGCACCGTCCTGATAAAACTCGCCGATCCGCAGTCCCAGGGACCTACCCGGCAGCGACTCGCGCGACTGCACATCGACGCCACTGACCCCGACGATCGCCGAGGCACCGACGTCGACGTGGTGGTCGAGGTGGTCTACGACGGCGCCGACCTCGACGATGTCGCCGCACACACCGGCATGGACGTCGCAGCGGTGATCGAGGCGCACACCGCCACGCCATGGCGGGTCGGATTCGGCGGATTCGCACCGGGTTTCGCCTACCTCGTCGGCGGTGATCCCCGCCTGGTGGTGCCGCGGCGCAGCGACCCGCGCACCGCGGTGCCGGCCGGATCAGTGGGGCTGGCCGGCGAGTTCAGCGGCATCTATCCGCGCCAGTCGCCCGGTGGTTGGCAGCTGATCGGGCGCACCGATGCGGTGCTGTGGGATATCGACCGGCCTGAGCCCGCACTGCTGGAGCCCGGCATGTGGGTGCAGTTCCGGGCGATCACCGGGAGCCCGCAATGATCACGCTCGAGGTGTTGCGGACCGGACCGTTGGCTCTGCTCGAAGATCTCGGCCGGCCGGGGCTGGCCCACGTCGGTGTGACTCGCTCCGGGGCGGCCGACCGCCGAGCCCACCGGCTGGCCAATCGCCTGGTGGCCAACCCCGACGACCGCGCGACCGTCGAGGTCACCCTCGGTGGGTTCGCCGCGCGGGTCCACGGCGGCGATCTGGACGTCGCGGTGACGGGCGCCGACACCGATCCCGCTGTCAACGGAGTTCCGTTTGGCACCAACAGTATTCACCATGTCAGTGCTGGCGACGTGATATCGCTGGGCTCCCCGCATGCCGGGTTGCGCAGCTATCTCGCGGTACGCGGCGGCATCGCCATTGACCCCGTGCTGGGCTCGCGGAGTTACGACATCATGTCGGCGATCGGCCCGCGCCCGCTGCGCAGCGGTGACGTGCTGCCGGTGGGCGCGCACACCGAGGGGTACCCCGAACTCGACCAGGCCCCGGTGGCCGCCATCACCGGGGATCTGCTCGAGCTGCACGTGGTGCCCGGCCCCCGCGATGACTGGTTCACCGACCCCGACGCCCTCGTGCACACCGACTGGGTGGCCACCGACCGCAGCGACCGGGTGGGCATGCGGCTGGCCGGGCGTCCGCTCGCCTACCGCTGGCCCGACCGCCAGTTACCCAGTGAGGGCGCCACCCGCGGCGCGATCCAGGTGCCGCCCAATGGCCACCCTGTGATCCTGGGTCCCGACCACCCGGTCACCGGGGGTTATCCCGTCATCGGAGTGATCACCGATGCCGACACCGACAAGGTCGCCCAGATCAGACCGGGTCAGACGGTGCGGCTGCACTGGACCAGGCCTCGTATCGCAGCGGGGAGCTCCGCGGGCTGGTAGAGCTGGGGGTGTGCACGCGCAGGTCCACACCGCCCGGCTGGTTCACACCAGCGACCTGGACGCCGAAACCCGCCAGAACGCCCAGCAGATGGTCACCGAGGCGTTCGCCGAGTGGTCCGAATTCACCGACTCCGACTGGGAGCATGCCCTGGGCGGCATGCACGCCGTCATCGTTAATCGCGGCGTGCTGGTCGCGCACGCGGCCGTCGTACAGCGGCGGCTGCTCTACGCGGGCACGGCACTGCGGTGCGGCTATGTCGAAGGCGTCGCGGTGCACGAAGACTGGCGCGGACAAGGGCTCGCACACGCCGTGATGGATGCGATCGAGCAAGTGATCCGCGGTGCGTACGAGATCGGGGCACTGAGCTCGAGCCCGATCGGCGAAAAGATCTATCGCCCCCGCGGCTGGCTGCACTGGCAAGGGCCGACCTCGGTGCTGGGTCCCGGCGGGCCGACGCGCACCCCGGAGGACGACGGCTCGATCTTCGTCCTGCCGGTCGACCTCGAGATTGATGTGAAAGCCGGGCTGACCTGCGACTGGCGTGACGGCGACGTCTGGTAGCGACCGTCGAGATCGGGGTCGATAGATAGCCGACGGAATATAACGGGCTACTTCGGTTGTTGACCATTGCCCGCTCGGCTGCGGCTGGCGACTCTGGGGACTAGCTGCACCGCAACACCTTTGAGCCGTTCTGCGCTCAGGGTGCCCGCCGACCAGCAAACCTGGGAGGTCGCTGAGAGCCCGTTAAGCCCAGGCTGTGATTGCTGCTATATAGCGTGCGTGATATAGATACCGAGTGGGAAATGAGCTGACCGATCAGGACGTCAGCGAGTGCGTCGGCGATGCCCTCGACCAGGCAATGGACCTGACGATCCGGTTCCTCAGCGACCGCGCTGACCTGAGTGCATCCGCGGCATTCACGTTGAACCGGGTGTGTCGCGAAGGTCCGATTCGGTTGACAACACTGGCCGCCAAGGAAGGCGTCAGTCAGCCGTCGATGACCCAGCTGATCCAGCGGCTGGAACGCGCGGGACTGGTGACCAGGCTTGCCGACCCTGACGACGGCCGGGCCTGCCTGATCGCCATCACGGCCCAGGGGCAGACATTACTCGATGAGCGCAAGCGCATGCGCCGAGAACGACTGGCGGCGTTGATCGCAACGCTGACGGACGAGGAGCGGTCGACATTGTGGCTCTCGGCGCGGGTGGCGTTTCCGCTCATCAGCCGACTCGCCACCAATGCCGACTGCGCGACAGAGGCGGCCGCACCGCGGTCGACCCCTTGACGGAAGGTGTTCGGGTGAAAGCTATTCCGGTGGGTCGCGTGCTAAAACGCATCTGGATCCCGTTGGTGCTCATTGTCGTGCTAGCGGTGTCCGGGCTGGTCGTGTCGCGTCTGCACAAGATGTTCGCGTCGCAGGACCTGAACGCGGGCGCCGGGTCCGGCATCGAGATCGTTCAGTTCAATCCCAAGGTCATGGTCTACGACGTCTACGGCGCACCAGGGACCACCGCACTGATCAGTTACTTCGACCCGGAGGCCAAGGTGCACACCGTGAACGTCCCGCTGCCGTGGTCGATCACCCTGTCGACAACGTTGCCCGCCGTCAGCGCCAGTTTGATGGCACAGACCGATGGCGATCAGATTGGATGCCGCGTCACCGTGAACGGAACCGTCCGTGAGGAGCAATCGGCCGATGGCGTCAATGCCCAGACCTACTGCCTGGTGAAGTCCGCATGACCAACGCCGTCACCGCGCCCGAATCCCCCAGCAGGCCAAAGCGGCCCGTGTTCCCGCACATGATCCGGATCCTTGCGATACCGATCGTCCTGTTCTGGATCGCGGTCGCCGTCGGGGTGAACGTCGTCGCCCCCCAACTCGAGGTCGTCGGCGAGCTGCACTCCGCACCGATGGCGCCCGAAGACGCGCCGTCGATGAAGGCAATGAAGTTGATGGGCGCCAACTTCCAGGAGTTCAACACCAACAGCACGATCATGGTTGTAGTCGAGGGCCAGAAGCCGCTGGGCCCTGACGCCCATCAGTACTACGACGCGATCATCCGCAAGCTGCAGCAGGATCCCGAGCACATCCAGCACATCCAGGACTTCTGGGGTGACACACTCACGGCTGCCGGCGCCCAGAGTGCCGATGGCAAAGCGGCCTACGTGATGTTGAACCTCGCAGGCGAACAGGGCCAGACGCTGGCCAACGAGGGTGTCGATGCGGTCCGCAAGGTCATCGAGGAGACCCCGGCACCGCCCGGCGTGAAGGCCTACGTCGCCGGCCCCGCCGCGCTCACCGACGATCTGCACGTCATCGGCAATGCGAGCCTCGCCTTGATCACCCTGATCACCCTGGTGGCGATCGCGGGCATGCTGCTGGTCGTCTACCGCTCGATCCGAACCACCCTGATCCAGTTGTTTCTGACGTTCCTCGGGCTGCTGACCGCCCGCGGTGTGGTGTCAATTCTGGCCGTGCACGGCGCCTTTGGACTGACCACGTTCGCCGGCAACATCCTCACGATGCTGGCGATCGCCGCGGCCACCGACTACGGCATCTTCATCTTCGGCCGGTACCGCGAAGACCGCGGCATGGGACTGGACCGAGACGAGTCCTACTACGCCACCTTCAAATCCGTCGCGCCCGTCATCGTGGGATCTGGGCTGACGATCGCGGGCGCAACGTACTGCCTGAGCTTTGCGCGCCTGCCCTACTTCACCACCATGGGTGCGCCCGTCGCGATCGGCATGCTCGTGATCGTGGCCATCGCGGTCACGCTCGGTCCGGCCGTGCTCTACCTGGGCAGCCGTGTCGGGCTGTACGAGTCCAAGCGGCCTCCACAGAGCAGATTCTGGCGGCGCGTTGGCACCGCCGTCGTGCGTTGGCCGGCACCGATTTTCGTGGCGAGCCTGTTCGTGGTACTGATCGGCCTGGTGGCGATCCCCGGCTACAAGCCGGCCTACAACGACCAGTACTACCTACCCAAAGACGCGCCGGTCAATCAGGGCTTCGCGGCCGCCGACCGGCACTTCACGCAGGCCAGGATGAACCCCGACATCCTGATGGTCGAAGCCGACCATGACATGCGCAATCCCGCCGACATGCTGGTGCTGAACAAGATTGCCAGCAACGTCATGCACACCGAGGGTATTGCGATGGTGCAGAGCATCACCCGGCCACTGGGCATTCCGATCCAGCACAGCTCGATTCCGTTTCAGACGAGCGTGGCGGGGCAGACCACCAACATGAACCTGCCGTTCCAACGGGATCAGTTGGAAAATCAGCTCAAAACCGTTGACACGATGAATGTTTCGATCGATATCTTGGAGAAGCAGTACGCTCTCTCCGTCAAGCAGACCCAGCTCACCCAGGACTCGGCGGCCCGGTCACAGGATCTACTCGAGACCACCAAGGCGCTGCGCGACAACATCGCGAACTTCGACGACCAGTTCCGGCCCATGCGGAACTATTTCTACTGGGAACCGCACTGCTTCGACATCCCCCTGTGTGCCGCGGCGCGTTCGCTGTTCGACTCCCTCGACGGGATCGACCAGGTGACCGACAAAACCGAAGGGGTGCAAGGCAATACCGACCAGCTCGCGGCACTCGCTCCACAGCTGACGGCGCTGCTGCCCCAGACGATCGCGTCGATGAAGGTCAGCAGGGACCTGTCGCTGGCGTCGTACAACTCGCAGAAGGCCCTGCTCGATCAGATGCAAGCGACCAACGACACGGCGCTGGCGATTGGGGAGAGCTTCGATCAGGCCAAGAACGACGATCTCTTCTTCTTGCCGCCGGAAGCCTTCCAGAACCCGGACTTTGAGCGCGGCCTGAAGATGTTCCTCTCGCCGGACGGCAAGTCCACCCGGATGTTCATCACCCACGAGGGCGACCCGGCGACGGTCGACGGCATCGCCAGGGTCAATTCGGAACGCAAGGCCGCACAGGAGGCCTTGAAGATGTCCTCGCTGTCGAGCGCCAAGATTCATCTCGGCGGAGTCGCGGCGACCTACAAGGACATGTCCGACGGCGCGCGGTACGACCTGCTGATCGCCGTGATCTCGTCGCTGACGCTGATCTTCATGATCATGCTCATCCTGACCCGAAGCGCCGTCGCCGCGCTGGTGATCGTCGGCACAGCGGGCAGCTCGATCGCCGCATCGTTCGGCATCTCAGTGCTGATCTGGCAGGACCTGCTCGGGATTCAGGTGCAGTGGCTGGTCATGTTGATGTCCGTCATCATCCTGTTGGCGGTCGGTTCGGACTACAACCTGCTGCTGGTGTCCCGCTTCAAGGACGAGATCCACGCCGGCTTGAAGACCGGCATCATCCGCTCCATGGCCGGCACCGGTGGTGTGGTGACGTCGGCCGGCCTGGTGTTCGCCGCCACGATGGCGGGGATGATGATCAGCAAGCTGGTCGTACTGGCCCAGATGGGCTCGACGATCGCGATCGGCCTGCTGATCGACACCTTCATCGTGCGGTCCCTGCTGATGCCGTCGATCGCGGTCATGCTGGGCCGGTGGTTCTGGTGGCCGCAGGTGGTCTACCCACGGGGTGATAACCACTTCCTGCCACCGCGGCCGCGCAAGCGCCCCAGCGACGACGTGGACACCGCGGCACTGCCGGCGCAGGCCTAGACGCGCCGAACGTGGGGCTTGCCGTCGACTTTTCGAGGATCCTCAACGAGAACCCCCACGTTCGGCGTCTCAGGCCTAGCCGCTGGGAGCTAGCGCCAGCGGTCCAGGATCTCGTTGGCCCGCACCGACAGTGCCCGCTGCCAGAACGGCCCGAAGCTGATCCGCGCCACGCCAAGCGGCCCGAACGACGCCGGGTCGTCGGACTCCGGTATCGCGATCGCGTTGATCGGCAGCGAGAGCTCAGTGGTCAAGCGGCGCATCGTGTCTGGATCGTGGCGGCCGACCGGGTAGAGCACGTCGGCACCTGCCGCAGCGGCCTCGGCCAGCCGCGCGATGGCCCGGTCGACCCGATCGGCGTCGTCGCCGTCATTACGGATGAACAGATCGGTGCGGGCGTTGACGACCACGTGGACCCCGGCCTTGTCGGCGGCGGACCGCAACGACCCGACGAGTTCGGCGTGCTCGGCCGACGTCCGCAGCCGCTTGCCTTCGCTGTGCACGGTGTCCTCGATGTTCAGGCCGACCGCCCCGGCGCCGAGCAGTCCGTCGATCAGGCGCTCAGCCGACTGCGCGTAACCCGATTCGATGTCGACCGAGACCGGCACGTCCACGGCGGCGGTGATCTGGGCGACCCGCGCAACGACGTCGTCGAAACTCATGCCTTCTCCATCGGGCTTGCCGACCGAGTCGGCCAGCGGGTGGCTGCCGACGGTCAGTGCCGCGAAACCGGCTTCCACGGCCAGTGACGCTGACCAGGCGTCCCACACCGTCGGGAGCACCACCGGGTTTCCCGGCTGATGCAACGCCAACAACGCCTCAGCATGTTCGGCAAGACTGCTCACAGGAGTCACCTCTCCTCATTCCTTGTGGTTGATCGTTCCTCTGCGCGATGCAACACGGCTGTCGCAGCGCCATTCCCGACGTGACCTGTCTCACGTTGAGTTCTAAATGTGGCTAGCATCGATTGTCGTAATGTGATCCATGACACCTTCAGCCCAAGGAGGTCCCGTTGTCCACCACTACAGAATTGGCCGAACTTCACCATCTGATTGGCGGATTGCGGCGTTGCGTGACCTCGTTGAAGTCGCGATATGGCGACACTCCGGCAATGCGCCGAATCGTCAATGACGCCGAACGCATCCTCAATGACGTGGAACTTCTCGATATCGATGCCAATGAGCTTGCCCTAACCCAGCAAACGGCTGTGGTCTCCGGAGAGAAGATCGGAATTCCCGACACTCCCTACGACAGCACCTTCTGGCGCGACGTCGACGACGAAGGCGTTGGCGGCCACAATCGACGCTGACCCCGATTTAGCCGGGTGCCGTGATCTAGGTACCCTCCGATGAGTTTCTGCGAAGGGGATCACAGTAGATGAGCGCACCTGCGGGTAACCGCCCGGCGACCGGCGTCTTCTCACCCGGCCGTGCCCAGATACCGCAACGCACGCTGCGGACCGACAACTGGCTGAAGTCACCCATCGTCACCGACCTGGGTTTCGCCGCGTTCGTCATCTACGCGACGGTGCGTGCGTTCCAGCGGGACTACTTCTTCGTCCCGCAGTACCACTACCTGACGCCGTTCTACTCACCGTGCCTGAGCAAGGCATGCGGCGAGGCCAGCGACTTCTGGCCGCAGATCCTGCCCACGTCGGGCATCTTGTCGCTGCTGCCGTACGCCTTCCTGTCGCTGCCATTCCTGCTGCTGTTCCGGCTGACCTGCTATTACTACCGCGGCGCCTACTACCGCTCGGTGTGGCAGTCCCCGACCGCCTGCGCAGTGGCCGAGCCGCACGCGAAATACACTGGCGAGACGCGCATTCCGCTGATCATCCAGAACACCCACCGGTACTTCTTCTACATCGCCGGCGTCATCTCGCTGATCAACACCTACGACGCGATCGTCGCCTTCCATTCCGAGAGCGGCCCCGGTGGCTTCGGATTCGGCCTAGGCAACATCATTCTGGTCGGCAACGTGGTCATGCTGTGGATCTACACGATCTCCTGCCACTCCTGCCGCCACGTCGTCGGCGGCCGGCTCAAGCACTTCTCGAAGCACCCGGTGCGGTACTGGATCTGGACCCAGGTCAGCAGGCTCAACACCCGCCACAAGCTGTATGCCTGGATCACGCTGGGCACCCTGATGCTGACCGATTTCTACGTCATGCTGGTGGCCAGTGGCACCATCTCTGACCTGCGATTCGTCGGCTGACGCTGAGATCCATTGGCTGACAAGAACTTTCCGAACCATAGCTTGAGCGAGGTCTAATGACGGTTGAGGTCGAACGGCATTCCTACGACGTAGTAGTGATCGGTGCCGGCGGCGCAGGCCTACGAGCGGTCATCGAAGCCCGGGAACGGGGTTTGAAGGTCGCCGTGGTGACGAAGTCGCTCTTCGGCAAGGCACACACCGTGATGGCCGAGGGCGGTTGCGCCGCCGCGATGCGCAACGTCAACACCAAGGACAGCTGGCAGGTGCACTTCGGTGACACCATGCGCGGCGGCAAGTTCCTGAACAACTGGCGGATGGCCGAGTTGCACGCGCAGGAAGCCCCCGACCGGGTGTGGGAGCTTGAGACCTACGGCGCGCTGTTCGACCGCACCAAAGACGGCAAGATCAGCCAGCGCAACTTCGGCGGGCACACCTACCCGCGGCTGGCACACGTCGGCGACCGCACCGGTCTGGAGATCATCCGCACCCTGCAGCAGAAGATCGTCTCGCTGCAGCAGGAGGACAAGAAGGAACTCGGCGACTACGAGGCCCGGATCAAGGTCTTCCACGAGTGCGCGATCACCGATCTGATCAAGGACGGCGACGCGATCGCCGGCGCCTTCGGCTACTGGCGCGAGACCGGCAAGTTCATCCTGTTCGAGACGCCGGCCGTGGTGCTCGCCACCGGCGGCATCGGCAAGTCGTTCAAGGTGTCGTCGAACTCTTGGGAGTACACCGGCGACGGGCATGCGCTCGCACTGCGCGCGGGTTCCGGCCTGATCAACATGGAGTTCATCCAGTTCCATCCGACCGGCATGGTCTGGCCGCTGTCGGTGAAGGGCATCCTGGTCACCGAGGGTGTCCGCGGTGACGGCGGGGTTCTGAAGAACTCCGAGGGCAAGCGGTTCATGTTCGACTACATCCCCGACGTGTTCAAGGGGCAGTACGCCGAAACCGAGGAAGAAGCCGATCAGTGGCTCAAGGACAACGACTCCGCGCGCCGCACCCCTGACCTGCTACCTCGCGACGAGGTCGCCCGTGCCATCAACGACGAGGTCAAGGCCGGCCGCGGCACCCCGCACGGTGGCGTCTATCTCGACATCGCCACCCGGATGCCCGCCGAGGAGATCAAGCGCCGCCTGCCGTCGATGTACCACCAGTTCATCGAGCTGGCCGAGGTCGACATCACCAAGGACATGATGGAAGTCGGTCCGACCTGTCACTACGTGATGGGCGGCATCGAGGTCGATCCCGACAGCGGCGCCGGCGCCACACCCGGCCTGTTCGCTGCGGGCGAGTGTTCAGGCGGTATGCACGGCTCGAACCGGCTCGGTGGCAACTCGCTGTCGGACCTGCTGGTGTTCGGCCGTCGCGCCGGGCTCGGTGCGGCCGACTACGTGCGGGGACTCGCCGCACGTCCCGCGGTGACGGATGCGGCGATCGACGAGGCCGCCACCTTGGCGCTATCGCCGTTCGAGCCGAAGGCCAACGCCGAGAACCCGTACACCCTGCATGCCGAGCTGCAGCAGTCGATGAACGACCTGGCCGGCATCATCCGCAAGGAAGGTGAACTCGAAGAGGCACTGGCCAAGATCGACGAGCTCAAGGCGCGCTACGCCAACGTCGTCGTCGAAGGCGGCCGGCTCTTCAACCCCGGCTGGCACCTGGCCATCGACATGCGCAACATGCTGCTGGTCAGCGAGTGCGTGGCCAAGGCCGCGCTGCAGCGCACGGAAAGCCGTGGCGGGCACACCCGCGACGACTTCCCCAAGATGGACGCCCACTGGCGCAACAAGTTGCTGGTCTGCCGGGTGGCACCTGGCGAGGCTGACGTCATCGTGCCCGATGTGACGGTGACGTCTGAGCAGCAGCCCGTGATGCGGCCCGACCTGCTGGGCACGTTCGAGCTCTCCGAACTCGAGAAGTACTACACCGAAGATCAACTGGCCGAGCACCCTGAGCGGAAGGGCTGAAAATGGCTGCTTACGACGCAAAACTGCGGGTTTGGCGCGGCGATGAATCCGGCGGCGACCTGCAGGACTACACCGTTCAGGTCAACGACGGCGAAGTGGTGCTCGACATCGTCCACCGGCTGCAAGCCACCCAAGCCGGCGATCTCGCGGTGCGGTGGAACTGCAAGGCCGGCAAATGCGGTTCATGTTCCGCGGAGATCAACGGCAGGCCGCGGCTGTTGTGCATGACCCGCATGTCGACGTTCGGCGAGGACGAGGTCGTGACGATCACGCCGATGCGGACCTTCCCCGTCATGCGCGACCTGGTCACCGATGTCTCCTTCAACTATCAGAAGGCACGGGAGATCCCGTCGTTCACTCCCCCGAAGGACCTGCAGCCCGGCGAGTACCGCATGCAGCAGGAGGACGTGAACCGCAGCCAGGAGTTCCGCAAGTGCATCGAGTGCTTCCTGTGCCAGAACGTGTGTCACGTCAACCGTGACCACGAGGAGAACAAGAAGTCCTTCGCCGGCCCGCGTTATCTGATGCGGCAAGCCGAGCTGTCGATGCACCCGCTGGACACCATCGACCGTCGCGATATGGCTCAGGAAGAAAACGGCCTTGGCTTCTGCAACATCACCAAGTGCTGCACCGAGGTGTGCCCCGAGCACATCAAGATCACCGATAACGCGCTGATCCCGATGAAGGAGCGCGTGGCCGACAAGAAGTACGACCCGGTGGTGTGGCTCGGCAACATTTTGTTCCGGCGCGACAAGGACAAGTAAGTCAAAGCTTTCGGGTAGCGGGCCGCGAGATTTCCCAAGGATTTTTCTCTGGGGATTTCTCGCGGCCCGTTCCTATTGGCGGCCATCTGGGTAGCCTCGAACCATGGGTAGCGTCCATAGCGTCAACGACATTCGCACGGCGATCCGCGAGCTGTCCGCCCGCGCCGAACTGGCTCTCAAAGAGGGTCGGCCCGACGACGCGGCCGAGATCGAGCAGCGCATCGCCGGCTACCGCGAAGAACTCGGCGAGAAACCCTGACCCGCGCGGCGGGAGCAGGCTGGGCTAAGCGCCCAGTCTGCGGAAGGTGCTGCGGTGGAACACAATCGGCGGAACGTCGTGCACCGTGATGTTCGTGACCGCCAAGACGACGATGGTGTGGTCACCGGCAGGCAACAGCTGCTCGATCGAACTCTGCAGCCAGACACTGGTGCCGTGCACGAACACCGCACCGCTCTCGTGCGAGTGGGTTTCCAGCCCGGCAAATCGATCACCGGTCTTGGCCGCGAGGGTTCGCGCCGCGGCGTCGTGCGACTCGCCGAGAAGGCTGATGCCCAGGGCGGGCAAGTCCTTCAGCTTCGGCCACGTCTCCGAGTTGTTCTGCACACAGAACGAGACCAGCGGCGGATCCAGCGACACCGGCACGAAGGTGCTGGCGGCCAGGCCGACCCGAATACCGTCGACTTCGGCGGCGATGGCGATGACACCGGAAGGGAAATGCCCGAACGCCTCACGTAGCGAGGCGGGGCTGAACTCTGTGTTGCTCATAACACGTTCATTTTCACATGTGACGGTGCGTCGCGGCCACAGTAGGGTCCGGCACGATTCAAATATCCGTTGAGTAGCCTTGGGCCGTGCCGAACGTTTCAATCTTGTCCGTGTTGCGCGAACGCGCTGGTCTGACACCAGACGACGTCGCCTTCACGTTCACCGATTACGACCGGGATTGGAACGGAATCGCCGCGAGTTTGACCTGGTCGCAGCTGTACCGCCGGACGCTGAACGTCGCGCACGAGATCAGCCAGCATGGCGCCCCTGGTGACCGGGCACTGATCATCGCCCCGCAGGGCCTGGCCTATGTCGTCGCGTTCCTGGGGGCCATGCAGGCCGGTTTCATCGCTGTCCCGCTTTCGGTTCCCGTGCCGGGGTCGCACGACGAGCGGGTCAGCGCCGTGGTGACCGACACGTCGCCGACGGTGGTTCTGACCACCTCCGAGGTCTTCGAAGTCGCCGCACAGTACGTGGACGACGGCGCCGCCGTGATCGCGACGATCGCGGTGGACACGCTCGAGCTCGACGCCGTCAAAGACGTCGACACCGAGGTGCCCGACGGACCGGATATCGCCTACCTGCAGTACACCTCTGGCTCGACCCGGCTGCCGGCCGGCGTGATGATCTCGCACCGCAACGTGCTCGCGAATTTTGACCAGTTGATGGCCGAATACGTGCCCCACCACGGGGGCAAGTTCCCGCCGGGGACCAGCCTGGTCTCGTGGCTGCCGTTCTTCCACGACATGGGTCTGATCCTCGGGATCGCCGCACCCATCCTCAGCGGGTGCCCCGCGGACCTGATGAGCCCGATCGCGTTCCTGTCCCGCCCGGTGCGATGGCTGCAGGCCATGGCCCGCCAGCCGAGGGCGTGGTCGGGCGCGCCCAACTTCGCGTTCGACCTCACCGCACGGCGTGCCACCGACGACGAATTGGCAGACCTCGATCTCAGCGGCGTCGTTGGCATCATCAACGGAGCCGAACGCATCCATCCGGAAACCCTGGTCAAGTTCAACGAACGTCTCGCGCCCAACGGCTTCCGCCCCGAGATGGTCGCGCCTTCCTACGGTCTGGCCGAGGCGACGGTTTACGTCACCAGCAGTGCCGCGAACCGAGTGCCGGAGGTTGCCGAGTTCGACCCCGTCGAGTTGTCCCTGGGCACGGCGATGCCCAAGGCCGGCGGGGCACCGTTGTTGCGGTACCGGCTGCCGGCGTCGCCACTGGTTCGGATCGTCGATGCCGACACCTGCCAACTGTGCCCGGACGGCACCGTCGGCGAGATCTGGACGCACGGCGACAACGTCTCCGCCGGGTACTGGCGCAAACCGGAGCAGACCGGATCCGCGTTCGGCGCGACGCTGATCGACCCGCCCACGGGCGCCCCGGAGAGCGGTTGGCTGCGTACCGGCGATCAGGGCTTCATCTCCGAGGGCGACCTGTTCATCGTGGGCCGCATCAAAGACATGCTGATCGTGCGCGGCCGCAACCACTACTCCGATGACATCGAATCGACGGTGCAGAAGATCACCAGGGGTCGGGTGGCCGCCATCGCGGTGTCCGACGAGCAGACCGAGACGTTGGTGACTGTCGTCGAGCTCAAGAAGCGCGATGATTCCGACGAGTATGCAGAAGTGAAAAACGATGTGATCGCGGCGATTTCACGTGCCCATGGCTTGCAGGTCGCCGACATCGTGCTGGTGGAACCGGGGTCGATCCCGACCACCACGAGCGGCAAGGTCCGCCGAGCAGCGAGCATCGAGCAGTACCGCCAAGGGCAGTTTGTCCGGTTGGACGCGTAGCTGATCAGCTGATGTGGTTCACCCTGTTGGTGATGGCCGTCGCGGTCAGTCTGGAACCGTTTCGGATCGGCATGTCGGTGCTGATGCTGAATCGTCCCCGCCCCCACCTGCAACTGGCCGCCTTCCTGTGCGGCGGCTTCGTGATGGGCCTGACTGTCGGCGCGGTGGTGTTGTTCGCGCTCGAGTCCCGGATCCCGGCGTCGGCGCATTTCACGCTGCCCAGGGTGCAGATCGTCATCGGTGTGCTGGCCCTGCTGGCGGCGGCGATCTTGGCGGTCACCAAGGGCCGCGACCGCACCCCGCCGGCGTGGTTGACCCGCCTGCTCGATGGCCAGTCACTGTGGGTGGCCGGTGTCGCAGGCCTGGGTATTGCGCTGCCCTCGATCGACTACCTGGCGGCACTGGCCGTCATCGCCGCGGGTGCGGTCGCCCCCGCTGTGCGGTTCGGGGCATTGGTGACGTTCAACGTGGTGGCGTTCGCGCTGGTGGAGATACCGCTGTTGGCGTATCTGGTGGCTCCGCAGCGGACCCGCTCGGCGATGACGGCACTGCACGGCTGGGTCCGTGCGCGGCGGCGGCGCGAGGTCGCGGTGCTCCTGGCCGTCGTCGGCGTCGTGTTGCTCTCGGCGGGACTGCTCGGGGTGTAGAACTCAGTGCGCGCTTGGACCGTGGTCCAGCACGTACTGAAGCCCCGCCGACAGCTGCGACAGCGGATCCGTGCCACCGCCGAAGGCGGCCTGGGTGGCCGGCGCGGTGACGGCGGCAGGATCGTAGCCGTGCACCGGATCCACCTCGATCGGCGCGGTCAGCGGATCGTCGTTACGCGAATAGCCCGCGTCCACTGAGGGTTTCAGCACCGCGTCCAATTTAAGAAGCGTAGGTTCGTCCACCCCGAGGTACTTGAACGGCAATACCAGCGGCAAATGCTGTTCGGGGATCAGGTACGTGGTGGTCTTGGCGCCCCTGGAGTTCATGCTGGTGGCGATGTTCTGCGGCGGAACCATGCTCGGGTTGGTGAAGGCCACGGCCGTGTGTCCGGTCGCCAGCCCCACGACCGCATTGGCCACCGACATCCAGTTGTCCTGCCGGTCCGGCCAGTCGGCGATGCTGTCGTACGCCGAAACGAAGCGGTAGGAGTCGTACTGGCTGTCCACCTGGGGCGGCATCGTGTAGTCCAGCGCTGGGACCACACTGCCCACCGGGAAGTTCTGCGCGAGGAAGCCCGCGCCGAAGGCGTGGGGTGCGACCGGATCACCATAGGTGGCGAAGGACAACTGGTTGGGCGGCGGCGCGTTCGGATCGGTGGCCAGCCGGTTCTGCACGGCGTTGAGCACCATCGCACCCTCGGACAGTCCGATCGCGGTGCCCTGCCCGCCTTCCTGGATCGCCCGGATGACGTTGCCTTCACCCTCGTCGACCGACTCGCCGATACTCGGGCCGTCGATGCCAAGGCCCGGGAAGTTGTCGTCCAACTTGCCGATGCCGGGGAACAGTCGCTCGAGCGTGTGGCCCTGGACCTGTCCGGCGGGGTAATCGACGATCTGCCGGTTCAGGCCGGGGAACCAGTCCGCACCGGTGCGGCGGATGTACTCGTCGTAAGGGATGCCGAGAACGTGCGCGCCGCCCAGTGCATATCCGCGGCCCGGCGTGCCGATCGGTGTCGGCCCGTCGTTGTTCGGCTGATTCGGCGACGGCTGATCGGCGGCGGCGATTCCGCCGGTGGCACAGAGGGTCAACAGCGTGGTAGCCGTGGCGAGTAGCTTCTTCATGCCGTACCGCTCTCCTGCGACTTCAATCGTGACGGCCACCAGTTCGCCTTTCCGACCAGAGTAGCGATCGCGGGCACCGTGACGGTCCGCACCAAGAATGTGTCCAGCAGGATTCCGACGCCGATGACGAACCCGCCCTGCACCACGGTACCGATGCTGGAAAACAGCAGACCCCACATCGAGGCCGCGAAAATCAGACCCGCCGCGGTGATGACACCCCCGGTCGATGACAACGTCCGAATGACGCCGTAGCGCGTGCCGCCGGGACTGTCTTCGTCCCGCAATCGTGAGGCGAAGAGGAGGTTGTAGTCGGCTCCCACCGCGACCAGGACGACGAACGCGAGTGGCGGCACCGTCCAGTGCAGCTGTTGGTGGAACAGGTACTGGAAGACCAGCACACCGATACCGAGTGCCGCGAAGTACGAAAGCACCACGGAGCCAACCAGATACAGCGGTGCGATAACCGCGCGCAGCAGCAACATCAACGTCAGCAGCACCACGATCATGGTGACGGCGATGATGAATCGGATGTCCTTCTGGTAGTAATCGCGGGTGTCGCGCAGCGCGGTGGGATATCCGCCCATCGAGATCGTGGCGTCCGACAGGCTCGTGTTCGGCTGTGCACTGCGTGCGGCGTCGCTGATCGCATTGACCTGATCCATGGCATCGACGCTGAACGGATCAAGTTTGGTGAGCACCAGATAGCGCACCGAATGCCCATCGGGGGAGATGAACATCTTGGACGCCATCTTGAAGTCGGGCAGATTGAGGACTTCGGGCGGAATGTTGAATCCTGCCATCGCGGGGCTTGCGGCGTCCTGCTTCATCGACAGCAGGAATGCCGCCGCCTGATCGAGGCCGGTTCGCATGAGTTGGATCTGGTCGACGACCTGGTCCACACCGGTGGCGACGTCGCGGCTGCCGCTGGCAGCCCGATCGGCGCCCTGCCGAAGTTTGTTGGTGCTCGCCTGCGCACCGCCGGGCGAGTCCAGCCCCATGGTGTGCATCACCTTCGTGAGCTTGCTGAAGGCGTCGCTGAGCTGGTGCAGCGACGCGTCAAGGGACTGCTTGTCCTGCATCGACTGCAATTGCCCTGCCAGAGAGTTGATCTCGTCGAGGGTTCCGTCATTGCGCGCGTCGACCAGTGCTTGAAAATGACCGCGGGTCTCGGCGCAGGAGGGATCGAGATCGCACACGGCGTTACCGTGCAAGGCCACGAGCACCGGCCCCACCCAGGCGAACATGTCTCTGGCCGCGGTGAAGTTGACGCCCATCGAATTGCCCAGACGATTGACCGCGTTGACGAGCTTGGCGGCGACTTCGACGTTCTTCACCAGTGTGTCGCCGCTGTATTGGCCTTTGAGAGCGGCGAAGGCCTCGACCACGCTCTGAACGCTGCCGGCGATCTGACTGACCTGGCCGCGCACATCGCCGAGGTTGGTCGCGAGCGTGTTGGCCCCGCCGGCCAACCGGTTCAGGTCCTTCATATTGTTGGCGATCATCGCCGCACCGTTGCCAAGCTGATTGCCGACCAGGCCCGCTTGATACGTGGCCCTGAACTCTTGCGGCACGGTTCCGGTCGGTCGGGTGATGCCGCTGACCATCGCGATATTGGGCACCTGACTGATGCGCCCGGCCATCTGCTCCAGATCCGCGAGGGCCTGAGGCGTACGCAGGTCACGCGGCGAGCGGATCAGGACGTACGACGGGATCGACTGGTTGAGGTCGAAATGGCGTTCCAGCGCGGTGTACCCGACCGAGCTCGGGTCCTCTGGTGCTACCGCCTTGCGGTCGTCGTAGTTGTATCGCGCCAGCCCCACGCAACTGGCCAGCAAGATCAGGATCAACACACTGGCCACCAGATGGACCCGCGGCCGGCGCACGATCCGGATCCCCGACCGCCGCCACCACCGCGCAGTCAGTTCCCGCCGCGGCGTGATCCAACCCCGTGGCCCGACCAGCGCGATGATGGCGGGCAACAGCGTGAGAGCGGCGAGATAGGCGACCCCGACCCCGATCGCCGATGAGACGCCGACGGTGGAGAACACGCCCATCTTGGCGAAGCTGATCCCGAGGAAGGTGAGTCCGATGGTGGCGGCCGATGCGGTGATCACCTTGCCCACCGAGCCCAATGCCTGCCGTATCGCATCGTCGGAGCTCTCGCCGAGCCGCACATAGTCGTGATAGCGGCTGATGAGGAACACCGCGTAATCCGTTCCGGCACCGGCGATCATCGCGCTAAGGAGAATGATGGCCTGGTTCGACACCCCCAACCCGGTCACATTGGACAGGCCGGCGACCACCGACTGGGCGATCACCAGGGCGGACCCGATCCCGACCAGCGGCAGCAACATGGTGATCGGATTGCGGTACACCAGAAGCAATACCGCGAGAACCAGGACCCCGATCGCGATTTCGATTGGCAGCCGGTCCTTTTGGCCGGCGACGGTGAGGTCGGCGACGGTGGCCGCCGGTCCCGTCAGGTGCACTTCCAGCGGGCTGCCCGCGGTGTTCTGCCTGACGATATTGGCCACCCGGTTATAGGCGGCATAGGACTCCGGGGTGCCCAACGCGCCCACCAGCCCCACCGGCACCACCCAGGACTTATTGTCCTTGCTCGTCAAAAATGAACGCAGAGCGGGTGTTTCGACAAAATCCTGCAGCATCACAACGTCGTGCTGGTCTTCGCGCAGTGCGCCCACCAGCTTGCGGTACATCGCTTCGTGCGCGGGAGTGAGTCCGTGCTCGTCGGTCAGGACCACCAGCAGCAGGTCGTCGCCGCCGGGTTCCTTGAACGCCTCGGTCATCTGGCGGGCCGCCACACTGGACGGCGCGTCGCCGGGCAGCATGGCCAGCGGATGCTTCTGGGCCATGTCGTTCAGGCTCGGAAATGTCAGCGGTAGCGCCACCGCCAACGCCACCCAGAGCCCAATCACCGCCCAAGGCCACCGCACCACAAAATCGGCTAGCCGTCGCACTTTGTCCTCACCACCGGGCCCTCACCTGTATTCCTCGTACGCGTGAGGTCCCGCTACTCACAACACGTCACCATTGCCCGCTGTCTGCGATCCGCTCGCACACCGATTTCATCGCGGCTATGTACCGGGAGACCGACTTCTGGGCGATCGGGTTATCCGGGAACATCACCGACATCACGGTGCCAGCCTCATACCGAAATATATAGATCGTCAGCTGGTAGGAGAATCTACCGTCGGAATAGATGCCGATATTGTTCGAATAGCCCATGTCAGCGGCCGCGAGCACGGCGTTCAAGGGTGCCGCGCCGCCATGCAGGAAGTTCGAGACCGGGAAGTTCGGCCGAGGCTTGTCCAACCAGGGCGCCAACTCCAGCACGCGGTAATACGGAACCCGCGCCAGGCTCAGGCCACCATCGAAGGAACTCTGCGCGGCCCAAGCGGCTTCACCGAACGACGTCGCGGCGATGGGAACGGTGATCGGGACCAGCCCGGTGAACCAGCCCTGCGTCGTGAAATTGTCCGTCGTTCTGCGGGTGTCTCTCGGCGTGAGTCCGTAATAGGTTGCCGCACCGGTGAACTCATGATCCACCATGGCGGTGCAGGCGAACAGGCCCCCGACGAAGCGGACCCCGGCAGACGTGCAGGCCGTTTCGAATCGCGCGGTCTGTTCGGCGTCCATCAGCGTGTCACCGACCATGTCGGCGACCGTCGGTTCCAGCGGGTTGCCCAGCGGCAGCGGGAACTCCGGCAGGCTGCCGTTGTTGTTCTCGGCAAACTCGATCCAGGCGCGGACCTCCGGCGAATCGACGGTCAAATCCGCCGTGGCCTGGTGCTCCTGGAGACAGAAATCGTCGAAGCTGCCCGCCTCCGGCAGGGCCATGGGCTGCCCGGTCATCGTCAAGGACGTGTACATGCCGTGGGCCTCCAGCATGGTGATCCCGATCAGCGCCGCATCCCCGTGGACATGGTCGATGCTGGCATAGAAATCGAAGTGATCCGCACTCTGGACCACCCCGAAGGAAAAGCACCCCCATTCCAGCGGGGTCGGGATATCGACAATCTGTTTGCGCGCGCCTTCGGCGGCCATTTCACCGAAGTCAATGGGCTCGAATTCAATATCAGCGGCGTCGGCGATCGTTCGCCTGACAATTTCTCCGGAACCCGAGTATTCGAACCAGCTCCGATACGTGTCATGGCGGCGCAAGTAGGCATTCAGCGCATGGGTCATAGCAGAAATATCACACTGACCTGGCACTTCGCAGGTCGCAATGATCTGTCGCGAATAGTCGAGACCGGCGGCGTCCTGTTCGTAGACGCCACGAATATGTTGGCCCTGCATATAGCTGACAGGCACCGAACTGACCGGTGCTTGACGAGCCTTCTCCATAGCCGCATTTGTCGGGCGCCAGGAGATCACCACACCGGGGCTCGGCGACCAATCATCGATTGTGCCGATCGTAATCTTCCCGATATGCAATATTCCCCTCCCGGGTCGATTTGAGATGGCCTCCGGACCAGCGACGCTGGTGGCCAGACCAACATAGCGCCTGCGGCTGAGACGGTCGCCGACAGACCCGATAGCCCAGCTCAGGAGTGGTACCGAGGAATGCCTGACGACCCCGTGCGGCTAGCTATGGGGACGCTGTGCACGTGTCCGAGCCCACGTCCTACAGCAACGCACATGTCATACTGGCTCGCGGGAGATGAGCCGGCCGTCGCTGTCGGGAGATGACCGGGCCGTGGCCGTTCGGAAGTTAATCCTGGGCCTGACGTGGTCTCCCGAGATGGATCGACCCAGATCGATCGACGTAGTACCGGCCCGATGCGGAGAGCACAACCTGATGGCATTTACCGAACATCCGACGCAGCAAGCGCCACGCTTCGCGATCGTCGGGTATGCGGCCCGTTTTCCCGGCGCCGCGGATGCGGACCAGTACTGGGACCTGCTGCAGGACGGTAGGGACGCGGTCACCGAGGTGCCCCAGGACCGGTGGGATGTCGACGAGTTCTTCGACCCGGACCCCGACGCTCCCGGCAAAATTGTCACCCGGCGCGCCGGGTTCGTCGACGATGCCACCGGGTTCGATGCACCGTTCTTCGGAGTGTCAGCCCGCGAAGCCAACGTGATGGACCCACAGCATCGACTGCTGCTGGAGACCGCGTGGCACGCTGTCGAGCACAGCGGTACCGCGCCAACAGCTTTGGCGAACACCCGCACGGGCGTGTTCGTCGGGTTGGCCACCCATGACTTCCTGGGAATGGCATCGGACGCACTGACTTACCCCGAAATCGAAGCCTATCTGGCCATCGGTACGTCCAGCGCGGCCGCGGCCGGCCGGATCAGCTATCGATTGGGGCTACAGGGCCCCGCAGTCACGGTCGACACCGCCTGCAGCTCGTCGCTGGTGGCGATTCACCAGGCCTGCCAGGCGCTACGCCTGGGCGAATGCGATCTCGCGCTGGCCGGCGGGGTCAACGTCATCCTCAGCCCGGCCACCATGATCACGTTCTCCCACTCCCGGATGTTGGCCCCCGACGGCCGCTGCAAGACCTTCGACGCCGCCGCCGACGGCTACGTCCGCGGCGAGGGCTGCGGTGTCATCGCCGTCAAGCGCCTCGAAGACGCGATCCGCGACGGTGACCACATCCGCGCCGTGATCCGCGGCAGCGCGGTCAACCAGGACGGCGCATCGGGCGGCCTGACGGTGCCCAACGGGGTGGCCCAGCAGCGAGTGATCGGTGAGGCGCTGGCGTGTGCGGGGCTGGTCCCCAGCGATATCGGCTACCTGGAGGCGCACGGGACCGGAACGTCTCTGGGTGATCCCATCGAGGTCCAGGCCGCCGCTGCCGCCCTTGGCAAGGGCCGCGACCCGGACCAGCCGCTGCTGATCGGGTCCGCGAAGACGAACATCGGCCACCTGGAAGCCGCCGCGGGTGTCGCCGGAGTCCTCAAGGTCGTCCTGGCCCTGGAACACCAGGCACTGCCCAAGCACCTGAACTTCCGCAATCCGTCACCGCACATCCCCTGGGATCGGATTCCGGTGCGCGTCGTCGACGAGACGGTGGCCTGGGAGCGCTCCGAGAGGCCCCGCATCGCGGGCGTCAGCTCGTTCGGCTTCTCCGGCACCAATGCCCACATCATTCTCGAAGAGGCGCCGCAGGTTGCGCCCACCGCCGCTGTCGCGCTGGCCGATGATCGCCGGTTCATGGTGCTTCCGCTGTCCGCCCGCACCCCGGCCGCGCTGGTGCAGACGGCCGAGCTCTACCGCAGCTGGGTCAGCGAGCATCCGGAGGCCACCCTGGCCGACGTGTGCCTGACGGCCGGGGCCGGTCGCGCCCACTTCGAGCACCGGGCCGCCCTGGTGGTCAATTCTCTGGAGTCCGCACGCGAGCTGCTCGGTGCCCTCGCTGACGATCTGCCTGCCCCCGGGCTGGTGCGCGGCGACAGCGCGGACACGCCCAAGACCGCGTGGTTGTTCCCCGGCCAGGGCAGTCAGTACGCCGGCATGGCGCGCGAGCTCTTCGAAACCGAACCGGTGTTCGCCGAGACGATGACCCGGTGCGCCGAGGCGGTTGGCGACGCGCTCGAAAAGCCCTTGCTGGACATCATCTTTGATGCCGACGGCACAGAAACTTTGAAGCAGACCAGGCACGCCCAGCCCGCGATATTCGCGGTGGAGATGGGCCTGGCCAGGCTGTGGCAGTCGCGGGGCTTCGAACCCGATGTGGTGCTCGGACACAGTGTCGGCCAGTACTCGGCGGCGTGCGTAGCAGGCGTGTTCAGCCTCGAGGACGGGGCTCGACTGCTGGCCGAGCGGGGCCGTCTTTTCGGAGATCTGCCCACCGGCGGACGGATGTGCGCGATCTTCGCCGACCCGGACCGCGTCGAACGCCTCACCGATGAATTCCCCAGCCTGTCGGTGGCTGCCTACAACGGCGCCAACACCGTCCTGTCCGGACCGGCAGCTGACCTGGAACTGGCGGTAGCCCAGCTGACGGACGACGGGGCCCGCTGTGACTGGCTGGACACCAGCCACGCGTTCCACTCGGCGCTGCTGGATCCGGCACTCGATGCCTTCGAGTCGTACGCGAATGGCTTCGAATTCGGTTCGCCCCAAAGGATTCTGGTGTGCAACCGGACGGGTGCCACCCTCGGCCGCAACGCCAAGCTCGACGGCTCCTACTGGCGGCGCCATGCGCGCCAGCCGGTCCAATTCGCCAAGGGCGTGGCGACGCTGGCCGAACTCGGCTGCACACTGTTGCTCGAGGTCGGCCCCCAGCCGGTGCTCACCGCCGCGGCCCTGCGGGCCTGGCCCGACCCGGCGACCGCGCCCAAGGCAGTCGCGTCGCTGCGCCGCAACGGTGCCGACCATCGCCAGGTCACCGAAGCTCTGGCCGGCGCCTACGTCGCCGGTCACCTGCCCGACTTCGGTGCGCTCGTGCCGCAGCCGGCGCGCAAGCTCGATCTGCCGACCTATCCCTTCCAGCATCGCCAGTACTGGTTCAGCAACAAGCAGGTGCAGGCGACCGCGGCTGACGCGACGCGCACCGAAGCTGTCCGACTGCTCGAGGACGGTCGCATCGAGGAACTCGCGGCTCTGCTCGACGGCACGGGCACCAGCCAGACGACCGCTGAGGTGCTGAACAAGCTTGCCGCACAACATAACCGGCAACGAAGCGCGCAATCGATCGCCGATGTCCGCTACGAGATCCGCTGGGAGCGGTCAGCCAACTCGTCCCCAGCCGAGATCGGCGAAGGAGCCGCTTGGCTGCTCATCGGCGATGACGCGGCGGTCATGCGGCCATTGGTCGATGCGTTGACCACGAACGGCCACCGGCACCGCGTCCTCGGACTACCGGTGTCCGACGCCGACGAGGAACGCCTGGTCGACGAATTGCGCGCTGCGGCCCATGACGAGCCGGCGCTGCGCATCTTGCACATTGCGGCACTGGACTCCGACGGCGCGCCGTCGATGCGCTCGCTGCTACGGATGCAGCACCGCGTCATCGGTGGCACTCAGCGACTGTTCCGCGCTGCTGCCGCCGCCGAACTGCGCACCCCAATCTGGGTGACAACCCATGGTGCACAACGCGTTACCAACGACGACACGGTGTCGCCGGAGCAGAGCAGCCTGTGGGGATTCTGCCGCGCCGCCGCGCTGGAGTATCCGCAGGTGTGGGGCGGACTCATCGACCTGTCCGGCCGCGGCGCCGACGAGTGGTCACGCTTGCTCAAGCAGGTCGTCACGGCTTCACCGGGTGAAGACCAGATCGCACTGCGGGCCGACGTCGTACAGGTGCCGCGGCTGGTTCGTCGTACCGGGCAACCCAACTCGGCACCGCTGGAACTGCGTTCCAGCGCAACGTATCTGGTGACCGGCGGGTTGGGATCGCTCGGACTGGAGATCGCGGGATATCTGGCCGCACACGGTGCCCGGCAGCTGGTGCTGACCAGCCGGCGAGCAGCAGGCGAAGCGGCGCAACGCCGCATCGACGCGCTCCGCGAGCAACACGGCTGCGACGTCCGGGTGATCTCCGCTGATGTTGCCGACCCGCACGATGTCGCACGCCTGCTCGCCACGGTGCAGGCCGAGCTTCCCCCGCTGGCCGGGATCGTGCACGCCGCGGGCGAGAACAACACCACCCCGCTGAGTTCCCTGGACAGCACCGAAGTGGATCGAGTGTTCTCCGGGAAGGTTTGGGGTGCCTGGCATCTGAGCGAAGCCAGCGCAGATCTGGACCTGGACTTCTTCCTGTCCACCTCCTCGATTTCCTCGGTATGGGGCGGCTACGGCCAGAGCGCCTACAGCGCGGCGAACGCCTTCCTGGACGGGTTGACCTGGCGGCTGCGCAAGCAAGGCGTTCCCGCGATCAGCGTGAACTTCGGCCCGTGGTCGGCAGGCATGGCCGACCAGGATGCCCGCACCCAACTGGACCGGCGCGGCATTCGCACCCTGTCTCCGTCGGACGCGCTGTCCGGGATGGCCGACGTCATGGCGGCTGCCGGTTCGCAAGGCCCGGCGCAGGCTGTGGTGGCGCGGATCGACTGGGCCCGATTCCTGCCGATCTACCTGCAGGCGGGCCGGCGAGCACTGCTGGCCGAGGTGGCTCGGGAAGTGCCCGAATCGATCTCGGCGACAACCCAGGCGTCGGGAAGCACCCGCCTGGTCGAACAGCTCACCGCAGCTCCCGTTCAGCAGCGCAAGAAGCTCGTTCTGGAACACCTGCGCAACACCGTCGCCGAGGTGACCCGGATCGACGCGTCGGAGATTCGCGAAGAGGCCGGATTCTTCGATCTCGGCATGGACTCGCTGATGGCGGTGGAACTGCGGCGCCGGCTCGAGCAGGCGGTCGGTAAGGAACTGCCTGCGACGTTGGCGATGGACTTCCCCCGGCTGTCCGACGTGGCGGACTACCTGCTGTCCGACGTGCTCAATCTGAACGAACGGGCCAGCAGCCAACTTACGACCCAGCCGACCTCGCTGGCGACCTCGGCGACGGACGAGCCGATCGCCATCATCGCGGTGGCCTGCCGGTTCCCCGGCTCGCCCGATGCCGAGGCGTACTGGGAGGTGCTGTCCGGCGGGGTGGATGCGATCCGGGAGATCCCCGAAGACCGCTTCGACGTCGACGAGTTCTACGATCCTGACCAGCAGATGCCGGGCAAGATCTACACCCGCAGCGGCGGATACCTGGAAAGCGTCGACAGCTTCGATCCGGAGTTCTTCGGCATCTCCCCGCGCGAAGCCGTCTGGATCGATCCGCAGCAGCGCCTGATGCTCGAGATTGCGTGGGAAGGGCTAGAGAGAGCTGGGTACGCGCCGTCCTCTGTGCGCGGCAGCCGAACTGGTGTCTTCGTCGGCGTGGGAGCCAACGAATACTCGCACCTGCTGTCGGGCGAATCGGTCGAGAACCTCGAGGCTCATTTCATCACCGGCAACGCGCTCAACGCGATTGCCGGCCGGGTGGCTTTCACCCTCGGTCTGGAAGGTCCGGCGATGGCGGTGGACACCGCCTGCAGTTCGTCGTTGGTGGCGGTCCATCAGGCCAGCCAGGCCTTGCATTCGGGCGACTGCGACATGGCCCTGGCCGGTGGCGTCAACGTCTTGTTGAGCCCGGCGTCCATCGTCGCCGCGTCCCGCGCGCGGATGCTGGCCCCCGACGGCCGATGCAAGACCTTCGACGCGGCCGCCGACGGCTACGTGCGTGGTGAAGGCTGCGGCATTCTGGTGCTCAAGCGACTCAGCGACGCACAGCGCGACGGCGACCGGATCTGCGCGGTCATCCGCAGCAGCGCGGTCAACCAGGACGGCGCCTCAAGCGGCTTGACGGTGCCCAATGGTGGTGCACAACAACGGCTTATCGCGGCGGCGCTGACTCGCGCCGGCCTCAGCGGCGGGGATGTCGACTACCTCGAGGCACATGGCACGGGCACCCCACTGGGTGATCCGATCGAGGTGCAGGCGGCCGCGGCGGTCTACGGCGTGGGCCGCGACCCGAACCGGCCACTGCTGATGGGAACGGCCAAGACCAACATCGGGCACCTGGAGTCCGCCGCGGGTGTCGCCGGTTTGGTCAAGGTCGTGTTGTCGTTGCAGCACGAACTGCTCCCGCAGAACCTGCATTTCCAGAACCCGTCGCCGCACATTCCGTGGGACTCGCTGCCCGTGCAGGTGGTGGACAAGGCGACGCCATGGCACGCGAACGGCAGGCCGCGCCGAGCCGGCGTCAGCTCGTTCGGGTTCACCGGCACCAACGCGCACGTGCTGATCGAAGAGGCACCGCAGCCCGCGCTGGCCGACGATGCCGCCGACGAACCCGTCGACACCGCACCCGAGACGGCCCGCGAACCATTGAGCCTGCTGCCGCTGTCTGCGCGGTCGGCGCAAGGCCTGGTCGCGCTGGCCCAGCGCTACTCCACCTGGCTGGATACTCACACTGGATCCTCGCTGGCCGACGTGTGCTTCACCGCAGGGGCGGGACGCTCGCACTTCGAACACCGGGCCGCGGTGGTCGCCACGTCCGGCCAAGAAGCCAGGATGCTGCTGGACGACCTGGTGGCGAACCGGCTTCGTCCGGGCGTGATTCGTGGCGAATGCACCGACCCGCCCACCACGGCGTGGTTCTTCCCAGGGCAGGGCAGCCAGTATCCGGGCATGGCGCGCGAATTGTTCGACAGCGAGCCGATATTCGCCGATACGGTGCGGCGCTGCGCGCAGGCCGTGGATCCGATGCTGCCGCGTCCGTTGCTGGACGTGCTGTTCTCCAGCGATCGTGAAGCCGTAGAAACGCTGCGGCACACGTCATTTGCGCAGCCGGCGATCTTCGCCGTCGAGATGGGCTTAGCCCGGCTGTGGCAGTCGTGGGGCATCGAGCCGGATGTGGTGCTGGGCCACAGTGTCGGCCAGTATGCGGCGGCGTGCGTGGCCGGCGTGTTCAGCCTCGAGGACGGGGCCCGGTTGATTGCCGAACGCGGCCGGCTGTTCGGCAGCCTGCCCGCAGGCGGCCGGATGGTCGCGGTGTTCGCTGATCCGGATTACGTGGAGCGCGCCGCGGCCACCTTCCCGCGGGTTTCGGTCGGTGCCTACAACGGCCGCAACACAGTGCTCTCGGGGCCGGGCGAAGATCTGGAACAGATCGTCGCCGCATGCAGCGAGGACGGCACCCGCTGCACCTGGCTGGAGACCAGTCACGCCTTCCATTCGGAATTGCTGGAGCCGGTACTCGACGAATTCGAGTCGTTCGCCAAGCAATTCGAGTACGCCGTACCGTCGAGGCCACTGGTCTGCAATCGGACCGGCGCCGTCCTCACCAGTGAGACGCCGATCAACGCTCAGTATTGGCGACGGCATTCCCGTCAGCCGGTGCAGTTCACCGAGAGTGTGCGCACGGTGGCCGACCTGGGCTGCTCGGTACTGATGGAGATCGGCCCGCAGCCGATCCTGACCGCGGCCGCGTTGCAGATCTGGCCGGAGACCTCGGCCACCCCGCGCGCGATCGTGTCGTTGCGCAAGGGCGCCAATTCACAGCGCCAGATGACCGAAGCCCTTGCCACGGCATACATCAGCGGGCACCGGCCCGACTTCGCCGTCAGGTACGACGCGCCGAGCCACCGGCTCGAACTGCCCACCTATCCGTTCCAGCGCCGTCGCTACTGGCCCAAGACATCAGGCATCCGCTCCGATGGCACCGCCGCGTCCGGAATCCTGGGCAGCGCCAAGGATCTCGCCTCCGGGGACACCGTCTACACCAACGTGCTGTCGGTCAAGACCCAGCCCTGGTTGGCGCATCACGTCATCTACGGCACGGTGGTCGTTCCTGGCGCGACGTACGCAGCGATGGCACTGGCCTCGGCGGGGGCGCCGGCGCGGGTCAAGGAAGTCTTCTTCTACGAGCCGATCATCCTGCCGGACAAAGCCTCCCGCGAAGTCCAGCTCACCCTGCATCCGGTCGACGACGGCTGGAAGTTCCAGGTGCATAGCCGGCCGCAAGGCGCGCGCGACGCCGAGTGGTCACTGAACTCCGACGGAACCCTGCTCGCGGGCGCCGATCCCGACGTGGAATCGCAGGAAACTGTAGTCACCCCGGACGAAGCGATCGAGCAGATGAATCGCACCCGCCCGCAGGAACTGTTCGACATCTTCCACGACATGGAATTGGCCTGGGGCCCAACCTGGTCCACCTCCCTGAAATCGCTGTGGGTCGGCGAGGGCGAAGCGATCGGCGATATCGCCATCGGTGAGGAACTCAGCGAGCACCTGGGTAGCGAGCCGATCCACCCGGTGCTGCTCGATCTGTGCACCGGCGTGGCGTTCCCGGCCTTCCCGGCGACGCTGGCCGCCGAGCAGGGGATGTCCGATCTGTTCCTGCCACTGCGGTACGGGCAGGTCCACGTGCAGGACAAGATGCCGCGGCGGTTCTTCTGCCGGGCTCGCTGGCATGCCAGTGAAGTCACCAGTGAAACCCAGGTCTTCGACATCGATTTCGTGGACCGCGATGGGCGTGTGCTGGGCGGGATCCGCGAGTTCACGGTCAAGCGTGCCCCGCGAGAGGCACTGCTGCGTGGGCTGGGCGGGGACTCGACTCGACTGCTGTACACCCTGGGCTGGCAGGAAGCCGCGGCACCGGCGTCGGTGGCCGTTGAAGAGGGCGCACCCAAGACCGCGAACGGGACCTGGCTGATCGCCGGGTTCGACGCGCTGACGGCCGAGGTGCCCGGTGCTACGGCGGTCAACGACGTCACCGATGCTCAGTCCTGGCAGCGGGCCTTCGCCGACGCCGCCGAGCGTGGGGCACCGGTCACCGGAATCGTCTGGCGCAGTTCAGGACAACCTGATCTCGACACCGATCCGTCGGACCGGCTGGAAGCGGAGATCGCCGCCCTGCTGGGGGCCGCGCAGACTGCGGTGACCGAAGGCCTGCGCGACGGTTTGTGGATCGTCACCGAGCGGGCGGTTGCCACCGAGCCTGGTGAGCCGGTCGATCCCGTTCAAGCGGCACTGTGGGGATTCGGGCGCACCCTGATCGCCGAGCAGCCGACCCTGCGCGTTCGTCTGGTCGACGGTGACGCCGGCGAGGACTCCCTCAGCTGGCTGGCCGGCGCACTCGGCACACCGGTGGTCGAGCCCGAAATGGCCGTACGGCAAGGACGTTTCCTGGTATCCCGGCTGCTGCATTGGGCGCGCAGCGGTCAGCTCCCGATGCCGCGCAGCGACGACTATGTCCTTGCGCCGACGGAACGCGGCGCGATCGACAACCTGCGCCTGACCGAGAAGGACGTCACCCCGCCCGATGTGCACGAGGTGCAGGTGCGGATCGAGGCCGCCGGCCTCAACTTCCGTGATGTGCTCAATGTGTTAGGCCTCTACCCGGGTGATCCCGGCCCGATCGGTGGCGACCTGTGCGGCGTCGTCACCGAAGTGGGTTCCGAGGTCACGGGATTGAAGGTCGGCCAGCGGGTCTTCGGCTCCATGCAAGGAGCCTTCGCCAGCCGGCTGAATGTGCCCGCGCAGTTGCTGGCCACCGTGCCGGACGGCATTGGCGCGGTCGACGCCGCGACCATTCCCGCTGCGGCACTGACGGTCCGGCTCGCGTTCGACTGGGCGCAGCTCAAGCCCGGGGACCGCGTCCTCATCCACGCAGCCAGCGGCGGCGTGGGACTGGCGGCCGTCCAAATGGCCAGGCAGCACGGCGCGATCGTCTACGCCACCGCGAGCACCTACAAGCGGGCGACGTTGCGCGCGATGGGTGTGGAATACGTCTATGACTCGCGCACAACGGATTTCGCGGATCAGATTCTCGCCGATACCGACGGTGCCGGGGTTGACGTGGTACTCAACTCCCTGACCAACGAGGGCTTCGTCGAAGCGACGGTGCGCGCGACCGCCAAGGGCGGCCGGTTCGCCGAGATCGCCAAACGCGATATCTGGACCGCCGAACAGATGGCAGCGGTCCGCCCCGATATCGACTACGAGATCGTCGCGCTGGACGTGACGATGATGACCGACCCCGAGCACATCCAGCGGCTGATGGTCGAGGTGTCCGACGGGTTGGCCAACGGTGAATGGACCCCGGTACCTGCCGAGGTCTACCCGCTGACCGAGGCCAGGGCCGCGTTCCGCCGGATGCAACAGGCCCGGCACATCGGCAAGATCGTGGTGCAGATGCCGAAACCGCTACAGCCGCGCGGTGATCGGAGCTATCTGGTCACCGGTGGCCTCGGTGCACTCGGCCTGCACACGGCCGCGTATCTGGCCCAGCTGGGCGCCGGCGACATCGTGTTGACGAGCCGCCGGGCTCCGGATGCCGAGACAGAACGTGCCATCGCTGCCATCACGGAGCGGTTCCACTGCCGGGTCCATGTGTTCTCGGCCGACATCGGCGACGAGTCCGACGCCGCCGCGCTGCTGACCAGGATCCGGGCCGAGTTGCCGCCGCTGGCCGGCGTCGCACACCTGGCCGGCGTGCTCGACGATGCGCTGCTACCGCAGCAGGACCTGGAACGATTCCGGACCACCCTGGCGCCCAAGGCTTATGGCGCGCACCATCTGCACCGGTTGACGAAGGACGACGAGCTCGAGTTCTTCATCCTCTACTCGTCGGCGTCGGCAGTGTTGGGTTCGCCGTCGCAGGCGAACTACGCCACGGCCAATGCGCTGCTGGACGGGCTCGTCGCGCAGCGCAGAGCGCAGGGACTCACCGCGACCGCCGTCAACTTCGGCCCGTGGGGTCATGGCGGTATGGCGAGCTCGCAGGCCGCGCTCGCCAACCTCAGCGCCCAGGGCATGATGCCGCTGGAGCCGTCGGCGGCCCTGGCCGCACTAGGCGAGGCGATTCGGCACGGCGCGGCGCAGGCCACCGTGCTCAAGGCCAACTGGCAGCGGACCGCGAAGATGCTGGGCGGCATCCGCCCGCCGCTTCTGGATCAGGTGCTGCCCAGTGGCGACGGGGTGGTCGCCGGTGACAGCGAGTTGCTTCGGCAGCTGCAAGAGACGCCGGTGGCGCAGCGGGCCGCCTTCATCACCGAATTCCTGCAGCGCGAGGTCCAGGGTTTCCTGCGGCTGGCCCAACCGCCTGCCGCAACGAGCAGGTTCTTGGACCTCGGCACGGACTCACTGATGGCGGTCGAACTGCGTAACCGGTTGTTCGGCCAGTTCGGCGGGAAGTTCGACATCAGCCCGACGGCGGTGTTCGACTACCCGACCCTGGCAGAACTCGCCGGGCACTTGGTGTCGCAGCTGCCCGATTCCGACGCGCCAACGGCCGCCACGGCGTCCGCGGATGCCGCAGAAGCATCAGAATCGCCTGCGGCACCGGACGCCGCCGCCGAGGGCGAAACCACCCCCGTGAACTGACCCAAAACGTCGTCATTGCGGTAGCGGTGTGATCAAGGTCGCACCCATCCCGGCATTTCTGACAACGCCACACGCCGTTGCTGTGGACTCGCTGAGATCCGTCCTGACCAGCGGATACAGCGGGGCCGGTCGCCTCGACGAAGCGCCAACCCAACCAGTGGGTTGATTAGCCGATTGAACTTGCTCACAACGACTTGCGTTCCGGTTACCGGCCGGTATAGTCAGCTCTGTTACTGGTGGGTAACTTAGCCCTAAGTCCCCAACCACAAAGCCCAAATTCAGATGACATTCTCGTCGAGGAGGAACCGTCATGAGCCACTACAAGTCCAATGTTCGCGACCAGGTATTCAACCTGTTCGAGGTGCTCGGTTTCGACAAGGCCCTCGGCGCGGGCGATTACAGCGATCTCGATGCCGACACCGTGCAGGAAATGCTTGTTGAGATGGCCCGGCTATCGGAAGGTCCGCTGGCCGCGTCGTTCGTCGACGGCGACCGCAACCCGCCGGTCTTCGACCCCGAGACGCACACCGTGACGCTGCCCGAGGAATTCAAGAAGTCGGTGAAGGCCTTCATCGACGGCGGCTGGGACAAGGTCGGCCTCGACGAAGAGCTCGGCGGCATGCCGATGCCCAAGACCCTGGTGTGGGCCCTGCACGAGCACGTGCTGGGCGCCAACCCCGCGGTGTGGATGTACGCCGGCGGCGCCGGCTTCGCCCAGATCGTGCACAACCTCGGCACCGAGGAACAGAAGCAGTGGGCCATCAAGGCTGCCGAGCGCGGTTGGGGCTCGACCATGGTTCTGACCGAGCCGGACGCCGGTTCCGACGTCGGCGCCGGCCGCACCAAGGCCGTCAAGCAGGACGACGGCTCCTGGCACATCGACGGTGTGAAGCGCTTCATCACCTCCGCCGACTCCGACGACCTCTTCGAGAACATCCTGCACCTGGTGCTGGCCCGCCCCGAGGGCGCCGGACCGGGCACCAAGGGTCTGTCGCTGTTCATCGTGCCGAAGTTCCTCTTCGACGCAGAGACCGGCGCACCCGGTGAGCGCAACGGCGTGTTCGTCACCAACGTCGAGCACAAGATGGGCCTGAAGGTTTCGGCCACCTGTGAGCTGACCTTCGGCCAGCACGGCACCCCGGCCAAGGGCTGGCTCGTCGGCGAGGTACACGAGGGCATCGCGCAGATGTTCGACGTGATCGAGCAGGCCCGAATGATGGTGGGCACTAAGGCGATTGCCACGCTGTCGACCGGTTACCTCAACGCTCTTGAGTACGCCAAGGAGCGCGTGCAGGGTGCCGACCTGACGCAGATGACCGACAAGGCCGCGCCGCGCGTGACGATCACCCATCACCCGGATGTTCGTCGCAGCCTGATGACCCAGAAGGCCTACGCCGAGGGTCTGCGTGCGCTGTACCTCTACACCTCCACCTACCAGGACGCCGCTGTCGCCAAGGCAGTGCAGGGCGTCGAGCCCGACCTCGCAGTCAAGGTCAACGACCTGCTGCTGCCGATCGTCAAGGGCGTCGGCTCCGAGCAGGCCTACGCCAAGCTCACCGAGAGCCTGCAGACCTTCGGTGGATCCGGCTTCCTGCAGGACTACCCGATCGAGCAGTACATCCGCGACGCGAAGATCGACTCGCTCTACGAGGGCACCACCGCGATCCAGGCGCAGGACTTCTTCTTCCGGAAGATCGTGCGCGACAAGGGTGTTGCGCTGGCACACGTGGCCGGCCAGATCAACGAGCTCATCGCGAACGAGGCCGGCAACGGCCGGCTGAAGACCGAGCGCGAACTGCTCGCCAAGGCCCTCGAGGACGTCCAGGCCATGGCCGCGACGATGACCGGTTATCTGATGTCCGCGCAGGAGGATGCCAACAGCATCTACAAGGTGGGCCTGGCCTCGGTGCGCTTCCTGATGAGCGTCGGCGACCTGGTCATCGCCTGGTTGCTTCAGCGTCAAGCCGCGGTTGCCATCGCGGCTCTCGATGCCGGCGCCACCGGTGCCGATCGCTTGTTCTACGAGGGCAAGATCGCCGTCGCGTCGTTCTTCGCCAAGAGCTTCCTGCCGCTGCTGACCAGCACGCGGCTGGTGATCGAGACGATTGACAACGACATCATGGAGCTCGACGAAGCTGCCTTCTAAAGTTTCGACGCACTTCTGCGTCCATCGGCCCCGGGATCGTTCGGTCTCGGGGCCGATGGCGTAGGGGCGTCCGGCGTCCGTGTAGCGCCACGCAGGGACTTTGGTCACTTTTTGCCAGCGATTGCGCTTCAACCGACCTATGTCGGGACTTTGGGCCCTGGCAGTTAGCTGGCGATCCGCTACATTCTAGGAATGGCGATGCTTGACAGCAACGAAGCGATTACCGCGCATCCCGCTCAGACCGGCAGAAAGCCGGGCAGCGCGAATCCGCTGGCGAATATTGTCGGGCCTTTCACAAAAGCCGGTGGCTACTACGCCCGTTCGTGGGGTGCATATCTCGAAGGCGGCAACGACGAGTTGCCAGTCGCCCGCCCCACGCTCTCGCTGGCAACCCACGCCCTGCGCGACGAGATCGTCCTGGTCGGGCTGCGGTTACGCCGCCCGCTGAGCGACGAGGCGGTCTACGAAAAGATCAACACCGAGGTCGTCAAGGCCATCGACTTCTACGGCAAGCGAGGCTGGCTCGCCCGCCCGGAGGGCTTCTTCGCCGCCCCGCCGGCGCCGAAAGACGTGACCATTCGGTCGTACAAAGTCCGTGGCCAAACCCACGAGCGGCTCTCGTTCGACAGCGGTTACCAGCCCTACGCCCGGGAACCCGGCCGCGCCCGCTGGCTGAGCTACACCGGCAATCATCGCGAATACGCGATGATGCTGCGCCACCGCGAACCGCGCCCGTGGCTGGTGTGCGTGCACGGCACCGAGATGGGCCGGGCCAACCTGGACCTCGCCCTGTTCCGGGCCCGGCATCTGCACGAGCGGTTCGGCCTCAACGTGATACTTCCGGTCCTGCCGATGCACGGCCCGCGCGCCAAAGGCTTGCCCAAGGGCGCAGTCTTTCCCGGTGAGGACGTGATGGACGACGTCCACGCCACCGCACAGGCGGTCTGGGACATCCGTCGCGTGCTGGCCTGGATCCGCCAGCAACAACCCGGCGCCAAGATCGGGTTGAACAGCATCTCACTCGGCGGCTACATCGCGGCCCTGGTGGCCAGCGTCGATGAAGACCTGACCTGCGCGATCCTCGGCGTTCCGCCAGCCAACCTGGTGTCGATCCTTGGCCGGCACGCCGGCTTGGGCACAGACGACCCCCGGTACCGGACATTGGAATTGGCCGCACCGATCGGCGAGATGATCTCCCCGCTGTCGCTACAACCCAAGGTTGCCCCGGAAGGCCGGTTCATCTACGCCGGAGTTGCCGACCGGATCGTGCATCCGCGCGAGCAGGTGCTGGGATTGTGGGAGCACTGGGGACGGCCGAACATCGGCTGGTACCGCGGCGGTCATACCGGGTTCTTCCAGGCTCGTCCGGTTCAGCAGTTCGTCGACGCCGCGCTGGTGCAGTCCGGCCTGGTGGATTCGGGGACCTAGGCCAGCGGAGGTTTTCCTGGAAAACCGCCGCTGGAATCCCCTCTTGTCCAGCGGCGGTTCCTTTGTTCGCGACAATAGGCCGCAAACAAAGAGGATGCCCCGTGTTGCCGTCGGGTCGGGGGGTCAGACGGCAACACGGAGCTATCCAGTACATCTGTAACCCGCAGGCGTCCGTTACAAACCCCGGGAAACTTTTTTTCCGAGTTTTTTCTTACGCCTCGAGGATCGCGGTGACGCCCTGGCCGCCCGCAGCGCAGATCGAGATGAGGCCGCGCACCGGCTGACCGGTCTCCTTTTTCTTCTCCGCCAACTGCTTGGCGAGCTGAGCCACAATGCGGCCGCCGGTGGCCGCAAACGGATGGCCGGCGGCCAGCGAGGAGCCGTTGACATTGAGCTTGTCGCGGTCGATCGCACCCAGCGCGGAGTCGAGTCCTAGCAGCTCCTTGCAGTATTCGTCGGATTCCCAGGCCTGCAGATGGGCAAGCACCACCGACGCGAACGCCTCGTGGATCTCGTAGAAATCGAAGTCCTGCAACGCCAGCCCATTGCGCGCCAGCAGGCGCGGCACGGCGTAGGTCGGCGCCATCAACAGGCCGTCCGCCCCGTTGACGTAGTCGACCGCGGCGGTCTCGGAATCGACGAAGTACGCCAGCGGACTCAGCGAATGTGACGTTGCCCACTCCTCGCTTGCCAGCAACGCCACCGAGGCGCCATCGGTCAGCGGCGTCGAGTTCCCCGCGGTCATCGTGGCGTCGCCGTTGCGCACGCCGAACACCGGCTTGAGCTTGGCCAGTTTCTCGGCGCTGGAGTCGGCGCGCAGGTTGTTGTCCCGGTATAGCCCGAGGAAGGGCGTGACGAGATCGTCGAAGAAGCCGCGGTCGTAAGCAGCGGCCATATTGCGGTGGCTGGCCGCGGCCAGCTCATCCTGATCGACGCGCTTGATGCCCATCTTCTTGGCGGTGATCGCGGCGTGATCGCCCATCGACAATCCGGTGCGCGGTTCCCCGTTGGTGGGGATCTCGATGCCCAGCGCGGCGGGCAGCTTGCCGACGAGCTTGAGCCGGTCCACGTTCGACTTGGACCGACGCAGACTGAGCAGGGTGCGGCGCAGGTCGTCGCCGAGGCCGATCGGGGCGTCGGAGGTGGTGTCCACCCCGCCGGCGGCCGCGACCTCGTAGCGGCCGGCGGCGATTCCGTCGGCGGCCGCGATCGCTGCCTGCAGACCGGTGCCGCAGGCCTGCTGCAGATCGATCGCCGGGGTGTAGGGCGACAACTGGCTGCCGAGCACGCTCTCCCGCATCAGATTGAAATCGCGGCTGTGCTTGATCACCGCCCCGCCGACCACCGCCCCGAGTCGCTCGCCTGCCAAGTCGAACCGATCCATCAGACCGCCCAGCGCGGCGATGAACATGTCCTGGTTGGACGCGTTCGCGTAGGCGCCGTCCGACCGTGCGAACGGGATGCGGTTGCCGCCGATCACGGCGACCCGGCGACTGTTTCCACTGGTAGAGCCCACGTCAATCTCCGCCTAACGTTCGGTTTGAGAGGGGGTATACCCAACCCATAGTACGCACCGTCCTTACTCTGGAGTAAGTTCGTTCCCGGTCCCCGCATCGCAACTCGAAAGGCACGTTCGTGGCTTCCGACCTGTTTTCTCAGATCGTCAACTCCGCGCCAGGCTCACTGCTGGCCAAGCAGCTTGGCATTCCGCAGCCGGAGACATTGCGCCGCTATCGGCCCGGTGAACCGCCGCTGGCCGGCTCGCTGCTGATCGGCGGTGACGGCCGCGTGGTCGAACCGCTGCGGACGGCGCTGGCCGAGGATTACGACGTGGTGGCCAACAATCTCGGCGGCCGTTGGGCCGACTCCTTCGGCGGCCTGGTATTCGACGCCACCGGCATCACCGAGCCCGAGCAACTGCGCGGCCTCTACGAGTTCTTCACCCCGCTGCAGCGCAACCTCGGTCCGTCGGCCCGCCTCGTCGTGGTCGGCACCACCCCCGACGAGGCCGCCAGCACCGACGAACGTATCGCCCAGCGCGCGCTCGAGGGATTCACCCGCTCGCTGGGTAAAGAGCTGCGGCACGGCGCGACCGTCGCCCTCGTGTATTTGTCGCCGTCGGCCAAACCCGCCGCGACCGGCCTGGAATCGACGCTGCGGTTCATCCTGTCGGGCAAGTCGGCCTACGTCGACGCCCAGGTGTTCTACGTCGGCGCCGCGGACTCGACCCCGCCCGCCGACTGGGACAAGCCCCTGGCCGGCCGGGTCGGCATCGTGACGGGCGCGGCCCGCGGTATCGGGGCCACGATCGCCGAGGTGTTCGCGCGCGATGGCGCCAAGGTCGTCGCGATCGACATTGAAAACGCAGCGTCGGCGCTCGAAGAGACGGCGGCGAAAGTGGGCGGCACCGCCCTGGCGCTGGACGTCACCGCCGCCGACGCGGTGGACAAGATCACCGAGCATCTGCGCGAGCACTACTCGGATCACAACGGGGGCCGCGCCGACATCCTGGTCAACAACGCCGGCATCACTAGGGACAAGCTGCTGGCGAACATGGACGACGCACGCTGGGACTCGGTGGTCGCAGTGAATCTGCTTGCTCCGCAACGCCTTACCGAGGGCTTGGTCGCCAACGGCAGCATCGGTGAAGGCGGGCGGATCATCGGGTTGTCCTCGATGGCCGGTATCGCCGGAAACCGGGGGCAGACCAACTACGCGACCACCAAGGCCGGGATGATCGGCCTCACACAGGCATTGGCCCCCGGGCTGGCGGACAAGGGCATCACCATCAACGCCGTCGCACCCGGGTTCATCGAGACGGCGATGACGGCGGCGATCCCGCTGGCCACCCGGGAGGTCGGCCGCCGGCTGAACTCCCTATATCAGGGCGGCAAGCCGGTCGACGTGGCCGAGGCCATCGCCTATTTCGCCAGCCCGGCCTCGAATGCGGTGACCGGCAACGTGATCCGGGTGTGCGGCCAAGCAATGCTGGGGGCCTGACCTTGAGTACCGCGACCGAACAGCCGAGGGGCTTACGGAACCTCCTACGCGCGGCGGCCGGATCGCTGCCGTTCATTCCGCGCGGCGAGAATCTGCCCAACCGCACGCTGACCGTCGACGAACTCGCGATCGACCCGTCGAACGTCGCGGCATACGCCGCTGTCACCGGACTGCCCTTCGGCGACACCGTGCCGCTGACCTATCCGTTTGTGCTGACGTTCCCGACGGTCATGGCGCTGATCACCGGATTCGACTTCCCCTTCGCCGCGATGGGCGCGGTACACGTCGAGAACCAGATCACCCGATACCGGCCGATCGCGGTCACCGACACCGTCGGGGTCAAAGTGCATGCCGAGAATCTGCGCGAGCACCGCAAGGGTCTGTTGGTCGATGTCGTCGCTGACATCCATGTGGGTAACGAGCGGGCATGGCATCAGGTCACCACGTTCCTGCACCAGCAGCGCACCAGCTTGTCCGGCGGCCCCAAGCCGGAGCCCCCGAAACGGCCGAAACTACCGCCGCCCAACGCAATTCTGCGGATCAGCCCCGGCAAGATCCGGCGCTACGCGTCGATCGGCGGGGATCACAATCCGATCCACACCAGTGCGATCGGCGCCAAACTGTTCGGCTTCCCCACCGCCATCGCCCACGGAATGTTCAGTGCGGCAGCCATTCTGGCAAATATCGAGGCTCAACTGCCCGATGCTGTGCGCTACTTGGTGAAGTTCGGCAAGCCGGTTGTCTTGCCGGCGAGCGCCGGCCTCTACGTCGACCGGGCGGCCGACGGCTGGGACATCACGTTGCGCAATATGGCCAAGGGCTACCCGCACCTCACCGCGGCCGTGCGCGCACTCTAGAGGTCAGGCCGTCAACACCTGCCGCATACAGCGTCGCGGGAACAGAGCTCCGGTTCGGATCCTGGTGGCCCGAGCCGGGTTTGAGTCGAACAGCGCTCGGCTACGCGCGGTTTCGGTGATTACGCCGAACGGCGCAAAGCCGAAATCGTAGATATACAGCCGCCCGCCGGACCGCAGCACCCGGGCCAGTTCCGGAACGGCCGCTGCGGGGTCGTCCCAATGGTGCGAGCTGAACGACGTGACGACGAGGTCGAAAGTGTCGGTGGCGAAAGGTAAGTCGGTGACGTCACCCTGCTTCGCGCACGCCCGATCGCCGAACTCACTCAGATTCCGTTGGGCCGCGTTGACCATGTCCGCCGACAAATCCACCCCGACGAGGTGTAGATCAGGCCTCCGCCGGGCCAGTTCGGCGACCAGAACTCCCGGGCCGGTGCCCACATCCAGAACCTCCGCACCATCGGGCAGGACATCGACGAGATCGTCGGCGATCCGCGAGTACAGGCCGCGCAACAGGGTGCGGGCCACTCTGTCGTAGACGCGGCTGCCCCGGCCGGAGAAGACTCCCGGACAGTTTCTGTGGTGGTGGACTCGCATCGACCCTCCAATAGTTGTGCCAAGCAACTATCGAGGGACGCTACCCCTCTATAGTTGCTGTGCACAACTGTCGAGCGTGAGGACACCACCCCATGAACCGCGGCGACGCCGAGCAGCTCCATGTCCTGTTCATGGATCTGGTCCGGGTGGCCGGCGTGATCCGGCCCGACCAGGAGATTCCTGGGTTTCCCATCTCGATGTCGCAGGCCTTCGCCGTTCATGAGCTCGACACCGACGTCCCGCTCTCGCAGCGCGAGCTGGCCGACCGGTTGAGGCTGGAGAAGAGCACGGTGAGCCGGATGATCGCCGACCTCGAGCGGCTGGGGTTGGTCGAGCGCGAACGCGACCCGGCCAGCCGGCGCACCAACAGATTGCGGCTCACCCACGAAGGGCGGGCGCTCCACGTCCGGATCGCCGCCAATTACAAAGAGCAGTTCCGCCACTGGGCCGCGGGACTCAGCGACGCCGAGGCTGCGGCCCTGCTGGTCGGATTGCCCGCGCTGATCCGCGTCGTGCGCGAGACGGTAATGGAAAGCGCCACGTCGGCTAGCTCGTCGTGACCGACGTCGTCTCCTTGTCGGCGGGGGCGCCCTTGAGGCCGCGCCAGAACAGGTTGATCAACATGTCGGCGGCTTCGTCGACGTCGGCATCGCCAGCGCTGACCCGGGCCGCGACGGCCTCGCCCGCGCCCACCAGCGCCACCGCCATCATGTGAAAGTCGGTGTCGGGCTCGGGATGCCGGGTGCCGGCCTCCACCAACCGCGCGACCATGTCGATGATCTTCTCGCGGCCCTCGCGCACGGTGTGAGCGAATGCCTGCGAGCTGGTGGCCTGGGTGTAGAGCACGATCCACGAGGCGCGGTTGGCGTCGATGTAGCGCAGCACCGAGGAGATGACACTGCGCAACAACTCGTGCGGACTCTGCTCGAGGTCGATGTCGTCGCGGACCGCTTCGGTGAAGCGGCTCAGTTCCCGGCTCAAGCAGGCCCCGAAAAGTTCTTCCTTGGAGCCGTAGTACAGGTACAGCATCGGCTTGGAGATCTGCGCCTCTGCGGCAATGACGTCCATGGACGTCTCGTGATAGCCGTTGACCGAAAACATCTGGACAGCGGCGTCGAGCATCTGCTGCTCCCGCACGGCTCGGGGCAACCGCTTGGTGCCACCTGCCATATCACTGCCTTCCGCTGTGCCCGAGCATCCAGGCTAACCGCCGCAGCGTGGACTCTGCCCTTTCAGACGCGCCATTCTCAGCAGGGAAGTTTCGACCGCGGGTAGCGACAGCTCCCCGGCGTTGACCGCCTTCTCCAGCCGGTCCAGCACCGCGGGCACCTCATCGGTGGTCACCCACAGCGCCACATCGATGCCGGCCTGCAGGCTGCGCAGCACGGCCTCGGCGACGCCGTACCGGTCGGAGATGGCCGCCATGCTGGACAGATCGTCACTGAACACCGGACCGTCGAACCCCGGCCCGCCGTAGCCGCCACTGCGCAACAGACCCACCGCCGCGGCGCTGAGACTGGCCGGCTGTGTTCCGGTCAGCCCCGGCACCTCGAGGTGGCCGACCATGACGGCGACGGGTGCTTCGGTGGTCAACGTGCGGTAGGGAATCAGGTCGTTGGCCTGCAGATCCGCCAGCGGTGGGGTGGTCACCGCCCCGGCGGTGTGTGAGTCGCCCGAACCGTGCCCGTGACCGGGGAAGTGCTTGAGCACCGGCAGTAGCCCGGCATCCCGCAGGCCGCGGGCGTAGGCACCGGCGTAGGCGGTGACCACCGCCGGATCGTTCGAGAATGATCGGTCACCGATCACGGTGTCGTCGGCGGCGTCGGTGACATCGACGACGGGTGCGAAGTCGATGGTGATGCCCATGCCGCGCATCTGGCGGCCGCGGTCGAGCGCCAGTTGGTACACCTGCTCAGGGGTTTGGGTCGCGGCCAGCACCCGGGCCGACGGGGCCGGGCCGATGAGCTTCGACAGCCGCTCCACGCGGCCGCCCTCCTCGTCGACGCTGACGGCCAACGGCAACGGCCCGGCGTTGGCGATATCGGGCAGGGAGCCGTCGGTCAGCATCGACAGGTCGGTCCAGCTGCCGATGAAGATGCCACCGACGTGATAGGTGTCCACCACGGCGCGGGCGTCGGCACTGCTCTTGACGCCGACCATCAGCACCTGGGCCAGCTTGTCCCGGGTGGACAGCGCGTTCAACAACGCGGGGCCGTCGCCGCAGGCGGCTTGTGCCGGGGCCGCAGGCGCCGGGACGGGGCCGGCCATCGGGCTGGCCGACGACGACGTGCTGACCGGCGACGATGACGCGGCGCCGGGACGCGAGGCAGCGGCTGAGCAGCCGGCGAGAAGCAACGCACACCCTGACAGGGCCGCGATTCCGCGAATCGAGAGCAGGCGGGTAGGCATCCGCACATGCTGTCATGGCCGTCGCCGCGGGCCAACCAAGGTTGGCCGCGTGCTAGGTTGGCCAGCGGGTATTCACCCAGCGAATTAGCCGCCCCCAGCACCTGCGAGGAGAACCGATCATGACCCGGTTCGTGGTTCCTGCCGCCGCCAGCATCGTGGTCGGTCTGCTGCTCGGGGCCGCCGCGATATTCGGCGTGACGTTGATGATCCAGCAGGACACCAAGCCGCCGTTGTCGCCCGGCGATCCCGCGTCGTCGGTGCTGAACCGCGTCGAGTACGGCAACCGCGGCTAGCCTGAGCACGCTCGCCGCCGCCTCCCCCGCGGTCACGGAGGCGAACATCATCACCCCGCCGCTCTCGCGGCGCTGGCTCGGCGGAGCCTTCCTCGTTGCGCTGCTGCTGTGCTTCGCCCAGTCGCCGGGGCTGATCTCGCCGGACACCAAACTCGACCTGACCGCCAACCCGCTGCGCTTCCTGGCCCGCGCCGCCAACCTGTGGAACAGCGACCTGCCGTTCGGGCAGGCACAGAACCAGGCCTACGGCTACCTCTTCCCGCACGGGGCGTTCTTCCTGCTGGGCGACACCCTCGGCGTGCCCGGCTGGATCACCCAACGGCTGTGGTGGGCACTCCTGCTCACGGCCGGATTCTGGGGGCTGCTGCGGGTGGCCGAAGCGCTGGGCATCGGGACCACCCCGTCGCGCATCATCGGGGCCGTCGCGTTCGCGCTGTCGCCCCGGGTGCTGACGACGCTTGCGTCGATCTCCTCGGAAACCCTGCCGATGATGCTGGCGCCGTGGGTGTTACTGCCGGTGATTCTGGCTCTACGCGGAGGCGACGGCAGATCCTTGCGGGTGCTGGCCGGGCGGGCCGGTCTCGCATTGGCGTTGATGGGCGCGGTCAACGCGGTCGCCACGATCACCGGCTGCCTGCCGGCCATCATCTGGTGGCTGTGCCATCGACCGAATCGGGTGTGGTGGCGATTCACCGGGTGGTGGGCACTGGCCTCGGCACTGGCCGTCACCTGGTGGGTGGTCGCGCTGCTGGCGCTCGGCCGGATCAGCCCGCCGTTCCTGGACTTCATCGAATCCTCCGGCGTCACCACGCAATGGACGTCGCTGACCGAGATGCTGCGCGGCACCGACAGCTGGACGCCGTACGTCGCGCCCAATGCCACCGCGGCCGCCGAGCTCGTCACCCAGCCGGCCATGGTGTTGGCCACGACGCTGGTGGCCGCCGCCGGGATGGCCGGGTTGGCGCTGCGCTCGATGCCGGCGCGCGGCCGGCTGATCACCATGCTGTTGATCGGTGTGGTCCTGCTGGGCGTCGGCTACTCCGGCGGGTTGGGCTCGGCGATCGCGCACCAGGTGCAGGGCTTCCTCGACGCGGCGGGCGCACCGCTGCGCAACGTGCACAAGCTTGAACCGGTGATCCGGATCCCGTTGGTGCTCGGCCTGGCGCACCTGCTGGGCCGGATCCCCCTGCCCGGCAGCGCACCACGACCGGTGTGGATCCGCGCCTTCGCCCATCCCGAGAACGACAAGCGGGTGGCCGTCGGCATCGTCGTCCTCGCCGGGATGCTGGTGGCCACGTCGATGGCCTGGACCGGCCGGCTCACCCCGCCCGGCGCGTTCAGCGCCATCCCCGACTACTGGCATCAGGCGGCGGACTGGCTGACCGAGCACAACACCGGCGAGCCAACCCCGGGGCGGGTATTGGTAGTCCCCGGCGCCCCGTTCGCCACCCAGGTGTGGGGTAACAGTCACGACGAACCGCTGCAGGTCCTCGGTGAAAGCCCTTGGGGTGTCCGCGATTCCATCCCGTTGACGCCGCCCCAGACCATCCGGGCGCTGGACTCGGTTCAGCGGCTGTTCGCCGCGGGCCGGGCGTCGGCCGGGCTGGCGGACACGTTGGCCCGCCAGGGCATCTCCTATGTGGTCGTGCGCAACGACCTCGACCCGGACAAGTCCCGGTCGGCGCGCCCGCTGCTGGTACACCGGGCCATCGACGGTTCACCGGGGCTGCACAAGGTGGCGCAGTTCGGTGAACCGGTCGGGCCCGGCACCCTCGAGGGGTTCATCAGCGACAGTGGGCTGCGGCCGAGATACCCGGCCGTGGAGATCTATCGTGTTGGCACACAGGGTAATCCGGCGGTTCCCTATCTGACCGACGCCAACCGGATGGCCCGCGTCGACGGCGGGCCCGAGGTGGTGTTGCGCGTCGACGAACGGCGCCGCCTACTCGGCCAGGCCCCGCTGGGGCCGATGTTGCTGACCTCCGACGCCCAGCGGGCCGGCCTTCCGGTCCCGCTGGTCACGGTCACCGACACCCCGGTCGACCGGGAAACCGACTACGGCCGCGTCGACGACCACTCGTCGGCGGCCAGGGCCGAAGGCGTCCACCGCAACACCTTCAACCGAGTACCCGACTATCCGGTCCCGGGCGCCAAGCTCGTGCACGGCGCCTGGACCGGGGGTCGGCTGTCCGCATCGAGTTCGTCCTCGGACGCCACCGCGTTGCCCAACGTCTCCCCGTCCAGCGGCCCGGCCGCGGCGATCGACGGCGACTCGGCCACCGCGTGGGTGTCCAACTCCCTGCAGGCCGCGGTCGGGCAGTGGCTGCAGATCGACTTCGACCACCCTGTCACCAACGCAACGCTGACGCTCACGCCAAGCGCAACCGCCGTCGGCGCCCAGGTGCGCCGCATCCAGGTGTCGACCCAAAATGGCACCACCACAGTTCGTTTCGATGATCCCGGGAAGCCGCTCGCGGTGGCCCTGCCCTACGGGGAGTCGCCATGGGTGCGGATCACCGCGATCGGCACCGACGACGGCTCGTCGGGAGTCCAGTTCGGCATCACCGATCTGTCGGTGACCCAGTACGACGCGTCCGGCTTCGCGCATCCCGTCGACCTGAGGTACAGCATGCTGGTGCCGGGTCCGCCTGGTGGATCAGCCGTCGCGGCATGGGATCTGGGCGCCGAGCTGCTCGGCAGGCAGGGCTGCGCGGATTCCCCCGACGGCGTGCACTGCGCGGCGTCGATGGCACAGGCCCCCGAGGAGCCGGTCACCCTGAGCCGGACCCTGACGGTGCCCAAGCCGATTGAGGTCAGCCCGACGGTGTGGGTGCGTGCCCGCCAGGGCCCGCACCTGGCGGACCTCATCGCCGAGCCGGGCACCACCAGGTCGCGCGCCGACTCGGACCTGATCGACGTGGAGGGTTCGGCTTACGCGGCGACCGACGGCGATCCGCGTACCGCGTGGACCGCGCCGCAGAACGTCGTGCAACACCACAGCTCGCCCACGCTGACTGTCACGCTGCCCAAACCGACCGAGGTCACCGGGCTGGCGCTGACCCCCAGTTCCTCGCCGCTGCCCACCCATCCGACGATGGTGGCCATCGATCTCGGCGACGGCCCGCAGACCCGCCGGCTGGACGGCGGCCCGAATGCGGGTACCCAGACGGTGGCGCTGCGGCCGAAGGTCACCGATACGGTGCGGATCAGCCTGCTGAACTGGAATGACGTAATCGACCGCACCGCACTGGGTTTCGACCAGCTCAAACCGCCAGGCCTGGCCGAGGTCGCGGTATTGGGGCCAGACGGTAAACCCGTAGCCGCCGCCGACGCCGCCACCAACCGGAAACGTACGATCGAAATCCCCTGCGGCCAAGGCCCCATCATCGCGGTGTCGGGACGGTTCGTGCAGACCTCGGTGACCACCACGGTCGGGGCGCTGCTGGACGGTCAGCCGATCCCGGCCCGCGCGTGCGACTCGGCGCCGATCGCCCTGCCTGCCGGCCAGCAAGAGCTACTGATCAGCCCCGGCTCGGCGTTCGTCGTGGACGGCGCTCAGCTGAACGGGCCCCAGGCCGACCAAATACCCACGGCACCAACGACTCCCGCCGAGATAACCAGCTGGGGTTCGGATCGCAGGGAATTCACCGTGAGCAGGGCCCCCACCGCACGGGTACTGGTCGTCCCCGAGAGTGTCAGTCCCGGCTGGGTGGCGCGCCTTCCCGACGGCGTCACCCTGACGCCGGTGGTCGTCAACGGCTGGCAACAAGGCTGGGTGGTGCCCGCCGGTGAGCAGGGCACGGTCACGGTGAGCTTCCCGTCCAACCGGGGTTACCGGATCGGGCTGGCCGCCGGGCTGTCGCTGCTGCCGTTGCTTCTGCTGCTGGCGCTCGTCCCGCCCCGCCGCCCACCGGCGAGCCGAGATCCGGCTCAGCCGTGGACACTGCCCGTGCTGGCCGGCGCGGCCGTGCTGGTCGCGGGCGGGCTGATCGCCGGGGTCGGCGGCCTGGTGGTGTTCGGCACCGCCATCGTGCTCGGCTACCTGCTGCGCAACCGGGCCCGGCTGCGCGACCGGGTGACGCTGACGGCCAGCGCCTGCGGGCTGATCGCCGCGGGCACGCTGCTGTCGCGGTACCCGTGGCGATCCGTCGACGGCTACATCGGACACTCCCCCTGGGTACAGCTATTGGCCCTGATCGCGGTGGGTGCATTGGCCGCCTCCGCCTTAGCTCGACGGCCACCGCCAACTGACAGCGAAACCGCCGAGGACACAAGCATTTCCCATTAGGGTGCCTGGTATGGCTGTACCTGATCTGACGATGCCGTCACAGGTCGAGACCGTGCGGGGAGCGATCCCGACCACCGACCTGGGTGTGGTGTTCATGCACGAACACGTCTTCGTCCTGTCGCAGGAGATCATCGCCAACTATCCCGAAGGCTGGGGTGACGAAGCGGCCAGGGAAACCGACGCCGTGGCCAAGCTCAACGAGCTGAAGGCCCTCGGGGTGGACACCATCGTCGACCCGACGGTGATCGGGCTGGGCCGCTACATTCCGCGCATCCAGCGGGTGGCCGCGCAGACCGACCTGCAGATCGTGGTGGCCACCGGGATCTACACCTACAACGACGTCCCGATGTACTTCCACTTCAGCGGTCCGGGAACACTGCTGGACGGCCCGGAAATCATGACCGAGCTGTTCGTCCGAGACATCACCGAAGGGATCGCCGGCACCGGCGTCAAGGCGGCAATCCTCAAGTGCGCCACCGACGAGCCCGGCATCACCCCCGGTGTCGAACGCGTGCTGCGCGCGGTGGCCCAGGCGCACAAGCAGACCGGCGTGCCAATCACCACCCACACCCACGCGGCCACCCGGCGCGGCCTGGAGCAACAGCGCATCTTCGCTGAGGAAGGCGTCGACCTGAGCCGGGTCATCATCGGGCACAGCGGCGACACCACCGATCTGGGTTACCTGGAGGAGCTGATCGCGCCCGGGTCATACCTGGGCATGGACCGGTTCGGCCTGGACAGCATGTTGAGCTTCGACGACCGGGTCGACACCGTCGCGCGGATGTGCGAGCGCGGCCACGCCGACAAGATGGTCCTCTCGCATGACGCGTCCTGCTACATCGACTGGCTACCGGAGGCGCTGGTGCCGGTTGCCCTGCCCAACTGGCACTATCGCCATATCCACAACGACGTACTGCCCGCGCTCCGCCAGCGCGGAGTCACCGAAGACCAGATCACCACCATGCTGGTCGGCAACCCCCGCAACATCTTCGCTAAGCAAGGTGCCTATGAGTGACGAGATTCCCGCGATCGGGACCCGGATGAGCCAACTCGCTGCCGAGGCGCCCGATCGCCCGGTGGTGAGCGCCGATGGCCGCACCATCACCCGCGCCGAGCTGGAGTCGGCGTCGAACCGGCTGGCGCGCGCCTACGCCGAACTCGGGGTCAAGCAAGGCGATTACGTCACCATCGCGGTGCCGAACTCGATCGAGTGGGTACTGGCGACGGTGGCGGTGTGGAAGCTTGGTGCGATTCCGCAGCCACTGTCCCCGCGGCTGCCCGACGCCGAGTTCGAGGGCCTGCTCGATCTCGTGCCGCGCGCCCTGCTGGTGGGCCGCGCCGACCCACGCGGGGTGGTGCCGTCTGTCGACGCAGATTTCACCGGCAGCCCGGAGTTGTCGGATGGTCCTCTCCCCGAAGCGGTTTCACCGGTGTGGAAGTCGTTGGCCTCAGGTGGCAGCACCGGACGGCCCAAACTGATCGAAGCCGGTGGTGACGGCCGGATCCCGGCCGATCTGCTGGCGATGTCGATGGGCAATGAACCGACCGACACCCAGCTGCTCCCCGTGCCGTTGAGTCACAACACGGGGTTCACGTCGGCGGCCATCGCGCTGCTGACCGGGCAGCATCTGGTGTTGATGCGCCGGTTCGACCCGGAGCACTTCCTGCGGCTGGTCAGCGACTACCAAGTGAACTACCTGGCGACGGTGCCGACGATCTTGCAACGGCTGCTGCCGGTGTATCACGCCAACCCCGAGGCCTACGACCTGTCGTCACTGCGCCGGCTGTGGCACCTGGCCGCGCCGTGCCCACCGAACATCAAGGAGGCCTGGATCGAGCTGCTGGGCCCGGATGCGGTGTGGGAACTGTACGGCGGCACCGAACTTCAGGCACTGACGTTCATCGGCGGCGCGGAGTGGCTGACCCACCGTGGGTCGGTCGGTCGCGTGGTCGCCGGCGAGATGAAGGTGCTCGACGACGACGGCAACGAGTGCCCGCCCGGGGTGATCGGCGAGATCTACATGCGCCCGGCCGTGGGCTCCGCCCCCACCTACCGCTACATCGGCAGCACAGCCAAGTCCCGCGACGGCTGGGACTCGCTGGGCGATCTGGGCTGGTTCGACGACGAGGGTTACCTGTACCTGGCTGACCGGCGCGTCGACATGTTCACCGTCGGTGGACGCAATGTGTACCCGGCGGAGATCGAGAACGCGCTCGCCGAGCACCCCGCCATTCTGTCCTGTCTGGTGGTCGGGGTGCCGCATGAAGACCTCGGTCAGGTGCCACATGCGTTGGTGCACACCGACGGTGCTGTGCTCAGTGCGGATGAAGTGGCGGCGTTCGTGGCACAGCGGCTGTCGGACTACAAGGTGCCGCGCAGTGTGGAATTCGTCGACACGCCGCTGCGTGACGACGCCGGCAAGGCCCGCCGGTCCGCGGTCCGCGATGAGGTCATCGCCCGGTTGCAGGCGTAGTTCAGCGCGGGCTGCCACTGCGCGATTAGACGGCGGTCCGTCCGCCGTCTACCGAAAGGGCGGCGCCGTGAATAAAGCTGGCGGCGTCACTGACCAGGAATGCCACGGCGGCGGCGATCTCGGAGGGTTCGGCCACACGTCCGGCCGGAGCCTGGGCGGCCATCGCATCGAGGGCGTCACCTAGCTGTGCAGAGCCGGGGGTTCGGGTCGGACCGGGAATCACCGCATTGACTCTGACTCCGTGGGGGCCGAACTCGGCAGCCCAGCTCTTGGTCAGATACAACAAAGCGGCCTTGGTTGCGCCATAGACGGACATCCCCGGCATTGCGAGTTGCGCCGCCATGCTCGAGATGTTGACGATGGCGCCGCGTCCTCGCTCTGCCATTGCTGGAGCTAGCTCTGCCACAAGGTAATACGGAGCCTCGAGATTCGTCGCGACCAGTGACTGGAAGCCTTCAACTGGAAATGCTGCGGCCGGTGCCACGACGCCGATGGCGGCGTTGTTGACCAAGATGTCGATCGGGCGCCCCACAAGAGCATTGGCGCGAGCTGCCAGGTCCTTGGCCGACACCGCCCCGGCACTGAGGTCCGCAGCGAGGAACTCGGCCGAACCACCGGACCGCCGGATCTCGTCGACCACCGCATTGCCGCGATCACGGTCGCGTCCGCACACCAACACGTTGGCGCCCCGAGCGGCGAGTTCTCCTGCCACCGCGGCACCGATTCCGCTGGTCGATCCGGTCACCAGAGCGGTCACGCCAGTCATATCGTTTCCCATGACCCCGACGCTAGGAGGAATTTTTTGGATTCGCCAATCCAAAATCGTTGGTGCACAGTACTTCTAACTGCCTCTCGGCAATGCCTCCAGTTGATCCACCACGGTGTCGACGGCTGCGGCGAACGGCGCGGGGTCCTGGCCGAGATGGCTCAGCAACAACCCGCCGAGAAGCGTTGACAGCGTCGTGGTTGCCAGACGGTGCGCGTCCAGGTCCGCTCCGATGTGACCGCGGAGCTGCATTGTCTGATAGCCAGCGCGAATATCGTTGTGCAGCTGGTGAAGTCCGGATTCAATGCGACCGTGGAGACCGTCCCGACCCCAGCCGCCAACAGGATCCAGCAGCGGGCACGCGTAGCGCGAGTCTGCGCACTCCAACGTGCCTACCACCTCATCACCCCACGCCCGCACGGAAGCGGCGGACGTGAAATCCAGCCTCATGGGGCTGCGCCCATCGCCACCCGCATCGCCACCGTCGATCGCCGCCAGGATCAACGAGTCGCGGTCGCCGAAATAGTGATAGATCTGCGAACTGCTCACCCGCGCTTCGGCACGGATGTCCTCCAGGGTGGTCCCAGCGACCCCTCGCATCTCGATCACCCGTGTTGCGGCTCGCACGATACGTTCGCGGGTCTGTTGCCCCTTCGGGGTCAGGCTGGTGCGGCCGTGCACGCCGAACCGTTCAACCGACACCGTCGCGCTCCACAATCTCTCGAGATCACCGCTTGTACATCAACGTTAAGTACAGCGTACGCATTCCCGGGATGCTGCGCTGATCAGCGGGCGATGACCGGCTCCGGCGCATCAGTGACCGAGCTGTCCAACGGCGGCGCCGGCTTTTTCTGCCGGTACTCCCAGCGCCGCAACGCATTCCGGCATGGCGATTCGATGAGGGCGTAGCTGACCGCCGCCATCGCGAAGCCCAGCACCAGCGTGAGGACCAGCATGACGATCAGGTTGCCGTTGAACATGAACTTGCCGACCATCGGGAACACCATCACCAACGCCGCCAGATGCCAGACGAACAGGCCGTAGGACCAGCGTCCCAGCGTGACCATGAACCGGCTGCCCAGGATCGGATGCGGGGTGTCCGGGCGATCGAGCACCAGCGGCGCCAGCAGCGCACCGGCGACGATGGCCCCCATCGACGTGCGAATCACGAACTGCCCCAACGTGGCCGGAACCAGATCCTTCGGGCCGGCCAGCGGCGATGCCGAGATCAGATAAGCCGCCAGCGCGATACCCGTGATGGCCCAACGATTTCGGGCCAGTTTGTGTGCCCATCCCGGCGGGCTGACGGTCCACTCGGCCAGCAGCATGCCTGCGGCGAACCAGGACGCATAGGCCGGCGGCCAGTTGAGGAAGTTCACCCCCTGCGCGGTGTGAATCGGCAGCAGACCCCAGGCCAGACTCGCCAGCGCCACCACGGCGATCACCGGGACCCGGGCGCGCACCGGCAATCGGCGCGCCAGAAACGCCAGTATCGGCAGGGCGAGATAGAAGCTCACCTCCACCGACAGGCTCCACATCTGGGTCAGCCCGGCGGTCAGGGTGAGCGGGACGTAGACCTGAGTCAGCGTGAGGTTGGCCCACCACACCGTCCAGCTGGCCTGGTTGGCCTCCGGCAGCAGCGTGAGGATGACGACGACCGCCACGACATATCCGGGCATGATGCGCACCAGTCGCGAGCGCAGATAGTGGCCGGTGGGTGGTCGCTGCCGTCGCCCGCGGGCCGCGGCGGCGTGACCGCGCCACAACAGAAAACCCGAAAGCGCGAAGAACACCGCAACGGCCAGGTCGAAGCGATGCAGCAGGCGTCCCACCACGGCGGCGTTGGTCCCGGTCTGGAACGCGACGTGGGTGAGCACCACTCCCATCGCCGCGCAGGCGCGCATCCCTTCCACCGCGGGCAGGAAGCTGCGGGTGCCCCCGATCTGCTCCGCCTCCGGTGTCATGCAGCCAGTGTGCCGGGGCACGGGTTGCCTGCGAAAGTGGGTACACCTGGGCTGCGGCGATGACCTCCTAATGAGCCAGTGCCCTGGCCTCTGCTGTTAGGGTCAATCACGTTTGCACCGCCTGCAGGCGGTGCTTTGCACGATCGGAGTGAGGGAGGCCACGGCAGCGTGAATCGCGCGGGCATGTTGCGTATCACGGCGTACGGCATCATCGGGCTCGGAGCCGCCCTGCTGATCGCCGCGCTGCTGTTGTCGACCTATACCTCCGGCAAGATCAAGAAGATCCCGCTCGATATCGACGAGACCTTGGTCAGCGACGGAACCGGTACCGCACTGGACCCGTCGTCACTGTTGGGTGTGAAGTTCGTGGTCGACAAGAACGTGCCCCTGGTGTCCCAGCAGCAGATCACCGTCGAGTCGCCGGCCAATGCCGATGTGGTGACGTTGCAGGTCGGCACCAGCATGCGCCGCAGCGACAAGCAACAGGACAACGGTTTGTTGCTGGCCATGGTCGACACCGTGACGGTAAACCGCAGCACCGCGCTGGCGGTGTCCGATGACACCCACCCGGGCGGGTCGGTGCAGAAGCCGCGGACCGTCGAGGACAGCAAGCCGCCGACCAACATCGCGCTGCCGCACGAGGGCCTGGCCTACCGGTTCCCGTTCAACACCGAGAAGAAGACGTATCCCTACTTCGATCCGATCGCGCAGAAGGCCTTCGACGCCAACTACGACGGTCAAGAGGACGTCAACGGGCTGACCACGTACCGGTTCACCCAGAACGTCGGCTACGACGCCGACGGCAAGTTGGTCGACCCGATCAAGTACGCCTCGCTCTACGACAAGGACGAGGACGGCGAGGTGACCGCGCGGGCGGAGCTGTGGGGCCTGCCCGGGCCGCCGGAAGAGCCCGTGACGATGACCCGCTTCTACGCCGCGCAGCGCACGTTCTGGGTGGATCCGGTCACCGGTGTCATCGTCAAGTCCACCGAGCACGCCAACCACTACTACGCCCGCGATCCGGTGCGCCCGGAGATGGCACTGGCCGACTACAAGGTCACCTCGAGCGAGCAGACCATCGAATCTCGGGTGGCGTCGGCCCGCGACGAGCGCGACCGGGTGGGGCTGTGGTCACGGGTGTTGCCGATCAGCTTCACCGCGGCAGGCTTGGTGGCGCTGGTCGGCGGGGTTCTGCTCGGAACGTTCAGCGTGCGCGCCGAGTCCGCACTGATCGATCCCGGCCTCGACACCGCAAACCACGGCTTCTTCGGCAAGGACGAAACCGGGCCGATGCCCGCCGCCGAGGCCGCCACCGAGAAGCTGCCCGCGGCGAGACCGGATCTGGAGCCCCCACCGCCGCAGCGGTGAGCTCGGCATGACCCAGGCACGCCGGGCGCTCCGGTGGGTGGTGCCGGGATATGCCCTCCTGTTGGCCCTCGCGGTGACCGCGCCGCTGCTGGCACCCGGTTATCTGCTGTTGCGCGACGCGGTCTCCACCCCACGGTCTTACCTCTCCGACAGCGCGCTGGGTCTGGGTGAGTCGGCGCCGCGTGCGGTGCCACAGGATTTCCTGATCGCCGCGGTCTCCCCGGTCCTCGACGGCGGCGTGTTGGTCAAGGTGCTCCTGATCGCCGGGCTCTTCCTCGCCGGCTGGGGCGCCGCGCGGCTGGCCGACGTGCTGGTCCCGGATGCCGGCATCGCCGGGCAGGTGGTGGCCGCCACACTCGCGGTCTGGAATCCGTACGTCGCGGAGCGGCTGCTGCAGGGGCACTGGAGTCTGCTCGTCGGGTACGGCAGCTTGCCGTGGGTGGCCGCGGCGATGGTTCGTTTGCGGGGCGAGCAGCCCGCGCCGTCATGGCCGCGGTGGGCGGCGCTGGTGTTCTGGCTCGCGCTGGCCGGGCTGACGCCGACGGGTCTGCTGCTGGCCGCCGTGGTGGCGCTGGCCTGTACCGCCGTCCCGGGTGACGGGGTGTCACGGCTGCGGTGTGCGACCGGGGTGCTGATCGCCGCGGTGCTCGCGGCGTCGCCGTGGTTGACCGCGTCGGCACTGGGCGACGCGCTGGCCTCGTCACCGACCTCAGGTGTGGTCGCGTTTGCGGCTCGTGCCGAGCCGGGCCTTGGCACTCTGGGCAGCCTGGCCGGTCTAGGCGGGATCTGGAATGCCGAGGCCGTTCCGTCTTCTCGCACAACGCTGTTGGCCTTGCTGGCGACCGTGGCGCTGCTGGCCGTGGTGGCGGTCGGATTGCCGACGGTGCTGCGCCGTCGATCTGCCGTGCCCCTGCTGGTGCTGGCCGCGGTGGGCGTGCTGCTGCCCGCAGTACTAGCCACCGGGCCCGGGCTCGCCGTTCTGCGAACCCTGGTCGAATCCGCACCGGGTGTAGGTGTGCTGCGCGACGGGCAGAAGTGGGTGGCGCTGGCGATGCCGGCCTACGCGGTGGCAGGCGCCGCCGCGGTGGTGACGTTGCGGCATCGACTTCGCCCGGGGATCACCGCGGCGGTGTGTGCGGTCGCGGTGATCGCCGTGCTGCCCGATCTGGCCTTCGGCGGCTGGGGCAAGGTCACCTCGGTGCGGTATCCGGCGGGCTGGTCGGCGGTGGCCGGCATCGTCAACGCCGCGCCGGCGGACGTGGCTGTGCTGCCCGCCGACAGCATGCGCCAGTTCGCGTGGTCCCGGCCGTCGCCGGTGCTCGATCCGTTGCCCCGCTGGGTTCGCGCCGAGGTGCTGGCCACCGGCGATCTGACCATCTCGGGCCAGTCGATACCCGGTGAGGGCGGCCACGCGCGCGACGTGCAGCGCCTGCTGCTGGCCGGCGGCAGTCCCGAGGCACTGGCCGATGCCGGGGTCGGCTGGGTTGTCGTCGAATCGGGCAGCGCGGGTGCGAAAGGAAACGCGCAACGGACGCTGCAGGGGCTGCCGGTGGCCTACCGCGATGCCGATCTCACGCTGTACCGAGTCGGGGGCGTGAGTCAGGTTGCGCCACAAGGAAAGAGAGCACTGGCTATCGCGACGCACCTGGTGTGGCTGGTGCTACTTGTCGGAGCCGGGATCGCCGTGCTGGCGGGCGGACGCCGGCGTGAAAGCAGCTCAGGTTAAGTGGTTTTGGGCGCCAGCGGACCGAGCTGGGTGAGGATCCGCGCGATCAGCTCATCCTGTTTGGTGAGATGCTCCTGGATCATCGCCGCCTCCTTCAGTACCGCCTCGGCGTCCTTGTACGTCTCGTCGGCTCGGGTGTCCGACGCCCTGGCCTGAATGTTCTGTCCGACGATGATGATGGGCAGCAGCACCAGCTGAAGGAAGCTGCTGGACAACCACACGACGACGAAGTAGGTGCCCTGCTCGATGGCGTCGGGTAGGGCGAACAGCGCGAGCACTGTGAAAAGATAAGCCGCCCACATGGTTCCGACGACGACCGTGATCTTGAGCCCGAACTTGGCATTGAAGCGCATCAGCCAGTTCTGGTGGTCGACACCGCGAATCTCGGCCGTACTGACCGGCTTCTTGGCTGCCAGCTCCGCGGCGCGCGGGTGACGGGCGTAATCGTAGATTTTCGACATCCCGGGATCATCACACGGCGAACCCGGGAATCGGCTGTCAGTGCCGGCGTTCGCGCTGCTCGATGACTCCGCTGACACGCGTGCCTGCGTGCACCGACTCCAGCACGGTGCGCATGGCGTCGGCGCTCTGCTGCCAAGAGAAGTCCCGGCTGCGCGCCTTCGCCTTGGCGCCGAGCTCGTCGCGCAGAACATGTTCGGCCAACAGGTATTCGAGGCGATCAACCAAATCGTTGTGGTCGTCGACCAGCACCCCGGTCACTCCGTCGATGACGGAGTCGGTGAGTCCCCCCGACGAGCGGTAGCCGACGGTCGGCACGCCATGCTGGGCGGCCTCGATGACGGCCAGCCCCCAGCCTTCCTTGCGGGACGGCAGCACGTGTACCCAGGATCGTTGTACGACAGCGTGTTTCGTCTGGTGGTCGACGTGGCCGTGGAAGGTGACCGCGTCGGCGATGCCGAGCCGGTGAGCGCGCTCCACGAGCCGCTCGTGCCACCAGCCGCCACCCACGATGTCCAGGTGCAGATCCGCGACGCGGGGGCGAAGTGCGGCCACCGCGTCAAGCGCGTCCTCAATCTGCTTGTGCGGCACCAGCCTCGACAGCACCACGACGCGGGGCGTCGACGACCGTTGCGCGGTAAGGGTGTCGGCAGGCGCCTCGTCGAGGCCGTTGCGCACCACGGCGATCCGCGCGGCGTCGACCCCGAGGTCGGACAGGTCGCGGGCCGACGGCAGGGAGACGGTGACGTACTGGTTGCGGCGGTGCATGCGCGGCGACAGCCATGATTCGACCAGCCAGCCGAGCCGGCCGACGAAGCGGCCTGCGACCGGCCACTGTTCGCGGTGGCAGTGATGCACCAGCAGCGCCACGCGCCGTCCGAACGCGAGCCGAGCCAGAAATGGGACACCGTTCTGGGTGTCGATGACGACATCGGGGCGCACCCGCCGCAGCGGGCCGACCCGCAGGCGTGCGGCGACCATGGCCAGTCCAGCCCAGATGTAGACGCTGTAGGGCCCACCGCCGCGGCTGATGGTGACACCGTCGACGACCTCGCGACGCGGGGCACCCCGATACCGGGCGGTGCGCAGGGTGACGTCGATGCCCGAGTCCGCCAGCAGCGTGCCGATGCGCTGAACATAGGTTTCGCTGCCGCCACCCTGTGGGTGGCCGGTGTCCCGCCAGCACAAAAGCAGGACGGAGCGAACGGGTGTGGACATCGAGTTCAGCCTAACCCCGTGCTGAGCACTCACTAGGGTGAGCCCGATGGCCGTCACCGACCTGTTCGCCAAGCGCGCGACGCTGGGCCGTTCGGTACGGCTGCTGGCCGAATTCCGCCACGAACAAGGCGACCCCGACCGCTTCTATGGCGCCCTGGCCGCCGACACCGCCGACATGGTCACCGACCTCTGGCGGGCCACCCACGCCGATACCCCGACCGGGCACACCCTCGTCGACGTCGGCGGCGGACCGGGCTATTTCGCCACCGCGTTCACCGACGCCGGCTGGGACTACGTCGGTGTCGAACCGGATCCCAGTGAGATGCATGCCGCCGAGCACGTGCGCCAGGCCGGGCCCGGCTCGTTTGTCCGGGCGTCCGGCATGGCCCTGCCCTTCGCCGACGGCAGCGTCGATGTCTGCTTGTCCTCCAACGTCGCCGAGCACGTGCCTCGCCCATGGCAGCTCGGTGCGGAGATGCTGCGCGTGACCCGTCCCGGCGGGCTGGCGATCCTGTCGTACACCGTCTGGCTCGGTCCGTTCGGCGGGCATGAAATGGGTCTGACGCACTATCTGGGCGGCGCCCGGGCGGCCGCCCGCTACACCCACAAGCACGGCCGGCCCCCGAAGAACAACTACGGGTCGTCGCTTTTCGCCGTCTCCGCGGCCGATGGCCTGGCCTGGGCGGTCGGCACAGGAGCGCTGGTCGCGGCATTTCCGCGCTACCACCCGCGATGGGCGTGGTGGCTGACGTCGGCGCCAGGGATACGGGAGTTCTTGGTGAGCAATCTGGTGCTGGTGCTGCGGCCGCCGATTCCCCCGAAATGAACAGGTTCTAGTTTCTGTCTTCAGTAGGTAATGTGACGGTCATGACACAGAGCACGGCTTTCAAGACCGAATGGGACCAGCTGTTCATCGGCGGCAAGTGGGTCGAGCCGTCGACCTCAGAGGTCATCGAAGTGCATTCGCCGGCGACCGGCGAACTCGTCGGCAAGGTGCCGCTGGCCGCCAAGGCCGACGTCGACGCCGCCTGCGCTGCCGCCCGCAAGGCCTTCGACGAGGGACCCTGGCCGCACCTGTCGCCCGCGGAGCGTGGCGAGATTCTGGGTCGCGCCGTCAAGATCCTCGAAGAGCGGGCCGAGGAGTTCAAGTTCCTGCTGGCCGCCGAGACCGGCCAGCCGCCGACGATCGTCGACATGATGCAGTACGGCGCGGCGATGTCGTCGTTCCAGTACTTCGCGGGCGCTGCCGACAAGTTCACCTGGCGCGATTTCCGCGACGGCGTCTACGGCACCACGATGGTCCTGCGCGAGCCGATCGGCGTCGTCGCCGCGGTGACGGCGTGGAACGTGCCGTTCTTCCTGGCCGCCAACAAGCTTGGCCCCGCGCTGCTGGCCGGTTGCACGATCGTCGTGAAGCCCGCCGCCGAGACCCCGCTGTCGCTGTTCGCGATGGCCGACGTCTTCGCCGAGGCCGGACTGCCTGAGGGTGTGCTCTCGGTGGTGCCCGGCGGTCCGGATACCGGTCGCGCGCTGACCGCGAACCCCGAGATCGACAAGTTCACGTTCACCGGGTCCAGCGCGGTCGGCAAGGAGATCGCCAAGATCGCCGCCGAGAACCTCAAGCCGTGCACGCTCGAACTGGGCGGCAAGTCGGCGGCCATCATCCTCGAGGACGCCGACCTGGATTCCACGCTGCCGATGCTGGTGTTCTCCGGGCTGATGAACTGTGGTCAGGCCTGCGTCGGGCAGACCCGCATCCTGGCGCCGCGGTCGCGTTACGACGAGGTCGTCGAAAAGCTCTCTGCGGCCGTCGCCGCGATGCCGATCGGACTGCCCGACAACGCGGGCGCCATGATCGGCCCGCTGATCTCGGAGCGCCAGCGTGAGCGCGTCGAGGGCTACATCAAGAAGGGCGTCGAGGAAGGCGCCCGGATCGTCACCGGCGGAAGCCGTCCCGAGGGTCTGGACAACGGCTGGTTCGTGGAGCCGACGGTGTTCGCCGACGTCGACAACTCGATGACCATCGCGCAGGAAGAGATCTTCGGCCCGGTGCTGGCGGTGATTGCCTACGACACCGAAGAGGATGCCGTGCGGATCGCCAACGACTCCGTCTACGGACTGGCCGGGTCGGTTTACACCACCGACAACGACAAGGCCATGAAGATCGCCGCCCAGATCCGTACCGGCACCTACGCGGTCAACATGTACGCCTTCGATCCGGGTGCGCCGTTCGGCGGCTACAAGAACTCGGGCATCGGCCGCGAGAACGGGCCGGAAGGCATCGAGCAGTACACGCAGGCCAAGAGCGTGCTGCTGCCCTTTGGCTACACACCCGAATAACTCGACACGAAAAAGCCCCCGCACGCAGCGCGTGTCGGGGGCTTTTTCGTGTGGGCTAGTAGATCGCGCGGACGATCATCTCGGCCACCGCGGCGGGCTTCTCGACACCGTCGATCTCGATGGTGTGCTTCACGGTCAGGTTGACCGTGTTGTCGTCGACCTTGGTGGCGTCGGCAAGCTCGGAGCGCACCCGGACCCTGCTGTCCACCGGCACGGCGGCGACGAACCGGACCTTGTTGAGCCCGTAGTTGACGGCCATCTTCGCGTTCTCGAGGCGGAAGTTGTCCTTGCTCAGCGCGGGGATCAGCGACAGCGTCAGGAAGCCGTGCGCAATCGGTGCGCCATAAGGACTTTCGGTCTTGGCGCGTTCGACGTCGACGTGGATCCACTGATGGTCGCCGGTGGCGTCGGCGAAATCGTTGATGCGCTTCTGGTCGATCTGCAGCCACTCGCTGACGCCGAGCTCCTCGCCGACCGCGGACGCCGCGTCGTCGATGGACGTGATCACCTTCATGGGGGCACCTTTCCTCATCAGTCCCGCCGGTTATTCCCCGCCATCTTGACCGACGCCTAGAACGCGTCCTCGCTCAGGTCCATGATGGCCAACTCGATCGACTCCGCGATCTTCCGCTCGGCGGCCAGCCGGGGCAGCATGTTGGCCGCGAAGAAGTTCGCCACCGCCACCTTGCCGCGGTAGAAAGCCTCCTCGCGCGGATCGGGATCGCTGTCCAGTGCCTGCAGCGCAATCTCAGCCTGGCGCAACAGGAACCAACCGATCAGCACATCACCGACGGCGAGCAGGAACCCCACCGATTCCAGTCCCACCCGGTACAGCTCGCGCGCGTCTTCCTGCGCGCCCAGCAGATAGCCGGTCATCGTGGTCACGATCGCGCGCAGGTTGTCCACCGCCTCGGCCAGCGATGCGCGGCTGGTGGCCAGTTCGGGCCGGGCGTCGGGGCTGTCGATGAACTTCTCGATCTGGGTGACGATGTGCGCCAGTGCCCCGCCCTGGTCGCGGGCGATCTTGCGGAAGAAGAAGTCCTGCGCCTGGATGGCGGTGGTGCCCTCGTAGAGCGAGTCGATCTTCGCGTCGCGGATGTACTGCTCGATCGGGTAGTCCTGCAGGAAGCCGGAGCCGCCGAACGTCTGCAGCGACTCGGTCAGACACTGGTAGGCGCGTTCGGAACCGACGCCCTTCACGATCGGCAGCAGCAGGTCGTTGACGCGTTCGGCCATCGACGCGTCGGCGCCCGAAACCACCTGCGCCACTGCGGGATCCTGATGTGCGGCGGTGAAGAGGTAGAGAGCGCGCAACCCCTCGGCGTACGCCTTCTGCGTCATCAGCGCGCGTCGCACGTCGGGGTGGTGGATGATCGTCACCCGTGGCGCGGCCTTGTCGGTCATCTGCGTCATGTCAGCGCCCTGCACCCTGGTCTTGGCGTACTCCAGTGCGTTGAGGTAACCGGTCGACAACGTGGCAATCGCCTTGGTGCCCACGAACATCCGGGCGTACTCGATGACCCTGAACATCTGCGCGATGCCGTTGTGGACGTCGCCCACCAACCAGCCGATCGCCGGGGTGCCGTGCAGTCCCAGGCTGAGTTCGGTGGTGGCCGAGGCCTTCAGGCCCATCTTGTGCTCGAGGTTCGTGACGTAGACGCCGTTGCGCTCGCCGGGTGCGCCGGTCTCGGGATCGAGCAGGAACTTCGGGACCACGAACAGGCTCAGCCCCTTCGTGCCGGGTCCGGCGCCCTCGGGGCGGGCCAGCACGAGGTGCAGGATGTTCTCGAAGAAGTCGTCGGCGTCGCCGTTGGTGATGAACCGCTTGACGCCCTCGATGTGCCAGCTGCCATCGTCCTGCTTGACGGCCTTGGTGCGGCCGGCGCCGACGTCCGAGCCGGCGTCCGGCTCGGTCAGCACCATGGTCGCGCACCAATTTCGTTCCGCAGCCAGGCTCGCCCAATGCCGCTGCTGCTCGTTGCCGATGTGGAACAAGACGTTGGCCATGATCGGGCCGGCCATGTACATGAACACCGCCGGATTGGCCCCCAGCACCAGCTCGTCGATCGCCCAGGTGACCATCGCCGGCGCGGGGACACCGCCGACCTCCTCGGCGAGCCCGATGCGGAACCATTCCCCCTGCTGCCAGGCGCGCATCGACTTCTTGAACGGCTCGGGCAACGACACCACATGCGTGTCGGGATCGAACGTCGGCGGATGTCGGTCGGTCTCGGCAAACGATTCGGCCACCGGGCCCTCGGCCAGGCGCGCCGCCTCGGAAAGCATCTCGCGCACCGAGTCCCCGTCGAGGTCGGGGTAGTCGTCGAGGGCCTTCCCCAAATCGAGCAGCTCGAAGAGATTGAACTCGAGATCGCGGACGTTGCTCTTGTAGTGGCTCATCGAATGCGTCCTTTTCAGTCGCCGACGCAGCCGAGCCTAGTCCGTTTAGCCCGTCTGATCAGGGTGATCCGACGGCGGCCAGAAATATGATCTGGATCATATAAACGCACTGCGCGTGAAACTATCCGCAGCTCAGTGTCGGCCTCTTCCTGCGGTTAATGCTCATGAGGGAATCCACCTTGCGCTAAGAGCGTTCTAATCTTATGGTCATAATCATAGTTATGGAGTTGGTCTAGAGACCTTCCCCGCAAGGAGAGAAACATGTGGCTGATCGAGCTGAACATCGCCGGCCACCGGTTCACGCGCCAGGTGCCTGACAAGCGCAGGCAGCTGTTCGGCCGGGGCGCTCGTGCGCTGACGTGGCGGGGTAGCCACGTCCGTCAATCGCCCGCTGCCTGAATGACCCAGACGCCAACCGGTACCGCCCGCCGAGCCCGAGGCTCCACCCGCATCAAGATGCTGGTGAGTGCCGCCGAGGTGCTGCGCGAACGCGGTGCGGCCGGAGTGACCATCGACGAAGTGCTGGCCCGTAGCGGCGCTCCCCGCGGCTCGGTCTATCACCATTTCCCGGAGGGCCGAAGCCAGATCCTGCGCGAGGCCCTGGATTTCGCCGGCTACGAGATCAGCGCCAGCCTCGAGGACGCCGCCAAGGACAGCACCACGACGCTGCTTCGCCGCTTCGTCCAGCTCTGGGAAAATGCCCTTCTCACAAGCGATTACACCGCCGGATGCCCCGTACTGGCCGCTGCGGTCGGCTCGGGCGAGGATGAACACCAATTGACCGCGGTCGCGGGTGAGATCTTCAGCCGCTGGCGCGACGCCGCCAAGCAGTCCTACCTGCGGGACGGCTTCGAGGACGCCGAGGCCAGCGGGCTGGCCGACATCACCCTGTCCGCGATGGAGGGTGCGGTTGTGCTGTGCCGGTCGGTGCGCAGCCTGCAACCCCTGCACGACGTCACCGCCCAGCTGGAGTTTCTGATCAAGGCAAAAGAATTCGTGACGAAGTTCGGCGTGCCGACCCTCAACGCCTGAACTGCCAACGGGCACAGACGAAATCGCCATTCACACCGGTTTCGGCGAGCACCCACTCCGAGCGTATCGGCAACACCGGCGCGCCGGAACCCAGGCTGCACGGCGCGTACGACACGATCAACTCGTCCACCAGGCCCGCCGCGACGAACTGCGCGCCGACATCACCGCCGCCCATCACCCACACGTCGCGCTCACCGGCGGCCTCGACCAGCACGGGATGCAGGTCGGTGACGGTGCCGCTGAACACCGTGACCGGATGACCGTCGGCGATGATCTGCGGGCGGTGGGTGAGCACCCAGGTCGGCTGGCTGTACATCCACTCCCCTGGCTGATTGGCCAGCAGCCACTCGTAGGTCGCCGACCCCATCACCAGCGCGCCAACCCCGGTGTTGAAGGCCTCGTAGCCGAAGGGCCCGTTGACGTCGATCGCGCGGGAGGTCAACCAGTCCAGGCTGCCTGCGTCGTCGACGATGAAGCCGTCCAAGCTCGATGCGGTGAAGTACACGGTGGCCATGGGTGGTCAGTATGGTCGGGCCGTCCGACAAGGGTCGGGCCGCTGATGCTGGAATACACGGTGTGACGACGCCCGACCCATCCGCCGCCCTGCAGGACCCGGAAACCCCGGAAAGTGTCCTGACCAGGTTCGGCATCACGACGCTCGATGAGAACTTCACCGAGTTCACCGTGGTGGCGTCGATGCCGGTGGGCCGCCTGGTCAATCCGTTCACCGGACTGCCGACCGTCGGGCCGCTGGCCATCCTGGTCGACGATGTCGGGGGCCGGGCGAACTTCTACCGCCGTGGGGCGGGGCAATGGACGGTGTCCAGCGAACTGACCGTCGAGCTCAGTCCGGACGGGATCGATAGCCTTCTGGCCGCCCCCGACGAACCCGTCGTGGCCAGCAGCCGCCCGCTGGGCCCGCATGGCGCGACGCTGCTGGCAATCTGCACGCTCAGCCATCGCGGCAGCACGATCGGCGGGGGCACCGTGCGAACAGTCGCGATCACCAGCGGCCCGGACGGTCCGATTCAGCGGGGACCCGACATGCTGGTGCGCACACCGCAGACGTCGCTGGCCGACCTGATGGCGACCACCCCGGCTGAGTTGGAGTCGGATACCTACCGGTTGGCCCAGCGGCCCGATCCGATCATCAACAACCTCATCGGGATCGTGCACGGCGGGGTCAGCAGCGCCGGACTGGAGCTCGTGGCCTCCGCGGCGATCAACCACGAGCAAGCCGACCCACTGCGCACCGCGTCGATCCGGGTCAACTTCCTGCGGCCGTTCGTCGCCGGTGCCCAATCCCGCTACGAGGGAAGGGCATTACGGGTCGGCCGGAACTCCGCGATCGGGGATGCGCAGGCGGTCGGCGACGACGGCAAGGTGGCGATCCTTGCGCGGGTCACGGGATACCGGTAAGCACCATGACGGATAGCTTCGCGACGCTGTGTGCCAACGAACCCGAGCTGGCCGAACTGCGGGCATCGGTGCGCGCGTTCCTGTCCGCCGACCGCACCGAATTCGGTTGGCAGCCAAGCGTCGACGCGTGGCTGTCCAGCTGGGACGAGGGGTTCAGCGCGCGGCTCGGCGATGCCGGATTCCTCGGCATGACCATTCCGCGCGACTACGGCGGGCAGGGGCGCAGCCATCTGCACCGCTATGTGGTGACCGAGGAACTGCTGGCCGCAGGAGCGCCGGTGGCCGCACACTGGATCGCCGACCGCCAGGTGGCCCCCGGCCTGCTGGCCTACGGCTCCGAAGAACAGCGGCAGCGGCTGCTGCCCAGAATCGCTGCGGGACGGTATTTTTCGTCCATCGGCATGAGTGAGCCGCAGGCCGGTTCGGATCTCGCCGCGTCTGCCGCCAAGGCCACCAAGACCGACGGCGGCTGGCTGTTGTCGGGAACCAAGGTATGGACCAGCGGTGCGCACCTGGCTCATCAGGTCGTGGTGCTGGCCCGCACCAGCCCGGTGGACCCCGATCGGCGGCACGCCGGCTTCAGCCAGTTCATCGTTCCAACAGGTTCAGCGGGCGTGACGATCAGCCCCATCCCGATGATGTCCGGCGAACGCCACTTCAACGAGGTGACCTTCGACGAGGTGTTCGTCAGCGACGCCGACCTACTCGGCGAGATCGGCGCCGGCTGGCATCAGGTCACCGCAGAGCTGTCGTTCGAACGCAGTGGCCCCGAACGCATCCTGAGCACCGCCCCGTTGCTGACCGCGCTGGTCCGGCTGCTGGGCACCCAGGACGACCTGGACGACCACGCCGCCGCGGCCGTTGGCGACCTGATGGCCCGGGTCATTTCGCTGCGGCAGCTCTCGGTGTCGGTGGCCAGAGCGTTGGCCGCCGGGCAGTCACCGGTGAATGAGGCCGCACTGGTCAAAGATCTGGGCACCCGCTTCGAACAGGACTCGGTGGAGCTGGCCGCCGACCTGTTCTCATACGCGGCCGATACGCCAGAACGCACAGGGGTGGCCGCGCTGCTGGACATCGCGCGGTTGCACTCACCACTGTTCACGCTGCGCGGCGGAACCAACGAGGTGCTGCGCGGCGTGGTGGCACGGGGAATGGGGCTGCGGTGATGAGCGCTTGCGCGAAGAACGGACCGCCATGACGCGGGTGTTGACTGGTGGGGTGTTCGGACCCCTTGGCGGCACAGGCGAATTCGCCGAGCTGCGGCGGTTGGCCGAGGATATCGGCGCTCGGTCCTTCGACGAACGGATCGGCCACCGCGGTCTGCCCGACGAATTCGACGCCACCGCCTGGCGCCACCTGCAGGACGCCGGGCTGACCCGTCTGACCAGTGACCCCGAATCTGGTGGCGGTCCAAGAGAATTGGCATTGATCCTGCGCGCGCTGACCCGCCACGCCGTCACGGTTCCGCTGGCGGAGACCGACGTGCTGGCCGGTTGGCTCGCCGCCAAGGCCGGGCTCGAAGTCCCCGACGAGGGCCCGTTGACGGTCGCGATCGCGCCGGCCGGGGCGACGACGGTCCCGGGCGTGCCGTACGCCGCTGCCGCCGCCGCGGTGGTGCTGGCCCTGCGCGACGGCCCCACACTTCAGGTCGCGATCGCCAGTCCCGCCTCCATCGCCGCGGGGCACAACCTGGGCGGCGAGCCGCGCGACACCATCACCGTCGAAACACAAACGGAGTTCGTCACCGTCGACGGCGCAGCCGACGAGCTGCTGCGGCGCGGCGCATGGGCGCGCTGCGTGCAGGCGCTCGGCGCGCTGGACGCCGCTGTCGAGTTCTCGGTGGCCCACACTCGGGAACGAGAGCAGTTCGGCCGGCCGCTGAGCGCTTTCCAGGCGGTACAGCACACGCTGGCCTCGATGGCCGGCGAGGTGGAGCGGGCCCGAGCTGCCACCGAGCTGGCCGTCGCCGCCGTCGCCGACCACGGATTCGACAGCGCCCAGGCCGATTACGCCGTCACGGTGGCCAAGGTGGTCGTGGGTCGCGTCGTGCCCGTCGTGATCACCGCCGCCCACCAACTCCACGGTGCGATCGGCGTGACCCTCGAGCACCGGCTGTGGCTGGCGACCATGCGCGCCCGCGGCTGGATCGACGAGTTCGGCGACACCGCAACGCACGCCCGTCGACTGGGCCGGCTGGCCCTGGCCGCCGCCCGCGACGGCGACCCATGGGATTTCGTCGTCGGCTGCTACTGATCGACCACTTCTTGAGCGACGGTCTTGAGGATGTCGATGACCTGTGCGACGGCGGGACGCGCGGTGGCCCCGGCGCGGGTTACCGCCTCGATCCGGCGCGCGATGCGCAGTCCGCTGAGCGGTTTGCGGACAAGCGCTCGGGTGGTGTGAACATACCGAGGCAGCAGCGCTATGCCCAACCCTGCCGCAACGAGTTCCTCGACGACTCGGAAGTCGTTGACTCGCTGCATGATTCGTGGTCGGACGCCGGCAATGGTCGCCAGAGAACGCAGGACGTCGTCGACCATCAGGCCGCCCTCGACGCCGATCCAGGCTTCGTCGGCCAGTTCGCGTAGCTCGATGTGCTTGCTGCCGGCCAGCCGATGGTGTTCTGGCAGCAGGATTTCGAGAGGCTCGCGGAGTAGCGGAGTGGCCTCGATCCGGGGTCCCCATGGGTTGGTATCCCGCTCGTCGCGGTGGACCACGACGACGTCGAAATCGGCGAGCTGAGTCGGTGCGTTGATCGCAGGCTGGTCGATGTCTCGCCCCTGCACCTCGACGCCCACGGCAGCAGCTCGAGTGATGAGTCCCGCGAGCAACATTGCTGCCCCCGAAGGGAACATGGACACGCGCACACTGCCGCGCGGGGTGGACCGATAGGCATCCATGTCCGCCTGCGCCCGGTCGAGGGCGGCAAGAACCTCGTCGGCCCGGACGACCAGGGCGCGGCCGGCATCGGTGAGTCGCACTCGGCGCCCGTCGGGTTCCAGGAGCGGGACCCCAGCCTCGCGTCGCAAGATCTTCAGCTGTTGGGAAACCGCCGATGGCGTCAGTGACATCGCCTCGGCGACCGCGTGCACAGTGCCGCGTTCAGAGAGCTCGCGCAAGAGGCGCAACCGCACCACATCCATGTAGTGAATCTACCGGCTCAGTTCAGAATGTATTGCTTGTCTAATCAGTTGCGGCCGGGACACCATGCCGTCATGTACACCCACCGCCAGGTCGACGTGGCTCTGCTCGCCGTCGCCGTCGCCTGGGGATCGAGCTATCTGGCGGCCAAGGAGGTCGCCACCACCGAGAGTGTGTTCGGGTTTCTCGTCATCAGGTTCGCGCTGGCCGCGATCGGACTGATGGTCGTCCTCGGCACGCGACTGCGCCGCATCAACCGAGCCGAAATCGTGCTTGGCGGGCTGTTCGGGACGATCCTGGCCACCATCTTCACCCTGGAGACATTCGGGCTCACCATGACGTCGGCATCCAACGCGGGACTGATCATCTCGTTGACGATCGTCATGACTCCCCTGCTGCAGCGGTGGATTCGCGGCACGCGCCTTCCCGCGACCTTCTACGGCGCGAGCGTGGTCGCGGTCCTCGGAGTCGGACTGCTCACTCAACGCGCCGGATACGCCCGGCCCGGCCTCGGTGACGTCCTGATCCTGCTCGCCGCTGCGGCGCGCGCGGCTCACGTCATCGTGATGGCACACCTGTCCAAGGGGCGAGTTCTCAACCCCGCACGCGTCACTCTCGTGCAGATCTGCTTCTGTCTGGCGGTGTTCAGCACCGCCGCTCACGTCACCGGTCGAAGCGCCGGAGACGTCGCTGCCCACTTGTCGCGCCAAGGCTGGCTCATCACCGCCTACCTCGCGCTGGTGTGCACCGTCTTCGCCTTCGTCATCCAAGCGTGGGCGTTGCGCCGAACGTCGCCGGCACGAGTCAGTCTGTTGCTGGGCACCGAACCGCTGTGGGCGGCCGCCGTCGGCATAGTCGTCGCCGGCGACCCACTCACAATCATCGGTGTCGCAGGCGCCGTGCTGGTGCTCGGCGGGACGAACTGGGGCAGATCAGTGCTCACCCGGCGGCCGGCGCTGACCCCTCTCAGCGCCGAGCTCAGACCGGGATCACCGTGATCGACGCATCGAACGGGTTCGCGACGTAGAGGTGCGTCCCGTCGGGGCTGACCGCGAGGCCGGCCGCTGTGCTCCCCACGGTGATCGTCTTGATCACCGTCTTGGTGGCCGTGTTGATCACCGACACCGTGTTGTCCTGCTGATTGGTCACATAGGCCACGCTGCCGTCCGGGCTGACCGCGACGGAGCTCGGGGACGCGCCGACTGGAATCGTCGCGGCCGTCGTGTAATTGGCGGTGTTGATCACCGACACGGTGTTGGCAGTGAAGTTCGCGACGTAGGCGAAATGCCCGTCGGGACTGAACGCGATACCCGCAGCGCCACTCACCGGGATGGTCTTGACCACCGCATTGGTGGCGGTATTGATCACCGACACGTTGCCGCTCCCGGCGGTGCTCACCCAGAGCCGGGTGCCGTCGGGGCTGATCGCCACAGCCTGCGGTCCAGCTCCGGCGGCCGCGACACTCACGGCGGTGACCTGGTTGGTGGTGGTGTCGATCACCGACACCGTGTTCCCGTCGGCGACGGCGCCGTAGATCGTCACGTACAACTTGCCTGCCGACGGTGAGCCGGCCGGGCCGATCGCCGCGAAGAACGGGCCGGTCGCGATGACGATCGGGGCGGCCACCGTATTGCCGGGCAACGACACCGCCGACACCGAGCCAACCACGCCGCCGCTGTTCACCACGTAGAACCGCGTGCCGGTCGGGTCGAAGACGACACCGGCCGGTTTGGATCCGACAGGGATCGTGGCAATGACCTTGTTGGTCGCGGTGTCGACGAGTGACACCGTGCCGGCGACGTAGTTGGTGACGACCAGGCGGGTTCCGTCGGGGCTGACCGCAAAGCTGAAGGGGCCGTTGCCGACCGCGACGGTTTGCTTGGCCAGTGCCCACGGGTTGCCAACCGAGACCGAGACGGTCTGGCTGGCGCGTTGCACGCCGTTGATCGCGGTCACTTTCATCTTGACCACCATCCCGCCATCCGGTGCACCCAGCACGGTGGATTGCAGCGGCGTAAAGGTATAGCTGCCATCGGGATCCACGACGACGGTGCCGAGCTTGGGGTCGACACTGATCTGGTAGGTCACCGGCGAGCCCGCCGCAGTGGCGAACACGACCTGCCCGGTGACCACTCCGGTGAGGGCATTCGGCTGGCCCGTCACCACCGTCGTCATTCGGGGGATGCCGCCGGGATTGGCCGTGTCGGCCAGCCAGCGCGCCACCGAATACAACCCGAGCTGCCAGAGATTGCCACGGGCCGGGGTGGGCGTCGTCTGGTTCATCCCGCCCAGCGCGACCAGTGTCCTGACCGCACCGTCGACGGCCGACTGCAGCGGCGTTGTCGCCGCCTTCGCCGGCGCAACGACCGGTCGCTTCGCCGACAGCCGAACGGTGTTCGACGCTTTGGCCGGGGCCCGGTGACCCGGGGCCTTCGCCGCCTTCGCGGCCTTCGGGCCGGAGTGCGGCGCCGACGATGCGACGGACGCCTTGCTCGATCCAGCGTCTGCGTCGGCGTGGGCCACCGCTGTCCCGCCGATCAATGTCGCCGCTCCGATGCCCAACGTCAGCGCTCCAGCGCTCAACCAAACAGCCGTTTCCGAGCGCTGCGCAGCCAGTTTCTTGTCCATGCGACAAGTCAAGCTGTCCCGAGCTCGACGTTGCTCGGGAGATTTACCTATTTATGGCTGCGCCGAGCTAGCCGGGCTAGGTGCCGGTCCAGTTCGGCGCGCGCTTCTCGGCGAACGCGACTGCGCCCTCCCTGGCGTCGTTGGACGCGAAGACCGGCATCAGGATCTTGCCCTGTTCCTTCCACTGCTCCTCGGGAGACCAGGCGCGTGATTCGGTGATGATCCGCTTGGTGGCCGCCACTGCCAGCGGGCCGTTGACGGTGATCCGCTCGGCCAGTTCGATCGCGGCGTCCAGCGCATGCCCGGGCTCGGCCACCACGTTGACCAGGCCCAGTTCGTGGGCGCGGGTGGCGGACAGGTTCTCACCGGTCAGCGCCAGCTCCATGGCGATCTGGTACGGGATGCGCTGCGGCAGGCGAAGCAGCCCACCGCCGCCGGCCACCAGGCCACGCTTGACCTCGGGGATGCCGAAGGCGGAGTCACTGGCGGCCACGATCAGGTCGGTCGCCAGCGCCAGCTCGGTCCCGCCGGCCAGGGCATAACCCTCGACCGCGGCAATGAGCGGCTTGAGCGGCGGGCGCTCGGTGAAGCCGAGTCCCCGGCCCTCGGCCACCACGTTCTCGCCGCGGGCGAAGGCCTTGAGGTCCATGCCCGCGCAGAACGAACCACCGGCTCCGGTGACGATGCCCACTGACAGGCCGGCGTCGCCGTCGAGCTCGTCCATCGCGGCGGCCAGACCATTGCTGACCGCGGCATTGACGGCGTTCTTGGCTTTGGGCCGGTTGATGGTGACGATCAGGATGCGGCCGCGGCGCTCGGTGAGGACGGCGGGCTCTTCGGTAACGGCGTTTTCGGTCACGTCCGGAATCGTAACGATCGAGGCAGGGGGTCTTTATCATGGGTCAATCGCAGAACTTCCCGCGGACTTGGACCGCCGTACCGCTAGGCGGATCATCGGCGTGCTGGCTCTGGTCAGCCCGCTGGATCAGATCGCGTTCGACATCGGGGCGCCGGCGCTGCCGCTGATCGGTCGTCCTATTGCTCTCGGCATCGGTGCCGCGCAAGCATCGCTCAGAAGCCCACGCGCCGCTGGCCTCAGCGGCAGACTGAGCGGTGCGTCGATCGTCGTCAGCCCGGTACGATCAAAACTAGAACACGTTTCAATTCCTAGGAGGAACCGTGAGCTCCAGCGAGACGGAACGTACCGAATCGGCCAAATGGGACCCGGGGCTGGTGGAACGGACGATGGGCGTGCTGCGCCCGTTCCTCAAGCTGTATCACCGCAGTGAGGTCCGCGGGCTGGAGTCGTTCCCGGCCGGCGGCGCACTGGTGGTCTCCAACCACTCCGGCGGCCTGTTCGCGATGGACGTCCCCGTCTTCGCGCTCGGCTTCTACGACCATTTCGGGTATGACCGCCCCGTCTACACCCTGAGCCACGACCTGGTGCTGACGGGCCCGACCGCCAGCTTCTTCATCAAAAACGGCTTCATCCGCGCCAATCACGAGAACGCCGATGAGGCGCTGCGCTCCGGCGGTGTGGTGGTGGTCTTCCCCGGTGGCGATTACGACGTCTACCGGCCGACCCTGGCTCAGAACAAGATCGACTTCGACGGCCGCACCGGCTACGTGCGGGCCGCGATCAACGCCGGCGTGCCGATCGTGCCCACGGTGGCCATCGGCGGTCAGGAGAGCCAGTTCTACCTCACCCGCGGCACCGGGGTGGCCAAGCTGCTGCGGCTGGACAAGCTGTTCCGGGCGAAGATCCTGCCCATCTCGTTCGGGTTCCCGTTCGGGCTGAGCGCCGTCGTTCCGCTGAACGTCCCGCTGCCCACCAAGATCGTCGTCCAGGTGCTCGAGCCGATCCACATCACCGAGCAGTTCGGCGAGGACCCCGATGTTCATGCCGTCGACGCCTACGTGCGCGGTGCCATGCAGCGGGCGCTGGACGAGCTGGCCTCCCAGCGCCGCCTCCCGGTGATCGGCTGATGGATCTGCTGGCCCGGCTGACATCGGTCGGCGACGCGGTTGCCACGCTGGCCAAGGCCGGCTTCCTCACGCCGATGCGTCCGGACCGGACGGTGCGGATGGTGGCGGCCGCGCGCGCCGAGGGGCTGACGATCGCCACCGGGTTCGCGACGGCCGCCGCCCGCCGCCCGGACAGTCCCGGCCTGATCGACGAGCTGGGCACGCTGACCTGGCGCGAGCTCGACCAGCGAGCCCATGCCTTGGCCGCCGCCTTGCAGCAGCTGCCCGACGGCACTCCCGAAGTAGTCGGCATCATGTGCCGCAATCACCGCGGTTTCGTCGAGTCACTGATCGCGGCAACCCGCATCGGCGCCGACGTGCTGCTCCTGAACACCTCGTTCGCCGGACCCGCACTGGCCGAGGTGGTCGACCGCGAGCAGGCCGATGTCGTCATCTACGACGAGGAATTCACCGACTCGGTGGATCGCGCGCTGGTCGACCGACCGCAGGCCGCCCGCATCCTGGCCTGGACCGACGAGGCTGGATCTGATGTCGCCGGCCCAGCGGCTCCGGTCGACGCCCCCACCGTGGAAAAACTGATCGCCACCCATGCCGGGCAGCAGGCCACCAAGACCGACCGCAAGAGCCGGCTGATCCTGCTGACCTCGGGCACCACCGGAACTCCCAAGGGCGCCAAGCACTCCGGCGGCGGGGCCGGCAACCTCATCGCAATCCTGAGCCGCACACCGTGGCGCCTCGGTGAGACGACGGTGGTCGTCGCGCCGATGTTCCACGCCTGGGGCTTCTCCCAGTTGGTGTTCTCCTCGGCCATGGCGTGCACGGTGGTGACCCGCCGCAAGTTCGACCCGGCGGCGACGCTGGCTCTGGTCGACAAGTATCAGGCCACCGGATTGTGTGTGGTGCCGGTGATGTTCGACCGCATCATGGATCTCCCTGACGACGTCCGGAAGCGCTACAGCGGCCGCTCATTGCGGTTCGCAGCATGCTCGGGGTCCCGGATGCGGCCCGATGTCGTCACCGGGTTCATGGACGAGTTCGGCGACGTCATCTACAACAACTACAACGCGACCGAGGCGGGCATGATCGCCACCGCGACGCCGGCCGACCTACGGGTCGCGCCCGACACCGCGGGAAAGCCGGCCGCGGGCACCGAGATCCGCATCGTCGACGACGAGTTCGGCGCGGTCCCCACCGGTGAGGTCGGGCGCATCTTCGTCAAGAACTCCACCCAGTTCGACGGCTACACCACCGGCAGTACCAAGGACTTTCACGAGGGCTTCATGTCCTCGGGCGACATCGGCCGTCTCGACGAGGCCGGTCGGCTGTTCGTGGTGGGCCGCGATGACGAGATGATCGTCTCGGGGGGCGAGAACGTGTACCCGATCGAGGTGGAGAAGACGCTGACCGGGCATGCGGAGGTGGCGGAGGCGACGGTGCTGGGCGTCGACGACGAACAGTACGGTCAGCGGCTGGTCGCCTTCGTGGTGCTCGCCGATGGATCGAGCGCAGGCTCCGATGACCTCAAGGCCCACGTCCGGGAGAACCTGGCCAACTACAAGGTCCCGCGGGAGATCACCATCCTGGCGGAGCTCCCGCGTGGCGCCACTGGCAAGATCCTGCGTAATGAACTCATCGCTCGTACGTCTGACGGCTAAGCTACGACGCCCGCGCCCGCTGGCGCGCGCCATCGTCGAATTGACCAATGCCGCCAACGGGTTTCGCCCGCTGGGCCGCAAGGGCTACCGGACGATCGCGATGTTCTGGTTCGGCTGGCCGACCTCGGAACTGCCGCTGCTCTACCTGACCGGCTCGGTGCTGGACGCCGTCCGCCGCGGCCTGCGCGGGGATTTCCGGGGCAGGCGCGGGATCGCCGCCCTGGTGCTGACCGCCCTGTCGTGGCCGATCCTGGTGGTCATCCAGCGCCGGAATGTGACCACCCCCAAGCCGATACTGCGCGCCGCGCTGGTCGAGGGCCTCGGCGAGGACTACACCGACGTCCTCGACACACTGCCGAGCACGCCGTCATCGTCCGGGCGGCCGACGGCATGGCGGACCACCTGGTCGCGACGGCAGTACGTGGAGAAAACCAATATCGTCAGCTACGGGCCGCACGGCCGGGCCAACCTGGCCGACGTGTGGCGCCGCAGGGATCTGCCGCGCGACGGCAAGGCCCCGGTGCTGCTCGAGGTGCCCGGCGGCGCGTGGGCGATCGGCTGGCGCCGCCCGCAGGCCTACCCGTTGATGAGTCATCTCGCCGACCGCGGCTGGATCTGCGTGGCGATGAATTACCGTGTCAGCCCGGCACATAGCTGGCCGGACCACATCGTCGACGTCAAACGCGCACTGGCGTGGGTGAAGGAAAACATCGCCGACTACGGCGGCGACCCTGATTTCGTCGCGATCACCGGCGGGTCTGCCGGCGGTCACCTGGCCGCGCTGGCCGCGCTGACTCCCAACGATCCGGAGTACCAGCCCGGCTTCCCCGAAGCCGACACCTCAGTGGTGGCCGCGGTCCCGGTGTACGGCCGCTACGACTGGTTCACCGCCGACGGCGAGGGCCGCCGCGAGTTCATCGGCTACCTGGAACGGTTCGTGGTCAAACGGCAGTTCAGCAGATTCCGCGAGATCTACACCGCCGCCTCACCGATCCGCCGCCTTCGTGCCGACGCCCCGCCGTTTTTCATCCTGCACGGCGAAAACGACTCGCTGATCCCGGTCGGCGAGGCGCGCGAATTCGTCGAGCAGTTCCGGGAAGTGTCGCAATCACCGGTGCTCTACGCCGAATTACCCGGAGCCCAACACGCCTTCGACATATTCTCTTCACCGCGGGCCTACAACTCAGCCGATGCGGTCGGGCAGTTCCTCTCCTGGGTGTACGCCAGCAGGATGAAGAAGGAGCCTCGTGCGTAGACACCTCCGGCGGGTACGCGACGTCGGCCTGCGGCGGGTGGTGATCGCCTTGACCGTTCTGGCCGCGATCATCTCGGCCAGTCTCGGCGGGTACATCGTCAGCCGAGAGAGCACCAACCAGGAGACCTACTTCGGCGACTGGGACAACCCGAATCGGGTCGATGTCACGATGTGGATATCGCGTGTCGACGCGACCTCCCAGGCTCTCGCGGTGACCGTTATGGACATCCGGCCGCTGGGGTCGGTGGCCGACCCTCCCGGCACCAGCAGCTTCGCGCAGGATACGACGGTGGCGACCGAAGCGATCGGCACCTGGCGTGCCCAGATCAAAGGCGGCGATTCCGCGCCGGACATCGAACAAAAAGTCGAGGCGGTTGGCACCGTGACTGACTATCCGTTCGACCGTTACACCAGCCATCTCGAGGTGCACGCCACGGATGCCAACGGTGACGAATTACCCGTGGCCCTCACAGTTCTGAACACCGACCCGTTCTTCGGAATCACCGCTACCGAGCAAGCCCAGCAGGCCGGCGGGGCAGCGGCCAACCTCTCGATCTACCGGAGCATGCCCACCCTGATCTTCGCGGTGTTCGTCATGGTGCTGATGCTGGGCCTGGCGCTAGGCGCTGTGGTGGCGGCCTTTTACATCTTGCATTGGCGGCGCGGCCTGATCTTCCCGGCCTGTTCGATGATGGCGGCCATCCTGTTCGCCCTGATTCCGCTGCGCAATGCCGTACCCGGCAACCCACCGATCGGGTCGATCATCGACTTCGGGTCGTTCTTCATCGCCGAAGCCGTGATCTCCATGGCGTTGATCTCAAGCATCGTCTGGGGCTTCCGGCATCAGCGCAGTATCGAACGTGCCGAGAGCGAGAGCGAGACCGAGCCGGAGCCGATCGGACCCGCGGAAGAAGCACCCGCCGAGTGGCGCTAGGCCTGCGCCATGGCGGTCTCCACCACCGCTAGCTCACCGGAAAGCCCTGCCGCCACCCGGATTTCGGCAAACGCCGCGAGCATCGCGTCGGTGACTTCGTGTGGATCGCCAACGGTGGACCCGTCGCTGAGCACCGAGATGTTGAGCTGGTCGACGTAGCTCCACACGGTGATGTTCAACCCGCTGCCCGTCGTCAGCGGACCGACGGAATAGATCTCGGTGACCAGAGCGCCGCCGACCCTGCCGTGCTCGCGCGGGCCGGGCACATTCGAGATGGGCAGGTTCAGCACCTTGTTCTGGCCGTCCCTGGTGGACAACCACTTGAACAGAGCTTGCGCCGGCGCGGGCGGCAGATACGTCGACCACCGGCTGATCAGCTCCGGCCCGACGAGATGATGACCTTCCTTGGCCAACACCGCGGCATCGTGAGTCTGACGCACCCGCTCGAGTGGATCGGCGACATCCACGGGCACGGCCACCATCATGCCGGTGAAGAAGTTGCCCGACACCCGGTCCGGGTCGAAATTGAAACTCACCGGCACCGACGCCAACAGCGGGTGATCCGCTGCGCCGTCGTAGCGCAACAGCAGCGTGCGCAGCGCCCCGGCAGCCGTGGCTAGCACGAGGTCGTTGATCGTCACGCCGAGGGCCTTGCTGGTCTCCTTGAACTCGGCCAGCGCCAATGTCGCAGTGGCGAAACGTCGTTCGGGGCTGAGCATGTGGTTGATGAACGACGGCGGCGGGGTGAACGGCATGGTCAGTTCGGGCGACAGCTTGCGGGAACTCTTCCGCACCCGGCGAATTCCGTCGACGGTGTACTTCATCACGCTGGGCAGCCGCGATATCTGGCGCAGGTGGTCGGTGAACGCCGAGCGCACCAGTTCGCCGCGGGCTGGTGCGGGGTCGGTCGGAAACTTCAGGTCCGGATCGGGACCGCTGGTCAAATCCATCCCACGGGCCATCAGGTTGCCGGAGGCGACGCCGTCGGCCAGGGCGTGGTGAATCTTGCCGACGACGGCGATCCGGCCGTTGGCCAGACCTTCGACGAAATACATCTCCCACAGCGGGCGGCTGCGGTCCAGCGGAGTGCTGGCGATTTCACCGATCGCCTCGTCGAGCTCGCGGCGACCGCCCGGCTCACGCACTCGCCACGGGCGGATGTGGTAATCCAGATCGACGTCGCAGTTCTCCCGCCACATCGGGTGGTGGAATTTGAACGGAATGTTGACCAGTTGATAGCGGAACGGGTCGAGTTTGTAGAGCCGGCCCCGGATGACTTCACGGAACTCCTCGACGCCGAAGCTGCGGCTGCCGACGCCCTTCAGATCGATGACCGCCACCTTGAGGGTGTGCATGTACACATTGGGCGCCTCGCTGTACAACAGCACCGCATCCCAGCCGCGCAGTCTCTTCATCGCTGAACCCTCTTCACCCGGTGTGCCTCCCTGTCGGGGACCCTACAAGGGGTGGGGGCTCAGATCACCTCTTTGGTGGACATGAGGCTGCGGTCACGGCGAATCTGGTTGAGGAACAGCCCGATTGCGGTGGCAACCGAACCGGTGCGCGCACCGTCGGTCATGTCGAAACCATGACCGGCGCCGGGCAATTCGACGTAGCTGACCGCCGAGCGGGATGTCCCGCGCAGCCGCTCGACGAAGGACCGGGCCTGCTCGACGGGGATCACGCTGTCACCGGAGCCATGCACCACCAGGAAGGGCGGCGCCTTGGGATGGACCCGCGCGATCGGCGAAGCCTTACGAAACAGGTCGCCGTGGCGGCTCTGCTTCTTGTTGACGACCACGCGCTCCAGGAAGTCGACGAAGCGGGCGCGTTCCGGCGTCGAGCGGTCTTCCCAGTCGTAGCGGCCGTAGATGCCGACGACGGCGTCGACAGCGGTGTCCGATCCCTGCGGCAGGTGCGACTGGAACTCGGGGTCGTCGATGGTCAGCCCGGCCAGCGCGGCGAGGTGGCCGCCTGCCGAACACCCGGCCACGGCAACGAAATTGCGGTCGCCACCGAATCGGTCGACGTTGGCGCGGGCCCAGGCGATGGCCGCCTTGACGTCGTGGATGTGCTGCGGCCACCGATGATGCGGCGCAACGCGGTAATCGATCGACAGGCAGACCCAGCCCTTGGCGGCCAGGTGCGACATCAGGGCGTACCCCTGCAGAATCCGGCCACCGTGCACCCACGCACCACCGGGGAGGAACACCATGACCGGGGCGGGCTCGTCGGGCAGATCCTTGCGGCGCCAGACGTCGAGCAGCTGGGATGGGTCGTCGCCGTAGCGCACCGACGAGCGATACAGGTGCTTGCGGTGCTCCAAGGCGTTCAAGACCGGGGGCGTCCGCTCGGGCGCCGGCCACTCGATCTGCAGGTCCTCGGGGGCGACGACACCGCTGAGCCCGGCCTCGGACACCGCGCGCGTGCAGGCCCGCTGGGTCTTGCGGACCTCGCTCGCATCGGGGCCGAACCACGAACGCGTGGCCGCACCGACGAGCTCGGGCATCTGCCGAACACCCCAGACGCTCATCGCGGCCACGGCGCCCAGCGGCTCGAGATGCTTGCCGACGATCGGCAGCTGGGCGGAGGCCACGCTCATGGCCAGCAGGTAGTCAGCGGGACCGGCCTTCATCAGCCAGCGTGCTGTCGTCCACGTCATTGCGCGAGAATACCCCGCTTCACCGATGGCACACGACAAATTCTTCGGAATGTCCACTGCTTTGCTGGGGGCGGCGCACATCCGGCGCCCTCCAAGGCATACCGCCGCAATCGGCGTTTGCCCACACGCGTCAATTGTGCGTGTTAGTGACCAGCGTTACGGGCCAGATCGATAGCGAACTGGTTCACAAAGTGGCCCGGCCCCGGATCGCCCTGTCCGCATGATCCGTCGGAGTCACCAGGACGTTTGACCCACAGGAAGGCGTCGATGTGGCCGTTGCCGGTGGCCGTGGTGGGCTGGACGCCCAGCGCGCGGCCGCTCGGGTTGCACCAATACAATTCGCCGTCGGCCGGGCCATTGCCGTTACGCGATGTGTCGATCACGTAGGGCTTGCCGCCCGTCATCCCCGAAATCGCTTCGCCATAACCGATTTCCTCGTCGGTGGTGAAGAAGTTCGCGGTGTTGAGGCTGAAGCCCCGCGCGCGGTCGATCCCGACCTGGTTGAGCCGGTTGGCGATTTCTTCGGCGGGCAGCCAGCGCGAGTGCCCGGCGTCGACGTACACAGCAGCGGCCGGATCGCGGGTCAGGGCGCCCACGGCGTAGCTGATCAGGTCGAAGCGCTCCTGACGGGCGCTGCCCGATAGGCAGTCGGCCATATCGAGCGCGTCGGGTTCGAGGATGATCGTCACCGGTCCGCCGCCGATTTGGGAGGCGACGCGGTCGATCCACCCGCGGTAGGCGTCACCCGAGCCGAACCCGCCCGCCGCGAAACTTCCGCAGTCGCGGTTCGGCAGCGAGTAGATGGCCAGCATGGGCATCGCGCCGGCGGCCCAAGCACCGTTGAGATACGTGCTGACCGCGGCGGCCGGAACCAGGTTGTCGATGAAATACGCCTGCGGGGTGTTGGCGATGTAGGCCAACTGGGGATTGTCCGGATTGGCCCGCGAGGCCCGCATGGCCGCCGAGTTCGGATCGACGTAGAACGGCGACCCGCCGATCGGCGCGGCGTCGTCGGCCAGGCGTATCGCATGCGCGAAATGCGCCGGTTGAGGGGAGAGGATCATCCCGGCAACGACCGCAGCCGTCAGGAAGGGAGCGATCCACCGCGCGACCGCGCCAGCAGCTGAGGACATCACCGAAGAAAAGCTAGTGCCGGGGGTCGATAAACGCCAACTGGGCCATTACGGGCGTTCAGCCCCATGTCACGGGGTGAGCAGCACCTTGACGTGTTCGCCCGATCGGGCGGCGACGGCGGCGTAGCCCTCGGCGGCCTGGTCGAGGGACAGGTTCGTGGTGAAGATGCCGTCGACGTTGATGCGGCCGTTCTGCAGCAGTGGGATCAATTCGGGCCACGTCTGCTGGACCGGCGCCGTGGTCATCCGGAAGGTGATGCTGCGCAGCAGCCCGGTGAGCGCGGGGAACGGGTACGGGTTGAGGTTGTGCACCCCGACCACCGACACGGTGCCGCGGGCACGGACCGTGGCCAGGGCGTCGTCGAGGGTGGTGTCGTTGCCGACGGCGTCGATGACCGAATCGGCGCCGATTCCGCCGGTGGCCTCCATGACTGCCTGCGCCGCGGCCGGTGCGATAGCGGTGGCACCCAATTTCGCCGCCCGCTCCCGCCGCTCGGCGACCGGGTCGACGGCGAACACCCTTGCCGCACCGAGGAACAACGCGCTGCGCACGGCGCACAGACCGACCGCGCCGAGACCGATGACCACCGCGGTCCCGCCGAGGGGAATGTCGGCGCGCTGGGCGGCCGACCACCCGGTGGCCAGGTTGTCGGTGAGCAGGAGGGCCTGCTCGGTGTTGATGTTCTCCGGCATTTTCAGCAGCTGGAAGTCAGCGGCTGGCACGGCCATCAGTTCGGCCTGCGCTCCGCCGAGCACCCCGGAGCCGAAGACCTGCGGGCCCGACGCGCATTGGATCGGATCCTTGGTGGCGCAACCGGCGCAGGCACCGCAGCCGGCCACCGAGGACACGATGACGTGGTCACCGACCTTGACCGAATGCACATCCGACCCGACCTCGACGACGTTGCCGATGGCCTCATGACCCAGTGAGACGGGCTGAAACAGCGGGTAGTCACCTTCGTAGAAATGCAGGTCCGAGCCGCAGATGGCGGCCGCCGTCACCTCGACGATGGCCCCGGTAGGTCCCGGCAGCACCGGGTCGGGCACGCTATCAACCCGGACCGAACCTGGCGTGTCGATGAGCACCGCGCGCATGGCTTCCTCACTTCCCTTTTGTCACAACGAAGTTCGACCACTCGGGGTCGCGCACCGCATTCCAGTACACCGGCAGGCGCCACGGGCTCACGGTATGGATCTCACCGTCCGGGTTCTTGAAGTACGAATACTTGATCGACGGATGCGCCCAGACCATGGTGGAGATCTCGGCCTGATGCCGGCGATGCCACTCCTCGGTGGCATCCGTCGTCGGCTCAATTGCGTTCCAGCCGTTGTCGATTAGCTCCGCCAGGCAGGAGTTGATGTAGCGCATCTGCAGCTCGGAGTTGAAGATCAAGCTGCCACCGTGCGCCAGATGGTTGCCCGGGCCGTAGAGCATGAAGAAGTTGGGGAACTCGGGCACCGTGATGCCCAGGTAGCCCGCGGGCCGCTCACCCCATGCCGTCCGGAGATCTACTCCGTCGCGGCCGGTGATCTTCAGCGGGTAGAGCACCTCGGTGGCACGGAATCCGGTGGCGTAGACGATGACATCGACGTCGTGGGTCACTCCGTCGGCGGTGACCACGCTGTGCGGGGTGATGCGTTCGATCGGGGTGCGCACCAGCTCGACGTCGTCGCGCCGCAGTGTGGTGAGCCACGTTCCGTTGTCCTGCAACGTGCGTTTGCCGGTCGCGGGATAGTCCGGCAGCACCTTGGCCAGGAGGTCCTGATCGTCGCCGACCTGGGTGGTGATCCAGTCGGTGAACATCAGGCGCGCCATCGCGTTCATCTCGCTGACCGCGTAGTTCGGGTCGTCGGGGTGGGCATAGGCCGGATCCGAGCGCGCCGCCTCCAGGCCCTTGTCCGCCCCTGGCCACAGCACCAGGAAGCGGTACCAACGGTTGTAGTACGGAAGGTGATTCATCGCCCAGCGCACGCCGTCGGGGACGCTGTCGTGATACATCGGGTTGGGGAACATCCACTGCGCGGTGCGCTGGAAGACCGTCAGGTGCTCCACCTGGTCGGCGATCGCCGGGGCGATCTGGAAGCCGCTCGCGCCCGCGCCGATGAGCGCAACCCGCTTGCCGGTCAGGTCGACGGAGTGATCCCATGCCGCGGAGTGAAATGCCGGGCCCTCGAAGGTCTCGGCACCGTCGATGTCGGGGAACTGCGGCCGATTAAGCTGGCCCACCGCGGTGATGACGGCCTTGGCCTGGATGCTGCTTTCGGTGCCGTCCGCGCCGCGTACGACGACCTGCCAGGTGCCGTCGTCGTCGTTCCAGTCCGCCGAGACGACCTCGGTCTGCCAGCGGACGAAGGCTGCGAGTTCATGCCGGGCCAAGACGGATTCGAAATAGGCACGCAATTCTGGTTGTTCGGCGAAATAGTGCGACCAGTCGTTGCTCGGCTCGAAGCTGTAGCAGTAGAAGTGATTGGCAACGTCGACTCGGGCGCCGGGATAGCTGTTCTCCCACCATGTTCCGCCCGGACCGGCGTTCTTCTCGACGATGGTGAAGGGGATGTTGGCCTGTTTGAGACGGATGCCGGCGAGCAGACCCGATTCGCCGCAGCCGATCACGACCACCGGGAAGTCGGCAGCCGCCGCGGGATCGAGTGCAACGGGACGGCGCGGGTCGACATCCTCAAGGTCCATCTCCTCGAGGACCATCGGGCGATACTCGTCGTCCACGTGCTCACAGGCGGCGAAGTCCAGCATCTCCCCGATCAGCTCGGGACTGAGCGGCACCGGCCCCGGGCAGCCCCGGTCGCGGTAGTCGGCGATGACCGGCAGCGCGACCGCGCGGGCCCTGGCCTTGTCCTCCTCGGACATGAAGCCCTGGACTTCGTTGAGGAAGACGCCGGCCTGGCTGAACTCACGGATGAAGCGGGGATCACCGGTGATGTGCACCAGGGACAGCAACAGAGTGGGGACGCTGACCTGCTCCAACGCGGCAGCGATCTCGCCGTCGGAAGACGTGAACGGTTGCCCCGCATACGGATTGGTCGACATTGACGGTGTCCTCTCGGCGATCGGCAATTACGCTACTCGCAGTTCCGTAATTGCCGCCACCACGATACTGTCGGCACCGTCGTGGATCAAGGTCCTGTCCTAACCGGATCGCGCCGGATCCCCGGTTGCCATACTGGGCTGCGTGGCGACCACCGAAATCCATCCCGAACTGCGCAAAGCCGCGCGGCTCACCCCCCGCAAGCTCATTAACCCCCTGACACTGCCGGTCATCCGTCGGCTCACCCGCCTGCAGCGGGCCAGGACCGATAACGTCGACGTGCTGACGTTGGAGTCGGGCGTCGGCATCCGCCTCTACCGGCCCAGCGGGGTCGCGGCGACCGCCCCGGCGCTGCTGTGGATCCACGGCGGCGGTTACGTCATCGGAAGCGCCGCCCAGGACGATCTGCTGTGCCGCCGATTCGTCAAGGAGCTGGGGATCACGGTGGCCGCGGTCGACTACCGCCTGGCACCCGAGCACGCGTACCCAGCGCCGCTGGAGGACTGCTACACCGCACTGCAATGGCTGGCCAGGTTGCCCGGCGTCGACGCCGACCGGATCGCGATCGGCGGGGCCAGCGCCGGTGGCGGCCTGTGCGCCGCGCTGGCACTGCTCGCCCGCGACCGTGCCGGCGTGAAGCCGGTCTTCCAGCTGCTGGTCTATCCGATGATCGACGACCGCAGTGTGGGCAGCGATATGTACAACCCGGGGCATCGGCTGTGGGACGCCAGCAGCAACAAGTTCGGCTGGAAGGCCTACCTGGGCGGTGCCGATCCGGAGGTTGCCGCACCCGCGCGCCGGACCGATCTTGCCGGCCTGCCGCCGGCCTGGCTCGGCGTCGGAACATTGGACCTGTTCCACGACGAGGACCTCGTCTACGCGGACCGGCTGCGGGCCGCGGGTGTGCCCTGCCAAGTCCACGTGGTGCCCGGCGCGTTCCACGGGTTCGACGGAATTGTCGCCAAGGCCGACATTTCGACCGCGTTCTTCTTCAGCCAGTGCGACAGCCTGCGCGAGAGCTTCGGGGGCTGAATTCGATGTCGGCGGTGTTGACCACCGAGCAGCGGGATCTGGCCGCCGCGGCGGCCGATCTGATGGCCAAGCGCTCCCCCGAGGCGGAGGTGCGCCGGCTGATGGCCACCGACGTCGGTTACGACCCAGAGGTCTGGGCCGAGCTCGCCGCGATGGGCCTGCTGGGACTGGCGATTCCGGAGGCGCACGGCGGCTCCGGCGCCGGGGCGGTCGAGGTCGGTCTGGTCATGGAGGCGATGGGCCGGGCGCTGCTGTGCGCGCCGTACCTGTCGACCGCGGTGCTGACCACACAGCTGCTCTTGGCCCTCGGAGATGCCAAGGAGCAGGCCGATGTCCTGCCCCGCATCGCCGCGGGGGAGCTGATCGCGACGGTGGCGTTCGCCGAGCCGGGGTCGGCCCGCCCTCCCCTGGAGACGAAAACCGTCGCGCGCACAGCGGGTTTCGAGTGGCGATTGTGGGGCGCCAAGACCTATGTGCTGGACGCGACGATCGCCGGGCGTATCTACGTTCTGGCTGGCAACGCGATCTTCGCGGTCGAGCCCGACGCGCCAGGCGTGGACATCAGCGCACTGTCGACCGTCGATGCGACCCGCAAGCAGGGCCGGCTGGTCCTCACCGACACCCCGGCCCGACTGGTGGGCACGTTGGAAGACGGGTCCGCCGCACTCGACCGGGCGCTGGACTACACGTCGGCGGCGCTGCTGGGCGAGCAGGCCGGTGGCGCGATGCACGCGATGCGGATGGCGGCCGACTACGCCAAGACCCGATTCCAGTTCGGCCGTGCGATCGGGAGTTTCCAGGCGGTCAAGCACATGTGCGCCGACATGCTGCTGGACGCCGAGTCTTCGTTGTCGGCCGCTCGGCACGTCGCCGCGGCCTTCGATGCCGACGATCCTGGGCAGCTTGTGGATCTCGCTGCCGCACAGTCCTATTGCTCGGAGGCGTTCGTGTCGGTCTCGGCGAACACCATCCAGGTGCACGGCGGCATCGGCTTCACCTGGGAACACCCCGCGCACCTGTACCTGCGGCGGGCCAGGACCGACGCCGAGTTGTTCGGCGACCCGGCGTGGCACCGGGAACGCTACGTGCGACTGCGGGAGGCACAGTGACCGACAAAAGTGCAGCGACCAACGAAAGTGCAGCGACCGACGACGAGGTGCGCGACGAGGTCCGGCAGTGGCTGGCGGCCAACTGGGATGCCTCGTTGGACCGCAGCCAGTGGGCGCAGACGGTGTTCGACGCCGGCTGGGCCGTACCGAGCTGGGAGCCGCAGTGGTGGGGCCGCGGTCTCAGTGACCCGCAATCCCGCATCGTGGCAGCCGAATTCGCGGCGGCGGGCGCGCCAGGGACCGGCCACGACCGGGCCAACCTGTTCGCCTGCACACTGCATGACCTGGGGACCGACGAGCAGAAGCATCGGCTGATCCCGCCGTCCATTCGTGGTGAAACCAAGTGGTGCCTGCTGTATTCCGAGCCCGGCGCTGGATCGGATCTGGCCGGATTACGAACCCGCGCCGAGCGGGACGGTGACGAGTGGGTCATCGACGGCCAGAAGGTGTGGACGTCGTTCGCCAAGACGGCCGACTACGGCCTGCTGGTGGCCCGCACCGATTGGGATGTGCCCAAGCACAACGGAATCAGCTTCTTCATGTTCCCGATGCGCCAGCCCGGCGTCGAGATCCGCCCGATCCATCAGATCACCGGCGAGTCCGAATTCAACGAGGTGTTCATCTCCGGCGCCAGGGTGCCGGATGCGAATCTGGTGGGTGAACCCGGCGGCGGCTGGTCGGTGCTGCAGGTGGCGCTGTCCTATGAGCGGCGGCTGATGGGTGATCTGGCCCGTACATCACGCTCGGCCCGCAAGCCGCAGGCCGACGCCGACAGCCTGGTCGAGATGGCCCGCCGGGCAGGCAATCTCGACGATTCGTTCATCCGGCAGGAGATCGCGAGGGTCGAGTCGTACGCGGCGGTGAACCGGTGGAACACCCAGCGGGCCAAGGCCACCACTGATCGTGCCGAGGCCGCCACACTGCTGGCGCTTGGCAAGATCGCGATGTCGCGGATCCTGCACGAGACGGCGAAGGTGCAGACCCAGATCGCCGGTCCCGAGGCGATGTTGAGCGGGCCGGACAATCCGGTGGGCGATGCGGTGACGTTCCGCACCCTCAACGCGTACTTCACCTCCATCGGCGGCGGCACCGACCAGATCCAGCGCAATATCGTCGGCGAGCGTGTTCTCGGCTTGCCGAAAGAGCCCGAGCCGTATCGGAATACGGCGTTTCGGGAGTTGCCGACGTCGGGCTAGCCAGCGATTTCGGCGCGAAAACCGCCGCTGAGCGAACGAAAGCGCGCCGAAATCGCTAGGACAGGTGGCCGCCGATGGCGGTGGCGGTCACCAGGTCGGCGTCGAGGGTGTCGAGCACCTCAGCCGGCGGGGCGCCCAGCACACACAGATCCCCCGGCTGCCCCGGCTCGATGGTCCTGGGTACATCGGGGCGGTCCGGATGACCGATGAACATCGTCAGAGCCGTTGTCGCCGAGACGCATTCATCGGCATTCAGTACCCTGCCGGTGCCTGCGGTGCGGTGCACCGCGGCGCGCATCGCCGCCCACGGGTCGGCGCCGCCGAACGGCAGGTCGGTCGACAGCGCGACCCGCACCCCGGCCCGGACCAGCGACGCCAGCCGCCACAGCGCCGGCAGGTCGCCGGGATCGACGTCGGCTAGGTACTGGTCACCGCGTTCGGCGATGAAGTTGGGCTGAGTCACCACCAGCACGCCGAGGTCGGCGAGTTCGGCGATGGTGTCGCCGGGCACCACGGCGGCGTGCTCGATGCGGTCGCCCGGGCGGGTGCCCGCCGCGCGCAATGCGGCCAGGGTGACGACCAGTTGGCCGGCGGTCACGCAGTGTAAGGCGACGGCTCCGTTGTTGCGGTGCTGTCCGGCGATCCACTCGGTCAGCTCGTCGAGATCCAGCGAATCATCATGCAGGATGCGCTTTCCCGGGGCCAGCCAGTGCACCCCCTGCAGCAGTCCCCCGTGCCGGTGCTCCTCGGTCAGCGTGACGATGTCGTCGGCGCCGAGTCCCGGGGTGGCGTCGGTGACGCCGGTGACGCCGTAGCCGAGGAGCCGACGGCTGATCGCGGCCAGGTTGGTGTCGCGGCGCGCCACCGCGTCCGACCAGGTGTCGAAACTGCGCAGCCTGCCGTCCGGGTGATCGGGCAGGCCGACGGCGGCAAGGCCCGCCGAGTTCAGGAACCACAGCACACCGCTGCGGTGCTGAATACGCAGTGGCACAGCATCGTAGAGCTCGTCGAGCGCCGACCGGTCCAGTGGGCCCGAGGCGGATTCGTGGTAGCCGACCGCACGGATCCAGCCGTCGACACCGACCGGCGCGGCGGCCAATACCTGGGCGAGTTCGGCGCGGTTGTGGACCTTCGCCGGGCCGACCTGGACGGAATCCAGTGCGGCCGCTGCGGCCCGCAGGTGAACGTGATGGTCGTGGAGACCGGGTATCACGGTGCCGCCTGCGGCGTCGAATACCGTCTCGGCCAACCGCGGAGTCAGTGTGTCGGCGACCTCCTCGACCTGGGCGGTCACCCGGATGTCGGCGATCCGGCCATCGAGTAGGTGCGCCCGCTGGATCAGCATGCCATCGAATTCCTTTGTGCAACAAGTGCATCTACCGCGGCATTGTCGGAACCGAGCGCCGCGGCCGGCGCCGTGCGCGGCGGTGGGGCTGGCGGGGCGGCCGACGTCGAGGACTGCGACGGCGCGCTAGGCAGGATCGCGTAGGTCGCGGCGACAGCTGACATCGTCACTTCGATGGTCTCACCTCCGCCGCGACTCAGCGAATGCGCCACGGCCAGTGTCGATTCCATCCCGGTGAGCGGATCGGCGATGGCGTCGCCGCAGAACACCGGTCCGGTTTCGCCGGTGCCCACCAATCCGCCTGCCACCGCCGCGTCGTCGCCGAAGGCCGCGCGCTGCGAGTCGGGCCCGTGCCCGCTGATCCGCAGCCACACCCTGCCGTCGGGGCCGGGTAACGCTTCCGGACTCAGTCCCCGCCGAGCCAGCACACCGGGCCGCGAACCCTCGATGACGACATCGGCCGCCATCAGCAAGGCTCGCAGCCGACCGTAGTCGCGTTCGAAATCGGCGGCATAGGACAGCTTTCCGTGATTGATCCAGTCGAAGAACGTCGGTTCGCCGGCGCGCGTCCCGTCCGGGCGGGTCGGGCTCTCCACCTTGACGACGGTGGCACCCGCACCTGCGAGGATCTGCCCGCACAACGGGCCGGCCCACATTGAGGAAAGGTCGGCCACCAGCAGCCCCGCCGCCAAGCGGGGCGCGGCTCGGTTTCCCTGCGGGGTCACGCACGGCGGCGCTGCTGTCGTCTCACCGAGCCTTGCCGCAGGCAGACCCAGTAGCGCGGCCCGGCCGACGGCGTCACCGGCATCGCGCTGGGCGGCCCACCGCACGATCGTCGGCCAAGGGTCGTCGGGCACGGTGTCGGCCTCGACGAGGGCTGGCACGGCCGCGATGTCGTCGGCGCGCGAAAGGGTGAGTGCCCACCAACCGTCGCGAGTCGGCATCAGGCGGGTAGCGCCCCCGGCTGAGATGCGGCCGCGCCGGCGCAGTCCGAGTAGCGCGGCCCTGCCTGTCAAGGTGGTGCAGGCGTCGATCGGAACACCCAGGTGTTCGGTGAGTTCAGCGGCGACGGCATGGGCGCGGGTCAGCACGCCATTGCCCACCCAGTCGCTCCCCGAGCCGTCCACGTTGTCATTGTCGCCCAAACCAACGTTTGGGCGGGAAAGTGCGAGTGCAGAGCGGCAAAACGTCGATCTCGGCGTCAGGACTAGAAGTGCAGCGCGGTGAACCGCCAGTCCAGGACCTGACGGTCGTCGCCTTCGTCGGCGGCCGCGTAGACCACCGAACGCAGGGTGAGCACGCCGCCGCGCTCGCCGGGCAGCGCATCGGCCGCCTCGATGTGCAGCTCGCTGTACACCGTGTCGCCCTCGTGCACCGGGCCGGTGTGATCGCAGGACTGCCAGCCCAGCACTGTCGCCAAGTTCGGCAGCAGCCGGCTGGCCTGGGCCAGCGCCAGACCGATGGTGTGGCCGCCGTACACCAGCCGCTGGCCGCCGACTCGCGAATCATGATGGGTGGCAGCGATGTTCAGGCTCAACCGGGCCAGCTCCGGAGCGGAGCTGACGACATCGCCGGTGCTACGCAGAACCGAGCCGGCCATGTCGGGCGAGAAGTGCGGACCGGGGACCCGTTCCCGGAAGGCCGCCGCGTTCCAGTCGGCCGTCGGGTCAGGGGCGGGGGCCAGGTCGGCGCCGATCAACGACAAGTCGTCGGCGTGGCCGGTGTCGGTGGCGTCCGGGCTCAGCGGCAGCATCGCGCACCGATAGAAGTCCAGCACCAGCCGGCCCACCTGGTCGATGGTCGTCATCCGCAGCGCCGCCAGACCCGTCGCCGCGCGGCCGGGCTTGGCGGTGTTCTGGCGCAACCCCACCACCTCGGTGCGGGTGAACACGGTGTCACCGACGACCGGATAGCGGTAGAACGTCAGACCGCGGTAGAACAGGTTGGCCTTGACCCGCTGGGTGACCAGCGTGCTCTGGCCGATCGCGACGTCGCAGACCAGTGCCGGATGGGCCAGCTGGGCATTGCCGCCGACGACGGCGTGGGCCAGGTCGGCGTCCAGCGCCAGTCGCATGCGATCGCCGAGGATCGCCTGATGGGTCGCCGCGACGCCGGACGTCAACGTCATCGACGGCGCCCAGCCGAAGACCTGGCCGATCACCAGGTCATCGAAATACGGACCGCCAGCATCGCCGCCGCCAATATGGCCGTACAAAGTCACAGTCGCCCATACTGGCGGTTCTTGTAGTCTGGTGTCAATATGGCCGTACATTTCCCGACTTTGGAGCCACGCTGGTGAGCACTGCACTCAACGACGAAGAAACGATGCTGGTCGAGACAGTGCGGGCGTTCGTCGAACGGGATGTCAAACCCACGGTGCGCGAGGTCGAACACGCCAACACCTATCCCGAGGCCTGGATCGAGCAGATGAAGCAGATCGGCATCTACGGGTTGGCGATCAGCGAACAGTACGGCGGCTCCCCCGTGTCGATGCCCTGCTACGTCGAGGTCACCCAGGAGCTGGCCCGCGGCTGGATGAGCCTGGCCGGAGCAATGGGCGGGCACACCGTGGTGGCCAAGCTGCTGGAGACATTCGGCACCGAGGAGCAGAAGCAGGCGTATCTGCCCGCGATGGCCACCGGCGAGATGCGTGCCACGATGGCGCTGACCGAACCCGGTGGCGGCTCGGATCTGCAGAACATCATCACCGTCGCCCGCCGGGACGGCGACGACCTGGTGATCAACGGCGCGAAGACCTGGATCACCAACGCGCGCCGATCCGGGCTCATCGCCCTGCTGTGCAAGACCGATCCGCAGGCCACGCCGCGACACAAGGGCATCTCGGTGGTGCTCGTCGAGTCCCCGACCGCCGGACTGACGGTCTCGCGGGATCTGCCCAAGTTGGGCTACAAGGGTGTCGAGTCCTGCGAGCTGTCGTTCGACGACTGCCGCCTGCCCGCCACCGCGATCCTCGGCGGCGAGCCCGGCCGGGGTTTCAGCCAGATGATGAAAGGCCTTGAGACGGGCCGCATTCAGGTGGCATCACGGGCACTGGGCGTGGCGACCGCCGCGCTGGAGGATTCGCTGGCCTACGCCCAGGAACGGGAGAGTTTCGGTAAACCGATCTGGAAGCACCAGTCGATCGGCAACTACCTGGCCGATATGGCCACCAAGCTGACCGCCGCCCGCCAACTGACCCGCTACGCCGCGGAACGCTACGACAGCGGCGAGCGCTGCGACATGGAGGCCGGCATGGCCAAGCTTTTCGCCTCCGAAGTAGCGATGGAGATCGCCCTGGACGCGGTCCGCATTCACGGCGGCTACGGCTACTCCACCGAGTACGACGTCGAACGGTACTTCCGCGATGCGCCGCTGATGATCGTCGGTGAGGGCACCAACGAGATTCAGCGGAACGTGATCGCCGGGCAGCTCGTCGCGCGCGGAGGCATCTGATGCCGACATCAGCCCTGCGCGGCATCTAGCCACCCATGAAACCCGAACCCGCGTATCAGGTTCTGCGGCAACGACTCCGCGACGAGATCGCCGCCGGCGCCTACCCGGAGGGGGTGCGGTTGCCGACCGAGTCCGAGCTGGTCGCCGAGCACGGACTGTCGCGGCAGACGGTACGCCGGGCGTTCCAGGATCTGGTCGCCGAAGGTGTGGTGTATCGAGTGCCCGGTCGCGGGACCTACGCCAACCGGGGATATCTCAGGCAGCTGGGTTCGATTGAGGACCTGATGAGCCTGTCCGAGGACACTACGATGGAAGTGCTGCAAGGCCTTTCGCGTCGCGTCGACGTCGCGGTGGCCAGTCGGCTGCGGCTGGATCACGACGTGGTCTACACCGTGGTGTTCCGCCGGCTGCACGACCGGCGGGCAGGAGCGCAGCGACCCGGGGAGAACTTCGGTGTTCCGTTCGTGGTGACCACCGTGCATCTGCCCGAGTCAGTGGCGCGCCTGGTGTTCGATTCAACGGAACTGGCCGATGGTGCCGTCGGCACCAATACCGTCATCGGGGTTCTCGAGCCACATCTCGACCACCCGATCGCCGAAGCGGCGCAGTCGATCACCGTGGCACCCGCCGACGAGCTGGTCGCCGGCGCGCTCGGCTGCTCATCCGGACATCCGATGCTGCGAGTGGACCGGCTCTACTCCGACACCACCGGCACCCCCGTCGAGCTGTCGGTCAGCCACTTCCTGCCCGAGCAGTACACCTACCGGGTCACGCTGCGCCGGTCGAGCTGACCTCGTCGATCAGACCCCAGGCCAGCGCGGTCGCCGGGTCGATGGTCCGTCCCGACAACACCAAATAGGCTGTGCGCCAACGCCCGATACGGCGAGTGATGCTCAGGGTGCCGCCGGCCCCGGGAATCAGCCCCAGCATCAATTCAGGCAACCCGAGCACCGCGTCGTCATGACAGCTCACCCAGCCGCAGAACGCAGCCATCTCCAGCCCGCTCCCCAGCACGCGGCCGTGAACCTCGGCCCGGCAGGCCCCGCCCAGCCTGCGGGTCAGCTCGTCGAGTGCGAGTGCGGGACTGTGCCGGGTGCGGGCCAGATGCGCGGCGGCCGGATCGGCGAACGTACCGAACTCGCCGAGATCCCCACCGCTGCAAAAGGATAGGCCGTTGCCGCCCAGCACCACCTCGGTGACGGTGTCGTCGAGCAGTGCGACGGTCAGCGCCTCCAGCAACAGCGCCCGCGCGTCGGTGCTGAATGCGTTGTGCCGCTTCGGCCGATTAAACCGGATGCGCACCGTGTCGCCGGCACGCTCAGCGAGCACCGGATCGGGGATGTCAGGCAGCGCGGCCGGGCCGCGCTCGGCCAACCAACGGGCGAACTCCGGGCCGGCCTGCAGGGTCGAATACGCCAACGATTCGGTGATGATGCTGGTCAGCGCGGGTCCGGTCACGTCAACGGAGCGCAACACGTCGTCGCAGACTGCACTGGCATGCGGCCACCGCTGGCAGCGTTCGTCCAGTTCGCCCAACGTCTCGGTGACCGACTCCACCGTGACGTACCGGCGGTCTTCGTGCTCGGCGTCGGTGAGCGCGAACGTCGCGGTGTCGAGCCAGAATTCACCGTCGGGTGTGGACGACTCCCCGACCGCAATGACCACACCCGGCGGACCGGTCACCCCTATCGGGGGCGGGTCGGATAGGTCCACAATCAACATCAGCCGAACATTCCGCTATCCCGTCGGCGCGGCCGAGTACTTGACGATCAGCTCTTGCTTGTAGAGCTTTCCGGTGTCGGTGCGGGGCAGCTGTTCCTCGAAGGAAATGGACCGCGGGCACTTGTAGTGCGACAACCGCTCTCGCAGCCACGCCGACAACTCCGCGGCGAGATCCTCGGATGCCTCGGCCGTGTCGACGAGCTGCACCACACCCTTCACGCTTTGGCCCATCTCCTCGTCGGGAACGCCGAAGACCGCCGCGTCCATCACCTTCGGGTGAGTGACTAGCATGTTCTCGGCTTCCTGCGGGTAGATGTTCACCCCACCGGAGATGATCATGTGGTGCCTGCGATCGGTGAGGTACAGGTAGCCCTCCTCGTCGAGGTAGCCGATATCGCCGACCGTCTTCCAGCCATGGCCGTCGCGCGACTTCGCGGTCTTCTCAGCGTCATTGAGGTACTCGAAGTCGAAGCCGCCCTCGAAGTAGATCTCGCCCGCCTGTCCGGCAGGCAGTTCGTTGCCGTCTTCGTCGAGGATGTGCAGGGCACCCATCATCGGCTTGCCGACCGAGCCGGGGTGGGTGAGCCAGTCCTCGGCGAAGATCAACGTCGAGCCGATGGCTTCCGAAGAGGCGTAGTACTCGTCGACGATCGGACCCCACCAGTCGATCATCTGCTTTTTGATCTCGACCGGACACGGCGCGGCCGCGTGCATGATCCGCTGCAGGCTGGACAGGTCGTACGAATTACGCACGGCTGGAGGAAGTTTCAGCATCCGGGTGAACATCACCGGGACAAACTGACCGTGGGTGACCTTATGGCTCTGAATCGCCTCGAGACAGCCTTGGGCGTCGAACTTCTCCAGCACCACCGTGGTGATGCCCGCCGACAGCGTTTGCATCGACCACACCGAGGGCGCTGTGTGGTACAGCGGCGCGGGGCTGATGTACACGGCATCCGGAGTCATCCAGAACCCGATGAGCCCCGCCATCATGCCGGGCACCTCGGTAGGCGGCAGGTGCGACAGCTCGCGCTTGATGCCTTTGGGCCGTCCCGTGGTTCCCGACGAATACTGCAGCAGGTCGCCTTCGATTTCGTCATCGATGGGCGTAACCGGCTGATCCGCAACACATTCCGGGTAGCTCAGCCAGCCGTCCAGCTGCCCGTCGGTGATGATGAGCAGCGGTGGCAGCTTCGGCAGCTCCGCGGCGAGCTCGGCGAGGGTGTCCTTCAGTGCGGCCGAGCCGACGACGGCCTTGGCCTCGCTGTTGTCGATGATGTACGCGGCCTCGGCCGCGGTCAGGTGAGTGTTGATCGGCACGTAGTACAGGCCGCTGCGCCGTGCCGCCCACATCACCGTGTGGAAGTGCTCGTTGTTCTCGATGAGGATCGCGACGGCGTCCCCCTCGCGCAGCCCGGCCTGTCGGAACAGGTGCGCCAGCTGGTTGGCCCGCGCCTCCATCTGCGCGAAGGTGACGGTCTTTCCCGAGGGATACAGGATGACTGCCGGCTTGTCGGGAGTGGCCTCGGCATGCTCGCGGATCTGCATGGATGCACAATACGACAGGGCCAGTTGACGGGTGTCAACTGGCCCTGTCCACGTATTGAGCGGGTTAGGAACTCTCGGCGAGCCGCTGCTTGAGCGCCTCGTACTCGTCCTTCACGCCAGTCGGCAGCTTCTCACCGACGAACTCGAACCACTCCTCGATCAGGGGCAGCTCGTCGCGCCACTCCTGGATGTTGACCGCGAGCGCCTCGTCGACGTCGCCTGCGTCGGCGTCGAGGCCGTCGAGATCAAGGTCGCCGGCGCTCGGCACGATGCCGATCGGCGTCGTGGCGCCGTTGGCCTTGCCCTCGACCCGCTCGATGATCCACTTCATCACCCGGCTGTTCTCACCGAAGCCCGGCCACAGGAAGCGGCCGTCGTCGCCGCGGCGGAACCAGTTGACGAAGAAGATCTTCGGCATCTTCGACTCGTCGGCGTTCTTGCCGAGGTTGATCCAGTGGGCGAAGTAGTCGCCGACGTTGTAACCGAGGAACGGCAGCATGGCCATCGGGTCGCGACGGACGGTGCCGACCTTGCCCTCAGCGGCGGCGGTCTGCTCGGAACCCAAAGTGGCGCCGATGAAGACGCCGTGCTGCCAGTCGCGGGCCTGCGTCACCAGCGGCACCGTCGTCTTGCGGCGGCCGCCGAACAGGATGGCCGAGATCGGTACGCCCTGGGGGTCGTCCCATTCCGGTGCCAGCGTGGGGCACTGCGACATCGGCGTGCAGTAGCGCGAGTTCGGGTGGGCCGCCTTGTCGCCGGACTCCGGCGTCCAATCGTTGCCCTTCCAGTCGATCAGGTGCTGCGGCTCGCCCTCGAGGCCTTCCCACCACACGCCACCCTCGTCGGTCAGCGCGACGTTGGTGAACACGGTGTTGCCGGCCGCGACGGTCTTCATCGCGTTGGGGTTGGAGCTCCAGTTGGTTCCCGGTGCCACCCCGAAGAAGCCGAATTCCGGGTTGGTGGCATACAGCCGGCCGTCCTTGCCGAAACGCATCCACGCGATGTCGTCACCAACGGTCTCGGCGCGCCAGCCCGGGATGGTCGGCTGCAGCATCGCCAGGTTGGTCTTGCCGCAGGCCGACGGGAACGCGGCGGCGACGTAGTGCGCCTTGCCCTCCGGGGAGATCAGCTTGAGGATCAGCATGTGCTCGGCGAGCCAGCCCTCGTCGTGCGCCATGGCCGAGGCGATGCGCAGCGAGTAGCACTTCTTGCCAAGCAGGGCGTTGCCGCCGTAACCCGAGCCGAAGCTCCAGATCTCGCGGGTCTCGGGGAAGTGGGTGATGTACTTCGTGTCGTTGCACGGCCACGGCACGTCTTCCTGGCCCGGCTCAAGCGGCGCACCGATCGAGTGCAGCGCCCTGACGAAGAACCCGTCCTCGCCGATCTTGTCCAGCGCGGCCTTGCCCATGCGGGTCATCGTCCGCATCGAGACGACGACGTATTCGGAGTCAGTGATCTCGACGCCGAGCTTCGGATCGTCGGCCCCCAGCGGGCCCATGCAGAACGGCACCACATACATCGTGCGTCCCCGCATGCTGCCGCGGTACAGGTCGGTCATCAGGCCGCGCATCTCGGCGGGGTCCATCCAGTTGTTCGTCGGGCCGGCGTCGATCTCCCGCTCCGAGCAGATGTACGTCCGGGACTCGACGCGTGCCACATCCGAGGGCGCCGAGCGGGCCAGATAGGAGCTTGGCTCCTCGGTGTCGCTCAGCTTGGTGAAGGTGCCGGCGGCCACCAGCTGGTCGCACAGGCGCTGGTATTCCTCAGCGGAGCCGTCGGCGAAGACCACCCGGTCGGGCTGCGTGAGTTCGGCGACCTCTTGGACCCAAGCGAGGAGGCCATGATGATTTGTCGGGGCCGTATCCAAACCCGGAATTGTCGCTGAAGTCATCGCTAAATCTCCTGCTTTTTTCTTATGGCCAGGACGCAGGCCGGATTCCGCGCCGAGACGCGGTCCTCCCTGAAAAGTAGGTTAACGCGGGTGAGATACCCGCGGTTAATCGGGATTATGTCCGATCACTCACAGGAACGATTCAGAAAGCCATAATCGGGGGTTTTGATCGATCCAGTTCGGCCTGCACGGCCACCAAAGCCCGCCCGATCCCCGGCGCATGCCGGTCTCGGACCGCGCTGGCGCGGGCCCGCTGCACCGTGTGTTCGCGCATCTCCCGGTCGATCCGGGCCAGCGCTTCATCCCTATCAGCACTTGCGACGGCGTCGTGCTCGGCGGCGGCTCGGCCCTGCGACGCCTCCGCGGCCAGCACGCTGGTGGCCACCCATTCCTCCATCGCGGTGCGCAGCCCGGTGGTGATCTTGATCACCCAGCGGTCCAGAAGGGCCCGGTCGTGCAGCAGTCCGCGGACGCCGATCACCCATAACGTCGCCGTCAGCCCCACCGCGGCACCGCCGATGGCACCGCCGACCGCCCATTGCGGAGCCAGGTCGGCGAACAGCCGGCTCAGCGTCAGTGCGATGCCGAGCCCGAAGCCCGCCCCCAACAGCGTCATCAACCTGGTCTCGGTGCTGCGTGATCGCAGCGGCGCGGCGCCCGCCTCGACCAACGGGCACGACTCGGCCGGCGGGTCGATCGCCAAGCCCAGCTGCTCACCGAGGTCGGCCAAGTACCGCGCCGTCCCCTTCTGCACGTCGCTGCTCACCTGCGCCGGCCGGCGCCGCACCTCGTCGGTGAAGCCGCCGATCTGACGGCGGGTCAACGTCGCCACGTGCTCCTGCAGCTCGGTCCGCATCGCCTCACAACGGGTTCGCGCGGCGTAGGACAACGCAACGCGGGCCTGCTGAATCTGGCTGCGCCCGGCGATGGTTCGCTCCGACTTGTCGAGCCGAAACCGGCGCAGCGTGGCGGCGCGCTCCTCGCGCAGGGCAGCCAACCGGGCTTCCCGGCCGGCGCCCTCGACGTCATCATCCAGTCTGCAATGAAGAGTAGACAGCCGATTTTCCCACGCCCGCAACCGATTTCGTCGGTCCAACGTGTCATCGCCGAGCATGGCCGCCAGGGTCGCGACGAGGTCGTCGACGACGGGCGGGCCCAAGTCCGGTGCGGCCGCGGCCCCCACCCAGACCACGTCGCCGTAGCGGGCAGCCCGCGCGGTCAGCAGCGCGCGGTCGGCGTCGAGCACCTCACGCCACGTGCGGTGCACGTCGATCTTGGACACCACCGCGATCACCGCGTCGGTGTCGGCGGCTGCGACGTCCAGCAGCGCACAGTCCGATTCGGTCAGCGGGGCGGAGGCCGAGACCACGAACACCACCGCGACGGGCGCCTCGCCTGCGGCGAGCTCGCCCGCCTCGAGCACCCTGTGCCCAGGCAGCCGGCCGCGCAGGGCGGCGACCACGCTGCTCGTGCCGGCCAGCCACGGGCCGGCCACCATCACGACGTCGCGGCGGACGATCGACGGCGGCGCCAGGCCCGGTTCGATCTGCGCGACCACATCGTCGATGGCGTCGATCACGGCGTCAGCTCCAGTGGCTCCGCGACGCCGCCTGCGCGTTCCCACAACTGCAGCGAGCCGCGGGCGATGTCGGCGCCGCAGCAGCGGTGCAGCCGGGATACCGGCCCGCGGGAGTACCGCTGCCAGGTGATCGCGCGTTGTAGATGGGTGGACGCGGCGGCATCATCGTCCGCGTCGTCGACCGTCATCCCGGCGGCACGCACCACCTCGATGGCCGCGGCCATTCTGGCCGCGACCTGCTGCTCCACCTCGCCCGCGGCCGAGAACTCCGCCACGTGGGCGTCGGTGAGGCGTCGGTAGCGCACCGGTGCGGCGGCCAGGTCGATGCCGGCGAGCAGGCCGTCCACTGCACTGGCGCGCCGCAGCGCGGCCACCAGCCCGGCCCGGTCGGCGCCGTCGCGCAACGCACGCACGCCGTGGGCGATGCCGAACAGGTCGAGCTGGGTGAGCAGCCGCTGCCGGGTGACGAGGGGCAATCGGTGGGCGTTGGCGGCGAAACGGTCGGTCGAGCCGAGGTCGGCCGGATCGGTGATCAGCACCCGGAGCGCATCGACCAGCTCGTCGTCGACGACGGTGCCGTCCACGGCGGCGACCGCCGCCAGCCCGGCCAGCGGGTAGACCGGGACGCCGGTGAGATCGCGCAGGCGCAGGCAGCGCGCGGTGGCGGCCGCGACCGGTCCCGCGCCGCCGAAGCCGGCCAGGTCTGCCTTATTGAGGACGGCGACGACTGGCCAGGATGGTCCGGATTCGGGCAGTGCGCGCCGGTCCTCGGGTTTCAGTGATTCGGCCAGCACGTAGACCTCGAGATCCGCGGGCTCCGCCGGGCCGGCAATCACCACACCCGCCCCACGCAACACTCGCGTCACCGTGCGTCGGCCGCACCCGGCGCGACCAGCTACTTTGACCCGCAACGCATGGCCCACCACACCGGACATGCTGGCATCAGCCGACCGGTGGCGGTAGCCACTACCAGGAGTAGGCAACTGTTGGGTATCAATCTGCACCACGGTGCGGGTACACCCCTCGTCATGAGCGACGATGGACGGATGCATGCGCAGCGCCAAGGTGGCTCAGCCACGCCCGATGCCGGGCCCGCGCATCCATATCCCCGGATCACCAGCTTCCGGTCGCGCCGCTCGGCGCTGACCGAGGCCCAGCAGGACGTGTGGGACCGGCTGTGGCCAGAGCTGGGCACCCACGCGCGGGAAGGCGATAGACCAGCCCCCCACCTGGACACGGCCGGATGGTTCGGCAGGCAGGCACCCGTCATCCTGGAGATCGGCTGCGGCACGGGCACCTCGACGCTCGCCATGGCCAAAGCCGAACCGGGCATCGACGTGGTGGCCGCCGAGGTCTACCGGCGCGGCTTGGCGCAGCTGCTCAGTGCCGTCGACCGCGAGGGCGTCACCAACATCAGGCTGGTCCGCGGCGACGCCGTCGACGTGCTCGAGCACATGTTCGCCAGCGGTGAGCTGACCGGGGCCCGGGTGTTCTTCCCCGATCCGTGGCCCAAATCCCGCCACCACAAGCGCCGGCTGCTGCAGCCGAGCACCATCGCCCTCATCGCTGACCGGCTCCGCCCAGGCGGGGTGCTGCACGCGGCCACCGACCACGCCGGTTACGCCGAGCAGATCGCCGAGACCGGTGACGCCGAACCGCTGTTGCAGCGTGTGCAGCCCGCTGACGAGCTGCCGATATCGGTGCAGCGCCCGACCACCAAATACGAGACGAAGGCGCGTCACGCCGGCAGCGCCGTGACCGAACTCCTCTGGATGAGACGACGATGAGTGTGATGGAAGACGCCGCAGCGGTTCCGGCGCTGCCCGACGCCGGAGATCAGGTGGTGATTCCTGCGGTCCAGCGGGTACTTCTGGTCTGGGATGCACCCAACCTGGACATGGGCCTGGGTTCCATCCTTGGCGGCCGGCCCACGGCCGCACACCGGCCGCGGTTCGACGCGCTGGGACGCTGGCTGTTGACCCGCACCGCCGAACTGTCGGCCGGCCACCCGGAAATCTCGGTGGAACCGGAGGCAACCGTGTTCACCAACATCGCGCCCGGCAGCGCAGACGTCGTCCGCCCCTGGGTGGAGGCCCTGCGCAACGTCGGCTTCGCGGTCTTCGCCAAGCCGAAGGTGGATGAGGACAGCGACGTCGACTCCGACATGCTGGCCCACATCGAATTGCGCCGCAGCGAGGGTCTTTCCGCGGTGCTGGTCGCCTCGGCGGACGGGCAGGCGTTCCGCGGGCCGCTGGAAGACATCGCCCGGGCGGGTATCCCTGCCTCCGTGCTCGGATTTCGTGAACATGCCAGCTGGGCATTAGCGTCGGATACCTTGGAGTTCGTCGACCTGGAGGACATTCCTGGTGTTTTCCGAGAGCCGCTGCCGCGAATCGGCCTAGATTCGCTACCAGAGCAAGGGGCGTGGCTGCAACCATTCCGGCCGCTGTCCTCGTTACTGACATCGCGCGTGTAGGAGAACCCGATGCGCAGGTCGCCAAAGATTTAGTTAGGAGATTACGTGTTCGCCTGGTGGGGTCGAACTGTGTATCGCTACCGATACATCGTGATCGCGGTCATGGTCGGGCTGTGCCTCGGCGCCGGCGTGTTCGGGATCAGCCTGGGCAAGCACGTCACCCAGAGCGGGTTCTACGACGACAACAGCCAGTCGGTGAAGGGGTCGGTGCTGGCCGACAAGGTTTACGGCCGCGATCGATCCAGCCACGTTGTCGCCGTTTTCACCGCCCCCAAGGGCAAGACCGTCGATGACCCGGAATGGTCCAAGAACATTGTCGACGAACTGAATCAGGTCGTCGCTGACCATCCCGACCAGATGTTGCCGTGGGCCGGCTACCTGAAGGCCCCGACGCTGCCTGCCGTCCAGAAACTCGCGACCGACGACAAGACCCGCACATTCGTCACCTTGCCGATCAAGGGCGATGACGACGACACCATCCTGAGCAACTTCAAGATCGTCCAGCCCGATCTGCAGAAGCTGGACGACGGCAAGGTGGAGCTGGCCGGCCTGCAGCCGGTCGCCAGCGAGCTGACCGGCACGATCGGCAAGGACCAGCAACGCGCCGAGGTACTGGCAATACCGATCGTCTGCGTGGTGTTGTTCTTCGTGTTCGGCGGCGTGGTCGCGGCCTTCCTCCCGGGTTTGGTCGGCGGCCTGTCGATCCTCGGTGCGCTGGGCATCATGCGGCTCATCTCGTTGTTCGCCCCCGTGCACTTCTTCGCCCAGCCGGTGGTCACCCTGATCGGTCTTGGCATCGCGATCGACTACGGCCTGTTCGTCGTGAGCCGGTTCCGTGAGGAACTCGCGGAAGGTTACGACACCGAGACGGCCGTGCGGCGCACCGTGATGACGGCGGGCCGGACCGTCACCTTCTCCGCGGTCCTGATTGTGGCGTCGCTGGCGGGCCTGCTGCTGTTCCCGCAGGGATTCCTGAAGTCGCTGACCTATGCAGGCATCGCCTCGGTGATGCTGGCCGCACTCCTGTCGATCACCGTGTTGCCTGCGTTGTTGTCCATCCTCGGCCCCAACGTCGATGCGCTCGGCGTTCGGACGCTGCTGCGGGTGCCGTTCTTGCGCAACTGGAAGCCGATGCGGATATGGCTGGAGTGGCTGGCCAACAAGCTGCAGAAGACCCAGACCCGCGAGCAGGTCGAGAAGGGATTCTGGGGCAAGCTCGTCAACATGGTCATGAAGCGGCCGCTGCTGTTCGCGCTGCCGATCGTCATCATCATGATTTTGTTGATCATCCCGTTGGGTAAGTTGTCACTGGGCGGATTCAGCGAAAAGTATTTGCCCCCAACGAATTCCGTGCGCCAGGCACAGGAGGACTTCGACAGAACCTTCCCCGGTTTCCGCACCGAGCAGATGACGCTGGTGATCCAGAACGCCTCGCCGGCGCAGATCGAAGGGATCACCCAGCAAGCCAACGCCATCACCGGATTCACCGGGTCCTGGACGCCACGCACCGCCACCGACGAGGGCACCAAAGATCCCAATGTCACCGTCATCCAGAACGGACTACAGGTCCGCAGTGACGCGCCACAGAAGATCAAGGATCTGCGCGCGATCCAACCGCCCAAGGGCGTAAGCGTCTGGGTGGGCGGCACCCCGGCGCTGGAGCAGGACAGTATCCACAGCCTGCTCGACAAGGGGCCGTTGATGGTCCTGATCTTGATTACCACCACGACGATCCTCATGTTCCTGGCGTTCGGATCGTTGGTGCTGCCCATCAAGGCGGCGCTGATGAGCGCGCTGACGCTCGGTTCGACCATGGGCGTGCTGACGTGGATATTCGTCGACGGTCATTTGTCGAAGTATCTGAATTTCACGCCCACGCCACTCACCGCACCGGTGATCGGGCTGATCATCGCGGTGATCTACGGCCTGTCGACCGACTACGAGGTATTCCTGGTGTCGCGGATGGTCGAGGCCAGGGAACGCGGGATGTCGACCGCCGAGGCGATCCGGATCGGTACCGCCACCACCGGACGCATCATCACGGCGGCCGCGTTGGTCCTCATCGTGGTGGCAGGTGCCTTCGCGTTCTCCGATCTGGTGATGATGAAGTATCTGGCGTTCGGCCTGATCACCGCGCTGGTGTTGGACGCGACGATCATCCGAATGTTCTTGGTCCCCGCGGTCATGAAGCTGCTGGGTGACGACTGCTGGTGGGCACCGCGATGGATGAAGCGCCTGCAGGTCAAGCTCGGCCTCGGCGAGATCCACCTGCCCGACGAGCGCAAGCGGCCGGTCGTGCGCGATCCGGCCGACGCACTCGTGGGTGCGGGCGCACCCGTCTCGGCGGCCGAGGCTCGCCGCCCGGCGCACGACCCCACCCATCCTGTCGAAGGCCGGGCGATGCCTCGTGTGGTTGGCCGCGCCGAGTACCGCACGCCGCCGCCGCAGGACCCGCCATCGGCGGCCGGCACCAGCCGGATGCCGGACGCGGGCGCAGACGCGGCCCCGGGAATTGCGGACGCACCGACCACCCGGTTCTCGGTGGCCAAGAACGCCGTCAAGAACGCGGTCAATACCGCGACGTCGGCGGCCCGGTCCCCCCGTCCGCCGGCCCCGCCGGCACCGGACCGGGAGATCGAATCCTGGCTGGGCGAGCTGCGGGGCAAGCCAGGCAGCACGCCGACTCCCCCGCCGCCGCCGTCGGCCGAACCCACCACGGCGTTGTCACCCCCGGAGGACGCCACCACAGCGATCCCGGCCCAGCGCGAGCCGAAGGATGACGACGAGGTACCCCCGGCGATCAGCGCCGAGGAGACCCGCGCGATCCCGGTCAGCCGGCCCGAGGGCGACCCCGAGGTGGCCACCGAGAAGCTGAACTCGCGCGGCAAGAAAGAGGGCGACGAACAGCGTCGCCGCGGCACCGGCGGCGGACTCAGCGCCGCGGACCTGCTGCGCCGCGAAGGTCGCCTCTAGATTCAGTCGGACCTGGGAGCGAAGATTCGGCCGAAATCTCGCTCTTAGTTCTGGATCGATGACTGCGCAACCGCTCCCCGGTGGAATATCCACCTCCGTGAATATTTGCTAGTTGGACGCTGCCCACTGGCTGACGGTCTGTTGTATATTCGCCAGAAAGTTCTTCACATGTAACTTGCAGCAGTTTCACAGGGAAAGCTCGGGGGAGCAGTGGCGAATCACCACCATTCGGGTCGACGCCATCGGGAGCGCATCCGGCCATATCAGTGGCTCGGTGCCGGCGCGATCGCACTGGGGATCGGTGCGGCCCTCGCCAATGGCTCAGGTGTCGCGCACGCCGATGGTAAGTCCGGCGCGGGTTCGGCTGGCCCACCAGCACCTTCGTCGGAAAAGGGTTCGTCGGCGGGATCCGGTCATCGTTCCGTCGGGGCGAAGCCCTCGCGGAAGAACGCTCCGACAGCCGCCTCGGCGACGAACCCGTCGTCCGTACGTGCGGGCGCACGGACGGCCCGAATTCCAAGACCTTCCTCAACGATTCCGGCCCCGGCCACGCCGAGCGCCGATGCGTTGGCGATGGCCGTGGCGGCCGCAACCCGCCGCGACGCCGATGCCATCGACACAGCCGCGGCCGTTCCCGTGAATGGAAGTGCAGAAGTCGCAAGAGAGCGGTCCGTCGCCGACTTGAACATGTCGGTCGGGTGGATCCCCGGTGTGGGAACGGTCATCAACGGGTTGAGCCTCGTGTCGGATTTCCTCGACTTCACCATCGCGGCGGTGAAGGGCGACACCGCCGATATGCGCGATGAGATCGGCGACATGACCCTCGACGTCATCGGAATGATTCCGATCGTCGGCGGACCTTTGGCGGCAACCATCCACCAGGCGATAGCGCCGACCGTAACGCCGCCCAACCACGCTCCCAGTGCGGTCAACGACAGCTTTACCACTAACGAGAACACACAGCTAACCGGCAACGTGTTGACCGACGACACCGACGTCGACGGCGATGCCCTGACCGCCGCCGTGAACACGGTGCCCGTCCACGGCAGCCTCACCCTCAATGCGAACGGGTCATTCACCTACACACCGGCTGAAAACTTCTACGGCACTGATACTTTCAGCTACACCGTCGCCGACGGCAAAGGCGGCACCGCAGTGGGAATCGCCTCCATCACAGTCAAGTCCGTTGATCCCGCACCCGTCGTCGACCAGCAGCACCCCTATTCGGTCGACGGATCCGACCCCGGCACCGGAAAGATCAGCGGGCACTTCAACGTCACCGACGACGACCCCCTGACCTACAAATTGGTCACTGCACCGGATCCGACGGTGGGCACGTTCGAGCTGGACGAACAGACCGGTGAGTGGAGCTTCACCCCGTATCCGCGGACCCGCGTCCTTGCCGGCTACTTCGCAGCGAGTTCGCCTGCGGCAGTGAAGGTTACGTTCGCGGTCACCGCCACCGACGGTATCAGCACCACAGCCCCGATTGCAGTGTCCGAGAACATCGCCGCATCACAGAGTGCCGCGCTCTCGCTGCCGGCCGGCACGTTGGCGGTGATGTCCTTCGTCGATGCCCGCACCGGCGACGCGTACATCGTCGGGTACCACGGCGACCCGTTCAGTGCTCCCGACGACCAAACGTTTTCCTACATCACGGCCGTCATCCACAGCGACGGCAGTTACAGCATCCCCACCACCGGAAACCCGGCAGTGGGGCTGGCGGCCAACGCGTTCACCGCCGACGGCACGACCTACGTGGTGACCCGAATCGTGGACTCCTCCGACAGCTACCGGAGCTTCCTGTCCGAGGTGGGGCCCGATGGTCTGACGACTATCGCCGGATCTCTTCCAGGGGTCTTTCACAGTTCGATTGCCGTGGGAAACAACCTCTACCTGGTGAGTGAAGCGGGCGATTACGAATCCGGTTACCACACCCACCTCACAGCGTTGGGACCCGACGGTCTGACACCGACGACATCGATACCCGGTTCTTTCTACGGCCGTTCGATCGTCGTGGCCGACACCACCTACCTGGTGAGCGAAACCGGTGACTACGAATCCGGCTACCAGACCCACCTCACAGCGTTGAAGCCCGACGGCCTGACATCGACGACGTCGATACCCGGGCAATTCCATGAGGACTCCGACGGCTATTCGATAGTCGCAGGCGGCACAAAGTATCTGGTGACGAAGACAGGCGATTACGAATCCGGCTACGAAACCCACGTCACGGCATTGGGGCCTGACGGCGTGACACCGACGATCTCGATTTCGGGCTCGACAGAACAAGATCCGATCGTCATCGGCGACACCACCTACCTGCTGATGACCCCGTATTCGCGCATAGTGACCCACGTTTTGGCGTTGACGTCTGCCGGTGCGGTACCCGTGGGATCGATTCCCGGTGTGCTGAGCGGCGATCCGATCGTGGTCGGCGGCACCACCTACCTCATATCGGAGACCGGCGACTATGCCGATCCCGATACCTGGCAGACGTTTGTGACGACGTTGGCGCCGACACTTGGCGGCATCACGGTGCTCGGCGACCCGATATCCGGATATCGGTACGGGCACAGCCCGATCGTCGTGGGCAACACCACCTACCTGGTCACGGAAACATGGAACTCCATCATCGGCTCCCAGACCAACCTCACGTCGATCGGTCCCGGCGGACCGACTCCCGTCATCACCGACATTCCCGGCCGGATGTGGTCGGATTCTTTCGTCGTGATCGTCGGCGACACAACATATCTGGCGACGACGACCAGCTACTACTACCCGGGCGACGCGACCAACACCTACGAGTTCACGTATCTGACCGGGCTGGGGCCCGACGGCCCGGCCCCGGAGCTTGGCCCGGTGCCCGGGTACCCGGGCACCGGTCCGATCGTCGTCGGCGACACCACCTACCTGGTGATGGAGTCCGACGCTCCGTCGACCGGCTACCACATCCAACTGGTCTCGGTCGCGGCGAACGGCCTCACACCGATCGGCGATCCAGTACCGGGCCGGGTGAATCCCCACAACGATCTCGACGTCATCGTCGTCGGCGACACCACTTATCTGGCGGTCCAGATCTCCGATCCCTCCGGTGGCGAACAGACCTCCCTGTTAGAGGTGGGGCCCGACGGCGTCACCCCGGGACTCGGCACACTCCCCGGGCACCCGAGTAGCCCGCCGGTGGTCATCGGCGACACCACCTACCTGGTGACGCAGACAGGCGAATACGACTCCGCTCAAACCTATTTCACGGCCGTGGGATCCGACGGTGCCCTGCTCCCCGGCTCATCCGTCGCCGGTGAGGTGAGCGCCTACGAATCGATCGTCGTTGCGGGTGACATCGCCTATGTGGTCACGGTCGAATGGGAGAGGGTCGACGTAGGTAGCTACTCAGTGAATCGTCACCACGTCACGGCGTTGGCCTCCGACGGCCTTGAATCAGTGGATCTTCCCAGCACCTACGGATGGAAGGTCGCCGTCGGCGACACCACCTATCTGGGGTCGCCCTGGAATGCAGACGATGGCGGGGACGACAAGACGTACGTCCTGGCATTGACACCCGACGGCCTCAGACCGCTCGCTGATCCGTTGACCGGGTTTGCCTTTCCGCCCATCTCGCTCGGCGACACCGCATACCTGACGTCGATGACCGGCGATCCCGCCTCCGGACTCGAGAGCTACACGACCTACGTCGTGGCATTGGCACCCCAGGGCCCCGTTACGCTCGCCGACCCATTCCCCGGGGCGCTCACGGGCACCTCCGATGCGATCTTCGCTGTCGGCGATACCCGGTACATCACGACAACCGCGGGTGTGTGGGCGATCGGCGTCGACAGAGGCGCCAACAACCGCAGCCTCTGATACTCCTCTAGTCGCGTTCCCGTTTCGGCGGCACGACGTCCGGTTCGGAGTCCACCACCACGCCGTCCTGCGCCTCGAGTTCGGCGGCCTCTTCGGCCGGGTCGTCGGCCACCAGCACCCGGATGGCGCTGTTGAGGAACGCGACCAACGGCACCGCCAACAAGGCGCCGATGATGCCGGCCAGCACGCCGCCCCCCGCGATCGCCAGCACGATCGCCAACGGGTGGATCGATACGGCGCGACCCATCACCAGCGGTTGCAGGATGTGGGCCTCGAGCTGCTGCACCGCGATGATCAGCCCGAGCGTGATCAGGGCGTAGACGACGCCCTTGGCCAGCAGCGCCACGATGACGGCGAGGAAACCGGTGATCACCGCACCGACCAGCGGGACGAAGGCGCCGAGGAACACCAGCGAGGCCAACGGCAGCGCCAGCGGGATACCCATGATCGCCAGGCCGGTGCCGATGCCGACCGCGTCGACCAGCGCCACCAGGAAGGTGGCCCGCACGTAGCCGATCAGCGATCCGAATCCGGCGCGCCCGGCATCTTGCACCCGCTCCCGGGTGGCCGACGGGACGATCTTGGTGACGAAGCCATAGATGTTGCGGCCGCCGTGCAGCAAGAAGATCAGCGAGAAGAACACCAGCAGCGCACCGGTGATGATCTCGGTGAGCGTGGCCGCCGTCGACAATGCGCCGGTGGTCAGCTTCTCCTGGTTGTCGCGCAATGCCTTGATCGCGGTGTTGCCTGCGTTGTCGATCTGCTCACGGCTGAGGTGCGCGGGCCCCTCGACCAGCCACCGGCGCAGACTGTCGATGCTGTGGGTGACCTGTTCCACCAGCCCGGGCAGCCCCGAAACGAATTGGCTGACAACGAAAGTCATGATTCCGCCGAACAGCCCCATGGCGGCGAGCAGCACCAGGGCCACCGCGCCACCCCGCGGTGCCCCGCGGCGGTCGAGCCAGTCGACGGCAGGCAGCAGCAGCGCCGCCAGCATGGTCGCCAGGGCCACCGGAACGACGATGACCTGAAGTCGCTCCACGATCATCAACAACGCCACGATCGTCGCCGCGATCAGCAGCAGTCGCCATGACCACGCGGCGGCTTTGCGGACGAGGGGGTCGACGGATTCGTCCTCCGAAGCTCGGGTCGCCGGCATGCGGCCAAGCGTAACCGGCACGCGCGGCCATCCCGTGCCGAACACCGTCGATACCGGCCTGCACAGTTACGCTGAACTGCGTGTCCTACGACGCGTCGGTCAACACCGCCCGCGAGGAACACGACCCCCCGGCACGCGGGAAGTACTGGTGGGTCCGCTGGGCGGTGCTCGGCGTTGCCGTCATCGTGCTGGCCGTCGAGGCCACCCTGGTGTGGGATCAGCTGTCCAAAGCCTGGAAAAGCCTGGTCACGGCAAACGGGTGGTGGGTGCTGGCCGCCATCGTCGCAGCCATGGCGTCGATGCACAGCTTCGCGCAGATCCAGCGGACCCTCCTGCGATCGGCCGGGGTCGTCGTGCACCAGTGGCGCTCCGAGGCGGCCTTCTACGCCGGCAACGCGCTGAGCACCACACTGCCGGGCGGCCCGGTGCTCTCAGCCACCTTCGTCTACCGCCAGCAGCGCATCTGGGGTGCCTCCCCGGTCGTGGCGTCCTGGCAGCTGGTGATGTCGGGAGCTCTACAGGTCGTCGGGCTCGCGCTACTCGGTCTCGGCGGCGCATTCCTGTTGGGCGCCAAGAACAATCCGTTCTCGCTGCTGTTCACCCTTGGCGGGTTCATCGCCCTGCTGCTGCTCGCGCAGGCCGTCGCCACCCGCCCCGAACTCATCGACGGTATCGGCGTCAGGGTGTTGGGCTGGGTCAACTCCGTGCGCGGCAAGGCCGCGGACACCGGCCTGCGCAAGTGGCGGGAAACCCTGACCCAACTGGAATCGGTCAGCCTGAGCCGCCGTGAACTCGGGGTGGCGTTCAGCTGGTCATACTTCAACTGGGTCGCCGACGTCGCGTGCCTGGCCTTCGCCGCCTACGCCGCCGGCGGCAAGCCATCGCTGGCGGGGCTAACCGTCGCCTACGCGGCCGCCCGCGCGGTCGGGTCGATTCCGTTGATGCCCGGCGGCCTGCTTGTGGTGGAGGCGGTGCTGGTGCCCGGCCTGGTGTCCAGCGGAATGGCGCTGCCCGCCGCCATCTCGGCGATGCTGATCTACCGACTGGTGAGCTGGATCTTCATCTCGTCGATCGGCTGGGTGGTGTTCTTCTTCATGTTCCGCACCGAAGTCGCGCTGGACCCCGACGCCGACGAATTGGTCGGGGCCGATGCCGAGGATGGCGGCGCCGACGACGATCCCGCCGACACCGCACTGCAGGGTCCCGTGCCACCGCCGGGCCCTCCGGAGGACGACGCCCGACACTGACGGCCGGCGTGACTGTGCTTGGATCCCACCATGGCAGTTCGTACCGACACCCGGCCGGCGGTTCTGGCGCTGGCCGGCGACATCGTCTGCGTCCTGGTGTTCTGTGCGCTCGGCCGCCGCAGCCACGCCGAAGGACTGACGCTCGCCGGAATCGCCGACACCGCATGGCCGTTCCTGTCCGGCACCGTGCTCGGCTGGTTGATCTCCCGGGCCTGGCGTGCGCCGAGCGCCGTCGTCCCAACCGGTGTCATCGTCTGGCTGAGTACCGTCGTCGTCGGAATGTTGTTGCGCAAAGCCAGTTCTCAAGGAGTCGCGACCAGCTTCATCATCGTCGCGACGGTGGTGACCGCACTGCTGCTGTTGGGTTGGCGAGCGGTCGCCGCACTGGTGCGCAAGCGCAGTAGTTAGGCCTGCCCGGTCGGCAGCACGGGCTCGGGATAGGTCGACACCGTCAGGACAGCACGCAACCCGCCGAGCGGACCGTCGGAAAGCTGGATGCCGCCACCGTGCAGCGCTGCCTGCTGAGCTACCAGCGCCAGCCCAAGACCTGATCCCCCAGCCGTGGCGGTACTGCCACGGGCGAAGCGCCCCAACACTTTTTGGTGCTCCTCGACGGGAAGGCCCCGGCCGTTGTCGTCGACGGTGATCGCCAGCAGCCACTCGTGGCGACGGGCGCGCAGCACGATGCGGGTGGCGTCGCCGTGAGTGATCGCGTTGCGCACCAGGTTGTCGACCGCCAGTCGCAGGCCGGCCGGCCAGCCCCATACCGTGCCTGCCTCGTCGGCCTCCACGATGATCTCGATCGCGCCCGAGCGGACGTTCTCCCGGGCCACCCGGTCGAGCATCTCGGCGACGTCGATCGGCTCGCGGTCCTCGATGCGGGCCAGCTGCCCGGAGGCCAGCTGCCCGAGCGCGGTGATGATCGCCTCGACCCGGCGTTGCGCCCTGGCCAGGTCGCCGACCACCTCGGCGCGCTCCTCGGGCGGCAGGTCGTGGATACGCAAAGTGTCCAGATCGGCCCGCATCGCCGTCAGCGGAGTGCGCAGTTCATGGGCGGCGTTGGCGGCGAAGTCCTGGGCGGCCTGAAGCGAATTCGTGGTCGCCACTTGGGCTTCGGCCAACCGGTGCAGCATCGCGGCCATAGCCTCGGAGAGGTCCTCGGCTTCGCTGGCCCCGTACACCGGCTCCAACTGATCACTACCCTTGCCCAGCCGCCTGGTCTGTTCGGTGAGCCGCAGCAACGGCCGAATCGCCGGGCCGGCGAGTATCCAGCCCAGTGCGGCCGCCACCAGCACGGCGAGACACACGATGAACACGTACAGCGGAATGCGAGCGCGGCTCAACAGAATGCTGTCGGCACGGATGCCGATCGAGACCAGGATGCCGCCGGACTGTTCGACGGTCACCGTCCGCACCCGGTAGTCCACGCTGTTGACGGTCACTGTGTCGGTTCCCGGCGGCAGCGGCGGGAGTTGGAAGCCACGCTGGAAGACGACTTGGCCGGTGGACCGCGACCGTCCGGTGGTCAGCACCCGGCTGGGATCGCGCAGCTGCTCGGGAAACATGCTGGCGTCGACGATCGAGTCCAGCCGCCGATCCAGTTGCGCATTGTCGTTGTTGGCCAGCACGATCGATGTCAGCACCGCCAGCAGGGCGACGACGAGGGCGGCGGCCAGGGCGGCGGCCAAGGCGACCCGGACGCGCAGGGAAAGGCTACGGCCCGACCCATTCACGGTCGGCTCACGGCTCCGACCGCAGCACGTAACCGATTCCCCGTACGGTGTGGATCACCCGCGGCACACCCTCGCGTTCCAGCTTCCGGCGCAGGTAGCTGATGAACACGTCGGCCACGTTGGTGTCGACCTCAAAGTCGTAGCCCCACACCAATTCCAGGAGTCGCTGCCGGGACAGCACCACACCGGAGTTCTCGGCCAGCACCGCCAACAAGTCGAATTCGCGTTTGGTCAGCTCCACCCGGTCGCCGTTGACGAACACCAGCCGCCGGGCGGTGTCGATCGTCAGCGGCCCGATGGTGACGGCGTCCGAGCCCTCGTGGGAATTCACCGCGCGCCGCAACAGCGCATGCAGCCGCGCCACCAACTCGCCCAGATCGAAAGGCTTGGTCAGATAGTCGTCAGCACCGGCCTCCAGACCGGCGATGCGGTCATTGACCGTGTCGCGCGCCGAAAGCACACAGATGGGGATGTCATTGCCCAGCGCGCGCAGGGCGGTCACCACCGCGACACCGTCGAGCTCGGGCATCTGAACGTCGAGCACCAACGCGTCGTGATTCTCAGTCGCCAGGAGCCGCAACGCTTCCTTGCCGTTCGCGGCGACCCGCACGTCGAACCCCGAATGCCGCAAGCCCCGAGCGACCGAGGTGCGGACATCCGGGTCGTCGTCGACCATCAGGACGGTGCGGCCAGCGCCTTCCTGTGCGGGCTGCTGTCCTACCCGCACAGCGACTTAGGAGACAGGTACGTCGGGGCTACTGCCGCAGCGGTTCTTCAAGTCGACCAGGGGCTGGCGAATGCCCTGCAGGTCGGCCTTCACCGAGGGGTTGTAGTCCAGATATTGCTTCACCTCGGAGCGGATGGTGTCGCGCGGCGCACCCTCCAGACCGGTGAAGAACGCGTTGACGTCCGGGTGGGTGAACAGGTACGCCGACGTCGCAGCGGACACACCTGCGGCGACCCCGGCGAGGTCGGCAGCGGTGCAGTTCGGCGGCGGATCGGCCAGCGCGGACGGGGCCGCACCAACCAGGATCGCGCCGGCGACAGCGCCCGTGCCGATCACTCCGACGACCGCGCGACGGGCAAGACGGGCATTAACCAACATGCTCGGACTCCTTAACGTAGGGAGAAACCGTGCCAGTAACCGCTACTGACAGAAGAAAGCTAAGCAGACTTGGTGCAGACTTTCGCGCCTTGAGCTTAACCAATCGTGAGAATGTCCCGATGCGGCTGGCCATAACCCCCTCGGGGACGCCGACATCGGGGCTCCCCGGGTTCGCTGAAAACCAGCCGCGCCGCGGCAATGCTGCGACCCAGCGAAGTTCCCGACCGGGAAACAGTCGGGCGACGTGCTGCCGTTGCCCGCGGCATCGCTGCCGCGTCAACGTCGGTAACGAGGACCCCATCAGCAGGTCTCAATCCAGCTAAGACCGCCGATCGCGACAGGTCGCCGCACAGCTATCTGAGGTACGCTCGCAGCCACGCAATTCGGGGAGAATGCGGGGAGATAAACATCCAGCAGTTCATGATGCGCCTCAGCAGCAACCTGCGCAGATTCCGCTGGCTGGTGTTCTTGTGCTGGTTGCTGGCACTCGTGCCGGCCGCGCTTCTGGCACTCACTGAGTCCAACCACCTGACCGGTGGTGGCTTCGACGTGGCCGGCTCCCAGTCGCTGAATGTGCAGTACCAGCTGGAGGACCACTTCCCCGAGCAGGGGGCCTCCCCCCTGGCGCTGGTCGCCGCGCCCCGCGCCGACGCCAGCTACGACGACATGAACTCCGCCGTCGCCCAGTTGGAGCAGGTGGCAAAGCAGACCCCGAGCGTGGTGGTGGTACCCAACCCCGCCCAGCCCGCGCCCGCCCCGGACAAGCCCTACGTGGTGTCGCTGCAGCTGGACTTTCACAACAGCGGTGCCGTCGACGTCGCGCGGCAGTTGCGCCAGAAGATCGGGGTCACCGGGGATCAGCCCGGGCAGATCCAGAACGGCCGGGTGCGGCTCTACGTCATCGGTCAGGGCGCGCTCGGTGCCGCCGCCCAGACCGCCACCAAGCACGATATCGCCGAGGCCGAGAGCTGGAACCTGCCGATCGTCCTGATCGTCTTGCTCGCTGTGTTCGGCTCCCTGGCAGCCGCCGCGGTGCCGCTCGTACTCGCGGTGTGCACGGTCGTGGTGACGATGGGCGTGGTCTATCTGTTGTCCATGGTCACCACCATGTCGGTGTTCGTGACGTCGACGGTGTCGATGTTCGGTATCGCACTGGCCGTCGACTATTCGTTGTTCATCCTCATGCGCTTCCGAGAGGAACTGCGCGCAGGCCGCGATCCGCAACAGGCCGCCGACGCGGCGATGGCCACCTCGGGCTTGGCGGTGTTGTTGTCGGGCTTGACGGTGATCGCCTCGCTGACGGGCATCTACCTGATCAACACACCCGTGCTGCGCTCGATGGCCACCGGCGCGATCCTGGCGGTCGCGATCGCGGTGTTGACGTCGACCACGCTGACACCGGCGGTGCTGGCCACCTTCGGGCGGTCGGTGGCCAAACGGTCACCGCTGCTGCAATGGTCGCGCCGGGCGGAGGCGACCCAGTCGCGGTTCTGGACCCGCTGGGTCAATGAGGTCATGCGCAGACCGTGGCTCTCGGCGACGGCGGCAACGCTGGTCCTGCTGCTGATGGCCGCGCCGGCGTTCTCGATGGTGCTGGGCAACAGCATGCAGCGTCAGTTCAAGTCGTCCCACGAGATCCGCGGTGGGGTGGCCGCGGCGGCCCAAGCCCTCGGCCCCGGCGCACTGGGCCCGGTGCGCGTGTTGGTCACCTTCCCTGGCGGCGGCGCGTCCGACGCCAAGAACGCGCCCGCGCTCGAGGCGATCAGCACCGAGATGTCCAAGGCGCCCGACGTCGTCTCGGTCTCCCGGCCGGTGTTCGCCGACAACAACGGCAGCGCCTTGCTCTCCGCGGTGCTTTCGGTGGACCCCGAGGACATCGGCGCACGTAACTCCATCGACTGGATGCGCGCCCACCTGCCTGCGCTGCCGGCCGCAGGCGGCGCCGAGGTCGATGTCGGTGGTCCGACCGCGTTGATCAAGGACTTCGACGATCGGGTGTCGACGACGCAACCGCTGGTGTTCGTGTTCGTCGCGCTGATCGCGTTCGTGATGCTGCTGATCTCGGTGCGGTCGGTGTTCCTGGCGTTCAAGGGCGTGCTCATGACGGTGCTGTCCGTCGCAGCCGCCTACGGCAGCCTGGTGATGGTCTTCCAATGGGGCTGGCTGGAAGAGCTGGGCTTCGAGAAGATCACCTCGATCGACAGCACGATCCCGCCGCTGGTGCTGGCGATGACGTTCGGTCTGTCGATGGACTACGAGATCTTCCTGCTCACCCGGATCCGGGAGCGCTACCTGCAAGCGGGCGATACCCGAGACGCTGTCGCCTATGGCGTGTCCACCAGCGCCCGCACGATCACCAGCGCCGCGCTGATCATGATCGCGGTGTTCACCGGGTTCGCGTTCGCGGGCATGCCACTGGTGGCCGAGCTGGGTGTGGCGTGCGCGGTGGCAATCGCCGTGGACGCCACCATCGTTCGGCTGGTCCTGGTGCCTGCACTGATGGCGATGTTCGACCAGTGGAACTGGTGGCTGCCCGCGTGGCTGGCCCGAATCCTGCCGTCGGTGGACTTCGAGAAGCCGCTACCCAAGGTCGACCTCGGCGACCTGGTCGTCATTCCCGACGACATCTCCTCGCTGGTACCGCCGAGCGCGGATCTGCGGATGGTGGTCAAGGGTGCGGCTCGGCTGAAGAACCTTGCCCCGGATGCGGTCAGCGTCGCCGACCCGCTGGCGTTCAGCGGCTGCAGCCAACTCGCAGGCAAGGTCAAGGGCAGCGACGATGCCCGGGCGCAACCCATGCGCGTCGGCGCGGGGAGCGCCGCGACCGTCAAACTGATCAGGGGCTACCGCAGCGCCAGGATGGCGACGGCTCGCCCGGTGCATCCGGTCACGATGTGGCGCGGTCGCATCGCGATCGCGCTGGACGCCCTGGAAACCGGTGCCGATGCCGCGCACCCGTCGGTCGAGCGGCTCAGCCCGGTGGAGACCACCAATGTCCAGTTGCCCACCGGTGACCGGCTGCAGATTCCGACCTGCGCCGAGACGTTGCGGATGCAGGCCTACCTGGTGATGTGCCGCAACAGCCGGTCAGACTTCGCCGAGTTCGCCGACCTCGTCGGTGTGATGGATACCGAGGCCGCTGCGGTGGTACTCAGCGGTATGGACCGGTATTACTGTTCTGGACAATCTAAGAGACAATGGGTGACAACCCAGTTGGTACGGCGGCTCGCCGATCCCAACCCGTCCAGCGTCGCCGACGACGACCGGTGGGCTGGACCGGAGGGGGCAGCCGAATGGGAGCGGATCAGGCAGCGTTGCCTTGCGGTGGCGGTGGCGATCCTGGAGGAGGCGAGGTGACGGTGGCAGCGGACCGCGATGCCATACCCGCACCGTCCTCACAGCCCTTCGCCGACGGCCGCCCCGTCGAGTTCTGGCCGACGGCCTTGATCCGGGACGCGCTGGAAACCGGCGATATCACCGTCTGGCAGCGCATCGTCGTCGCCATCAAGCGTGATCCCTACGGCCGCACCGCCCGGCAGGTCGAGGAAGTGCTGGGACACTCGCAGCCCTACGGCATCTCCAAGGCGCTGTCCGAGGTGTTGATCCGGGCTCGCGGCCATCTGGAAGCCAACGAGCGCGCCGAGGCCGCCCGCCACGTGCGACTGCTCCTCGACCGGTCCGGTCTGGCGGTGCAGGAGTTCGCCTCCCGCATCGGCGTGGCCCATGCCGATCTGGGCACCTACCTCGACGGCACGGTCAGCCCGCCGGCCTCGCTGATGATCCGGATGCGCAGGCTCTCGGACCGGTTCGCCAAGATGCGTGCCCAGCGCTCCTCCGGCGGGGAATAGTCCGGTGGCGGTGCCTTGACGATGGGCCAGGATTCGACTGAGCTACAACAGATTCTGCGCGATACCCGCACGGTTGCGGTGGTGGGTGTTTCGGACAATCCGGCCCGGCCCAGCAACGAGGTCTACCAATACCTGGCCAGGTTCAGCCAATTCGAGCTGTACCCGGTGAACCCGAACATCAGCGAGATCGACGGCAAACCCGTCTACTCATCGCTGGCCGACCTGCCTGTCGTACCGGACATGGTCGATGTGTTCCGCCGCCTCGGCGATCTGCCCGCGGTGCTGGCCGAAGTCCTCGCCCTGAACCCGCGGCCCAAATACCTTTGGCTGCAACAGGGTTTGTGGCACGACGAGGTCGGCGAGCAGGCGCAGGCCGCCGGCCTACGCGTTGTGATGGATCGGTGCCTGAAGGTTGACTACGCCCGGCTCATCGGGCGTTGATCGGCGCGATGTCGAGGACGACCCACCGATCGTCCTGCTTGGCCAGTCCGACGCGCAACGCCAGCACCGCGGTGCTCGGCTGCTGACCGGGCTGGCTCTGGGTTCCGCGCATCACCACGGAGACGCTGGCCGCCGCGGGGCCTAACGCCTCCAGGCCGGCCGAGATGGTCTGCGCCGAGGCGGAGATGTTCTTCTTGGCCAGATCTGAAGTGGACTTACCGAATTCGCCCTTGAATGTGTCCGCCCGCTCGGGTGCCATGAAGGACGCGGCGCGGTCGATCGACGACATGGGGTCGGCGGGGGTGAAGGTGGCAGTGGCTTCGGACACCGCGGTGGCGATGCGCACCACTTCCGCGGAGTCGCGGGTGAAGTCCGCATCAGGCAGCGTCCACCGGGTGTAGCCGACGACGACCGCGGCCACCACCGCCACGGTGGCCAGCCCGACGATCGCGAGCCGCAGCCCGGGGCCCTCGTCGTCGGTGCCCACGGTGACCGAATCACGGCGGTACAGAACGAAATTGACGATGATGCCCTGGACGATCAGTAGGCACAGCACCGAGCACACGGACACCCACCACAGCGGCCAGCCGAGCACCACGCCGATGGCCAGCAGTGCCCCGATAGCGGCGACCGGCGCGGCGACGTCGAAGCCCAGCACGCGGGCCAGGTTCCTCATCGCAGCGACTCCAGCCGGGAGATCATCAGCTTGCCGTCCACGTCGGAGACCCCGAGGCGCAGATTCCAGCGCACGGTGGCCGGCTTGTCGCCACCGTTCTCGCTGACCGAGGTCGCGACGACCAGCACGGAGTCGGTGCGTTGGGCCAGTTCCGGGGGCAGGGTGGCCGGCGCCGGCGGGCGCTGGCCCGATTGCACGTCGAGATCGTGGTGAATCAATTCGAACGACACCGAGTCGATCTGTCCGGTGGTGCGCGCCTTGAGCGTCCGGATCACCTCGCGGTACGGCGTGATCGCGGCTTCGAAGTCGGCGTTGAGCTGCCCGACGGTGCCGGCATGCAGTTTCGCGAGGCTGGCGTCGACATTGTCGACGTTCATGTTGATCAGCACCCCGGTCCAGTCCGCGGCCGCGCCCATCACCCTGGTCTGATAGCTGCGCTCATCGGTGGCGTTGCGGTGTCCGGACCAGATCAACACGCCCAGCACGATCGCGACCACGCTCAGCAGGCCGAGGACGGCCGAGGCGACACCGTAGGCGGAGAACACCCGGCGCGGCGCCTCGTCCTGGTCCACGTCGGCCTCGGGCATGAAGGGAGGCTACCGGGCGGCCCTGGGGCCGGACGCCGCGGTCGGACCTCTGGTAAGGATGGTTGGGTGACGGTAGAAGCACTGCGCTCGGGTATCGACCTGTCCCACGTCGAGGCCGAGGTTCGCCCCCAAGATGACCTGTTCGGCCACGTCAATGGACGCTGGCTGACCGAATACACCATCCCCGGTGACCGGGCCACCGACGGCGCGTTTCGCACGCTGTACGACCGGGCCGAGGAGCAGGTGCGCGAGCTGATCACCCAGGCATCTGGCTCACCGGGGACCGACGCGCAGCGCATCGGTGACCTCTATGCCAGCTTCCTGGACTCCGACGCCGTCGAGCGCCGCGGTGTCCAACCGCTGCTCGACGAACTGGCCCGGATCGACGCCGCGGCCGACCCGGACGCGCTGGCCACGGTGATCGGTGCGCTGCAGCGCACCGGCGTGGGCGGTGGCGTCGGGCTGTACATCGACACCGATTCGAAGAACTCCTCGCGCTACCTCGTGCATGCCTCGCAGTCGGGGCTGGGCCTGCCCGACGAGTCGTACTACCGCGACGAGCAGCACGCCGCGATCCTGGCCGCCTACCCGGCCCACATCGCCGCGATGTTCGCCCTGGTCTACGGCGAGGAATACGCCGGGGAATGGGAGAGCACGGCTGCCAAGATCGTCACCCTGGAAACCAAACTGGCTGCCGCGCACTGGGATGTCGTCAAACGCCGCGATGCCGACCTGACCTACAACCTGCGCGCGTTCACCGACCTGGCCGCTGAGGCGCCCGGCTTCAACTGGGCGGGCTGGATCACCGCGCAGGGCACCACCCCGGATGTGGTCGCTGAACTGGTTGTGCGCCAGCCTGATTACCTGACGGCTTTCGCCGCGCTCTGGGCAAGCGAGTCCCTCGACGACTGGAAGTGGTGGCTGCGCTGGCGGCTGATCAACACGCGGGCCGGATACCTGACCGCCGCGGTGGTCGAAGCCAATTTCGACTTCTACGGCCGTACCTTGTCGGGCACCGAGCAGATCCGCGACCGCTGGAAGCGCGCGGTGTCGGTGGTGGAAAGCCTGATGGGCGACGCGGTCGGTCGACTGTATGTGGAGCGGCACTTCCCGCCGGATGCCAAGGCCCGCATGGACGTTCTCGTCGACAACCTGCGCGAGGCCTACCGAGTCAGCATCAACGACCTGGAGTGGATGACGCCTGCCACCCGTCAGCGCGCACTGGCCAAGCTGGACAAGTTCACCGCGAAGATCGGCTATCCCGCCAACTGGCGCGACTACTCCGCGCTGGTGATCGATCGAAACGATCTCTACGGCAACATTATTCGGGGTGCCGAGGTGTCCCACGATCGGGAGCTGGCCAAGCTGGGCAAACCAGTCGACCGCGACGAGTGGTTCATGACACCGCAGACGGTCAACGCCTACTACAACCCCGGCATGAACGAGATCGTCTTCCCCGCCGCGATCCTGCAGCCGCCGTTCTTCGACGCCGACGCGGACGACGCGGCGAACTACGGCGGGATCGGCGCGGTGATCGGCCATGAGATCGGCCACGGATTCGACGACCAGGGCGCCAAATACGACGGCGACGGCAATCTCGTCGACTGGTGGACCGACGCGGACCGCACCGAGTTCGGCGCGCGCACCACGGCACTCATCGAGCAGTACGAGACATTCGTACCGCGCGGGCTCGAGCCGTCCCATCACGTGAACGGGGCGTTCACGGTCGGCGAGAACATCGGCGACCTCGGTGGGCTGTCCATCGCGCTGCTCGCCTATGAGCTGTCCCTGGAGGGCAAGCCGGCACCGGTGCTCGACGGACTCACCGGCCAGCAGCGGGTGTTCTTCGGCTGGGCCCAGGTCTGGCGTACGAAATCCCGTGAGGCCGAGGCTATTCGACGACTGGCCACCGACCCGCACTCGCCGCCGGAGTTCCGGTGCAACGGCGTGATCCGCAACATGGATGCGTTCTACGACGCGTTCGAGGTCGGCACCGACGACGAGCTGTACCTGGAGCCCGACCTGCGCGTGCGGATCTGGAGCTGACGGCCGTGGATGCCTGGGACGCCATCCGGGCGCGGCGCAACGTCCGCAGCTATACCTCGGCGCCGATCCCCGAGGCTGACCTCGACCGGATCCTCGAGGCCGGCTGGCGCTCCCCGTCAGCGCGCAACAACCAGCACTGGGACTTCGTGATCGTCACTGATCCCGCTGCACTGCAGGAGCTTTCGACGGTCTGGGTGGGGGCCGGCCACATCGCCGGGGCACAGGCCGCGATCGCGCTGGTGATTCCCGAACCGCCGGACGAACGCAGCAAGCTGCTCGACCAGTACGACCTCGGCCAGGCCACCATGGCGATGGCGATCGCGGCCACCGACTTGGGCATCGGCACCGGCCACTCGGCGATCGGCGAGCAGGACAAGGCACGGGCGATCCTCGGCGTTCCCGACGGCTACCTCGTCGCCTATCTGCTCGGGCTGGGCTACCCGGCCGACCGTCCGCTCGCACCGATCCGCAAGCCCAGTCGGCGCCCGTTCACCGAGGTCGTGCATCGCGGCAGCTGGTAGGGGCCGCACGTAAGGCAGGAATGCCGCTGGTTCCACCATGGTTGTGTCCTCTCGGACGAGTTCGATATCTGTCAATCATTCCGGGAGTCCGTTCATGGCGTGCCTCGAGGGCCAGCCCAGCCAGGCCGCCACTCAGCGCTGGGCGTACCCGCTTCTCCTCGTGCTCAGTGGCGTCGCGCTGGGGGTCTCCGGGCTGCCCGCGCCGCTCTATGGCATCTACGAGGCGAACTGGCACCTCACGCCGCTGGCCACCACCGTCGTCTTCGCGGTGTACGCGTTCGCCGCGCTGGCCGCGGTGCTGGTGTCCGGCCGGATTTCCGACGTCGTGGGCCGCAAGCCGGTCTTGCTCGGCGCACTGATCGCGCTGATCGTCGGCCTGGGAATCTTCCTGATCGCCGACAGCTTCGAGATGCTGCTGCTGGCCCGCACCATCCACGGCGCCGCCGTCGGCTCGATCGTGGTGGCCGCCGCGGCCGCACTTCTGGACCTGCGGCCGCATCACGGCATTCGCTCGGGACAGCTCAGCGGCGTGAGCTTCAACATCGGCATGACCGTCGCGATCGTCGGCTCCTCGGTGCTGGCTCAGTACGTCGCCCACCCGCTGCGCACCCCGTATGCGGTGGTTGCGGTGGTGTGCGCCGTCGTCGGCGTCGGCGTTGTGGCCTTGAACGAAACCCACGCCGGTCGCACCGGTGGGCGCATTCGTATCAGCAGACCTGCTGTGCCGCAGGAGATTCGGGAAGACTTTTGTTTCGCGGCGCTCGGCGCGATGGCGTCGTGGTCGGTGCTGGGCGTGTTGCTGTCGTTGTATCCGTCGCTGGCCGCTGAGCAAAGCCACGTGCACAACCTGGTGTTCGGCGGCGGGGTGGTCGGCGTGACGGCGTTCTCGGCCGCGATGGCGCAGCTGGTGGCCACTCGAGTGCCGGCCCGGCGCTCGGCGGTGATCGGCGACATCGGCATGGCCGCCGCGCTCCTGCTGACAGTGCCGGTACTGCACACCCACCGCTGGCCGTTGGTGTTCGCGGCGGCCGCCCTGCTCGGTGCGACGTTCGGGCTCGGCTTCGGCGGTTCACTGCGCCACCTGTCCGACGTGGTGCCCGCCGACAAGCGCGGCGAGACGATGTCAGCGTTCTACCTCTTGGCCTACACAGCGATGGCACTGCCCACGATCGCGGCGGGCTGGGCCGCCACCCGGTGGCCGCTGGCGCAGGTGTTCCCGTGGTTCGCCGCGATCGTCGCGCTGGCCTGCCTGGCCGCCGCGGCGGCGGGCCTCAGGCGGGCGAGTCCGTCGCGCCAGGCGTCTTGATCTGAGTAGCCAGCCACGGCAGCGCATCGGCGAGCGCCCGCTCGGCGAACTGCCAGGTGTGGAAGCTGATGATGCGATGCACCGAGCACGAGATGCCGACGGTCTGCGCCGTCGCGCACAGGTCATCGGCCGCACCGGCCTCGTCGGAGTCGCGGAACTCGTCATGGCCGCCAAAGCCGGACGGCGCATCGGATTGCGGCCGTTTCCCAGCACCGTTGCCGTAGGGCGACGTGGTGTTGGTGGGTGTGACGGTGTCCTCGAACCAGCCGGCGACCCCCTGATACGGCCCGTGCTTGAGCATCACGGTGCGCGGGTCGAACTGGTCCCAGGCCGCGGCGTTGCCGCCGTAGAGCCGGCTGATCGTCTGGTCCTTGGTGCCGGCCGTCGGCCCGTGGTCGCCGGCGATGTCCTCGAAGGTGCTGAACAGATCCGGATGCATGACCGTCAGGTCGATCGCGCAGGTGCCGCCCATCGACCAGCCGACCACCGCCCAGTTGGCGGCCTGATCGGATGCGCCGAAATGGTCGACGACGTAGGGCCGGACGTCCTTCGTGATGTGGTCGGCGGAGTCGCCGCGGGGACCGTTGACGCATTCGGTGTCGTTGTTGAAGCTGCCGCCGGTGTCGACGAAGACGAAGATCGGCGCCATGCCACCGTGGCTCTGGGCGTAGCCGTCGATGATCGGCATCGCGTTGCCACTACGCATCCAGTCCGCAGGCGTGTTGAATTCGCCGGCGACCATCATGATGACGGGCAGCCGCGGCGGGGTGGGTCCGGCGAACCAGGCCGGCGGCAGGTAGACGTACTCGCTGCGGTGCTTGAATCCGCTTGCGTCAGCGGGGATGTCGACCTCGACCAGTTTTCCGTTGGTCTGCACCGTGTTTCGCAGGCCCGGCAGGTCGGCGGCGTCGATCTGGTTGGGTAGCGGCCCCGCAGTCAGCGCCCCCCACGCGGCCTGCACGCTCGGGTAGTAGCCGACCCACTTGTTGAGCGCGAGCAGCGCGGTCACCAGTGTCAACGGAATCGCCAGCAGCGCGACACCTCGTCGCCACCAAGAATTCCCGCGCCAGCCGAACACCGCCACCGCGACCCCGGCCGCGAAAACCCCGGTCCAGACCCACAAGTAGAACGGCGCCGGATCCGACGCCAGGCCTTCGGAGTTGACGTAGGTGCGCGCGGCGAGCGCGCCGAGAACGCCGACCACGACGCAGACCGGTAGCCACACCATCCACCAGCGCCGGGTCCTGCGCCAGCCGATCGCGACGATCAGCGTGACGACGGCGACGATCTCGATGGTCAGCGGCAACCAGCCGCCGAGCAGCGAGACGCCATGCGCGTATTGGTGGAGATCGGGAGCGGGCAGCTGGGGCAGCGGTGTCGGTTCAGCCGGCGACGGTGCGGGCGACGGGGTTGGCGGCACGTACCCCATTGTGGGGGCCGTTGCTGTGCTTAACCTTTGAGCCGCGACCTGCTAGATCCGGCTAGGCGAGCTGCCACTGCCAGTCGTCGGCGCCATCGGGATTGTTGTACGTCCCCACCGAATTCTTGATCACGATCGGGTCACCGCTACCGAAGTTGTCGTAGAACCACTTGGCGTTGTCCGGGGCCAGGTTGATGCAGCCGTGGCTGACGTTGCGCTTGCCCTGATCGGCCACCGACCACGGCGCGCTGTGCACGAAGGCACCGCTGTTGTCGATCCGCACTGCCCATTGGACCTTGAGCTTGTAACCCTCGGGTGAGGTGTTGGGCACGCCGTAGGTGGCCGAGTCCATGATGATGTCCGGGAACTTCTCGAGCACGTAGTAGGTGCCGTTCTTGGTCTCGTGCTTGCCATCCGGCTTGCCCATCGAGACCGGGAAGGTCTTCAACACCGCGCCGTTTTTCGTCACGGTCATCTGGTGGGTCTTGTCGTCGACGGTGGCCACCAGGGTGTCGCCGACGCGGAAGCTGGACCTGGCGCCGCTGGCGTCGATGTTGACGACGGTGCCGGTCGGCCAGAAGGCGTACGGCCGCCAGCGAACCTGGCTATCGGTGGTCCAGTAGAACGCGCCGGGAACCGGCGGCACCGACGAGATGTGGATCGCCGACTCGGCCAGCGCCCGGTTGGCGATCGGGCGCGCGAAGTTGATCATGATCGGCTTGCCCACCCCGACCATCGAGCCGTTGACGGGATTGAACGTCGGCGGCGCAAACACCGGATCCCCGGTGTAGGGCAGCGGATTCTGGCCCTTGACGGGGCCTGCGGCCGCCGCGGCTGCCTGCTGGGCGGCCAGCGGATCAGCCGGCGGGGGCGGCGGCGGAGCGAACGGATCGGCGGGCGGGGGAGGCGGCGGCAGCGCCGGGTCACCCTGCGGGAAGGCCGCCGGGTCAGCAGGCGGCGGAGCGAAGGGGTCCGGCGGGGGTGGCAGCTGTGCCGGCGGCACGTCCACGATCCCGGGGTCCGCGGGCGATTGGTCCGGATCGGCCAGCGCCGATCCGCTGCCGAGACTGATTCCGGCGGCCACTCCGACCACGCATAACGTGGCGGCGATCGCCCCCTTCACCTGCAGCTTCATAACCAAAACTCCCTCATTACCCGACTGACCCAGTGTTGCACAGCAGCCTGGACATGCCGCCCGACGTGATTCGCTAGCGAACCCAGGCTCGGGCATTCTCACCGCCCTGAACTGTGCAGATAGTCGCCCGGAGGGTGAGGAGCGTTACTTTTCGCTGGTAGCCGGGCGCATCGCGAACAGGTCCCGGCTGACCAGCACGCTGACCAAGGCAGCCAGCATCAAGACCGCCGACGCGGTCAGCATGGCCGCCACCCCGGCATGCTGATAGAGCACGCCCCCGGTCAGCGATCCGGCCATGATGCCGACCTGGAACATCGCCACATACAGTCCCGAGGCGCCGTCGGGGTCTTCCGGTGAGTGCCGCATCGCGGCCGCCTGCAACATCGGCGGCATCGCGTTGGCCGTCGCCCCCCAGAGCACGATCGCGGCGACCCCGAGCAGCGACGCGGCGAAGACGTGCCAGTCGACGAAGCCCAGGCTCGCCAGCGCCGCGAAGGCCAGCGACGAGCCCGCCAGGCAGCCCACGACGGCAGCCTTCGGCCGCCGGTCCCCCGGCCGGGCCAACAACGCCATGCCGGTCAGCCCGGCCACGCCGTACGCGGCGAGCAGCCAGGCCTGATGCGCCCCGCGCACACCGACCACATCGCGGATGATCACCACGATGAAGGTGTAGGAGATGAAATGCGCGGTGACTCCCACCAGCGTCAACGCGGACAACACCACCAGCGGCCGGTTGCGGTGGTGACCGACTCGGCGCTGCCGGGCACCGGCGCTCGCGCCGGCCACCGTCATCACGGGCAGCGCGATCCGCGCGGCCACCAGCACCACCACCGAGGCGACCGTGATGGCGGCGACCGCCAGCCGCCAGCCCCACACCTCGCTCATGGCCGCGGTCAGCGGACTGCCCACCACCAGGGCCAGCCCGGTGCCGACATAGACGGCCATCGTCGCGCGGCCGGCATAACTGGGCGGCACCAGGCGCGCGCCGATCGGCGCGATCACCGACCACATCAGCCCGTGGGTCAGCGCGCACAGCACCCGGCCGACGGCCAGCACCTCGAAGGTCGGGGCCAGCGCCGAGATCAGTTGTGACACCGACAGGGACGCCAGCGTCCAGAGCAGGGTGCGCCGCCGCGGCCAGGTCGCCGTCCAGCGCACCAACGGCATCGTGGCCACCGCCGCCACCAGTGCGTAGCTGGCCAGCAGGCTGCCGACCATGGCTTCGCTGACGTGCAGGTCGCGTGCGATCGCAGACAGTGCCCCGACCGGCATGATCTCGGCGGTGACGTAGATGAACGCCGCGGCGGCGAGCACGCCCAGCGCCACCGTGACCCTCGGTGTCCACGGGCCGGCGTGCGGCACTGTGGTCACAGGATCACGGTATCGGCTGCCCAGGCGAAACCGGCCGACATCGCCCCGCGTTGCCAGGGCGGACCTTCTAGAGCGTCAGGACCGAACCAGCCGGGCGATCGCGGCCGACGCCTCGGCCAGCTTCTTGTCGGCCTCCTCGCCGCCCTCGGCGACCGCATGGCTGACGCAGTGGCTGAGATGCTCTTCGAGCAGACCGAGCGCCACCGACTGCAGCGCGCTGTTGACGGCGCTGATCTGGGTCAGCACGTCGATGCAGTACTTGTCGTCGTCGATCATCTTGGCGATGCCGCGGACCTGCCCCTCGATCCGGCGCAGCCGTTTGGTGTAGTTGTCCTTGCGCTCCGAATAGCCATGTGCGCCAGTCATTTACCCTCCCAGCATCTGCTTCATCTGGTTGATCTCGGCCTGCTGCGCGGTGATCATGGTCTTGGCCATCGCGATCATGTCGGCGCTCTGCCCCTTCGCGACCTCGGTGTTCGCCATGTCGATGGCGCCCTGGTGATGGCCGATCATCGCCTGCAGCCACAGTGTGTCGAACTGCGGGCCGTTGAGCGACTTGAGCTTGGCCATCGTCGCGTCGTCGACCATGCCCTGCATCCCGTGGCCGCCGTGGTCGCCCATCCCGTTGGGGTCGGCGTCCCACTGCAGCAACAGCGCCTTCATTGCCTGGATCTCCGGCTGCTGCTCGGCCGAAATGGTGGCCGCCAGCGTGAGCACCGCCTGGTTGGTCGAGTGCTCGGGAGCCAGCGCCGCCAGCTCAACGGCCTGCTGATGGTGCGGGATCATCATCTGCGCGAACATCACGTCGTCGGCGTTGTGCGCGGCCACCGTTGAGCTGGTGGTGGGGGTCGCGGTGGCGTGCTGGCTGTGATCATCGGTTTTGCTACACGAGGACACGACGACGGCGGTGGCCAGGGCTGCGGTGACCGCCACGATGCGGCTGCTGGTGGACATCATCACCCCACCGTACCGGAATACCCCTCGGGGGTATAAAAATAAATTTGGTCACCACCCCCGACCACGGCATACTTGTCCGGTGACTCAAACGCCCGATCTCAAGCCCCGCAGTCGTGACGTCACCGACGGTCTGGAAAAGGCTGCCGCCCGCGGCATGCTCCGCGCGGTAGGCATGGGTGACGAGGATTTCGCCAAACCACAGATCGGGGTGGCGTCCTCGTGGAACGAGATCACCCCGTGCAACCTGTCGCTGCAGCGGCTCGCGCAGGCCGCCAAGGACGGCGTGCACGCCGCCGGTGGCTTCCCCATGGAGTTCGGCACCATCTCGGTGTCCGACGGCATCTCGATGGGCCATGAGGGCATGCACTTCTCGCTGGTGTCGCGCGAGGTCATCGCCGACAGCGTCGAGACGGTGATGATGGCCGAGCGCCTCGACGGGTCGGTGCTGCTGGCCGGCTGCGACAAGTCGCTGCCGGGCATGCTGATGGCCGCCGCGCGCCTCGACCTCGCCGCGGTGTTCCTCTACGCGGGCTCGATCCTGCCGGGGCGGGCGAAGCTGACCGACGGCAGCGAGATGGACGTGACGATCATCGACGCCTTCGAGGCCGTCGGCGCGTGCGCGCGCGGGCTGATGTCGCGTGCCGATGTCGACATCATCGAGCGGGCGATCTGCCCGGGCGAGGGCGCCTGCGGTGGCATGTTCACCGCCAACACGATGGCCAGTGCCGCCGAGGCACTGGGCATGTCGCTGCCGGGCAGCGCCGCGCCGCCGGCCACCGACCGCCGCCGTGACGGCTATGCGCGCCGCAGTGGCGAGGCCGTCGTGGAGCTCCTGCGCCGCGGGATCACCGCCCGCGACATCCTGACCAAGGAAGCCTTCGACAACGCGATCGCGGTCGTGATGGCGTTCGGCGGGTCCACCAACGCGGTGCTGCATCTGATGGCGATCGCGCATGAGGCCGACGTGAAGCTGACGCTGGAGGACTTCACCCGGATCGGCGCCAAGGTGCCGCACCTGGCTGACGTCAAGCCGTTCGGCAAGCACGTGATGTTCGACGTCGACCGCATCGGCGGCGTGCCGGTGGTCATGAAGGCACTGCTGGATGCCGGGCTGATGCACGGTGACGTCATGACGGTGACCGGCGAGACCATGGCGGCCAACCTGGCGCACATCGCGCCGCCCGATCCCGACGGCAAGGTGCTGCGTGCGCTGAGCAATCCGATCCACCCGACCGGCGGCATCACGATCCTGCACGGCTCGCTGGCTCCCGAGGGCGCGGTGGTCAAGTCGGCCGGTTTCGATTCCGACGTGTTCGAAGGCACCGCAAGGGTTTTCGACGGCGAGCGCGCCGCGATGAATGCGCTCGAAGACGGCACCATCGTGGCCAACGACGTCGTCGTCATCCGCTACGAGGGCCCCAAGGGTGGTCCCGGAATGCGCGAGATGCTGGCGATCACCGGCGCGATCAAGGGTGCCGGGCTTGGCAAGGATGTCCTGCTGTTGACCGACGGCCGGTTCTCTGGCGGCACCACCGGCCTCTGCGTGGGTCACGTGGCGCCGGAGGCTGTCGACGCCGGGCCGATCGCCTTCGTGCGCGACGGTGACCGGATCCGCCTCGACGTCGGCAACGGCACGCTCGACGTGCTGGTCGACGCCGACGAATTCGATTCCCGCAAAAGCGGATTCAACCCGCCCGCGCCCAAGTACACCACCGGTGTGCTGGCCAAGTACCGCAAGCTGGTCGGCTCGGCCGCTCAGGGAGCGGTCTGCGGCTAGGTCTTGCACGTTCGTGCGATGACGGCCGGCGAGGCCGAGCTGGTAGCGACCTGGCAGTACGACGGTGATTGGTCCATATACAACCTGGACTCGGCAGAGTCGATCCTCGATGACCTGGCTTGCTATCACTCGGTGCTTGAGCATGCTCGGGTGCTCGGGTTCTGCTGCACAGGCGTAGCGGCCCGGGTCCCCGGAATGACCGAGGAGCCAGGAATTCTCGATGTCGGACTGGGTATGGATCCCGCGCTTGTCGGACAAGGACACGGCGCAGCATTCGGAGCGGCTGTGCTGCGGTACCTAGCTGCCCAGGATCCCGACCAGACGCTGCGCGCAGTCATCCAGGATTGGAATGTGCGAAGTCTTCGCCTGACACGCCGGCTCGGATTCTCCGACGTCGGCCAATTAGTCGTGCACCTCAGCGACCAGCCCGTCACTTATCGCGTGTTGACCAGACCTCCGGGCTGATGCGGTGACCGCAGAATCGGCTAGCTAGCTGGCCGCTCGCTTGGAAGCCGCACCCCTGTGTGCCGAGCTCTTCTGAGCTGACTTGTGGCCGCTTGCAGCCGAACTGGGCTTCTTGGACGGCTTGCCCGACTTGGCACTGGACGCCGGTGTGCTCGCGGCGGTGGCCGTCGTGGTCGAGACCGTCTGTGCGCCAGACGATGCCGACGCGGGCGGATCCACTGGCGGATCCTCCGGCTCGGTCACGGGATCGGGCGTCGTGGTGGACTTGCCGGTCAACACGTCGCGGAAGCCGGTGAACAGCGCCTTGACCACATCACCGGGGACCGCCGCCCACTCCTGCGGCGTCAGCGTGGCCTGCGACAGGAACGGAACGAATTGCCCCGACTGGTCATAGGTCCGGTTGTAGGTGCCACCCTCACTCGGCGTCTGGACGTCGGTGTAGCCGATGTTGACCAGAATCTTCAGCGCCGGCTGCAGCGCGTCGGCCAGCGGGGTACCCAACGTGATCGGTATGCCCGCCTGCTTGAAGACCGCGTTGAGGATTCGCGACGGCAGCCGCAGCGGCTCCAGCAGCGGCAGGTCGTTGGCGACGATCGTGCTGTAGGTCGTGCTGGGGGCGCCGAGGGTCAACAGCGCGATGAGGTTGCCCTCAATCGTCGGGAGGTCGGTGCCCGCCAGGCCCACGCCGCCGCCGAGCAGATAGGTGGGCAGCGCGCTGGCCAAGAACGAGTTGGCCAGCGAGAACGGGTTCAGCGTTTCCGGGAAGTCGGACAGCATGTCGTAGCCGAGCGCGACGTTGACGAACGCGCCGTTCAACCTGATGCCGACGCTCGAGCCGGAGCCGGCGGTCGGGCTGACCGGGTTCATGCCGAACAGGTTGAAGATCGGCGCGAAGCGCGCGTACAGACCCCCGTTGGGGGTCTCGGGGTTGCGCACCAACGCGATCGGCAGGTTGGTGACGTTGGTGCCCTGCGAACAGGTGAGCCCCGAGGTGCACGCCTGCCCGCTGATGTTCACCTTCCCCCTGGCGACCAGCGGGGTGAAGCCCGCCGGCGTATTGCCATTGGCGCTCGCCAACAGCGCTTGGTACGTCTGGAGCGCGGCGGGCACGGCCGTTCCCGACACGACCATGAGCGGCCCGGTGGGACTGCTGGCCAGGACGTTGGGGCGTGAGAAGTAATAGTTGAGCGGGTTGAAAGTGGTGAACGTCGCGGCATTGAGGTCGTTGTACAGGCCGACCGGATCGGCCCTGTTGTAGTCGAAGGCGAGCGTGATCGACCCGACGACGGGCACGTTGTCGAAGGTGTAGCTGTCGACGCCGAGCTGGTTGACGAGCCACAGCAGCGGCCCGGTGGTGGTCGTATCGAGGGTGAGCGCCGCGTTTGCCGTGGGTGCCACCGGCGTGGCAACCGAACCCATCGTCATCGCGACGGCGGTGGCGGCTGCGGCCCCGACGAGTGCGGCCTTCCTGGCCCCGACCTTCGATCCTCGCCGGACCCTGTTCATTAGCGCTGCAGCTACCATTACCCACCCCTTTTTGCCGACCCCTGAGGCTGCTTCCAGGAAGATAACCCCTCAGGTTGGCGGTGGTGGGGATTTGGCAATGTCTGTGTGCGGCGGCGCCGAATTAGCCGGTGGTAGCGAACTCCGCGTAAATCTGCGGCAGCATCCCGGCCAGGTGACTCATCTCCTGCGAGCAGTGCACCAGCAGGTCGCGCGGGTCGGGCAGCTGATGAGCGGCGATCGGGCGGATCACCGAGTCGGTCAGTCGGTTGCCGCGCCGCACACCGGTGTACGGGCCGCCCATCCAGAACCGGGACCGCATCTCCGCGCCGCCGGCAGTGGCCCGGATGTGGTGGACGAACCAGCCGGTACCCACGGGCACCTCACTGGATCCCAGCCGCGCACATACCGCAACGTCGGTGCCCAGCCTCGACGCGTCCAGCCCCAGCGCCGCCGGCTCGAGGAACTGGATGGCCGCCTTGGCGTAGGCCGAGCCCAGATACTCCTCGATGATCGAGGTCCGCCCGACGTAACCGGAGCCGACCTCACCGTCACCCCAGTGCGCCGAGGCGTGCGCGCGCGGATGCCACAGCTTGTAGCGACTGGACTCGCTGCCGTGCCAGCCGAACCACCAGTCCCACATCGCCGGCGTGACTCCGGGCATGTCGGTGCGGATCGCGACATGAAATCCGCCGCCGCGAAGGCTGCCGTAACCGTTCTCGGTCTGCTGGTATCCCTCGTCGAGAATGGTTGCGGCGGAATCGAATCCGAGCATCACCTGATCAGCCTGCGGGCCGTGCTCGAGCGCGATGACGGCGTGCCTTGGCAGTTCCGCCATCTCGGGATTGAAGTACTTGCCCCACGCGGTGTCGCCGTCGCCGGGCCGGTAGCCCACATACGTCTCGGTCATCAGACGCGCCCCATCCAGCTGTGGAACCGACCGTCGGGGTCGTACTCGGCCCGCACGCGGTCGAGCTTCGCCATGCTCACGTCGGTGGCGAACTTCGCCGGCCGCTTGCCCAGATTCTCGTCAGCCAACTGAATTCCGGTGGCCAGCGGTGCCATCGCGGCCATGTTGGTGCGGGGCCAGTCGGCGTACTTCTCGTCGTCGGCCGGGTCCAGCCAGCCGGCGTAGAGCGCCAGGTAGATCTCGCTTTCCAGGCTGTAGGCCATGTCCTGACGATCCGGTGACGGACCCCAGTTCAGCCAGAGGAAATGCGCGGGGTGCGGCGGCAGGGTCTCCAGGATGCGGTGAATGCCCGGCATCAGCTCGGCGGCCGAGGCGTTGGTCCACATGTTGTCGGCCGTGTACCGGTGATCGGCCAGATAGTTGCTCATCACCGCGGTGTACCAATCAGCCAGTGCCATAGGCGCATACGGGAACGCCACCAGCGCCTTGTCGACGACCGGGCATCGGTCGAGGATGCCGAACGCCTCCCTGGCCTCGGCCTCGGTGTCGGCGAATGCCGGTGAGGCCATCACGATGGCCGGCCGATCGATGCCCGCGTCGGGCACGCTGCTGGTGGCGACGATCTGCAACTCGACCCGGCGATCCACCTCGGCGGAGATATCGCGCGCCCAGGTGAAGATCTCGTCGGCGAGCTCGATGGGATAGGCGTAGAAGCTGCTGCCCAACACGGCGGGCCTCTTGTAGAGCTTGAGGTGGAACGCGGTGACCACGGCGAAGAATCCGGGCCCGGAACCGCGGGCGGCCCAGTAGAGATCCGGATGGTGGTCGGCGTCGATGTAGATCTGGTCGCCGTCGGCGGTCACCACGTCCAGCCCGATCACGCTCTCGCAGGCCGGCCCGACGACCCGGCTGTTCCAGCCGTAACCGCCCTGCAGCAGATAGCCGCCGATACACACGCCCTTGCAATGGCCGGCAGGGAAGAACAAGCCCACCGCGTCGAGCTCGGCGGCCAGCACGCTGCCGCCCTTGCCGGGACCCGCGACCGCGGTCTGCGCGTCGGTATCGATGCTGGTCTGGTCCACCCGGCTCATGTCGAGCAGCACGGCGCCATCGCGCAGGTGGCTGGCCGCCCAGCTGTGCCCGCCGGACTTGATGCTGACCTGCTTGTTGTTGGCCTTGGCGTAGCGCACGGCGGCGACCACGTCGTCGGCGCCGACCGCTTGGACGATGACGTCCGGATAGCGGTCGGGCACGCGCTGGTTCCACACCGTGGCGGTGCGCGCGGCTTCGTAACCGTCGTCGCCTCGGAAGAAATGGCGACCCTCGGGAAGTGACCCCACCACAGCCTCCTCTGGTTCACATTTCGGATCTGTATGATCCGTATTGCGGCACAATACCGCGCAGGGAACGCACAGGGAAGGGCCGACCAGATGGCAGATCCGGAAATTTCCGAGGTGCATGGCGAGCGAGCGGGAAGCGCCCGCGACGACGGCATTCAGGTCCTGCGCCGCGCTGCGGCCGCACTCGACGAGATCGCGACCGCGCCGGGCCGACTGCGGCTGGTCGACCTGCACAGCCGGCTGGGCCTGGCCAAGTCCACCACCCGGCGGCTGCTGTTCGGTCTGGTCGAGGTGGGGTTCGCTGCCGTGGACGACGACGGCCGCATCGTCCTTGGCGAGCGGCTGCTGGGCTTGTCCAGCGCCAACGCCGCCCACATCACCTCGGCCTTCCGGCCGACCCTGGAGGCGGTGGCCGAGGCCACCGGGGAAACCGCGGACCTCTCGGTGTACCGCGGTGGCCAGATGCTGTTCATCGACCAGATCGAATCGCCCCATCGGCTGCGCGCTGTCTCGGCGATCGGCGGCCGGTTCACCCTGCACGACACCGCCAACGGGAAGGCGGCGCTGGCGCTGTTCGACGACGCCGACATCGAGTCGGCGCTGGCTCCGCTTGACCCGGTCGCGGGCGCCGCAGTGCGGGCCGATATCCGCGAGATCCGCGCCGGTCGAGTGGCTTTCGACCGCGACGAGCACACCGACGGGATCTCGGCCGCAGGCATTGCGGGACGGGCCGTCGGCGGCAATATCGTCGCGATCTCGGTGCCCGCGCCGACCGAGCGGTTCAACCGACACAAGGACCGCATCGTCGCCGCACTGCACTCGGCTCTGGACGCGACGGTCTGGTCCAACTGAGGTAAATCTGACCATCCGGTTGGTTGGGCTTGCCAGCGAGTCTGCCAGCGGAGCACAGTGGCTAGCATGAGCCGCACCGCCTTACGTATTTGTCCGCTGTGCGAGGCCACCTGCGGGATGGTCCTCACCATCGATGACAACGATCGGGTCAGCTCGGCCCGGGGCGATCGTGACGACGTGTTCAGTCACGGTTTCATCTGCCCGAAGGGCGCCAGCTTCGCCGAATTGGACAACGATCCCGACCGGCTGCAGAACCCGTTGGTGCGCCGCGACGGTGAACTGGTCGAGACCACCTGGGCGGAGGCCTTCGCCGCGGCCGCCGACGGGTTGCAGCGCGTCATCGCCGACACCGGCGGGACGTCGGTGGCGGTCTACCTGGGTAACCCCAACGCGCACACCATCGCCGGGTCCCTCTACGGGCCGGTCGTCATCAAGTCGCTGGGCACCCGCCAGGTGTACTCCGCCAGCACGCTCGATCAGATGCCCAAGCATGTCTCGTGCGGCTACCTGTACGGCAACCCGGTTGCCTTCACCGTGCCCGACCTCGACCGCACCGACTATCTCGTCATCATCGGCGCAAACCCGTTGGTGTCCAACGGCTCTCTTGCCACCGCCGCTGACTTCCCCGGCAAGATCAAGGCCTTGCGGCGCCGTGGGGGCACGCTCGTGGTGATCGATCCCAGCCGCACCCGCACCGCCGAATTGGCCGATCGCCACCTCGCCGTGCGCCCCGGCTCCGACGCCGCGCTGCTATTCGCGATCGTGCACGTCCTCTTCGACGAGGACCTGGTCGACCTGGGCCGGCTTGCCGATCACGTCACGGGGCTGGATCGGGTACAGGCGGCCGCACTGGACTTCCCGCCGGACGCCGTCGCTGAGCATTGCGGGGTGGATGCCGACGAAATCCGAAGCCTTGCACGGGAAATCGCTGCCGCACCAAGTGCGGCGGTCTACGGCCGCATCGGCACCTCGACCGTCGAGTTCGGCACCCTGACCAGCTGGCTGGTGGACGTGGTCAACATCCTGACGGGCAATCTGGATCGGCCCGGCGGGGTGATGTTCGCCAGCTCCACCATCGCCGGAGCCCCGCGACCGGCGCGCCCCGGCCGCGGCTTCACGACGGGCCGCTGGCGCAGCCGGGTCTCGGGTCACCGCGAGGTGCTGTCCGAGATGCCCGCGGTCGCGCTGGCCGAGGAGATCGAGAATCCCGGCGAGGGTCAGATCCGGGCGATGATCACCATCGCGGGCAATCCGGTGTTGTCGGCGCCGGATGGCGCCCGCCTGCAGGATGCTCTGGCCAGCGTCGGCTTCATGGTGTCGGTCGATCCCTACCTCAACGAGACGACCCGCCATGCCGACGTGATCCTGCCACCGCCACCGCCCTCTCGCGCAGCACATTTCGACCTCGCCCTCAGCGGCGCGGTGGTGCGCAACAACGCCCGGTACTCCCCGCCGGTGCTCCCACTGGCCGACGGCCGGCCCGACGAGTGCGAGATCCTGGCCCGGCTGGCACTGATCGTGCTGGGCCTGGGTCCAGACGCCGACCCGAAACTGGTGGACGACCAGGTGATCGGATCCACGCTGGGCAAGGAGGTCGCCGACGAACACTCCCCCGTCGCCGGTCGGACGGTCGAGGAGTTGACCGCCATGCTGCCCGAGGGTCGCGGTTTCGAACGGCGGCTGGACATGATGCTGCGGCTGGGCCCGTTCGGTGACGGGTTCGGCGCCAGCCCCGACGGCCTGACCCTGCAGCGGGTCAAGGACGCCCCGCACGGGGTGGACCTCGGCGCGCTAGTCCCCCGCATTCCCGAGATTCTCCGAACTCCTTCGGGGACAGTCGAATTGGATCCCGACCCGATCCTGGCCGATATCCCACGGCTGCTTGCGTCGCTGACGTCGGAGCCGGGGTTCCTGCTGATCGGCCGGCGTCACCTGCGGTCCAACAACAGCTGGATGCACAACCTGCCTGCCTTGTCCGGCGGTTCCAATCGCTGCACGCTGCAGATCCACCCCGACGATGCCGCGCGGCTGGGCCTGGAGGAGATGGCTGTGGTCACCGGCCCGGGCGGGAAACTCGAAGTGCCCGTTGAGATCACCGATTCCATCCGGCCGGGCGTCGTGTCAGTGCCACACGGCTGGGGTCATACCGAGCCGGGCACCCGGATGCAGGTGGCGGCACGCGATCCGGGCGTGAACGTCAACAGCCTCAACGACGGCACGCTGCTGGATCCGTTGTCGGGCACCGCGGTGCTCAACGCGCTGCCGGTCGAGGTGGCTCGGGCGGGTTAGACGAAGTCGGCGACGAAGGTCCGACTGATCCGGCCCCATGTACTGACCTCGTCCCGGTCGACGACGCGGGGATTGGTGAAGGCCCGGGTCTTACCTCGGTGCATCACCTGGCCGCCGCCGGCCGCGAGGAGGTTGCGCAGCCAGTCCGACTCCTCGCCGTACCCGATCGGCACCATCAACGAGCCGTCGCGAACGGTGACCGCCACCGGCGTGCGGTACTCGTGACCAGACTTGCGGCCTCGGTGGATGAGCATCCCCCACGGCGGCAGGTACGGCGCCAACAAGCCGTTTATTTTGTTGGTGACCCGCCGGTTGAACGTCGCCATTACCCGCATCAGTCGCATGCTGCTCATTGTCGCAGCGCTCCCGCGACCCTGTAACCGTGGTGCGGGTTCCTCGGGCTTTTCCAATCCACCGTAGCGGCAGTTATTTCCGCACGGCGAGGGTGTTGAGGTCGACCTGGCTGAGAAGCGGGGAAATGCCGACGTTCGTTACATTCGCGCCGACGACCTCGGGATCATTGTCCTGCATTACCGGCAGCACCGGCCAGGCAGTTGACTGGATCTCGTTGGCGATCTCGACGAACTTCTTGGCGGTCGCAGCCGGGTCCGCTGTCGAAGACTTCAGTTCGGCCAGTTGACCGGAGAACTTCGGATCGAAATATTTCGCCGCGTTTCTCGGGCCCCACGTGGTGCCGTCACTGTTCGGCCCGAGCACGGGCAGGGTCGCGGATGCTGCCGTGGGCCAGTCGGCGCACCATCCCGGGGAAGGGTCGATGTCCCAACCGTCGACACCGTCCAAGAGGGCGGTGAGGTCGGTGTCTGAGTGCCGGTCGACGGCCACCTCGAAGCCAACCGCCTTGAGATTCGCCTCGATCTGGGTGATCTCCTTGCCATACGCGGGGCTCGGCGAATCGGCGACGGCGATGTGCAGCGATGGCAACGACTTGCCGTCGAGCAGCTTCTTCGCAGCGTCGGGGTCGCCGCCGGGTTTGAGGCCGAGATTCGGTGCGGCGTAACCGGGAATGTCTGATGGAATCACCGAGTCGACGACTGAGCCGTAAAGATCGCCGCCGTAGGCGGATTGAATGCCCTGCCGGTCGATGGCGAGTGCGATCGCATGGCGGATATCCGGGTCCTTGAGCCGTTGAGTGTTCATCGCGATGTAGTCGACACACGGCCCCGGCCCATTGATGAACCGAGGGCTGACGGCGGGTTCTTGCGCCTTGCCGAAGTCGCTGACCGCGAGCACTCCGTCCAATGGGACCGCGAACGCGTCGTTACCGTCGCCCTTGATGAGTCGCTCGCTGGCTCTGGCTGCTTTCAGGTCGAATTGGAAGCGGTCGGGATAGGCGGGCCGGTTGGGATCGGTTGCCGGATCCCAGTTTTCGTTACGTACCAGCGATAGCGCTGTGCCCTGTTGGTAGTTCTCGATCTTGTATGGCCCCGATGAGACCGGATGATTGCTGTAGGCCTCCTTCGTATCCGCGTCCTTGGGCACTGGCGCGGTGTAGGGCAAGGACATGATCCAGTCCGCGTCGGGTTGGGGCCCGTCGAAGTGGAAGATCAACGTCCTGTCATCGGGAGTCTCGACCGAGCTGAGGTCTTTTTCTGGTGTGGCATAAGGGCTTTTGAAATCCGTCTCGTTCTTGAGAAGATCCTTCATCCACGTCGCACCCAGCGGAAACACGTCGCTGTCGAAGGAGCGCATCACGCCGTATTTGATGTCTTGGGCGGTGATCGGCCGGCCGTCTTCGTACTTCAGGCCAGCCCGCAGCCGGTACGTCCAGGTGCTTCCGCCGTCACTGGAAGTACCAAGAGATTCGGCAAGGTCGGGTTGGATCGACGGAGTCGCGCCAGGTATGTCGTTGATGAACGTCAACGAGCGGTAGATGAGCCGCCCCACCTCTGTGTTGGCCGTTTCGTAATTGTTGGCCGGATCCAACGATTCGAAGTCCTCCTCTTTGAGGACGTATACCGTTCCGCCCTTGGCAGTAATGCCCTTGTCCTTGATCCGCGCCGACGATTTGGCGGATTGCGTTTCTGGACCCGCGGACTCCGACTTGCCACCGGGCTTGCCACTCGTTGAACAGCCGGCCACCGTCAGTGCGGTAGCGACGACGAGCACGCCGAAAAACCTCAAGCGGTATCTCACGTGAATGGACCCCCCAGTCTCATAGCGCCGACAGCAAATACGGCGCTACACGGAGACAACCACGTCGAGAGACTAAATCGCAAGCAAATCAACAGAATCGTGACGAGTGCCTGTCATCGGACGCCTTCTTTGGCATACACCACCCGCAGCACATGGCCGACCTCCGCGCCCATCACCACGGCAGCCAGCTCGCAGAACGTCGCGATGAAATCCGTGCCGTGGGCCGGCCCCTGCGGTGTCAGGTGATGGGCGATCTCGTGCAGCAGGACCAGTTCCCGCATGGCCCAGTCCGCGGAGCTCCGGTCTGGGACCGCGATAATGCCTGTGCCATCGGAGTTTTCGTAGTGGGCGGCACTAGCCGCACGCCGGGGTCGGACTTTCAGCGGTTCCGGTGCCGGCCAGCGGTCGGTCACGGCGGGCAGCGCGAGGACGTCGTCGACATAGCGTTGTACCGACGGCATGGACGCGAAACGCCCCTCCGGCGGCAGGGTGAGCTGCGTTCCGAAGAAGTCGATGGTGCGCGAACTATGTTGTGCGGCACGGTCGAAGAGTGTGCGGACGAACTCCTCGGCCGCGTAGACGCGGGAGCGTTGGCTGTCGCGCGCCGTCACCTCGGCAGCCGGGTCCGCGTCCCCGGCAGTTCGGGACTGGACCCCAGCCGGGCCTGCTTGCCGGCCCGGTCACCGGCACGTCGGGCCGCCGACGAGTACCCCGCCGTAGCGCGGTTGGCCTGCCAGGTGCCGCGCGCCTTGGAGTTCTGCCGGTAGTGGTCGCGCAGTTCAAGTTCCTTGTTACGCAGCGCAAGCGCGGTTCCCGGCGCGGTCTTGCGGTCCCGGGTGGCCTCGGCCCGGGCCTCCTCACGCGCGTGGGACAGCCGCTGGGCGACGCGGGCGCCGAAGGCCAGCTGGAAGTTCAGCCGCGCGGTGATGGTCGGCGTCGGCTTATGCGCACCGGTGGACAGATACGCATCGCAGGACCGCACCATCTGGACGACCAGGCTCGCATAGAGGGCGTGACTGGCGTCGATGTCCTCGGTGAAGCCGTAGGCGTAGACGAACGTCGAATTCGAGGCGACATCGCACTGCACGTCGTTAGCCGCGGCGATGCCCGCGAACAGCTGCACGTAGGTGCGCAGGCCCCGGGAGCCGGGGTCGCCGATGGTGATGGTCCGCTGGGTCGGCACCTGCGCCGCGGTCCGGGTGGCGGAATGCGCGCGCGCGACGGCCAGGTCGATCGACGTCGCGGTGGCCAGCCGCTGGGCGGCGGACATGAACGCCTCGGCCTCGTGGACGTTGTCGGTGCCTTCGGCCTGGCGCAGGAGTGCTGCGATCCGCGCCAGCATCTTGTCGTCGGTCACGATTGGCAACCTAGCGGAGCGGCCCGACACTGGCACGGCCGCCGCGACCGTTACTGGCCGACGAACCCGTCCAGCGCGACCGTCAGCTGTGGTGAGAGCGGACCCGGCTTGGCGTAGTTGCCGACGTTGTCGCTGGCGTCGTCGCGCAGCACATGGTTGACACCCTTGAGCGCGACCACCGACAACGAGGTGTGCGCCAGTGCATCGGTGAAGGCCTTGATATCCGCACAGTTGGCCTGCCCGTCGGAATCCGAGCACGTCACCAAGACCGGTGTGCCGCCAGGGATGCGGGCAGCCAGCTCCAGCGGGTCGATAGCGTCGGCCTCGACGACGGCCTTGACGTTGCCGGGGTTGAGAATCGCGCTCAGGCTCTCGGGCAGCTTGGCCGGCACGCTGCCCTTGGTGCGCGCCTCGGTGACGGCAGCGTTCCATGCGGCAATCGTCTGGTCGGCCTGCTGCTGGGTTTTCTGCCCGGCCTTCACGGCGGCGGCCATATCGGTTGTGACCCGCTTGCTGATCAGGTCGAGGTAGCGGCCCGCCAGCGGCTGCAGCAGACCCAGCGAATGGATCTTGGGTGCTCCAGGAGATGTGTCGTCGGCCAGCGTCATCGCATGGATGGTGCCCTCGCCGAGCGCGTACACCGAGATGTGGTCCTTGTCGGTGGCGGACTGCCCGGCCAGGAACCGCACCGCGGACTTCGCGCCGACGGTGTAGACGGCGCTGCCCACGTCGGCCGGGTGATCGGCATACGGGCCCAGGCCCGTCTGCCCGGTGCCGACCTTGTCGTAGCGCAGCGAGGCCACCCCGTGATTCGACAGGTATTCGGCCAGCTGACGCATGTTGCCGATCGGCCCGGCGACGTTGTTGTCGCCGTTGCGGTCGGTGCGCCCGCTCTCCGAGATCAGCAGCGCGGCCGGCCCCTTCTGGTCGCCGTGCTGATGACGGTAGGTGCCGTGGATGGTCAGCCCGTCCGCGACGAACGTCACCTCGTCCTCGACCCAGGCGTTGTGCGACTCGCTGTTCGACGAGCAGCCGGCCACCAGCATCAGCGCCATCGCCGCCATCGCGATGCGACGGCGCCAGCTCACAGCCTGGCCTCGATCCAGGCGGTCACGTCGTCGAGCACCCGATCGCGCTCGGGCTCGTTGAACACCTCGTGATAGAGCCCCGGATAGACCTTGAGGTGGACGTCGCTGGAGCCGACACAGTCGACCAGCAATTCACTCCCGGCGGCCGGCACCAGCGCATCGTCGGCGCCGTGCACGACCAGCAATGGTGCGGTGAGCTGACGCGCGCGCTGTGGCATGGTCTCGCCGACCGTCACCAGCGCCTTGGCGATGCCGGCGGGGATCTTGCCGTGATGCACCAGCGGGTCGGCGTTGTAGGCCGCCACCACCTCGGGGTCGCGGGAGATGGCGCCTGCATCGAGTTCCTCGACCGGCAGGTCCGGCAGCAGTGAGCCGACCGCCTTGCCGAGCAGCAATTTGGCGCGGGACACCCCGGTTTGGGCCGAGACGGCGGGACCGGAGAGCACCATCAGGTCGAAGTCTTTCTGGTGGTCCACCCCGTAGGCGAACACGATGCCGCCGCCCATGCTGTGGCCGAGCACGATTCGCTTCAGGCCGGGGTGCTCGGCGGTGGCGATATTGACCAGGGTGCCGAAGTCCCCGGTGTACTCGTTGATCGACCTGACGCGCACGCGCTTGCCGCCGGAACGGCCGTGCCCGCGATGGTCGAGCGCGTAGGTCACCAGGCCGGCTTGGCCGAAGCGTTCGGCGACGTGGTCATACCGGCGAGCGTGTTCGCCCAGGCCGTGGGAGAGCACGACGACGCCGCGCAGCTCGGTATCCGGTGTCCACACGTCGTAGACGATGCGGACGCCGCCGACTCCGTCGAACGTCCGCTCGGTGCGCGTTGTGACCATCAAGGGAGCGTAACCGCCAAGACGGCACGGCCCGTTGTCGGTGCGCGTGCGTAAGCTCGGTCGGTGTGAGCGTGCTCGCGCATAATCTTGACGACGGTCTCGACCCGAACCGGGGCGACTTCCTGGTGCAGGCCGAGCCGTACCGACGCGAATTATTGGCGCACTGCTACCGGATGACGGGGTCGTTGCACGACGCCGAGGATCTGGTGCAGGAGACCTTCCTGCGGGCGTGGAAGTCTTATGACCGCTTCGAGGGCAAGTCCTCGGTACGCACCTGGCTGCATCGCATCGCCACCAACACCTGCTTGACGTCGCTGGAGGGCAGGCAGCGCCGGCCACTGCCGACGGGGCTGGGTGCGCCGAGCTCCCAACCCACCGACGAGCTCGTCGAACGCGGCGAGGTGCCGTGGCTGGAGCCGCTCCCCGACTCGTTGAACGACGACCCCGCTGATCCATCTGTGATCGTCGGTTCGCGGGAGTCGGTGCGGCTGGCATTCGTTGCGGCGCTGCAGCATCTTTCAACGCGGCAACGCGCCGTTCTGGTGCTGCGCGATGTGCTGCAGTGGAAGGCCGCTGAAGTCGCCGACGCCATCGGCACCTCCGTCGCCGCCGTCAACAGCCTCCTGCAACGAGCCCGGGCCCAGCTCGACGCCGTCGGGCCCAGCCAGGACGATCAGTTGTCCCCGCCGGAGTCGGCGGAAGCCCGCGAACAGCTGGCCCGCTATATCTCGGCGTTCGAGGACTACGACATCCCGCGGCTGGTGGAGATGTTCACCGCCGAAGCGGTGTGGGAGATGCCCCCGTTCGACGGCTGGTATCAGGGCGGCCCGGCCATCGGTGCGCTCATCCACCACAACTGCCCGGCCGATTCCCCCGAGGACATGCGCTTGTTGCCGCTGACTGCCAACGGCCAGCCGGCCGCGGCGATGTACATGCGTTTACCCGAGACCGGCGGCCGCCACGTGCCGTTCCAGCTCCACGTCCTCGACCTGGGCCCGGACGGCATCTCGCATGTGGTGGCTTTCCTCGACACCAGCCTCTTCGCGAAATTCGGCCTGCCCGAAGCCCTTTAGCGGATCAGGAGCATTGCAGCCGCTCAGGAGCGGCGCTGCAGCTCGATAACCGGAATGATCCGCGAGGTGCTGCGCTGGTAGTCGCCGAACTGGGGTTCCGCGGCGACCTGCTTGGCGTAGATCTCGTCGTGTTCGGATCCGGTGATCACCTTGGCGGTGACCGGGAAGGTCTCGGTTCCCAGTTCGACCGTGGTGTCCGGGTGAGCGACGAGGTTGTGATACCAGTCCGGGTTGGTGTCCGCACCGCCCTTGCTGGCGAAGATGAAGATCCGGCCGTCCTCCAGAAGCGGCACCAGCGGTGCGATGCGTTCGGTGCCCGATTTGGCGCCGACGTGGTGGACCAGCACCAGTGGCTTGCCCTCGAACATCCCACCGGCCTTGCCGCCGCTGGTCCGGAATTCCTCGATGACCTGTCGGTTCATCTCGTCGAAGTTCATTGCGTCCGTCATGTGTTCACCGTAGGCCCAAGATCCGGCCCAAGATCCGGCAACGCCGACGTCCCCGACGATGAGGAACCATCATCGGGGACGCCGCGTGGCACCCGTCGGATCAGTCGATGCCGACGATCTCCTGGGCAATCGCGGCCACCCGGGTCTGGGCAGCGGAGACCAGCCGCTGGCGATTCTTGTTCGCCTCCTCATACGCGACGACGGCGCGAATGTCGGCGGGATCCTCGAGCTCCTTCACCGCGGCGACGGCGTCGTTGAGGTTGAGCTCGTCGTAACCCTCGATCGGCAGTTCCTCGGGCGACAGGACACCGGTTGCGCTGCGCAACGAGTGCAGCGCGTCGGCGGCGCCGTCGGCACCCTCGCGGCGGGCCACCCGTTCGGCGGTCTCCAGCGCGGCATCCCGCGATGCCTGGGCCGCCTTGACCGCGACCTCACCAGCGTGCTGGCCGCGGCTGACCAGGTCGTCGACAACCGGGCGGGAGTTCCGCAGCAGGTCGAGCGCCCGGTCGATGCCGCGGACCGACGAAATCACCGGCCAGTTGGCCACCCGGACGGTCAGCCCGGTCAGGATCTGCAACGGCGTGCGCTTCAGCGCAGCCGGGCCGCCCAACGCGTCCTCAGCCAGCACGGTGGTCAGCCAGTCAACGGTCGCCGAGTGCGCCGTGATCAGGCGATTGGCCAGGCTTTCGACGTCGGGCTGATGCGTCGCGACGGCGAGCGCCTTGAGGTAGCGCGAGCGATCGAGCAGCTGGCCTTCCAGCGCGAGATCGCCCAGCAGGGCCTCATCGAACGGCTGCGCCTGTTCGGTGAGCGCCTTGACCGCAGCGGCCGCACGCCCGAAGAACGGACCGATGACATCGGGGAAGCCGCCCAAGTCGCGGATGGCCCCCTCGATTGCCTCCGCACGCTCGCGGCCGTTGGCGGCGTTCTGGGTGAGCTCGGTGCGCACCGCATCGGTACGGGCCTGCGCCACCCTGGTCTCGGCGATCTGGATCTCGGTGTTGGTCAGGTCGAGCACGGCCCGCAGCTGGGCGAGCAGAGTGGTGGTATCTGGAGTGGTCATCGCGTTTCTCCCCTTATGCGTTGACGGATTTTTGTCGGCGCGGGGTTTGTGCGCCTCGTTCAGACCTCTACCCGATCTGTCCGATCGGTACGCACGTCCACAATTCCGGTGCAGCGATTTCACGATCCGTTAAGACGATCACCACTGGCTGCAGTGTGGCGGCGCCGGTCACGCGTTCGCGGGCTGATCCGACCCGCTCGCTACCCCGAATCTGCGCTACACCAGCGGTATTCGCGTTTGCGGGTATCACAATTGCGTCACGCCGAAGATCACAATCACTTAAGGGATCGTCGCCGGCATTAAGAACTCTCAGACGCAGGCGAGCGGGCCTCGACCAGTTCGGCGCAGACTGAGTGCAATATCACCACTCGACGCTGTAACGCTCGCTGCCGAAGCGAATCATGTTCGCGGCACGGGGTTTTGCTGCAAAACCTCATGGGTACTTTGGGTTTCAGGTCGGGGGAACCAGTGAAAGAGAGAAGTGATCACTATGTACAGCGGTATCGCATCCAGTAAGAAGGCTGCGGCCGTCTGCACCGGTCTGCTCGTGGGGGGCATGGCAGCGGCAACTCTGGCCGCGCCGATGGCCTCGGCGGCACCGGACTGCAGCAGCGCCGGCGTTGCCAACACCGTCAGCTCGGTGACCGGTTCGGCGAACCAGTACCTGGCCGCCCATCCCGGCGCCAACCAGGTACTGACGGCGGCCTACAACCAGCCGCGCCCGCAGGCCGAAGCCAACGTGCGCGGATACTTCACCGCCAACCCCGGTGAGTACCACGACCTGCGCGGCATCCTTACACCGATCGGTGACACCCAGCAGGCGTGCAATGTCTCGGTATTGCCGCCCAACCTGCAAACGGCCTACGACGCCTTCATGGCCGGCTAGATCCGGCCGGCGTCACTCGTCGAGGCGTTGCAGCGCCGCGGTAATCACCTGATCGAACCCATGCAGTTGCGCCTGCGTCGTCCCCTCGAACAGCACCGAGCTGACCAGCGCGACGTGGTCGGGGGCGGCGGTGGCGAGGGCGACGCTTCCGGCGGCCGTGATCTCGACGGTCGCGCCGCGCCGGTCATCCTCGCTATCCCGCCGTTCGAGCAGATCGCGGGCCCGCATCCGGCGCAGCTGATGCGAGACCCGGCTCTGCTCCCAGCCCAGCGCGGCAGCCAGCTCGAGCACCCGAATCGGCCCGCGCTCGTCGAGCACGACCAGCACCTCGTAGTCAGCGAGCGACAGCCCGCATCGCGCCTGCAGTTGACGGTTCATTGCGACCTGCAGGTGGCTGCCCAATGTCAGGTAGTTGCGCCAGATGCGCTGTTGGTCATCGGACAACCAGCGCTCCGCCATGCCACCACCATAGCGGAATACATGACACATCATCTATGTTGTCGCAGTCAGCGCCGGCGATTTAGGCTGGCAACGACCCAAGGGGTGATGACATGGCCGCAACCGTCGACATCAGACGTGCCGCCGACCGCGCCGCAACGAAGATCGAGTGGCTGGACTCCAAGCATTCGTTCTCGTTCGGACACCACTACGACCCGGCGAACACCCACCACGGCCTGCTGTTGGTGAACAACGACGATATCGTCAACCCCGGCACTGGCTTTGACACCCATCCGCACCGCGATATGGAGATCATCACCTGGGTGCTGCAGGGCTCGCTGGTGCACCAGGACTCCACCGGCCACTCCGGCGTGATCTATCCCGGTCTGGCCCAACGGATGTCGGCCGGCCGGGGCATCTTGCACTCGGAGAAGAATGACTCATGGACGCTCACGGGGCAGCAAACACACAGCGAGCCAGTCCATTTCGTTCAGATGTGGGTGGCGCCCGACGAGTCCGGGATTGACCCCGGCTATCAGCAGCTGGAGATCGACGACGAGCTACTCCGCGGCGGGCTGGTGACGATCGCCTCCGGAATGCCCGATCACAAGGATCAGGCGGCGATCTCGATCCGTAACCGGTACGCGGCATTACACGGTGCTCGGTTACAGCCCGGCGACACCGTCGAGTTGCCCGAAGCTCCGTATCTGCATGTGTTCGTCCCGCGCGGCGAGGTGACGTTGGAGGGTGCCGGCCGGCTGCACGAGGGTGATGCGGTGCGCTTCACCGCGGCGGGCGGCCAGCGGGTGACCGCCACGCAACCGTCGGAGGTCCTCGTCTGGGAGATGCACGCCGCCCTGGCGGGCTGAGGACGGCGGTCGGCCCGGACGGCGCGGTGTTCCGCTGCCGTCCGGGCCGTCGACCTCCTAGTGGTGTACTCGGTTGCTGCGTCCGGTGATCGCGAGGTATCCCGCGATCAGCACCACAGCGACGACGACGCCCACCAAGAACGGGATGATCGCAAACCCGCCGTTGGAGTTGGCGTATCCGACCTGGTAGGTGACCCACGTTCCCAGGAAGGAACCGACCGCACCAAGCAGAACGGTCATGATGATGCCGATGTTCTGCTTGCCGGGCATGACCAGTCGCGCCAGCACGCCGACGATCAGTCCGACGACGATGGCTCCGATAATCGTTCCGATCATTGCTGCTCCTCGTGTTCCGGCGGCCTCGGAAGAGCGCCGCGCCAAGCAGTAGTTCCCCGCCCGTGACGCGGATAACCGTCCCTAGGCCAAGTAATTGTCGGCGCGGCAAATCAACGTTCCTGGTCGTGACGACGCCGGTGCCGAACCGGCGCAGGTCTGTTACCAAAGTTGACTGTGTGATTGCTGAGAATGAGAGTGTCGATGCAGTAGTGGACTCTCCGTGATGAAAGGGCAACTGTGCCAACCGTCGCCGCGAAGTTACGTCGCCTGGCCGCGGGCAGCATGGCCGTGGCCAGCTGCCTGACGCTCGCGGCGACGATCGGCATGCCGGTCGCCTCCGCCGACGGCCGTGACCAACTGGCCCAGGCGATCGCCACCACGCGCGGCAGTTACCTCGTCTACAACTTCGGAAGTGGTTATCCCGCACCGATGCTCAACGCGGCGGGCAACTGGTACGAGCAGACCAACGGCGGTCACCTGATGATCATCAAGGCCGCGTCCAAACGGCTGACGCCGCGACTGCTGGTCGACGGCCATACCGGCTACCAGGCCCGCTGCGAACAGACTCCCGGCACACGCACCCGCGAGGGATTGGTGCAGGCGTCCGAGACCTACTCGCCGTTGCAGGCGTGGCAGGCGCTCGGGCAGCCGACCATCGCCATCAACGCCAATTTCTTCGATGTCCGTGGGCAGCAGGCAGGTTCGTGGAAATCGACCGGGTGCAGCTCTCCGCTGGGCGCCTACGTCGACAACACCCAGGGCCAAGGCCGGGCCAACGCCGCCGTGACCGGGACCCTGGCCTACGCCGGCAAGCAGGCGCTATCCGGCGGTGACGAGGTGTGGACCGCGCTGACCACGATGATCCTGCCCGTCGCGGGCGCGCCGTTCCTCGTCACACCCAACACGCCCAACGACTACGACGCCGCCACCCCGGTGGTCCAGGGTCTGCTGGACAAGGGCACCCGGTTCGCCGCGGTCAGCGGACTCGGGCTGCTGGCCCCGGGCGATACGGGCCAGCTGAACGACCCGGGCCCCAGCGCCGCGCGCACCGCTCTGGCCTACGCCAGGGACAAGGACGAGATGTACGTCTTCCAGGGCGGCAGCTACACACCGGATCAGATCCAGGATCTCTTCCGGGGTCTGGGCAGCGACACCGCCATCCTTCTCGACGGCGGCGGGTCGTCGGCGATCGTGCTGCGCCGCGACACCGGCGGCATGTGGGCAGGCGCGGGCGTGCCCAAGGGCTCGTGCGACACGATGGCGGTGCTCTGCGATTCCCACGAGCGTGCACTACCCGCGTGGCTCGGGTTCAACTGAGATTCATTGCAGCCCAGGGAGTCCCGAGCCGGTCAGGGTTGGCCGAACACCCGGCGCAGCACCGCGTCGCGCACGCGGGTCGGGAGCTTGGTCATCAGGGTCATCTGCACCGCGGTCGCCACGCCGACCGGGTAGCGCGCCCGCGGGTTGCGTGCGGTGAGTGCGGTGAGCACCACCTTGGACACCTTCTCCGGATCGACGGCAAGGCGTTGCGCCATCGGGATCGACTTCCGCATGCCCGCAACATGTTTGCTGTAGAGGGCGCGGTGTTGCGCCGTCATCGCGGCTTCCATATCGGCGACGCTTTGGTCGGCATCACGCCACAGGTCGGTGTCGGTCTGCGCGGGCTGGACCACGCTGACCGCGATGTGCCAGGGCCGAAGCTCGACTCGCAGCGCATCGGCGGCGGCCTCGAGCGCAAACTTGGACGCGCTATACGCGCCCATCATCGGCGCCGAAAGCTTGCCATTCACACTGGAAATGAACACAATCCGGCCGGCCGACTCGCGCAGCAGGGGAAGCACCGCCGCAGTGACAGCGAGCTGACCGACGACGTTGACGTCCAGCTGGTGCCGGATCTCGGCCGCGGTCAATCCCTCCAGCGGGCCACTGACCGCGATGCCGGCGTTGTTGACCACCGCATCCAGACGGCCCGGCAGCGCCTCGGGTAGCGCGGCGACCCGTACGTCGTCGGTGACGTCGAGGATGACCGCGCTGACCCGCGGCAGCGCCGACAACGCGTCGGCATCGGCGGCGTTGCGGACGCCGCCGATGACGTCCCATCCGGTGGCGGCCAGATGACTCACGATCGACTTGCCGATTCCCCGGGCTGCGCCGGTGACCAGAACAGTGGGCATGGCCCCGAGCCTAGTTACCCGCTCGCCGGTCGCGGGCCGTACCGGAAGACGGCCAGGCTGGCGCCCACCACGACCGCGGCCAAGGCGATCACCGGTGCCACCATCCAGCGCGTCATCGTCGCGCCGACCATCGCGCCCGCACACATCGTCAAAACCACGGTGTAGCGCAGCTTTTGCCGCTCGCCGCGCCCGCCGGCAAGCCGGCTGTCGACGCCGATTCCCACCAGCGTCGACGTCAGCACGGTGGTGCTGAGCTCCTGGACGCCGAACTGGCGGGCGGCGGCGTTCTGCGCACCGAAGGTCAGGGCCAGCCCGGCGATCAGGACCAGCTTGCCGTCGTTGTGATAATCCACGACACCGGTGCCGGCCAGCACCGCCAGCACCACGAGCACGACCACCTCGCTGCCCAGCGCCGCGGTGAGCCAGCCCCGCACCTCACGGTCGAAGTGCCGCGCGAACCGGCCGCCGACCACCGTGCCGATCAAGAAGCTGATGAACGAGATCACCGCGGCGGTCATGTCCACGCCGGAATGCGGCACAAACCAGAAGCCGAGGAAGATGACGTTGCCGGTCATATTGGCGACGAACACATGCCCGAGCGCCAACACACTGACCGCGTCGACCAGACCGGTGGCGAAGGTCAGCAGCAGTAGCGCGACGACGGTGGAGCGTTCCGATACGGGCGAGGCGACGGCCATGGCCCAAGTATCGCCAATGAATGCCTCAGAGCTTCGGGGTCAGGTCCAGCGATGTCACGGTGGTCATCTTGGTGACCAGCCAGTGCGAGCCATCCCGGGTCAGCTGCACGCGGTAGGACAGGTACTTCGTCGACGGGATGTCCTTGCTCAGTGGGCTCTTCGACGTGGTGTTGGTGTAGACGATCGCGGTGGCATCCGAGCCGTTCAGCGATTCGACGGCCGCTCCGACCACCTCGGTGCTGTTGGTGACCTTGGCCTGTTTGTTGGTCGGCACGATGGCGTCGACGTACTTGCGGTACTGATCCTCGAAGTCGCCGGACAGGTACTTCGCCGATCGGTCCGGCAACTTGTCCATATCGTCGGGGGTGTAGGTCCACAGCGTGGTGATCGCCTCGGCGGCGGTGCGGGCGATGTTCAGCTTGGTGTCGACCGCCGCACGGTCCATCAGATACGGCTGCATGGTGGCACCGGCGAAGGCACCCGCGGCCACGAACAGGGCAGCCGACACTCCGGCCGCCACACCTATCTTGGTGGGGTTGAACCGCTTTCGGGCTTTCGGCGCCTCGTCGGCGGTCGGCTCTTCAGAACTGGTCTCGGTGTCGGTCGCCTCTTCGTCGGGCGCCGCGTCGGTCAGATCACCTGCAGTAGGTTGCTGATCTTCCACGCCCCTCCTGCACCTCCTTCTTGGGTCACGGTGACCACCCAGCGGCTACCGCTTTCGATGGTCTTGTTGTCGGGCATCCTGGTCTTCGTTGTCGCGGCGACCGCCACATCCGCACTGCCGTCGCGGTTCCAGCGCTCGATGCCGACGGCCTGTACGGTTCCCGTCGTCGGTTCGGCCCTGGCCACCTGGATGACGACCTCGTTCATCTTGTCCTGATACAGCTTGGCGAACTGTCCGGTGCCCTGGGCCAGCACCTTGTCGGCATAGTCATTGGCGTGGAACGGGTCGATCGACGTGTACTGCGTGACGAAGCCGCGTACGAAACTCAGCACGGCGACCTCGCGAATCGCGTCCTGCCGCTGGGTATCGCGTTTCACCAGTAACAGCGTGCTGACCGTGAGCGCGGCGATGATCGCCACCGCCGCAAGTCCGGCGACCAGGGGCAGCACCCACCGGCGCGGTTGGGCATCGGGCAGCCGGAACAGTTCCTCGCCGTCGGGGTCGACCTTGCGTCGCGGGCTCACTTGGCCTCCCCCGCCGTGTTCGGTTTGGCCAGCACCGAGAGGTTGGCCACTTGCCACTGACCACTGGCGGACCGCTCGAAGCTCACTTGGACGGTCGCGGTGATCATCCGCTGCTTGGGCGCCTCCCCGCGCTGGCCCTGCATGAGCAGCAGCATCTCCGCCCGGTCCCGGGTGTTGGTCAGCACGGCGCTGTTGGTGACCCAGTAGTCGTTGTCGACCGGTCCGGCCTTGCGCACCGAATCCTGTTGCGCCACAAGCTGTTGCCGATAGCTATCCGTCACCAAGCCGCGAGCCCGCGCGAAATCCGCGTCGATCGTCGCGACGTTGTAGCTCAGCATCTGCTGGACGATCTTGGGTCCCTGCACCGCCAGGTCCTCACGGCTCTGCTCGATCGCGAGTTCGGGCCGGTACACGCCGAAATAGCCCAGCGCGGTGGCCGCGCCGGCGAGCACCGCGAGAGCCACCAGCACCGCACCCGCCAGGCGTCGCCGGTTGGGTCGCTCGCAGACGACGCGGTGCACCTCGGTGCGAACGATCAGGTCGGCGAAGGTACGGCTGCGCGAGTCCCACAGCGGCCAGAGCCAGCCCAGGAACACCGCGGCGGTGTCGAGCACGTGCGCCAAATCGCGGACAAGCAAGCGCCACGGATCGACCGGGGCGCCATCGCGGCGGACGACGACGATGCCGGCCAGCGAGCGGCCCAGCGTCCACCCGGCGATCGACGGCAGCAGCAGCCGGTTGAGTGCCATCGCGAGGAACACCACCGCGGCCAGGGCAATCGCCGTCCACCGCAACCAGCCGAGGCCCGATATCGAGGCCGACTGCGCCACCAGCAGGCAGGTGATCACCACACCGGCGGGAAAGAACACGTCGACCGCGAAGGCGCCGGCGCGCGCCAGCCAGCTTGCCTGCACGGCGGCAGGCACCTGGTCGGCGGCCTCGGCTGCCTCGGTGGCTTCTGCGTCGGCTGCCTCAGCGTCGGGGACGGCGTCAGCTTCGGGGACGGTCACCGTCACTTACTCACCTGGTCGAGTTTGGCGATCTTGTACGTGCCTCCCTCAGGCATCATCCGCACCCGCAGGCGATAGCCCTGCTCTTGGTCCTGAGCCTGGGAGTTGGACACCTTCACTCGCACGGCGACCAGGATGTCCATCGAGCCGTCGTCGTTGTGCCGTTCCACCGCCGCACGCATGTTGGACACCTGGACCTGGACCTTGGCGGCCTGGTAGGCGTCCACCAGGAGCCCGCTGTAGAGGGTGGCCTGGGCACCGAAGTCGCCGGTCGCGCACTCGATGATCTTCTGCTGGCTGGCCGCCATCGCGGCGGCGTCGGGTGCCTGGGTCGCGGTGACGCAGTCCTTGGCGGCGGCCAGCGCGACGGTCTCGGCGCGAGCCGCGGTGACGCTGTTCTTGTGCGAACGCAGCGCGAGAAACCCGCCGGCGGCGATCAGCAGGCTGGCGATCACCAGCGCGGAGCACACCGCCACCAGGCGGCGCCCACTCGGCCGCGACCCGCGCGGCTGTTCACCGTTGGCGATTTCGGTCTCGTCGACCGGGTCGAGATTCGCCGACTCCTCGGCCTCACTCAGTTCGGCGTCAATGTCCGGTTTCACCGACTCCTCAGCTTCTCTGCGTTCAGCCTCGTCATCGGTGGTGGTGGGCGGGTTGGGGGTCAGCCGGCCGGAGCCAGCATCTCCTTCCATCCGTCGTCTCCTGTACTGCTCGAGTTGCTGACGTTGTATTTCACACCGTCAGGACCGACCAACTCCCCGCTCTGCGGGGTGTAGATGGCCGTATTACCTGGTGGCGCACCGCCGGCTGCCGGGGTGTACGTGCAGGGATTCGGTTGCTGGCCGTTGCACTGCACGGTGCCAGTCCCCGGTGGACTGAGGTCGTCACTGATCGGCGGCGTGGGCCCTGGCAGCAGATCGGCCGGCAACGGGTTCATCCCGTTGTTGATCGTCGGTGCCGGTATCACGGTACCGGGGTTCACTGGCTGGTCGCATCGAGCGCCCGGCGCCGGGCAGTTCAGCACCTGGTTGGGATCGCCGTACCACGGGTTATTACCCAGCGGGGTGTACGGCTCGGTGGACCGGCACTCCATCGGCGTCGCCGCCCGCTTACCCGGCACATCGGCGCACGGGAAGTTACGAGCACCGCGAACCACGTTGGCGGGGGTGTCCTTGGGGATCTTGCAGTACAGGTTGTTCTCCACCGGCATCGGCCTGGTGTCCGCCGGAGCGCGCCATTGGGCGGCGGGCAGGAAGCCGGTCAGACAGGGCGGTGGCTGGTTGATCGTCAACGCGAAGTCCAGCGCCGCCTGATGCGGGTACGGCGACGACACCGACTGTGCGACGGCCGCGCCCTGCGGCAACAGCACCAGGGACTGCTCGACGCCCTTGTTGTAGCGCTTGAGCATGTCCAGCACGATCTCGAGGTTGGCCAGCGTCTGTGGCAACGCCTCGCGCACGTCACTGAACACCGCATTGACCGCATCGGCGGTCGGCGCGGCCTGGCGCAGTCCATCGCGCAATGCCTGGTCCTGCGCCGCGGTCTGCGTCGTGATGGTGTTCAGGTTCTTCGACCACTGCTGGATCGCACTCGAGGAATCGACCTGGCTGTCGATGACGGCTGGCGAATTCTGAATGATGTCGTTGACGTCGGCAATGTTCGTCTTGAATTCAGTCACGATGGCCTGCGTGCCGTCGACCAGGCGCTGCAGCGACGGGCCCAAACCGCCGACCGCCTGGGCGGTTTCGTTCAACAGCACCGGGATCTTGTCGGCGGGCAGCGCGGCCAGTCCCTTGTTGGCCGCATCCAGGGCCGGGCCGATCTCCTCCGGCACCGTCGACTTCGTGATGGTCTGCCCGCTGGCGAAGTACTGACCGGGATTGCCGTCGGACACCAGGTCGATGTACTGCTCGCCGACCGCGGACACCGAATGCACATTGGCGGAGGAGTCCAGCGGGATCTTGAACTTGTCGCTGATGCTCATCGTGGCCCGGACACCGGTCTCGGTCGGCTCCACCTCGGTGACTTTGCCGATCGTGATGCCGCGGTAGGTGACGTTGGCCGTCCGGTACAGGCCACCCGAGGACGGCAGGTCCGCCTTCAGCTCGTACTGCCCGATCCCGGCCAGCGTGGGCAGGCGCAGGAAGTACCAGCCCAGAACCAGCAGGGCGACGATCGTCAGCACGCCGAACACGACGAGCTGTGTCTTGATGAAGCGCGTCAACATCTACTCGTCACCCTCTCACTCGCCACGTTCGACAAACGGTCCGCCACCGTCAGTCATGTTCGGGTGAGGCGTGAATCGGACATCCGGAATCATCGTCTGCGGATCGCGGCCCCATGCCTGCTCGAGAGCGCGCAGCATTCCGGAAACACCGGTACCGGTCAGGAACGCGTTGTCGATCGAGCTCAGCGTCAGGTCGAAAGTGGCCGACGTGTTGATGTAGTCGCCACGAATCACCTTCGGGATGTTGTCGATCGGGTACGGCGCCGTGATGACCAGCTTCAGCGAGTCGATCAGATACGGCGCGGCCCGCCCGAGCTGCTTCAGCGGACGCTGCAGCAGCGCCAGGTTGGTGTCGAAGTCGGCACGCGACTGCGACAGCGTCTGGTCGGTGATCGCGCTGAACCGGCCGAGCGCCTCGACGGCACCGGTGAACCTGTCCCTGGAGTCCGCGAAATACTTGATCAGCGGCGGGAATTCGGTGAGCACGCGGTCCAGGGTGGTGTTCCGAGCGGCCACGATCGAGACCAGTTCGTTGGTCTTGTCGATCGCCCGGGTCAGGTCGTCGCGCTGCTGGTTGAGCTGATCGGTGAACGTGTCCAGCTTGCCGAGGAAGTCGCGGATCTGCCCGGCATTGCCGTCCAGGATGTTGGCGACCTCGGTCTGGATGATCTCCAGGTTCGGGATGCCGCCGCCGCGCAGCACGGTGGCGATGCTGGCCAGGGTGCGCTCGGTGGTCGGGAAGGACTGCGAGTTCTTCAGCGGGATCGTCGCGCCGTCACGCAGGGGCTCGGGCGACGGATTCGGCGGCGGATCCAGCTCGACATGCTGAGTGCCCAGGAGGCTGGTCTGACCGATCCGCGCAATTGCGTTGGCGGGCAGCTTGATTCCGGGCTCCAACTCGAGCGTCAGGGTCGGAATCCAGTTCTTCAGCTCGATGGCACGCACCGAGCCCACGAACACGTCGGCAACCCGCACCCGGCTGTTGACGTTGAGCGCCAACGTATCCGGCATCTGGACGTAGATGGTCGTCTTGTCCCTGCCGCTACCGGGCCCTCCCGGCATCGGCACATTGGCGATACCGCGCCAACCGCACGACGTCAGCACCAGCGCCGTCATCAGCAGTACGAAACCGCGCCAGCCGAACCGGCGGGCGGTCGTCAGGATGGCACTCACTGTCCACCTCCGGCTTCAGCGGGCAACGCCGGGCCGGCAGCCGGAGCCGCGGGTGCGGCCGGCGGAGCCCCACCGTTGATCTGCTGCGAGACGGGCAGCGGTCCGGGGACCACATCCGGCCCTGGCGGCGGCGGCGGGATCGCCCCCGGGTACCACGGCGGCGGTAGCGGGTTGTTCTGGTCATAGGAGTTCGACGGGGCGCCACCACGCGGTCCGCCCGGCGCGTACGAGACGGGGTCGGGCCCGCCCATCAATGCGGCCAGCGAGTCGGGGGTCAGCATGTTGGCGGTGAACGCCTGCACGTCGACACCCTGCATGCCGGGCGCCACGATCCAGCCCGCCTCGTGATTGCCGTGCGAGAACAACGTGTCCCGCGACCAGATGCCGGGCACCGTCGTGTCCTTGTACCCGGGCGGCGGCTGCAGCCGCGGCTCGGAGTAGGCGACGTACTTCGGCAGCGTTTCGGCGGTCGCGAACTGGTTGACACCGAACGGCGGGAAGTTGAACTTGATCGCGTCCATGATCGGCGAGAGGTACTCCGCGCACATCTCCGCCGAATCCTGGTAGCCCAGCCGGCTGCCGGACTGGATCGCGCTACAGATGAACTGCAGCGGGTTGGCGAAGCTGGCGATGGTCGGAATGGCCACCAGCGCACCGTGAGTCGGGTGATAGATGTTCTGCAGGTTGGCGGCCAGGTTCGGGTAGACGTGCAACACCGTCTCCAGGCCGTTGCGCGATTCCGGCTGCAGCACCTGGGTCGTGACGTCGGAGAGGTTGTTGATGTCCTTGCTCAGCACCGAACCGTTGTCGTTGACGAACTTGCGCGCCGTGGTCAACAACGTGTCAATGTCCTTGACCGCCTTGGCCACTTCCTGATCGGACTGCGTGAACGAGCCGGTGAACGTCGCGAGGTTGTTGTTGAGCGACACCAGCTGCTGGTCGCTCTTGTGCAGGGCGTTGACGAACAACGCCAGGCTCTTGAGGACGGCGAAGAAGTCGCCGCGCCCTTCGTTCAATGCGCTCACCGCGTCGGACAGTGCCTTGAACGTGGTGTTGATCTGCTCGCCCTTGCCCTCCAACCCGTTGGCGAAGGACTCAAGGACGTCGCCGAAGGGCCCCTTGGGCTGTTCGGGCGTCGGGCCGAGTTTGGTGACGATATCGGAGATCTGGTTGCGCAGGTCGTCCCATTCCACCGGCACCTGGGTGCGATCGATCGGGATGACGGCGTTGTCGCCCATCACCGGCCCGCCCTTGTAGGGCGGTGCCAGCTGGATCACCCGGGAGGCCACCAGGCTCGGGTTGAGGATGGTCGCGGTGGCGTCGGCGGGCACCTTGTACTTGTTCTGGTAGTTGAAGGTGACCTTCATCTTGTCGCCGGCCGGTTCGATCGATTCGATCTTGCCGACCTGGACCCCCATGATCTGCACCCGGTCACCCGGATACAGCGCCAGAGCCTCAGGGAAATACGCCACCACGGTGTTGGTGGTGAGCTTCTTGTACAGCTGGAAGCCGACCACCGCCGCGATCAGCGCGACGATCACCACGAGGGTGCCGACGATGACGGACATCCGAGACATCTTCGGCACGCCCAGATTACGAATGTTGAAGGCTGTCGACATCGGTTATCCTCCCCCTCCCTGATCGACGGGCGCCAGGTCCCCGACCGGCGGCACCTGCGGTCCCGGTCCCGGTGGCGGGATCGGTCCGATGAGGGCGTTCGGCGGCGGGGCGTAGCCGGGGATATCGGTGGCCGGACCCGGCAGCGGGCCGACCGGAACGGTGCGAGCCCCCGGCGGACCGGGTGCCAACGGCGGGGCGGGCACGCCCTGAATGCTCGGCGAGAGCTCGCCGGGGAAGGCCGCACTCGGGACACCCGGGCTGTAGCCAGCGGCAGGGTTGGGTGCCGAGATCGGCACATCGGCCGGCGGGTAGGCACCTTCTGCCACGGGCCCGAAGGGAAGATTGGTCAGACCGGCGCACGGCAGCGGGTTTCCGGTCGTCGGGATGCCGTCCGGGGGTGGGGTGTACGAGCACGGCGAGCCCGGGCCGACGGCGGGACCCGGATGGTCCGGGGTGCCTTCCAGCGGGATCGGGGCCGGCGGCGGTGCACCGTTGGGCTGGCGCTGTCCGTTGGGATCGGGGAACCGGAAGGCCGGCAGACCGGCGTTGCGCCAGAACTCTTCTGGGTCGATGCCACGCTTCTTGAACGCGGCGTCCACCCACGGCTGCAGGATCTGGTAGGGCACCAGGTTGACCACCAGCACCTTGAAGAACGGGCCCGACCCGATGGCCTCGGCCAGGGCGCCCATGAACTTCGAGGCGGTGATCAGCACGTCGGACAGGTCCGTCTTGTGCTTCACCAGCACATCGCTGATCGTCTTGAGCTGCTCCAGAACGTGATTCAGGTTCGGATTGTCGTTGACGAATCCGGTGAACTGCGCCGACAGTGCCGAGATGTTGCTCAGCAGATAGTCGACTTCCGAGCGACGCTCGTTGACGGCGGCCAGCAGTGTCTGGGCGTTGACGGCCAGCCGGTTGATCTGCTCGCTGCGGTTGCCCAGCACGGCGGCGACCTTGTTGGCGCTGGCCAGCAGTTGCTTGAACTGCTCGTCACGCTTGCCGATGGTGTCGGAGAACCGGGCGACCCCGTCGAGTGCGGCGCTCAGGTGCGGGTAGGTCTGATCGATGGTCTCCGACAACACGTTCAGCGATCGCTTGACGGTGTCGATGTCCCAGCCCGCAGCGGCTTTCGTCACATCGAAGACCGCGTCGTAGATCTGATAGGGCGTGGTGGTCTGGCCGACCGGCAGCACCGCGCCGGCCTGCAGGAGCTTGCCGCCCCGCGGCTCGATCTCGAGCACTCGCTTGCCCAAGATCGTCTCGGTGCGGATGGCCACTCGGCTCTCGGTGCCAATCTGCCTGGCGCCCAGGTTGAATCCGATCAACACGTGATCGCCATCGATCTTCAGCGACTTCACCGTGCCGACATCCATGCCGGCGATGCGCACCTTGTCATCGGGGTTCAGCCCCGCGCTGTCGGTGAACTGGCCGTAGTAGGTCGGCTGGGCGAACAACTGGGGAATGCCCGAAAAGGTCTGCCCCACCACGACGACGAGCACGATGATCACGATGCCGGCCAGGCCGTTCTTGATCCGGTTGGGAGTCTCTAGCGTCCTCATTGCGGCGTGCACCTACCCGTGGGCTGCTGAGTGATCTTCACGGTGCGGACCGGGCCACCGGGCTGCAGGCCGTTGAGCTTCAGGTTGATATCGCACAGGTAGAAGTTGAAGAAGTCGCCGTAGATGCCGCCGGCGCGGCCGATCATCTTGACGGCGGCCGGCAGCTTGGTCAGCAGATCGTCGAGGCGCTCCTGACCGTCGGCCAGCGGCTGCTGGATGGTCTCGAGTTTGCCGATCGTGTCCTTGAGCTGCGGGCGGTCATCGGCCAAAAGATCACTCAAAGTGCCTGCGGCACTGCTGATGTTCGCAACGGACGAGGCCAGCGGGTCGGCTCGGTTCTTCAACCCGGTGATGAGGATCTCGAAGTTGTTGACCGTCTGGTCGAAGTCCTTCTCGTGCTTGACGGTGGTGTCCAGCACCGTGTTCAGGTTCGTGATCACCTCACCGATCGCCTGATCACGGTCGGCCAGCGCCGAGGTCAGCTGCGAGGTCTGATCGAGGATGTCGTTGATGGTGCCGCCCTGCCCCTGGAAAACAGTGATCAGCGAGGAGGCGATGGTGTTGACCTTCTGCGGGTCCAAGGACTTGAACAGCGGCTTGAATCCACCGATGAGCGCGTCGAGATCCAGCGCGGGCTGAGTGTGCGACATCGGAATGAAGCCGCCCCCAGGCAGAATCCGGTCGGCGCCCTCGCCGGTGCCGCGATCGAGGTTGACGTAGCGGTTGCCGATCAGGTCCTGGTAGCGGATCTGCGCGTTGGTCGACTGGTACAGCGGCAGAGTCCGATCGACGTTGAGCGTCACCTGAACACGATCGCCGTTGCCGACGAGCTTGATGTCGGACACCTTGCCGACCTCGACACCACCGGCACGGACGAACTGGCCATCACGCAAACCACTGGCATTGCTGAATTCGGCTGTGTACGAAGTCGTTCGGTCGAAACGGAACTGACCGAACACGATGACGATGATCGCCGTGAAGAGCAGGAGCACCAATGAGAATGCCCCGAGTTTGATTGCTGTGCCGGTGATTCTCATGGGTTGATCGTGTTCTCCCCGACTTGGCGTCCCCACACGTACTCGGTGAGCAGGGGCTGCCCGAGTTCGAAGTGGTTGTACGGAGCGAGAGAGGCGCCGTCGTCGACCACCAGGTGCGGCGCGGGCCAGAAGTTGCGGTCGATCTTCTGCCAGCAGCCGGGCGCACCGCCGGGGCCGCCGTGCCCGTTGATCCTGGGCAGGTTGTCCGGATAGACGTAGGGGTTAGGCGCACCGAGGAATTCGGTGACGGTGTCCAGCGAGTAGCCGTTGCCGCCGAACGCATCCAGCGCCGGTTGCAGCGCCTCGGCCTCACCCTTGATCTGGCAGTACAGCTGCGGGCTGTAGGTGTCGAGCAGTTTGGCGGTCGGAATCAGGTCGGCTTGGCCGCGCACGAAGTACGGGCCGCCGCGTTCGAAGATGTCGGCGCCGGTGTTGCCGAAGCCGGTGGCGGCCAGCAGCGCGGCATCGAGATCCTTCTGCTGCTCGTTGAGCGTGCGGGCAGTGGTGACCGCGTGATCGAGGAAGTCCCACAGGTCGGGGCTGGCCTTGGTGTAGACATCGGCCAGCTTCGAGAGCTGCTGAATGTTGGTGCGGATCTGCGGCATCTGCGGATTGACGTCATCGAGGACGGCGTTGCCGTTGACGATCGACTGCCCGAACTTGGTGCCAAGACCGTTGAGCGCTTCGGCAGTCGCTGACAGCGTCATGTTCAGCTTGACCGGGTCGACCTTCTCCGAGATCGACGTCAGCGTCTCGAACAACGTATTGAACTCGGTGGTGACCCCCGAGGCCTTGATCACGTCGGCACTCGAGATCCGGTTCTTCACCGGGTCCTTCGGGCTGGTGAACGACACGTACTTGTTGCCGAAGACGGTGCTCGCCTTGATCTGCGCGTCGACGTTGGCCGGGATCAGGGAGATGTAGTGCGGCGTGACCTGCAGGGTGAGTTCGGCCACCGACTTACCGCCGCGATCCACTGCGGCCACCTTGCTGACGCGGCCGATCTCCACCCCGTTGTAGGTCACCTTGGAGCCCGGGTCCATCACCAGGCCGGCACGATCGGACACCATCGTCAGCGTCGTCTTCGGCGTGAGATCACCACGGAACTGCATGTAGACCAGCGTCACCAGCACAATTGCCAACACAAGGAAGACCGCGCCCGCCAACTTCAGTGGCGGGCGCCGGGAAGCGTTCAACGGTTCCGTCATCCGCTACACCGTGAGGTTGAAGTTCGGGTCGGTGCCGTAGAGCGCCAACGAAGCCAACAGAACCACGGTCGCGACGGCGACCAGCGACGCACGCATGGAGATCCCGACCGCCTCGCCGACGCCGACCGGACCACCGCTGGCGTTGTAGCCGAAGTAGCAGTGGTTGATCATCACGAACATGGCGATGATGATGGCCACGACGAAGGACCAGAACACGTCGTCGGGCCGCAGGAACGTGCGGAAGTAGTGGTCGTAGGTGCCCGTCGACTGGCTGTACAACACGGTCGTGGTGAGCTGAGCGGCCAGGAACGACAGCAGCAGCGCCATCGCGTACAGCGGAATGATCACGACCATGCCGGCCAGGATGCGCGTCGACACCAGGTAGCTGACGGACTTGATGCCCATCACCTCCAGCGCGTCGATCTCCTCACTGATGCGCATGGCGCCCAGTTCGGCAGTCGCTCCCGCGCCGACGGTGGCGGCAAGGGCGTGCCCGGACACCAGGGGCGCGACGACACGGACGTTGACCAGCGCCGCGACGAAACCGGTGAAGGCCTCGACACCGATGTTGCCCAGTGAGGCATAGCCCTGGATCGCGATGAGCGAACCGCCCGACAGCGTCACGAAACCGACGATCGCGATGGTGCCGCCGATGACGGCCATCGCACCGGTACCCATACCGATCTCCGCGATCAGTCGCAGGGTCGCGCGGCGGTAGTAGCGCAGGGCGTGCGGGATCTGGCCGACGGCGGTGACGGTGAACCACGCCACGTCACCGACCCGGTCGATGAATCGGCCCGGCGACGACGCCCACTTGGTCGCCCTGGAATACGCCCGCGGGTAGCGGCTACGCAGGACTGTCGCTGTACTCATCTCAGTGCCCCGTTCCGAATCGGACGCCGATGGTCGTCAGGACGACGTTCACGGCGAACAATGCGACCACGGAAAGGACGAGCGTTTCGTTCACCGCGGTGCCGAGGCCCTTGGAGCCGCCGGAAACGGTCAGGCCGCGATAGCACCCGACCAGGCCGGCGATCAGCCCGAAGGTGAGCGCCTTGACGATCGAGATGATGACCTCGGGCAGTCCGGTGATCAGGGTCAGGGTCGAGACGTAGGCACCGGCGGAGATGTTCTGCATGTACACACCGAAGATGAAGCCACCGACCAGGCCGACGGCGATGACGGCGCCGTTGAGCAGCACGGCGACGAACGTCGAGGCGACCACCCTGGGCAGGACGAGACGGTGGATGGGATCGATGCCGAGCACCTCGAGGGCGTCGATCTCCTCGCGGATGGTGCGCGCACCGAGGTCGGCACAGATGGCCGTCGACCCGGCGCCCGCCACGACCAGCACGGTCACGATCGGGCCGAGCTGGGTCACCGCGGCCAGCGCGGCGCCCGCGCCGGAGACATCGGCGGCGCCGAACTCGACCAGCAGGATGTTGATGGTGAAGATGATCAGGATGGTGTTGGGGACCGCCACCGCGATGGTCGGCAGGAACGTCACCCGAAACTGAAACCAGCCCTGGAGGATGAACTCTCGCCACTCGAACGGCCATTTCGTGGTGGCCTTCGCGGTGAGCACGCACATGCGGAAGAAGCCACCGATAGCGGTCAGCGCCGGACGCGCCTTGTCCTGGATGTAGCCGCCAACACCGGCGGTCGTCGCCGTCACTGGGATGCCCACATGACGGGACCACGTCGGTGGCAGCTCAACGGCAGTCCGACTGGCACATACCCTCCTTGCCCCGACCCGCAGTGAGTGAGTGTCGTCTCCCTACTAACGAGTAGTAAGGCGGACCACAGGAATGTACCCGATCGCTGAGGGCGCGTGCACCGCATCTGCACTATTGACCTTCCCTCGTTATCCAGCGAAATTTGTCGTGCGGGTAAGTGGTTCGGCCGTTAGCCGGGATCGGCTGCATCCGAAGCATTTTCGCGGGCAGCATCCGCTTCGGCGCTGGCGCTGAAGCGAATCCGCAGCTCGGTCTTCAGCACTTTGCCAGCGGGGTTGCGGGGCAAGGCATCGACGATTTCGAGCCCCTTGGGGTGCTTGTAGCGGGCCAGTCGCTCGGTGAGGAATTCGTCGAGCTCGGCCAGCCGAAGTTCGCCCCCGGAGACAGCGGCGACGGCGACCGGCACCTCGCCCCACTTGGGGTGGGTCCGACCGATGACCGCCACCTCGACGATCGCGGGGTGCGCGGCCAGCACGTTCTCCACCTCGGCGCAGTAGATGTTCTCGCCGCCGGAGATGATCATGTCCTTCTTCCGGTCGACCACCCAGACGTAACCGTCGGAGTCCATCTTGACCAGATCGCCTGAGTGGAACCAGCCACCGGCAAACGCCTCAGCGGTGGCCTCCGGGTTGTTCCAGTAGCCGGCCATGAGAGTCGGTGCGCGATAGACGATCTCGCCGACCTCGCCGACCGGGACGTCGTTCATGTCCTCGTCGACGACGCGGGCGGCGACGGTCGGAATGACCTTGCCGACCGAGCCGCGCTTCCGGATCGCGTCGTCGCCGAGCAGCATGGCCGTCACCGGCGACATCTCGGTCTGGCCGAACGCGGCGAGGATCTTGCTGTCGGGGAAGGTTTCCGACATCTCGCGCAGCAGGGTGTCCGACGCCGGGGCGGCACCCCAGGACAGTGACCGCAGCCGGACGTCCCGCGGCTTGGCCTGTTGGGCGGCGCAGACGGCCTGCCACTGCGCCGGGACCAGGAAGATGCCGGTGACCCGTTCGGCCTCGAGAACGTCGAGCAATTGCCCGGGGTCGAATCCGCCGAGCGGGTGGATGACGGTCGGGGTGCCCAAGATGAGGCCGCCGAGGAGGTTGCCGATGCCGGCGATGTGGAACAACGGGACGCCGATGAACCCCACGTCGTGGTTGATGTCGGGGCCGGTGGTGTACATCCCGGTCATCGCCTGTCCGGCCAGGTTGGTGTGGGTCAGCACCGCGCCCTTGGGCCGCCCGGTGGTGCCCGAGGTGTACATGATCAGGGCCGGGCTGTCGTTGGGGATGTCAACGGGTTCGTGCTCATCGCCCTCTTCGGCGATGAGGTCCTCATAGCCGAGCACCCCGTCGTCGGTGGCGCCGCCGGCGACGACGACTGCGGTCAGCGTCGGCGCGAGGTCGCGGACGGCCTTGGCGACGTCGGCGAGGACGGTCTCGGTGACGACCACCGCCGCCTCGCAGTCCTGAACCAGGAACGCCAGCTCCGGCGGGGTCAGCCGGAAGTTGACCGGGACCGCGATCGCGCCGAGCTGGTTGGCCGCCAGGGTGGCCTCGACGAACTCCGGGCGGTTGAGCATCAGGATCATCACCCGGTCGCCGAACCGGACTCCGCGGCTGCTCAAGGCGTTCGCCAGCGCGGTGATCCGGCGGTCGAACTCGGCCCACGTCGTCGTATGCCCCAGGTACCGCAATGCGGTCGCGTCCGGTTGCATCAGGGCGTGCCGCGCCAGCTGGTTCGTCCAGTTCTGTCGGCGCGCGAGATACGGCTGGTCGGTGGTCGCGGTCAGCTGCCTGGTCACTAGTCCTCTTTTATCCGTCCGTCTGGCGTGAACGTCGCGTGAACCCGATACTGGAGAACGCAGGAATCGTTATATTTGATCAAATTTCGTGTTGCTTGGGTCACATTATTGCCTCGCTGATCGCCACACAAGTCCTCGGAGGTCACGTGAACGCACCGGCTTCCGCACGGGTTGACAACCGTCGGGGACGCCGTCGCTCACAGCTGTCGGACGAGGTCGCGGCGCATCTGCGGGAAGCCATCATGACCGGCGCGCTGCGGCCGGGGACGTTCATCCGCCTCGACGAAACGGCCGCACGGCTCGGGGTCAGCATCACCCCGGTGCGGGAGGCCCTGCTGACGCTGCGGGGTGAGGGGATGGTGGCTCTCGAGCCACGGCGCGGCTATGTGGTGCAACCGCTGAGTCGCCAGGACGTCGCCGACATCTACTGGCTGCAGGCCACGATCGCCAAGGAGCTGGTGACCAGCGCGGCCGAGCGTATGACCGACGACCAGATCAATGAGCTCGACGAGGCCAACGAGAGGCTCGCCGCGGCGGTGGCCGCGGGCGATCCGGCCGTCGTCGGCGCCGCCGAGTTCGCCTTCCACCGGTTGCTCAACCGGGGCGCCGGCCGGATGAAGCTGGCCTGGTTCCTGCTGCACGCAGCGCGGTACATGCCGCCACAGATCTACGTCACCGATGCGTCCTGGGGCGAGTCGTCCGTCGAGACCCATCGCCAGCTGATCGCCGCGTTGCGGAACCGCGACACGGCCACGCTCGTCGAGCTGTCCGGGGCCGAGTTCAACGACGGCGTGCACCGGCTGCTGGAGCAGCTGGAGCGCAACGGGATGTGGCGTCGCTAGCCGCGTTTGGCGGTTTAGCTGTTCGCTGCGAGCTGCTCGGCGCGCGTCTTGAGGTTATTGGCCAAGTGCTCGAGCACGTCGTTGACCAGCTTCTTGACCATCATGTCCGGGACCGGCAGGGAGACCTCGACCTCGAGGTCGACCGTCAGCAGGCTCGACGGCCCCATCGCCACCACCGAGAACAGCTGATCCTGCTTGGTGAAGACCTCGCCCTGCTGCAGCACGGTCTGGATCTGGCCCGCGCCTGGGTAGTAGACGGCCTGGATGAAGGTGCCCGCCTGGCCCTGGATCTCCATGTCGAGGCGCAGCTGACTGGCCCGGCCATCGTCATAGCGGGCCAGGACGAAGACGGCCTTGACCTCGGTATTCCATTGCGGGTACGCCTCGAAGTCGGCGACGATGCGCAGGATCGAATCGGCATCGGCGTTGACCTCTACGGTCTTGCTGACGAGCGGCATCGGGCGAGTCTATTTCAAAGCTAGGCGTTCGCTTTTTCCGCGCCGGCCGCCGGGCCCAGCGGTGACTCCACCCGGACCTTCTCTTCACGGATCAGGCCGCGCAGCAACGCGGTGCTGAACTCGGCGGCGATCTCCTTGGCGGTGCGCCGGCCGTCGGGGCGCAGCCAGCGGTAGGCCCCCAGCGTCATGCCGATGTAGCCCAACGCCACCACGTGGGTGTCGCACTCGAAGAACTCGCCGCTGACGATGCCCCGGCCGATCAGGCCGTGCACGTGCTCGTAGACCTGGGTTTCCTTCTCCCGGACCTCGGCGACCTGCTCAGCGGTGAACCACTCGGTGATGTAGGGCGCCTCTTGGAAATACACCGCCGCGCCCTCGGGGTTCTCGGCGATGTTCGTCAGCAGCCGGACGGTGTACTGGTAGAGCGCCTCGCGCGCGGTCCAGGACGGATCGTCGTGCACGGCCTCCAGGGTGTTGTCGGCGGCGCGGCGATAGATGTCGAACAGGATCAGCGACTTGCTGGCGTAGTAGTGGTAGACCGTCGCCTTGTTCAGGCCGACGACATCGGCGACGTCATCCATCCTGGTGCCGTGGTAGCCGCGCGTGGCGAAGAGCTTGGTGGCGACGACCAGCAGCTCTTCGCGCCGGGTCATCCCGTTCTCGGATGCCATGATGTCCTCGCTTGTTCTCTTCTGTTCTCTTCCGACGATGTCGGCTCTCTATCAACTAGTTGGATAGTTTAATGACCGGTGTCGCGGAAGCGACCCGCGGACTAGACTCGGCAAAGGTTGCGGCGGCTCTGGGAGGTGTGGCGGATGGATCCGAATCCGGATTACGACGCGAGCGATGAGGTCGAGTACTTCTTCAGCTGGCTCCCGTGGGCGCTGCGTGGCGTCTACCCACCACCCGCTTACCCCCCGGTCTAAGCCAGCCTGACAAAACCTTTGGCGGCCGGCCTGCGGGCGATGCGCGCCCGCGACCCCGAAGAACCGCATCGCGCGGCCAGCTCCCTCGAGCTCCTTTTCGACCTTGTCTTCGTGGTCGCCGTCTCGCAGTCGTCCGGTGCCCTGCACCACCTCTGGGAAGAGCAACACTTCGCCGCAGGCCTGGCGGCCTACGCGATGGTCTTCTTCGCCATCTTCAACGCCTGGATGAACTTCACCTGGTTCGCCAGCGCGTATGACACCGACGACTGGCTCTATCGGCTAACCACGTTCGCGCAGATGGCCGGGGCGCTGGTGATCGCGGCAGGTGCGCAGCGCGCGATGCTGGAGAACGATTTCGCCGCCATCATCGTCGGCTACGTGATCATGCGGGTGGCGATGGCCGCGCAGTGGACCCGAGCGGCGATCAGCGATCCGGAATACCGCGGCACCTGCGTGCGGTACGCCATCGGCATCGTCATCGTGCAAGTGCTCTGGGTCTCGTGGTGGGCGCTCGACGGCCCGGTGTGGTGGTTCCCGGTGCTGGCTCTGATCGACCTGTCGGTGTCACCGATCGCCGAACACCACAAAATGACGGCCTACCACCACCGCCACATCGCCGAGCGATACAGCTTGTTCACGCTGATCGTGTTGGGCGAATCGATTCTGGCGGTGGCGAATTCGATCATCGGCGGGCTCTCGGACGCCCACGCGCGCACCAGTCTCATCGTCGTCGCGGCCTGCGCTCTGGCGATCGTGGCGTCGATGTGGTGGATCTATTTCGACCGCCCTCAGCACCGTCAGACGATGACCTTCGGCCGGTCCTTCTACTGGGGCTATCTGCACTACTTCATCTTTGCCTCGGCCGCCGCGTTCTCGGCAGGGGTGGAGATCGCGGTCGCCGACCGTCTCGGGGAAGGCCACCTGCCGCATATCGTGGCCTCGCTGACGCTGACCGTCCCGCTGGCGGTGTTCCTGCTCGCGACCTGGCTGGTGCTCGACGCGGTGCGCCGCGACATCGTCCAGGCGATCGGCACCGTGGTACTCACGGTGGCAATGGTGGGCTCGTCGCTGCTGCCCAACGCACCCGTCGGTGCGGCCGTGGTCATGGTCGCGGCGGCGGCGCTGGTCAGCTGGCGGCACGCAGCCGATAAGCTTGCCGCCTTGTGAGCGACTGGACAACCACTGCGGCGCGCCCGCACGAGATGCGGCTTCGCCTGGACTCCTACCCCGTCATCGACGCCATCCAGGCGCGCTACGGCGACATGGATTCCAACGCGCACCTCAACAACCTGGCGCTGGAGTCGCTGCACGAAAACGCCCGGGCGACTATGAACCGCAGCCTGTTCACCGATATCTACGACGTGACCACGCGCCGACTGCGCCTGGTCACCTCGCAGAACGCCGTGCATTTCCTCGCCGAAGTGCACTGGCCGGCGACCATCCAGACCGGCGCCGGAGTCGGGCGGATCGGGCGCACCTCGTTCGTGGCGTCGACCGGACTGTTCGTCGACGGCAATTGCGTCGGTGTCTGTGACACCGTGCTGGTGCTACTGGGCGACGACGGTCCGGTGCCGATTCCCGCCGACCGGCTGGCCGCGCTGGAAACCGTCCGGTTGGGCACGCCGGGCTAGCGGGCTTCGAGCTCCTCGATGACCTCGCTGACCGATTTCTTGGTGTCCCCGAACAACATTGAGGTCTGCTCGAGGAAGAACAGCGGGTTCTCGATGCCGGCGTAGCCCGCGCTCATTCCGCGTTTGAGCACGATCACCGACCGGGACTGGTCGACACCTCAGCCTCAGGATCTCGGAAACACTTGTCACCCAACGATATATGGGCCATCTACGTACCGCACTGACCGACGTTTGCCTGGGCGTCCGAGATCGCGCCGTTGAGCTGGTCGGCGACGTGGCCCTGAATCTGCTTGATCAGCGACTGTGCAGGGCCCGTGCCGGGCGGAGTATATGCCTTGTTGATCAGACTCGGCACCGCGTGCAGACCGCCGACCGCACAACGGTTCAATTGCTGCATCTTCCACAGGATCCGTTGGTCGTGGACGAGATCCGCGTCCATATCGCTCCACGGCATAACGGCCTGATCTGGCCCAAAACCCTCATCGAAGTACACGATCAGAGCAAAGGTGTAAGTGTCGTCGCTGAATGCCGCATCAACCCATTTCGCATTGGGATAGGTATTGAGTCCGTATCCCTGATCCACGACCAAATGACTGCGCTCAGTCCAGGATACGGATTGCCCAGGCTCGATTCGCTGGATCGATAGCACGGGCACCTGGCCGTCGGGAAGTAAATAGGTACAGCCGTCGCCGCCGCATCCAGTCTGAGTGTCGTTACTCAACGCGGTCCGATCCATGAGCACCTGGACGAGATACACATTCTGGCCAACAACCGACGAAGGCCGAGTCCCCGTGAAATCCTTATGTTCGGATACAACTTCGTGGTACCACTGGAATCCAGCCACCGTGTAATAGGTGTATGTTTTTTCGTCAGTCACGTCGTGCTCCGACAGGTCGCGCAAGGCGAGCCCAGGTATTGTGCGGCCAGTCAAACCTGGGAGCGCCAAAAGGTCGGCGAGGCTACCACTCCAGCGGCTCAGATCAGGGACGCCTGTTCCGCCGCCACCTGTCCCGTCGCCGGCGTCGCCGGCCGCTCCTCCGTCCGGCGTTGCGAGCGGGGCAACGGGAACCACGGCAAGGACTTTCGTCGTCGCGCCCTTGCCGTCGGTGACCGTGACGAAGAACATGTCCTGTAGCGTGCCCTCAGCAGCGGCATCCAGTTCGCGGTAGGCATCGCGTGGCTTGTAGAGGAACGAGCCGTCGGCGTTGACGGTCAGCGAACCCATCGTGGTCCGGCCCGACGAACCATAGGTCAGCTGGTCCCCATCGGCATCGGTGGCCGTGACTTTCCCGTACACCACACCCGAATTCTGATCTGCCGCACCGACATAGATCGTGGCCGTCGGGGCGTGATTGGCCGGCTGATTGGGATCGGGCAGGACGATCGGCGCCGACGGTTCGATCGGGACACTAAAGTCACCTTCGATGGTGCCGCCGCGGCCGTCATCCGCGACCCAGTGATACAGGCCGACATCCGCACCCGGATCAGTGGCGGCTTGCGCACGCCGCTCATCGCTCGGATGGAACCACCACGAACCGGTCCCATCATCGAGGAAGAAGTTCCCATCCGCGTCAGTCGTCTGCCCAACCGAGATGATGTCAAACGCGAGCACGTCACCGTCCGGGTCGGTCACATTGAAATTACCCTGTACGAACCCGTCGACATCCGGCTGCCCCACGGTGACGGCCGCGGTCTGTACCGGGTTGTGATTCGCGTTGGTATCCAATCCAACAGTGACCGTAACGTTGGCTGTGGCGGTGCCGTCGTGGCCGTCGATAACGGTGTAGGTGAAACTATCTACGCCCGAATAGTTTTCGTCCGGGGTATAGGTGACCTCCGACCCCGACATCGCGATGCTACCGTGCGATGCCACCCCCACCGCCACCACCGTCAGCGCATCGCCATCAGGGTCGGAATCGTTGTCCAGCACCGCAATTGATACCGCGGCATGCTCAGCGGTGATGGCCGTGTCATTCACCGCATGCGGAGCATCATTGACCGCCGTGACCGACACAGTCACCGTCGCCGGGCCAGAACTCAGCGAACCATCCGAAGCCGTGAACGTAAACGAGTCAGTGCCATTGAAATTCGCATTCGGGATATACGACCAAGTGTCACCGGTCAGCGTCACGGTGCCATGCCCAGCCTGCGTACCCACCGCATACGTCAAATCACTCGAATCAACATCCGAGCCCGAAAACACCCCCGTGATCGTGGTTTCCTCAGCACCGGACCCCGCCGAAGCACTCACCACCGGAGCATCGTTGACCGCCGTGACCGACACGGTTACCGTCGCACTGGTGGCACTCATCGCCCCCGCAGAGTCCTTGACCTGATACGTGAACGACGCCGCCCCGCTGTAATCAGCGGTCGGTGTAAACGTCACCGTCCCATCAGCATTGAGCACCGCAGACCCATGGGTTGCCCCCGATACCGACGCCACCGACAAGACATCACCAGCGTCAGGATCAGTGTCATTACTCACCAACTGACCCGCCGCCACCGTCAACGCAGTGTCCTCAGCAGTACTCAACCCACCATCATCAACCGCGGTCGGAGCGCCGTTGCTGCGCTTGGGGATCACGCCGAGCGCGCTCAGCGTGGAGGTGATGAAGTTGCTAACGGCGGTGACCGCGGCGGTGAAGGCATGGCTGATGGAATTCAGTGCTGTTGTGACGAGCTTGCTGATGCTGGTGACGAAGGACTGCAGCGGGTCCGCGGCCGCTTGCGCAGTGGCGGATGCAGACAAGGTCAGTGCCTTAACGGGTGGGTTGACTTCGCCGGTGCCGGAATTTGATGCGAGGCTCGTCGCGGTGCGGCTTGTGACGACCTCCCGCTGGCGGCTGTGACCACCGAATTCGCGGCGCGTACCCGCCAACAGCACCACCTCTGCTGGCGAACCGACCGGATCACCAGCCGGTGATCCGGTAACCAGCAGCGATGCGAGCACGTTGCCGGTCGTATGGATGCGGGGCGCCACAGCCGCGGCAGCAGCAGCGGCCGCCGCGGGCGGTGGTTTACCGACTTGGGCGCCGTCGGGGGCCTCGGCCTGAGTCGCTGCTTCGTGGCGTTGAGCACGCGCTGTGGGCATGGGTGCGGTCGCGTCCGAATCGTTGCCAACCGGGGGAACGGGGGCTGCGTCGTGGGCCGCAGCAGGCCGGGATGGCGGCAGTCCACCTGATTGCGCAGCCCCGTCACGGTGCCGGCGCCCTGCGGTGGCCGGGTTGTCCGATGCCGACACCTGCTGGGGATCCGCGCCTGAGGCCCGGAAAGTCGGGGGACGCTGCGAGCGAGTCGTCGGTCCCTTACCGGCTCCCCCGGACGCGCCGCCCGGAGCAGAGCGGCCAACCGTCGATCCGCCATGATCAGAGCTGGCCGAGGTGGGGCCCGGTCCGTCGGCATGCGACACACCGCAAGCCAGCGAGGCACCCAGGCCCACCCCGACTCCCAACGTCACTGCCAGCGCGCCGACGCGCCCGATCGACTTCTCAAATCGCAGCGTTTTGCTTGCCGCCGGAACTGCATTCATGAAAATGGCCTCCCCCGTGCCCTCGGACATGTCCGTCCAGTGCTGATCGTAAGAAAAGGGATTCAGCAGGGATACGGGGGTTTCCCTGGTACCCGCCAGGGGGACCAAAAATCGACGCCAGACTAAACATGGGTAGCGCCGCGACCCGAGGCAGGTAGTGATTGCTGCCGACTGCCTGTGCGAAGTGTCTGCGATGATCCTGAACGTGGCGGGGGAAATCGTCGCGCGCAGCCATGAGCTGGCGCGGGTAGAGGCTGTACTTGAACGGGCTCGGCATGCGCCGACGGCGCTGATCCTCGCCGGTGAGGCGGGCATCGGCAAAACCACCGTATGGCGAGCGTCAGCCGAGTGGGCCAGGGGCGCCGGGTTCGGGGTGTTGACCACCGCCGGGGCAGCCGCGGAGGTGGCGCTGGCGTGGACGGGGCCGGCCGACTTGCTCACCGGGATCGACGACGCGGTGCTGGCGAGGTTGCCCGCCCTGCACCAGCGCGCGCTGGGCGCGGTGAGCACCGGCGAGGCAGGGCCACTCCCAAGACCATTTCGTCGATCGGGGAGGCCACCGTCAACACGACCGACACCGCAGTGCCCCGTGAACGGGCCGGCGCCGCTTGACCGATGAGCCGGCCGGCAATATCAGCCAGCGGCGCGCCGACAAGCGCCGGTTGATACCACTCCGCCAAGAAGCGATGGATCGGATCTTGCGCCACGCTCATCCCAGCTACGCAAACTCGCGCCCCCGATTCGCTGCACTAGGGATTTCCCTGGCAATTCCGCTCATTCAGCAGAAACATCGCCGTCCGGCACGGTCACGACCGCTGTGGTGCCACCACCGGCGGTGTCGACCAACTCGACCGAACCGCCCATCGCTTCGACCCCGACCAACAGTGACGACAGCCCGATATGCCCCTGGGCCACCTTGTTATCCAGCACGGCGGGGTCGAATCCCACCCCGTTGTCGACCACCCGCAGCACCAGTGAACCGGGCATCGGATCGAGCTCGACACGCAGACGGGTGGCACGAGAGTGCTTGTGCGCGTTGGCAAGTAGCTCGCGGGCGGCGCGGTAGAGCAGGGCCTGCGACGGCGGCTTGCCGACCTCTTCGACAGCGCAGTCGATGGTGACCTTCCAGCGCCGCTCGTACTGGCCGACCAGCTCGCGCAGCGCGGCGCCGAGCCCGACCTGGGCCAGCACCTGGGGATGCAAAGTGGTGACCGCGCTGCGAAGTTGGTTGATGGCGTCCTGCAGCGCCGCGTCGACCCGCTCAAAGGCGGTATCGGAGGGCTGTTCGCGCAGGTCCTCCAGATCCAGCCGGGCGGCCAACAGGTTCTGCAACGGACCGTCGTGCAGTTGTTCGGACAGCTGCCGGTTGTTGCGTTCGTCGGCCTGCATCGACTCCGAGACCAGCCGCCGCCGCACCTCGAGAAGCGAGCGCACCCTGGCCCGGCGACGGGCCAGCACCAGGCACAGCGCGGTGGTGGCCAGCGCCAGCCAGGCCAGGCAGCCGACCTGCACGTAGACGATATTGGGCAAGCCCATCGTGTCGTCGCGCTTGGAATAGAAGACCCACGCCCCCAGGTACCCGAGCGCGGTACTGGCACCGATCAGGGCGGTGATCTCGGGCCGGTCCAGGAACGAAACGGTGATCGGGATCAGGAAGAAGATCGGCAGCAGCCAGCTCGTCGCGCCACCGGAGGCGACGCACATCGCCAGCACGGCCACCACGTCGATCGCCGTTGATGCCCAACCGAACCACCGCTGCAACGGGCTGATCAGCACCAGGGCCAGCCAGACCGCGGCGGTGGCCGTGTACACGATCAGGACCGACCAATAGACCATCGGAAGCCAATGGTCGACGCCCTCGATCCACACCAGCAATGCGATCAGGACGATCAGCGGCAGCCTCAGGACGGCCGCGACGCGGACCGGCTCGGTGCCGAGATAATCGGCCGCGCGGGCCAGCGGAGCCGGCAGGTTACTCAAGCAGGCCCCGCCGCATGCCTTCGGCGACGGCCGCGGCGCGATCTCCCACGCCCAGCTTCTCGTAGAGCCGCTGCACATGGGTTTTAACAGTCGAGGGGGCCAGGAACAGCGCTTCGGCGATCGACGGGATGGTGCGTCCCAGTGCAATCATCTTGAGCACCTCGCGTTCCCGCGCGCTCAGCGACGGACCGGTGGGCTCGGCGCGGCGCCGGATCTCGACGGCCAGTCCCGATGCCAGCCGGGGCGACAGAACGTCGCGGCCCTTGGCGCAATCCAGAACCGCGTTGACGATCTCGGATCGGCTGGAGTCCTTGGGCAGGTAGCCGGCCGCCCCCTGCTGGAGTGCGTGATAGACGATTTCGGCGTCGTCGTGCGCGGAGACCAACAGCACCCTGGTCGTCAGTTCGTCGCGCCGCACGGCGGCGGCCACCTCGGCGCCGTCCATTCCGGGCATCCGGTAGTCCAGCAGCGCGACGTCGGGGGTGTGTTCCTTGATCAGCGCGAGCGCCGAGGTACCGTCCTCGGCTTCGGCGACGACCTCCACCTCACCGCTGCCGGACAGGGCCCGAACCAGACCGTCGCGGAACAGTGGGTGGTCGTCGCCGACGACGACACGCACCTTTTTATCGGGCATACCAGCAGCTTTCCATATTCTGTCCACCGATCGGGGGACAAACACTTCATCCCTGCCAGGGTCCCATCGGCGGACAGACAGGGCATCGCGTGCGGGCGATAGTCAATGCATAGCCGAAAGTCATCGGCCCCAGGAAGTAAGGGAGACGGACATGGACCGCACATTCACTCGCCGCTTCACCACCGCCCTGGCGGGACCGACCCTCGCGGTCGGCGTCCTGGCCGGCACCCTGATCGTCGCCACCCCCGCCGCGGCCGACACGATGGGCCTGAGCATGACGGCAACGGACTCGCCCGCCGCCCTGATCCCCGTCAACCTCTGACTGGGACGGAAGCCTCGACATGGCCACCATCACGGCAACCCGACTCATCGCTCTTCACGTCGCAGCGGTCGCCACGACCGGCATCGTCGCGGCAACGGTCTTGTCGAACACGAACAGCTCTGCGTCCTCCGACGTCGCCGACTACGGCTCGAGCGTCAGCGCACAACACATCAGCGGCCACCCATAATCCATCACCCCAGACCCGTTCCCGGGAGTTCGGAGGTCTATTGATCGATAACCTTTCTCCACATGCCTACGAGGCCCTCCCTATGGTCATAAGGGAGGGCCTCGTCGTGGTGTTAACGGGTGTCATATCGTGGCGGCATGGATTTCGCCATGTCTGCCAAGGGTGCTGACTACCACAAACGCCTCTCCGAGTTCATGGTCGAGCACGTCTTCCCGGCCGAGAAGTCCTACGACGAGTACCGCGCCGCCGCCGGACCGGGCGACTTCACCGTGCCGCCGGTGGTCGAGGAGTTGAAGGTGCTGGCGCGCGGCCAAGGGCTGTGGAACCTGTTCCTGCCTGCCGAGTCGGGATTGACCAACCTGGAGTACTCGTCGCTGGCCGAGCTGACCGGTTGGAGCACCGAGATCGCCCCGGAGGCCATCAACTGCGCGGCGCCCGACACCGGCAATATGGAGACCTTGCACCTGTTCGCAACCGAGCCGCAGCGCAAGCAGTGGCTGGAGCCCCTGCTGGCCGGCGAGATCCGCAGTGCCTTCTCGATGACCGAGCCCGCGGTGGCGTCCAGCGATGCGCGCAACATCGCGACGTCGATCGTGCGCGACGGTGACGACTACATCATCAACGGCCACAAGTGGTGGACGTCGGGCGCCAACGATCCGCGCTGCAAGATCCTGATTGTCATGGGCCGCACCAATCCCGATGCCGCGTCCCATCAGCAGCAGTCGATGATCCTGGTGCCCACCGATACCCCCGGGGTCAACATCAAACGTTCGACGTCGGTGTTCGGCTGGCAGGACCAGCACGGCCACGCCGAGATCGTCTACGACAACGTGCGGGTGCCCGCGTCCAACCTGTTGGGTGAGGAGGGCGGCGGATTCGCGATCGCCCAGGCACGGCTCGGGCCCGGCCGAATCCACCACTGTATGCGGGCGATCGGCGTGGCCGAGCGGGCGCTGGCACTGATGGTCGACCGGGTGCAGACCCGGATCGCCTTCGGTAAGCCACTGGCCGAACAGGGCATGGTGCAGAACGCGATCGCGTTGTCCCGCAATGAGATCGACCAAGCGCGGTTGCTGTGCGAGAAGGCCGCGTGGACCATCGACCAGCTCGGCAACAAAGAAGCCAAGGATCTGGTCGCGCAGATCAAAACCGTTGCCCCGCAGATGTCCTGCAACGTCATCGACCGCGCTATCCAGGTACACGGCGCCGCCGGCGTCAGCGACGACACCGTGCTGGCGCGAATGTACGGCTGGCAACGGGCGATGCGCATCTTCGACGGACCCGACGAGGTTCATATTCGTGCCACTGCCCGCGCCGAACTCGGCAGGGACAAAGGCGCTTTCGCAGCGGCGGTGACCAACGCGTGAACAACGGTCAGCTATCGGGCGCGTGGAACTTCCGCGATATCGCCGCGACCGCCGGGCTGCGCCCCGGCCGGTTCTTCAGGTCCAGTGAGCTCAGCCGTCTCGACGATGACGGCCGCGAGGTCTTCCGCACGCTCGGCATCACCGATGTCGCCGACCTGCGTTCGCCGCAGGAGGTGGAACGCCGTGGGGCCGGGGCCGTTCCGGACGGCGTCGCGATCCATCTGCTGCCGTTCCCGGATCTGTCGAACACGACCGCCCAGGCTCCGCACGAGACCAGCTGGCAGAAGATGATGACCGACAATACCGCCGACGACGACGTCGAGGCCGCGGCGACGCGGTTCATGACCGAGGAGTACCTGAAGTTCCCGGTGCTCGGTGGCGCGCAACGTGCTGTGCGGCAAGTGTTTTCGTTGCTGGGTTCGGGGCGTCCGGTGATCACGCACTGCTTCGCCGGTAAGGATCGCACCGGGTTCACCGTGGCAGTGGTACTGGAGGCCATCGGGATCCGGCATGACGCCGTGCTGACCGATTTCCTGCGCAGCAACGACGCCGTCGGGTCGTTGCGTGAACGCATCATGGAATCGGTGGTCGACCATGCGGGCGAGACGCCCGAGATCACCACCTTCGCCGAGGCGCGCCTGACCAACGGGGTCCTCGGCGTCCGCGAGGAGTACCTGGCGACCGCCCGGCGCACCATCGACGAGAACTACGGCAACCTGGAGGGATTCCTCCGAGTCTGCGACGTCAGCGCCGAGGACGTCGCACGCACCCGCACCGAACTACTGGGTTAGCAGCAGGCCGGCCACCCACACCGCGGTGGCGATGAGCCCGCCCGCCAGCTCCACACCCACCGACAACGCGGCACCCTTGAGCGCGTGCACGGTCGCCGCCCAGGCGCGCCGCTGATCGCGGCGGGCGGCAAGTTCGGCGAGGTACACCCCCAGCACGAACCCGAACAGCAGGCCGACGACCGGCACCACGAAGAAGCCGATCACCCCGAGCACCGCTCCCGCGGCCAGCGTCCACGTGCCGACCTCGGCCGCCCGCATCCGCTTGGCCGGCCACAGGTACTTGATCAGCAGGGTGGCGCCCAGCACCACGGTGACCACCCCGAGCACCACCCAGGACACCAGGGTGTGTTCGACGGCGGCCCAGACCGCGATCGCGGCAAAGACCAACAGGGTGCCCGGCAGGAGCGGCACGATGACGCCGACCAGTCCGACGGCGATGGCCAGTCCAACCAGGACAATGCCGCCGATGCTCACTTGTCGAATCTAGGCCGGCAACATCGCCGACACTCCGGGAGGCCGATCCGCTGCCCCCGATGCAACTGGACAGGTGTCTCGCGTACGGTCGACCACCCGGTGGATGCGCCCCCACCTACGCGAGCGACACCGCGCCATACCCTCTTGGCCGTGGCGCATAATTGCATCTCATATGCCATTTTGACGGACGTCCGTATCGCAATACCCGGCGGCGAGCTAACCTGGACAAGTGTCCATTACTTGATGTCCGCCCCCGCGTCATCCCGATTCGGGATCTCGAGCCACCGCCAACCGCGCTCGGGGTACGGAGTTCGCAGGTGGACCCTGCCATTCCATACACTTGCATCTTCCGCCCAGCCTCCGCATGACCAACCAGATCGGATCGCACTGATGATCATCGGGATTCCACGTGAGTCTCTGCCTGGGGAAACACGTGTCGCCGCCACACCACAGACGGTCGGACAGCTCATCAAGCTCGGTTACGAGGTGCTGGTGGAGTCCGGTGCGGGTGTCGCGGCGAGCTTCTCCGACGAGGCATACGTCGAGGCCGGTGCCGGTATTGGGACCACGACCGAGGCGCTCGGCGCTGATGTCATCCTGAAAGTCAACGCACCCAGCAGTCCCGAGATCGCCGCACTGCGCGACGGGGCAACACTGATCAGCCTGATCTCCCCCGCACTGAAACCCGAACTCGTCGAGGAACTGTCCACGCGGCCCATCACCGTGCTGGCCATGGACGCGGTCCCGCGGATCTCGCGAGCCCAGTCGCTGGACGTCCTGTCGTCAATGGCCAATATCGCCGGGTACCGCGCGGTCATCGAGGCAGCACACAACTTCGGCCGGTTCTTCACCGGCCAGGTGACCGCCGCGGGCAAGGTCCCGCCGGCCAAGGTGTTGGTGGTCGGCGCGGGTGTCGCCGGGCTGGCGGCGATCGGCGCCGCGGGCAGCCTCGGTGCCATCGTGCGCGCCACCGACCCGCGCCCCGAGGTCGCCGATCAGGTCAAATCCCTTGGTGGTGAGTATCTTTCGATCGAGTCGCCGGAGACCGAGGTATCGGCTACCGGGTACGCCAAGGAGATGGGCGACGACTACAAGGCCCGGGAGGCGCAGCTTTACGCGGACCAGTCCGAGGACGTCGACATCATCGTCACGACGGCACTGATCCCCGGCCGGCCCGCACCGCGCATCATCACCGCCGACATGGTCGCCTCGATGAAATCGGGCAGTGTCATCGTCGATATGGCCGCGGCCAACGGCGGCAACGTCGAGGGCACCGTCAAAGACCAGGTCGTCCTCACCGACAACGGCGTGACCATCATCGGCTACACCGACCTGGCCGGCCGGCTGCCCACTCAGGCATCGCAGCTCTACGGCACCAACCTGGTCAACCTTCTCAAACTGGTGACCCCGGAAAAAGACGGCACGCTCGTACTCGATTTCGACGACGTCGTACAGCGGTCGGTCACCGTGGTCCGCAACGGCGAGACGACGTGGCCACCACCACCGGTACAGGTATCTGCTGCCCCGGCTCCTGCTGCGACGGCCGCCCCGGCAGTGCGGCCGACCAAAGAACCGATGACGATGGGCCGCCGGCTCGGCATCACCTTCGGCGCTGCCGCGGTGCTGTTCCTCCTCATCGCGTTGTCCCCGGCAGCACTACAGGTGCACCTGACAGTGTTCGCGCTGGCGATCGTGATCGGCTACTACGTCATCGGCCACGTGCACCACGCATTGCACACCCCGTTGATGTCGGTGACCAACGCGATCTCGGGCATCATCGTCGTCGGCGCGCTGCTCCAGATCGGCCACAGTGACGTCATCGTCACAACATTGGCCGCCGTCGCCATCCTGCTTGCCAGTATCAACATCTTCGGTGGCTTCGCGGTGACGCGTCGCATGCTCGCGATGTTCTCGAGGAGCTGAGTTGTTCACATTGGAAACGGCCGCCACCGCGGCCTACGTCGTCGCGGCCCTGCTGTTCATCCTGGCGCTGGCCGGGCTGTCCAAGCACGAAACATCGCGGAACGGAAACACATTCGGCATGGCAGGCATGCTGGTGGCGCTGGTGGCCACCATCGCGCTGGCCCTGGCCCGCCATATCGAGCCACTCGGTCTGGGCCTACTGATCGGCGCCATGGCCATCGGTGCCGCGATCGGGTTGTGGCGTGCCCGGGTCGTCGAAATGACCGGTATGCCCGAGCTGATTGCCCTGCTGCACAGTTTCGTCGGTTTGGCCGCGGTCCTGGTCGGATGGAACGGCTACCTGCACGTCGAGCACGACCTCGCCGGCGCCGAGGCCGCGCTGCTCGATAGCCAGGGCATGCTCGGCATCCACTCCGCCGAGGTCTTCATCGGCGTGTTCATCGGCGCCGTCACCTTCACCGGATCGATCGTCGCCAACCTCAAATTGTCGGCGCGCATCAAATCCGCCCCGCTGATGTTGCCCGGCAAGAACTTTCTCAATGTCGGTGCCCTGGTGCTGTTCGTTGCGTTCACCGTCTGGTTCGTCATCGAACCCCAGCTGTGGCTCCTCATCGTCGTCACGGCGTTGGCGCTGCTGCTGGGCTGGCACCTGGTCGCCTCGATCGGCGGCGGCGACATGCCCGTCGTGGTGTCGATGCTCAACAGCTATTCCGGTTGGGCTGCAGCAGCTTCGGGTTTCCTGCTGTCCAACGATCTGCTGATCGTGACCGGCGCCCTGGTCGGATCTTCAGGTGCCTACCTGTCATACATCATGTGCAAAGCCATGAACCGCTCGTTCATCTCGGTCATCGCCGGTGGGTTCGGCATCGAAGCAGGACCGGCCGAGGACAAGGATTACGGCGAACACCGCGAGATCACCGCCGAGGGAGCCGCCGAACTCTTGTCGTCGGCCAGTTCGGTGATCATCACCCCCGGCTACGGGATGGCCGTGGCCCAGGCCCAGTACGGCGTGGCAGAGCTGACCCGCAAGCTGCGCGAGCGTGGTGTCAGTGTGCGATTCGGTATCCACCCCGTCGCAGGCCGTCTGCCCGGACATATGAACGTGCTGCTGGCAGAGGCCAAGGTGCCCTACGACATCGTGCTCGAAATGGATGAGGTCAACGACGATTTCGCCAGCACCTCAGTGGTTTTGGTGATCGGCGCCAACGACACGGTGAACCCGGCGGCGTCGGAAGATCCGACCAGCCCGATCGCCGGCATGCCGGTGCTGACGGTCTGGAATGCCGAGCACGTCATCGTGTTCAAACGGTCGATGGCCTCCGGTTACGCCGGCGTGCAGAATCCACTGTTCTTCCGCGAGAACACCCAGATGCTGTTCGGCGATGCTCGCGACAGGGTCGACGACATCAACGCCGCGCTGTAAGACCGTTGCGGTGAACCGCCGCGTCCCGATGTGGTCGGTGCCGATGTTCTTCATCGTCGGCGCCGTATCGCAGTATGTCGGTGCCGCGCTGGCGGTGTTCCTGTTCGCCACGGCCAATCCGGCCGCGGTGGCCTGGCTACGCGCCGCGGGGGCCGCCGTCGTGCTGCTCGCCTGGCGCAGACCGTGGCGCCAGGTGTGGACGCGCCGTGGTCTTACCGTCGCCGCCGGGTTCGGGATCGTCACCGTCGGGATGAATGTGGCCTTCTTCGAGGCGATTTCACGTATCCCGCTCGGTACCGCCGTCGCGATCGAATTCATCGGACCCGTCGCGGTGGCGACACTGGGCACGCGGCGCCCCCGTGATGTCCTGGCCGTCGTACTCGCGGCGGGCGGGGTGGCGCTCCTGGCCGGAGTGCAGGCCGGTGCCGACGCCGTCGGTGTGTGCTTCGCCCTGACCGCCGCGGCGCTGTGGGCGTGTTACATCCTGCTCGGCAAACGGGTCGCGGAGGCGGGTTCAGGGCTGGGTTCCCTGGCCATCGGGATGGCCGTCGCGGCAGGGCTGCTGGCGCCGCTCTTGCTGGCTGGTCAGCTACACACCGATGCGCACGTGCTCACCGATCCTCGGACCTGGTTGGTGGGTCTTGGCGTCGGCGTGCTGTCCACGGCGGTGCCGTACGCGCTCGATCAGTTCGTCCTGACGGTCATCACCCGGGCCCGCTTCGCCCTGTTTCTGGCACTGCTGCCCGCTGTCGCCGCCGGTATCGGCGCGGTCATGCTGCATCAGTGGCTGACACCCACCGAACTCACGGGCATCGCCTTGGTCATGACTGCGCTGGTCATCACCGCGGGCGACTCGGTTGCCGAGGACACCGGAAACTAAAGCTTGTCGGCGAGGTCCACGAGATCCGTTGCCGTCACGTCGAATTCGTCGGGCTCGAACGCCACCCGATAGCGCCCTGGTTGTCCCCATTCCAGCGGGCGGTCGACGTAGGCGGTCCGCAGCCCGGCATCGCGGGCCGCTCGCAGGTCGCTGGGATGGGCCGCGACCAACATGAGTTCGTCGGGCGCCACATCCAGGATCTGCGCGCAGCCCAGGTAGGCCTCGGGGTCGGGTTTGTAGTGACCGAAGATCTCTGCTGACAGCACGCAGTCCCACGGCAGACCCGCCCGCTTGGCCATGTCGGTCAGCAGCGACACGTTGCCGTTCGACAGCGTGGTGATGATGAATCGCTCCTTGAGCCGGTGCAGCCCGGCGAGGCTGTCGGGCCACGGGTCCAGCCGGTGCCACGCCCGGTTCAGGTGGTCGACGTCGTCGTCTGCCGCCTCGATGGCGGCGTCGCGAAGCAACTCGTCGAGGATCCTGCGGTGCAGGTCGTCCAGCCGTGTCCACGGCAGCTCGCCGCGGCGAACCCGATCCATCGCCGGAACGTAGCCGGCCCGCCAGTTGTCGGCGAACTTCGGCCAATCCCGTAGCACGCCTTGCCGGTTCCCGAATTCCTGGAGCTCACCGATGAGACTCGCGCGCCAGTCGACGACGGTGCCGAACACGTCGAAGGCCAGCGCGCGAATCACAGCGACTCCAGCTTGAGATCAGCCGAGCTTGAAGGTGGCGTGCTCGGCGGAGGACAGGTCATCGATCGTCGACCACTGCGACGCGATGTCGTCGACGGTCGGCACGTTCTCGAAGGTGACGCCCTCGTTCTGGAACAGCGCCGCGCGCTGCACCTTGCCGCCACCGACGATGAAGATCGAGGCCGAATCGGGCACCTCTTCGGTGCACAGGTAGCCGACCACCGGTGCGACGTACTCGGGGGTGAGCTTCGCGAGCACCTCCTTGGGCAGGATGTCCTCGGTCATGCGGGTGGCCGCGATCGGCGCGACAGCGTTGGCCTTGATGTTGTACTTGGCGCCTTCCTGGGCCAGCGAGTTGATCAGGCCGACCAGGCCGAGCTTGGCGGCGCTGTAGTTGGCCTGCCCGAAGTTGCCGAACAGACCACTCGTGGAGGTGGCGACGACGATGCGGCCGTAGCTCTGCTCGCGGAAGTGCGGCCAGGCGGCGCGGATGACGTTGTAGCCGCCGTACAGGTGGACCTTCAGCACGGAGTCCCAGTTCTCGAACGGCATCTTGTGGAACGTGCCGTCGCGCAGGATGCCCGCATTGCTGACAATGCCGTCGACCTTGCCGAACTCGTCGATCGCGGTCTTGATGATGTTCTCGGCGCCCTCCGACTCGGCAACCGAGTCGTAGTTGGCGACAGCCCGGCCGCCGGCGTCCTTGATCTCCTGGACCACCTGGTCGGCCATGTTGTGGCCGGCTCCGGTGCCGTCGCGCGCGCCGCCGAGGTCGTTGACCACGACACTGGCGCCCTCCTTGGCCAGGGTCAGGGCATATTCACGGCCCAGACCACCGCCGGCACCGGTGACGACGACAACTCGATCCACAACTCCGGGCATGAGTTTCCTTTCTCCGACTGACGGGACTTACTCCCCTGTATACGTGGGCCGCCGGAGCTGCAGGCACCCGGGTGGCGTCAGGCCTTCTGCGCGACGACGAAGGTCCCGAACGCGTCCGGATCGTCGGCCATCGGCACGTCGACCCAGCGGTCCAGCCGGCGCATCGCATCGGGGGAGCGCTCGCCGGACGCCAGCCACCCGTGCCCGTTGAGCCAATCGGTCACCTCGGCGCGATCCGGGTCGTTGTACATCAGGTTCTGCATATCGATGGTCTGCTCGATGTCGAGCTGGTCGGCGAACTTCTCGAAGCGTTCCCGCGCCTGTTCGCGCCGCTCGTCGGAATGGTGCCCGACGGTCTCGGCCGAGACCCGGCTGCCCGGCGCGCTGAGCTCGGTGACCAGTTCGAACAACCGGTCCTGGGCGTCAGCGGGCAGGTACATCAGCAGTCCCTCGGCCAGCCAGGCCGTGGGCTGTGCGGGATCGAAACCCTGGTCCTTGAGCGCGGTCGGCCAGTCCTGGCGCAGGTCGACGGGCACCTCGTGGCGTTCGGCAACCGGCGTCACACCGTGTTCGGCCAGGGTCTTGGCCTTGTAGTCCAGGACCAGGGGCTGGTCGATCTCGTACACGTGGGTGCCGGCCGGCCAATCCAACCGGTAGGCGCGCGAGTCCAGACCCGAGGCCAGGATCACGATCTGGCGGATGCCGGCGGCGGTGGCCTCGGCGAAGAAGGCGTCGAAGAAGTGGGTGCGTACCGCCTGGTAATTGAGCATGTGGGTGAACATGGCGACGGCTTCGGGATCGACCTCGGTCAGCCGGTCGGCGATCGACGCGTCGAGGAAGTTCTCCCACATCCCGGTCCCGGCACCCGCCACCAGAATCCGGGCGTAGGGATCGCGGATCAGTGCATCGGGACGGTCGGTCTCGGCGGCACGGGCGGCGGCCACCAATACGGCGGTCGAACCCACGCTGGTCGCGATGTCCCAGGTGTCGTCATCTGTGCGCAAAGTACTCATGGCAGCGGTGTCCCCAATTCGGCGTCGCTTATCGGCTCGACACTGGTCCGCGGGCCCCGAGGGCAGCGCATCAACCCAGTTCAGCCAGGGTTATACGACGATGCTACCGAGAAACTTAGCTAGACTATGCGACTGTGGCGCATGTCACCGGACTGCTAGCCGGCGTGCCAGGCCTTGCCGTTGAGCAACTCCAGGAACTGGTCGATGATCGCGACCAGCCGCTCGTTGTCGCCCACGAATCCGGCGTAGAAGCCCAGGCCCCACATCACGGCCATGAACATCTCGGCAGCCGCCTCGATGTCGATATCGGCGCGAACCTCGCCCGACTCGATGGCGTCCCGGATGGCGGCCTTGAGGTATCCGCGGGTGAACTCCCGCGAATCATGGTTGGACTCGGCCAACTCCGGATGTCGCTCGGCTTCGAGTACGGCCGTCACCAGGAACGCAGCAACTGAGCGATCCTGACCTTCGGCCTGCACCACCGCCTGGATGAAAGAGCGGATCCGGCCGGCCAGCGTTCCCTCACGCTGCGACTGCTGGACGGCAGTTTCGATGACCAAGGCGTTGGTCTGATCGACCACCTCTTGGTACAACACCCGTTTGCTGGCGAAGTAGTGATTGATGGCGGGTCTAGTCAGGTCGGCACGGATGGCGATTGCCTGAAAGGTGGCAGCGTCATAACCCAATTCGCTGAACACCTCACGGGCGGCGCGCATGATGCGCTCTCGCGTTTCCGCTGCCTTCGCTGCTGGGGGGCGACCCGGGCCCCGACTCGCTGTATGCGGCACGGTCAAAATTGTGCCACAACTACGCGAGAAATTTTGACGGCCGACAACATTTGCTTAATCCTGAGAAATTAGAATTCCACTCATATTCATATCTACCTGCGGAATCCGTTGCAACGACGCCGTTCTAGCTCGCGATCCGTTCGCAACCTGCGGTTTTAGGTCCCTATACCGGATAGTCACCAACAGGTAAATTCTTTGGAAATGCGAATTACGCCTGAGAATTCGCCAGTACGGCATTTGCGCGCGAGAGTTCCCCGTCAAAAGGTTGCAGGGTGCTGGAGACGCGTTTGCTGGAGCCAGTTTTTGGTCTCTAGAAGGCCTTACGCATGATCCTGATCGCACGATCAGTGTACGGCGGGTACATGAGTTTCAAATCCAATTTGGTCGATTTGGCCAACACGGCGCGGCGGTGACTGAGCGCTTCGAAGCCCCACTTCCCGTGATAGGCACCCATCCCGCTGGCCCCGACACCGCCGAAGGGCAGTTGCGGGACGAGGCAGTGCACCGCCACATGGTTGACCACCGCACCGCCGGAGGGCATCCGGTCGATGAGGTCCTTGGCCACCTGCTGCGAAGCCGTGAAGACGTAGAGCGCCAGCGGCTTGGGCCGGGCGTTGACGAACGCTACGGCAGCGTCTGGCGAATCCACCGCGATGATCGGCAGAATCGGGCCGAAGATCTCGTCGGACATCACCGGATCGTCGGCGGCCGGGTTGATGATCACGGTCGGATCGATCCGCAGCGCCGAGCGATCCGAGCCGCCACCGGTGACAACGGTCCCGCTGGTCGCGCTGATCAGGGACACCAGCCGATCGAACTGCCGCTCGTTGACGATCCGCAGCGACGGGTCCTTCTCTTCGGCGCGGAACTGGGCGATCGTCGCCACGATCTTGTCGGCCAGCTCGCTGGCGATCGTGCGGTCGGCCAGCACATAGTCCGGGGCGATGCAGGTCTGACCCGAGTTCAGCATCTTGATCCAGGCAATCCGGCGGGCCGCCACGTCGAGGTCGGCGTCGGCGAGCACCACCACCGGGCTCTTGCCGCCCAACTCCAGGGTCACCGGCGTCAACGTCGGCGCGGCGGCAGCCATGATCTTGCGGCCGATCTCGGTACCGCCGGTGAACAGGGCGTGGTCGAACCCCTGTGCCATCAGGTCCTGAGTGACCGCCGCGTCGCCCTCGACCACGCGGATGGCCTCGGCGTCGAGGTATTCCGGAATCAGCCGTGCCATCAGCGCCGACGTGGCGGGCGCCAACTCCGAGGGCTTGATCACCATGCCATTGCCTGCGGCGATCGCCGCCACCACCGGGGCCATGCACAGATAGAAGGGGTAGTTCCACGGCCCGATCACCAGGATCACGCCCAGTGGATCGAACTGCACCCATGCCTTCCCGGGCAATTGCGCCAGCGGAAGCCCATATTTCTGCGGCTTCACCCACTTCTTCAGGTGTTTACGGGCGAAAGCGGCTTCGGCCTTCGTCGAGCCGATATCGCCGAGCCATGCCTCGAACGAGGACCGGCCCAAATCGCTGGCCAGCGCCTCGGCGATCTCCGGCTCCCGCTCTTCGCACATCCGCTCCACGGCCCGCAGCTGCTCGGAACGCCAGGTCAGCGAGCGGGTGCGGCCGCTGTTGAACACCCGGCGCACATCGGCCAGCACGCCGGCGGCACCCTGGTCGGTGGCCTGGTCATTGGTGATCTGGGCGGTCATGCCATCTCCTCGAATCGATCTCGTGATTCCAGCTTGCCCCATCATTGGGGTCGCGTCACCAGGCCTGGGGGCCGATCCTGCGAAACTTGGTCACGATCCTGCACGTCACGGCCTTTTAACGGGGGTCGCGCACTATCGTCTTGTGGCATGGCCACCGTTGCCAACCGAGAGGCGTACTTCGAGACCGGCCTCGAGGTGCTCGCAGATGTGGGGTACGGCGGACTCAAACTTGCCGAAGTGTGTAATCGGCTCGGCGTGACGACCGGGTCGTTCTATCACTACTTCTCCAGTTGGCCGGCCTACACCCGGGACCTGGTGTCGTACTGGGTCCAGGACCGGACGGTGCGGCTGATCGGCGCGATCCGCGAGGTCTCCGACCCGCGCCGTCGCATCGAGGCGATCATCCAGGTCGGGCTGTCGCTGCCGCACGGGGCCGAGGCCGCCATCCGGTCGTGGAGCTCGGTGGACCCGCACGTGCTGGCGGTGCAATCCGAGGTCGACCGGCAGCGGTACAAGATCCTCTACGACTCGGCGATCGAAATCGTCGATGACACCCGTCAGGCCGAGGTCTACGCCGCCTGGGCGGTCTACGTTTTCATCGGCTACGAGCAGGCCACCCTGCCGCGCGAGCCGGGCATGTTCGGGTGGATCGCCCGCTACATGCTCGACGCGCTGGACGCGGGCAGTTTCGCCAGCGTGCCGAAGTGACCCCCGCTGCCTTATGGCGGCGGGCGGTCGAGCGGGTTCGGACACGTGACCCCGAGAACGACGGCGCGCGCCGCGCCCTGCGCGCCGCCATCGTCGTGCCGATCGCCGCGGCGGTCAGCTTCGCTCTCGGCGGCGGGTCACAGACGCCGATGTTCACCATCTTCGGGTCGATCGCACTCCTGATCGTCGTGGACTTCCCCGGCAATGTGAACGCCCGGGCGCTGGCCTACGGCGGGTTGGGCTTCAACGGCGCCGTGCTGATCACGTTGGGCACCGTGGCCGCACCCATCCCGTGGCTCGCGGTCACGCTGATGTTCGTCATCGGGGTGGCTGTCGTGTTTACCGGCGTGCTCAGCGAGATCGTCGCCGCCGGGCAGCGGGCCACCTTGCTGACCTTCGTGCTTCCGGTATGTACACCGGTGGGCCCGCTCGGGGACCGGCTGTTCGGCTGGCTGATCGCCCTGGTGATCTGCGTGCCTGCCGCGTTGTTCCTCTTTCCCCCGCGCCACCATGGCGAGCTGCGCCGGCATGCCGCCGAGGTCTGTGCGGTGCTCGCCGATCGGATCGAGGGCACCGCGTCGGCCGCCGACGTCATCACCGCGATGGACGCGCTGCGGGCCAACTTCCTCGGGGTGGCCTACCGTCCGGTGGCGCTGACAGCGGGCAGCCGCGCACTGGTCCGGGTGGTCGACGACCTGCAGTGGCTGTGTGATCGGGTCACCGGTGACACCGGCGAGCTGCTCGGGCCGATGCGCGAACCGGTGGTTCAGGTGCTGCGGGATTGCGCCCGGGTCCTACAGATCACCAGACCGGGCGCCCGAGCCGTCGAACGCGCAGAGCTGGCCACCGCGCTGAGCGACTCGCGGACCATCGCGATCGGCAGCTACCGGCAGGACATCGTCGACATCCTCGCTGAGCCCGACGACGACGAAGCCGTCGCGCTGGGCCGAACCCTGCTCAACCGGCGCACCATCGGCGCCGCGGTCGGGGTCACCGGGCGGCTGATCGCCAGCGCCGCGGCGGCCGACGCGCGACCGGTCTGGGCGCGAGTGCTGGGGCGGCGGTTGCCCGAGACCGGGATCGCCGAGCGGGTGTACTCCGAGACTGAAGCGTTCACCGCACTGACCAGTGGCCATCTGGCGACCCGGTCGGTCACCGCCCGCAACAGCGTGCGGACCGGACTGGGTCTGGCACTGGCCGTGCTCGTCACGTTCGTCTTTCCCGTGCAGCACGGATTCTGGGTGGTCCTCGGGGCGTTGTCGGTGCTGCGCAGCAGCGCGCTGACCACCGGCACCACCGTCGTGCGCGCAGTAAGCGGCACCGTGATCGGCTTCGTCCTCGGCGCGATCGTGATCGAGCTGCTCGGTACCGATCCGATCGTGATGTGGGTGCTGTTGCCGCTGGTGGCCTTCGGTTCGGCGTACGTGCCCGAGATCGGTTCGTTCACCGCGACCCAGGCCGCGTTCACGATGATGGTGCTGATCGTGTTCAACCTGATCGTCCCGAGCGGGTGGGCCGTCGGCCTGATCCGGATCGAGGACGTCGTGGTGGGCGCTTCGGTGGGTGTCGTCGTGTCGCTGCTGCTGTGGCCACGCGGGGCGAAAACCGCCGTACAGCAGGCGGTCGACACGGCGCGGGAGGTGGGCTCCCGCTATCTGCGGGCGGCGGTCCTGCGCGTGACCCGCGGCGCCTTCGAGCAGGCGGAGAACGATGTGAACGCGCTCAGCCACGACGCTCTCACGGCGTCACGGACCCTGGATGACGCAGTGCGCCAATACCTTTCCGAGAGTGGTGGACCCACGGACTCCCGCGCACCGGTGGTGCGGTCATCCAGCCGCGCGGTCCGGCTGCGCGCCGCCGCTGACCTGATCGCCGATATCGTGCCGCCGCCGCTGGGGGTGTACCCGCAGGCGCGGGCGGTGCTCGAGGCCCACGCCGGCGCGCTCTGCGCCCGCTTCGACGGCAGCGGCGGAACCGGGCTGACCGCACCGATCAGCGACGATCTGGTGCCCGCGTTGCGCGCCGAGGCCGGCGAGGGAGACCTGGCGGTGTCGGCGGCGCTGCCGCTGGTCACCGCCGCGGCCAACCTCGGCGAGCTGGAGCTGACCTATCCGCCTGCCCTGGCCGCCGAGCCGGCGCGCACCTGAACCCGTCTACCCGCGACCGGCGCGGTGCGGCATCAGCGCGCCCGGCGGGATGACGCCGAATCGGCCTGCGTTGAAATCGTCGAGCGCCTGGGCGACCTCGGACTTGGAGTTCATCACGAACGGCCCGTAATGGAAGACCGGCTCACGAATCGGCTTGCCGCCCAACAGAAGAACCTCCATGGCCGGCCGGTTGGCGTCCTGACCGGCATCGGCGGCCACCGTGATGCGGTCGCCCGGCCCGAGCACCGCGAGCTGTCCCTGCGCAATCGGATGCCCGATCGGACCGACCGTGCCGCGACCGGAGAGCACATAGACCAACGCGTTGTAATCGCGTGGCCACGCCAAGTTCAGCTGAGCGCCAGGCTCGATACTGGCGTGCGCCAACGTGATCGGGGTGTGCGTCATGCCCGGGCCCGCCCAGCCGTCGACGTCGCCGGCGATCACACGCACCAGCGCACCGCCATCGGCCGACGACAAGAGGCGAACGGCGCCACCCTCGATCGACTGATAGCGCGGCTGCGCGAACTTGTCCGCGCGAGGCAGGTTGACCCACAACTGGATTCCGTGGAACAGCCCGCCGCTTTCCACCAGCTCGGCCGGCGGCGTCTCGATGTGCAGGATGCCCGAACCAGCGGTCATCCACTGGGTGGCGCCGTCGGCGATCAGGCCGCCGCCGCCATGCGAATCCTGGTGGGCGAAGCGGCCGTCGATCATGTAGGTGACCGTCTCGAAGCCGCGGTGCGGGTGCCAGTCGGTGCCCTTGGGCTCGCCCGGTGAGTATTCGACCTCACCCATCTGGTCCATGTGGACGAAGGGGTCGAGGTCGGCGGCGCTGACGCCGGCGAACGCGCGCACGACGGGGAAGCCTTCGCCTTCGAACCCGCGTGGACCGGTGGTGACGGACCTGACGGGCCGTTCGGTATCGGTCGCGGCGGCCGCGCTCAGGCGCGGTAGTGACAACGTGTCTGCGGTAACTGCTGGCATGATATCTCTAACCGGACCGCAGTCCGATTAATTCCGTCAGTCCAGCACGGCCAACGCCGCCGCGCGCGCCTCGGCCGCGCTCGCCGTGGTCAGCACGGCATCGGCGGCGTCGCGGCATTGCGCCACGGTGACCGAGGCGAGTTTGGCGCCGACGCCGGTCACGGCGGCAGCGGCCGCCGACAGCGACGTGACGCCCAGCCCGACCAGTACGCAGGCCAGCAGCGGGTCGGCGGCAGCCTCGCCGCAGACGCCGACCGGCTTGCCCCTGCTGGCGCCGGCGCGTGCGGTCTGCGCGACCAGCGCCAGCACGCCGGGCTGCCAGGGGTCGGTCAGGGTGGCCAGTTCGGCGGACATCCGGTCGGCGGCCATCGTGTATTGCGCCAGGTCATTGGTGCCGATGGAGAGGAACTCGACATGCTCCAGGATGTGGTCGGCCAGCAGGGCGGCGGCGGGCACCTCGATCATCACGCCAGGGAGGAGGCCGCGGCGGCGGGCCCGATCGGCGAACCGCTTGGCCTCGTCGGGGGTGGCGATCATCGGTGCCATCACCCACGGCGCGCTGCCGGTCCGCTCTGCCGCAAGCGCGATCGCGTCCAGCTGACGCTCGAGCACCTCGGGATGAAGGGCCTCGATGCGGATTCCTCGCACGCCGAGCGCGGGGTTGGCCTCGTTGGGATGCCCAACGAACTTCAGCGGCTTGTCCGAACCGGCGTCCAAGGTGCGGATGACGACCTTGCACCCGGCGAAAGCGTCGAGCACCTCGCCGTAGATCGACGCCTGCTCGTCGACGGTGGGTTCGGTGTCGCGGTTGAGGAAGCACAGTTCGGTGCGGAACAACCCGATGCCCTCTGCCGGGGTTTCCCGCGCGGCCCGGGCGGCGGACCCGTCCTGGACATTGGCCAGGATCGAGACCGGGTGCCCGTCGGCGGTGGCGCCGGGGCCCGTCCAGCCGGCCATCGCGGCGGCGGCCGCCTTGGAGGCGTCGACGGCGGCGGCGGCTTCGGCCGGGTCGGGTGACACGCTGACGGTGCCGCGGGTCCCGTCGATGAGGACGTCGGCACCGGCCGGGATGTCGTCGAGACCGTGGACGGCGACCACGCATGGGATGCCCAGCTGGCGGGCGATGATCGCGGTGTGGCTGGTCGGGCCGCCGAGCGTGGTGGCCAGGCCGATGACGAGCGTGGGGTCAAGGCCGGCGGTGTCGGCGGGTGCGAGGTCCTCCGCGCAGAGGATGGCCGGCTGTGCCGGCACCGGCACACCGGGCTCGGCCAGGCCGCTGAGCTCGGCCACCACCCGGTCGCGGATGTCGCGCAGGTCGGTGACGCGTTCGGCCATCAACCCGCCCATCTTGGTGAACAGCTCGACGAACTGCTCCACCGCCGCGGCGGTGGCACGTACCGCGGGCGTGCCCTCTTTGATGCGTTTTTCCGCCGCGCCCAGCCAGGCGCGATCCTGGGCCAGCATCGCGGTGGCGGCCAGCACCTCCGAGGCGGCGCCGGTCGCATGGGCGGCACGGTCCCGCAGCCGCCCGGCAACCGTTGCCGCCGCGGCGGTGAACCGAGTCGCCTCGCCGTCGCGCTTGTCTTCGGCGAGCTCACCACCGGGGTCGAGGTCGTCGATGGCGGGCAGCCGACCGGGACGGATGACCGGTGCATAGCGGACGCCGGGGACGACGGGGACTCCGGTGAGGACCTGTCCGGCACCGAGTGAGGTAGGTGTGGATGAGTCGGGCATGTGAACTAGGTTACAGCGAATCGTTGACAAGTCAACACGAACGGGGGTAAAACAACACATACCAACATTCAATCCACTGGTGTCCCCACACAAACGGAGAATCGTGTACCCGGAAGAACGTCAGCAGGCGATCGCCGCCCGAGTGCTGTCTCAGGGGCGGGCGTCGGTGGCTGAACTAGCCCTGGCCTACGACGTCACGACCGAGACGGTCCGCCGCGACCTGGCGGTGCTGGACCGGGCCGGCGTGCTGCGCCGCGTGCACGGCGGTGCGGTCCCGGTGCGGGCACTGCACGTGGTCGAGCCGGGTGTCGACGAGCGGGAGACCACCCGCGCCGACCACAAGGAGGCCATCGCCAGGGCCGCGGCCGAATTCCTGCCGCTGTCGGGTGCGACGGTGTTGTTCGACGCCGGCACCACCACTGCCCGCGTCGCGGCCATGCTGCCGGCCGACCGGGAACTGGTGGCGGTGACCAACTCGGTGCCGATCGCGGCGCGGCTGGCCGCCATGCCGTCCATCAACCTGCAGCTGCTCGGTGGCCGGGTCCGTGGCCTGACCCAGGCCGCCGTCGGCGAGCCGGTGCTGCGCGCACTCGACACGATGAGGGTGGACATCGCGTTCATCGGCGCCAACGGCATCACCGTGCGCCACGGGCTCTCGACCCCCGACAGCGAGGAAGCGGCCGTCAAGCGCGCGATGGTCCGGTGCGCGAACTATGTTGTGGTGCTGGCTGACTCGTCGAAGATCGGTCGCGAGGAATTCGTCAGCTTCGCGCCGATCGACAGTGTCGACGCCCTGATCACCGACTGCGAGATCAGTGCGGCCAACCGCACCGAGTTGGCCGAGCAGGGCATCGAAATCGTTGCCGCAGGAGGGGAATCATGATCGTCACCGTCACACCCAACCCGAGCATCGATCGTACGGTGACGCTGCCCGCCCAATTGGTGCGCGGCGCGGTGCACCGGGTGCAATCGGTGACGACCGAACCGGGCGGCAAGGGCGTCAACGTCGCACGGGCCCTGACGCTGGCCGGGCTGGACACCGTCGCGGTGCTGCCCGCCGCCCGCCATGACCCGATCGTCGCGGCGCTGGAGTCATGCGGCGTGCCGTTCTACGCAGTGCCCATCGATGGTGCGGTCCGCACCAACCTCGCGATCACCGAATCCGACGGCACCACAACGAAGATCAACGAGCCCGGCGCGGTGATCGATGGGCCCGTGCTGGCCGCGTTCACCAAGGCGATCCTCGATCGTGCGGCAACCGCGCGCTGGGTGGTGTTGTCCGGATCCCTGCCACCCGGGATGCCGGACACCTGGTACGCCGATGTGGTGGCCCAATTGCAGTCCTACGACTGCAAAGTCGCTGTCGACACCTCCGATGCCCCCCTCGCGGCGCTGGCCGCGGGTTTCGCCACCGCGGCACCCGACCTGATCAAGCCGAACTCCGAGGAGCTGGCCAGCCTGGCGGGCGTCGATGCGCAGTCGCTGGAAGACGCTCTGGCCCAGGGCAATCCCGATCCTGTCATCGACGCCGCTCGGCAACTGCTCGACCGCGGCGCCAAGACCGTACTGGCCACCCTCGGCGCGGCCGGCGCATTGCTGGTCAACGACACCGGCAGCTGGCTGGCCACCCCACCTCCGATCAAGCCAAGGAGCACCGTCGGCGCCGGCGACTCCTCACTCGCCGGCTACGTACGCGCCGATGTCGGTGGTGCCCAGGCGCCGCAACGACTGCAGATGGCTGTCGCCTACGGCAGTGCCGCTGCGGCACTTCCCGGTTCGGCGCTCCCGGCGCCTGCCGAGATCGACCTCGACGAGGTGGCAGTCACCTCGATATCGCCCTATCCCGCGCGCAACTGATACCCAAAAGGCACCCCATCATGACGAACTCCACCCCCTCCATCATCAGCACCGACCTGGTGCTGCTCGACGTCGACGCCGGGTCGGACAAGGAGTCGGTGATCGGCCTGCTCGCCAGCAGGCTTGCCGACAGCGGGCGGGTCAGCGACGGCGCGGCACTACAGGCCGCGGCCATGGCCCGCGAAGCGCAGTCGGCCACCGGGCTTCCCGGGGGTATCGCGATCCCGCACTGCCGCTCGGCAGCGGTGACCAGCCCGTCGATCGGATTCGCCCGGCTGTCCCCGAAGGTCGACTTCGGTGCGCCCGACGGCCCCGCGGATCTGGTGTTCCTGATCGCCGCACCCGACGGCGCAGGCGCGGAGCACATGAAGCTGCTGTCCAGCCTGGCCCGCGCGTTGGTGCGGCCGGACTTCGTGCAGTCGTTGCGTGATGCCAAGTCAGCCGAAGACGTGGTCAGCCTGGTCAACGGTGTGGTGAACCCGGCTGCCGCCACACCGGCTGCCGCCCCCGTCGCCGCGGCCAAACCCACGGCCGCACAGACCAAGTCGATCATCGCGATCACGGCGTGCCCCACCGGGATCGCCCATACCTACATGGCCGCCGACGCGTTGAAGCTGGCCGCCGAGCGCGCAGGGATCAGCCTCACGGTGGAAACCCAGGGCTCCTCGGGAAGCACACCGGTGAGCGTGGACATTATCAGCGGCGCCGACGCCGTCATCTTCGCCACCGATGTCGGGGTCAAGGACCGCCAGCGTTTCGCCGGTAAGCCGGTGATCGCCTCCGGCGTCAAGCGGGCCATCAACGAGCCCGACGTCATGATCGCTGAAGCCGTTGCCGCGTCGGACAATCCGAAGGCCGCACGAGTCGAGGGTACGGCCGCCGCGGCCGAGGGCGGTGCGCCCGCCGGCGGAGTCGGCTGGGGCACCCGGACCCGGCAGATCCTGTTGACCGGTGTCAGCTACATGATTCCGTTCGTGGCCGCCGGCGGTCTGCTGATCGCGCTGGGCTTCCTGTTCGCGGGCTACGACATTGCCAACACCCCCGACGGCGCGACCAAGTCGCTGGGCAATCTGATCGCCACCACCAACTCGCTGACCAACCTGCCTAGCGGCGGGTTCACCCAGTACCTCGGCGCGGTGTTGTTCACCCTGGGTGGCTTGGCATTCAGCTTTCTCGTTCCGGCGCTGGCCGGCTACATCTCGTTCGCCATCGCCGACCGGCCCGGTCTCGCACCGGGTTTCACCGCCGGCGCGGTCGCGGTGTACGTCGGCGGCGGCTTCATCGGCGGTATCGTCGGCGGCTTGATCGCGGGCTTCGCGGCACTGTGGATCAGCCGGGTGAGCGTGCCGCAATGGCTGCGCGGCCTGATGCCGGTGGTGATCATCCCGCTGTTCGCCTCGCTGATCGTCGGCCTGCTGATGTTCCTGCTGCTGGGCCGCCCGCTGGCCGCGATCACCTCCGGACTGACCAACTGGCTCAACGGCCTCACCGGCGCGTCGGTGATCCTGCTCGGGGTGATCCTGGGCCTGATGATGTGCTTCGACCTCGGCGGGCCGGTCAACAAGGCGGCCTACGCGTTCGCCACCGCCGGGCTCAACGTCGCCGACCCCTCCTCGCTGCGCATCATGGCCGCGGTGATGGCCGCCGGCATGGTGCCCCCTCTCGCGATGGCGCTCGCCACCACCATCCGGCCGGGTCTGTTCAGCGAGCCGGAGCGCGAGAATGGCAGGGCGGCTTGGCTGTTGGGCGCCTCCTTCATCTCCGAGGGCGCTATCCCGTTCGCCGCCGCCGACCCGCTGCGGGTGATCCCGTCCATGATGGCCGGCGGGGCACTCACCGGTGCGCTGATCATGGCCTTCGACGTGACGCTCAAGGCGCCGCACGGCGGGATCTTCGTGTTCTTCGCGATCGGCAACCTGGTCTGGTTCCTGGTGGCCCTGGCCGCGGGCACCGCCGTCGGCGCGTTCGCGGTGATGGGCGCCAAGCAGTTCGCCGGGAAGGCTGCCTCCGCCACTGCCGCCACCCCCCTCGCCGAAACCAACGTTTGACCGAAGAAGTTCGAGTAAACATCTCCATAACGTCGAATTCGGCACCAACAGAGGGAGTCTCATGCACACCAAGACCGTCATCGTCGGCTCGGCGATCGGACTGCACGCCCGCCCCGCCGCGATCATCTCCGAAGCCGTTGTCAACGCGGGCGTTCCGGTGACCTTGTCGGTCGACGGCGGCGAGCCGGTGGACGCCGGCTCGGCGCTGATGATCATGACCCTGGGCGCAGGCAATGGGGCGGAAGTCACCGTCGCCTCCGAGGACGAGGCGGCGTGCGCGAGCATCGCCGAGCTGGTCCAGCAGGACCTCGACGCCTAGTGCTCATGCGCTGCTAGCATCCGCAGATGGCCCAGGCGCCGATCGGCAGCAAGGCAGGCGGACGGCTGGGCGAATTCCTCCGGGAATCCCCCTATCTGCGGAAGTGGCTGATCCTCGGGGTCGCGATCGGCATCATCGCCGGGCTCGGCGCCGTCATCTTCTACCTCGCCCTGGACTACACCGGCCAGTTCCTGCTCGGCTACCTCGGCGGCTATCACGCACCGCAGGCCTACGCCGACGGTGGCGGCACCGGTTCCGCCGGCTTCGTCCGCCCATGGGCCATCCCGCTGATCGTGTTCGGCGGCGCGCTGGTGTCGGCCATCCTGGTGGCGAAGCTGGCACCGGAAGCCGAGGGCCACGGCACCGACAGCGCCATCGAGGCCGTCCACACCGATCCCCGCTCGATCCGCGTCCGCGCGGTGCTGGTGAAGCTGGTCTCCAGCGCGCTGACGATCGGCTCTGGCGGTTCCGCCGGCCGCGAGGGACCCACCGCCCAGATCTCGGCGGGATTCGGGTCACTGCTGACGCGGATGTTCGACCTGACCGACGCCGACGGCCGAGTCGCGGTCTCACTGGGTATCGGATCGGGTATCGGCGCGATCTTCGGTGCGCCGCTGGGCGGTGCGGTGCTGGCCGCGTCGATCGTCTACCGCGAGGACTTCGACTACAAGGCGCTGATCCCCGGGTTCGTCACCTCGGGGACCGCCTACGCCGTTTACGGCTCCATCCTCGGTTTCGAGCCGATGTTCGGATTTGTGGAACACGACTACGTCTTCGATCCCGCGCAACTGGGCTGGTTCGCCGTGATCGGGATCGCCTCGGCGGCAGTCGGATACCTCTACGCGCGAGTGTTCTACGGCACCGTTGCGCTGACGCACCGGCTGCCCGGCAACAAGATCATCAAGCCCGCGATCGGCGGCCTGCTGGTTGGCCTACTGGCCCTGGTCATCCCGCAGATCCTGTCCAGCGGCTACGGCTGGGTGCAGATCGCCACGACGAAGGAAGGGCTGCTGTCGATCCCGCTGTGGATTGTGCTCGTACTCCCGATCGCCAAGATCATTGCCACGTCGCTGTCCATCGGAAGTGGCGGCTCCGGAGGCATTTTCGGGCCGGGCATCGTGATCGGTGCGTTCGTCGGCGCGGCGATCTGGCGGCTGGCCGATCTGGCGGGCATGCCTGCGGTGCCCTCAGGGCCAGGAGTTTTCGTCATCGCCGCGATGATGGCCTGCTTCGGCAGCGTGGCCCACGCGCCGTTGGCCGTGATGCTCATGGTCGCCGAGATGACCGGATCGTTCTCGGTGATCCCTGGCGCGATGGTCGCCGTCGGCATCGCCTACCTGATCATCATCCGGACCCCGGTGTCGATCTATCAGGCCCAGCGGCTCAACCGCGAGACCGCGGCCGCCGAACGGGTCACGGTGCCGGCACCGGAGATCATGTCGACTGCCGAGGATGACGCGCCCGAGCCGTAGCGGCCCCCAGGTCACTGTCTCAACACAATTCAGCTAAGCCTCGTGCGTTCAGCGCATCAATCGTGCAATCCTGCATCCACACATGCCCGATTCAACGGCGAAAGGGTTACACCAGTGACTGCTCCCACGATGGCGCACCGACTCGCCGCAGAGTTCATCGGTACGTTCCTGTTGGTTCTCGGCGGTTGCGGCGCGGCGGTTTTCGCCGCGAGCCCCGGCGGTGGCATGGGCATCGGATTCTCCGGGGTGGCACTGGCCTTCGGCCTCACGGTGCTCGCCGGTGTTTACGCCTTCGGCACGATCTCCGGTGGCCACTTCAACCCGGCTGTCACGCTGGGTGCTGCGCTGGCCAAGCGCGTGGAATGGAAAGCGCTGCCGGCGTATTGGGTCATCCAGGTGCTCGGCGGCCTGGTCGCCGGCGCCCTGATCTATTGGATCGCCAAGGGCCGGGAGGACTTCTCGGCAACCGGTCACATGGCCGCCAACGGCTACGGTGACCACTCCCCCTTCGGCTACTCGCTGGTCGCCGTGGTGATCACCGAGATTGTGCTGACGTTCCTGTTCCTGCTCGTCATCCTGGGCGCCACCGATGACCGCTCACCAAAGGGCTTCGCGGGCTTGGCAATCGGCCTGATGCTCACGCTGATCCACCTGATCTCGATCCCGATCTCGAACACGTCGGTCAACCCGGCGCGCTCGACGGGTGTCGCGTTCTTCAACGGCGACGGCGCCCCCGCCCAGCTCTGGGTGTTCTGGCTCGCACCGCTGGTCGGCGCCGCTCTCGCGGGCGTCCTCTACCCGATCTTGTTCGGGCGCAACGAGGAACTCGCCGACCGGCCGGTTCGCGACGACGCGCTGGAGAAGTAAACGGCTCAGCGCGCAGCTTTGGCGGCGCTCTTCTCGGTCGACTTGCCTTCGTGTTCCAGTGAGCCAGCGGCATTCTCGAGGTGGGCACGCACGAACCACTGGAACTTCTCCAGTGCGGCGGCATGACCGATGAGGATGTCCTGGGTCACCGGGTCCAGATCGTCGGTGGCCTCGATCGCCTTGCGGATGTCTTCGATGACCCCGTCGTAGACCAGGTCCAGCGCCGCCAGGTGCGCCGGCACGGTGTCGCGGCCCACGGAATAGTCATCCCACGTACGGTCCTTGAGGATGGCGCCCGGTGTGCCCTGCGGTGAGTGGCCGAGTGTGGCGATCCGCTCGGCGACCTCGTCGGCGTAGCCACGAACGAGTTCGACCTGCGGATCGATCATCTCGTGCACGCCGATGAAGCTGGGGCCCACGACATTCCAGTGCACATGCTTCAACGTCAAGTGCAGATCGTTATAGGTGCTCAGCTGCTTCTGCAACAGATCGGCGACCTTGCGGCTCTTCGCGTCCGACAATCCGGGGACGGTGAATTTCGAACCCATGTAAATCGCTCCTTCGTGCTTTCGCGGTAGACCGGCTGCATACCCGGCCTGCCTGACAGGAAACCCGAAGCACGTCAGAGCTTGCTGATCTGCTGAATCGGAAGCCGGGCGCCGCGGCGCGGTTCGTACGCCAGTCCGCTGGCGTAGAGCAGCCGCACCGCGCGATGGCGGTGCGGGCGCATCGGTTCGAGCAGCTCCACCATCCCGGCGTCGTCGACCGGCCGACCGACCAGTGTCCAGCCGATCATTTTCGCGATGTGATAGTCGCCGATCGAGAGTGCATCGGCGTCGCCGAAGGCCCGCTGGGCGACCTCGGCTGCCGTCCACACCCCGACGCCCGGGAGCGTGGTGAGGGCATCCCTCGCGTCGGACACGGGACGGCCCGACAACCGCTCGAGCGCGGCCGCCCGCTGCGCGCAGCCGACGATCGTGCGGGCGCGGCCGGGGTCGACGTTGGCGCGATGGAACTCCCAGGACGGGATTCGCCGCCACCCCTCGGCCGAGGGGGGCACGCGCATCCGTGCCGGGGCGGGCCCCGGCGCCGGGGTGCCGAATTTGGTGACCAGCAGCCGCCAGGCGCGAAATGCGTCCGCGCCGGGCACCCGTTGCTCGATCACGGCCGGGATCAGCGCCTCGAGCACCCGCGCGGTGCGGCCCAGCCGAAGATGCGGGACCCGCGCGGCCGCGGCCGCCACAACTGGGTGCTGCGGACGGAAATCCCTCGCATCTTCGTCGAATCCCAGTAGCGCGGGCAGCGCGTGGACGTACTCCTCGGCACCCTCGCCCCAGGCTTGGCAGGCGACCGTGTCGGGGGCGGTGCGGGAAACCCGCGCGGTGACCGGACCGCTGGCCTGCAGGCTGGTCCGCCAGATCGCCCGTTCGCCGTCGAGTTGGTAGCACGGGTCGCCCGGCCCGCGCCGCTGCGGCGCCAGCGTCAGCCCCGGGCTGGCCGGGCCGGGGAAGGTCAGCGTGCGCTCGACAGGAACCAAGGTCAGTCCGGGTCGACGCTGATGTCGGCCTTGGTCGGGTAGAACGCGACGTGCCCGGCGATCGCGGCGACCGCCGGATAGGGCTCGTCGTAGGTCCAGATCGCGTCGTCGACGGTCGTGCCCGCCGCGGTGACGCTGTAATAGCTCGCATCCCCCTTGTACGGGCAGTACGTGTGGGTCTCGGTGCGAGTCAGCGCGGCCGGATCGACGTCGCCGATCGGGATGTATTGCGCTATCGGATAAGTGGATTCGGCCAGGCCGAGTGCGGCGCGGGTGTCGGCGACCACTTCACCGTTGACCCGGACCTGGACACGGCCGCTGGTCGGGGTGACCGTGATCGGATGCTCGGCAGACGGCTGCCTGATCTCTCGTGTGCTCATCGGTGATTCTCCCTACGTGAGGCGTAGTTCATGCAACACCGTCTGCCTCTCATGATTCCCACTGTGCCTGATTGCGCGGCCCGCGCTACGGGCGGCGAGCAATAGCGTCGGCGACCACGGCGATCGGCGATGTCGTGGACCGGCCGCCGGCCTCGTGCCGGTCGGCCACCTTGTAGGCGGTGTACATGCCGCGCACCCCGAGCCAGCGAAACGGTTCAGGCTCCCAGGTCCGGGAGTGGTGACCGACCCAGGGCAGCGCGGTCAACGGCGTGGACTGCTTGAGCACCAGGTCGGTCAGGGTCCGGCCGGCCAGGTTGGTCGCCGTCACGCCGTGGCCGACGTATCCGCCTGCCTCACCCAGTCCTGTCACGGGGTCCAGGCTGACGCCGGCCGACCAGTCGCGGGGCACGCCGAGCACGCCGCACCAGCCGTGCGCGATGGGCACCCCGCGGGTCTGCGGCAGGACGGTGTTGAGCACCCGGGTCAGATAGCTGATGGTGTCCGCGCCGACGCCGCCGTCGTGATCGATCCGGGAGGCGTAGCGATACGGCACCGCCCGGCCACCGATCGCGATGCGGTCGTCGGCGGTGCGCTGTGCGTAGAAGAACCCGTGCGCGAGGTCGCCCATCGTTTCGCGGCCTTCCCAGCCGATGCGCGCCCACACGTCATCCGGGATCGGGTCGGTGGCGATCATCGCGCTGTTCATCGGCAGCCAGCGCCGCCGCAGCCCACGCATCCGCGGCGTGAACCCCTCGGTCGCGCGCAGCACGATCGGCGCCCGCACCGCACCCATCGGTGTCTGGGCCCGTCCCGGGCTGATCGCCGCCACCGGGGTCTGCTCGTAGATGGTCACGCCGAGACGTTGGACGACGTCGGCCAGACCGCGCGCCAGCTTGGCGGGCTGGATCCGCGCGCAATGCGGGTTGAACGAGCCGAGCACCACGCTGTCCACCCGCACTCGGGCGGCGGCTTCGGCGGCGCTCAGCATCTCGATGCCGTCGGTCCCCCATTCGCGGTCCTCGTCGGCCTCGGCACGCAGCCGGCGGGCCTGCGCCCCGTTGCGGGCGACTTCCAGGTTGCCGCCCTTGACGATGTCGGCGTCGATGTTCTCCCTGGCCGCCACGGCGATGACCTCGTCGACGGCCGCGTTGAGGGTCTGTTGCCAGGCCACCACGGCAGCGCGGCCGTACTGCTTGGCCAGCAGGCCACGATGCCCCGGCGCCAGCCCGGACAGCCAGCCGCCGTTGCGCCCGGAGGCGCCGAACCCGGCAAAACGGGCCTCCAGCACGGTGATCCGCAGCGACGGGTCGGCCTGCTTCAGGTAGTAGGCGGTCCACAATCCGGTGTAGCCGGCGCCGACGATGCAGACGTCGGCGTCGCGGTCACCGGGCAGGGCGGGGCGAGGTTGGGGAAGTTCGGTGAACCAGTGCGAGACGGCGCCGTTGATCGTGGCCATACTTCAATCTAGAACGGCGAGAAACTAGAACGCGTAGCGGTGATACTGCGCCACTAGCGATGTGCAACGCAGTGCAATACCCATGTAATCAGTGCTCGTTGGTGAGCGTTGTAGGCGGAATTATCCTATAGTCCCGCGCACATCTAGCCACCCCTAAGCGTCCTACGCCCGTGTGGACTGATCATCGGCAGGCAGAGATGTAGCAGACAATGATTCGGCGGAATCGACCCGTCATTTCCCACCGCCGACGGGGTATTGCTGCCCCTGGACGTTTGGGCAGTGGGGATTCGCGACTTCGCATGAGCCAACCGTTGACCGTTACAGATCGCGTTACGCTTTAGGACATGAGGCATACCACCTCCAGAACTTGTGCTGACTGTGGTGGCCTGTTCCAGGCCCGCAGCGATGCGGCCTACTGCAGCTCAGCCTGCCGCCAACGGGCCTACCGCCAGCGCAGCACGGCACGGTCCCGTCCCGTCGATCAGCTGATTGCAGAGGTGGCCAGGATCGTCACGGAGCTGGAGCGTCACGGCATGTACAACGAGCAACGCGGCATGCCCGACAGCAAGGTCCTGGAGACCGTGGCGTTCTCCGACGGGGCCAACAAGGCCATCGACGCCCTCAGGGTGAGGCTGCGCACCATCCGGGAGTGCCTCGAAGACGAAGAGATGCGACGGCATCACTGGGCCGCGATGCAGGCTATGGCCAGGGATGACCACGAGGCAGTGGAGCGGCACCTCGCCGCCTGGCGCGCTGTTGATGACTGAAATCGGGCCACGCGACACGATGTCAGTAACTACACATCATGCCGTCGTCTGCAGGGCCTTAAAGATGATCGGCACCAACTCACCCATCAGTTTCTGCGAGATCTCGGGGTTGTTGAGGATCTGCGTGGACAGGTCTTCGGAGGAGTCCATCGCCCCGATCACCGCACCGACGAACTCGTTCTGTAGGTCCGGGCTGGCCGAGAACTGAGCCAGAGAGTTGTTCTGCGCCTGCTGCTGCAGGGTCTCGCTTTCTTCGAGCCGGTCCTTGATGTGGGTGATCACGTTGCGCACGCTGGAGTCGGGGTGCTCACCGGAGAACAGGTCATTGATCTGGGCGATGACCTCGTCGAGGGCCACCAGTTCGGGATCTTTAGCTGTCCCAGTGCCTGACTCCTTGGCTGGTTCCAGCGGGGTGCCACCGGCGAGCTTGCCCGAAGTGGTCCCCTGCCCATGCTGCGCCAGATAGTCGAAATCGACGGTGGACAGATCGATCTCATGGTTGAGCTGCTCGCTGCTGATCACCGGGGCCAGGTGCCGCAGGTAGATCGAGAGCTTCTCCAACGACATGTCCTCGTAGTTGACGATTTGCGACAAAAAATCGTATTGGCGCAGGAAAGTGCTCACGTCCTTGCGGAACAGGTGTAATTCGTCGAGGGCGAGCTTGTCGTTGTGGTCGATGGCATCGCGTTCCCGGTCACGGAAGCGGTCCCGGGCCGGGGTGACCCATTTGGTCAGGGCGTTGTTGCCCTTCTTGGCCAGGTAGTCGGCGACCAGTCCGTTGATCTCGGACTCCTGATAGATCGCTGCGGCATCCAGCTTGGCCATCGTCGAGTGGACGATGTTCGGATCAGTGACATCGGCAAGCGTGGTCGCTTGGTAGTAGGGCTCGAAGGCCTCGATGATGTCCTCGGCGGTGTTGGCGAAATCCAGCACGAAGGTCTGATCCTTACCGGGAGCAACCCGGTTGAGCCGGGACAGGGTCTGCACCGCAGCCACCCCGGACAGCCGTTTGTCGACGTACATGGCTACCAGCAGGGGTTGGTCGAACCCGGTCTGGAACTTGTTGGCCACCAACATCACCTGGTACTCGTCGGTCGCGAACGCATCCCGCAGATCGCGGCCCTTCAAGCCCGGATTCATCGAAGTCTCGGTGACCTTCTCCAACCCCGACTCCAGATCAGTGACCTCACCGGAGAACGCCACCAAGGCCGCTACATCGGTGTAGCCCTGTTCAGCGACGTATTTGTCGAAGGCCAACTTGTAGCGCACCGCCGCTTTACGTGACGAGGTGACCACCATCGCCTTGGCCTTGCCATCCAAGCGCCAGCCGACATTCTCCCGGAAGTGCTCGATGATGATCTGCACCTTCTGGGAGATGTTGGTGGGGTGCAGTTTCACCCAGTTCATCACCGACTTGATCGCCGCGCTCTTATCCACCAGGTCGGTGCTGGAGCCCCCAGAGACCTGGATGGTCCCCGTAGCGGCGGTGTCTTCGGTTTCGAAGGTTTGCCCGTTGTGGGTGAGCCGGAACGCCGTCTTGTAGGGGGTGTAGTTCTTCAGCACATCGAGGATGAAGCCTTCTTCGATAGCCTGCTGCATCGAGTACAAGTGAAACGGGTGCGGCGTGCCGTCGATGCCCTTATGCCCGAACAGTTCCAGGGTCTTGGCCTTCGGGGTGGCGGTGAACGCAAAGAACGACAAGTTCTTCGCCTCGGCCCGGGCAGCCATCTCCGCGGCCAGCATGTCCTCAGCGTCCACCGTGCCACCGTCTTCGAGATCACCCAGCTCGGTGGCCGTCAGGGCCGCCTTGAGCCGCTTGGAGGCTTCCCCGGCCTGCGAGGAGTGGGCCTCATCGGCGATGATCGCGAAGCTCTTGCCCTTCAGGTTGGCCTGGGTGCGGATCAACTCCAGGGCGAAGGGGAAGGTCTGGATGGTGACGATGATGATCTTCGTCCCACCAGTGAGCGCATCGGCCAGCTCCTGCGACTTGGCCCCACCCAAACCAGCGATGTGCGCGACCACTCCGGGGGTGCGGTCGATCTGACGGATCGCTTCCTGCAGCTGAGTATCGAGGATGTTGCGGTCGGTGATCACGATGACCGAATCGAACACCGGCGTGTTGGCCTCGTCATGCAGAACCGACAGCCGATGCGCCAGCCACGAAATGCTGTTGGTCTTGCCCGACCCTGCCGAGTGCTGGATCAGATACCGGTGTCCCGGCCCTTGATCGCGGGCCCCTTCGACTAACCGGGTGACTGCGTCCCACTGGTGGTAGCGCGGGAAGAGCATGGTCTGAGTGCGGATCTTCTTGTCCGACACTGGGTCGACCTTGTCGGTGACCTGTAGGTGCAGGAAACGTCCGAGGATGTCCAGCCAGGTGTCACGCGCCAGGATCTGCTGCCACAGATACGCCGTCGGTGAGCCGTGCGGATTGGGCGGATTCCCGGCGTGGTGCTTGTTGCCCCGATTGAACGGTAGGAAGACGGTGTCCTTGCCCGCCAGCTTGGTGGTCATCTGCACCTCGCTGTTGGACACCGCGAAATGCACCAACGCCCGAGACCCAAACCCCAGCAAGGGTTCACCCTTGGGCAGCCGGTGATCTTTGTATTGCAGGACCGCATCGGTGATGTTCTGAGTGAAGTCCGTCTTCAACTCGGCGGTGGCCACGGGAATGCCGTTGACGAAGAGCACCAGGTCGATGCTGTTGTTGTTGCTCGTTGAGTAATGCACCTGGCGCATCACCCGCAGCCGCACCGCCTCGTACTTCTTGGCGGTGGTCTCGTTCAGCGATGTGTTGGGCCGGAACTGGCACATCTGGAACTGGGCATTGAGGTCCTTGAACCCGCGCCGCAGCACCGACAACGTGCCACCATTGGCCTTCGGATCAGCCCCCAACGCCTTCACCAACGTGGCCAGGACACCGGCCTGGGCCTTGGCCAGCGCCTCACCGGTCAGATCCGGCTTGACCCGCTTGGCTAACTGATCCGGCTGGGTTTCAGCCAACCAACCGAACACATCCTCGGGAAACAACGCCAGCTCACGGTCATAGCCCGCATCGGTCGGTGAGTACAGCCACCCGTTCTCGGCCAGGTGCTGGCAGATCTCGATCTCGAAGGAGGACTCATGATGCTGCTGCGACACGATCACGCCGCCCCTCGCACATCGATCTTCCCGGTCACCACATCGGTGATCAGCGCCGACCGATACTCACGCGAGAGCTCGATGAACGTCTCGGTCTTTTCGATCAGGGCGTCGATGTTGCAAGCTTGGATGGACCAATGCTCTGCCCGGCGGCGTTGTTCGGCAATATCAATAGAGGGGAACTCCAACTCCCTTAGAGCGCTCACGTTGAAATGCCCTTGGATCGCCCCTACGGAGCCGTGTGCGATCTTCTCCCGAGTTGACGGTGCATTGAAGTAGGCGGCGAGAAAGTCGGGGTCAGCCTTAGCACCCGGACGGATGATTAGCAGATCAATGGCATTAGCCCCGCTCAGTTGGTTTGGTATCACTGCGGCTGACCCGGCTTGACCGGTGCGCACCATGACCACGTCGCCCGCGCAGAGGCGCGACTTCGCATGGAGGGCGTCTCCCTCAGGAGTCAAGTAGACGAGGTCCTCCGATGTAACGAGACCGGGTCGAATGTTGAGTCCGCGCAGCGCGGGGACTCCTTCATCCGCATACCACGCTGAGGGGGTGACCACGATTCCTACCGTCACGTCCGCGACAATGCGCTTCAGCGGGAGGATAAGGCCGGGCGGATTGAGCAGCTGATCGGCGACGGCACCGCGTCGCTCCTGCAGGGTGGCGATGAGCCGCTCCTGCTTGCCGATCAGCGCATCGATCTTGGCGGTCTCGCGGTCTAGGAACTCGACGATCTCCCGCTGATCCGTTCCGCTCGACGGAAATGTCAGTTGGAAGCCCTTGATCAGCGGCATCCTTAGCGAGTCAACGGTTGTTTTCGCACTCCCATCCAGGGCAACGGCTGCGAATAGCCCGGAGAGGTAATAGAAGAAGTATCGGCCAAGGACCATTCGGAAGTCGTAGAAGGCATAAACACGCTGGTGAAAGTCAAATTTCCCTACGTAGTGATGGAATACCTTCCCCACCGCCCCGTCGCCCGGCGTCAGGACCGCCTCGCAGTCAAGCGACCAAGAGTTGATCCGCTGAATTTCTTCAGAGCGGATGAAAAACGGGTACTCGCCGTCGTCGACGCGGTTGATCGTGTCCTTGTCTCCAGTCGACACTTTGCACACGTGGCGTAGCTGGGTCACAGCCCAGGAATCGGGAACGTCCCCTAGCCAGTCAACCCTGGAATCGCGATACCTAGGGTAAGCGGGCCATGTCATGCTCCGACCTCGGCGAGCATGGCTTGGATTTCACCGACCAGGACGCGGAGGTCTTTCTGGATCTCCTCCAACGGCCTAGGTGGCACATAGCGGTAGAAGTGGCGGGTGAACGGGATCTCGTAGCCGATCTTGGTCTTCTCGTGGTCAATCCATGCATCGGCAACATGAGGCAGGACTTCGCGGGTGAAGTACTCCTCGATGTCTTCGACCAGGGGGACGTTCTCGGTGTCGCGCAGGGCTGGGTCGGGTTCGGGTTTGCCTTTGGAATCGGTGACGGTGGTGGCGTCCTCGTCATGCTCCCCGACTGCCGCGCAAATTGTCTTGATCAGCGGGGCGGGCGGTTTGGCCAACCCCGTCTTGCGTAGTGAGTCCTTGAGTTCGGTGACGAATCCGTCGCGGTCCTTGTACTCCCACCCGATCAGTCCGGTCAGGGCATTGCGGATCGCGGCCTGCTCACCAGGCTTGAGCTTCTCGATGCTCTTCTGAGCGAGGACTTCCTCGATGTTGTCCTCGGTGGGGGTGAACCGCAGTTGCAATGGGCGTTCGACGGTGATGGTGGAGTAGCCGAACTCCTCGCCCGTGAACACCTTCGATACAGCGGGGTGCTCGTCGGTGCCATGCTCGTTGCGGAAGCTGTCGTAGAGGTGGCAGATCCGCTCAATGTCCTTGGGCCGTAGTTCTTTGCGCTTGGAGCCCAGGGATTTGCGCATCTTGCCGAACATGCCCACGGCGTTGATGAGCTGGACCTTGCCCCTGCGCTTGGTCGGCTTGTTGTTGTCCAAGACCCAGATATAGGTGCTGATGCCGGTGTTGTAGAACATGTCAGTCGGCAGCGCAATGATCGCGTCCAGCAGGTCATTCTCGATGATCCACTGCCGAATGTTCGACTCACCCGACCCCGCCCCACCAGTAAACAGCGGGGAGCCGTTGAGGACCATGGCCAGACGGCTGCCACCCTCGCCACCCTTGACGGGCTGCATCTTGGAGATCAGGTGCAGCAGGAACAGCAGTGACCCGTCGGACACGCGAGGTAGGCCAGGGCCGAAACGTCCTGCGAAGCCACGCTGCTCGTATTCGTCGGTGACCTGTTTCTGCTGGGTGTTCCAGGCCACCCCGAAGGGCGGGTTGGACAGCAGGAAGTCGAAGTGCCGGGTGCGGAAGCCGTCATCGGTCAGGGTGTCGCCGAGATGGATGTTGTCGATGTCCTGGCCCTTGATGATCATGTCCGACTTGCACATCGCATACGAGCGAGGGTTGATGTCCTGGCCGTAGAGCACCGGGCGGGCCTTGGGGTTCATCTCGATCAGATGGTCGTAGGCGGTGGAGAGCATGCCCCCGGTCCCGGCGGCGGGGTCGTAGATGGTGCGCACGGTGCCGGGTTTGGTCAGCACGTCGTCTTGGGTGTGGAACAGGATGTCCACCATCAGGGCGATGACTTCGCGTGGGGTGAAGTGATCACCGGCCTGGGCGTTGTTGGACTCGGCGAACTTTCGGATGAGTTCTTCGAAGATGTAGCCCATGTCGTGGTTGGTGACCACGTTGGGATGTAGGTCGACGGCGGCGAACTCCTTGACGATCAGATATAGCCGATCCGACTTGGCCAGGTCGCTGATCAGGTCGAGCATCCTGAAGCCGTCGAACACATCTCGCACGTTGGGTGAGAAGTGCTCGATGTAGTTGACGAGGTTGTCGGCGACGCCCTCCGGGTCGGAGATTAGGGAAGCGAAGGTCCAGCGCGAGGTGTTGTAGAACGGCAGCTTGAACTTGGCCTTCAGCAGCACGCCCGGGTCGACCTTGGTCGAGGAGATCTTCTTGTACTCGGCGAGGACCTCGGTCTTGGTGGGCTCCAGGATGCAGTCCAGGCGGCGCAGGATGGTGAACGGCAAGATCACGTCCCCGTACTGGTTGGGCTGATATGGCCCCCGCAGCAGATCGGCGATCTTCCAGATCAAATTGGCATTGGTCTGAGCCATAGCCTTGAACTACCCCCCTGGTTCGATTCTGAGACAGGTGGAAGTTACCCCGACGTGCTGACTAGATGTTGGATTGCGGTTCTGAGCCGCCGTAATTCGCCGACCCTGACGGATTACAACAGACCCGGTGAAAGTAGATCACTTCGGCAAGGGAGGCCCGCCTGGATCGGGAGGTGTGTGCCAGCCCGTGGGCTAAGGCTGTTGCCTAGTCAACGATTTGGTCGATACGCCTCTGATCGATGGCAGGGCGACATTAGCTGCGTACTTGTTCGTTCTACGCGGCACTCAGACGTACTTGGTCGGCACGTCGTCTTTGGCAATGGATTCGAATGACGGGTAACTCGCCGGATAGCTGGATTTGCCCTTGCCGCGGCGCAACCGGTCGTACTTGTCCGGTCGCAACTTGTCGTTGATTTGGACACAGCCATCGGTCCAGACCATGCCAACAGTCTGCCAGTCCTCACCGTTCCACCTGGCGATGAACGGGTGGCCCCGATGTGAGGGCAGCTCGTCGCATAGCGCGACTAACGTGGCGATTTCGGCGGCAGCGTAATGGGGGCGTTGGCCCGGCCACCGACTCGGCAGGTTGTGCTCGCGTTCGTAGCGGTTGCGACCACAGCCGCTGTAGTGCTGACAACTCATCCACAGGCCGTAGTCGCCCTGTTCGAGACTCATTTGCGGCGGAGTGAAGCAACGTCCGGGTCCATAACTGCCGACCTTAGCGCGGCAGTTCGTAGCCAACGGCGAGGTTGGATCAAGCATCAGCCGCCGCGCTAATACGGGACGAGATCGGCGAAGTGCAGGCCGTCGCTTCTGATAGCGACTGGGGCCGAAAGACACTCCAATCTATAGGGCTTGACAGGGCTCGATTGCGTGGTGAAATCACTGCATTGGGGCAACAGAGCCTGCGAGTGGGAGGTGCGCCAGTGAAGTACCGGCTGTACGAGGACCACGGCTCTGTAGCCCCATGCCCAGCGTTGGCTGAGTCCGAGGATTTCGACGCCTTGCGACTATGGGCGGTGGACCACAATGATTGGAAAGGCACGAAGAAGGTCGCGGTGATTTCGTCCGACTCGGGTCGCTTCTGGCTGATACGTCGGGATGGCTCAATCCTGCGCGAAGTTAGTAACGCACGGGGACAGACTGGCGGACGTTCGCAGGCAGAGAAGCTCGCACAGAGGCTAGACGGCACCCGCCCCTTCACGTCGAAGAGCGCCGCTGACCTTGGCTATGAATTGCCGTCCCCCGAGAGATACCGACACAAGACCATCCAGGTTATGCCAAAGGACTGATTGCAAGCCCATCGTGCGTCTTGAGATAGACCTGATCGCGATTGGCTGAAGAACATTTCAGTGCCGACCCTGGCGGCTCTTCACGCGGCATCCAACATCACCGCGTGGGACCAATCGCGTTCTACCGGGTTTGAACTTTTAGTACCGTTGAACACGTGGCCGACGAGCATGGCGAGATCCAACTGGCGCGTGAGCTACGGGACGACCGAATCCTCATGCTGCGCGCCGCTGGGTTGTCGCAGCGCGCCATCGCTAGAGAGGTCGGGTGCTCGGTCGGCCTGGTGAATTCCGTACTCAATAGTCCGCTGACGCGGCGATGACGACAATAAGCGGAGGATCTCCTCTAAGTCGTCCTGCTACGGCGCTGAGTGCGATTTGACCAAAAACACTTCAATGAGCCGATCATTCCCAGCGTGCCACTGCCGCCCTACGCTATGGGCGTGCAGGGAACAGCGTGACGGGACAGCAGCAGTCTGCGGGTTGGTATCCAGATCCCGGCGGCGCTAACGCGCAGCGGTATTTCGACGGCAATAAGTGGACGGATCAACTCGCTCCGTTTAGCCCGCCACCCATCCGCAGTCCGTTACCGCCACCGGCATCGCAGGCTAAACGACCGGGTGCCCCGGCGAGGTTTCCGTGGCGCTGGGTGATCATGGCTTGTGGCGGCCCGATTCTGGGCGTCGTGACGTTCGTTCTCATGCAGCTGGCTTTTGGCGCGGCCACCGGCGGGTCGAACTCACTCTTGTTCGAGATCGTCGGTTTCGTGCTGTTCGCGATGTGGCTTGCCAGCGTTGTGGCCACGATTGTCGGCATCATCGGCGTGGTCGTGTGGGGCGTCAGGCAGCTGCGAAGCAGCTGATCGGTTGGTAGCGGACCAAGACATTGCCGCATTTCCGCCTGTGCCGCAGTCCTATTGCATGTTCCGGTGAGCTTCGGGCGTCCCGCTGAATAGCTCGCGGCGACTTGCAGTCTTGGTCCATCAAAGCCTGCTGTTGGCTGCTGCTGATCGCCCAGGGAGCTCAGATGGTCCGGGTTGGTGAGGTGCTTGGGGGTGTGCAGATGCAAGTAGCGCCGAATGAGACCGGTCAGTTCTTCTTTTTCCTTCTGTCGCCCCGAAGAACCGTGTCGCTAGTCATCTGCGTGTCGACCTGCACCTGGTGAAGCCGTCGCAACGCCTCACGGAACTCCGGGTTCGGATCGGCTTCCAGCAAGACGGCACACACCGCTGCAAGTGCCTCAGCGATGTCGATGCTGTGCAGCCTCGCTCCATAGAGGGCGGCGATGGCAGGGGTGCGGCTATGGGCCTGCACGCAGTGGATCAGCACGGTGTGGCCCTCGTGGCGCAGCAACTCGACCACTCGCACCGTGTCGAGCAGTACGAAGTCGAGGTTGTCATTGGCATCGAGTTGGTCGATGAGTCGGACATCGAGCTGCTCGACACCTATCGGCAGGTCCGCCTCGGGCACCCGGCACAGGGACACCACGGCATCCACATCATTCGGGAGTGCTCCCAAGGTTGCGACGTTGCCCATCCACACCCCGTCGTCATGGGGGTGCCGCACTGGGGTCATCGGAGCGGGTTCATAGCTGAATGGCCTATCGGCCTTCACGATTCGGGTGGCCAGCGCCACCAGGTCCCAGGTCACCAGCCCTGGCCAGCCGTGCAAGACACGACGCCACTGTGCAGGGATGGCGGAGGCCCCATAGACAGCACCGAGCAGTCCACCAGCGATGGCAGCGACGGTGTCGGTGTCATAACCGCCGCGCACCGCAGCATCCAGCGCCAGGCGCAGGTGATCGGCACGGAACACACCGTTGGCCGGATCATCCACCGGCACTGGTGTCGTCGCGATGGCCGACCACGCCCCCTGTAGTGCCTCGACCACCCATCCGTTGTTTCGGAAGTCCGACGGCTGTGACTTTTCGGCGGTGTCTAGCCGCGAGATCCAGAGGTCTCGACGGTGTGGGTCGATGTGCTGCAGGCCGATCCGCACGTCCAGTTCGCCGGTGAGGACGGCGTGGCGGATCGCCAGGCACCACAGCACGCAGGCGTCTCCGGCGTCGGGGTCCCAGTGTGTGAGCTCGCTGAGCGCACGGGCTGCCTGCACCAGTCCCAGCTCGTCATCGAGGTAGGCCAGCGCCAGCGGTGCAGTCCGCATCAGGGAACCGTTTCCTGCGGTGTGGCCAGAGAGTTCGTGTAGCGCGGCTGATTCGGTGCGTGCTGTGTGGGCTGTGATGCCGTGTCGGCCTGCCCGGCTCAGCACCGAGCGGGTCTGGACCCCAACATCTGTGGCGTGTTGCGACCATTCATGCCACCGCTGCACCAGGGCGTCGGCAGCTTCTTCGTCACGCAGATCTGCCCCGGTGGCGGCCACCTCTGCGATAGCGATGGCCATCGAGGTGTCATCAGTCCATTCACCGGGCTCCCAGCCGAAGCTGCCGCCCCCCACCATGGCCACCTCAAGTTCCGGGCCACGGGGAGGACCGAATTCATACGGTGCTCCTAGTGCGTCACCGGCTGCGGTGCCCAGCAGCACGCCGACCGCCCGGTCAAGTTCTGCGGGAGTCAAGTTCATCAGATGTCTCCTTTCGCCCACTGACAAGTGGGCATGCCCCTGGCGGGGGCGAATCAGAATGTCAATGCCCCCCAACGGGGCTCAGTGGTCGGTGTTGTCTGTCCCCGACGGGGGAAGGTGTGATTCTGTCCCCGACGGGGGAGCAGATTCGTTAGTCCCCGCGACGCAGGAAGCAGGGTGTCCCCGACGGGGGAGTGCAGGTTTGGTCGGTGTCCCCGACGGGGGTGAAGCGATATGGCTGCCCCCACTAGGGGGTTACGCCGCTTCCTCAGCGAGGTAGCGATACAAGGTTGCCCGGCTGACACCAAGGTATTTGGCGACATCGCGGGCGGTATGCCCGTCAGCCTTCATCCGCTTCGCGGTAGTTATGTGGACTGGGTCGGAGACTTTGATGCGTCGCCCGAATTTGGTGCCGTTGGCACGGGAGACTGCCCGCTTCAGCGCAGTGCGTTCCTTAATCAGTTCCCGTTCGAACTCCGCCATACTCGCTAAGACACCAATCACCATGCGCCCCGCCGCAGTTGACGAGTCAATGCCATCAGTGGTGGAGATCAGGGTGACCCCAGCATCGGTGAGTGCCTTCACGGTCTCCAGGATGTGCAGGGTGTTGCGACCGAGCCGGTCGAGCTTCCAGACCACCACGGTGTCCCCGTCACGGACGTACTCCATCAACGCAGCAAGGCCGGGACGGTCGTCTTTCGCGCCAGACATGCTGTCGGAGAACGTTTTCGTGACCCCTGCTGCGGCCAGAGCGGTGTTCTGCTGATCGAGGGTCTGGGCGATGGTGCTTACTCGTGTGTAGCCCACCCGTGTCCCAGTGCTTGACGCTGATTCCATGTCCACGCTCCTGTCGCACGATGTGTCTATTGCTCCGCGATTACCGAAGCCGTGTTCCTGTTTGTGAAGTCGTTGGGCCTGAGCAGCTCACCCACCGAGCAGGCGGTGATCGTGATGGCGGATTGGTCGTCGCGGTGTGCTCAGCGGTTGTGCCGAGCGGAGCGCTGCCATGCGGCGCTGGTCTCCTGGAAGAGGGTGTTGGCCGAGCGCCCGGCCTGCATGAAATCGGCCAGTGCCTGCTTCGCGGCCTTCACCACAGCAGGGTCCTGGCGCACGAAGTTTGCACGGTCGCCCACGATTGCGGCCTGCGCGATCAGCGTTGCGGTATTGATACGAGCCATGACGAGACCTTTCGATGGGGAGGCCGGGCGACCTCGCTAAACACGAAGTTAGTGACTAAATTAGTCAATGTCAACACACTAAAGTTAACTTCTTGCGCTAAGGTGCCTCTATGGAGTTCTCACTGGAGACGCTGGGCCGGGTCATCCGCGAGCATCGTGAGGCCAAGAAGCCCCCGATGACCCAAGACGATTTAGGCGACAAGGCTGGGTACAAGTCTGGCGCGGGTGTTTCGATCTCCCGCATCGAGAGCGGACTAACACGTCCCAGCCCGGAACGGTTCGAGGGCATCGCCCGTGCGTTGGGCCTGAGCACCCGCCAACTTGAGGCAGAGGCAGCCAAACGGACCCTGGAGGTAGCGAAGGAACAGGGCGAGCCGCGCAGCGGCGGGGCAGCGAAAGCGGCTGGCGATGAGCGCATCAAAGATCGGATCAAGCGAATCCAGCACGAAATCGAACGTCGCACCACGCTCATCACTGAGCTCGGGGACAAGTTCAACGAGGCCCATGACCGTGCCCGCGACGACTTCTTCATGAAGTTCATCGAGATCGCTGATGGGATCAACGGAGTACTTCCACCAGATCGCAAAGGCCTGCAGGTGGACGATGCCGACGATGCACAGGCAGAAGCGCAGTACCGGCAGCGGTTCACCTCCTACGGGGTTGCCCATGTGCTTGCCGGTGGTGCGGGGGGCGCTTTCGCGGGTGCCGCTGTGGGCGGGGCTGCGGCCTACGGCACCTTCATGGCCGCAGTGTCCTTCGGATCTGCATCGACTGGTGCCGCAATTGCGGGGTTGTCCGGTGTAACTGCGACAAACGCTGCGCTGGCCTTGCTGGGCGGGGGCACGCTGGCCGCTGGGGGTGCCGGAGTCGCTGGCGGCACCGCCCTGCTCGCCAGCATCGTGGCAGCACCCGCACTGCTGCTCACGGTTGGCGGTCTGGTCTGGATGGTCAGACGCAACCGCAAGCAACAACAAGAACTCACGGTCAAGCTTGATGCGGCAGATGAGGAGATCGCCGCAACGCGAAGAGGTTTCGAAGCGTTCGCGAACATCCTTCCTCGTGCGACAAAGACACTGGACTACATCGCCGTGCATGGTGGACACTCACTCAAACGATGGGAAGGCCAACTTGGCCCACGACCGCGGCAATGGAACTCGATGTCCCCCGACGAGCAACAGCGCTACAAGGATTTCATCGCCCTTGCCGCCAGCCAGTTGTCGGTCGTCACCATCAACGTTCAAGAACTCATGGCCAGTCGTGGTGAGGATCGAGAGAAACTGATCGAGTTCGCCGACGAAGTCCTCAAACAAGCGCAATCCACCATCGAATCACTCGTATGAGCGCGTGATCGCCGGGCCCAGGATTCCGATGTGTCCGTTTCATGTCGGACCCGTCCGTGCTCGGCTCCTGGTTGCTGAGCCGACCGCCGTTATGGCGGACTGCCTTGCCGGGTGGTGACACGATCCCACGCCCGTTGACCGTGCCCCGGGGGTCCCCATCGACGGATTCGCATCGTTTGATGACGACAAATGAATCAGCGGTGCCCATGCCAGATTCGCCGGGGAGCACCTCTGGGCAGTGGAGGTCAAACGATGATCACCGACACCGTGTCGCTCCCGGAATTGGCGACGTAGACGTGGGTGCCATCGGGACTCACCGCGATTCCCTCCGGCTTCACGCCCACCGGGATATTGGCCGTGACGGTGTTGGTGGCGGTGTCGATCACCGACACCGTGTTGCTCCCGGAATTGGCGACGTAGACGTGGGTGCCATCGGGACTCACCGCGATCCACTCCGGCTTCACGCCCACTGGGATATTGGCCGTGACAGTGTTGGTGGCGGTGTTGATCACCGATACTGCGTTGCCGCCGTTGGCGACGTAGACGGTATTGCCGTTCGGGCTGACCGCCACTCCGTTGGCACCATCGACGACGGGGATGCTGGTGGTGACGGTGTTGGTGGCGGTGTTGATCACCGACACCGTACCGCCACCGTTGGCGACATAAACGGTATTGCCGTTCGGGCTGACCGCGACCCCGGTCGGTGCGCTGCCCACGGGAATGGTGGCGGTAACGGTGCCCGTCAGACCGTAATTGGCGTCGGTGGCAGTCGTGATCACCGACACCGTGTTGCTGGCAGCGTTGGCGACGTAGACGGTGTAGACGGCGGAACTGCCGTTCGGGCTGACCGCGACCCCGGTCGGTGCGCTGCCCACGGGGATTTCCGGGGGCGGATAACCGCAGCAGCCGCCGGATATCGGAACCAGCCATTGTTCGGCATTGACAACATACGACACGGTATTGACGACGTTATCGGTGACAAAGACGGCAAACCCGTCGGGACTGAACGCCAACCCCGTCGGATGGTGGTGAACGCTAAAGCCCCCGAGGTAGTCGTTGTTGGCCGTGTTGAACGCCTGTATCGCGCTGTCCCAGCCGTTGGTGACGTAAAGCACAAGGCCGTCGGGGCTGACCGCGACCCCATACGCTCCACGAGTCACGGGGCCGGAGATAGCGCCAAGATTGACGGCGACAGTGACCGTTTGGTTGGTGCCAGCTAACCCGTCGCTTGCGGTCACGGTGAACGTATCGGTGTTGGTGACGGCGTCGGCTTGGGGGGCCTGGTTCGGGGTGTAGATGAAGCCCCCGACGCTATCCACGGTGACCACCCCGCCGGTGGACATGCCGGTGACGGTGTAGGTCAGCGGCAGCCCACGAGGTTGGGTGAACCCCAGCGTGCCGGTCACGACCCCGGTGACACTGTCGGGTGTGCCAATGGTGGGGGTGCCTGCCACCGGAATCAAGCCCTGCCCGGATTCGATCTGACGCAACAACCCCCAAACAAACGCGCCCACCGGATTCGTGGGTGCAGTCGGGGCCGTCAGTCCGAACAAGGACAGCACTCTAGCGAACAGGCTCACAATTGGGTTCGCTTGCGCTGAAGCGGCCCTGGTCACCGCAGCTTGCACCGATGCGATTACCTCCCGAGCCTGGGTGTCACTGGCGGCCGTCGATGGGACGGCAGCGGGGGCTGCGCTGACCCTTATGCTTCGGGCAGTTGCGCCCGAAGCACCAGCGGGGATCGTGGTCGTCGCCGCAGCGGTTGCGCGTATCAGCGCCCGCTGGGGCGTGCTAGTGGCGATATCAGTTGTGTCTGCGGTGGCCGCGCCCCGCCGACTCACGGCGGTGCCGGTGGAGTCGGCGACACCCGAGCCCCTCGCCAACGCAGCACTGCCCGTGCCCGTGGAGTTGGTGATGCTGCCGTTAACGGCCGATGCCGTATTGGAGCTACCGGTCGATGGCCGAGGTGCCATGCGCTCTGGATTGCTTGTCACTGAGGACGTGTCATGTGCCGATGCGGCGCTTCTGGTGGGGTTCGATGATGACGCGGCGTCGCTGGTGTCTCTTGACGTGGACGATTTGCCGGACACCGCTGCGTCAGCATGGGCGACACCCGAGCCGCTCGCCAACGCGGCACCGACACCCAACGTGATCGCACCCGCCCCGAGCCAGGCGTAGGGCTCGCGGTGGCGCTGCCCGGCACGGTGGAATCCCCTCGTGCGCGGGGCCTTGCCGTTCGCCGATATCTCTGCCTGATGGCCACCGACCATTTCACGCCCCCGGTCCTCGTGTTGCGTTAAGCCGACACCCTGTACCGACCAAAAAATAGCAGGTAGGGAATATATGCAGGTTGTCTAGCCAAACAAAGTTCACCTGCCCCTTTGCTGCATCCACTGAACGGCGTCGATTCCCCTTAGCCCCTGAATCGCCGATCCCGAACGCCTCCGGTTTGGCCCGCACCAATCGAGTCAACACCATGCTTTCCAGCAGGTCGGTCCGGAGACGGTGCCTTTGATGAGGCCATCGCACAGATCAATGACCTGTTTTCTGGAGATCACCCCGACTCCAGCGTGCGTAACGTGGTCACCCACATCAAGGACCGGCTCGAAGAGAGCGAGACCCTGCAGCAGCAGGCCCAGAACAACTCCCTGGCGCAGTTCTCGGCGGCCCTCTCCTCTCTCTGCCTATGCCTGCGTGCGTGCGGTTGGAAAAGCCCCAGAGTCGTAGCCGACCCGAGCGTCAGTACCGATTAGGTGGCCGCGCTGGGCGCGGGAGGGGCGGGGATGCCGGGCGTCGTGCCGTGTCCGGGTTTTAGGTGACCGGAACGTACGGATCAGATTTTGCAGTGTCGAGTTGGCGTAGGAGGCGACGGCGGAGGGGGCCGAGGCGGTGCCATGACGGCGGCCCTTCTGCCTGCCTCGGTTTGGTCTGGGCAGGCACCTCATTAGTACTTCAGGGCGGAAGATGAGACACATCGCCGTGAGACTAACTTTTGAGACATTGCGACGTGCGGAATCCCCCGCCCCGTAAGGGGATCGACGAGTGTCGCAGATGTGCTCTCTTTCGAGACCACGCCTATCGCCACCGAGCGCCTTCGACATCCTGGGTGATCGAGCGTCAAACGGCGATCACCGACACCGTGTTACTGCCGGAGTTGGCGACGTAGATGTGTTGTCCATCCGGACTCACTGCAATTCCGTCCGGGAGAGTACCGACCTCAATGGTATTCGTGACGGTGTTGGTGCTGGTGTTGATCACTGACACCGTATTGCTTGCGCCGTTGGTGACATAGACACGGGTGCCATCGGGACTTACCGCCACCTGTTGCGGACCAGACCCGACGGGGATGGTGGCGGTGACGCTGTTAGTGGCGGTGTTGATCACCGACACTGTTCCATCGGAGTTGTTCACGACATAGACGTGGCTGCCATCGGGGCTGACTGCCAGCGCGACGGGGAAGTTGCCCTTGGTTCCGACATTTATGGTGGCGGCGGGGGTGAGGGTGGGTGTGGTACTGCCGTTGTAGGTGATCCCGATTACTGACACCGTGCCGTAGGAGCCAGTCGGGCCCACATTGGCGACGTAAAGCCGTTCCCCACTGCTGGTGTAGGCGTACGCCACGTCTTGGGGATAGGTCCCCGCAGGGCCGACGGTGATGCCAGTTATGACGGCGGAAGTGAGGGTGTCGACCACCGAGACAGTTCCGTAGCGCGTGTTGTTGGGGGGGACTTTAGCGACGTAGGCGTAGCGACCATTGGAGCTAAACGCGACGGCGTTCGGTCCTGGTCCACCCGTGCAACCGCCGCAGCCAGGAACCGAAATTGTCTTCGTAACTGCGTTTCCGCCGCCGAGAACCGACACTGTTCCGTCGCTGATGTTGGTGACGTAAACGGTGCCGTTGGGGCTGACTGCCACCCCCTCTGGCGCTTTGCCGACCGGGATGGTCGCGGTCACCCTGTTCGTTGCGGTGTCGATGACCGACACGGTGTTGTCATTCAAGTTAGTGACGTAGAGCTTGCTGCCGTCAGGGCTGAGGGCCACCTCGGACGGATCGTTGCCGACAGGGACGGTGGCGGTCGCGGTGGGAGGAGGTGAAGGTAGGACTGGGACGATAATTGTTTGAGTGGTGGTATGCACCCCGTTGGAGGCGGCGACGGTGAAGGTGTCGAAGACGGTGCCGGTAGCGGTCTGGGCGGCACGACGTTGAGCCTGAGTGGGGATGTATGTGAAACTCCCCCCCGCAATCGGGCCCTCGGGGAAGGGGGAGTACTGGATGGTGCCCCCACCGGTGCTGCTGGAAGGGACGCTAATGGTCAGCGGGTGACCGGCCGGATCACGGAACTGCACCTGGCCCCTGACCGATCCGTCGACCATGGAGTTGTATTCGCCGCCAAACGCACCGCTGTTGTCGGTGGCTGACGGGATGTCTTGGATGACCGGGACAGTGACAGTTTGGGTGGCCGTGTGCCAGCCGTTGGAGGCGGTGATGGTGAAGGTGTCGGTGCTCGTCGGTGTCGCGGCTTCAATTTGGGCGGCGCTCGGGGTGTACACGAAATATGGCAGGCCGGGGTCAGAGCCGTTGTACACGACGCTGCCGCCGCCGGTGCTGGTGGTGGGTGCGCTGTAGTTCAGGTCGCCGCCTGCGGGGTCAGTGAACACTGCGGTGACAAGGACTGACCCCGTACCCCCAGCCCAGCTCGGGACGCCCACCATGGGGGTTCCGACAATCGGCGTTCCCGGATCGCTGACGGTGACGGTGACAGTTTTGGTATCAGGCCCGCTGAGTCCGATTGCTTGGGCCAGCGAATGGAAGAGTCCGAGGATCGCACCAGCGACATCGGTAGTCCGGTAGGCGGTGCCGTCGTCGACGGAAACCGTGAAGTGATCCGGTCCGCCAAAGTTCGCCAGATCCGTGTTGTTCGGGGTGTAGGTGTACCTGCCGTCGGGGTTCACCACCACGCTGCCGTGTGTGGGCTGCTGGGTGACGGTGTAGGTCACCTGATCGCCGTTGGGGTCGCTGGCGTTGAGGTTGCCGGTGACGACTCCGGCGGCGGAATGTCCGGGAGACTGCGCCGGGTTGGCGGTTGGGGTCTTGTTGAACAAAGCGTGTTGCAGCATCTGGGCCATCGACGGTGGCGTGCTGTTTGCGACGGGTGCCGCCGTGGTTTGGACGGCGAGGGTTTGGCTGGGTGTCACCGCGTTCGCGGTGGGTGCGGTCGAAGCCAGCGGGGTCGGTGTCCCCGACGCCGCAGCGGTTGGGGTGATCGAGGGTGCCGCAAGGGTGTTCGTCGCAACCGTCGGTGTCGCAAGGGCTGCAACGAGTGTTGTCGGCACGTCAGGATTGCCCGTGTTGACGGCGGTCGTGCCTGTGATTGGGGTGCTGGTCGTACTGGGTTGCGTTACAACGCTGGTCATCATCGCGGGTGTGGCGGTGCTGGATGCCCCGGGTGTATTGGTTGTGGTCGATCCGGGCTGCGGGGAACTCGTCGAGCGTGACGCTGTGGAGGTGGTCGTCGCCGAGGACACGTTGCCGCCGGTCGAGGACACCGTGCTCGATGGGATTGTGTGATCCGGTGCCGCTGCGCCGTGAGCTGCACTAGAGCTGCCGGTGGTATCGGCGGTCTTGGTGGCCTTGGGTCCGCTGCCCACGCTGGTCGACCTCACAGTGGATGGCGAGCCGTTGGCCTTGCTGCTCGGCGAGGAGGCAGTGTCGGAGCCGGTGTCGTCGGCGTGGGCAATGCAAGATCCGCTCGCCATGGCCGCGCCCAGACCCAGGGTGAGCGCACCCGCACCCAGCCAGGTGTACGCCTCGGCGCGTTGTGGCTTGGCATGACGCGCATTCGCCTTGCGCTTCGTTGTTGCTTTGGCCCGCTTGTGCGACCGATGCCCACCCGCCATCGAATTGCCCCTGCTTTCCTTAATCGTGCTGTGCATCGCTGACGGCGCTCAGCGCTGTGAGTCGTACAGCACAGTGGCGACCCGTGGCTGCCTCCGGGGCGGCGGGTCGTTTGCTGGTTCTAGCGAACCGTATGAAGAAAATGGCATTCGTGTCAATTTACGTTTAGCTGGCTCCGTACGTTGCCGACCACGACAGGTGAGTGGCTTCACCCGGCATTCCGGCAATGGTCAGGCCGTTCTGGATGCAATACGACACCAACTCCTTCCTAACCTGCGGAGGCAGATCGGAGAAGGTCGGTAAAAACATCCAGGCCAGCGCCCGCCCACCTCCGACTCTCTCTCCCATGAGCTTCGCTTCGATCAGTCGGCCTTTGGCGTTCCATCTCGTGCGGAAATATGTTGGTTTGAATTCTTGTACGCGCACGATGTCGTTGGTGCCCCCGCACAGCTGGGACGGGCCAGTCGTCTTCCAGCTCGAATCGGTATAAATGTGCTCGGTTCATCAGGACGGTCACCCTTCTTGGGAGTTGCCGCCGTGGCGGGTGGAGATCAGATTCGCACGTAATCCCAATCTCCAGTTGTCTTGATCGTGCTTGCCGCGTGTTGTTTGATGCCGTTAGGCCGCAGCCCGGCCGTTGTCCGTGGCCGTGAAAAGCACTCAGGCAATAGGTCGTAACAACCAGCCTGTCAAAGGCTGCGGTTGCTGATCGACAGGGGCCGCCTGGACCTCATGGCGGCGGTCATGCACTGGTGGCCAGGCAGCTCACCTGTCACCTTGGGGGGCCTTGGCGCTGGCTTGCTGAATCCGCTCTCGCGACCGATTGAGCCTGTAGCGCAACACAAGTTGGGTAACCCGGGATCAATTTCCTTCGTACTTAATGCCAGTTTCTCTATAGCTATTCTGTAGGCCTACACCGCTTTACGGCTCAGACCCTTCCTCAGCTTCTTGTCCAACTGGGCACTCAAGTAGGACGCCACCCCGGCAAGGTTGTAGTGAAGCCGAGCATGATTCCACAGCGCGGAGTACGTGATTAGGTCCTTCTTGTCGCGGCCCTCGTTGAGTGGCTCCAAGTCACGAAAAATCTCTGCGTAGGTCACTCGGTGGCTCTTGCCGCCTTTCTCAAAGGTGGGGACTCCGCGCCAGTCCAGCATGGCGTTCACTTCGATGCGCAGGGACTCTTCACGGCATATCCGACACCGGGGCTCTCTGCGCAGGAGGTCGGTCCTCACCGGTTCAGCCGCCCTCATCATCGTGGTGTCATCCTGCGGTGGCAGCCCTACCTCTGCACGCATGGTGTCCGCCACCACCTGGGCGTCATCCTTGGATATGGCGTGATGGTGCGGTCCCCCGGCCTGGTCAGGCGTCATAACCCTCACGATAACGTTTTGGCAGGATCGGGGCCATGCATGCAGATCCTGCCTCAGTCGAATGGAACCCTAAGGCGCTGCGATGGCTCGGTCCAGGCGTGGTGCAGGGTCCCGCGGGCCTCGATAAGCAAGGGGGATGGGGTGATTCCGCCTCAGCTGTGCTTGGCCATCAGGGCCTGGGAGCCTCGGCACATCAATGGCAAGGCGTCACCGGTAGCCGCACCCCACCGAGGTGGGGAGTGATCGGGGGATGGGCCACCGGAGTAGGTGTGCCACAGGGACACCGGGGGTGGCAGGCGGGGGATGCGGGTCAATCACCGGACCCCCGCGAAGCACTGACCAAAGCCCCAGCCAGACGGAACCCCCCTGCCCTCCAGCGGGACAACTCGGGATGTTGTCCATATATGTCTCCAAAGACTCTTATGGACATACCGTCAGGGTGATCCACCGGTGAAGGGGTCGGTGAGACAGTAGATGGCTGCCCTTCCCCCGCACGGCTCCCACTTGCCCTCGTCGTTGAGCTTCTTCTTGGCGGCGTAACCGGTTGAGTACCTGACCAGCAGCCCCCGCTTGGCCAACCGCTTCAGCCGGTAGATGGCGACGTTCTCGTGGACACCGGCGTGGAGGCCAACCTCACGCTTGGGACAGGTGACTTGGGCGTACCGACGCTTCTGGGTCCAGACGATGACATAGTCCATCACCAGGATGTCGATGTCATCAAGACCGTCCACCCCCGAGGTCAGCCGGTCCTCCCAGTGCAGGGCCGTCTCCACTGCCTGGTCCGCGATGTCCTCGCAGGTGCTCAGTCCCTCACCGCGCAGGTGCAAGGCAGCCTGTTGCCACGCCTTGTCCAGGGACCGCTCCGGGGTCCGGTTCAGTTCGGTGTGCTGCACCCACAGCTTGTGCTTGCGCCAGCGCCCCTTCATCTTGCGCTCGGCGGTGACCTCGTTCTCGAACTCGATCTGGCCCCAGCCACGGCGCTGGGCGCTCATGGCGATCCTCACGAATGCACCCCAGACCATCGTGTCGGTGGGGTGCTTGCGCTCGGGGATGCCGAAGTGCAGCAGATCCTGCAGATAGCCCAGTGAATGGTCGATGGGGGCACCAATGAGGTCGTCGTCATCGGCCATGACGCTGCCACTCATATGCGGGCAACCGCATATGATGTGCAGCAGCCTCCTCATGAACCGTGGTGGCAATTGGGATGAGTGGCCGCTTGGCGAGACAACCGAGCGGCCCTCTCCATGTCGGGGGCCTCATGGCTCCTCACCGCCGTTACCAGAGGGCGGGCCGGTCCAGGTTCCCGGACGTGACCATCCTGGCCACGGCTTGTCGGCGGGAATCAGCCCGACGTTGGCCGGGTCTACGCAATGACGGGTGCCGCGGCTATGTGAACCAGCACGATGCATGTCGAAGGCGCGGATGCCGGTGAATGTTTGATGACAACTCCCACAGTGACAGGAATTCAGTCCGGTCCAGAAGGAGCCACAGCGGACGCAGGTGATCGCTCCACGAGAAGGGCGATTACTGCTTCCGGTGGCGTGATCTGAGGCACTGGAGGGCATTTCGGGGTGTGATGGTGCGAGGCGACTCACTAGCTGTCCTCGATCTCGGGAGAGTGTAGAAGCTGCGGATCATCGGGGCGCTCATGTGCGCCGCGAATTTGCAAGTCCTCCAGCAGGTCCCGGGCGATCTGGTCGGTCGCAGGTCCGTCGTGGGTAGTCATGCGGACTCACCGCCATCTGTGGGGATGCGTGCCTTCAACGACCTGGCCCGGCGGGCCCGTCCCGATTTGATCCCCAGCACGGTGAAGTGAATCCTGCGCAGTTCGGCAGCCTTGGAGGCCAGCGCCTCAGGACTGAGATCCAGCCCCATCGCCCTGGCATCCTCGGCAGCCTGGTGCTCGAACTTGTCGAGGTTGGCCTTACGGGCCGCTGCTGTGCGAGCGGTCCGGTCCTGGGTCCGGTACCACGATTCGTAGGCGGCAACCTTTTTGGCGGCGCTCATCAGACACCCGCCAAGAGGGCGATGAGCTGGTCACGCTGGTCTGGGGTGAATGGCAAGGGGGAGCGGTCGATGCAGTCCTGAAGGAGGTCCATCGACTTGACGAAAAAGAACGTGCGACCCGCCGCACGGGCCTCATCGCTGTTGGGATTGCGGGCCATCCAGGACGCATACTCAGCGTGCGCCTGGGTACGTGGGGTGTTGGGTACGGGCAACGGAAACACCTTCCGAATAAGCGCACCGCAAAGTGCGCGTTACTCGAAAGCTTGTGTAGAGACGGCCAGGGCGTAATCGCTCACTCACCTGGAATCGCGTCTAAGTCCGTTTGCATGGCCTTCGACTTACGACCCCTAGCCTATCGGGTCTGGGCCAGAGTGTCTTCAGTCCTGTTCGATTCCGAGGTTAAGCCGGTCGAACTCGGCAGCAGCAAGGGCCTCGCCACTGGCTTTGGTGTAGCGGCTGATCATGGTCCGCGAGGTCCACCCAGCCTGGCTCATCAGCCCGACCTCACTGCCGCCCGCCTTCAGCCACTTGACGGCCATGCTGTGACGCAGGCGGTGGACGTGGAAGTCCTTCACCCCAGCGATCTGGGCACGCAGCCCCAGGGAGTACACCAGGCCGGGATAACCCAGCGCCCCCTTGGGGCTGACCCACAGTGGTCCACGGTCAGCGGGGTTACCGGCAGCCCGTCGTGCCCTCAGGTAGCGGTCCAGCACGGCGGCACAGGAGGCCGAGAACTTCACCCGCCTGCCTTTACCACCCTTGCCCCGCACGACGTGCGCGGTGGTGGTGGGCAGATCCAGATCGGCGATGGTCAGGTTGAGCAACTCCGAGGCCCGCAGTCCGGTCTCGGCGAACAGCGTCACCATCGCCTTGTCGCGCTTGTCCCTCAGGTCGGCACCGGCACAGGCTTTGAGCAGGGACCGCAGCTCGTCGTCAGACACACTGGCGACCGCCTTCTGATCCAGCTTGGGCGGTGTGATCGCCAGCACGGCAGTCGCATCGAATCCCTCTTCGTCAGCCAGCCAGCGGGCGAAGCGTTTCAGCGCCGCCAACCGGTTGGATGCGGTGGCGGGTTCATGCTCGGACATCGAGGCGAGATAGGCGAGCACGTTGGCCTTGGTCAGCTCGGGTGGCAGTCCCTCCTCGGCCAGGAACGCCAGGAACAGCCGCACCCCGGCCTCATAGCTGCGCAACGTGGAGGGGCTCTTGCGGGCGGCCTTGAGTCCGATCACCCAGGACTTCAGCAGATCGGACAGCGGCAGCGGCTCAAACATAGAGAATATCCTATAGTTTTAACGCTGCGCAACCTATATGTGCAGGTCATGGCCGAATGCGTACCGGTGATACTGCGCCATCATCTTCAGTGCCGGCACCCGGGACATCACTCGGGCCAGGATCCGATATCCCCGCGATACGGCGCGAAAGCTCTCTGCCTCAAACGGGGAGACCCAGGCCAGCAGACGCACGCCCGGCACCGCCTCGACGATCTCGCCGGGACCGTCGATGCCCCAGTGCAGCGTCGACCCCGACCGGCGGACCACGCTGTTGACCCATTGGCTGCGAATGCCGAACCGGTTGAACGCGTCGAATTGCAGCTCCCCGGACGGGAAATGCGCCACGATCCGGCGCAGCAGGGCGATACCGTCCGATTCGGTGAGGTACATGGTCAGACCCTCGCCGAGGGCGAGCACCGGACGATCGGCGGGAATCTGGTCCAGCCAGCCGGGGTCGGTGACGGAGGCCGCGATCCGGTGATAGCGCGGGCGTGACGGGTAGATCTGTTCGCGCAGTTCCATGATCGACGGGTAATCGACGTCGTACCACTCGATGCCCGGCCCCGGATCGAGCCGGTACACGCGGCTATCGAGACCTGCCCCGAGATGCAGAACGACGGCGTGGTCATGGCAAGCCAGGAACTGGCGCGCCCAGATGTCGAAGTGCAACGAGCGGGTGGTGACCGACGGTGACCTGCGGTCGGTGATCGTCGTCTTGGTCCAGTCGTAGTCGATCTGCGCCACCGCATCCCTGGCCCACACGTCGCCCAGGATGGGCCGTTCCCGTTCGGCGTCAAGGGCTTTCGCGTACAACGTCGCCAGCATCGTCTGCGGCGGGCCGTTGAGATCGACCTTGATTTTCGACACCCCTCGAGGCTAGCCCGAGCGCTCGGCCCTGTACCGGCTTAGGACCCGCCGAACACGCCACCACGAGCAGCACAGCGGCCATCAGAATGGCGGCGGACAGAGTGAGGATGCACGGTGTCATACGTGGAACACGTAATCGCCTGTGCGCCGGTTCAGTCCGGCTTGGCGGCCTTCGCCTGTCGTTTGGCCTCGCGCAGCCCGACCCAGAAGCGGGCAGCCTCCCGGACCGACTCTTCCACAGGGCGGGGCTGCCAGCCGAGTTCACGCACGGCCTTGCTGTGGTCCAGCGGGCCCTCCGCGCGCATCAGCCGCAGCGAGCCCAGTGACAGCTTCTCGTCGGTCTTCTGCAACCGGGCCTTCGCGGTACCCATCGCTGCCAGCGCGTAGGCGAGCGGCAACGGAATCGTCTTCGTGGGCGGCGGGACACCGGCCTCCACAGCGGCAATGCGAGCCACCTCGGCATTGCTGATCATCTTCTCCGAGATCAGGTAGCGCTCCCCGACCCGGCCTCGCTCAGCGGCCAGGATCATCGCGCGGGCGGCGTCGTCGACCCCGACGGCCTCCAGGTCGATACCGCCCATGACGAACGGCAGCTTGCCGAACGCCGCGCCGGCGATGATGGCGCCGTGCGGGGTGCGACCCCAGTCGCCGCTGCCGTAGGTGGTCGACACGCACATCGCGATCGCGGGCAGGCCGTGCTCGCGTGCGTAGCGCAGCACCAGCTCCTCGGCCTGCACCCGGGAGCGGACGTACGGTGTCACGCCGCGTTCGTCGATGACGTCGGTCTCGCTGGCCGTCTTGCCGCGGCGGCGGCCGACGGTGACGTAACTGCTGGTGAAGATGAAGCGGTGCAGACCCGCATCCCGCGCGACCTCGAGGACGTTGCGGGTGCCCTCGACGTTGGTGTGGAACAGCGGCGCGGGATCACTCAGCCATCCGCGGGCGTCGACCACGCAGTAGTAGACGTCGTCGACACCGGCCATCGCCTCGCGCAACACCGCGTTGTCCCAGATGTCGCCGACGAACCGCTGAACGTCCAGGTCGTCGATCGAGATGGTGGAGGCGTTGGCCCGCACCATGACCCGCACCTGATGCCCGTCGGCGACCAGTTGGCGGGTGACATGCGAACCGAGAAAGCCGTTGGCCCCGATGACAAGCTTCGGCGCGCTCACTTGAATCCGCCGTTGGCGCGCATCCAGGCGGCCGCCTCGTCGTCGAGGGTGCCCAGCTTCTCGGCCTTCTTGCACCACTTCATCGAGGCTTGCAGGAAACGCAGCGGGTTGTAGATGTCCTCCTGGCGCGACCACAACCCGTCACCGGCGTAGGTGACGATCGAGATGTTGGTGGCGCTGATGATCGTGCCGTCACCGGGATCGCGCATGGGATTGTCCAGCTCGCAGATGACCCGGCCGGTCTCCTCGTCGAACACCGACCACAGCGACGGGAACTCGGTCATGTAGCTGCCGGGGAAACTGCCCATGGTCTTGGTGATCCAGGCACGCACCTCGTCGCGGCCCTTCATCGTGCCCATCGCGTGCTCGATGTAGTCGACGTCGGGGGTGTAGTGACTCACCCAGGCGTCCCAGTCCTGGCTGCGGGCGGCGGCATCGACCGTCGCCTCGAAAGTTGCGAAAGCTTCGGTCAGTTCTTCACGGGAGAATCGGGCCACAGCTTCAAACTAGAACAAGTTCTAGTACGCATGTCGAGAATCCGTCCCGATTCGGGCTCAGCGGTCGGTCTTGCGGCGATTCCTGGCCTTGGCGGCATACAGCTCGGCGTCGGCCGTCGCGTACAACGCCGCGATGTTCGCGGTGTGGCCCGGCCCAGACGCCATCCCGATGCTTGTGTCGGGAGTGTGTTGCCCGACGTCGGCGACGAACCGCTCAGCAGATGACGCGGCGCGGTCAGCGTGCTCGGCGATGCACGCGGCGAACTCGTCGCCGCCGAGCCTGGCGAGCACAGCACCACCCGGCACGAGGCCGCGCCATCGGCGCGCATGACCGGCCAAGTGCTGGTCCCCTGCCAGATGCCCGAGGGTGTCGTTGATCTGTTTGAAGCCGTCGAGGTCCATGACGACCACGGTGATGGTCGACTTCGGTGATCGCCGGCGCGCCAGGAGATCTCGCGTGGCGATTTCCCATCCGGCCCGGTTGAGCAGACCGGTCAGCGGGTCGGTGCACGCGCTGGTGACCAGGGCGCGCATCACCAGTCCGAACGATTCCCCCGCCCCGACAATCGCGACAACACAGATCAGGTAGTCGATGTAAAGCTTGGGCAGCGGCGCGACAGCCAGCGCCCCGACCGAAGCCAGTGTGAGAAGGCCGATCAGCACCACGGCCCGCCGGGGTGGATAAAACGCCCGCAGGTACATCGCGAGGAACATCGGCGCGATCAGGCAGGCGAACTCGGCGCTCATCAGGATGTGGAAGGCCATCACCAACGGGGTCGCGACGATGGCCGCCAGCGTCGCGGGTCCCGGCTTATCCGGCTTGGCGGCCAGCCACAGCAGCGCCGCGACACCCAGGCAGATGGCCAGCACGCCGCCAGTCGGGTTCGCGTACTTCAGGTCACTGTGGATGGGCCAGATGGTGAACACGACGCCGTAGACGTATAGGAAGGTCGTCAGGCCCAAATAGATTCGCAGCAAGCGGATCTGCTGGGCGCCGTAGAAGTCGTTACCGGTGTAGGCCAGTAGCTTCACCCGATTCATCCGGTCCCGTTTCGAGTGTGCGCCGGAATGCCGGTCTGGCGAAGCCGCGTCATGTCGAGCTTTCCTGATCAGACCCGACCTCGTTGCCGGCTGGCCAATTGTCACACCGCGGTTGCTGACCTGCAGCGCGCGTCAGTTCTGACGGTTTCGTGACACGGGAGTATCCGAAGGGCACTCCGTCGTTGAATCAAGCATGGCGCATGACTATCACCGCAATCCCACCGCCGTTTCCGCGCTCTCTCCCGAGCAGTATCGGGTGACCCAGGAGAACGGCACCGAGAGTCCCTTCACGGGCGAGTACTGGGACAACCACGAACCGGGCATCTACGTCGACGTCGTCTCGGGCGAACCGCTGTTCGCCTCGGTCGACAAGTTCGAGAGCGGCTCCGGGTGGCCCAGTTTCACCAAACCGATCGACACCTCCAACGTCGTCACCAAACGAGACTTCAGCCATTTGATGGTCCGCACCGAGGTGCGCTCGGCCAGTGGCGACAGCCACCTGGGGCACGTCTTCAAGGACGGGCCGCGCGCCGAGGGAGGGTTGCGCTACTGCATCAACTCCGCTTCGCTGAAGTTCATCCACCTCGACGACCTCGAGGCGCAGGGCTACGGCGACTACAAGAGTGTGTTCGAGACTTCCAAGGAGGACGTGTGAGCGAGAACAAGACGGCGATTTTGGCCGGCGGTTGTTTCTGGGGCATGCAGGACCTGATCCGCAAGCAGCCCGGTGTGGTGTCCACCCGGGTCGGCTACACCGGCGGCAAGAATGACCACCCCACCTACCGCAACCATCCCGGTCATGCCGAGGCGATCGAGATCACCTACGACCCGGCCCAGACCGACTTCCGCGCGCTGCTGGAGTTCTTCTTCCAGATCCACGATCCGAGCACCAAGGACCGGCAGGGCAACGACGTCGGCACCAGCTATCGGTCGGCGATCTTCTACCTCGACGACGAGCAGAAGACGGTCGCGCTGGACACCATCGCCGACGTCGACGCCTCGGGGCTGTGGCCGGGCAAGGTGGTCACCGAGGTGACCCCGGCCGTCGACTTCTGGGATGCCGAGCCGGAGCACCAGGACTACCTGCTGCACTACCCCAACGGCTACACCTGCCACTTCCCTCGGGCGGGCTGGAAGCTACCGAAGCGAGCGCAGGTCTAGCACTGGTTGGTGGGCGCGTTTCGTCGATGCACGACGACGCGCCCACCCTTTTTTGGCGTGAAGGCCACGCCGCGCGAATGCCATTTCTCGTCCGGGGCGGTCGTGGTCGCAATCGTGAAGTTGCGCAATACCGTTCGCAGGACGACATCCATTTCCATGTTGGCGAACGCGGCGCCGATGCAGCGACGGGTACCGCCACCAAACGGCACCCAGGCGAAGGTGTTGGGCCTGGCATCGAGGAAGCGCTGCGGGTCGAACCGCTTCGGATCGGGGAACATCTCCGGGTTCTCGTGCAGCTGGTTCAGGCTGACCATCACCGAATAGCCCTGCGGCACAAGCCATTCACCAAGTTCGTAGATCGGGGCCATGACATGGCGGCCGGAGAAGTCGATCACCGTCCGGTTGCGCTGGACCTCGAAGATAGTGGCCTGGCGATAGGTGTTGTCGTCGGTCGCGGCCTCGGCGACCAGGCGGCGCAACACGTCCGGATGCCGCGAAATCCGTTCGAAAGCCCACGCGAGCGTCGAGGCAGTGGTCTCGTGGCCGGCAGCGAGCAGCGTCAGCAGCTCATCGCCGATCTCAGCGCGCGTCATCTTCGAGCCATCCTCGTAGCTGCTGCGCAGGAACAGTGACAGCACGTCGGTGCGGTCCTCGAAGTGGGGGTCGCTGTGCGCCCGGCTGACCAATGTGTCGACGAGGCCCTCGTATTCGCGACGGTATTCCGAGAGCTTTCCCCAAGGCGTCCAGCGCAATTGGCGCTTCGGCGCGGGCAGCACGGCCAGCCGCGAGCCCAGCGTCACCCAGCGCGGGATCAGGTCCCGCAGGCGCTCTAGCTCGTACCCGTCAGCGCCGAAGATCGCCCGCAGGATGATGTTGAGGGTGATGTGCATCATCGGCTCGAGTGTGGCGAACTCGGTTCCCTGCGGCCATGATTCGACCTCACGCAGAGTTTCCTCTATCACGATCTGCTCGTAGGCCTTGATGCTCTTGCCGTGAAACGGCGGAGTGAGAAGCTTGCGGCGGACCCGGTGCTCCACGCCGTCGAGGGCGAACACCGACCCCTTGCCGAGCAGCCGGCTCAGGTTGGGCTGGATGTTGTACAGCACGTCGGGGCTGGTGGTGAAGATCTGCTTGGTCAGCGCGGGGTCCGACACCACGACGGTGTTGCCGAACACCGGCACCCGCAGGGTGAGGCTGCGCCCGTAATGCCGACTCAGCCAGTCTGTCGTAGGCCTGCGCGCCACAATGAACGCCGCCTTGAGCAGGGCACTCGGGACACCGGGGGTCGGTGGCAGCTTCGGCTCGGTAGAGACCGGACGTTCTCTGCCCAATGTCGCCGACCCTGCGGCTCCGACGGTTGGCGCTTCGCTCATCAGTGAGGCCCTCCCAGCACTGGCGTGGTACCGCGTTGTACCACGGGGTTGTCGGGTACGGTACCCTTCGGTACCAGGCCCTGACAAGGGGTAGCGGCGATCGGAAGGAGCCGGATGACCACCACGGCTGTTGACGAAGCCGCCGCCGTCGGGCGCAACGACGACTTCCGGCAGCGGCTGCTCGACGGGCTCGCGGCCTCGATCGACGAGCGTGGCTACCGTGACTCCACCGTCGCCGACATCGTCCGGTATGCCCGCACCTCGAAGCGCACGTTCTACAGCCAGTTCGCCACCAAGGAGGACTGCTTCGCCGAGCTGCTGACGGCCAACAACGACGAGCTGGTCGCCACCATTCGTGACGCCGTCGACCCCCGCGCGCCGTGGGGCGAGCAGGTGCGTCAGGCCGTCGTCTCCTACGTGCACACCATCGAAGAACGACCGGCCATCACGCTGAGCTGGATCCGCGAGCTTCCGGGACTCGGTGAATACGCCCGGCCCACGCTGCGCCGCGGGTTCGGCAGGCTCGCGACGATGATCGTCGAGCTGAGCTCCAATGACGGCTTCCGCAGCGCGGGCCTCGCACCGATTTCGCATGGCGCTGCGGTGATCCTGGTCGGCGGCCTGCGCGAACTCACCGCACAGACCGTCGAGGACGGTAAGCCGGTCACCGACATCATCGAGCCCGCGCTGGCCGCGTCACTAGCGCTGCTGGGCCCGAAACCCCTTATCTGACACCGAGTCTCAAGTCAGGCGCGGCACGACGAACGCGAACGCGCGCGGAAAGCCCAGCCGCGCCAACCGGCCGTGCCGAATGTCGTCGATCGGAACATCGAGCAACTCGCCGGAGGACGGTTCGTAGCAGCGGAAGACGGCGCCATCGAGGTCGGTCAGCAGCACCCAGTGCCGGGGCAGTATCGCGCCGATCAGCATTGCCACCGGCCAGCCGGCAGCCACCGCGTCGCAGACGTCAGCCAACCGGTCACCGCAGCGCGGCCGCCAGCGGTAGCGCACGCCATGGGAGGCACTGTGCACGGTCAGCGCCCGGGCCACCCCCGCGGGCGTGGCACCCAGCGCATGCGGCCACACCACGTTGATCGCGCGGTGCACCCGCACCTGCTCGGCGTCGAACCACGACTGCGAGCGATCGGATCGCAGCGGGGCGCCGTATTCGGCGTCGAGGAGCGCACCGGCCAGCACCGCCACGCTGGGGCCACAGCTGACCCCGTCGCGCTGGTGCCAGCTCACGACGGCGGGAAGCCGCCGGTGGCCACCGGACCCCAGGTCTGCGGCGTCACCCGGATCAGGCACTTGCCCTGCTTGACCATCGCCTCGCGGTATTCGGCCCAGTCCGAGTGCTCACCGGCCACCGCGCGGAAGTAGTCGACCAGCGGCTCGACGGCGTCGGGCAGGTCGATCACCTCGGCAGGTCCGTCGATCTGCACATAGGCACCGTTGAATTCGTCGGACAGCACCACGACGCTGGCCCGGCCGCTTCGGCGGATGTTCACCGACTTGGCGCGACGGGGATAGCTCGCGATCACCAGCCGGCCGTGCTCATCGACACCGCCCGTCACCGGTGAACTCTGCAGCCCGCCGTCGGCGCGGAAGGTGGTGAGCACCATGTGGTGCCGCGGGCGGACGAAGTCCAGCAGCGCGGCGAGGTCAACGGTGTCGGCGGTGGCGATCTTGGGCGACATACTCCCAACTCTAGCCACCGCGGAACAACGCCCGGCGTAGGTTTGTGACCGACGTCAGGAGGACACTGTGACCACGATGCGCGCCGAACGTTTCTATGCCGATACCAAAACTGTTGTGCTGGAGGATATTCCGATCCCGGAGCCTGGTGACGGTGAAGTACTTGTCAAGGTGGCGTTCTGCGGCATCTGCCATTCCGACCTGAGCCTGATCAACGGCACCTTCCCGGCCCGGCTCCCGGTGGTGACCCAGGGGCACGAGGCCTCGGGGACCATCGCCAAGCTCGGCCCTGGCGTCACCGGCTGGTCTGAAGGTGATCGCGTCGTCGTCGCAGCGGGGCGGCCCTGCGGCAAGTGCGCCAACTGCCGCCGCGGCGACCTGGCCAACTGCATGCGAATCCAGCTGATGGCCTTCGCCTATGACGGCGCGTGGGCCGAATACACCGTCGCACAGGCCTCAGGTCTGACCCGGGTTCCCGACAACGTGCCGCTGGAGCAGGCCGCGATCCTTGCCGACGCGGTGTCGACGCCATTCGGCGCGGTCGTGCACACCGGCAAGGTGACCGTCGGTGAGTCGGTCGGGGTGTGGGGTGTCGGCGGCGTCGGCACCCACATCGTGCAGCTGGCCCGCCTCGTCGGTGCGGTTCCGGTGATCGCCGTCGACATCAATCCGGCGGTGCGCGATCGTGCGCTGGAACTGGGTGCCGACTTCGCGTTCGACTCCCGCGACCCCGATTTCGCCGACAAGCTGGCCGAAGCCACCGGCGGGCGCGGTCTCGACGTCGCCTTCGATGCCGTCGGGCTGAAGGTCACCTTCGAGCAAGCGCTGAATTCACTGACGGTCGGCGGCCGGTTGGTGGGGGTGGGCATGAGCGCCGAGGAGCCGACGCTAGGGCCGACGTCGATGTTCAACCTGGTGCAACGCCAGGTGCTGGGCCACCTCGGCTACCACAACACCGATATCGAGACGCTGGCGCAGCTGGTGTCGCGCGGTCGGCTGGATCTGTCCCGCTCGATCAGCCAGATCATCCCGCTCGAGGACATCGTGGACGGCATCCGCATCCTGGAGCAGGCCGAGGGCAATCCGATCCGGGTGCTCGTCCAGCCGTGACACCGTGAACGCCAGCGACCCGTTCGACGCCCAGGAACGCGCGGCGTTGTGCGATCTGTTCGACGGCCTCGGCCCGGACGCCCCGACCCTGCTTGACGGGTGGACCACGAAGGATCTTGTCGCCCATCTCCTGCTTCGCGAGCGTGATCCCCTGGCCGCCCCGGGGCTGGTCGTTCCCGGGCCCTTGGCACGGTTGGCCGAGCGGCGCATGGCGGCAATGGTCGAAGACCGCGAATTCGGCTGGCTCGTCGCGCGTCTCCGGTCCGGTCCACCTCTAGGGTTTTTCCGGGTGTCCTGGGTGCGCGCCTTCCCGAGCCTCAACGAATTCTTCGTGCACCACGAGGACGTCCGTCGGGCCAACGGGCTGGGCCCACGCGAGGACCTGACACCAGCGTTGGAGGCCGCGCTGTGGCGAAACGTCCAGCGCGGCAGCCGCTATCTGAGCCGCCGGCTGCGTGAGACCGGGCTCGACATCGCCTGGGCCGGGACCCCGCAACGGATTTCCGTCCGAGCGGGCAGTCCCACCGCAGAGCTCAGCGGCGCGTCGGGCGAACTGCTGCTGTACCTGTTCGGACGTCAGGCCGCCGCCCGGGTGGAGGTGCTCGGACCACCGGACGCCGTCGCCGCTATCGAAAATGGTCGCTTCGGAATGTGAGCCCGACGCGGTCCGCGCAAAGTGACTAAGCTGGCGTGCTTCAGCAAGGAGCGCACATGTCCGCCGCACCGAAGGGCCAGCCCGGCCACATCCGGCTGACATCGCACAGCGGTGCCGAGGGCGCCCTGCCGATCCGCTGGGGTGCGGCCACCGCCGGCGAGCGCGGACCGCTGATCGGCACCACCAGCACCCGCAGCCACCGCAATGTCATCGGTACCCACAGCGGTTCCTACAGCGTCTATCGCGCACTGGCCGTCGCGGCCGGCGCACTGTCCCGCGAGCATCGGGCGGACCTGACCAACACCTCCCCCACCGACAGCATCGGCCCCTACCCGCAGTGGAGCCGTCCCGAGGCGATCGTCAGCCTCGACCCGTGGGGCGCGATGGTCGCCGACGCGTTCGCCGCCGACTTGGCCGCCGGCCAGGACATCCGCCCGACCATCGCGGTCACCAAGGCGCACGTGATCCTGCCGGAGATCGCCGAGGCCATCGACAAGGGCCGACTCGTCCCCGACGGCCGGGTGCTACTGCCCAGCGGGGCGGCACTGGTGACCAAGGCCGCCATCGAGCCGGTCTGGTTTCTGCCCGGCGTCGCAGAACGTTTCGGCTGCAGCGAGGCTCACCTTCGCCGGGTGCTGTTCGAGGAAACCGGCGGGATGTATCCCGAACTGGTCACCCGCTCCGATCTCGAGGTGTTCCTTCCACCGATCGGCGGGCAGACCCTCTACATCTTCGGCGCCCCAAGCGATCTCGCCGATCCCTCGGTGGAGCTGACCGCCCGGGTGCATGACGAGTGCAACGGCTCCGACGTCTTCGGTTCCGATATCTGTACGTGCCGGCCCTATCTGACGCACGCACTCGAGGAATGCATCCTCGGCGCGCAGCGCGGCGGGGTGGGGCTGGTCGCCTATTCTCGCAAGGAGGGTCGCGCACTGGGCGAGGTCACCAAGTTCCTGGTCTACAACGCCCGCAAGCGTCAGGAGGGCGGCGATACCGCCGAGGCGTACTTCGCCCGCACCGAATGCGTTGCCGGGGTTCAGGACATGCGATTCCAGGAACTGATGCCAGACGTGTTGCATTGGTTGGGGATTCGCAAGATCCACCGACTGGTCTCGATGAGCAACATGAAGTACGACGCCATCGTCGGCTCGGGAATCGAAGTCGGCGAACGCGTCGACCTCCCCGACGAGCTGATCCCGCCCGACGCCCGGGTGGAGATCGACGCCAAGATGGCGGCCGGCTACTTCACCCCCGGCCCGGTGCCCGACGCCGACGAGCTGAAGAAGGCCAAGGGCCGCGGGCTGGAGGGCTGATGGGCTCGGCCATCGAGGTCGACGTCGACAGCCCGGCGGGCGCCGCCGCCGCCCTGCGCAGCACCCATGCCATTCGGGAGCGGGCGGCGCTGCTGACGCAACGGGCCCGAGCGGGCGGGTCGCCATGGTTCACCGTGCACGACGACGCGCTGGCCTCGACCGCTGCGCTGGTCGCCGACGTCACCCGGGACAGCTATCCGGATCTGCAGATCCCGTTTCACAGTCGGTGGCGGCACTTCGAGGCCGGCGGCGTGGATCGCAAGGCTGAGCTCCTGACCGGTGCCGACACCCAGGCGCTTGTCGACCTCACGGTGGTCAGCGTGCTGCTCGACGCGGGCGCCGGGCCAACATGGTCCTACCTCGAGACTGGGACCGGACTTCGGCTGAACCGCTCGGAAGGCCTGGGGGTGGCCAGCTTTCACGCCTTCACCGCGGGGCTGTTCTCGTCGGATCCCGGCGACCCGCTGCGCGCCGACGCGGCCGGGCTGGCCGGTCTGACCCCGCAACGACTGGGTCTGGCGTTTCAGGCCGACGCCCAAAACCCGCTGGTCGGGCTCGACGGCCGGGTGGCGATCCTGCACCGGCTGGGTGCCGCACTATCCGCCGCGCCCGAGGTGTTCGGACCCGACGGCCGTCCCGGTGGGCTGCTCGACGCGGTGCGCACCCCGGGCCGCGACTCGGTGCGTGCGCACGACATCCTCACCGTGATCCTGACTGCGCTGGCGCCAATCTGGCCGGGCGGCAGCATGATCGGTGATCAGCCGGTCGGCGACTGCTGGCACCACCCGGCGCTCGGCGGACCCGGCCTGACCGCGGGCTGGATGCCGTTTCACAAGCTCTCCCAGTGGCTCACCTACTCGCTGCTCGAGCCGTTCGGCTGGGCCGGGGTGGCGGTGACCGATCTCGACGAGTTGACCGGGCTGCCCGAGTACCGCAACGGCGGCCTGCTGCTGGACACCGGGGTGCTGCAGCTCCGCGATACCGCGCTGGCATCCCAAAACTGGACGGCCGCAGACGAACTGGTGGTCGAGTGGCGCGCACTGACGGTGGCGCTGCTCGACGAGCTGGCCCCGCTGGTCCGCGACCGGCTCGGGGTCAACGCCGAACAGATGCCGCTGGCACGGGTCTTGGAGGGTGGCACCTGGGCGGCGGGCCGGCAGCTGGCCCAGCAGCTGCGCGGGGGCCTGCCGCCACTGGCCATCCTCAGTGATGGCACGGTGTTCTGATGCGCGACGTCCACGTCATCGACCACCCACTGGTGCAGCACAAGCTGACGCTGATGCGCCGGGAGGAAACGTCCACCAACACGTTTCGCCGGCTCGCCAACGAAATGGCCACCCTGCTGGCGTACGAGGTGCTGCGCGATACGCCCACCCAGGAGATCGAGGTGCGCACCCCGCTCGAAACGACCACCGGCAGCGTCATCGACGGCAAGAAGCTGGTGTTCGTCTCCATCCTGCGGGCCGGCACCGGCATTCTGGACGGGATGCTGACCGTCGTGCCAGGCGCCCGCGTCGGCCACATCGGGCTGTACCGAGATCCGAAAACCCTTGTCGCCGTTGAGTACTACTTCAAGATGCCCAACGATCTGCACGAACGCGAGGTTGTCGTCGTCGACCCGATGCTGGCCACCGGCAATTCAGCGGTGGCCGCGGTCGACCGGCTCAAGGAGTTCCGGCCCCGCTCGATCAAGTTCGTCTGCCTGCTCACCTGCCCGGAAGGCATCGCCGCGCTGCACGACGTGCATCCGGAGGTGCCGATCTACACCGCGGCGGTGGATCGCGGCCTCGACGAGCACAGCTATATCGTCCCGGGTCTCGGCGATGCCGGTGACCGGCTGTTCGGGACCAAATAGGCCAGCCCGCACAGCGGCCTCCCAGGCAACCGTCAGGCTGGGATGGGTCAATGGCGATTGTGACAACGACGTTTCAAGCCTCGCTGCCGCAGGACTCCGCCGAGGTGCCCACCCCTCCAGTCCGCCCGTCGCGATGGGAACGGGCCGGGTTGGTGGTGCTGCTGGTCGGCACCGCGGTTATGTACCTGTGGAACATCACCGTCAACGGGATGGGAAACCAGTTCTACGCCGGTGCCGCGCAGGCCGGCTCCAAGAACTGGGAGGCGCTGCTGTTCGGCTCGCTCGACTCGGCCAACTTCATCACCGTCGACAAGCCGCCGGTGTCTCAGTGGGTGATGGGGTTGTCGGGTCAGCTGTTCGGCTTCAGCAGTGCCAGCATGCTGATCCCCGAGGCGCTGATGGCGGTCGCCACCGTCGCCCTGCTCTACGCCGCGGTGGCCCGCATCTGTGGCCCGCGCGCCGGCCTGCTGGCGGGCGCGGCCCTGGCAGTCACGCCGGTTGCCGCCCTGATGTTCCGGTTCAACAACCCCGACGCCGCGATGGTGCTGCTGATGATGGCCTCGGCGTACTGCACGGTACGGGCGCTCGAGCGGGCCAGCGGGAAGTGGCTGGCCTGGGCCGGCGTGGCACTGGGGTTCGCGTTCCTGGCCAAGATGCTCGAAGGACTGCTGGTGGTCCCGGCCGTGGGGCTGGTGTACCTAATCGCGGCGCCGACGACCCTGCGCACCCGGATCCTGCACCTGCTCGGTGCCATGGCGGCATTCCTGGTGTCGGCGGGCTGGTTCGTGGTGCTCACCCTGGTGTGGCCGGCGACGTCACGGCCCTACATCGCCGGGTCGGCGGACAACAGCTTCATGGACCTTGTCTTGGGCTACAACGGCTTTGCCCGGGTGGCCGGACGCAATCACATGAACTTCGGGCCTACCGATCCGATCGGTAACTCCGCGGGCAGCCAGCTCCGCCACCTCGGCGGATTCGGCGGCATGGATCAGAACGAAGGCGTGGGCCGGCTGTTCACCGGCGAGTTCGGTTTCGAGATCGGCTGGTTGGTCCCGGCGGCACTTCTCGCGTTTGTTCTGGTGCTGGTATCGCGCGGCCGCGCACCTCGCACCGACCGGGTGCGGGCGGGCGCACTGCTGTTCGGCGGGTGGCTGCTCGGCGATGGCCTGGTGCTGAGCTTCATGAAGAGCAACGTGCATCCGTACTACTGCCTGTCGCTGGCACCCGCGGTGGCCGGCGTGGCGGCGATCGGCGCCCACGAGATGTGGGTGCGCCGACAGTCCCGGTTCGGCCGTATCGGGCTGACCGCCCTGCTCGCGGTGACGGGCATCTGGAGTTGGTGGGTGCTGGGCCGCAACGAAGGCTGGCTGCCCGCCCTGCGATGGACCATCCTGATCGGCACCGCGCTCGCCGCGGCTGCGATCGCGTTGTCCGCGCAGCGCCGGCGCCGGGTCGCGCTAAGCGCTGCCGTACTCGGTGTGACGGCGGTCCTCGCCGGCCCGACGGCCTATGCGGTGGCCACACTGAACGTCGCCCATCATGGCGGCGGGCCGACGGTCGGACCCGCGCGCCCTGAGCCCGCGTTCTTCCGGGCCTTCAATCAGCCCGATGACAATCCGCAGCTGGACAACCTGTTGCGCGGCGCCAAGACGAAGTGGTCGGCGGCAACGGTCGGCTCGTCGACGGCGGCCAACCTCGAATTATCCTCCGGCACAGCGGTCATGGCGATCGGTGGGTTCACCGGCAGTGACCCGGTGCCGAGCCTGGGCCAGTTCAAGGCCGACGTCTCGGCCGGCCAGGTGACGTACTACATCGTCCAGCGGGACTGGCGGGGCAAGCCCGGCGGGTGGCCCGATAACCGCAACCACAGCGGCATCACCGACTGGGTGACCGCGACGTTCGCGAGTACCCAGGCCGGCGACACCGACGTCTTCGATCTGACCAAGCCCAAGCAATCAGGGCCCAAACCCAAGTAGTCAGGCCGCCTCGACCAGCTCGCCGGCCTCGCGGCGCTGCCTGGTCGGCAACGCCAGTTTGACGATCTTGCGCACCACGGTGGCGAACTGCTTGGGCAGCGGGCCTGCGTTGTACGGAACGCCGTAGCGCTCGCACACCTCGCGAACGTAAGGAGCCATCTCGGCGTAGCGGCGGGCCGGAACGTCGGGGAACAGGTGGTGCTCGATCTGGTGCGACAGGTTGCCCGACAGCAGGTGGAACAGCTTGCCGCCGGTCAGGTTGGCCGAGCCGAGGATCTGCCGGAAGTACCACTGACCGCGCGACTCGTCGCGGGTCTCCTCGACGGTGAATTCCTGTGTGCCGTCCGGGAAATGACCGCAGAAGATGATCGCGTACGACCACACGTTGCGGATCAGGTTGGCCGTCAGGTTGCCGGTGAACACGAACGGCGCGAACGGTCCCGCCAGCAGCGGGAAGGCGACGTAGTCCTTCAGCAGCTGGCGGCGGGTCTTGCGCCAGATCGCCTGCGCCACCTCACGCTTGTCAGCCAGCGAGATCTCGCCGGACCGGATGCGGTCGGTCTCCAGCTCATGCAGGGCGACGCCGTACTGGAACAGCACCATGAGCAGGAACGCGTACACCGGGTTGCCCAGGTAATAGGGCCGCCAGCGCTGATCGGGGCTCATCCGCAGAATGCCGTAGCCGATGTCGCGGTCCATGCCGACGATGTTGGTGAACGTGTGGTGGGAGAAGTTGTGCGAATGCCGCCATTGGTCGGCCGGGCAGGCGGTGTCCCACTCGAAGGTGCGGCCGGCCAGCGCCGGGTCACCGGTCCACTCGTACTGGCCGTGCATGATGTTGTGGCCGATCTCCATGTTGTCGAGGATCTTCGCGACCGCCAGCAGTGCGGTACCGGCCAGCCAGGCCGGCGGGAAGATGCCCGCGAACAGCAGCGCGCGCCCGCCGATTTCCATGGCGCGCTGAGTCTTGATGACGCGGCGGATGTAGTCGACGTCGGTCTGGCCGAGCTCAGCGATCACCCGGTCCTTGATGGCGTCGAGTTCCCGGCCGAACGCGTCGGCCTGCTCGGGAGTCAGTGTGTTGCGTTGGGAGGTCATGGTTTTCCCTTTCGTTTCCCAGTCTCAATTCAGAGTGCGATCTCGACGTCACCGACGGGAACGGACACGCAGATCTGCACGTCCTCCTCGTCGGCGGTCGATACCGCGCCGGTGGTCACGTTGCGCACCGCGCCGCGATGCTTGCGACGGGTGCAGGTGTGGCAGATGCCCATCCGGCATCCGCTGGTGGGGTTCAGCCCGGCGTCCTCGGCCTGGTCGAGAAGGGGACGTCCGTCATCGGTCGCGTCGATGCCGCTGTCCCGGAAGGTGATTCGCCCGCCCGAGGGTGCGTCGGGGATGACGAACGGCATCGGGACGAAGCTTTCCGAGGACACTTCTGTGCACTGCGCGCGTACCGCCTCGACCAGTGCCGGCGGGCCGCAGACGTACACGGCGTCGGGATCGGCCATCGCGGTCTGCAGGTGTTCCGGCCCGAAGCGGCCGGTGAGCTCGCCGCCGGGTGTGCGGGTGTAGCCATGCAGGACGCGGATTCCCGTCGCCGCGAGTTCGCTGCGGTAGCAGGCTTCGTCCGGGGTGCGTGCGTAGTGGACGAAGGCGACCTCACCGTCGAAGTTCTCGGCGACCAGGGTGCGCAGCATGGACATCACCGGGGTGATCCCGCTGCCGCCGGAGATGAACAGGATGCGCCGGGGCCTGCGGTCGGGCAGCACGAAGTCGCCGGCCGGCTCCGACAGCCCGACCACCATGCCGGGGCGGGCGTGCCGATACAGGTGGTTGGACACGAGGCCGCCGTCGTGGCAGCCGATCGTCAGCTCGATGAGCGACGACCCTTCAGCACTGGCGGGCGAGTAGCAGCGGGTGTGGCGGCGGCCGTCGATCTCCACCGTGAGGTTCAGGTGCTGGCCGGCGCGGTAGCCGATAACGGCCGCATTCGGGGCGAGGAGCAGGGTGACACTGCGCGGGGTCGTCCGTCGCACGTCGACCACCTTGGCCCGTGCGTCGGTGGTCCAGGTCGGGTCCACCAGCTCGGTGTAGCGGTCGACGCCATGCGGACCGGTGAGCAGATCGACCAGCGGCGAGCGAAGCACCTTCTTGGTCAGAGTTTCAGTGAACATGTGTACACAGTTGCTGGTGAAAGTGCACGTCGTCAAGGAATTGGACCAGAGTGTGGTAGCGTTCACACGAGTGAACAGTCGTACGCCGAGCTCACGTCGCGAACGATCGGGGCGGTCCCGTTCGCGGGATACGCCATCGCGCGAAGAGCGCAAAGAGGTCACTCGCCGGGCGATTATCGCGGCCGCACTCAAGCTCCTCGATGAGCGCAGTTTCAGCGGCTTGAGCCTGCGGGAAGTCACCCGCGAGGCCGGGATCGTGCCCGCCGCGTTCTACCGCCATTTCGAAACGATGGAAGCCCTGGGCCTGGTGCTCATCGACGAGTCGTTCCGCACGCTGCGGGAGATGCTGCGCAGCGCGCGCGCCGGCAAGCTGGACCCGAACCGGGTAATCGAGTCGACGGTGGAGATGTTGGTCGCCGGGGTCGCCGAGCAGCGCGAGCACTGGCGGTTCATCGGGCGGGAGCGCTCCAGCGGCGTGACGGTGCTGCGGTATGCGATCCGCACCGAGATCCGGCTGATCACCTCGGAGCTGGCCACCGACCTCGCCCGGTTTCCCGGCCTGAACAGCTGGAGCACCGAAGACCTCAACATCTTGGCCAGCCTGTTCGTGAACTCGATGATCATCATCGCCGAAGCCATCGAGGACGCCCACGATCCGGCCGCGCTCGACGAGATCAAGCGCACTGCGGTCAAGCAATTGCGGATGATCACGGTGGGTGTCAACGCGTGGCAGCCTGCCGAGCCGGAAGACACACCCGAGTCCTGAGCCGGACAGCGCCAGACATGATGTTCCGGCGAGCGGGTATACCGCCGCCATGGAAAAGCCCGCGCCCGCTGTGCTCTTCGACATCGACGGCACCCTGGTCGATTCGAACTATCTGCATGTCAGCGCCTGGCTGCGGGCGTTCCACGAGGCGGGCCTGCCGGTCGAGGCCTGGCGCATCCACCGCTCGATCGGGATGGACGGCTCCATGTTGGTCGACGAACTGTCCAACGGTGCCGACGACGATGTGCAGAAGCGGCTCAAGGACTTACACACCCGCTACTACGAGGCCGGCGGGGATCTGCTCACCACCCTGCCCGGCGCACGCCAGCTGCTGAAGCGGGTGGCCGACCATCGTCTGCAGGTCGTACTGGCGACATCGGCGCCGGACAACGAATTGGCCATGCTCCGCGACACCCTGGCCTGCGACGACCTCGTCTCGGCGATCACCTCCTCGGAGGATGTCGAACGGGCCAAACCCAAGCCGGACATCGTCGAGGTCGCGATGCAGAAGGCCGGGGTGACGCCACACGACGCCGTGTTCGTCGGCGACACCGTCTGGGACGTCGAAGCCGGTGCCCGCGCCGGGGTGCCGTGCATCGGCGTACTGTCCGGCGGGGTCTCCCGCGACGAACTCGAACATGCCGGAGCCGCAGCCATTTTCGATAACGCCCAGCATCTGTGTGAGCACCTCGAGAGTTCGCCGATCGCCGCACTGATCGGTCGCCGATGACCCTCGAGGAGCTGGTCTCGCTTTATCGCGATCCGCCCGACGGGGTGCGGACCAACATGATCATGTCGTTGGATGGCGCGGCCGCGTTCGGCGGTGTGGCCGGGCCACTGTCGGAACCGACCGATTATGGGCTGCTACTTGCCCTGCGCGGCTACGCCGACGTGGTGCTCGTCGGCGCGGGCACGGTGCGCGCCGAAGGTTACGGCCCGGTGCGACTGACCGCCGACCAGTGTGTCGAGCGTTGGGAACGCTGGGGCGTCGAGTCCGCCCCGGCGATCGCGGTGGTCACCCACACCGGCCACGTGCCCGCATCATTGTTCGCCGACCCCGCGCAGCGGCCCATCCTGATCACCACCGCACACCTGGCACACGCCCATCCCGAACTGCACAAACATGCCGACCTGCTCATTGCCGGCGACACCGCCGTCGACCTCGCAGCGGCGGTGACCGCCCTGCAGGCCCGTGGCGCGCGCCGGATCCTGTGTGAGGGTGGTCCCACGCTGCTCGACGAACTGGTGGCCAACGACCTGGTCGACGAGATGTGCCTGACAATCTCGCCCACCCTGGCCGCGAGCCCCACCACGGACCGGCCGGGAGCGCCGGTATTGCGCACACCGACCCGCATGTCGTTGGGCCACGTCGTGACCGTGGAGGATTACGTCTACCTCCGATACGTCCGGCCCGGTCACGACGCAAGCGGGTGAGCCGAATTGTCACGACAGTCACAAACCGCTTCACCCTGATTTGGCGCCGCGGGTTCGGGGGTATTCCGCTCAGTCCACCGTCGATTCAAGGGAGCTCACGTTGACCAACGCCGCCGCACTCGAGGTATGGCCAGGTAAGGCCTATCCCCTGGGTGCTTCCTACGACGGCTACGGCACCAACTTCGGGGTGTTCTCCGAGGTCGCCGAGCGGGTCGAGCTGTGCCTGTTCGACGAGGACGGAACGGAGACCCGGATCGTCCTGCCCGAGGTGGACGGTTTCGTCTGGCACGGCTTTCTCCCCGGCATCGAGCCGGGCCAGCGCTACGGCTACCGCGTGTATGGCCCACACGACCCGGCCGAGGGGCATCTCTGTAATCCGAACAAGCTGCTGCTGGACCCCTACGCGAAGGCCATCGACGGCCAGTTCGACTGGAATCAGTCGCTGTTCGGCTACACGTTCGGCGACCCGGACAGCCGCAATGACGACGACTCGGCGGCGAGCATGCCCAAATCCGTTGTCATCAACCCATACTTCGACTGGGGTGTGGACCGCCCGCCCCAGCGCGAGTACGCCGACACCGTCATCTACGAGGCACACGTCAAAGGCTTGACCCAGACCCATCCCGATATCCCCGATGCCATCCGCGGAACGTATTCCGCCATCGCGCATCCGGTGATCATCGAACACCTGAAGTCGATGGGCGCCACCGCGATCGAGCTGATGCCCGTGCACCATTTCGCCAATGACTCCACCCTGATCGACAAGGGCCTATCAAACTACTGGGGCTACAACACCATTGGGTTCTTCGCCCCCGACAGCAAATACTCCGCCAGCGCCACGCCGGGTGGTCAGGTGCAGGAATTCAAGGCGATGGTGCGGGCGCTCCATGAGGCCGGCATCGAGGTGATCCTCGACGTCGTCTACAACCACACCGCCGAAGGAAACCACCTGGGGCCCACGGTGTCGTTCCGCGGCATCGACAATGCCGCCTACTACCGCCTCGTCGACGACGACAAGCGTTACTACATGGACTACACCGGCACCGGCAACAGCCTCAACGTCGGGCATCCGCATTCGCTGCAATTGATCATGGATTCGCTGCGGTACTGGGTGCTGGAGATGCACGTCGACGGATTCCGCTTCGACCTGGCAAGCACGCTGGCCAGGGAGTTCTACGACGTCGACCGGCTGAGCGCCTTTTTCGAACTGGTGCAACAGGATCCGACGGTCAGCCAGGTGAAGCTCATCGCCGAGCCGTGGGACGTCGGCCCCGGCGGCTACCAGGTCGGCAACTTCCCGCCGCAGTGGACGGAGTGGAACGGCAAGTTCCGCGACACCGTCCGCGATTTCTGGCGCGGTGAAGACGCCAGCCTCGGCGAATTCGCCTCCCGGTTGACCGGCTCGGCCGATCTCTACGAGCACACCGCACGCCGACCAGTCGCCTCGATCAACTTCGTCACCGCGCACGACGGCTTCACGTTGCGAGACCTGGTGTCCTACAACGAGAAACACAACGACGCCAACGGCGAGGACAACAACGACGGCGAGAGCAACAACAGTTCGTGGAACTGCGGGGTGGAAGGGCCCAGCGACGATCCCGAGATCAACGCGCTGCGAGCCCGCCAGCAGCGCAACCTGATTGCCACCACGATCCTGTCCCAGGGCGTTCCGATGATCTCCCACGGCGACGAGCTCGGCCGCACCCAGAGCGGCAACAACAACGGGTACTGCCAGGACAACGAGATCACCTGGATCGACTGGGCCAGCGCCGACACCGAGATGCTGGAGTTCGTCGCGTCGGTGTCAGCGGTGCGCGCGGCCCATCCGGTGTTTCGCCGGCGGCGCTTCTTCAACGGCCGGCCGGTCCGGCGCCGTGGCAGCGAAGGGCTGCCGGACATCTCCTGGTTCCGCCCGGACGGGTCGGAGATGAGCGACGACGACTGGGACTCCGGCTTCGGTAAATCGGTGGCGGTCTACCTCAACGGCCACGGCATTCCGGATCTGGATTCGCGTGGTCAGCGGGTGTCCGACGACTCGTTCGTGCTGTGCTTCAACGCCCACCACGAACCCATCGAGTTCATCCTGCCGCCGGCCGAGTTCGGGAAGGCGTGGCAACCGGTCGTCGATACCGCGACCGGGCCCGGGGAGATCGACGATGCGGCGGTGGTGAAGGCCGCCGGCCCGGTGCGACTCGAGTCGCGGGCGATGCTGGTGCTGCGCGCGACCGAGTAGGGCGCCCAAGCTGTGGAAATGCGCCTCGTACGGCGAGAAGTTGGGGTGATGGCCGATCCCCTCCCCTCCGGGGGACCCGCCATGACCCGTCCAACGCTAGGGCCGATTATCACAATGAGGAACGCGCGATGCGCACTTTTCACCAAGTTGAATTCAAGTATTCCCACACGCCCAGCAAACGGTCAGGAAGGGCGGCCTATCGCGGTGCCCGCCACATCCGCCTATCGCGGTGCCCGCCACATAGGCCACAACGACGGCCCACCGTCGGGTAGCGCGATCTCCCCGGTCACCTCGAAGCCGAACCGCTCGTAATACGGGATGTTGACGGGGTTGCTCGACTCCAGATAAACCGGGGCGTACTCGGCGTCGCACCGATCCAGCCGGGACGTCATCAGCGCACGACCGAAGCCCTTGCCGCGGACACTCGGGTCGCTGCCGATGATCGACAGATACCAGTGCGGTTCCTCCGGGTGGTTGGCCTTCATCAGGTCGGTGAGCATCCGTCCGGCGGCCAGCCGGCCGCGAAACGCACGCACGACGCCGGGCAACATGGCGAGTTGTTCTCGCGGTGACTGCAGCCAACCCCCTGGGGGATCCCACAGCGCGGCGGCCGCCACCCCGTCGTCGGACAGGGCGACCTCGCTGCCGCGGCCGGCAAGGAAGTGGTGGCGGGTCAGCGCACCGAACAGTCCGGGTAGTGCCGCCTTGCGGCGGTCGGCATCGGGTTGCACCCACGACATCACCGGGTCGTCGTGGAATGCCCGTCCGAGCACCCGTGCCAGTGCGGGGATGTCGCCCCTGCGGGCTGGGCGGACATCGATAGGCACCACTGCAGGTTAGTCACCCAAAATAAGTTCGGCCTGTCGCTGCGACCACTCCCACAGCCGCGCAGCCTGCTCGGGGTCAACGGCCCAGGCCGCGTAGCCACCCTCGGTGCCGTCCACCGCCGGATCGGCGATGTGGCAGTCCTCGAGGTACCGGCCGCCGAGCCCGTCGAGGTCAGGGCTGGTGGCGGCCCACACCGTGGTGGCCGCACCGCGGGTCACGTCGGTGACCTCCAGGTTGGCCAGCGTGCCGCCCGCGCCGAAATCGTCGCGGGTCATGTGCCGGGCCAGGTCGGTGTAGACCACCCCGGGATGAACGGCGAACGAATGCACACCGCGCGGGCCCCAGCGCCGCTCGGCCTCGACGGTGAACAACACGTTGGCGGTCTTGCTCTGCCCGTAGGCCTGCCACTTGTCGTACGCGCTCTCGTCGTCGTAGTTGGGGTCGTCCCAGCGGATGCCGCCGAGTTGGTGCCCGCGGCTGCTGAGGTTGACGATGCGGGTACCGGACACGAACGAATCAGCCAGTCCGGTGGTGAGCACGAAGTGACCGAGATGGTTTGTCCCGAGCTGCATTTCGTAGCCCTGTGCGGTGCGCGTCAGCGGCGGAGCCATCACCCCGGCGTTGTTGATCAGCACGTCGATGCGGTCGTGGCGCCCGGCGATGACTTCGGCGGCGGCGCGCGCCGAGCGGAGGTCACCGAGTTCGAGCTGGACGGTCTCGCAGTCGATCGCCGCGCGGGTCTTGTCCTCATCGCGCACTGCGGCGATGATCTCCGCCCCGGCCGACTGCAGAGCACGCGCGGTGTGCAACCCCAGGCCCGTCGAGGCACCGGTGATCACGACGGTGCGCCCGCTCAGATGGACGCCGTCGAGAACATCGGCGGTGGTCTTGGTGGTTGGCGTGGTCACGCAGGATCTCCCGTCTGGCTGGCTGTGGACCGCCAGACCGGCGGCCGATTCTCCCGCCAGGCGGCAGGCCCCTCGGCCGCGTCCGGACCGCCCATCAGCTTCAGATGCACCGTAGTCTCCTCGGCGGCCACCACCTCGACGGCCTCCTCGCCCCACAACAACCGCTTGCTGTAGGCCACCGAAGCGGGGTTGGCGTTGACGGCGACATCGCGGGCCAGGTCCAGAGCCGCGGCCAGCACCTCGTCGGCCGGCAGTGCGCGGCTGGCGATTCCCAGCGCAGCGGCCTCGGCGCCCGAGAACGTGCGGCCGGTCAGCAGGATGTCGGCGGCCACGGCCAGGCCGACGGCGTGCTTGAGGGTGTAGTGCACCGCGCAGTCACCGACCATGCCCCGGCGCACCTGCGGGATGGCCAGCTTCGCGTCCTGCGCGACCAGACGGATATCGCATTGCAGCGCCAGCGTCAGGCCGATGCCGATGGCGGGCCCGTTGACCGCGGCGATCACCAGCTTGCGGACCCGCCAGGCCGGCGGCTGCACGGGCGACGCGCTGAATCCCTCGCCGGGACTGTCGAACACCGCGGCCTGCGGCGTCATGTCGGCGCCGGCGCAGAACGCCCGGCCCGCCCCGGTGACCACGACCGCGCGGATGGTGTCGTCGGCGTCGCACCGGCGGTAGGCCTCGCCGAGTTGGCGGGCGGTGTCACCGGAGAACGCGTTGAGCCGCTCCGGGCCGTCCAGGGTGATCAGGGCGACGCCGGAGGAGTCGACGTCGACGCGCACGGTGGTCGGGTTGCTCACGGTGGAAGCATAGGACCGCACTCGTTGATTAATGCAGCTGTATGAAGTTACGATCGCGGCCATGTGGGACTTTGAAACCGAACCCGAATACCAGACGAAGCTCGATTGGGTCGAGGAGTTCATGCGCGAGCAGCTCGAGCCGCTGGACTTCGCGCCGCTTGACCCCTACGAGAAGACCAACCCCGAGGTGCTGCGGGTGCTGCGCCCGTTGCAGCAGCAGGTCAGGGACCAGGGGTTGTGGGCAGCGCACCTGAGCCCGGACTTGGGTGGGCAGGGCTACGGGCAGGTGAAGTTGGCGTTGCTGAACGAGATCGTCGGCCGTTCTCGTTGGGCGCCTTCAGTTTTCGGTTCCCAGGCGCCGGACTCCGGCAATGCCGAGATCCTCGCCATGTTCGGCACCGAGGAGCAGAAGAAGCGCTATCTGCAGCCGCTGCTCGACGGTGAGATCTCGTCGTGTTACTCGATGACCGAACCGCAGGGCGGTTCCGACCCGGGCCTGTTCACCACCCACGCCGAACGCGACGGCGACGAGTGGGTGATCAACGGCGAGAAGTGGTTCTCCTCCAACGCACGCAACGCCTCGTTCTTCATCGTCATGGTGGTGACCAACCCGGAAGCCCGTACGCACCAGAAGATGTCGCTGTTCATCGTGCCTGCCGAGACGCCCGGCATCGAGATCCTCCGCAACGTCGGCGTGGGTGGTGAATCCGACGACCGCGCCGGGCATGGCTACATCCGCTATAACGACGTGCGGGTGCCTGCCGACCACGTGCTCGGCGGTGAGGGGCAAGCGTTCGCGATCGCACAGACGCGGCTGGGCGGCGGCCGCGTGCATCACGCGATGCGCACGATCGCGTTGGCCCGCAAGGCTTTCGACATGATGTGTGAGCGTGCGGTATCCCGGCAGACCCGTCAGGGGCCGCTGGGCAATTACCAGATGACGCAGGAGAAGATCGCCGACAGCTGGATTCAGATCGAGCAGTTCCGGCTGCTGGTGTTGCGAACCGCCTGGAAGATCGACAAGTACCACGACTACCAGCTGGTGCGCCGGGACATCGCCGCTGTCAAGGTCGCGATGCCACAGGTCCTGCATGATGTGGTGCAGCGGGCCATGCATTTGCATGGGGCACTGGGGGTTTCCGACGAGATGCCGTTTGTGAAGATGTTGGTGGGCGCGGAGTCGCTGGCGATCGCCGACGGTCCGACCGAGGTGCACAAGCTGACGGTGGCCCGGCGGACCCTCAAGGAGTACGAGCCCGTCGACACCCTGTTCCCGTCCCAGCACATCCCGACCCGGCGCGCGGCCGCCCAGGGCCGACTGGCCGAGCTGCTCGAACACGAGGTCGCCGAACTCTGATGGCGGCCGGCACCTCGGCCAACCTGGTAGCCACCGCCGAGCGGTTGTTCGCCGAGCGCGGGGTCGATGCGGTGAGCCTGCGCGAGATCGCCCGCGAGGCCGGGGCCCGCAATGTGATGGCGGTGCAGTATCACTTCACCGACCGCGCCGGAGTGCTGGCTGCGATCGCCGACAAGCACCTGCCGATGGTCGATGACCGCCGCGACTCGCTGCTGGACGCGATCGAGGATGAGGCGGCGCCGTCGATGCGGTCGATGGCATCGGCACTGGTCCTGCCGCTGGCCGCCAAACTGGCTGACACCGACGGGGGCCCGGCGTTCCTGCGCATCCATGCCGATCTGTTGAACCGTCCGGTGCCCACGTTCGATTTCACCGGGCACTCCAGCAGCCTGCAGCGCTGGCGGCGGCTGCTCGAGCCGATGTTCGACCCGGTGGCCGTCACGTTGCATCCCCGGTTGGGGGCGCTGGTGTACGCCGCGGTCGAGTTGGGTCGACGCGCGGCCACCGCGCCACACGCCGACGACCGGTTGTTCAACAGCCACCTTGTCGACACGGTCGCCGCGATGCTCGCCGCGCCGCCATCGGACGAGACCCGGTCGCTGGCGAGGGAGCGGCAGGTTCGCAAGTCTCACTCCCGGACGATCGTCAGACCTTCTTGAACGAGGGTCGCGGTGAGCACCTGCTCCGCGTCGTAGAGGTTCAGGGTGACCAGTCCGCGGCCGCGCGCCGCCGCCGGTGAGCGGGATTCCAGCAGATTCCACTCCCCGGCCCGGATCGGCCGGTGAAACCAGATCGACGAGTCGGTGGTGGCGGTCCGATGGCTGCGATCGGTCATCGAGTGGCCGTGCACCTGGAGGACGGGATCGATGCCGTAGATGTCGGTGACGTAGACGGCCGCGCACTGCGACAGCCACGGCTCGCCATCCAGCGCAGCGGTGACCCGCCACCACAACCGGCGGACGAATTCGCCTGTGCTCCAGTCATCGTCGGTGCGAATGTCGATCTCGTCGAGCGGCAGCGACGGAGCCGGCCCGATCGGGCCGTTGGCCGGTCGCCGCTCGGGATCGCGCGGCGCCGTTGCTTTTACAGCGTGCTCAGGTCCGTTGGCCGCGGCCGAGAACGAGACGGTTGCGGTGATCAGCAACCGGCCCTCCTGGCGGGCCAGCACCCGTCGTGACGCCGTGGTGCGCCCGTCGTAGACGTGTTCGACGTCGTAGTTCACCGGCGCACCCGCGTCGCCGCCGCGTAGGAACTGCACGTGCAGGCTCGTCGGCGTCTTGTCGGTGTCGGTGGTGTGGCATGCCGCAGCCATGGCCTGCGCGGCGAGATGTCCACCGTAGGCACGCTTCTCGGCAGGGCCGCTTTCGGCACCGACGAATGTGTCGGCGCCCGAGGTGTCCGGGGTGACGTCGAGCAGCCGGGCCAGCACGCTCATGCCGGGCCGGTTTCCGCTGCGACAGTACCGGATTCGATCAGCGCGGCGATTTCGTCGGCGGTGAACCCGACCTCGGCCAGTACGGCCGCGGTGTCGTCGCCGAGCGCGGGCGCGGGCTGGGCGGCGACGTGCGCGCCGTCGACCGACATCGGCAGGCCCGGCGCCAGGTAGCTGCCGATCCTGGGCTGCGTCAGCATCGTGAACAGCGGGTTAGCCGTCACCCGAGGGTCTTCGGCGACTTCGGCGAAGTCCAGGTAGCGGTCCCACAGCACGGAGCTCTCCGACAGCGCGGCGGTCACCTGCTCGGCGGTGTGGCATTTGAACCACGGGGCGAACAGGCCGCTCAGCACCGCGCGGTGCTCGTAGCGCTGACCCTCGTCGTTGAAATCCGCACCCAACGCTTCGGCAACGGCAGCAACGGCTTTGGTGGTTCCGGTCAGCGCGGCGAGGTCGCGGAAGTGCCGGTTGGTCAGCGCCACCAGCATGAACGTGGCGCCGTCGCTGCTGGTGTAGTCCTGGCCGTACTGACCGTAGATGGCGTTGCCCAGGCGTGGGCGCTGGGTGCCCTTGACCATCGGCTCAGTCAGAAACCCGAGGTTGGCCGCGGTGGCCAGCGCGACATCGTCCAGCGGCAGCCGGATGCGGCTGCCTTGCCCGGTGGCATCGCGGCGGCGCAACGCCACGAGGATCGCCAGGGCCGCATACAGACCGCAGCTGAGATCCCAGGCCGGGAGCACATGGTTGACGGGGCCACCCTGCGTGGGCGATCCGGTGACCAACGGAAATCCGGTGGCCGCGTTGACCGTGTAGTCGACACCGGTGGACCCGTCACCGCGACCGACGACTTCGAGGTGGATCAGATCGGGGCGCTGCGCGCTCAGCTCCTCATACGAATGCCATTGCCGCCCGGCGACATTGGTGATCAGAATGCCGGCATCGGCGATCAGCTGGGCGACCAGGTGCTGACCTTCCTCGGAGCGCATGTCCGCGGCCACCGAGCGCTTGCTCTTGTTGAGTCCGGCCCAGTAGATGCTGTCGCCGGCCTCGGTCAGCGGCCAGCGCTTGTAGTCGGCCGCCCCGCCCACCGGGTCGACCCTGATGACGTCGGCGCCCAGCTGCGCCAGCGTCATCCCGGCCAGCGGCACGGCCACAAAGCTGGAGATCTCGACGATGCGGACACCTGCCAAGGGCAGGTCATCAGTAGCGCTCACCCGACGAGTATGGCGGGTGCGGCGCTCACCACACCGCGACCGGCACGCCGAGGCAGAGCAGGAACACGCCCAGCAGGAACCACCCGGCGCCCTGCCAGATCACCCAGGTTCCCTCGACCCGCCAGACCCGATACGTCTGGACGAACGCGCCGACCCCGCCGGCGAACAAACTCAGCGGCACCAAAATGCCTGCGATCCGCGAATGCCAGATCACGGCGACCGCGAAGGCCAGCCCGGCCACCACGACCACGGCTACGACGTAGATCACCGCCGCGCGGAAGACCGCCGGATCATGCCAGCTCTTCTCGACATCGTCGGTATCCATCAGTCCCACCGTAGACATCGATTGAGAGCTCACGTTCGGCAATCGGGGGAAATATGCGACGTGAGCGCTCAACCAACACTCGGGTCAGAGACAATCGAGTGATGCGTCTGCTGCTGATAGCCGACACTCACATCCCCAAGCGTGCCCGCGACCTGCCCGCGCAGGTGTGGCAGGAAGTCGAACGCTCCGATGTCGTCATCCACGCCGGCGACTGGGTCGACGAGGGCCTGCTCGACGGATTGTCGGCACGAGCCAAGCGCCTGGTCGCCTGCTGGGGCAACAACGACGGCCCGCAACTGCGGGCTCGACTGCCCGAATGTGCCGACGTGACGTTGGACGGACTGCGCTTCACCGTCGTCCACGAAACCGGCGCGGCCTCCGGCCGGGAAGCCCGAATGGCGCAGCGCTATCCCGGCACCGACGTGCTGGTGTTCGGCCACAGCCACATTCCGTGGGACACCACCGCGCGGACCGGGTTGCGGCTGCTCAACCCCGGCTCGCCGACCGACCGGCGGCGCCAGCCGTTCTGCACCTACATGACCGCCGTGACCCGGCCCGGCGTGCTGGCAGACGTGCAGCAACATCGGATCGACAAGACTTAGCTCTGCAACAGAGGTAATGTTGGCGGGGTGGACATCCGCACCGATCTCGTCGCCGAGCTGTTCGGCACCGTCGGCCGATTCCGTCGCACGATTCGCAGAGCCGGCGGCGCCTCCTTCGTGACCGCCGGGCTGACCGAGTCGCAGGCCGAGCTGTTGCGCCTGGTCGGCAGGCAACCGGGCATCTCGGTCAGTGCGGCCGCCGCCGAACTCGGTCTGGCCGCCAACACCGCCTCCACGCTGGTGTCCAAGCTGTCGGCCGACGGCCTGCTGGTACGCACGCCGGACCCGGGCGATCGCCGGGTGGGCCGGCTCGAGCTCACCACGCCGGCCCAGCGGATCGCCGACGAATCCCGGGCCGCACGGCGCGCGGTACTGGCCGAGGCCCTGGACGAACTCGACGACGCCGACGCCGAGGCGCTGGCCGCCGGGATCCGGGTGCTGGCCGGCATCACCGCCACATTGAGGGAGAAGCGGTCATGACCACACTTGCGATCGATTGCCAGAACCTGACCCACCGCTACGGCGACTTCACCGCCGTCGACGACCTGACGCTGCAGGTCCACACCGGCGAAACCCTGGGCCTGCTGGGCCCGAACGGTGCGGGCAAGACCACGGTCGTGCGGCTGCTGACGACGCTGGCCCCCATCCAGCACGGGCAGGTGCGCATCTTCGGGCTCGACGCGCGGCACAACACGATGGACATCAGGTACAACCTCGGCTATGTGCCCCAACAGCTTTCGATCGAGCCGGCGCTGACCGGGCGGCAGAATGTGGAATGGTTCGCCCGCCTCTACGACGTGCCGCGCTCAGTGCGCAAGCAACGGGTCGGTGAGGCGTTGGAGGCCATGCAGCTGCTCGATGTCGCCGACAAGTTGGCCAACACCTATTCCGGCGGCATGGTGCGCCGCCTGGAGCTGGCCCAGGCACTGGTCAACCAGCCGTCGCTGCTGATTCTCGACGAACCGACCGTCGGCCTGGATCCCATTGCCCGCGACAGTGTTTGGTCGCAGGTGGCCAGCATGCAACAGGAGTTCGGCATGACCGTGCTGCTGACCACCCACTACATGGAGGAGGCCGACGTGCTCTGCGACCGGGTCGCGATGATGCACCACGGCCAGTTGCGGGCGGTCGGCACTCCCGCCGAACTCAAGACCAAGGTCGGTCCCGAGGCGAGCCTGGAAGACGTCTTCCGGCATTACGCAGGCTCCGGGCTCGAAGAGCCGACCGACCACACTGGCCTCGGCACGGTCCGGGCAGGCCGAAAGGCGGCACGCAATGCCGGTTGAGTCCGCCACCACACCCCGCCTGATCCGAGCGCCGCGCGGCTGGCGGCGGCTACCCAGCTTGGCGGGCCGGATGGAAACGTTCGCGTGGGTCGAGGTCCAGAAGCTGCGCCATGACCGCACCGAGCTGGTCACCCGCATGGTGCAACCGGCGTTGTGGCTGTTGATCTTTGGCACCACCTTCAACCGGTTGCACGTCATCGACACCGGGCCGGTGCCGTACCTGGCGTTCCTGGCTCCGGGCATCATCGCCCAGTCGGCGCTGTTCATCTCGATCTTCTACGGCATCCAGATCGTCTGGGATCGTGACGCAGGCATCCTGGCCAAGCTCATGGTGACACCGGCACCCGCGTCGGCGTTGGTGACGGGCAAGGCGTTTGCCGCCGGTGTGCGGTCGATAGCTCAGGTGGTCGGCGTGCTGGTGCTGGCCTACATCATGGGCATCCAGATGACATACAACCCGTTGCGGATACTCGCCGCGATGGGTGTGGTGATGCTCGGGTCGGCGTTCTTCGCCTGCCTGTCGATGGCGTTGGCCGGCCTGGTGCGCAACCGGGACCGACTGATGGGAATCGGACAGGCCATCACGATGCCGCTGTTCTTCGCCTCCAACGCGCTGTACCCGGTGTCGGTGATGCCGGAGTGGCTGCGCTGGCTGTCCCGGGTGAATCCGCTGAGCTACGAGGTGGATTCGCTGCGCCTGCTGCTGGTGGGCATCCCGTCGGCACATCCGTGGCTGGATCTGGGTGTGCTGGCGCTGTCCGCGGTGCTCGGCGTCGCCGCGGCGTCAGCCCTGCTGCGCCGCCTCGTGCGCTAGCGCGGCGCGTCGAAGCGAAACACCGCGAGTCTGCCTGCCAGTGCCTCGAATTCGTCGGGGGTGCCCTGCTGCACCATGCCCGACCGCTTGGCGAAGGCCACGCCGACGGGCACCGACCCGGGGAACGCACGCAGCACCGGTTTGGCTTCCTCGGCACCGAGTTCGACGATCGTGACGGGCCGAGAACGCCTGCCGCGGCTCAATGTTCCAGCGCCGGCGGCCCTGGCGTTGCTCGCCCAGTCGGCGCCGGGATATCCCGCGACGGTGTACAGCCCGCCGTCGAACTCAAACGGCGTCATCGGGGTTTGTCGGGGCTTACCGGACTTGCGGCCCGGAACGGTCAGCACATACGCGGGCCCGGTGGGCAGCCCCAATTTCTGCACAGCCATCATCAATCGGTTCATCGGCTTGAGCCAACGGGGCGGGCGTGGATCGGTCATCACTTCTCCTCGGTGAACAGTGCGGTGTGCTCGGCCACCCAGTGGGCGAACGAGGTGGCGGGCCGGTCGAGGATCTTCTCGACGTCATGGGTGACCAGCGCGGGCGATGTCAGAGTGCTCGCCTGCATCGCGATGTAGGCGTCGGCGAATTCCGCGGGAAACCCATTGCCGATGAACCGATCTCGAACCAGCTCGGCCGGCACCTCCCAGTACCGCAGCGGGCGGTGCAGAACTTCCCCGACGATCGCGACGAGCTCGGCGTTGGTGAGCGATTGCGGTCCGGTCAACGGAACGCGCTGCCCCACAAGGTCGTCGGTCAGCAGGGCGTGTGCCGCGACAGCGGCGATATCCGCTTCGGCGATCGGCGCGGTCGATGCGTCGGCGTACGGCCCGGCGACGACGTCGCCCACACGGATCTGCGCGGCCCACATGCCGGGAAAGTTCGTCATGAACACCGACGGGCGCAGGCTGACCCACGGCACACCCGATGCCACGGCGAGTTGTTCGCACTCCCGGTTGCGGTCGCCGCGATAGCGCGACGGCTGACGGGTGTCGTCATCGTCGGCATTGATGGCCGACAACGCCACCACCTTGGCGACGCCGTGACGCTCGAGCGACGACGCCACCTGCGCCAGCTCGGGACCCAACGCGCGGGAATTGAGGAACACCGTCGAGGCTCCCACCAGCGCCTCGGCGGCGTCGGCCACTTCGTCGACGCCGGGCGGCAATCCGGCCTCACCCGGGCGCCGGGTCACCGCGCGAACGTGGGCACCGGCCTTCACCAGCTGCTCGACGAGCGGGCGGCCCACATTGCCGGTCGCTCCGGTTATCACGATCGTCATCTCGAGTCCTTTCTGTCGGCTACAGACAAGGACGGGGTAGGACCCCGGAACGTGACAGCGGTAACTTTTTGCCATGCCGATTCGTCGTTTATGACATGAGCGATCCGATCGCCGGCCTGCTGGCTGCCAACCGCCCGTATCTGATCAACCTCGCCTACCAGATGGTCGGCGATATCGGTGATGCGGAAGACATTGTGCAGGAGGCTTTTCTACGGCTTTCGCAAGCCGACATCGCGGAGATCGACGACCCGAGGGGCTGGCTGACAGTGGTCAGCAGCCGGCTGTGCCTCGATCTCGTCCGCTCAGCCCGGCACCGCCGGGTGAGCACCGCCGAACCGGAGACGATGGAACGGCGCTCGCCGCTGAACCACAGCGCGATGCCCGATCCGGGCGAGCGGGTCACCCTCGACGACGAGGTGCACGATGCGCTATTCGAGGTGCTGGGCAGGCTGACCGCGCCTGAACGGGTCGCGTTCGTGCTGCACGACGTCTTCCGGGTGCCGTTCGACGAGATCGCCGAAACCGTCGGCCGCCCGACCGCGACGTGCCGCCAGCTCGCGCGCCGCGCACGCATGAAGATCCATGCCGCCGCACCGGTCACCGCCGTCGTCGACGACGACGAGCATCACCGGGTCACCGAGCGATTCATCGCGGCCTGCGCCGACGGCGATCTGGCGGCGTTGACCGAGGTGCTGGCTCCCGACGTGTGGGGGGTGGGCACGATCCTTGGCGAGCCCGCGCCGCCGCCGCAGGTGAACCATGGGCAAGTGGCCGTTGGCACGAATCTGCTGCGTTACCTCACCGGCGCCACGCTCGTCAGCGGTCCGGTCGGGCGCCCCGTCGCTCTCGCATTCAGCCAGCGGCGCCTGTTCGCCGTCGTCGTACTGACCATCCGCGATGGTCTGGTCGCCAAGATCGAGGCGACGGCCGACCCCTCGGCGCGGCGCTGATCCGACGGCTCGGGATCTCTGCGGGCTGTTCGCGCGTTGGTCAGACATGTCGATACCGCCATATGAGCCACCGAAGTCTCCCGGATCGCCGAATACGAGCAACATGCTGCTGTGTCCCAAGTGCGCGGGAGTGATGCGCACCTATGAACGCAACGGCGTTCACCTGGAACAATGCGATACCTGCCGAGGCATTTTTCTCGACTTCGGTGAGCTGGAGTCGATGACCCAGCTGGAGAACCGCTTCGCCTCGCCGCCGCCCCAGCAGCCCGGCTACGGTCCCGGTTACGGTCAGGGACCGGCCTGGGGACAACACGGGAACCAGCGCTACCGCAAGGGTGGGTTCGGCCGGCTCTTCTTCTCGAGCTAGCCGGGGAGCATCCGCGCGCAGGCGGCGATCAGCTCGCCCTGCGTTTCGTCGGGGAGCCGGTGGGCACCGGCCGCGGCAGCCTGCACGACCGCTGCCCGCGCCAGCGGTTCCAGCACCGGCCATGGATCTCCCGAGGGCGGCACGGCGGGTCCGCCCGCCATGCGGTAAGCGGTCAGGAACGCCTGCCAGTCGTCGTCGGGTATGAGCCCGGCGGCCCAGAAGCCGGCCGGCCGGGCCAGATCCCAGGCCGGATCGCCGGTGCCCAGATCGTCGACGTCGATCAACCGCCAGCCGCCGCCAGGTGGGCGGCCCAGCTGACCGAGGTGGAAGTCGCCGTGCACCAGCGTGCGCGGTCTGCCGGGCACCCCAGCGTGGCGGGCTCGGTCCGGCAATGTGGCGGCGGCCCGACGGACGACGACGGCGTCGGACGGAAGGCCACGTACCGCCCGCTGGGTGCGCGCGGCGGCACCATGCGGGATCGCCATCTGATCGGTGACCCGATGCAAGTGCGCCAGCAGGCGCGCCGCCTCCGTCCACGGCAACGCGTCGGGCTGCACCGGCACCCTGTCGACCCGAGGCCATCGCGAGGACCATCGGCCGTCCTCGACGGGTTGTGGCTCCGGATCAAGCGGCGCGAGCAAACAGCCGAGGCGCGCCGCGACTCGTAATCGAACGGCAAGCGCGTCGGGGTCGGTGCCGACTCGATGCACCTTGATGACGACGTCGCCGTCGACGACGATGTCCGCGCCGGAGCCGGTCCGCATATCAGTCCTGCAGGCGCCGGCTCAGCCCGGTGGCGCGCGCCGCCCGGCGCGCGATGGCCGAGCGCAGCTGCTCGGCCGTGCCGACGACCCGCACCTTGCTCCTGGCCCGGGTCACGGCGGTGTACAGCAGTTCACGGGTGAGCAATCGCGAGTCCGTTTGCGGCAGAAGCACAGTGACTTCACCGGCCTGACCGCCCTGACTCTTGTGGATGGTCATCGCATGCATGGTCTCGATATCGGCGAGCCGGTTGGTGCCGAACTCGGCAGGCCCCGCCGAACCGGCCATCACCACCCGCAGCACACCATCGCGCAATACGGTGACCCCGACGTCACCGTTGTAGAGCCGCAGCCCGTAATCATTGGCGGTGACCAACACCGGCCGGCCGGCGTACCACGAAGCCCACAGCGGTGCATCGGTTTCCTCGGCCAGCCACCGTTCGACCTGATGGTTCCAATAGGCGACACCGTGCGGACCTCGGCGGTGTGCGCACAACAGCCGGTGCTCGTCCAACGTGGCCAGCGCCGCCGGTCCGTTGCCGAGCACCGCGGCCTCCCGCAGTCGAAGTGCTTGCGGAACAAGCACATTGCGAAGGCCCTCGGTCGGCTCTTCGGTGTCCACCCACTCGATGTGCTCGCCACCCGCGTTGAGCACGTCGAGGGCACGGTTGGCATCACCGACCCGGATCGCCAGTGCCAGTGCTCCGATCGAGGCCCCGAACCGGTGCGCGGTGATCAGTTTGGCCACCGGGGCGTCGCCTCGCTTGCTCAGTCCCTCAACGAGATCGGCGAGCACGGCGCCGGCGTCCACCGACGCCAACTGGTCGGGGTCGCCGACCAACAACAGCCGCGCCTCGGGGCGGACGGCCTCGACCAGCCGGGCCATCATGGTCAGCGACACCATCGACGTTTCGTCGACGACGATCACGTCGTGCGGCAGCCGGTTCTCCCGGTGATGCCGAAACCGGGCCGAGGTCCTTGGCAACGGGCCGAGCAGCCGGTGCAACGTGGTGGCGCGCAATCCTCCGAGTCGTGCGTGGTCCGCGGGCTCCAGCCGATCGACCTCGGCCTGCACCGCCTCCTGAAGGCGGGCCGCGGCCTTCCCGGTCGGCGCGGCCAGCGCGATTCGCGGTCGCGGTTTGCCCTCCAGCTCGGCCTGTTCGGCCAGCAGCGCCAACAGTCGGGCCACGGTGGTGGTCTTGCCGGTGCCCGGCCCTCCGGTCAGCACCGTCAGCCCCTGCGACAGCGCGACCTCGGCGACCCGGCGCTGTTCGTCGTATCCGGCCGGGAAAAGTCGTGTGATATCGAGTGATTGGTGCTGCGGGCGGGCGGCCGTCAGTGCCAGCACGTCGGCGGCGACCTGTCGTTCCTCCAGCCAGTACCGGTCGAAGTAGAGCAGGTCCCCCTCGACGTGCAGTACCGCGGGTGAGCTGAGCAGGGGGGGGGGGCCCCCCCCGGCCCCCCCCCCCCCGCGCGGCCCCCCCCCCCCGCCCGCCGGGGGGGCGCGTTGTTTGGCCCCGGGGGGGGACCCCCCCCCCCCGGGGCGGGGGGGGCCCACCCCCCCCGCCGAGGTGTTCGCCGTG
>NZ_JAPZLA010000005.1:0-404878 GCF_033804465.1 Mycobacterium sp. RTGN5
GTGGGTTGCTCGTGTCTGTTGTTTGTGGGGGGGTGGGGGCGTTGGTGCGGGGCCCCCCCCCCCCCCCCCCCCCCCCCCGCGCGCGCCCCCCCGCCCCCCCCCCCCCCACGTCCATCACGACAAATTCGATCGGGTCAAGCAAGGACGAGCGCGGGCACGTCGGGCTTGTGGACGATCTTGTTGGGGACCTTGAACAGGTCGATCATGTTGCCGCCCATGACCTTCCGCTGGCCCTCTTCGTCGAGGCCCTGCAGGTCGTCGACCAGGGTGATCGGATCGGACATGCCTTCCGGGTGTGGCCAGTCGGACCCGAAGATGATCCGGTCGACACCGCACAGGTCGGCCATCTCGGCGAAGTCGTCCTCCCAGAAGGGGGCGACGTACACACCGCGCTTGAACGCCTCGATCGGGTCCTCGAGGAATCCCTGCGGCATCTTCGAATACACGTCCTTGAACTGCTTCAACAAGGTGGGCACCCATGACGCGCCATTCTCGACCGAGAGAATGCGCAGATCGGGGTTGCGGGTGAGTGCACCGTGGCAGACCAGCGCCGCCATGGTGTCCTCGATGGGCCGCTTACCCATCGCGACCATCCGGAAGGAGGTCGGCGAGAACGGCTTGAACTCGCTTGCCGGCTCCCAGTCGTTGAGGTATTCGGAGTAACCCGAGTCCGATGCGTGCATCGAGACGGGGATGCCGGCCTTGACGCAGGCGGCCCAGAACGGATCGAACTCCTCCACGCCCATGGAGCGGCTACCGCGGTAACCGGGCACCGGCGCGGGCCGGACCAGGACGGTCTTGGCGCCCCGCTCGAGACACCAGTCGAGCTCTTCGAGGGCACGATCGACGTTGGCCAGGTTGATGACCGGCGTGGAGAAGATGCGGTCCTCATAGTTGAACTGCCAGGTCTCGTACATCCACTGGTTCAGCCCGTGCACGATGTCGAGGATCAGGTCCGGATCGTCCTTGAGTCGCTCCTCGACCAGGCTGGCCAGCGTCGGGAACATGAGCGTGTAGTCCAGGCCGAGGCTGTCGAGAACCTCGAGGCGCGCCGCGGGATCGCGGAACGCGGGGATGGCCTTCATCGGCTTGCCCATCACCTCGCGGAAGGACTTGCCGCCGCTGCCGTGCCGGAAGTAGTCCTCCTGGGCGCCGGGCCGGGCGACCACCTCGAAGGTCGGGTTCGGGATGTAGTCGCTGACCTGGTTGCGCACCATGATCTTGGTGCGGCCACGGACGTCGATGTAGTCGATGACGCCCTTGCGGTGCTCCGGCAGGAATTGCGTCAGCGCTTCCTTGGGCTCGTAGAAGTGGTTGTCGGCATCGAAAATGGGATAGGGCATCTCGCGTGAGGGCATGGCCCGCCTCCAGAGAGTCTGATGAGTGGCTAACGGTAATGACGTTACCACGCGAAGAGCTGGGCAAACACATCGACCGAAAAAGGTGTATCTACCAGTGCAAACGGGTCAGGGGAGCAGGCCGCGCACGCAGAAGTCGTATATGTGCGCCGCGTCGATGGGCACGCCGTTGAGTTCGGCACCCAGGCTGCGCAGCCGCATCGCGCCGAGCACCGCCTGCATGATGAGCGCGGCGGTGGTCTTGGACTGCAGGTCGGGCCGGAATGTGCCCTCGCCTTTGCCGCGTTCGAGGATCTCGCCGATCAGCTGATGCAGCGGCGACAGGACGCGCGAGTACTCCCGCGGCAGGGTCTCGGCGAGGTGGTCGTTGTAGTACGTCAGGCCGCGGTTGATGCTGTCCTGCTTGGTGGATTCGGCCGGCGTGCAGATCCGGTCGATCAACAACTGCATCGCATCGGCGGCGGGCAGGCCGTCGGTCTCTTTGCGCCACTGCTTGGTGGATTCGGCCATGATGGTGTCGATCAGCGCCAGCAGCAGCTCGTCTTTGGTGGTGAAGTGCTGGTAGAAGGAGCGCAGCGAGGTCTTCGAGCGCTCCACAACCTCCAGCACGGTGAAGTCGGTGCGGCCGGTCTCGGCCAGAATCGACAGGGCCGACCGCATGAAGCGGCTCTCCCGGGTGTCCGGATCGGCGCTCATCGCGTCGGGCGATCGTTCATCGGCCTTGGCCATCGGGTCAGCTTATCGGTCGGGTTACAGTGACGAGAATGACGTTACCGTCTTGGCATACGACGAGGTGAGGGAACACATGGCTTCGAACCCCGGAGACTCCGGCGCGGACCACTGGACAGTGGCGGCCTTGCTCGAGCTCTTTGACGTCAAGGCCGACGGCCAGGATCGCTTCATCGCCCCGACGGGCATCGCCGACGCCGACGAGCGACAGGTGGTCGAGGGCACCCAGGTGCTCGCCCAGGCGATCGTGGCAGCGGCAAAGCGCTTCGACGGCAAGTCAATTCGCTCGGTGCACAGTGTGTTCGCCCGCGCGGTGCTGGTGGGCCCGCCGGTGGTCCTCGATATCGACGTCGTCTCCGAGGGGCGCTCGACGGCGTCCGCGATCATCACCGCCTCGCAGAACGACAAGCGCTGCATGACGTTCACGGTCCTGGCCGACGTGCCCACCGCTGACGTGATCCGCCACCATCTGCCGCGCCCGACGGTGGCCGGGCCGGATCAGTCCAATGTCTGCGAAATGCCGATGCAGGGCCGGCAGGTCAAGCTCGTCGACGTCGTCGACATCAACAGCCCCGACGAGGTTGGCCCACCCGAGGTCTACGCGTGGCTGCATTACGAGCCCATCCCGACCCGCGATGACCTGGCCAAGGCCCTGATTGCGTACTTCACCGGGCATCTGGGCATCTCGACGACCATGCGCGCGCATGCCGGCATCGGCACCGCGCAGTCGCACTTCACGGTCTCGACCGCGCCGATGACGGTCACGGTGAGCTTTCACGAGCCGGTCAGCTGGAGTGGTTGGCTGCTGTACACCCACGAGAGCACCCAGGTCGGTGCCGGCATGTCCTACATCCGCGGCGCGATCCACACCGAGGCTGGTGAGCTGATCGCGTCGTTCACCCAGGACGCGTTGATCCGGCCACTGCGGACCACCGACAACGCGATCGCCGCCGAAGCCCGGATCTAGCCCGATGAGCCTGGTCGCCGGCCGCGGCCCGCTCGGTCCGGACCGGGCCGGCTGGTTCTCCGCGCCGGTGGCCGAGCCGATCGTGTTCGTCGAGCCCCATCCGCGCCGAGTCCAGGCGCTGCGCGGTGGGCAGCTGGTCATCGACACCGAGAACGCGCTGCTGGTCCACCGCGCCGGGGCGCCGTTGAGCTACGTCTTCCCGGTCGGTGAAACAGCCGATCTGCCAACCGAACCCGAAGAGGTCGCGCCCGGTTATGTGCGGGTGCCATGGGACGCCGCTGACACGTGGGTGGAGGAGGGGCGCACCCTGGTGCATTATCCGCCCAACCCGTATCACCGAGTCGATTGCCGGCCCACCCGGCGGCGGCTGCGCGTCGAGGTTGCGGGCGGCGTGCTGGTGGACACCGACGACACCATGATTGTGTTCGAAACATCCTTGGCGCCAAGGCTTTACGTCGCGCCCGCCCACGTGCGTACCGATCTGCTGCGCCCGACGGCCACGTCGAGCTACTGCAACTACAAGGGGTACGCGACCTACTGGGCTGCCGGCGGGATCGAGGACGTGGCCTGGAGCTACGACGAACCGCTACCCGAAACCCTGCCCATCAAGGGCTATTTCAGCTTTGACCCGGCCCGTGTCGACGTGGTGGCCGCGCTGCCTAGCCCAGATCCCCGGCCTTGAACGTGTCGCACTGCTTGGGATCGCCGGTCTGATACCCGGTGGTGAACCACTTTTGGCGTTCGGCTGACGAGCCGTGTGTCCACTGCTCGGGGTTGACTCGTCCGGTCGCCTGCTTCTGAATCCGGTCGTCGCCCACCGACGACGCCGCCGACAACGCGTCGGCAATGTCCTTATCGGTCAACGGTTGCAGATACGTCACGTCGGTGCCCGGCTGCTTGGTGATCGCGGCGTAATGCGCCCACACCCCGGCGTAGCAGTCGGCCTGCAGTTCGGTGCGCACACTGCCGCCGGTGGCGCCCTGCGCACCCTGCTGCGCGCGGCCCAGCACCCCGAGCAGGTCCTGGACGTGGTGGCCGTACTCGTGGGCGACCACGTACTCCTGCGCCAACGGTCCACCGCTGGAACCGAATTGGGTCTTGAGGACGTCGAAGAAATCGGTGTCGAAATAGGCGGTTTTGTCCACCGGGCAGTAGAACGGCCCGACGTCGCTGGTGGCCGGTCCGCAGCCGGTTTGCACGCTGTTCTTGAACAGCATCATCTTGGGGCGGGTGTAGCCCTTGATCAGGTCCGCCCACACACCGTCGACGGAGTTGCCGGTCGCCACGACCCGGCACTCGACGTACTCGTTGGCGTCGGCGCCGGTCTTGCACCTACTCAGGTCATAGCCCGAGGACTGCTCGGCGCCGGGCGGCAAGGCCGGCTGCTGGGGGAGCACCTGGCTGGGGTCGACGCCGAGGAACACCGCCAGCAGCACCACCACCAGGCCGCCGAGACCACCACCGATGGCGATGCCGCGACCGCTGCCCCCGCCGGTCGAGGTGGTGCTCGTGTCGATTTGCATACCCTCGTTGAAGGTCATGGCCACTCCTCGAGATCGACACCCCAGCGCAGACTTACCGGCTCGTTCACCTTGCCACACTACGATTGCGCCGTGACCGTCGTCGCGGATCCGTCGACCGTGGTCCACACCTCCCTAGGTGCGGTGCGCGGCACCACCGAGAGCGGCGTCCGAGTCTGGCGCGGCATTCCCTACGCCGAGCAACCCATCGGGGACCGCCGGTTCCGGGCGCCCATCCCATTGCAGTCGTGGTCGGGCGTGCGCGATGCCGTGGAGTTCGGACCGATGCCCCCGCAAGGCCGCTCGTTCGTCGGTGGCGGGCGCGACGACCCGAAGATCCGCGATGAGGCCTGCCTGACCCTCACGGTGTGGGCGCCTCCTACAAACAAGCCACTACCCGTCATGGTCTGGATCCCCGGCGGAGCCTTTGTCTACGGCGCCGGGCAGCTGCAGCTCTACAACGGCTCGCGGCTGGCCGCCAACGGCGACGTCGTCGTGGTCAACGTGACCTATCGGCTTGGCGTGTTCGGCGGATTCGAACTCGGCGACCTCGGTGCTGGGTTCGCTGACAACCTGTGTTTGCGCGACCAGATCGCGGCACTGCGCTGGGTGCAGGACAACATCGCGGCCTTCGGAGGAGATCCGCAGCGCGTCACCATCTTTGGTGAGTCGGCGGGGGCGACGTCGGTGCTGGCGCTGCTGGCCAGCCCCGCGGGTGAGGGCTTGTTCGCCCGCGCGATCGCGCAGAGCCCGGCGCTGCCGCTGATTGCCGACCGCGCCACCCGGGCGTGGCGCGCGCATGAGTTCGTCGACGTCGTCGGCTCCGATCCCGCGGCCTTCCCGGTCCTGCCGCAGCGGGTGCTGCGTCGTGCGGCGGGTGAGATCCAGCGCCGCAGCGTGGCGACCAGCCCGACGCTGGCCTACGGGCTCACCTACGGGGTCGACCTGTTGCCGCGACACCCGATCGAGGCAGCGCGGGCCGGTGAGCTCAACCCGGTGCCGCTGATCGTGGGGACCAACAGTCACGAGGCGTCGATGTTCGCCTGGTCCAAACCCCCCATGCTGCCGACCACGCAGAGCAGCATCGACGCGTACTTTGACCGGGTGGCGCCCGACGCGCGGGACCGGGTGCTGGCCAGCTATCCGGACTATCCGCGCAGGCGGTCGCAGATCGCGGTGGGCTCCGATGTGATGTTCGGGGCGCCGACCTGGGCGTTCGCCGACGCCTACAGTTCGCACGCGATCACCCACGTCTACCGGTTCGACCACACCACCTGGACCCTGCGGATGCTCGGGCTCGGCGCCACCCATGGCAGCGAGATCGTGCACATCCAACACAGCTACGGCTCGTATCTGGGCCGCAAGCTGCACCCGCTTGGCCGGCATGTGCAGCCCTCGGTGGGCCGCCGGATGCAGCGCACCTGGCTGAATTTCGCCACCCACGGCACGCTCGAGGACTGGCCGCGCTACGACACCGAGCGGCGGCGCACCCGCGTCATCCAGTCGAACCGCGACGTCTCCGTCAACGATCCGGACGCGCAGCGCCGGGAAGCCTGGTTGGGGCTCTACTAGCCCCATCGATTACCCGTAGTGCTTGTCGGTGTACCGGCGCAGGTTGGCCAGGAACCACTTGAACGACAGGTTCATCAGCGGGCCGCCCACGACCAGGCCGAGCCGGGCCGGACCGTTGGCCTTCTGCGCCAGCGTCCACGTCAGCCGGCAGCCACCCGGCGTTTCCACCACGGTGTACTCCTCGGCGAACGCCGCGACCACCTTGTTCGAGCACGTGTTGAAACGAAAAGCCATGTAGCGGAACGGCTCCCAGGCCAGAAACTCCTCGTCGCCGACCAGCCCGCCGAGCATGTCGACGGTACGGGTGGTGCCGATGCCGTACGGCTTGGGGCTGGTCCAGGTGACCTTGGTGATGACCTTCGCCCACTTCGGCCAGGATTCGGCGTCGGCGAGGACATCGAACAACTGCTCGGGCGTGATGGCCAGGTCCACGCTGTTGGAGAGGCGCGACGGCGCGCTCTTGATCCAATTCAGGTCGACGCGCTCGCAGGGATACATCGTGGTCATCGGGCTACCTCCGCGCCGACCATACACCGAGGTGGCGAATGTCCGGTCGGGTCCACCTCATAGACTGAGCCCTCGATTTCCATACTTGTTTTGTCTAGATCACCCAGGAGTTTCCAGTGCTGCGCAGTCACGCCGCCGGTACGTTGCGGGCCACCGATGCCGGACAGACGGTCATCCTGGCCGGTTGGGTGGCCCGCCGGCGCGACCATGGCGGCGTCATCTTCATCGATCTGCGCGACTCGTCCGGGACGTCCCAGGTGGTGTTCCGCGACGCGGAGGTCTTGGCTCAGGCGCACCGGCTGCGCGCCGAGTTCTGCGTCGCCGTCGAGGGTGTGGTCGAGGTCCGCCCCGAGGGCAACGCCAACGCCGAGATCCCGACCGGCGAGATCGAAGTCAACGCGACATCGCTGACGGTCCTGGGGGAGAGCGCCCCGCTGCCGTTCCAGCTCGACGATCAGGCCGGCGAGGAAGCCCGGCTCAAGTATCGCTATCTCGACCTGCGCCGCGAGGGTGGCCCCGGTGACGCGATCCGGTTGCGCTCCAAGGTCAATGCGGCCGCGCGCTCGGTGCTGGCCGGCCACGACTTCGTCGAAATCGAAACGCCGACCCTGACCCGCTCGACGCCGGAGGGTGCCCGCGACTTCCTGGTGCCGGCCCGGCTGCAGCCCGGCTCGTTCTACGCGCTGCCGCAAAGCCCGCAGCTGTTCAAGCAGCTGTTGATGGTGGCGGGCATGGAGCGCTACTACCAGATCGCGCGTTGCTACCGCGACGAGGATTTCCGCGCCGATCGCCAGCCGGAGTTCACCCAGCTGGATATGGAGATGAGTTTCGTCGACGCCGACGACGTCATCGCCGTCTCGGAAGAAGTGCTGCGGGCGGTGTGGTCCACGATCGGCTACGACTTGCCGACGCCGATCCCGCGGATGTGTTACGCCGAGGCGATGGGACGCTTCGGGTCCGACAAGCCCGACCTGCGATTCGCCGTCGAGCTCGTCGAGTGCACCGAGTACTTCGCGGACACGCCGTTCCGGGTGTTCCAGGCGCCCTATGTCGGCGCCGTCGTGATGGCCGGCGGGGCGTCGCAGCCGCGCCGGACGCTGGACGGCTGGCAGGAGTTCGCCAAACAGCGCGGACACAAGGGGCTGGCCTATGTGCTCATCGGTGACGACGGTGAACTGAGCGGCCCGGTCGCCAAGAATCTTTCCGACGCCGAACGTGACGGCCTCGCCGCGCATGTCGGCGCCAACCCGGGGGACTGCGTGTTCTTCGCGGCCGGCACTCCCAAGGGTGCCCGCGGGCTGCTCGGTGCGACGCGTATCGAGATCGCCAAGCGGCTCGACCTCATCGATCCGGACCAGTGGGCCTTCACCTGGATCGTGAAATGGCCGCTGTTCGAGCCGACCGACGAGGCGACGGCCGCCGGCGACGTCGCGGTGGGTTCGGGAGGCTGGACCGCAGTGCACCACGCGTTCACCTCGCCGATGCCCGAGTCGGAGGCGACGTTCGACACCGATCCCGGTTCGGCGCTGGCCAACGCGTACGACATCGTCTGCAACGGCAACGAGATCGGCGGCGGATCCATTCGTATCCACCGCCGCGATGTCCAAGAGCGGGTGTTCGCGATGATGGGCATCGACCACGCCGAGGCGCAGGAGAAGTTCGGATTCCTGTTGGATGCCTTCACCTTTGGCGCGCCGCCGCACGGCGGTATCGCGTTCGGCTGGGATCGCATCGTCGCGCTGCTGGCCGGGGTGGACTCGATCCGCGAGGTGATCGCGTTCCCGAAGTCCGGCGGTGGGGTCGACCCGCTGACCGACGCCCCGGCTCCGATCACCGCTCAGCAGCGCAAGGAATCCGGAATAGATTTCAAAGCCACGCTGGACAAGCCATGAGCTCACCGGACGCGTCGTTCATGAACGATTTCAACACCAACATCGTCGACGAGTTCCGGTCGAACGCCGGCGTCGTAGGCGGGCCCTTCGAGGGCAGGCCGCTGCTGCTCCTCGCCACGACCGGCGCGAAGTCCGGCAAGCAGCGGCTCGTGCCGCTGGCGTATTTCGAGGTCGACGGCAAGCTGATCATCATCGGCTCGAAGGCCGGCGCGGACACGAATCCGGACTGGGTGCACAACCTGCGGGCTAACCCGCAGGCGCACATCGAAATCGGCACGGATGCCTACGACGTGGTCGCCCGCGAGCTCTCCCTCGCCGAGCGGGACGAGGCCTACCCGAAGGTCGTCGCGGTGTCGCCTGGATTCGGCGAGTACCAGGCCAAGACCAGCCGGGTCATCCCGCTGTTCGAGCTGACCAGGGCGTAGCTCTCGGGAAGATCCGTCGCGACAGCAAATTTTTGACGTCGGCAGACGTAGGTAGTCGACTACTCGATTCGGGGTTATCTCTAGCGCCGAAGCCTGTCTAATAGCAAAATCTCGTACTGAGCAGTCGCAGCCCGGCAACACGCCGGCGCCAGGGCTGCCAGTTCGGGGGTGCTCGACCATGGCTGCTCGGAATCGCGCACGGCGGCGTCGGCGCCTGGAACCGTACACATGGTTGGGCGCAGGAGCGGTCACTCTCGGTGTCGGTGCTGCCCTCGTCGGTGGGACGGGTGTTGCCCGTGCCGATAGCGCGGGACCTGCCACGTCACCGTCGAGTCACGCCACCGGCCAGTCTGGCCGCCCACACTCGAGGCCCGCGCCCAACAAATCGTCCCGGGTGACGGGGAACGTCACACCTCGCCCGCGCGCCGCCGCGGGCAGTCGACCGGTAACCCGAACCGTCAAGGTCGGCACTGTCAGCGCTGGCCGCATCGCGTCGGAAATGGTTGCCGCGCCACTGAAGGCTCCGGTGAACCCGCTCACGGGTCTGACGTCGGGGTTGATGTCGGCACTGGTGCGCCTCTTCCAGGTCAATACGCCAACGCCACCGCGGAACCCGATCGGCGGATTCCTGTGGGGCGTGTTCCGGAGCCTCGACAGGGCTCTGGGGTTCGTCCCGGTGGCCGGCACCCCAACCGTCGGCACACCCGACCCTGTTACGGGCGCCGTCACCGGCACATGGGCGTTCACGGTGCCGGCCGGACTGCCCATGACTTACATCTTCGCCCAGGCCGCCAGTGGCGTGGTGCACGTCTACACCAACGGGACGTTCTCCTATACACCGGCGGAGGCCGCCCGAGTATTGGCCACCCCGACGACCACCGACATGTTCAGCATCACCGCCAGCGACGGCGCCGCCTCGACCGTTCAATTCATCACCGTGCCAGTGCTGCAGCTCGACAAGCCGGTGGCCGGTATCCCGACCGTCGGTAAGCCGGACCCTGTCACCGGTGTGGTGATCGGGAACCTCAATTTCACCGATCCTGCCGGAAAACCGTTGAGCTACAGCGTCACAACCAAGCCCGGTCAAGGCTCAGTCGATGTGAGCCCAACCGGGGACTACACTTACACGCCGACTCCGGAGGCCCGCCAAGCCGCCGGTTTGAGCGTCACCGCCGTCATCGATTCCTTCACGGTGACTGCCAGCAACGGCCTGGCGTCCACGGATGAATCCGTCAGTGTGACAGTGAGTCCCATCAATCCGGCACCAGGCACGGTCATCGGAACGATTGCCGGTCTGGCCGGCCTCGGTCCTACGAACATCTGGCTCAACCCGAATGGCAGCCGCCTGTACGTCGAAACCTCAAGCAGAGGCTTGTATGTCGTGAACACGGCCACCAACACGGTCGGCGGTCCGCTCGATTCACGTATCGCCTCATCGAATCCCACCTACCTGACGTTCAGCCCCGACGGCAGCCGTATCTACGCCGCGCACGGTGGTCAACTCGTCGTGGTCAACGCAGCCGACAACACGGTCATCAAGACGGTGTCGGTGGCCGCATCCAATGCGGGCACCGTCATCACCAAGGACGGGAAGTACGTCTACACCGTCGGTGATGCCAGCCAAACCGACGGTGTCATAACAGAATTCGACACAGCGACCGGAACCACCGCGAAAATCACCTTCTCGCTCGTGCCCAGCGATGGATATGCGCCGTTGACGTCGGTAGCGATCAGCCCCAATGGTCAGAATCTCTATGTCGTCAGTGCCTACAGTGGCACGATCTACGCGATCGATCTGGCTGCCAGCACCTACATCTCGAAGACAATCGACTACGGGTCCAGCGGTCATTTCGGCCCCGGTCAGCTGGCCGTCAGTCCCGATGGGAGCCGCGTCTACATCCCGTCGGCCACCAACTCCGTGCCCAACCCGCTGATGGTCTTCGACACCGCCACCAACACCGTCGTCGCGCGAATCTCGTTGGACAACCGCCAGTTCATCTCCGACCCGGCATCACAGGTCCAGCTCAGCGACGACGGCACTCGGGTGTATGTACTCAGCAGCGGGTTGATCGGCCAGGGCGTCTTCGGCCGGCTGTCGGTGGTCGACGCCACCGACAATTCCGTCTTGAGAACCATCCTCTACAACGGTTTCCCGTCGACCTTCGCGGTCACGGCCGACGGCCGCTTCGCTTACGTCCAGGGTTCGGTCGTGGGCGGCTCGAACCCTGGTAACACGGTCTCGCTGATCGCGCTCTGACCAATTCCGCCCGGCTACTTCAGGTTCGGGCAGAGTTGCTTGACCCAATCGTTGAGCAGGTACGCCAATGCGGAGTTGTCGGGATCGTCGGCCTGCGCGCCGAGAGTGGTGACGTAGTGCTCGATGGCGTCCCTCACCAGGTGGGGAGGGCTGTACTTTTCGAGCGAGTCGGCGGCTGCGCGCGCTTTCTCGGAATTGTCGGCGACCATCAAATCGTCTTTGGCGCTGCTGATGTCCCAGCAGGTGTCCGTGTCCAACGCCCCGGCCTGAGCTGAGGTGGTGGTCGGCGCCGATGTTGTGGAGGTCGTCGCTTGTTTGGCAGAAGAGCTCGAGGTCGTCGTCGTCGAGGTCGACGTCGATCCGGAGGAGTGGTTGGTCGAGCACCCCGCCGCGATCAATGCGACGGCCATCATCCCTGCGAGAGGAACCCGGCGTAATTGCATCGGCAAAAGTATTGTCCAGCCGAAATCGCTTAGTTGAGGATCGGGCAGATCTGCTTGAGCCAAGCGGTGATCGCGTTCCGGTTGGCATCGAGATCGGCATCAGTGGGCTGCGCGCCGACCGTCGTGACGAAGTGCTCGATCGCGGCCTTCACCGGGTCGGGGGGACTGTACTTTTCCAGCGTGTCGGCCGACGTGCGTGCCTTGTCGGGGGTGCTGGCCAGCATCAAACCGTCCTTGGCGAAGCCGATGTCGTAGCAGGTGTTGTCGTCCAAGGCTCCGGCCGGCGCTGACGAGGAGGCCGACGCCGAGGTCGTGGTCGGCGCTGCCGAGCTGGATGGGGCGGCAGATGTCGAGGATGACGCCTGGCTCGAGGTCGATTCCGAGGACGAGTCGTTGCTCGAGCATCCCGCTGCGATCACTGAGAGGGCGACCATGCCCGCGATACAAAACCGATGAGGTTGCATCGGCAAAAGTATTGTCCAGCCGGCTGCACTTCGGCGCGGTTTAAGTGACCTTGGCGGCCAAGGCCGCGAGCTTGGCGTCGAGGTCCTCGGCGGCGCTGAGGAGAGCGGGGTTGGGCTCCACGACCATCAGCGACGACGGCTTGACGTACGTCAGGCTGCTCCTGCCCTCGGGCTCGTCGACAAGCAACAGCTCGACAGGGGCGAACAGGCCCGCCGTCACGTCGTGACGGATCATGGTGATCGCGATCAACGGGTTACCGAGGATGACGCGCAGCGCCTTGCGGTCGATGCCGGCTTTCGGAATCCAGCCACCGTGGTCGAACAAGGCGAACAGCATGAATCCGCTTGGCCCGACGTACTTTTCCACCTTCTCCTGGTAGGACTGCCAATCGCCGCCCGCTGCCCCGATCTTGTCGATCGGCACCGGCTGCTCGCCGATGTCGGCGAGCAGCGCGGCGAGGAGTTCGTCGTAACTCTTGGTGCTGTCATAGCGCACCCGCACTCCGGTGAACGCGATCTCAGTCATGATCAGCCCAACCGCTCGATGATGGTGGCGTTGGCCATGCCGCCGCCCTCACACATAGTCTGCAGGCCGTAGCGCCCGCCGCGCTGCTCCAGCGCATTGACCAGCGTGGTCATGATCCGCGCGCCGCTGGCACCGAGCGGGTGCCCGATCGCGATGGCGCCGCCGTTGACGTTGGTTTTGGAGAGGTCAGCCCCGGTGTCGTGGGCCCAGCTCAACACCACCGGCGCGAAGGCCTCGTTCACCTCGAACAGGTCGATATCGGCCAACGTGAGTCCCGCCCGGGCCAGTACCTTCTCGGTCGCCGGGATGACGCCGGTCAGCATGTACAGCGGGTCGGAGCCCACGACGGTCGTGGTGTGGATCCGAGCCAGCGGCTTCCAACCGTGCTTGCGAGCCACCTCGGACGAGGTGATCAGCACCGCGGCGCTGCCGTCGGACAACGGCGACGAGTTGCCGGGCGTGATCTCCCAGTTGATCTGGGGGAAGCGCGCCGCGTAGGCCTCGTTGTAAAACGCCGGCTTGAGCCCGGCCAGGGTGTCGACCGTGGTGCCAGGCCGGATGATCTCGTCGTACTGCAGGCCCGCGATCGGCACCAGCTCGTTGTCGAACAAGCCGTCCTTGGTGGCCCTGGCCGCCTTCTCGTGGCTGCCGGCGGAGAACTCGTCGAGCTCGGCGCGTGACAGCCCCCAGCGCGCGGCGATCAGCTCAGCGCTGATGCCCTGAGGTACCAGCCCCTCGGAGTAGCGCTCGGCGAAGCGGGTGCCGAACGGATCGCTGCCGGGGAGCACCGACGACCCCATCGGTACCCGGCTCATCGACTCCACGCCGCCGGCGATCACCACGTCGTAGGCGCCGGCGATGACGCCCTGCGCGGCGAACGAGATCGCCTGCTGGCTGGAACCGCACTGACGATCGACGGTGGTGCCGGGAACCGTGTCGGGGAAGCCCGCGCCCAGCAAGGCGTTGCGGGCGATGTTGACCGCCTGGTCGCCGACCTGCGATACCGCGCCGGCGATAACGTCGTCGACCTCGGCCGGGTCGACCCCGGTGCGGGCGACCAGCTCGGTCAGGCTATGGGCGAGTAGATCGGCGGGCAACACTGAATGCAGGGCACCGCTTGGCTTACCCTTGCCGATCGGCGTGCGGACCGCTCCGACGATGACGGCGTCACGTCCTGCGTAACCGGCCATTGTGTCCTCCTGAACTCGTCACTGAGTATTGCTTCCTATACTCAGCTATAACACCTAGGTATAGTGAAAACAACTCAGGATTGGAGTGACTTACGTGACAGTGCTGCAGGGCCCGCTGGTCGACCGCGATACCTGGTCGGCGGTGGGCAGATGCCCGATCGAGAAGACCATGGCAGTCATCGGAACCAAGTCGGCGATGCTCATCCTGCGCGAGGCCTACTACGGCACCACCCGGTTCGACGACTTCGCGCGCCGGGTGGGCATCACCAAGGCCGCCACTGCGGCCCGCCTTGCCGAACTGGTCGATGCCGGCCTGCTGACCAGGCAGCCTTACCGCGAGCCGGGGCAGCGGGTCCGCGACGAGTACGTGCTCACGCCGGCCGGCACCGAACTGATGCCGGTGGTGTGGTCGATGTTCGAGTGGGGGCGGCGCCACCTGAGCAACGACAGCCGGCTTCGGCTGACCCACCTCGACTGCGGGGCTGACGCAACCGTCGAAATCCGCTGTGCCGAAGGTCATCTCGTGCCACCGGCCGAGCTCGGTGTGGAGCTCAAGCGAAAAGGAAGCCCGACGGCTGTGCGGGGGTGATACCGCAGGCTGAGTAAAATGCCGGTCGTGGACTCCACATTGGCGTACATCGATCAGGGATCCTTCCTCGGACTTCGGGCGCTTGGTCGTGGGCCGCTCGCCCAGTACTGCTGGATCTACGAGCATCCGGTGGACCTCGACGCGGTGCGGCGGTTCCACCACAACCTCGGTCACGGCCTGCTCGGGCGCCGGGTCGAGAGGTCGCCGCTGCCCTTCGCGCGGGACCACTGGGTCACCTGGCGCGGTCCCGCCGACATCGACCTCGCCGCCACCGCCCGCCCACGTACTGAGGCGATGGCCTTCTTCGACGAGCAGCTGCGCGTCCCGATCGACCCCGAAGCCGGGCCGTCCTGGCGGCTGGCGGTGCAGCCGTTGATCGAAGGCGGGGCCGCGATCACGCTGATCGGCTCGCACACGATCTGCGACGGCCTCGCGATCACGCAGGCGATCTCCAAGGCCTCCCGCGGCGAGACCTGGGAGTTGGGCTACCCAGAGCCGGGTGCGCGCACCCGCGGCCAGGCGCTGCGCCAGGATGGGGCGCAGGTCCTGCGCGCGATTCCCGACATCGCCAAGGCGGTGGTCGCCGGGATCAAGCTCGCGCGCAACAACGCCAGGGACATCGCTTCGTCGGCAGGCCGCTCGGGCCCGGCGCCCGCCAAGCTGGACGGCGTGGCGCTGGTCACCGTGCCATCTGTGGTGGCGCAGATCGACGAGGCTCAGTGGCAGGGCCGCATGGAAAGCCTTGGTGGAACCAGTAATTCGCTGTTCGCCGGGATCGGCGCCAGGCTCGGGCAGTTGTTCGGCCGGGTCGACGGCTCCGGACTGGTGAGGCTGCAGTTCCCGGTCAGCGAGCGCACCGAGGGTGATACCAGGGCCAATGCGCTGAGTGGAATGACGCTGATGATCGACCCGGCCAATGTCACGACGAGCCTGCGTGACGTGCGGGCCGAACTGAAGCGAAATCTGGCAGCGCTGTCCGAGACGCGCTTCGAACTGCTGGGCCCGGTGGCGCTCGCACCGTTGGTGCCGGCCGGTCTGGCGCGCCGGCTCGAGGGGATGGCGCTGGGCGCGGGTGCCCCCGTCGGTTGTTCCAACCTCGGGAAACTCGACGCGCCGGTGAACCGGCCGGACGGCACCGACGCCGAGTGCATCGTCGTGCGGCAAATCGAGTCAAGGACCACCGCCGACATCCTCGACCGGCTCGGCGGGACGCTGTTTGTGGCATCCGCCCAGGTCAACGGAAAAGTCTCGCTCTCGGTAGCGGCGTGGCAGCCCGGCGGCCCGAACGGCAAGGACCAGTTGAAGGTCGCGGTCGCGCAGGTGCTCGACGAATTCGGGCTCACCGCCACCCTCGAATAGCTGGGGTGCTGTGACGGCCGCCCGAACTTTTCCTGACCCATGAGGCTCATCACACGGGTTATGCTGACGAGATCCGTTAGTCCTACTATGTAGCGGTGCTAAATGCAGCCGCGGTGAATCGACAGGCTGAACTGCAAGGCCGGAAGGGGGGCAGGTCATGACCACGGAGAGCCAGACCTACACCTCGTCGGGCGCGTCGGCGGACGACGGCGCCCAGGCCGGCCCGGAACAGAAGCAGGCCCAATCCGCCGGTCACGGCACCAAGCGGCGCGGTGGACCGATGAAGCTGCTGCGCAAGGTCTGGCTGCCCGTCGTGATCGTTCTGGTGGTCGTCATCGCCGCGTTCGGCGTGTTCCGTCTGCACGGTGTGTTCGGCAAGACCGAGCTGACCCGCCCGGGCAGTGGCCTGGCCAACGACACCAAGCCGTTCAATCCCAAGACTGTCGTGTACGAGATCTACGGTCCGCCCGGCTCCGTAGCGACCATCAACTATCTCGACCTGGACGCCCAGCCGCAGATCGCGCGGGACGTCACCCTTCCGTGGTCTCTCACCTTGACGACCACCGCGCCGGCAGCCTCGGCCAACATCGTCGCCCAGGGCGACAGTGACACCATCGGCTGCCGCATCACGGTGAACGGCGAACTCAAGGACGAGAAGACCTCGACCGGGGTGAGCGCCCAGACCTTCTGCCTGGTCAAGTCCGCATGATCACACTGAACAAAGGCGACAAGCCGCAGACCGAGGACGGCAAGCGCCCGCACATCGCGCAGTGGGTGCGTTGGCTGTCCGTCCCGATCATCCTTGGCTGGCTGGCGCTCACGGTCATCACCAACATCGTGGTGCCCCAGGTCGAAGTGGTCGGCCAATCGCAGTCGGTGCCGATGACGGCCATGGACGCGCCGTCGTCCATCGCGATGAGCACGATCGGCACGACGTTCCAGGAGTTCAAATCGAACACCTCGGTGATGATCGTGTTGGAGAGCGATCAGCCCCTCGGCGACTCCGCGCATCAGTACTACGACGAGATCATCAAGAAGCTCGACGCCGATAAGAAGCACGTCGAGCACATCCAGGACTTCTGGAGCGACCCGCTGACCGCCGCCGGCTCGCAGAGCTCCGACGGGAAATCGGCATACGTGCAGGCCTATCTGGCCGGCAACATGGGCGAGGGACTGGCCAACGAGTCGGTCGAGGCGGTCAAGCAGGTCGTCGAGAGCGTGCCCGCGCCGGCCGGGATCAAGGCCTACGTCACCGGTTCCGCGGCGCTGATCAACGACACCCACATCGCCGGTGACCGAAGCCTCAAGATCATCACCGGCCTGACGTTCGGCGTCATCACCGTGATGCTGCTGTTCGTCTACCGCTCCATCGTCACCGTGCTGCTCGCGCTGTTCATGGTGTTCCTCGAACTGGCCGCCGCCCGCGGTGTGGTGGCCTTCCTGGGCTATCACCATCTGATCGGGCTGTCGACGTTCGCGGTCAACCTGCTCGTGATGGTGGCCATCGCGGCCGGCACCGACTACGTGATCTTCCTGTTCGGGCGCTATCAAGAGGCTCGAAGTAAGGGCGCCGACAAAGAGGCGGCGTACTACGACATGTATCACGGCACGTCACATGTGATCCTCGGATCCGGTCTGACCATTGCCGGTGCGTTGTTCTGTCTGCACTTCACCCGCAGCCCGATGTTCAGCTCGATGGGCGTGCCGCTGTTCTTCGGCATGCTCGTAGTGGTGGGCGCGGCGCTCACGCTGGGACCTGCGGTCGTCACTGCCGCCAGCCGCTTCGGTCTGCTGGAGCCCAAACGCGCCTCGCGCGAACGGTTCTGGCGCCGCATCGGCGCCGCCGTCGTGCGCTGGCCCGGACCGATCTTGGTCGCGACGACCTTCGTCTGCCTGATCGGACTCGTCGCGCTGCCCGGCTACCACACCGACTACAACGACCGGCACTACCTGCCGCCGGACATCCCCGCCAGCGAAGGGTTCGCGGCCGCCGAGCGGCACTTCCCGGAGGCTCGGCTGAGCCCCGAATTGCTGATGCTGCAAAGCGATCACGACCTGCGCAACTCGGCGGACTTCCTGGTCATCGACCGGGTCGCCAAGGCCATCTTCCACACGCCGGGCATCGGGCGGGTGCAGACCATCACGCGGCCGCTCGGCACCCCGATTGAGCACAGCTCGATTCCGTTCCTGCTGGGTATGCAGGGCACCACGCAGACGCTGAACCAGTCCTACATGCAGGATCGCATGAAGGACTTGCTCAAAATGGGCGACGACATGCAGGTGTCGGTCAACACGATGACGCAGATGTACGACCTGCTGGGTGAGCTCAATGCCGTCACCCACAGCATGGTCGGCAAGATGGACCTGACGCTGGCCGACATCCAGACACTGCGCAATCACATCGCCGACTTCGACGACTTCTTCCGGCCGATCCGCAACTACCTCTACTGGGAACCGCACTGCTACGACATCCCGATGTGCTGGTCGATCCGGTCGGTGTTCGACACCCTCGACGGCATCGACACGATGACCGACGACTTCCAGACTTTGGTGCCCGACCTGCACAAGCTGGACTTGCTGACGTCTCAGATGCGCATGCTGATGCCGCCGATGATCGACACCATGAAGTCCATGCGGACCATGCAGTTGACGATGCAGAGCACTCAGTCCGGTCAGCAGGACCAGATCGCGGCCATGCAGGACAACCAGAGCGCGATGGGCAAGGCGTTCGACGAGGCCAAGAACGACGATTCGTTCTACCTTCCGCCTGAGGCGTTCGACAATCCGGACTTCAAGCGCGGCATGAAGATGTTTTTGTCGCCGGACGGAAAAGCGGTGCGGTTCATCATCTCTCACGAGGGTGATCCGATGTCGCCGGAAGGCCTCACCCACGTCGACCCGATCAAGAACGCGGCGTTCGAGGCGATCAAGGGCACTCCGCTTGAGGGGTCCAAGATCTATCTGGCCGGCACCGCGGCCAGCTTCAAGGACATGCAGGACAGCGCCGACTACGACCTGCTGATCGCCGGTGTGGCTGCGCTGTGCCTGATCTTCGTGATCATGCTGATCATCACCCGCGCCGTGGTGGCCTCCGCGGTGATCGTGGGCACGGTGGTGTTGTCACTGGGCACGTCATTCGGCTTGTCGGTGCTGATCTGGCAGGACCTGATCGGCCGCCCGCTGCACTGGATGGTGCTGATCATGTCGGTAATCATCTTGCTGGCGGTGGGTTCGGACTACAACCTGCTACTGGTCGCCCGCCTCAAGGAGGAGATCCCGGCCGGATTGCGGACCGGCATCATCCGGGCGATGGGCGGCAGCGGCTCGGTGGTCACGTCTGCGGGACTGGTGTTCGCGGTGACGATGGCGGCCATGGCATTCAGTGAGCTGACGATTCTGGCGCAAGTCGGCACGACCATCGGGATGGGTCTACTGGTCGACACGCTGGTGATCCGATCGTTTATGACGCCGTCGATCGCCGCGCTGATGGGTCGTTGGTTCTGGTGGCCGCAGCGCCCGCGCCCGCGCCCGGTGCCGAGCCCGTGGCCGAGGCCCGCGGCGGAGAACACCGAACCGATCCGCGTCGAATCTCAGTCCTAACCAACCCCTTCGGGCCAACCACTTCGGCTAGTGCATGGCGTTGTGCGCGCCGTCGACACAGCCGCGCTGGTAGTTGATGGCCTGCTGCGCGGCCTGGCCGGCGCAGTACGCGGAGATGGACTCCTCGTGGGCCCGGTAGCCGCCGGCGTCGACCCAGCGCTGCCCGTCGGTATAGCCCGCCCAGTACGCGGAGTCCTTGCGGTCGGAGGTCAGCATGAAGATCACGCCGAGTAGTGCGAACACCGCGATCACGAGTAGTGCTTTGACCCAGCGCTTGTTCAGCCAGGGCCATAGCGGGGCAGGTATCCAGCGCGGCTTGGGCTGATCCACATCGAAGATTCTTGCACCCGCTTACCGGCGGGGCTGACATCCGCGCCGCTGACAAACCAGCTAGTGTCTAGCCCCTGTGGGGTGGATGACGAGCATCGCGAAATTCAAGGAACACGTATCACTTCGGGGAATCGTGATGACGGTCCTCAGCGTGGTGGTCGCCGGGCTGGCAGTCGCGACGCTGCGCTACACACCGAGCGTTCCCGACGATGTTCCTGTCTCGCCCGCCCCGACGAGCACGACGGTTCCCGTAACCGCACCCTGGCTCGCCCCCGGTCCTCTGGTTACGACGCCGATTTCCACACCTGCTGCGCCGCCGACGGCTCAGCCCACGGTAACCACGCCGGCCGAAAGCCTTGCCCCGACCTACAGCCCGCCGACCTACAGCCCGCCGACCGACAGCCCGCGGACGACGGATAGCCCTGCGCCTACGTACAGCTCGACGCCGACGTATAGCGCCCCATCGACGCCCACTTCGAGCGCGACGCCCACCACTACGGCAACGACTGGTCCCAGCGAGCAGCCTGCTTTCCCCATTCGGCCTACACACGCGCAGTCTGATGTGCTTCCCAACGGTGGACGGCGTAGTTAAAGAAGATCACCCGCCTGTAGAACCGTCGCGTCCTGCGCGCCTGCGCGCGTTGTGGTGGGATTAGCGGCCTATGGGTATCAAAGTGGCGCTGGAGCATCGCACCAGTTACACCTTCGACCGCTTGGTCGAGGTGCACCCGCACGTCGTCCGCCTGCGGCCTGCGCCGCACTCCCGCACGCCGATCGAGGCGTACTCGCTGGAGGTCGAGCCCGCTGACCACTTCGTCAACTGGCAGCAGGATGCGTTCGGCAACTTCCTGGCCCGGCTGGTCTTTCCGACCCGGACGCGGACGCTGACCATCAAGGTCGGCCTGATCGCCGATCTCAAGGTGATCAACCCGTTCGACTTCTTCATCGAGGACTACGCCGAGACGTTCCCGTTCACGTACACCAAGGCGCTCAAGGACGATCTCGAGCCCTACCTGCGGCCCGTCGACGAGGCCGAGGAGGGTTCGGGTCCGGGGGAGTTGGTGCGGTCCTGGGTGCGCAATTTCGTCGTCAGGCCCGGCACGCGGACGATCGACTTCCTGGTCGCTCTCAACCGCGCCGTCAACGGCGACGTCGGCTACAGCGTGCGGATGGAAGCCGGGGTGCAGGCCCCGGACTTCACGTTGCAGACCGGGATCGGCTCCTGCCGCGACTCCGCTTGGCTGCTGGTGTCGATCCTTCGTGAGCTCGGCCTGGCCGCTCGGTTTGTGTCCGGCTATCTGGTGCAGCTGTCCTCCGACATCGAGGCCCTCGACGGGCCGTCCGGGCCGGCCGCGGACTTCACCGATCTGCACGCCTGGGCCGAGGTGTACATCCCCGGCGCCGGGTGGATCGGGCTGGACGCCACCTCGGGACTGTTCGCCGGGGAGGGACACATCCCGCTGGCGGCCACCCCGCACCCATCGTCGGCCGCGCCGATCACCGGCTCCACCGGCGTGGCCGAGGCCACCCTGGACTTCGCCAACATCGTCACCCGCGTCCACGAGGACCCGCGGGTCACGCTGCCGTATACCGATGCGGCATGGGCGGCCATCAACGCGCTCGGCGTCCGCGTCGATCAGCGGCTGACCGATGGCGACGTCCGCCTGACCATGGGCGGCGAGCCGACATTCGTCTCGGTGGACAACCAGGTCGACGAGGAGTGGCTCACCGCCGCCGACGGGCCGCACAAGCGGGAACGCGCATCGGTGCTGGCCGCGCGGCTCAAGGCGGTGTGGGCGCCGGGCGGTCTGGTGCAGCGCAACCAGGGCAAGTGGTATCCCGGAGAACCGTTGCCGCGTTGGCAGATCGGAATCCACTGGCGCCGCGACGGCCAGCCGCTGTGGAACGACCCCGCGCTGCTTGCTGACCCGTGGGGCACCGAACACGACGAGGTGGACCCCGAAGCCGCCCAGCAGGTGCTGTCGTTGATCGCCGAGGGTCTCGGACTGCCGGCCAGCCAGGTGCGCCCGGCGTACGAGGATGCGTTGAGCCGGCTGGCCCAGGCGGTCCGACTGCCGGCCGGCGATCCGGTCGAACCCGACGAAGATCTGCAAAACGACAGCCCGGCCGCCCGCGCGGACCTGCTCGCCCTGCTGGAGGAGTCGGTCGTCGATCCGGCGGCCTACCTGCTGCCGGTGCATCGCCGCGACGACGACGCAGGCTGGGCCAGTGCCGACTGGCGGCTTCGCCGCGGCCGTATCGTGCTGCTGGACGGTGATTCGCCTGCCGGGCTGCGGCTGCCGCTGGGCTCGATCAGCTGGGAGCCGCCGCGCCCGTCGGTGCCCGCCGATCCGATCGCCAGCGGGCGTCGGACGCTGCCGGTGGATCCCGAGAGCGCCGACGCGGCCGTGGACGACGCCGACGACGCACCCACCACTGCCATGGTCGCCGAGGTTCGCGACGGGCTGCTCTACATCTTCCTGCCGCCCACCGAGGAGCTGGAACACTTCGTCGACCTGATCGCCCGGGTGGAGTCGGCCGCGGCCAAGGTCGGCTGCGCGGTGGTGATCGAGGGCTACGGGCCGCCGTCCGACGGGCGGCTGGAATCCATGTCAGTCACACCGGACCCCGGTGTCATCGAGGTCAACGTGGCGCCCAGCACGAGTTTCGCCGACCAGCGCGACCAACTGGCGACCCTCTACGACGAGGCCCGCAAGGCCCGGCTGTCGACCGAGTCGTTCGACTTCGACGGCACCCACGGCGGCACCGGCGGTGGCAACCACATCACGCTGGGCGGCATCACCCCGGCCGACTCACCGCTGCTGCGCCGGCCGGACCTCCTGGTGTCGCTGCTGACCTACTGGCAGCGCCACCCTGCGCTGTCGTATCTGTTCTCCGGGCGCTTCATCGGCACCACATCGCAGGCCCCCCGAGTCGACGAAGGCCGCTCCGAGGCGCTGTACGAACTCGAGATCGCCTTCGCCGAGATCGCCCGGCTGACCGCGGCAGAATCCGAAAGCTCCGCTGCGTGGGTGACAGACAGGGCGCTGCGCCACCTCCTCACCGACATCACGGGCAACACTCACCGCGCCGAGTTCTGCATCGACAAGCTCTACAGCCCCGACAGCCCCCGCGGCCGGCTGGGCCTGCTGGAGCTGCGTGGCTTCGAGATGCCACCGCACTACCAGATGGCGATGGTGCAGTCGCTGCTGGTGCGCGCGCTGGTGGCCCGGTTCTGGGAGCAGCCGCTGCGGGCCCCGCTGATCCGGCACGGGCAGAACCTGCACGGCCGATATCTGTTGCCGCACTACATCATTCACGATATCGCCGATGTGGCCGCCGACCTGCGGGCACACGACATCAACTTCGACACCAGCTGGCTGGACCCGTTCACCGAATTCCGGTTCCCGCGGATCGGCACGGCGGTGTTCGACCATGTGGAGATCGAGCTGCGTGGCGCCATCGAACCGTGGAACACCCTGGGTGAGGAATCCGCCGGCACCGGCACCGCGCGCTACGTCGACTCCTCGGTGGAGCGGATCCAGGTGCGCACCATCGGCGCCGATCGGCAGCGCCACGTGTTGACCTGCAACGGCTACCCGGTCCCGATGCTGGCCACCGACAACCCCGACATCCAGGTCGGCGGGGTCCGCTACCGCGCGTGGCAGCCGCCCAGCGCGCTGCATCCCACGATCACCGTCGACGGCCCGCTGCGCTTCGAGCTGGTGGACACCGCCACCGGCACCTCCCGCGGCGGCTGCACGTACCACGTCTCCCATCCTGGCGGCCGGTCCTACGACAGCCCGCCGGTCAACGCCGTCGAGGCCGAGTCACGGCGCGGCAGGCGCTTCGAGGCCACCGGGTTCACTCCCGGCAAGGTCGACGTCGCAGACATCCGGGAGAAGCAGGCCCGGCAATCGACCGACGTCGGCGCCGCGGGGATCCTCGACCTGCGCCGGGTGCGCACAGTGCTGCAGAACTGATGGATACGGCCGACCCGAATGTGGTCGGGGCGGGCCATTCTCGTAAGTTTGCAGGAGTACTTCAGTCAGGAGGTGGGCCGTTGTCGCTGTCGGCCGCCGGTTCTGGCTTAAGCCGGCCCAGCCATGACCCCGATCGGTTGCTTGCCGGCTACGGGGCCGCCCGCGCCCAGGACACGCTGTTCGACCTTCGTGGCGGGGCCGGCACCTTTGGCGGCACCGGGTACGACGAGTTCGTCGACGCCACCGGCACCGTCCGCCCCTCGTGGCAGGAGCTCGCTGACCTCATCGGCGAGCGCGGTCGCGCCGGGCTGGAACGGCTGCGCGGTGTGGTCCGCGGGCTCGTCGACAACGACGGCATCACCTACATCGAGCTGGACCACGACGGCGAGGCCGTCACCAACGAAGAGGGCATCGCGATGCCCGGCCCATGGCATCTCGACGGGATACCGCTGCTGCTTTCGGCGTCGGACTGGGAGACGCTGGAAGCCGGTGTGGTGCAACGGTCCCGCATCCTCGATGGGGTACTGACCGACCTGTACGGCGCGCGCCGCGCGATCACCAGCGGGATTCTGCCGCCGCAGTTGCTGTTCGGCCATCCCGGCTACATCCGCGCCGCGCGTGGCATCGAGAACCCAGGCCGGCATCAGCTGTTCATGCTCGGCTGCGACGTGAGTCGGGCTGCCGACGCGCGGTTCATGGTCAACGCCGACTGGGCGCAGGCGCCGTCGGGGGCCGGCTATGCGCTGGCCGATCGCCGGGTGGTGGCACACGCGGTGCCCGACGTTTACGAGCGCATCGGCCCGAGCCCGGCGTCCCCGTTCGCCCAGGCGCTGCGGCTGGCGCTCATCGAGGCCGCACCCGAGGCCGCCGAGGACCCGGTGGTCGTGGTGCTCAGCCCCGGTATCCACTCCGAGACCGCGTTCGACCAGGCCTACCTGGCGTCGGTACTGGGTTTCCCGCTCGTCGAGAGCGCCGATCTGGTGGTGCGCGACGGCAAGCTATGGATGCGGTCGCTGGGCACCTTGAAGCGGGTCGACGTGGTGCTTCGCCGGGTCGACGCCGACTACGCCGACCCGCTGGATCTGCGACCTGACTCACACCTGGGTGTCGTCGGCCTGGTCGAGATGCAGCGCCGCGGCGCGGTGACAGTAGTCAATACCCTCGGCGCCGGGATTCTGGAAAGCCCTGGGCTGCAACGGTTTCTTCCTCAGCTGGCCGACCGGCTGCTGGGGGAGAAGCCGTTGCTGGACACTCCGCAGCTGTACTGGGGCGGGTTCGAGCGGGAGCGGTCTCATCTGCTGGCGCGGCTGAACACCCTGTTGATCAAGTCGACCGTCGGTGGCGAGACCATCGTGGGTCCGGCGCTGTCGACCGCGCAGCGCAGCGAGCTGGCCGCCCGGATCGAGGCGCAGCCATGGGAATGGGTCGGCCAGGAACTCCCGCAATTCTCTTCGGCGCCCACCGACCACTACCCGGGTGGGCTGTCGGCAGCAAGTGTGGGCTTGCGGTTGTTCACCGTGTCGCAGCGCGGTGGGTACGCACCGATGATCGGCGGGCTCGGCTACGTGCTGGCGCCCGGCAATGCCGCCTACAAGCTGAAAACTCTTGCTGCCAAGGATATCTGGGTGCGGCCGCCGACTCGGGTGACAGCCGAGACGCTGACCGTCCCGTCGGTCGACCTGCCCAGCGGGACCCGGTTCATCAGCTCGCCGCGGGTGCTGTCCGACCTGTTCTGGATGGGCCGCTACGGCGAGCGGACGGAGAACCTGGCCCGCCTGCTGATCGTGGCCCGCGAGCGCTATCACGAATACCGCTACCGGCAGGACATGGAGGGCAGCGAGTGCGTGCCCGTTCTGCTCGGGGCGCTGGGTGCGCTCACCGGAAGTGACACCGAGGCAGGCGGGACCTACGCCGACGCGGTGGCCGGCGCTCAGCGCACGCTGTGGTCGCTGACGGTCGACCGGATGCGCTCGGGGTCGCTGGCCCAGTCCGTCGAACGGCTCGGCCTGGCCGCTCGGTCGGTGCGCGACCAGATGTCCAACGACACCTGGATGGTGCTCGGCGCCGTCGAGCGGGCGCTGGCCGAGCAGGCGGGCTCGGCGCCTGGCCCGCACCGCGGGACACGGATCACCGACGACACTCAGCTGGCGACGGCCCAGCAGCAGACGCTGGCCGGCATGCTGGCGCTGTCCGGGGTGGCCGCCGAGTCGATGGTGCACGACGCCGGCTGGACGATGATGGACATCGGCAAGCGCATCGAGCGCGGGCTCGCGCTGTCCGCGCTGCTGCGGGCGACGCTGACGACCGCGCGCAGCCCGGACGCCGAACAGACCATCACCGAGTCCGCCTTGGTGGTGTGTGAGTCCTCGGTGATCTACCGCAGGCGCAACCTGGGCAAGGTTAGTGTGGCGGCTGTGGCCGACCTCGTGTTGTTTGACGGGGAGAACCCCAGATCGCTGATCTACCAACTGGAACGACTGCGGTTGAACCTGCGCGCGCTGCCGGGTGCGTCGGGCTCGTCGCGGCCGGAGCGGCTGGTCGATGACATCAGCACGCGGCTGCGCAGGCTGAATCCGGCCGACCTCGAAGCCGTAGACGACACGGGCCGCCGGGCCGACCTCGACGCGCTGCTGGGCTGGATTCACAGTGCGCTGCGGGAGCTGTCCGACGTCATCACCCGCGCCCAGCTGTCCCTGCCCGGCGGCATGCAGCCGCTGTGGGGACCCGACCAGCGCCGGGTCGTGCCATGAGCGAAGCGATCGGGGGATCAACACAGACCCGCTCCTATCGGGTCACGCATCGCACGGAGTACAGCTACTCCGATGTGGTCACCAGTTCGTACGGCCGTGGGCACCTCACCCCGCGTGACACCACCGGGCAACGTTGCCTGGCCTACGAACTCGACATCGATCCCGTCCCCGCCGATCGGTCCACCAGCCGCGATGTGTACGGCAACATCAGTTCCTATTTCCACATCACCGAACGCCACGACGCCCTGACCGTCACCAGTCGTTCGGTCGTCGAGGTTGACCCGCCGCCGGCCGAGCTCTACGAGGCGGGCTGGGCATCGGCTCCCTGGGAAGCCGTTCGGCCCGTCGGCCACAACGGAGCGCTGGCATCCGAGTTCACCCTCGACCTGCGTCCGGCCGAAATCACCGACGCAGTACGGGAATACGCCGCGCTCAGTTTCACGCCGGGCCGTCCACTCGTCGAGGTCCTCCGCGACCTCAATGCCCGGATCTTCTCCGACTTCACCTACAAGTCCGGTTCCACCACGGTGTCCACACAGGTGAGCGAGGTTTTGCAGGCCCGCGAAGGGGTATGTCAAGACTTCGCTCGGCTGGCGATCGCCTGCCTGCGCGCCAACGGATTGGCGGCGAGTTACGTGTCGGGATACCTCGCCACCGACCCGCCGCCGGGAAAGGAACGGATGTACGGCGTAGACGCCACCCATGCCTGGGCCGCGGTGTGGACTCCGCAAAACGATTGGCTCGGGCTTGATCCCACCAATGACAATTTGGTCGACGAGCGCTACATCACCGTCGGCTGGGGTCGCGACTACGCCGACATCCCGCCGCTGCGGGGCATCATCTACACGGATTCCGAGAAGAGCGTCATCAAGGTCTCGGTAGACGTCGCACCATACGACGAGGGCGTGCTCCATGCGTGATTTCATCTGCCCCAACTGCGGCCAGCATCTGGCTTTTGAGAACTCGGTCTGCCTGTCGTGCAGCAGCAGGCTGGGATTCTCCTTGGACGATATGGCATTTCTGGTGATCGCTTCCGGTGAGGGCAGTGAGCACGGCGGGGCTGTCGACGCCGCCGATTATCAACTGTGCGCCAATCTGTATCTGGCCGAATGCAACTGGCTGGTCAAGGTGCAGCCCATCCGCCAGTTGTGTGCGTCGTGTCGGCTCACCCGCACCCGGCCGGACGATGACGACAAGGCCGCGATGGCAGCCTTTGCACTGGCCGAGCGGGCCAAGCGGCGCCTGATCGCCGAGCTCCAGGAACTCAAGCTGCCGATCGTCGGGCGCGACGAGGATCCGGAGTACGGGCTGACCTTCGATCTGTTGTCCAGCGCCAAGGAAAAGGTGTTCACCGGCCACGACAATGGCGTGATCACACTGGATCTCGCCGAGGGCGACGACGTCCACCGTGAGCAGTTGCGCACCTCGATGGATGAGCCGTATCGCACGCTGCTCGGCCATTTCCGCCACGAGATCGGCCACTACTACTTCTACCGGCTGGTCGGTAACTCACCGCCGCACCTGGAGCGGTTCAACGAATTGTTCGGCGATCCCGACGCCGACTACCAGGCCGCGCTGGACCGCCACTACAACGAGGGCCCGCCGAAGGGCTGGAAGAAAAACTACGTCTCCTCGTATGCCACCATGCATGCCGCCGAGGATTGGGCCGAGACGTTCGCGCACTACCTGCACATCCGCGACACTCTCGACACCGCCGCGGCCTTCGGGCTGGCCCCGGCCAACGCCACCTACGAGCGAAGAGTGTTGGGGCCCAGCGGGTTCGACAATATTATCGAGATGTGGCTGCCGTTGTCCTGGTCGCTGAACATGGTGAACCGGTCGATGGGCAAGGACGATCTCTACCCGTTCGTGCTGCCGGTGCCGGTCCTGGAGAAGATGCGCTTCATCCACGCCGTCATCGACGAGATGGCGTCCGTCTAGGACTGCGGGCGCACTCCGAGTACGTCGCGAAACACCGCTTGGCGCAGGGCAAGCTCGCGCGGGTCGCTGTACAGGTGGAAGCCGAGCTTGTTCATGACGTAGCCGAATCCGACCCCTGTGTCGGGGTCGGCGAACCCGAACGATCCGCCGAAACCTGGTGTGCCAAAAGCGTTGTCGGACGATCCGAAATGCACATTCGGCATCGGCTTGCTGAAGCCGAGGGAAAACTGCAGATCGACGTTCAGCACCCTGTCACGGGTCCCGCCGCTGGGGATGCTCGCCGGGGCGGTCAGCTGATCCAGAACGTCCTTGCTCAGACCGATTTCGGCGCCTCCCGCCGCGGCGGCGCCATAGAGGTTGGCCACCGCCCGTGCCGTGCCGATCCCATTGCTGGACGGCATCTCCACGGAACGCACCTCGTCGCGGTTGTAGTCGCCGTCCCACGGCTTGACGTCGCTCGGGACGTTGGTGGCGCGGGCGGACAGACCGACGGGGTTGAGCGCGGCAACGACGAAGCCGGCCGGCATCACGTTGAGATGCCGCAGTATTTCGGACCGCTTCCACTGGTGCAGCGTCGCAACGCGGGCACGGTCCACGTCGGCAGGCAGCCCGATGTGCAGATCCAATCCCAGCGGTGCGGCGATCTCCTCGGCCAGGAACCGGCCCACCGTGCGCCCGGCCGGATCGGTACGGCGAATCAGCTCGGACTGGTACCAGCCCAACGTGATCGCGTGGTAGCCGTGCCGAGTCCCCGGCGGCCACGCGGGTGGCTGGCGGGCCAGTATCGGTGCCAGTCGGGCCGGGTCGGTGATATCGGCCAGGCTTGGTGCAGGGGTGAGTGCGGGCAGACCGGCCTGATGGGCGAGCAGTTGGCGCACAGTCACGTCACCCTTGCCGCCTTGGGCGAATTCCGGCCAGTAGTCGGCGACTTTGGCGTCGTAGGACAGTAAGCCCTTCGACACCGCCACGGCGAAGGTCAGCGCGGTGATCCCCTTCGTGGTGGAGAACATGTTGACCATGGTGTCGGGCTGCCACGTGGTTTTCGCCACTCCGTCCCTATAGCCGCCCCACAGATCCACGACCTTGACCCCGTCCCGGTAGACGGCGACGGCGGCCCCGACTTCGGCGCCGGAGGCGAGGTTGCGCCGGAACGCGTCGGCGACCTTCCCGTAACCCTCGGCGACGTCGCCGCCCATCAAGTCAGGTGGCACTACAACTTTGAGCACTGTCGAGCCCTTCTGTGGTCTCGAGGAGGATATGTCGACGCGCCGCGCGTCATGGCCGCATTCGCGGGCACGGCTTCTACGATCGCCGGGTGGCTGATCGCTATGGCGCCGACGTACTGGCCAACAACCCGCACAACTCGGGCAAGCCCCGTTCGACAGAACAGGCCGTCGAGCTGGGAATGGTCGTCGAAGACCCGCAATCCGGATTCGTCGGTGCGGTTGTCGGCGTCGAAGGGTCGCGGGTCGAGATCGAGGACCGCAAGGGTCGACGGCGCGTGTTCCCGCTGGGCCCCGGGTTTCTGTTCGAGGGCAAGCCGGTGATCCTGACCGGGCTGCGCCGCTCGGCGCCTGCCGCGCAGCGCACCAAGTCGGGTTCGGTGAAGGTCGCCGACGCCCGCGCCAAGGTCGCGCTCGCCAGCCGCATCTACGTCGAGGGCCGTCACGACGCCGAACTCGTCGAACAGGTGTGGGGTGACGATCTTCGGGTCGAGGGTGTCGTCGTGGAGTACCTCGGCGGCGTCGACGACTTGGCCGGCATCGTCGAGTCGTTCCGGCCTGCGCCGGGGCGACGCCTGGGTGTGCTGGTCGACCACCTGGTGGCAGGGTCCAAGGAGGCCCGGATCGCCGACACGGTGCGGCGCGGGCCGGGCGGGGCGCACACGCTGGTTGTCGGCCATCCTTACGTCGACATCTGGCAGGCCGTCAAACCCGAGCGGGTGGGCCTGAAGGAGTGGCCGACGGTGCCGCGCAGCATCGAATGGAAGCACGGGATCTGCGCGGCGCTGGGGTGGCCGCACCGCGACCAGGCCGATATCGCCAGGGCCTGGCAACGCATCCGATCCTCGGTGCGGGACTGGACCGACCTGGAGCCGGCGCTGATCGGCCGGGTCGAGGAACTCATCGATTTCGTGACGCAACCCGCCTAACGTGGACATGCACGTGTGACGCATGTCGCAGGCGGAATTCATCGCGGTTCGGTGTACAGTTGTTCACCGTAGGAGCTTTACCGCCGACTGCAGTCTGGTCGTCGTCATCCGATGCCGGCCGACGCGGTACGACTTGATCCGGAGCTAGACCGTCATGACTTTCTCCCTTGATGTGCCTGAAGAAGTCGCCACCGTCCGGGATTGGGTGCACCAGTTCGCGGCCGACGTGGTGCGACCCGCGGCCGCCGAATGGGACGAGCGCGAGGAAACGCCCTGGCCGCTGATCCAGGAGGCCGCGAAGGTCGGCCTCTACACCCCTGAATTGTTCGCCGAGATGTCGACCGAGCCCTCCGGCATCGGAATCCTCACCGTGTTCGAGGAGATGTTCTGGGGCGACGCCGGTATCGGGCTGTCGATCCTTGGCACCGGACTCGCCGCGGCCGCGCTGGCCGCCAATGGCACGCCGGAACAGATCGGGCACTGGCTGCCCGAGATGTTCGGCACGCCCGGGGATCCGCATCTGGCCGCGTTCTGTTCCTCGGAACCCGACGCCGGCTCCGACGTCGGCTCGGTGCGCACCCGCGCCCGCTACGAGCAGGCCACCGACGAATGGGTGCTGAACGGCACCAAGACCTGGGCCACCAACGGTGGCATCGCCAACGTCCACATCGTGGTGGCCTCGGTCCATCCCGACCTGGGCACCCGGGGCCAGGCCACGTTCATCATTCCGCCGAACACGCCCGGCTTCTCCCAGGGGCAGAAGTTCAAGAAGCACGGCATCCGCGCCTCGCACACCGCCGAGGTGGTGCTGGACAACGTGCGCGTACCGGGCGACCTGATCCTCGGTGGGCTGGAACGCTTCGAGCAGCGGACGGCGAAAGCCAGGGAAGGGCAGCGCACCTCCACGCAGGCCGCGATGGCGACCTTCGAACGCACTCGGCCTGCTGTCGGCGCGATGGCGCTGGGCGTAGCCCGGGCCGCCTACGAGTATGCCCTTGAATATGCCTGTGAGCGTGAGCAATTCGGTCGCAAGATCGGCGACTTCCAGGCGATCGGGTTCAAGCTGGCGGACATGAAGAGCCGCATCGACGCGTCCCGGCTGCTGATCTGGCGGGCCGGCTGGATGCAGCGCAACAACAAACCGTTCACCTCGGCCGAGGGTTCGATGGCCAAGCTGCACGCCAGCGAGACGGCGGTGTACGTCACCGACGAGGCCATCCAGATCCTCGGCGGCAACGGCTACACCCGCGATTACCCGGTGGAGCGGATGCACCGCGACGCCAAGATCTTCACGATCTTCGAGGGCACCAGCGAGATTCAGCGCCTGGTGATCGCGCGCAGGTTGACCGGTCTGCCGATTCGTTAGTGGTCGGCGTCAGGGGACTTTCGGTTTGATCTCCTCGATCACCCACTGGGCGTAGTCCAGGTACTCGTCGACGCCGCGCACCGTCGGCAGGGGGACTGCGCTTACCGTGACACCCTGTTCGCCAAGCCAACTCAATCGGTCCACGATTTCTTCGGCGCTCATGCCCGGCCGGCCGTGCTGGTCGTCACGCACGGTGTGTCCCTCGCCGACGCGGGCGGTCGACATCCCGTGGACGACGTCGAAAGGCCTTCCGTCATAAGTGGGCTGGGATTTGATGAAGTCCACTCGCTCCGCGAGCTGGTCGGGTGGCGTCAGAAACGACCACCAGCCCGACGCGTACTTGGCCGCTCGTCGTAATGCGGCGTCGGCGTCACCGCCGATCCAGATGGGCAGGTGGGGTTTCTGTATTGGCTTGGGCTCGAACGCGACGTCGTCGAACTGCACGTATTTCCCGTCGAACCGCGGTGTCGCGCTGGTCCAGAGCTCCACAATCGCCGCCAGGTATTCGTCGGCGATGCGGCCGCGCTCGTGAAACGGAACGCCGAGCACGTCGAACTCCGGCTTGAGCCAGCCGACTCCGAAGGTCACCATCATACGACCGGTGCTCATCCAGTCAGCCGTCGCGAGTGCCTTCGCCAACACCACCGGGTGTTGCAAGGGGAGCACGGTGATGCAGGAGTTCACGCGTATCCGCTCCGTGGCGCCGGCGATATAGGCTTGGGCCACCGTGGAATGCAGATAATGCGGGCCTGACAGCTCGACGTGGTCGTTGGGAATAATGAAATGCTCTGGCACAGCGACCATGTCGTAACCCCACTGGTCTGCGCACTTGACCATGCGAGCCTGGTCGGCGCCGGTGACCGCGGCTTCCCATGGTTGCGACATCGCTTTGAGTCGCAACATGTGCGGGAGATTGAAGACGAGTTTCACAGGCCCCCTGCCATCATCGCGCTACAGCGACCGCGATCGGATTCCGGTAACTCTACGATGATAGAGAAGGAAGGGAACCGCCGGGAGCGTTACGGATTTTCGCGGGGATAGCTAGACTTCTCGATCGACATGCGACGTAAACCCAATCCCGAGCAACGTCGTCGCGAACTGTGCGATGTGGCGATCCGGTTGCTTGCCCACGATGGTGTGAAGGGCCTGAGCCATCTGAAGGTGGACCGCACTGCGGGACTGCCGGACGGCACGACGTCGTTCTACTTCCGGACCCGGACCGCGCTGGTGAACGCCGCGGCGGCCCGTGTCGCCGAACTCGACCTTAAGGATCTGAGCTCCGCCACCGCCGGTTCGGAGCAATCGGAGGTGTCCTCGCCGGCATGGGGGCTCTCGAATCTGGTGATCCGTTCCGCCTCCGGCGCCCGTCTGATGAGGACCAAGGCGCGCAATGAGCTTGCACTGCAGGCTTCTCGAGACGGCAACCTCGACGAGGCGTTGAGCAGCTACAACGAGGAATTCTTCGCCTTGATTCGCGACGTGGTCATTCGACTGCAGCCGAAGGGCGAGCCCGATCCCGTACTCGTCGACGAACAGGCATATGCCGTCATGACGTTCATTAGCGGTGTCATGCTGGCGTTCAACAGGGGCGATCACCGGATCAGAACGGCCGCCGAACTCGACGTGTTGATCTGCGGCATCGTCGACGGCGTTGGCACTGCCGTGCGTGCCGCGAACACCCCGCCCGCTGCGAAACTGCGCCGGCCAGCACCACGCAGCTGACGAATTGCGGCGAATGACGCCCGAGCTCTACTCTATGTTAGTAGAGTGGAGGCAGTGTGTCGGGCGGTGGAACAAACTGTCCGACAGTAATTTTGATGCCCGTGCGGCACGGAGAGGTGAATCATGACTGCTGTGCAAGCCGAGGGCGGCGTGTTGGCCGGTGAGCGGCGGATGCTCATCGACGGCGAACTAGTCGATGCCACCGCGAAAGCGGTGTTCGACGTGGTCCATCCGGCGAGCGAGGAAGTGGTCGGTCAGGCGGCGGACGGCACCGTCGCCGATATGGAGCGCGCGGTCGGCGCGGCCCGTACGGCGTTCGACACCACGGAATGGTCGCGCGACCTCGACTTCCGTTACCACTGCCTGTTGCAGTTGCATGAGGCTCTCGAACGCAATACCGAACGGCTACGACGCATCCTGATCACCGAAGTCGGATGTCCGGTCTCGGTCACCGGCTCACAGATCGAAAGCCCGATCGACGAGGTCAAGCACTGGGCCCAGCACGGCCGTGACTTCGAGTATCTGCCCGACACCGGTCTGCACGACACCGCGCTGGGCCCGGCCCGGCGCTGGCTGCATTACGAGCCGCTCGGCGTGGTCGGCGCGATCACGCCGTGGAACGTACCGCTGTACCTCAACATCGCCGAAACCGTGCCGGCCTTGATCGCCGGCAACACCGTGGTGCTCAAACCCGCACAGCTGACGCCCTGGTCGGGCAGCGAACTGGGACGGATCATCGCTGAGGAAACCGACATCCCAGCGGGGGTGTTCAACGTCGTCACCTCCAACGCCAACCAGGTGGGTGCGGCCCTATCTGCCGATCCGCGGGTTGACATGATCACGTTCACCGGTTCGACCGCGACGGGTCGAGCGATTCTGGCCGCCGGCGCGCCGACGGTGAAGAAGACATTGTTGGAACTCGGTGGCAAGTCGGCCCATATCGTGCTCGACGACGCCGACTTCGACTCGGCGTTGCCATTGGCGGCCATGATGGCTTGTGTGATGTCCGGCCAAAGTTGCATATTGCCGTCGCGGATCCTGTTGCCGCGCGGCAGATACGACGACGGCGTGGCGATCCTCAAGGCCGCCATGGAGAATTTTCCCCTTGGTGATCCCTGGGTGCCTGGCATTATGCAGGGACCTCAGATCAGCGAGGCGCAGCGGAACAAGGTTCTTGGCCTGATTCGCTCGGGTCAGGACTCCGGTGCCCGGCTGATCACCGGCGGAGGCATTCCGGAGGGTCTGCCCACCGGTTACTACGTACAGCCGACGCTGCTGGCCGATGTCGACCCCAATTCGCTTGTAGCCCAAGAGGAGATCTTCGGCCCTGTGCTGACCGTGACTCCGTACGACAGTGATGACGAGGCCATTGACATCGCCAACAACTCGATCTACGGGCTGTCGGGGGAAGTGTCCGGTGCCGACGTCGAGCGGGCGCTCAACGTGGCGATGCGGATGCGCACCGGGAACGTCAGCATCAACGGGAAGAGCCATTTCGGCATCAGCAGCCCGTTCGGCGGCACCAGGCAGTCGGGGCTGGGATACCGCAACGGAGATCAGGGATTCGTGGAGTATCTGCACATCAAGACCATCGGGTTCCCGGAATGAGCGCACGCCCCCAGGGCATCTGCGAGTGACTATCACACCACGGTCGATCCCGGTGCTACTGCGGCCCTAGATCCGGGGCCCAGGCGACGCCGTTGATGTGGCCGCCGCCGTCGACGAAAAGCGTGTTGCCAGTGAGGTATCGCGATCCTTCGCTGGCCAGGAACACCGCGACCGGAGCGATGTCCTCGTACGGATCGCCCATCCGGCCCATCGGGTTGGCGGCGTCGGCAATCGCCGCGATCTCCGGATGCTGCGCGGTAATCGCAAGGAAGGCTTGGCTTTTGGCGGCGGGGCAGATGGCGTTGACGGTCACCCCGGTCGGCGCCCATTCCCTGGCGGCGGTGCGGGTCAGGGCGCGCAGCGCTTCCTTGGCCGAGTTGTATTCCAGGGAGCCGATGTGGGCGTTGACGCCGTTGAGGCTGCACATGTTGATCACGCGGCCCCAGCCGCGCTCCTTCATGTGGCCGAAGGCCGCGCGCATGGCCCACAGCGGACCGTAGTAGCCCACCGCGAAACCGTGGGCGAGCTCGTCGTCGGTCTTGTTCTCCACCCGCCCGATCCCACCGCCGCCCCAGGCGTTGTTCACCAGAACATCGATGGCCCCGTATTCGGAAATGGCTGCGGCGACCGCACTTTCGACCTGGTTGCGGTCGGACACGTCGGTGGCGACGAACAGTCCACCGATCTCATCGGCTACCGCGGTCCCGTTGGTGGGGTCGAATTCGGCCACCACCACCCGGGCGCCCTCGTCGGCGAACCTGCGGGCGATACCGGCGCCGATCCCTGCGCCGGCGCCGGTGATCAGCGCGACCTTGCCGTCCAGCGCGCCGCTCATCGCGCGTCACCGGCCAATCCGGCCGAGATCAGTTCGTTGGCCTGACCGCTGCCGTCGAGTTGGCGGGCGGTGCGGCTGACGATCTCCCAGCCGTGCGCTGCCCGGCGCAGCCGTATCAGGTGCACGCCGGCACGACCGACGTTGTAGCCGCGCGGCTCCCGGCGCACGAGCAGCATGGACTGGCAGATCGCAACGGCCTCGTCGCCGTCGACAGTGACGGCTGGCGGACCGAAGAAGTGGCAGCAGCCCCGGGCGATCAACCCCCGGTGTTCCTCGGAGCGCACCATCGCGGCGACGTCGGCGCGGCTGGACATCGTCCAGTCGCCGGTGTCGTAGCCGCCGTCGACGGCCCAGAGCGCGGCGACGGCGTCGGGGTCACCGGAGTCGACCAGCGGCCCGTAGGAGGCGATGAGCCGCGCGACATCCCGTTCGTCTTCAAGGGTTTTGAGGCGTCTTTCGAGGTTCTCCAGGGTGTCACTCACAGCGCTTTCCTCTCTAGAGCTCGTCGGCCAGCTCCCGTAGCGCGGCGAGTTGATCGCAATAGTGGTCGGGGGAGTCGGCGGTCACCGAAGCCGTGACGGTGGTGGCGCCGGCATCGCGTAATGCGGTGAGGCGCTTGCTGGTTCGATCGCGATCGGCGATCGGATCGACGGAATACCCGGTGGACAGCACCACCTCGAAGCCGGGCGGCGCGTCGATTCCGGCCAGCATGGCCTCGATCTCGGCGTTGCCCAGCCCGAACGGCATCCAGCCGTCGGCGAGCCCGACCGCCCGGCGCAGCGACCGCTTGGTGTACCCGCCGACCCAGATCGGCACCCGCGGCTGCACGGCGCAGGGCTCCACGGCGAAGCCGTCGAACTGGTAGTGGGTGCCCTGGTAACTGGGCCGGGTGGTGGACAGCGACGCACGCAGCGCGCGGATGGCGTCGTCGGCGCGTTCGCCGCGGCCGTCGAACGTCGCGCCCAGCAGTTCGAACTCCTCGGCCGATGAGCCGACACCGACGCCGAGTACCAGCCGGCCTCCGCTGAGCCGGTCCAGCGTGCCGAAGCGCTTCGCGATCTCCAACGGGTGGTGATAGCCGAGCACGACCACCGACGTCGTCAGCGAAATCCGGCTGGTGTGCGCGGCCAGAAAGCCGAGCGTCGAGAGCGGATCCCAGTAGGTCAGGCCGCGCGCAGCGCCTTCGGCAACGGGCAAGGCGATGTGCTCGGCGCAGGTGATGTGGTCGAAGCCCAGCTCGTCGGCGGTGTGCGCGATGCGGGCCAGGTCGGCAATGTCGGCGTCCGTCTCCCACTCCGAGGACACCCCGGGCAACTGCATCACCATCGGCGTCGACAGTCCGATCCGCACAGTGCTGTTCTAACCGGCGCCACACCGGCGGAATGCTTGCGTCCCGGTGATCGGGACCGCTACGGTGCGGTAGAACGAATTCTCGCCAAGCGGACAGGAGTGCTGATGACCGCGGCTTTGACTGACACTGCTCCCGCATCGATGCTGGATCGGTTCACGGCCATCATCGATGCCTTTGAGGACACTTCCGCAGGGCTGACGCTGGATCAGATCGCCGCGCGGGCGCACCTGCCGCGCTCGACGACGCACCGCATCCTCGACCAGCTCGTGCGCCTGCAGTGGTTGACCCACTCCGGCCGGGGTTACCGGCTCGGGGCGCGCACGTCAGCGTGGGGTGCCGGCGACGGCGCCGATGTCCGGCTGCGGTCGATCGCGGCGCCGGTGCTGCACGAAATGCAACTGCGCACGGGCGCGGTAGTGCATCTGGGTCTGCTCGATCGCGGCGAGATCGTTCATCTGGACAAGCTGGGCGGGCCGTCGGCTCGCCAGGTGCCGACGTCGGTCGGTGTGCGCATCCCGGCTCATCGGGTGGCGCTCGGCGTCGCCGCGCTGGCCGGCCTCTCGCCCGAGGATGTGGTGGCCGAGCTGAGTCACGTGCGTGGCTGGGAGCCCGACGCGGCATGGTGGGGCGAGCTGCACAAGGTCCGCAGGCGCGTCGTGGTGCGCAGCGGCGACTACACCGCCCCGATGTTGTCGGTGGCGGCGACGATCGGCTCGCGCGCGGCGATCGGCATCGTCACCTCGGACCGGGTGCTCGCGCAGCGATGTCAGCCGTTGGTTTCCGCATCGGCGGCACGGATCGCCCGGGCACTGGCCGGCGCGAACAACTAGCTCAGCCCCATCAACTTCTGCATCATCCGGTGCGCGCCGGCGACCACTTTCGTGCGATCCGGATCATTGCGCCGCGCAACGTCTTCGGCGTTACCACCGGCGACGAACACCGGACCGTTCGGCAGCTGCTCGAGCCCTTCCCTGGCGACGTCCGCCGGATCGGCCACCCGCATGCCGGGCACATCGAAGTTGAGGCCCACCCGCTCCATCGCGGGCGTGCGGGTCACCCCGAGAACCAGCTCCAGCACGTCGACGCCATGGTCGCGTAACTCCAGCCACAGTCCCTCGGCGAAGATCCGCCCATAGGCCTTCACCCCGCCGTACACCGTGTGGCGCACCGATCCCAGATATCCCGACATCGACCCGACCAGCAGGATGCCGCCGCGCCGACGCTCGCGCATCAGCCGGCCGTAATGCTGGGTCAGCGCCATCATCGTGGTGATATTGAGCTCGACCACCCGCTGGAAATCGGCGAGCTCGGCGTCAAGGAACTCCGCACTGCAGGTATTGGCGCCGGCGTTGTAGATGAACAGACCGACCTCAAGCTCATCGGTCAGCGCACTCAGCTCGGCGACCGCAGCTGGATCGACGAGATCGGTTGCCAGCGTTCGCACTTCGACTCCGAGCACACGGCATGCCGACGCCGTCGCCGCCAACGGCTCCGGCTTGCGGGCCACCAGAACGAGATTGACGCCCGCCTCGGCCAGCAGGCGGGCGAATTCGGCACCCACGCCTTCGGAACCGCCGGCGATGACCGCCCACGGACCGTACTTCGCATACGACACACACCGATCGTCACCCGTGCCGGCCCAACCCGTGACCAGGGTCTCGCTGATCGGTACAGGTGCGCGGCGAGTAGGCCCATACCGGATACTGAGACGCATGCCGCGGATCGGAGAGCCCCGGGCGCCGGCCCGGCCGGCGACCGATGACCAGGAGAATCGCCGTGGCGCCATCCTGTCCGCCGCCTCGCGGCTCGGTTCGGTCAAGGAGATCGACCGGATCCAGGCCCAGGAGATCGCCGCCGACGCGGGCGTCGCGTTGCGGACGCTCTACCGCTACTACCCGTCCAAGCATCACGTGTTCGCCGCGGTGCTCGACGACCAGGTGGCCCGCTTCCGCCCGCCGCCGCCCAGCGGTGACGCCGCCGGCGACATCGCCAGTCTGATGGTCGCCGCGTGCCGAAACCTGTTGCGCCACAAGCATCTTGCGCACGCGATGATCACCTCCACCCAGATCGTGCGCGCTCAGGCCGATGCGCCCGACGATCCCGCCCTGCGCGAGCTCATCCTCGAGATCGCCGGCATCGACCACCCCACTGCCGAACAGGTGCGCCGCTCCCGGCTGGTGCAGCAGGCCGCATTCGGCATCCTGACGTGGACGGTCGGCGGCGCGCTGCGGCCAGAAGATGCACTGGCCGACGTCGACGTCGCCTGCCGGCTACTCGTCGGCGACGTTTTTTGACGGATTCTGAGCGCCATCCCGGGCGCCAACCCGGCTGGCCAGCACCGAACCGGTGAGGATCAACACCAGCCCGGCGATGTGGAACCAGGTCAGCGGCTCGCTCAACAGCGTCACCCCGGCGATCAGCGCCACCGCGGGGTTGACATAGGTGAACAGCAGCGCCCGGGTGGGCCCCACCTCCCGGATCAGTGCGAAGAACACCACGAACGCCAGCGCCGTGCAGATGCCCGCCAGCGCAGCGATGGCGGCATACGCATGCCCGGTCAGCCCATGCTGTGGCCAGGTCAGCGCCGCCGGGACGAGATACACCAGCGCCGCCAGCCCCAGGCAGGCCGACGTCAGCGCGGGGCCGGGCACGTCGGCCAGATAGCGCGCGGCGATCAGCGGCGCGATGGCATAACACGTCGCCGTCAGCAGCACCTCGATCACTGGCCAGGCGCCACCGGCGGACAGGCCGGGTCCGGCCAGCACCGCGACCCCCGCCAACCCGAGGCCGAGTCCGGCCATCCGCAGCGGACCCAGCCGTTCGCCGCCGGTCAGCCGGTCGAGCGCCGCCGCGATGATCGGCGCGGCGGCGATCAGCAGCCCGGTCAGGGAACTCGTCAGGTGCCGCTCGGCGTCCGAGAGCAGCAGCCAGGCCGCGATCATTTCGAAGAACGCGAACGCCGCCGCCGCTTTCCAGTGCCGGCGCAGCAACGTGCGGGCGTCGCGGGACAGTGCCAGCGGCAGCAGCAGTAGCGCACCGACCGCCGATCGGGTGAACACCAGCACCGGCACCGACACCTCGTCGACGGCCACCTTGATCAACAGATACGGGATGCCCCAGATGACACTCATCGCGGCGAACAGAACCCAGCCGCGTGCAGTCACGACGACCACATTACGAACGTGGCACATTACGAACGTGGTAAGTCTGAGGGCGTGTCCGACAGCCTGTTCGACGTGCCCGGTGACGAAGGCCGGCTCAGTTCGGCTGCGCCCACGTCGGCTCCGCTGGCGGTCCGGATGCGTCCGGCCAGCCTGGACGAGGTCGTCGGGCAGGAGAACCTGCTGCGCCCCGGTTCGCCACTGCGCAGGCTCGTCGAGGGTGCGGGCGCGGCGTCGGTCATCCTCTACGGGCCGCCAGGCACCGGCAAGACCACGCTGGCCTCGCTGGTGTCACAGGCCACCGGCCGGCGGTTCGAGGCGCTCTCGGCGCTGAGCGCCGGGGTCAAGGAAGTGCGCGCGGTCATCGACAACGCCCGGCGCGCGGCGGCCTACGGCGAGCAGACCGTGCTGTTCATCGACGAGGTGCACCGGTTCTCCAAGACGCAGCAGGACGCCCTGCTGGCCGCGGTGGAGAACCGCATCGTGCTGCTGGTGGCCGCCACCACCGAGAACCCGTCGTTTTCGGTCGTCGCCCCGCTGCTGTCCCGCTCGCTGATCCTGCAGCTGCAGCCGCTGACTGCCGACAACATCCGCGCCGTGGTGCAGCGCGCGATTTCTGACCCGCGCGGGCTGGGCGGTGCCGTCCCCGTCGACGACGACGCCGTCGAGCTGGTGGTGCAGCTGTCGGCCGGTGATGCCCGCCGGGCGCTGACCGCGCTGGAGGTCGCCGCCGAAACCGGTGAGCACGTCACCGTCGACACCATTGAGCAGTCGCTGGACAAGGCGGCGGTGCGCTACGACCGCGACGGCGATCAGCACTACGACGTCATCAGTGCGTTCATCAAATCGATCCGCGGCTCGGACGTCGACGCCGCGCTGCACTATCTGGCCCGCATGCTGGTCGCGGGGGAGGACCCGCGCTTCCTGGCGCGCCGGCTGATGATCCTGGCCAGTGAGGACATCGGCATGGCCGACCCGTCGGCGCTGCAAACCGCCGTCGCCGCCGCGCAGACCGTCGCACTCATCGGCATGCCCGAAGCGCAGCTGACCCTCGCGCACGCCACCGTGCACCTGGCGACCGCGCCGAAATCGAATGCGGTCACCACCGCACTGGGCGCCGCGATGAACGACATCCGGGCAGGCAAGGCCGGCCTGGTGCCGGCCCATCTGCGCGACGGGCATTACGCGGGAGCGGCCAAACTGGGCAATGCCGTCGGCTATCGTTACCCGCACGACGACCCGGATGGTGTTGTACCGCAACAGTATCCGCCTGACGAGGTGGCGGGGGTCGACTACTATAAGCCGACCACCCACGGCGCGGAACGGGAGATCGCCGGCCGGCTGGATAAGCTGCGGGCGATCATCCGGCGTAAGCGCTGAGCACACTCGAGGGGAAAGATATCCATGACCGCGCAGGCCAAGGTCCCACCGGCACGAGTCGTACGGCTCGTCGAGCGCATCCGCTTCCGCCTGTCGCAACTGAGCGGGCGCATGGTGCCACCGCCGATCGCGATGCTCGAACTGGTGCTGGGGACATGGGTGTCACAGGCCATCCAGGTGGCGTCCGCCCTTGACATCGCCGACGCGTTGGCTGATGGTCCGCTGCCTGCTGCTGAACTCGCGAAGCGGGTCGACGCGGATCCGGACGGGGTGGACCGGCTGATGCGAGCGCTGGTCAGCCGCGGGGTGTTTCGGCGAGGCCGCGACGGCCGCTACGCACTCAATGCTCTCGGCGAGACACTGCGATCCGATATCGGGTCGCCGATGCGCGCGGCGGGCCTGTTCTACGGATCCCGCCAGCAGCGCGAGCACTGGACCCACCTGCTGGAGGCGGTCAGGACCGGCAAGCCCGTCGTGGAGTCACTGCGCGGCAAGGAGTTCTTTGAATACCTCGGTGACGACCCGGAATTCGCGGGGTTGTTCAACGACGCGATGACGGGCATGTCGGAGATGACGGTACAACCGGCGGTCGCCGCCTACGACTTCAGCCGTTACGCCACCATCGTCGATGTGGGCGGCGGTCACGGCCGGTTGCTGGCGGCCATCCTGGGCGCCACGCCGACGGCGCGCGGCGTGCTCTACGACCTGCCGGACGTCGTGGCAAAGGCGCCCAAGTTACTTGCCGAATTCGGGCTGACCGAGCGGGTCGACGTGCAGGCCGGCTCGTTCTTCGAGGCCGTGCCCGCCGGCGGCAGCGCCTACGTGATGAAGCACATCATTCACGACTGGGCTGATGAGCAGGCGCTGACGATCCTGCGCAATGTCCGTGCCGCAATCGATCCCGGCGCCACACTTCTGTTGCTCGAGTTCGTGATCCCGGATCACGACGGCGACTTCATCGGCAAGTGGGTGGACCTCGAGATGTTGGTGCAAGCCGGCGGCCGGGAGCGCACCGCCGAGCAGTACCGGTCGCTGCTGGCGCAGGCCGGATTCCGGATGACCGGGGTGGTGGGAACCGCCGCCCCGATCAGCGTCGTGGAAGCGGTGCCGGTCTAAGCCATTTCGGGCACGCGCAGGTGTGCCAGCGTCAGTTCGAACTCGCCGACGTCGAGCTGGTCGGCGCCCAGATCGCGGAGCAGCGCGGTCCGCAGTGACCTCGCCGCATCGCGGCTGCGTTCCATCGCGTCCTGGCTGTCGTAGGTCGTCGAGACCACCGCACGGCCCGTGGTGCGGTCGCTCATCAGGCTGGTGCTGCAGAACCCGTCGAGCTGTTCGATCTCCGGGAGCACCGTCGTCTTATAGAACTCGACGGCCTGGCCGAACTGGTCGGGCCTGGCTTTGAGCCAGATGGCCCGTACGCAGGCGCCGTCTTTCGAGCGGTGGTCGCGATGCAGCGCGGCGATCAGCCATTCGTCCACCGAGGTGGCGGCCCCCAATGCCTTGGCCACATGCGCGCGCAGTGGGCGCACCCGGTCGGCGCTGGCGTGCATCGCCTCGACGTCATCCCAGGCCGTGGTGGCGATGCAGCGGCCCGATTCCCGGTCCGCCAGCAGGGACATCCCGACACATCCGGTCATGGCCTGCAGCGCCGGCATGACCTCGTCACGGAACACGGCGATCCCGTCGACGACACATTCGGGGCGCGCGTCAAACGTGGTAGAGCGTGCGTGCACGGTCCACCTCCTTCGAGTCGGGGCAGCGCCCCGGTGGCGCTACCGGCTCTGTCCACCTTCCTCCCCTCGATATGACTTGGCAGCGTTTTCTTTCACGTCACCTACGCTGGGAATTGTGGACAGCGACGTGCTCGACATCGACAGCTCGCGGCGCCGGATCGTCGACCTCACCGACGAGGTGCGGTCGTTCTGCCGCGGCCGCGGGGACGGGCTGTGCAACGTGTTCGTCCCGCACGCCACTGCCGGCGTCGCCGTGATCGAGACCGGAGCCGGTTCCGACGACGATCTGCTCGACACCCTGGAACGCTTGCTGCCGCGCGACGACCGGTACCGGCACCCCACGGGTCATCCGGCCACGGCGCCGACCACGTGCTGCCGGCCATCGTGGCGCCCTCGGTGACGCTTCCGGTGGCTGACGGCTCCCCACTGCTGGGTACCTGGCAGAGCGTGGTGCTGGTCGACCTGAATCGGGACAACCCGCGCCGATCGGTCCGGCTGAGCTTCCTGCCTGGGTGAGCGGAGGTTTCCGACCGGTAATGTGGGGCGGTCGAAGCGTCCGACTCGAACGCAAGGAAAGCCAGTGCAGACACACGAGATCAGGAAGCGGTTCCTGGATCATTTCGTGAAGGCAGGTCACACCGAGGTGCCGAGCGCCTCGGTGATCCTCGACGACCCGAACTTGCTGTTCGTCAATGCGGGCATGGTGCAGTTCGTGCCGTTCTTCCTCGGACAGCGCACGCCGCCGTATGCGACCGCCACCAGCGTCCAGAAATGCATCCGCACCCCCGACATCGACGAGGTCGGCATCACCACCCGCCACAACACCTTCTTCCAGATGGCGGGCAACTTCTCGTTCGGTGACTACTTCAAGCGCCGCGCGATCGAGCTGGCGTGGACGCTGCTGACCGCGCCGGTCGACGAGGGTGGTTACGGCTTCGACCCGGAGCGGCTGTGGGCGACCGTCTTCTACGACGACGACGAGGCCGTGCAGCTGTGGCAGGAGGTCGCCGGCCTGCCGATCGAACGCATCCAGCGCCGCGGCATGGCCGACAACTATTGGTCGATGGGCATTCCCGGGCCGTGCGGTCCGTGCTCGGAGATCTACTACGACCGCGGGCCGGAGTACGGCGTCGAGGGTGGCCCGGAAGCCGACGAGAACCGCTACATCGAGATCTGGAATCTCGTGTTCATGCAGAACGAGCGCGGCGAAGGCACCAGCAAGGACGACTTCGAGATCCTGGGCCCGTTGCCGCGCAAGAACATTGACACCGGCATGGGCATTGAGCGCATCGCCTGCCTGTTGCAGAACGTCGACAACGTCTACGAAACCGACCTGCTACGGCCGGTCATTGACGTTGTAGCCGCGGTCGCGCCACGCGGGTACGGGGCCGGCAGCCATGAGGACGACGTCCGCTACCGGGTGATCGCCGATCACAGCCGGACCGCGGCGATCATCATCGGCGACGGCGTCACCCCCGGCAACGAGGGCCGCGGCTACGTGTTGCGCCGCCTGCTGCGCCGGATCATCCGGGCGGCCAAGCTGCTCGGTGTCGAGCAGCCGATCATGGCCGAACTGATGGTCGTGGTCCGCGACGCGATGAGCCCGTCGTATCCCGAACTGGCCACCGACTTCGACCGCATCCAGCGCATCGCGGTGGCCGAGGAAACCGCGTTCAACCGGACGCTGGCGTCGGGGTCGAAGCTGTTCGAAGAGGCCGCCGCCACCACCAGGGCCGCGGGCAAATCCGTGCTCGGCGGCTCGGAGGCGTTCGCCCTGCACGACACCTACGGCTTCCCGATCGAACTGACGTTGGAGATGGCCGCCGAGGCCGGCTTGTCCGTCGACGAACTGGGCTTCCGTGAGCTGATGGCCGAGCAGCGCCGCCGGGCCAAGGCCGACGCCGCGGCCCGCAAGCACGCCCACGCCGACCTGTCGGCCTTCCGCGAGCTGGTCGACGCCGGGCCGACGGAGTTCACCGGATTCACCGAGCTGACCTCCGAGGCCCGGATTCTCGGCATCTTCGTCGACGGCAAGCGGGTGCCGGTGGTGGCCCACGGTGGCAGGGAGCACGCTCCCGAGCGTATTGAGATCGTGCTGGACCGCACCCCGCTCTACGCCGAGTCCGGCGGACAGATCGCCGACGTCGGCTGGATCGGCGGCAGCGGCGCGGCCAAGGCCGCCGTCACCGATGTGCAGAAGATCGCCAAGACGCTGTGGGTGCACCGGATCAACGTCGAGTCCGGCGAGTTCGTCGAGGGCGACACCGTCACCGCGGCCGTCGACCCCGAGTGGCGTCGCGGCGCCACCCAGGGCCATTCGGGCACGCACATGGTCCACGCCGCGTTGCGACAGGTGTTGGGGCCCAACGCCGTTCAGGCCGGTTCGCTCAACCGCCCGGGCTACCTGCGGTTCGACTTCAACTACCAGGGCGCGTTGAGCGACGAGCAGCGCGCTCAGGTCGAGGAAGTCACCAACGAGGCTGTGCAGGCCGACTTCGAGGTGCACACCTTCAACGAGAAGCTGGAGAAAGCCAAGGCGATGGGTGCCATGGCGATGTTCGGCGAGTCCTATCCCGACGAGGTCCGAGTGGTCGAGATCGGTGGCCCGTTCTCGCTGGAACTCTGTGGTGGCACCCACGTACACAACTCGGCTCAGATCGGTCCGGTCACGATCCTCGGTGAGTCCTCGGTCGGCTCCGGTGTGCGCCGCGTCGAGGCCTACGTCGGCCTGGATTCGTTCCGGCATCTGGCCAAGGAGCGCGCGCTGATGGCAGGCCTGGCCACGTCGTTGAAGGTGCCGTCCGAAGAGGTGCCCGCCCGCGTGGCCACCCTCGTCGAGAAGCTCAAGACCGCCGAGAAGGAACTCGACAAGATCCGCCTGGCCAGCGCGAAGGCGGCGGGGGCGAACGCTGCCGCAGGCGCCGAGCAGGTGGGTAAGGTCCGTCTTGTGGCGCAACGGATGTCGGCCGGAATGAACGCCGGTGATCTGCGCTCCCTGGTCGGTGACATCCGCGGCAAGATGGGCTCCGAGCCGGGTGTTGTGGTGCTCATCTCCGAGGGTCCCGAAACAGACGGGGTAGGCACGGTTCCTTTCGTGGTCGCGACGAACCCGGCCGCACAGGACGCCGGTCTCAGCGCCAACGAGCTGATCAAACAGATCTCGTCGGCTGTCGACGGGCGGGGCGGCGGCAAGGCCGACCTGGCTCAGGGGTCCGGCAAGAACGCGGCCGGAATCGATGCGGCACTGGCGGCGGTTCGCGCAGAGATCGCGCGGAGCTAGCCTCAGTGCTCTCCGCACAGAACCGTGTGCCCGACCGGCCCGGCGCAGACGATCCCGGGCGGGGTCGGCGGCTCGGCGTCGACGTCGGCACTGTGCGGATCGGCGTCGCGGTCAGTGACCCCGACGGCATCCTTGCCACTCCGGTGGAAACCGTGCGGCGGGAACGAACCGGCAGGCATCTGCGGCAGCTGAGCAATCTGGTGACCGAACTCGGCGTCGTCGAGGTGGTCGTCGGGCTGCCGCGCACGCTCGCCGACCGAGCCGGGACATCGGCGCAGGACGCACTCGAGGTGGCCGACGCGCTGGCCGCGCGGATCGCCCCGGTGCCGGTGCGGCTGGCCGACGAACGGCTGACGACGGTCGTGGCCCAGCGATCGCTGCGGGAGGCCGGTGTGCGCGCCAAAAACCAACGCGGGGTGATCGATCAGGCTGCCGCGGTCGGGATTCTGCAGGGCTGGCTCGACCAGCGCCGAAATATGACGCCTGAAGGTGACGATGCCTGACGACTTCGACGACCGCTCGGCACCGCTGGCGGTAGGCCCGCCGCGGAGCCGGATGAGTCGCCTCGATCGGGTCCGCGCCCGGCGAAACCGTAACCGCCGCAGGATGATCGGGGCCGCCGCAGCGGCCCTGCTGATTGTCGTGGTGGTCGCCGCGGTATACCTGGGCGGCAAGCTGTTCAGCAGCTCCGGTGACTTCGCAGGCGAGGGCAAGGACGACGTCGTCGTGCAGGTCCACGACGGCGACTCCACCACCCAGATCGCCCAGGCACTGCGCGACAAGAACGTCATCTCCAACGTCAAGAGTTTCGTGGACGCCGCCAAGGACAACGCGGCGATCGCCGCCATCCAGCCCGGGTTCTATGTGGTCCGTACCGAGATGTCGGCCTCGGCTGCGGTGCAACGCCTTGCCGACCCGCACAACCGGGTGGGCAAGCTGGTGATCCCCGAAGGCCGCCAGCTCGACGATGTGGCCGAGGTCGGTTCGGGCAAGGTCACCGACGGCATCTTCACCCTGATCTCCAAGGCCACCTGCGTCCCGCTGAACGGCGAGCAGAAATGTGTGCCCGCCGAGGATCTGCGCAAGGTGGCCGAGCAGGCGCCGCCGGAGCAGTTGAACGTGCCGCAATGGGCGACCCAACCGGTGACCTCACTGGGCAAGAACCATCGCCGCGTGGAAGGGCTGATCGCCCCGGGCACCTGGAACGTCGACCCGTCGGCGTCGCCGCAGGAGATCCTGGCCAAGCTCGTCGGCCAGAGTGCGGACCACTACGTCGCCGGTGGGCTGCTGGACACCGCCAAGGCGATGAACATGTCGCCCTACCAGATTCTGATCGTCGGCTCGCTGGTGCAGCGTGAGGCCAAGCCGCACGACTTCGCGAAGGTCGCGCGGGTGATCTACAACCGGTTGGCCGTGCCGCAGAAGCTGGAATTCGATTCGACGGTCAACTACCCGCTGGATCGGCAGGAAGTCGCCACCACCGACGCTGACCGGGCACAGGTGACGCCGTGGAACACCTACGCGATGGAGGGTCTGCCGGCCACGCCGATCTGCTCGCCCGGCGAAGACGCGCTGGCGGCCGCCGAGCGGCCCGAGCCGGGGGACTGGCTCTACTTCGTCACCGTGGATACCGAGGGCACCACCCTGTTCACCCGCGACTACCCACAGCACCTCGCGAATATCGAGCTGGCCAAGCGCAATGGCGTGCTTGACTCCGCGCGATGAACGAAGTGAAGAGCGCAATTGGGCCGGAGCGCGATGACTGCGCGTAGGGCGGCGGTGCTGGGCTCGCCCGTCGCGCATTCCAAATCGCCCCTGCTGCACCTGGCGGCCTACCGCGCACTCGGCCTGACCGACTGGACCTACGAGCGCGTCGAGTGCACGGCCGATGAACTGCCTTCGGTGGTAAGGGGTTTGGGTCCTGATTGGGTCGGTGTCTCAGTCACCATGCCGGGCAAATTCGCCGCCCTGCAGTTCGCCGGCGAACACACCGAACGTGCGGAACTGGTCGGCGCGGCCAACACCCTGGTACGCACCGCCCACGGCTGGCGCGCGGACAACACCGACATCGACGGGGTCGCCGGTGCCCTCGGGCACGTTCGTCATCTTCGGCACGCGATCGTGCTCGGCTCGGGCGGCACCGCACCCGCGGCCATCGTGGCCCTGGCCGACCTCGGGGCCATCGAGATCACCGTCGTGGCCCGCAACCGCGACAAGGCCGGGAGGCTGCTGGACCTCGGTGCGGCCGTCGACGTCACCACGACGTTCTGCGACCTGAGCGATCCGCGGCTTCCGGAAATCGCGGCGACCGCCGACGTTCTGGTCAGCACCATTCCCGCGGATGCGGCCGCTGCCTACGCCGGGGTGTTCGCCGGGGTCCCGGTGCTGCTGGACGCCCTCTACGACCCGTGGCCCACCCCGCTGGCCGCCGCCGTGCAGGCCGCAGGCGGCGAGGTGATCAGCGGTGTGCAGATGCTGCTGCACCAGGCCTTCAGTCAGGTCGAACAATTCACAGGCCGGCCGGCGCCGCGTGAGCAGATGGCCGCCGCACTGGGTTAACGTCCTGCCGATGCGCGCATCAGCGTTCGGAGTCGTGCTGCTGTGGGTGGCGGCGCTGATGGTGTACGACATCCGTCACCGGCGGTTGCCGAACGCGCTGACGCTGCCCGGGGCGGTTGCGGTCCTCGCGGTTGCCGCCGGTTGTGGCCGCGGCCTGCCCGCCCTGGCCGGTGCGCTCGGCTTGGCGGCGATGTATCTGGTTGTGCACCTTGCGATTCCGGCCGGTTTGGGCGGCGGTGATGTCAAGCTTGCGCTCGGTGTTGGCGGCCTGACGGGCGCGTTCGGGCCCGACGTGTGGCTGCTGGCGGCGCTGGGCGCGCCGATGTTGACGGCGCTGCTGGCCGCGGTCATCGCGGTGCGGGATCGGACGGCGACGGTGCCCCACGGCCCGTCGATGTGCGTGGCGAGCCTGGCCGCCACGGCGCTGGTGGTGCTTTAGTGCTGTGTTGTTTCAGTTCTGGGGCCAGCCGAGCGCGTTGAAGACGGCTACCGGGTTGAGGTAGTCGCGCCAGCGCACGATCTCGCGGTCGCCGATTGTGATCACCGAGATGAAGTGGTTGGCGTAGCGCCGGTTTCCGTGGACCGTGCGGCCTTCGGCCGTGTACTCGAGCACCGCGACGTTCTGTTTGGCGTCGTGGTAGACCGCAAGGTCGAAGCAGCGGTCGAGGCGCATGGCGGTCCCGTAGGGCCGATACAGCTCGGCCAGCTCGTGACGGCCCTCGACGCGCCGGGGGTAGCCCGGCACGGTGACCACGTATTCGGTGAGGACGTCCTCGGCCATCAGGTCGAAGAAGTGCCCCGGATCGACGAGTCCCTCGAGTCCGCGCTCGATGATCCGGAAGAACGGGTCGAGTGCGGTGAAGTCGTCCAGGTTCGCGATGGGGGATTTCACCAGTATTTGATACCTGATCACTGCGACATGCGGCAGACCGGCCCGGTCAGCCGTTCTCGGCGTCGCTGCCCGATGACGCGGTGTCGGTAAGCAGCTGGCGCAGCCGGTCCAGCGGATCGCCGTCACCCAGTCGGTGCGGCTGCGGTGGCGGGGCTCCCGGACTGGGCAGCCGATCCGGGGCGATATCGGACAATCCCTGGCCCGAACGGCCCATCGCCGGTGGCGGCGGCTGCGATTCGGCGGCTGCCGCGCCGGCCGGTGGCGGTGGTGGTGGTGGTGGTGCCGCACTCAGCGGCGGAGGTGGCGGGGTACCCGATTGCAGCGCAGCAAGTTTCGACTCGAGTCGAGCGCTGGCCTCGGCCCGCACAGTACGCCGGTCGGGTTGCGGATCGGCGTTGTCGGCGAAGCAGCCCGCAGGGGCGTCGGCGATGATGCTCTGCGCGCTTCGGTAGCGCTCCTCGGCATCCACGGGCCGGCCCGCGAATGCCGCCACGTCACCCTGCGTCTCACGGACCAGCTCGAGATTGATCCGCACCGGACAGGACTGGTCGGACGCGGTGCTGTCCAGCGCCCGCGAGAAGCCGGCGTCGGCATCACCGAGCTGGCCGTCGAGCATTGCGGCGGCCCCGCCGGCGAACGGTGCCTTCGCCGGCTCGATCACATTGAGGACGCCCAGCATCGACGCATCGGCGTGCAGTGCCGCACCGTCGCCGCGGGCGAAGTGCGACACCGCCGACTCTCCGGCCAGGGCAACAGAGATCATCTTGATCGCCGCCACCACCGCCAGCAGGGCCACCGGCGCGGACCACACCAAGAGCCGCCGGCGCAGCCGCAGCCGGGCCGGGCGGGTCACGCCTGCCGCCGCGGCGTGCGGTCACGACGGAATTCGCGCGTCGTCAGGTAGATCTCGGGCAGCAGCAGGATCGCGGCCAGCAGCGCGAACAGCCAGTACAGCTCGACGCGATCGGGTGCCGGGGCGGATTCCTGGGCACCGCTGGACGGCAGGGCGGCGGTCACCGGTTGGCCCGGGTCGCGGTGAACGTAGGGCACGCCGAGTTCACCTGCGACACGGCGTAATCCAGCTTCGTCGAGCGACGAGGTCAGCGGCGCGCCGGATCGTGTGTCGGACAGATACGTCACCGCTCCGTCGACGTACGCGCCGGGAACCGGGCCGCCGGCCGGGGTGCCGTAGCCGAAGACCGCCCCGCCGGACACCCGGTCGCCGACCGAGAAGGTACCCTGCGGCGCCGTCGACCCGCCGGCCCCCTCGCCGAGATAGAACACCAGGTTCTGCGCACCCGGGTACTGCTGGGTGGCCTGGATGAGTTGGTAGCGAAGCGGATTGGCGGCAGCGCCGGCATCCACGCGGGCGGCGGCGTCGGGCGGCACACTGACGTAGGGCGACAGCCCCGCGATCACCGCCTTCAGACTCCACGTGTCCTCGGACAGCGGCCAGTCGATCTCCGGTGCCGAGGCGAAGCCGATCACCGCGAATCGCGCCTTCGGGTAGGCATCGACGATCGCGGACATGTCGTTGCGGATCCCCGACATTCGCGATGCCCCGCCGTAGTCCTCGACCCGGGAGTCCACCGAGCGGTCGACGACGAAGAACACGTTCACGTTCTCGCCCTGGCTCGCCGCGTCACGGTCGGGTGGCGGCAGCGCGGGGGAGGCCAGCGCCGGGCGGGCGGCCGCCACCACCAGCAGCAGCATCGCCAATGTGGGTGCGATCCAACGCAACAGCGCGGTGCGCCGGTGGCTGCCGCTGTGCGCCAATACTGCGGGCAGCGTCTGTGCGCGGGCGGCGACGATGACGGCGGCCAGCACCAGCAGCAGCGCGGCCGGCACCACGGGTTGCGCGCTCACCGTCGCGCCACCATTAGCGCGATGCTCAGCAGGACGGCGGCGGCGAGACCGGTGAGCAGCAGCGGGTCGGGGTCGTCGGGCAGTTGCCCGGTGACAGGCGCGGGGTTGGCGCCGATCGCGTCGAGATCGGCGGACAGCGTGGGATCCGAGCCCCCGGGCCCCGCGGCGTGGTAGCGGAAGAACAGCCCGCCGGAGTGTTCGGCGAGCGCGGCCAGCTCGGCCTCACCGCGTTGTGCCGAGTCGGTGACGTCCACGCCCGCGATGGCGTTGACCTGGATGCCGGCCCGCGTTGCCATGTCGGCGACCTGCTGCTCGCTGAACAACCCGTGCTGATCACCTGGCCCGAATGTGCTGGGTCCCAGGTAGATCAACGACCGGCGGTGGGTTGTCGGCGCGGTCCCGAAACCGGTCATGCACAGCGCGAGGGTGTCGGCCACGGTGGGGGCGTAGTCGGCATAACCGACCGTTTTGGCGAAGGCCTCGGCCTGCTCGGTGGTGGGCGCCCCGTAGTCGCCGAGGATCTGCGCCGCGTACTGGTAGTCGCGGGTCAACGGCATCACTCGCACCGTTGGGGATGTCAGACCGATGCGCTCAGAGTCGAATGTCGTTGCCTTCCTGGCGAAGTGGTTGAGGAACTGCGCGGTGGTGCCATCGGTGACCGGGGCGCCGACGCACAGCATCACATCCTCGGGGTGCAGCGCGTCCATTTCCCGCCCGGTGGCCGACGGTCGCGCTGCGGTCAGCACGGCGGTGCCGAACAGGACGACGAGCATGGTGATCGTCGCAGCGGCCGCCAGCGTTTCCCGGCGCCGGATCCGGGCGTATTCCGGTAGGCCGGTGAGCCGGTCGACGTGCGCCAGCGGCCGCAGCCGCCGGTCGGCCCGCGCGCTGGGCAGGGCCACCGCAACGGCCACGCACACGAGCAGGCCGACCAGCCCCGCGAGTGCGACGGGCCACCACCTCAGGTCCACGACCGGATCAACTCCTCGGCCTGAGCGCCCAGCTGGTCGGGGTCGGCATCGGTGGTGGTGTCGAACCGCGCGTCGCGCAGCGCCGCGATGAGCGGGGCGGCCGGCGCGAGATCGCCGGCGGCGATCTCGTCGACGTGGAGGTACTGCGCCCCGACTCCGGTCGCCTGGTGCAGGAAGCTGCGCACGGTATGACTCATCTGGTCGTAGGCCTGCGCATCGGAGAGCTGCCCGCGCCGGCGCTGCTCACCGATGTGCCGGATGCCGCCGGCAAACCGCCTGCGGGTCAGCCGGGCGTGTACAACCCGCAGTGCGGGGATCTGCCGGAGTCGGGAGGTCGGCTGGGTCGCCACGAAAACAGCTGTGTACCAGCCGATCACGGCCACCAGCAGGATTGCTGCCAGCCAAGGCCACCACGACAGATAGGCGGTCGGGCCGCCGACATAGCGCAGCAGGTCACCCGGCACGGGCGAACACCTCCGCCATCGCGGTCAGTCGGGGCCGGATCTCGTCGCTGCGGCCGATCGTGGTGAACGGGATGGCGTGATCAGCCAGGAATGCCTCCAGTCGCGCCCGCCGCTGCTGTTCGGCGCGCCGGTAGGCGGCCTCGACCCGCCGGCCCAGTCGCGTCCGGTTGGGCACCAAGGCGCCGGTGCTCACGTCGTAGCCGTCGAGCTCGCCGCTGACCGCGGGTAGATCGGACACCATCGCCCACAACACGTCGTGGCGGGCGGCCAGCCGCCCGGTGACCTCGCTGAGCCGAGTGTCCACGTCGGGCTCGTCGGACACCACGATGACCAGCATTCGACGCCGATAATGCGTTGCCACATAACGTAATTGACTCTCGATATCACTGACTCCCGGGCTGGTCGTGGTGTGCCGGTAGAAATGGTCGAGGAGGGCCTCGACGTGGGTTTCCCCGCGGCCTGCGCGGATGCTGACCGAACCCCGCGCATCGCCGTAGACCATCCCGATCTCGTCGGAGCGGCCCAGCGTGATCAGCCCGAACGCACCCAGGATCGCCGCCGCCACATCACGTTTGGTCTCGCCGCCGGCCGCGAGCGCGGTCATGTTTCGGCCCGCATCGGCCACCAGCAGGATCTTGTGGTGCTTTTCTGAGACGAACCTCTTGATCAGCACGGAGCCCGATCGTGCAGTGGCCTTCCAGTCGATATCGCGGACGTCGTCGCCAGGCACGTACGGCCGCAGGTCGTCGAATTCCATGCTGCGCGAGTGCAGCAGCGCGTAGCGGCCCCCTTCGAGAAGCCCTCGGGTGTCGCGGCCGAAATGCCGGATGGCCTGATTGAGATGCTGACCCACGCCGGCCTCAGGGCACCCGTACCGAGTGCAGGATGGCGTCGATCACGGTCTCGGCCGTGATGCCGGACGCGGCCGCCTCGAAGCCCAGGATCAGCCGGTGCCGCAGGATGCGATGGGCGAGGCCGGCGATGTCGTCGGGGATGACGTGCCCGCGTCCGGACAGCACCGCCAGCGCGCGAGCCGCCCGGCAGAACGCGATCGTCGCGCGCGGGCTGGCGCCGTACTCGACGAGCCGGGCCAGCTGGGGCTGCAGGTACTGCTGCGGGTCGCGGCTGACCGCGACGAGCTCACTGGCGTAGCGCATCAGTGCCGGATCCAGCTGCACCCCGCGCACGACCTCCTGCAGGTTGCGGATGTCGTCGAGGCCGATCACGGCACCGACACGGCGGTCCTTGTCGTACAGGCCGGCGTCCATCCGGTGGATCATCTCGACTTCCTCCGTCACCGACGGGTAGGCCAGGACGTCCTTGAGCATGAACCGGTCGGTCTGCGCCTCCGACAGTGGATACGTGCCCTCCTGGTCGACAGGGTTCTGGGTCGCGACCACCAGGAACGGCTCAGGAATGGAGTAGACCGTGCCGGCGATCGTGGTCTGCCGTTCCTCCATCGCCTCGAGCATGGCGCTCTGAGTCTTGGCGCTGGAGCGGTTGATCTCGTCGAGCAGCACGACATTGGTGTGCACCGGGCCCAGCTGAGTGACGAACGAATTGGTCGCGGCCTCGTACACCTGGGTGCCGATGATGTCGCTGGGCAGCAGGTCGGGGGTGCACTGGATGCGCTGGAAGCCGCCGTGGATGGATTCGGCGACGACCCGCGCGGCGGTGGTCTTGGCCAGCCCGGGAACGCTCTCGATCAGCACGTGGCCCCCGGCGGCCAGCCCGATGAGCAGGGACTCCCGCAGGTTGTCCTGGCCGACGACGATCGCGGAGAAGGCCGCCGACACCGCATCCACGGTGCGTCGGGCTCGGTCGAGGTCGCCTCGGTCGGTGCGTAGTCGTGCCGTGGTCATCGATGCCTTTCGGTGCGGTTGCTGACTCCGATTACCCGCCGCACGGGTGCCGGACACCCCGCCGCGTCGCGGGCCGGTGGAAAGCAAATTGGTCTGCCGTGACCGGCGTGGGAAGATGGGACGCGTGTTGCGATGGACGACTGCCGGTGAATCCCACGGCCGCGCGCTGGTAGCCGTGGTCGAGGGCATGGTCGCCGGTGTGCAGGTCACGTCGACGGACATCGCCGACCAGCTCGCCCGCAGGCGGCTGGGCTACGGCCGCGGCGCGCGGATGAAATTCGAACAGGACCAGGTCACCGTGCTGGCCGGGGTCCGCCACGGCGCCACCCTTGGCGGCCCGATCGCCATCGAGATCGGCAATACCGAGTGGCCCAAATGGGAAACCGTGATGGCGTCCGATCCGGTCGCCGCCGACGAGCTCGATGTAGCCCGCAACGCCCCGCTGACCCGGCCCCGGCCCGGCCACGCCGACTTCGCAGGCATGCTCAAGTACGGCTTCGACGACGCCCGCCCGGTACTCGAGCGGGCCAGCGCCCGTGAGACCGCCGCGCGGGTCGCGGCCGGCACCGTCGCCCGCTCGTTCCTGCGCCAGGCGCTCGGCGTCGAGGTGCTGTCCCACGTCATCTCGATCGGCGCGTCGGCGCCGTATGACGGACCCCCGCCCGCGGCCGACGATCTGGCCCGCATCGACGACAGCCCGGTCCGCGCCTCGGACAAGACCGCCGAGACCGACATGATCGAGCAGATCGAGGCGGCCAAGCGCGACGGCGACACCCTGGGCGGCGTCGTCGAGGTCGTCGTCCACGGCCTGCCGATCGGGTTGGGCTCGTTCACCAGCGGCGAGAACCGGCTGGACAGCCAGCTCGCCGGCGCGGTGATGGGCATCCAGGCCATCAAGGGCGTCGAGATCGGCGACGGCTTCGAGACCGCCCGCCGGCGCGGCAGCCAGGCCCACGACGAGATGTACCCCGGCCCCGACGGCGTGGTCCGCTCGACCAACCGGGCGGGCGGCCTTGAGGGTGGCATGACCAACGGCCTCCCGCTGCGGGTGCGGGCGGCGATGAAGCCGATCTCCACGGTGCCGCGGGCGCTGGCCACCGTCGACATGGCCACCGGCGAAGAGGCGGTGGCCATCCATCAGCGCTCCGACGTGTGCGCGGTGCCCGCCGCCGCTGTCGTCGTCGAAACCATGGTGGCGCTGGTGCTGGCCCGCGCGGTGCTGGAGAAGTTCGGCGGCGACTCGCTGTCGGAGACCCGGCGCAACGTCGACGGGTACCTGCGGTCGGTGGCCGAGCTCATGCCCGCGGACACTCGAGATTCGCCAGTGCGAGTGTCGGGGTAGCACGATGGCGCCGAAGGCCGTGCTGATCGGGTTGCCCGGCTCCGGGAAATCGACCATCGGGCGGCGGCTGGCCAAGGCGATGGATGTGGACATGCTCGACACCGACGCCGCGATCGAGGAGAAGACCGGCCGCACCATCGCCGACATCTTCGCCAACGACGGCGAGACCGAATTCCGCCGTATCGAAGAAGAGGTCGTCCACGACGCGTTGAAGACCCACGACGGTGTGCTGTCGCTGGGTGGCGGTGCGGTGACGACACCCGGTGTGCGTGACGCGCTGGCCGGGCACACGGTGATCTTCCTGGAGATCAGTGCGGCCGAGGGAGTGCGCCGCACCAGCGGCAACACCGTCCGTCCGCTGCTGGCCGGACCCGACCACGCCGAGAAGTACCGCACGCTGATGAACGAGCGGGTGCCGGTCTACCGGCGGGTCGCCACGATCCGGGTCAACACCAACCGCCGCAACCCCGGTGCCGTCGTGCGCCACATCATCGCGCGGATGGAGAACCCGCAGCCACCCCGCCGGCGCAGGCCGCCGTGGCGCCGCTCGCCGTCGGCGACCGAAAAGCGTTCCACCCCAACACCACCGGATGCACCGGTGGAGTCCACCCCGGTCACGCCCGCCACCCCGGCGGCGCTGGCCGCCCGCCGCGCCGGAGTTCGCAAATGACCGACATCACGCCGGTGACCATCGAGGTCGCCGTCGATCCGCCCTACCCGGTGATCGTGGGCACCGGCCTGCTCGGCGAGCTCGGTGAGCTGCTCGCCGGCCGGCACAAGGCGGCGATCCTGCACCAGCCGGTGCTGGCCCAGACCGCCGAAGCCATCCGGGCGCACCTGTCCGACAAGGGAATCGACGCCCACCGCATCGAGATTCCCGACGCCGAGGCCGGTAAAGATCTGGCCGTCGTCGGCTACATCTGGGAAGTGCTGGGCCGCATCGGAATTGGCCGCAAGGATGCCTTGGTCAGCCTCGGTGGCGGGGCGGCGACGGATGTGGCCGGGTTCGCCGCGGCGACCTGGCTGCGTGGCGTCGACATCGTGCACGTCCCGACCACGCTGCTGGCCATGGTCGACGCCGCTGTCGGCGGCAAGACCGGGATCAACACCGATGCGGGCAAGAACCTGGTCGGCGCGTTTCATCAGCCGGCCGGTGTGCTGGTCGACCTCGCGATGCTGGAAACGTTGCCGCGCAACGAACTCGTCGCCGGGATGGCCGAGATCGTCAAGGCCGGTTTCATCGCCGACCCCAAGATCCTTGACCTCATCGAGGCCGACCCGCAGGCCGCGGTCGACCCGGCAGGGTCGGTGCTGCCGGAGCTGATCCGGCGGGCGATCGCCGTCAAGGCCGAGGTGGTGGCCGCCGACGAGAAAGAGTCGGCGCTGCGCGAGATCCTCAACTACGGACACACTTTGGCGCACGCCATCGAACGCCGGGAACGCTACCGGTGGCGCCATGGCGCCGCGGTCTCGGTGGGACTGGTGTTCGCCGCTGAACTGGGCCGGCTGGCCGGCCGGCTCGACGACGCCACGGCGAAGCGGCATCGCGACGTGCTCACGTCGCTGGGATTGCCGGTCAGCTACGAGCCCGGCGTGCTGCCCGAACTCGTCGAGATCATGGCCGGCGACAAGAAGACTCGCTCGGGGGTGCTGCGGTTCGTGGTGCTCGACGGACTGGGCAAGCCCGGACGGCTGGAAGGTCCCGACCCGGCGCTGCTGGCGGCGGCCTACGCGGAGGTGGCGAAATGACAACAGTCCTGGTCCTCAACGGACCCAACCTGGATCGGCTCGGCCGCCGCGAACCCGAGGTTTACGGCAGCACCACCTATGACGATCTCGTCATGCTGATCGAGGCGCAGGCGACCGAACTCGGGCTCACCGCGGTGGTGCGGCAGAGCAACAGTGAAGCGCAGCTGATCGACTGGGTGCACGCCGCGGCCGACGCAGGCGACCCGGTGATCCTCAACGCCGGCGCGCTGACGCACACCTCGATCGCGCTGCGGGACGCCTGCGCCGAGCTGAAGGCAGCACTGATCGAGGTGCACATCTCCAATGTGCATGCGCGTGAAGAGTTTCGGCATCACTCGTATCTGAGTGCGGTGGCCACCGGCGTGATCGTCGGGCTCGGCGTGCAGGGCTACCTGCTGGCACTGCGCTATCTGGCCACCCTCGACGTCGCCGTCGACTAGCCGGGATGCCCGCGGTGCGGAATCGGATGGCTGTGGGTGCCGCCACCGTCACCCGCGTCGTCGAAACTCAGATCCAGATGCGGACGTCGTTGTTCGCAGACACTCCGGCGCAGGCCTGGGACGACCACGCCGATCTGTTGGAGCCGCACTTCTGGGAGCGTGCGGCCGAACAGTGGCGGATCGCGATGCAGTCGTGGGTGCTCGAGGTCGATGGTCTGGTCGTGGTGGTCGACACCGGGGTCGGCAACGACCGCGACCGTCCGCACATGCCGCCGCTGGACCATTTGTCGACTGACTTCCTCGGCGCGTTCACTGCGGCCGGCTTCGATCCGGCGGCCGTTGACATTGTGATCAACACCCACCTGCACACCGACCACGTTGGCTGGAACACCCAGTTGGTCGACGGCCGATGGGTGCCGACGTTCCCCAACGCCCGCTACGTGATGCCCGAGCCGGACTACCGCTTCTTCGGACCCGGGGGAGTGGGCGAGAACGACGGCATGCGAACGGTGTTGGCCGACAGCGTGATTCCGGTGACCGATCAGATCCAGTTGTGGACCGACGACCTGCAGCTCAGTCCGTCACTGCGGCTGCGCCCGGCGGCCGGGCACACGCCCGGTTCGTCGGTACTGTGGCTCGACGCGGGCAGTCCGGCGGTGTTCGTCGGCGACCTGACGCACTGTCCGATCCAGATCCGGCGCCCCGACGACGCGTGTGCGTTCGATGTCGACCCGGCCGCCGCACGCGGCACGCGCCGGCGGGTGTTCACCGAGGCGGCCCACGCCCATGCGAGGGTCTTTCCCGCGCACTATCCGGGGCACGGCGCGCCGGTGATCGCCGCGAGCGGCGACGGCTTCGACGTCGGCGACTGGGCGCCGATCGACCCGATCTAGCCGGTCTGGGCGGGCGAACCTACGACTTGTCGGTTTTGCCCGTCATGTCGATCTGCTCGGTCGGCTCGTCGCGCTCGGCGGTCGCCACCGCGGAGGTGTGCTCTTCGGTGGCCGCGGCCTCGTGGGTGCCGAGCCCGGCGATGGGTCCGGTCCGGTCGTCCTCGCGGGCGGCGTCGAACACGTCGGCCTGGGTGCCGTCTTCGCGGCGTCGCTCCTGCGGGGGCCGCTTGCGGTCAACCGTGAAGCGGCCGATGGCGACCGCGGCGATGGCGGGGATGAACACCACCAGCGCGGTGAACGCCGCGAACGTGGTGACCTCACTGATCAGGCCCTCGGCGTAGACGTTCTTGTAGAACAGCGACACGAGCCAGACGACCAGGCCGCTGAGCACGCCCGCGATGAGCCCGGCCAGCAGCCAGGTCATGGCCAGATCGCGGCGGCGGTCCGGGTCGGGATTCTCGTTGGCGTCGGCGCGGCCGTCGAGCAGACCCCAGATGAACGACGCGATCGCGAACAGCACCACCAGCGAAATGCTGATGAGTCCCGCCTTGGTTTCGTAGATATTGATCAGCGTGCCCTGCACGAGACGGACGACCACCATGCCGGCCGCGAAGGCCAGTCCGCGCAATAACCACGTATGCATGGTTAGTCAGGGTAGCGAGTACCGTCAGCGACCGTGACACATTCCCAACGTCGGGACCGGTTGGCTGCCCGGCTGGCCGCCGAGGGACTGGACGCGTTCCTGGTCAGTGACCTGGTCAACGTCCGATATCTGTCCGGATTCAGTGGCTCGAATGCGGCGCTACTGGTGTTCGCAGGCGACACGCCGACGGTGCTGGCCACCGATTCGCGCTACCGCACGCAGGCCGCGCGGCAGGCGCCCGATGTGGAAACGGTCATCGAACGGGCCTGCGGACGCCATCTGGTCGGGCGGGCGGTGGCCGACGGAGCCGCCCGGATCGGGTTCGAGAGTCACGTCGTGACGGTCGACGGTTTCGACGTCCTGGCTCGGGAACTGGCCGAGCAGCCCGCCGCCGAGCTCGTGCGGGCCTCCGGCACCGTCGAGACGCTGCGGGAGATCAAGGACGCCGGGGAGATCGCGCTGCTGCGGCTGGCGTGCGAGGCCGCCGACGCGGCGCTGGCCGAGCTGGTGAACGGCGGCGGCCTACGCCCGGGGCGCACCGAGCGGGAGGTCGGCCGCCAACTCGAGGCGTTGATGCTCGACCACGGTGCTGACGGGCCGTCGTTCGAGACCATCGTGGCCACAGGGGCCAACTCGGCGATTCCGCATCACCGGCCCACCGACGCGGTGCTGGCCGGCGGCGATTTCGTCAAGATCGACTTCGGCGCGCTGGTCGGCGGCTACCACTCCGATATGACGCGCACTTTCGTACTCGGCGCCGCGGCCGACTGGCAGCGGGAGATCTACGAGCTGGTCGCGGCCGCCCAGCGGGCCGGCCGCAATGCGCTCGACGTCGGGGCGGAACTGCGCGATGTCGACGGCGCGGCCCGGCAGGTCATCGTCGACGCGGGCTACGGCGAGCACTTCGGCCACGGCCTGGGCCATGGCGTCGGACTCCAGATCCACGAAGCGCCGGGAATCAACTCCGCGGCCGCCGGTACACTGCTTGCTGGCTCCGTGGTGACCGTGGAACCCGGTGTCTACCTGCCTGACCGTGGCGGTGTCCGCATCGAGGACACCCTGGTCGTGTGCGAGCGGAGCCCCGAACTGTTGACCCGGTTCCCCAAGGAACTACAGGTCATCTAGGACCAGATAAACGAGGAGAACGACCGACCGTGGCATCCACTGCCGATTTCAAGAACGGCCTTGTGCTGAACATCGACGGCCAGCTCTGGCAGATCACCGAGTTCCAGCACGTCAAACCAGGCAAGGGCCCGGCGTTCGTGCGCACCAAGCTCAAGAACGTGCTCTCCGGCAAGGTCGTCGACAAGACCTACAACGCCGGGGTGAAGGTGGAGACCGCGACCGTCGATCGGCGCGACGCCACCTACCTGTACCGGGACGGCTCGGACTTCGTGTTCATGGACTCCGAGGATTTCGAGCAGCATCCGCTGCCGGAGCCGCTGGTGGGCCGGCTGTCCGATTTCCTGCTCGAAGGCATGCCGGTCCAGATCGCGTTCAACGAGGGCGCGCCGCTGTACCTGGAGCTTCCGGTGACCGTCGAACTCCTGGTCGCCAGCACCGAGCCAGGGCTGCAGGGCGATCGGTCCAGCGCGGGCACCAAGCCGGCGACGCTGGAGACCGGGGCCGAGATCCAGGTTCCGCTGTTCATCAACACCGGCGACAAGCTCAAAGTGGACTCCCGCGACGGCAGCTACCTAGGGCGTGTCAACACCTAAATGGCTGATCGTAAGGCCGACAAGGGTCGGCATCAGGCGCGCAAGCGCGCCGTCGATCTGGTCTTCGAGGCCGAAGCCCAGGGGCTGACCCCGGCCGAGGTGGCCGATGCGCGCATCGCGCTTGCCGAGTCCAACTCCGACGTGTCCGCGTTGAACCCGTACACGGTGACCGTCGCCAGGGGCGTGGCTGCCAACACGGCTCACGTCGACGAGCTGATCACCTCCCACCTGCAGGGCTGGACGCTGGAGCGACTGCCCGCGGTGGATCGCGCGATCCTGCGGGTGGCGGTGTGGGAGTTGTTGCACGCCGAGGACGTTCCCGAGCCGGTGGCCGTCGACGAGGCGGTCGAATTGGCCAAGGAGCTGTCCACCGACGAGTCGCCCGGCTTCGTCAACGGCGTGCTGGGCCAGATCATGCTGGTCACTCCGCAGATCCGTGCGGCCTCCGCCGCGGTCCGGGGCGCCGCGCCCGAGGCGTAATCTCCCCGCCATGCTGGCCGCGACCGATTGGGTGGAGGCGGGATTCTCGTTGCTCGCCGACGAGGGCGCCAAGGGGCTGACGCTGGACCGGCTCTGCAAGCGGGTCGGCGCCACCAAGGGCAGCTTCTACTGGCATTTCGTCGATCTGGGCGCCTACCGGTCCGCGTTGGTGGACACCTGGGCCGAGGTACACGACAGCGACCGCGCCGAGTTCACCGCGAGTGCGGGACTCTCGCCGCGTGAGCGGCTCACCCGGATGATGGGAGTCCTTCTCGGCCAACGGCATTGGATGCTGGAACGGGCCATGCGGGAATGGGCGCGCTCGGACGCCGACGTCGCCGCGGCGGTGGCGTCTTCCGACCGGCGGGTGCGCCGTGCGGTGCGCCAGGCCTACCTGGACGACGGATTCAGCACCGAGGAGGCCGACGTGCGGGCTGATGCGACATTCGCGGCCGGCGTCGGATTCCTGCACCTGTCGGCCGCGGCGCCCGGCGCCAAAGCCGTTGCGCAGCAACAACGCTTCCTGGACATCATGCTGCGGCACTGAGGTCCCAATTTCCGTACCAAACGGTATGGTAGCGTCGGGTCGTGCTGACGGCCAGTGACGAATTCGTGGCATGTCTGGCCGAGCGGGCTGCCGAAGCCGAAGACCTGCGCCGGCTTCCCGACGCCACCATCGCGGACTTCCGGGCCAGTGGCATGGCCCGGCTGCTGTTGCCGGCCCGCTACGGCGGCGAGCAGGCGTCGTTCCCCGCGATCCTGGATCCGGTGCGCCGGATGGCGCACGGCTGCACCTCCAGCGCCTGGACGCTCGGGTTCTACATCCTGCACAACTGGATGCTGGCGCTGTTCGGCGAGCAGGCGCAGGACGAGGTGTTCGCCGACGGCCCGGTATTGTGCCCGGCGCCGCTGGCACCGACCGGGCGCGGTGTGCCGGTTGACGGCGGGGTGCGGTTGTCCGGCCGATGGTCGTGGGCGACCGGGATCATGGCGGCCGACTGGGTGATGGTCGGTGCCCTGTGTGGACCAGACGATGCGATGTATCCGGCGTTGGCGCTGCTGCCCGCCAACGATGTTGCGGTGGAGGATGTTTGGCACACCGACGGGATGCGGGGGACCGGTTCGCACGACGTCGTGGTCACCGACACGAAAGTCCCCGACCATCGGTTGGTCAAGGTCACCGATATCTACGGCGGCACCGCGCCGGGTGCGGCGCTGCACGATGCGAGTGCCTACCGCTGGCCGATGGTGCCCGCACTGGCCTTGCTCGCGGCCATGCCGGCGCTGGGCGCCGCCGAGCACGTTGCCGACCTGTTCGCCACCCGTCTGGGTGAGCGGGTGCTGGCCTACTCGGGGGTAGCCCAGAAGCAGCAGCCCGCCGCGCAGATTCGCCTTGGCGACGCTCGGGTGCGGCTGCGCGCGCTGAGCGGACTGCTGGGCGACACCGTCGCGGTTATCGAGACCATGGTCGCCGACGGCGTCCGGATCCCGCGGTCGGTACGTGCGCAGGCCCGTCTTTCGGCCGCGCACATTGTGCACGAGTCCCGCGCCGTCGTCGCCGACCTGCTCGAATCATCGGGTGCCAGTGCGCATTTCCTGACCAATCCGCTACAGCGGGCCAAGCGCGACATCGACGTGATCTGCGGCCACGTGGTGTTCGACTACGACGTGAGCCGGGAACTGGCCGGTGCGCTCGAGGTCGGCGTGCCGATCTCGCCGATCGCGATGGTCTAGAGCCCCAGCGCCTGGTAGGTGCGGCGCACGAACTTCGGCTGTACGCCCTGCAACTTGGCCAGCGAGGTGTTGCCGGCCACCGCGGCGCCGGGCGCGCTGAGGTTCGGGTAGTTCTGGATCAGGTAGATCAGGATCAGGTCGTTGGCCGGATCGGCCTGCCACCAGGTTCCGTACGCGCCGGGCCAGCTGAAGGTGCCAAGCCCGCCCGGGCCAAAGAGCTGTGCGGATTTGGCGGGATCGGTGACCACCGACAGGTTCAGGCCGAAGCCGCGGCCCACCCAGAACGGCATCCCCAGGAACGGGTATTGCTTCTGTTCGGTGGTCAGCCGGTCGGTGCGCATCAGCCGCACCGACTCCTCGGACAGCACCCGTATTCCGTCGACTTCGCCGCCGCCCAACAACATTCGGGCGAACCGCAGGTAGTCGTCGACGGTCGTCACCAGGCTCGCCCCACCCTGACAGAACCGGGGTTCGGTAACCGGGATCGGGCCCATCGCGTCGTGGTGCAGGCCGGTCTCTTCGTCGAGTCGGTACATGGTGGCGGCGCGGGCGCGTTTGTCGGGGGAGATGTAGAACCCGGTGTCGGCCATGCCCAGCGGGTCGAAGATCCGCTCGGTGAGCACGGTGTGCAGCGACTTGCTCTCGATCCGCGAGACGATGATGCCGAGGACGTCGGTGGCGTGACTGTAGGTCAGTCGGTCGCCGGGCTGGTGCACCAGCGGCAGCTTCGCGATGTCGGCAAGCCAGTGGTCCTGGTCCTGACGAAATGACACCTTCGCGTAGGCCCGGCTGATGGGGCCGACGACCGAGAACATGTAGGCCAGGCCGCTGCGGTGGGTCATCAGATCGTCGATGGTGATCGGCCGTTGTGCGGGCACGGTGCGGTCCAGTGGGCCGGTCGGATCGACGAGCACCTGCATATCGGCCAGTTCCGGTAGCCACCGGCTGACCGGGTCCGACAGTGCCAGCTTGCCCTCGTCGACCAGCGCCATCGCCGCCGCCACCGTCACCGGTTTGGTCATCGAGGCGACGCGAAAGATGGTGTCGCGCTGCATCGGTAGTTCAGCTTCGACGTCGCGGTGACCGATCTCGTTGACCTGCACCACATTCCCGTGTTGCCAGACCAGAGTGACGGCGCCTGCCAAGAGCCCGGCGTCCACGGCCTGCACGACAGAACTGCGATTGTCCCCGAGATTCATCCGAGGGAGTCTACTGACGGGCGCTGCGCCGTCACGAGCCAGAATCCCATGTCGACGCCGTCGGGGCGATGCACCGTCGTCGGCGTCAGGGAGCTGACGGTCCAGCCGGCACCGCCCAGAATGCTGCGCACAGCTGATTCGCTGACCGCGCGCTGGCCGCGCATCGCGTCGTCGTTGGCCTCGGAGAAGCAGGCGATCAGCAGCCGCGCGCCGGGCCGTGCGGCACGGTACGCCGCGGCGGCGTACGCGGGCTTGCCGTCCTCGTCGAGGCAGTGGAACATCCCGCTGTCGACGATGGTGTCGAACGCGTCCTGGTAGCCGGTGAGTTCAGTGGCGTCGGTCACCGCGAACCGGATGTCGACGCCGGCGTCGGCGGCCCGGCGCTCGGCGGTGATCAGCGCGGTCGGCGAGATATCGAGAGCGGTGACGTGATGGCCGTGCTGGGCCAGGTAGATCGCGTTGTCGCCGAGCCCACAGCCGATGTCGAGGACATCGCCGGTGACCAGGCCCTGCTCCTGCCAGGCGACGACACTTTCCTTGGGGCCCTTGGTGTCCCAAGGCACGGTAGTGACGGAAGGGATTCCCGCGGCGGGGCTCTCACCGCGGTAGAGGGCGTCGAAATCCCACTGGGACGGGTGCGGTGTGGTCACCTGATCGAGGCTAACCCGAAACGCGATTGCACGGTTCGGGAAGATGGACAGGTGGGTGTTAAGCTGCCCGGCAGTTCGACATCCTTTAACGATCCGTCCAGAGAGGCGGAGAAGGAGGTCCGGTCAGCTCGTGGGCTCCACCGACCGTGAATTGATGTCCGGTGCGGACGTCGGTAGAACCGTTTCCCGCATCGCTCACCAGATCATCGAAAAGACCGCTCTCGACGCCCTCGACGCACCCCGCGTCGTCCTCCTCGGCATCCCGACGAGGGGCGTCACCCTGGCCAACCGGCTGGCCGAGAAAATCAACGAGTTCTCCGGCGTCTCCGTCGAGTGCGGCGGCCTCGACATCACGCTCTACCGCGACGACCTCGACTTCAAGCCGCCGCGCGCGCTGGAGAAGACGTCGATCCCCGCGGGCGGAATCGACGGCGCCCTGGTGATCCTGGTCGACGACGTCCTCTATACCGGGCGCTCGGTCCGCTCGGCCCTCGACGCCCTGCGTGACATCGGCCGGCCGACGGCGGTGCAGCTGGCGGTTCTCGTCGACCGCGGCCACCGCGAGCTACCCCTGCGGGCGGACTACGTCGGCAAGAACGTGCCCACGTCGCGCAGCGAGAACGTCAAGGTGCGGCTCGTGGAGGACGACGAGGTCGAAGGCATCTGGATCGCACCCCAGGGAGGTCCCGCCAGATGACGATCAGGCATCTGCTGTCGGCGAGCGATCTGACCCGCGACGAGGCCACCGCGATCCTCGACGACGCCGACCGGTTCCGGCAGGCGCTGTTGGGCCGCGAGGTCAAGAAGCTGCCGACCCTGCGCGGGCGCACCATCATCACGATGTTCTACGAGAACTCCACCCGCACCCGGGTGTCGTTCGAGGTGGCAGGCAAGTGGATGAGCGCCGACGTGATCAACGTCAGCGCTGCGGGGTCCTCGGCGGCCAAGGGCGAATCCTTGCGCGACACCGCGCTGACGCTGCGCGCGGCCGGCGCCGATGCGCTGATCATCCGGCACCCGGCCTCCGGTGCGGCCCAGCAGCTCGCGGAGTGGACGGCCGAAGACGACGGGGGAGGGCCGAGCGTCATCAACGCCGGTGACGGGACGCACGAGCACCCCACCCAGGCGCTGCTGGACGCGCTCACCCTGCGCCAGCGCCTCGGTGACATCGAGGGCCGTCGGGTGGTGATCGTCGGCGACATCCTGCACAGCCGGGTGGCCCGCTCGAACGTGAGCCTGCTGTCCACCCTGGGCGCCGAGGTGGTGCTGGTCGCGCCGCCCACTTTGCTGCCGGTGGGAGTGGAGGACTGGCCGGTCACGGTGTCGCACGACCTGGACGCCGAACTGCCCGCCGCCGACGCGGCGCTGATGCTGCGGGTGCAGGCCGAGCGGATGAACGGTGGGTTCTTTCCCTCGGAGCGGGAGTACTCGATTCGGTACGGGCTCTCCGATCGCCGCCAGGCGCTGCTGCCCGGGCACGCGGTGGTGCTGCACCCCGGCCCGATGCTGCGCGGTATGGAGATCTCCTTCGCTGCCGCCGACTCGTCGCAATCGGCTGTGCTGCAACAGGTTTCCAACGGTGTGCACGTGCGGATGGCGGTGCTGTTCCATCTGCTGGTCGGCACGGACGAGGCGGTTTCGGTATGAGCGTGTTAATTCGCGGTGTCCGCCTCTACGGTGAGGGCGATCAGGTCGACGTCCTGGTGGCCGATGGTCAGATCGCCGAGATCGGCCCGAAGCTGGCGGGGGCCCAAGGATTTGAAAAAGATCTCGACGTGATCGACGCCACTGGCCAGGTGCTGCTGCCCGGCTTCGTCGATCTGCACACCCATCTGCGTGAGCCCGGCCGGGAGTACGCCGAGGACATCGAAACCGGTTCGGCGGCAGCGGCATTGGGTGGCTACACCGCGGTGTTCGCGATGGCCAATACCGACCCGGTGGCCGACAGCCCGGTGGTCACCGATCACGTCTGGCGGCGCGGTCAGCAGGTCGGCCTGGTCGACGTGCACCCGGTCGGCGCCATCACGGTGGGTCTGAAAGGCAAGCAGCTCACCGAAATGGGCCTGATGGCAGCCGGTGTGGCGCAGGTCAAGATGTTCTCCGACGACGGCGTCTGTGTGGACGACCCGCTGGTGATGCGCCGGGCGCTCGAATATGCGACGGGCCTTGGCGTGCTGATCGCGCAGCACGCCGAGGAGCCGCGGCTGACCGTCGGCGCCATCGCGCACGAGGGCCCCAACGCCGCCCGGCTCGGGCTGGCCGGCTGGCCGCGGGCGGCCGAGGAATCCATCGTGGCCCGCGACGCGATCCTGGCCCGCGACGCCGGCGCCCGGGTGCACATCTGCCACGCCTCCACGGCGGGGACCGTCGAGCTCATCAAATGGGCTAAACAGCAGGGCATTTCGATCACCGCCGAGGTCACCCCGCACCACCTGTTGCTCGATGACAGCCGGCTGGCCAGCTACGACGGAGTGAACCGGGTCAACCCGCCGCTGCGGGAGGCCAGTGACGCGCAGGCCCTGCGCCAGGCGCTGGCCGACGGGGTGCTCGACTGTGTGGCCACCGACCACGCGCCGCACGCCGAGCACGAGAAGTGTTGCGAGTTCTCCCAGGCCCGGCCGGGCATGCTGGGCCTGCAGACGGCGCTGTCGGTCGTCGTCGAGACGATGGTGCAGACCGGCCTGCTGGACTGGCGCGGCGTGGCGCGGGTGATGAGCGAGAACCCGGCCCGCATCGTGGGACTGGACGACCAGGGTCGCCCGCTGGAGGTGGGGGAGCCCGCCAACCTCGTCGTCGTCGACCCCGACGCCAGCTGGATCGTCGATGGCGGCGACCTCGCCAGCCGCTCGGCCAACACCCCGTTCGCGGCGATGACGTTGCCCGCGACGGTGACCGCGACGCTGTTGCGGGGGACCGTGACAGCACGGGATGGGAAGAGCCCCGCATGAATACCGGCACGGCGATCGGGGCGTACATCTTCGCCTTTGTGGTCGTCGTCGTCATCGGCGTGCTGATCGGGCGGATGCTGCGCGGCTGGAAGCACCGCGCCACACGACAAATGGCACTGCTCGGTGAACTGCCGTCGATGCCCGACCTGCTGAGCTCGGCTGTCATCGCACCGACCAGGGGCCTCTACGTGGGCAGTACCCTCGCAGGCAAGTGGCTGGAACGTATTGCCGCGGGTGACTTGGGTTTCCGGTCCAAGGCGGTGTTGACCCGCTACCCCGAAGGGATCCTGCTCGAGCGCTCCGGTGCCACCCCGATCTGGATTCCGCAGGACGCGATCACCGCCGTCCGCACCGAGCGGGCCCTGGCGGGAAAAGTGGCAGGCATCCTGGCGATTCGGTGGCGGTTGCCGTCGGGCGCCGAGATCGACACAGGCTTTCGCGGCGACGACCGCCGCGACTATGCACGATGGACGACAACAGGAGAAGCAGCGTGACGGGTAAAGCCCATCTGGTATTGGAGGACGGGCGGGTCTACACCGGCACCGAATTCGGTGCCGTCGGAGAGACTCTCGGAGAGGCGGTGTTCTCCACCGGGATGTCCGGCTACCAGGAGACGCTGACCGACCCCAGCTATCACCGTCAGATCGTGGTGGCCACCGCCCCGCAGATCGGTAACACCGGCTGGAACCACGAGGACGCCGAAAGCCGCGGTGACAAGATCTGGGTGGCCGGCTACGTGGTGCGCGACCCCTCGCCACGGGCGTCGAACTGGCGGGCCACCGGCACGCTGGACGACGAGCTCAAGCGTCAGCACATCGTCGGCATCGCCGGGGTCGACACCCGCGCGGTGGTGCGCCATCTGCGCTCCGGCGGCTCGATGAAGGCCGGGGTGTTCTCCGGTCCGGCGCTGGCCGATACCGAGGAGCTGGTGCGCCGGGTGCGCAGCCAGCCCGCCATGCTGGGCGCTGACCTGGCCGGCGAGGTCAGCACACCCGAGAGCTACATCGTCGAACCCGAAGGGATGCAACGGTTCACCGTCGTCGCGCTCGACCTCGGCATCAAGACCAACACGCCGCGCAACTTCGCCAACCGCGGCATCCGGACTCACGTGCTCTCGTCGTCGGCCACCTTCGAGCAGATCGCGGAGCTGAAGCCGGACGGGGTGTTCCTGTCCAACGGCCCGGGCGACCCGGCCACCGCCGACCACGTCGTCGAAGTCACCAGGGCGGTTCTCGGGGCGGAAATCCCGCTGTTCGGAATCTGTTTCGGCAACCAGATCCTGGGCCGAGCATTGGGGCGGTCCACCTACAAGATGGTCTTCGGCCACCGCGGTATCAACGTGCCGGTGATCGACCATGCCAACGGCACTGTCGCGATCACCGCGCAGAACCACGGCTTCGCGCTGGAAGGTGAGGCCGGTGAGCACTTCGACACCGACTTCGGCCCGGCTCTGGTCAGCCACACCTGCGCCAACGACGGCGTCGTCGAAGGCATCAAACTCGCCAACGGAAAGGCCTTTTCGGTGCAGTACCACCCGGAGGCCGCGGCCGGACCACACGACGCGAACTACCTGTTCGACCAATTCGTGGACCTGATGGACGAGGGGAAGCGCTAAATGCCACGCCGGACCGACCTCAACCACATTCTCGTCATCGGCTCCGGGCCGATCGTCATCGGCCAGGCCTGTGAATTCGACTATTCGGGCACCCAGGCCTGCCGGGTGTTGCGCGCCGAAGGATTGACCGTCAGCCTGGTCAACTCCAACCCGGCCACGATCATGACCGACCCCGAGTACGCCGACTTCACCTACGTCGAGCCGATCACCTCGGCGTTCGTCGAGAAGGTGATCGCCCAGCAGGCCGCCCGCGGCAACAAGATCGACGCCGTGCTGGCCACCCTCGGTGGGCAGACCGCGCTGAACACCGCTGTCGCCCTGCACAATGACGGCGTCCTCGAGAAGTACAACGTCGAGATGATCGGTGCCGACTTCGACGCGATCCAGCGCGGCGAGGACCGGCAGAAGTTCAAGGACATCGTCGCCAAAGTCGGTGGCGAGTCGGCAAAATCGGCCGTCTGCTTCACCATGGCCGAGGTTCGCGAGACCGTCGCCGAGTTGGGCCTGCCCGTCGTGGTGCGCCCGTCGTTCACCATGGGCGGGCTGGGGTCCGGCATGGCGCATTCGCTCGCGGATGTGGAGCGGATGGCCGGCGACGGACTCGCGGCGTCCCCGTCTGCCAACGTGCTCATCGAGGAATCCATCTACGGCTGGAAGGAATTCGAGCTCGAACTGATGCGCGACCATCACGACAACGTGGTGGTGGTGTGCTCGATCGAGAACCTCGACCCGATGGGTGTGCACACCGGTGACTCGGTGACCGTGGCGCCGGCGATGACGCTCACCGACCGCGAGTACCAGACCATGCGCGACCTGGGCATCGCGATCCTGCGTGAGGTCGGCGTGGACACCGGCGGCTGCAATATCCAGTTCGCGGTGGACCCGAAAGATGGTCGGCTCATCGTGATCGAGATGAACCCGCGGGTGTCGCGGTCCAGTGCGCTGGCCTCCAAGGCCACCGGATTCCCGATCGCCAAGATCGCCGCCAAGCTCGCGATCGGCTACACCCTCGACGAGATCGTCAACGACATCACCAAGGAAACCCCGGCCTGTTTCGAGCCGACGCTGGACTACGTGGTGGTCAAGGCGCCGCGGTTCGCGTTCGAGAAGTTCCCGGGCGCCGACCCGACGCTGACCACCACGATGAAGTCCGTGGGTGAAGCGATGTCGTTGGGCCGCAACTTCATCGAGGCGCTCGGCAAGGTGATGCGCTCGCTGGAGACCACCCGGGCCGGGTTCTGGACCGGGCCCGACGAGGACGGTTCAGTTGCCGACATCCTGGAGCGGTTGCGTACCCCAACCGAGGGACGGCTCTACGACATCGAATTGGCGCTGCGGCTTGGCGCGGGCGTCGAAGAAGTAGCCGAGGCCTCCGGTGTCGACCCGTGGTTCGTCGAGCAGATCTTTTGCCTGGTGGGCCTGCGCCGGGAATTGATCGAGGCCCCGGTCCTCGACGAGGACCTGCTGCGCCGGTCCAAGCACAACGGGTTGTCCGATCGCCAGATCGCCGCGCTGCGTACCGAATTGGCCGGCGAGGACGGTGTGCGGACGCTGCGCCAGCGCCTCGGCATTCACCCGGTGTTCAAGACCGTCGACACCTGTGCGGCCGAGTTCGAGGCCAAGACGCCCTACCACTACTCCAGCTACGAGCTCGACCCCGCCGCCGAGACCGAGGTGGCGCCGCAGACCGAGCGGCCGAAGGTGCTGATCCTGGGATCGGGGCCCAACCGAATCGGGCAGGGCATCGAATTCGACTACAGCTGTGTGCATGCGGCGACGACGTTGAGCGAGGCCGGATTCGAGACCGTCATGGTCAACTGCAACCCCGAAACGGTGTCCACCGACTACGACACCGCCGACCGGCTGTACTTCGAGCCGCTGACGTTCGAGGACGTGCTGGAGGTCTTCCACGCCGAAACCGAGTCCGGGCAGGGCGGTCCGGGTGTGGCCGGGGTCATCGTGCAGCTCGGCGGGCAGACGCCGCTGGGGCTGGCTCAGCGGCTGGCCGATGCCGGGGTCCCGATCGTCGGCACCCGGCCCGAGGCCATCGACCTCGCCGAGGACCGCGGCCGGTTCGGGCAGGTGCTCAAGGACGCGGGGCTGCCTGCGCCGAAGTTCGGGCTGGCCACCAGCTTCGAGCAGGCACGCGAAATCGCCGCGCGCATCGGCTATCCGGTCTTGGTGCGGCCGTCCTATGTGCTCGGCGGACGCGGTATGGAGATCGTGTACGACGAGAAGACGCTGCACGGCTACATCACCCGGGCCACTCAGCTCTCACCTGCGCATCCGGTTCTGGTTGACCGGTTCCTCGAGGATGCCATCGAGATCGACGTCGACGCCCTCTGCGACGGCACCGAGGTGTACATCGGCGGTGTGATGGAGCACATCGAGGAAGCCGGCATCCACTCCGGCGACTCGGCGTGCGCGCTTCCGCCGGTGACGTTGGGCCGCAGCGATATCGAGGCGGTCCGGCGGGCCACCGAGGCCATCGCGCACGGCGTCGGGGTGGTCGGGCTGCTCAACGTGCAGTACGCGCTCAAGGACGACGTGCTCTACGTGCTCGAGGCCAACCCGCGGGCCAGCCGCACCGTGCCGTTCGTCTCGAAGGCCACCGCGATACCGCTGGCCAAGGCGTGTGCGCGAATCATGCTGGGCACCAGCATCTCCCAGCTGCGCGCCGAAGGTGTGCTGGCCCTGACCGGCGATGGAGCGACGCCGTCGCCCAACGCGCCGATCGCGGTGAAGGAGGCGGTGTTGCCGTTCCACCGGTTCCGCAAGGCCGACGGTTCGGCCATCGATTCGCTGCTCGGGCCGGAGATGAAGTCCACCGGCGAGGTGATGGGCATCGACCGCGATTTCGGCAGCGCGTTCGCCAAGAGCCAGACCGCCGCCTACGGCTCGCTGCCGAGCACCGGCACGATCTTCGTCTCGGTGGCCAATCGCGACAAACGGTCGCTGGTGTTCCCGGTCAAGCGGCTGGCCGATCTGGGCTTCCGGGTGCTGGCCACCGAGGGCACCGCGGAGATGCTGCGGCGCAACGGTATTCCCTGCGACGTGGTGCGCAAGCATTTCGAGGAGCCGGGTGACGGCAGGCCCGCGATGTCGGCGGTGGACGCCATCCTCGCCGGTGGCATCGACATGGTGATCAACACCCCGTACGGCAACTCGGGCCCGCGCATCGACGGCTACGAGATCCGGTCGGCCGCGGTGCAGATGAACGTCCCGTGCATCACCACCGTGCAGGGCGCCTCGGCGGCCGTGCAGGGCATCGAAGCCGGTATCCGCGGGGATATCGACGTGCGCTCCCTGCAGGAACTGCACGCCAGCCTGGGTCATGACTGAGATGGGCCAATGACTGAGCCGGGGTTCGGCGCCCGGCTGGCCGCCGCGATCGCCGACCGCGGGCCGCTGTGCCTGGGTATCGATCCGCACCCGGAGCTGTTGCGGTCCTGGGACCTGCCGGTCAGTGCCGACGGCCTGGCCCGGTTCAGCGAGATCTGCGTGCAGGCCTTCGCCGGATTCGCCATCGTCAAGCCGCAGGTGGCGTTCTTCGAGGCCTACGGCTCAGCGGGTTTCGCGGTGCTGGAGCACACCATCGCCGCACTGCGCGATGCCGGCGTGCTGGTGCTCGCCGACGCCAAGCGCGGCGACATCGGGTCGACGATGGCCGCCTACGCGCAGGCGTGGGCCGGTACCGGACCGCTGGCCGCTGACGCTGTCACCGCGTCGCCGTATCTCGGATTCGGTTCGCTGCAGCCACTTTTGGATGTCGCCGCCACCAACGGGCGTGGAGTGTTCGTGCTGGCCGCCACGTCCAATCCCGAAGGCGCATCGGTGCAGCGGGCGGTCGCCGGCGAACGCACGGTGGCGCAATCCATCGTCGACGACGCGGCCGCCGTCAACCGGTCCACGTTGCCGCACCCGGGCTCGGTCGGTGTGGTCGTCGGCGCCACGCTGGACGTCGTGCCCGATCTCAGTGAGCTGGGCGGGCCGGTACTCGTGCCCGGGGTAGGTGCCCAGGGCGGACGCCCCGCGGCGCTCGGCGGTCTCGGGGGCGCCCGGCCCGGCCAGCTGCTGCCCGCGGTATCGCGGGAAGTCCTGCGCGCCGGACCGGACGTCGCCGCGGTCCGGGCGGCAGGGGAGAAGCTGCGCGACGAGGTCGCCTACCTGGCCTAGCCGGGTCTACAGCGGGATCCACGTCCCGAACAGCCAGAAGCCCCAGGTCTGGTAGCCCGGGTCGAAGATCGGGTTGACCCAGTTGCCGCCGTAGTTGAACGGCTGGTGATCCCAGCGGCCCTGGTCGATGCCACGCCAGCCCAGCTCGGGTGGCGGAGGTCCGGGCCGCCAGCCGCGGTCGTCGCCGCCACCGCGCCATTGCGGCCCACCAGGCCCGCCACCAGGGCCGCCGCGCCAGTCGGCCGGACCGGGGCCGCGTCGATCCGGCCCTGGTCCGTCAGGGCCGCGCTGACCGGGTCCCTGGCAGCCCTGGAATCCGCATGGGCCGCCGGGACCGCCTGGTCCGCCGTGGCCGGGCTGGGCGAGGGCGGGAGCCGCGCCCACCGTCAGCCCCGCGATCGTGATCCCGATCGCCACGGTGGCGATCCGGCTGCCAATGCGGATGGATCGGGTGCGGGTGGATTGGGTGCGGGTGGTTTGGGTGATGGACATGGCACGCCCCTTCGAGGTTCGGATCGGCCGCTGAACTAGCACTGAACCCCCGACACCGCCCACGCTAGGTAGCCCGGCTATGCAAAATCTGTCGCGCAGCTGTGTGTGCGGTAAGTGACCGCCGAGTGCGGCGTCGACACGCCCGACACGCCGCGACCTGCCTGTGAGGTGAAATTTGACCTCAATTGGCTCCCGCTGCTCTGCCCGCAAGCCCTGGTCGCCCGGGGCGTCCCGGGAAAACCGCAGGTAGACCTACCTTTATCGGGCAGCGCTCGGGTTTCTGAATGGCCGCACACATGGCCCGGAATGTTGTCTCGACAGCTGTCCGGACAACGTGATCTTGGGCCATATCCTGCGGGTTTGCACCGCCAAACAGGGGGTGGGGTTAGATTTCGTCAGAGGCCGTGGGTACGGTCGGCGTCGCTGGCTGAAGTACCCGGCCCAGGCAAAACAATGATTGTGATGAGACGGAGGAACCCGTGGCCCTTCCCCAGTTGACCGACGAGCAGCGCGCAGCCGCGTTGGAGAAGGCTGCTGCCGCGCGTCGTGCACGAGCTGAGCTCAAGGATCGGCTCAAGCGTGGTGGCACCAACCTCAAGCAGGTGCTCAAGGACGCTGAGTCCGACGAGGTTCTCGGCAAGATGAAGGTTTCCGCACTGCTGGAAGCCCTGCCCAAGGTGGGCAAGGTCAAGGCGCAGGAAATCATGACGGAGTTGGAGATCGCCCCGACGCGCCGCCTGCGCGGCCTCGGCGATCGGCAGCGCAAGGCACTGCTGGAAAAGTTCGACTTCACTGCCGACTAAGTAGTGGATGCCGGCGGAGGGCCGGACAGCGCGGGCGTTATGCCCGACCACCGCGGCCGTGGCCGAGTGGTGGTGCTGTCCGGGCCATCCGGGGTAGGCAAGTCGACAGTCGTCCGTTGCCTGCGCGAGCAGGTGCCCGACCTGCATTTCAGCGTGTCGGCAACCACCAGGGACCGGCGCCCGGGTGAAGTGGACGGCGTCGACTACCACTTCGTCACCCCCGAGCAGTTCCAGCAGTTGATCGACGGTGGTGACTTGCTCGAATGGGCAGAGATCCACAACGGTTTGCAGCGCTCCGGCACCCTGGCCGCACCGGTGGCCGACGCGGTGGCGGCGGGACATCCCGTCCTCATCGAGGTCGATCTGGCCGGTGCCGAGGCCGTCAAACGGGCGATGCCCGAGGTCCTGACGGTGTTTCTGGCGCCGCCCAGCTGGGAGGCGCTCGAAGCGCGGTTGACCGGCCGGGGCACCGAGACCCCAGAGGTCAGGGCGCGCCGATTAGACACCGCGCGAGCTGAACTTGCCGCTCAGGGCGGCTTCGATGTCGTCGTCGTGAACAGCCAATTGGATTCGGCCTGCGCCGAATTGGTATCCTTGCTGGTGGGCGCGCAAGATTGACGCCCCGAAGCCGGCGTGAGACGTCGATAACTCCAATTTTTGCCCCACATAATCCGCCAGGAAGAAGTTCTACGTGACGCAAGCCACCTCGGATCACTACGATCCGGCCCCGGGTGCCGCAACCGCCTATGACACACCGCTGGGCATCACCAACCCGCCCATCGACGAGTTGCTGGACCGGGTGTCGAGCAAGTACGCCCTGGTCATCTATGCCGCCAAGCGCGCCCGCCAGATCAACGACTACTACAACCAGCTCGGCGACGGCATCCTCGAATACGTCGGACCGCTGGTCGAGCCTGGCCTGCAGGAGAAGCCGTTGTCGATCTCGCTGCGCGAAATCCACGGCGATCTGCTCGAACACACCGAAGGCGAGTAGCTCACCAAGCCCGGGCTAGTTGATGAACCGCAAGCGGATCATCGTCGGCGTCGCCGGAGGCATCGCCGCCTACAAAGCGTGCTCGGTGGTCCGCCAGCTCAGCGAGGCGGGGCACGACGTCCGCGTCGTCCCCACCGAATCGGCATTGCGGTTCGTCGGTGCCGCGACGTTCGAGGCGCTGTCCGGGCATCCGGTCCGTACCGGCGTCTTCGAGGACGTCGACGAAGTCCCGCACGTCCGGCTCGGGCAGGAAGCTGACCTCGTCGTCGTCGCACCGGCCACCGCGGACCTACTGGCCCGCGCCGTCGCCGGCCGCGCCGACGACCTGTTGACCGCGACCCTGCTGACGGCCCGCTGCCCGGTGCTGTTCGCGCCGGCCATGCACACCGAGATGTGGTTGCACCCGGCCACCGTTGAGAACGTGGCGACATTGCGTAGCCGCGGCGCGGTGGTGCTCGAACCCGCTTCCGGACGGCTCACCGGTGCCGACACCGGGCCAGGGCGGCTGCCCGAGCCCGAGGAGATCACCACCTTCGCCGAGCTGCTGCTGGCCCGCTCCGACGCAATGCCGTACGACCTGAGCGGCATCAAGCTGCTGGTGAGCGCTGGCGGCACGCGGGAGGCCATCGACCCGGTCCGCTTCATCGGCAACCGCAGCTCCGGCAAGCAGGGCTACGCAGTGGCCAGGGTCGCCGCCCAGCGCGGCGCCGACGTCACGCTGATCGCCGGCAACACCGCCGGACTGGCCGAGCCGGCCGGCGTGGATGTCCTGAACATCACCTCCGCGGCACAGTTGCACGAGGCGATCACCAAGCACGCGCCGGACGCCCACGTGCTCGTCATGGCCGCTGCCGTCGCCGATTTCCGGCCCGCCCAGGTGGCCACCAGCAAGATCAAGAAGCAGCCCGACGTGGTGGATGCGCCCGCCATTGACCTGCTGCGCACCGACGACGTGCTGGCCGACGCGGTGCGTCAGCGTGCCGACGGGCAGTTGCCGAACATGCGGGCCATCGTCGGCTTCGCCGCGGAAACCGGCGACGCCAACGGCGACGTGCTGTTCCACGCCCGCGCCAAGCTCGCCCGCAAGGGCTGTGATCTGCTCGTCGTCAACGCGGTCGGGGAGGGTCGCGCCTTCGAGGTCGACAGCAACGACGGTTGGTTGCTGGGCGCCGACGGCACCGAGGCGGCTCTGGAGCACGGGTCGAAGACATTGATGGCAAGTCGTATCGTTGACGCGATCGCCACGCTGCTGCGGCGCGAGGCCTAGCGGTCGGCAATCAGAACGGCGTCGATTAGAAGAAAGTTGCGCTTAACGGTTGCGCGGGACGTACCGTCCCGGTTTGGTCTGTCAGGGGCGAATATATGATTCGCAGAACTAAGTGCTTGGAAGGGATGACAACGTGAGCGCAGGTCGGCTGTTTACCAGTGAGTCGGTGACCGAGGGTCATCCCGACAAGATCTGCGACGCCATCAGCGATTCGATTCTTGATTCGCTGTTGGCTGCGGATCCGAAGTCGCGGGTTGCGGTCGAGACGGCGGTCACCACCGGCCAGGTCCATGTCATCGGCGAGGTGACGACATTGGCCAAGGAAGCGTTCGCCGATATCAACGACACCGTCCGCCATCGCATCCTGGAGATCGGCTACGACTCCTCGGAGAAGGGTTTCGACGGCGCGACCGCGGGCGTCAACATCGGCATCGGCCGCCAGTCACCCGATATCGCCCAGGGCGTGGACACCGCCCATGAGACCCGCGTCGAGGGTGGCGCCGATCCGCTGGACCTGCAGGGCGCGGGTGATCAGGGCCTGATGTTCGGCTACGCGATCACGGACACCCCGGAGCTCATGCCGCTGCCGATCGCGCTGGCGCACCGACTGGCCCGCCGCCTGACCGAGGTGCGCAAGAGCGGTGTGCTGGACTACCTGCGCCCGGACGGCAAGACCCAGGTCACCGTGCAGTACGACGGCACCACCCCGGTGCGGCTGGACACCGTCGTGCTCTCCACGCAGCACGCCGCCGGCATCGATCTGGAAGGCACCCTGACCCCGGACATCCGGGAGAAGGTCGTCAACACCGTGCTGGCCGACCTGAATCACGACTCGATGGACACCTCGGACTTCCGGCTGCTGGTGAACCCCACCGGCAAGTTCGTGCTGGGCGGCCCGATGGGTGACGCCGGCCTGACCGGCCGCAAGATCATCGTCGACACCTACGGCGGCTGGGCCCGCCATGGCGGCGGTGCGTTCTCCGGCAAGGACCCGTCAAAGGTGGACCGCTCGGCGGCCTACGCGATGCGCTGGGTGGCCAAGAACGTCGTCGCCGCCGGTCTGGCCGAGCGGGTCGAGGTGCAGGTCGCTTACGCCATCGGCAAGGCCGCCCCGGTCGGGCTGTTCGTGGAGACCTTTGGGTCGGAGACTGTTGACCCGGCCCGCATCGAGAAGGCCATCACCGCGGTGTTCGACCTGCGGCCCGGTGCGATCGTCCGCGACCTTGACCTGCTGCGTCCGATCTATGCGCCGACCGCCGCCTACGGCCACTTCGGCCGTACCGACATCGACCTGCCCTGGGAGCGCCTGGACAAGGTCGACGACCTCAAGAACTCGGTCTAACCGGCCGCTAGGCCGTGAAGCGGTAGTCGTCAAGCGGGAAGCGCCGGCTGTGCCAGTACGCCTCAACCGTGCTGGCCGGCCGTAGCGGCACGTCGCCGTTCTTGTCGAAGTAGTAGCTGTTGGCCTGCTTGCAGCTGTCCTGCCAGAAGATCTGACGGTGCCGCTTGGCCATCATCGACGCGAAGAACCGGTCGTTGGCCTCGCTGGTCACCTCGACCCGGGTGGCCCGCGCGCGGCGGGCCTGCGTCAGACAGCGGACGATGTGGTGACTCTGCGCCTCGATCAACGCGAAGTAGGACGACCCGACGTAGCCGTACGGCCCGAACACCGTGAACATGTTCGGAAAGCCCGGCACGCTGACACCCTCGTAGGCCTGCAGCCGGTTCTCGTCCCAGAATCCGGCCAGTGATTGGCCACCGACCCCGGTCACCGGGTAGGTCGGCACGCTGTCGGTGTCCATCACCTTGAACCCGGTGGCCAGGATCAGGACGTCGACGTCGTAGGACCCGCCGTCGACGGTGGTCACCCCCGAGCCGGTGATCGTGTCGATCGGGTCGGTGACCAGGTCGACGTCATCCCGGTTGAACGTGGACAGATAGGTGTTGTGGAACCCCGGTCGTTTGCAGCCGACGGCGTAGCGCGGGGTGAGCTTGTCCCGCACCTCCGGATCGTCAACTTGCTTGCGCAGGTAGGCCTTTCCGATTTCGGACATCTGCCGGGCCAGCGGGTTGATGGTGAAATAGTGGGCGGCCAGCGGGAAGGTCAGCTCGACGTAGGCCTGACTGACGAGTCGTTGCAGGGCCATGCCGCCGGGCACCCGCATCGCCAAGCGGGCGACCCGTGAGATCGGCAGATCCGCCTTCGGGAAACACCAGATCGGGGTGCGCTGAAAAACGGTGAGCCGCTGGGCAATCGGCGCGATCTCGGGGATCACCTGCACGGCAGACGCGCCGGTACCGACGACGGCGACCCGTTTGCCGGAGAGATCCTGGCCGTGGTCCCAGCGCGCGGTATGCATGGTCAGCCCGGCGAACGAGTCCACCCCGTCGATGTCGGGCGGCTTGGGGATGGTCAGCACACCGCTGGCGTTGATCAGGTACCGCGCGCTCAGCACGTCACCCGAGGCCAGCTCCACCTGCCAGACGTCGTGCTCCTCGTCGAACACCGCCCCAGTCACCTTGGTGTTGAACCGGATTCGGCTGCGCAGTCCGTACTTCTCGACGCAGTGTTCGGCGTAGGCGCGCAGCTCGCGGCCCGGTGCGTAGGTGCGCGACCAGTGCGGGCTCTGCTCGAAGGAGAACTGATAGGAGAACGACGGGATGTCGACGGCGATCCCGGGATAGGTGTTCCAGTACCAGGTTCCGCCTGGGCCCTCGCCGGCTTCGATGATCAGGTAGTCGCCGAGGCCGGCCTTGTCGAGCAGGATCGCCGCGCCGATGCCGGAGAACCCGGCGCCCACGATCAGCGTCTCGTAGTCGGGCGTCATTGCCCCAGCCTGGCCTCCGGCCGCACCGGATGGCAAGGGTTCTAGATGACGAAACCGCCGTCCACGTTCCACGTCACGCCGGTGACGTAACTGGCCTCCGGGGAGGCCAGGTAGGCCACCGCGCTGGCGATATCGCGTGGTTGCCCGTAGCGGCCCACGGCGATGAACGGCCGGACCTCATTGGAGAACCCGCCCACCTCGGGGTTCATATCGGTGGCCACCGGGCCGGGCTGAATGGTGTTGATCGTGATACCTCGGGGCCCGAGCTCGCGAACCAGGCCGCGGGTGAGGCCGGCGACAGCGGCCTTGGTGAGGGCGTACACCGCCAAGCCGTTCATCGGGACCCGGTCGGCGTTGACGCTGCCGATGGTGATGATCCGACCGCCCTCGCCCAGATGCGGAACCGCGCGTTGGATGGCGGCATAGACGCCCCGCACATTGACGGCGACCAGCCGGTCGAACTCCTCGAGCGGAAAGTCTTCGATCGTCCCCGCGGACGCGATACCGGCGTTGTTGACCAGGATGTCAAGGCCGCCGAGGGTTGAGACGGTCTCGTCGACCGCTGCGGAGACGGCGGCAGCATCCGCGCTGTCGGCCTTGATCGCCACCGCGGTGCCTCCGGCGGCCACCAGTTTGTCGGCCAGGGCTTGAGCCGTCTGCGCCGAGGACTGATACGTGAACGCCACCGCGGCGCCGTCGGCGACGAGGCGCCGCACGATCTCGGCGCCGATACCGCGCGAGCCGCCGGTGACCAGCGCGCGCCGGCCGGCCAGGGGAGTGGTCATCGGGTTCCTCCGTTGTTGATCAGTCGGACCATGGAGTTCCCACCATGGGGTTGCCACCTGTGAACAAGTGGCTGCAACCCGGAATCATTCCGGCTGGACGGGGACGGCCAAGCGGGTCGGTGTACTGCGTCCGCGCAGGACGACCTCGTCACCGGTTCTCCAGAACCGCTGTTCTTCGGCGTCGGCGGCGTCCATGGCGTCTGCGGAAGCCAGCACTTTTGCATCCGTCTTCTTCGCCAACTCGCACAGCCGGGCGGCCTCGTGGACCGGGTCCCCGATGACCGTGTATTCGAAACGGTGGTGCGATCCGATGTTGCCTGCCACCACGATTCCTGCGGCAACGCCGATGCCGACGGCGATCTCGGGGACGTCATGCCGCAGGCGTTCCGCGATCGCCCGGGCGGCGCGAAGTGCGTTGCTTTCGGGCTGTTCCTGCGCGACCGGTGCACCGAACACCGCCAATGCGCCGTCGCCTTCGAACTTGTTGATCAATCCCTCGCAACGCTCGACTTCCTCGACCACGACCGCGAAGAACCGGTTGAGCAGTTCCACGACCTCGACGGGGGGACGGCTGCCGACGACCTCGGTCGATCCGACGATGTCGACGAAAAGCACTGCGGCGCGGCATTCCTCGCCGCCAAGATTGATGTTGCGTTGTTCGGCCGCCAGCGCCACGTCGCGCCCGACGTGGCGTCCGAACAGATCCCGAACGCGGTCGCGTTCGCGGAGGCCCTCGACCATCGTGTTGAAGCCGCGTTGCAGTTCACCGAGTTCGGTGCCGTCGAAGACCACCACGTGGGCGTCGAGGTCGCCGTCTTCCACGCGTTGCATCGCGGCACGCACAACCTGAACCGGCGTGGCGATCAACCAGGACACGATCACGATCAGGATGAAACCGAAAATCGCTGCGGCGGCAGCCAACAGCAGCACGGCGACCGCGAGTTGGGTCACCGTCATGTTGCGCAGCGTCAGGGTGAATGCTGCCACCAACGCGATTCCCACGACCGGCACGCAGGAGCCCAGCACCCAGGCCATGATCGTGCGGCCCAAGACTCCCGGGCCGGCGCGGTGCTCGGGTTTACCGGACTCGAGTGCTTGCGCCGCCACCGGGCGCAGTGCGAATTCGGTGAAGAAGTAGCAGCTCGCTGACACGACGATGCCGCTGAACGTGGTGGCGAACAACATCTTGGGGATGTATGCCGTGTCGACCAATCCGTACAGAGTGGTTAGCAGCGCCGCACCAAAACCCCAGAGCACCAACGGGATAACGGTCAGCCGCCAGGGGGCGCGGAACGTGTTGCGCTGATCGCGCGGGGTGGGAGGGCGTTGTTCGATCGCCCAGCGGAGCGTGTCGAGAACGCGGCGCGTCGCCCAGATCCAGCCGATGACGACCGCGACGACGACGTAGGTCGACGCGACGCGGGTGGTGAGCAGGTGCGCGCGGCCGGCAAAGATGTTGGGCACCGGGATCGCGACCGTGATGACGGACAAGGCGACGGCGACGCCGATGAGATTGGCGACCACCACAAACACCGTGAGAATGATCTGGATGCGAATGCGTCGGCGGCGTTGACTCTCCGAGACGCGACCCAGCAGCCAGGAGCCGTACTCCGGTGTCCGTTGCGCCGGCATCGCTCGATCATTCACCACGCGAGTATGCGCAACGATCACGACGGCCGGGTTACCCCCGGCCGTCGTGCACCGTTATGTGACTAGCCGACGAACTGGTCGAACGCCCACTGGTACTGCGGCGGGATGACCTGAACGCCGCACTGCTTTTGCAGCGTGCCCAGCGGCGCGAGGATCGCGGTGAACTCCTGGTATTCCTGCGGGTGGGACACCGAATAGGCCTGCAGGGTGGCGCTGGCTTGGGCGCGCGGCTGCATCGCCGCGGTCATCAGCATCTTCTGACCGTCCGGGTGGGTGGCCAGGTAGCCCTGAATCCCGCCTTGTGCGGTCGCGACCTGGGCGTCGATGTTGCCTTGGCTGCAGTCGGGTGCGGCGACGGCGGCCGGGGCGGCGATGACCGCCGAGACCAGGCCGGCGGTGATGGCGCCGACACAGATGCCGAGTGTTCGCCGGGTTCCGGCGGCTTCAGCAATTTTCATGGGGTAAATCCCTCCACATTTGAATTCTGTTGCCATTGTGGCCTGTCCGGACGGTCCCGACAAGGTTTGCTGCTAGCACTGCTCTTCAAAGCTGCTCATGCGTGCAACGCTGCGCGCAGTGCGGCTAATCCACGTTCGGTCGCCTCAGTGGCGGCCGGAACGATCCCGGCGTAACCGAGATAGCCATGCACCAGTGTGTCGGCCTGATGCAGCTCGACCGTTACACCGGCGGCGGCCAGCAGCTCGGCGTACCGGGCGCCGTCGTCGCGCAGCGGGTCGTGGCCGGCGACGGCGATGTAGGCGGGTGGCAGGCCGGCCAGGTCGGCCGCCCGGCCGGGGGCCAGGCCCGGCGGCGGGTCGGCCAAGTCGATTTCGCCCGCGTACCAGCGGCTGAAGGCGTCGATGCTGGCCCTGTCGAGCACCGGCGCGTCAGCGTTCTCGGCGAACGACGGCAGCGAGTTGTCCCACATCGTCGACGGGTACCAGAGCAGCTGGAACGCGATCGGCGGACCGGCGCTGTCGCGGGCCAGCTGGGCCACGACAGCGGAGAGCGTGCCGCCGGCCGAGTCACCGGCGACCGCCAGCCGCGAGCCGTCCGCGCCGAAGCTGTCGGCATGGGCGGCCACCCACCGGGTGGCGGCCCATGCGTCGTCGACGGCGGCGGGGTACGGATGCTCGGGGGCCAGGCGGTAATCGACGGAGACGACCAGGCTGCCGGCGCCAACCGCGTGCTGGCGGGCCGTCCCGTCGTGGGTGTCCAGGTCGCCGACGGCGAAGCCGCCACCGTGGAAATACATCGTGACCGGCGGGGTATCAACTCCGTCGGGCCAGTACACCCGGACGGGGATGGGGCCGGCCGGCCCGTCGATGTGGTGGTTCTCCACCCGCAGCTCGGGATGGAGCGGGCGGCGCGGCAGGTCGCGAAACCGGCGGCGCGACTCGTCGATTCCGCCGTCGATGGTCAATTGGAAGGGCACCGCTTCCAGTACCTTCTGCAGGATGGCATCCACCGGCGGTCGGTCCAAGCTGGTCATCAGCCCACCGTACTTACGCACCCCGACACCGTGGTGGCTGGCCGGCGCCGCCGTGGCGATCGGTTACGGCATCTTTCTGCTGATCACCGCGCTGCGGCTGCCCGAGAACTCCCAGCTCACCGGCCTATTCGCGGGCCAGCCCGCGGTCAAGGCGCTGATGGCCGTCCTGCTGGCGGTCGGCGCGCTGTGGCACGGAGAAGCACGGGAGCGACGCTGGCTGGTCGCGGCGCTGCTGTTCTCGGCCGGCGGCGACTTCTTCCTGGCGATGCCGTGGTGGCAGCCGTCGTTCGTGCTCGGGCTCGGCTCGTTCCTGGTGGCCCACCTCTGCTACCTGGGCGCGCTGCTGCCGCTGAGGGCGCCCAGTCGGCCCCGCCTGCTCGCCTCGGCGGTCGTTGTCGTCGCGTGCATGGGTTTGCTGGTGTGGTTCTGGCCGCGGCTGGTCGCCGACGGGCTGACCATTCCCGTCCTGGTCTACATGGCGGTGCTGGCCGCGATGGTGTGCGCGGCGCTGCTGGCCCGGCTGCCCACGCCGTGGACGGCACTGGGAGCGGTGTGCTTCGCGATCTCCGACGGCATGATCGGCATCGGCCGCTTCGTGCTGGACTCGCAGGCACTCGAAGTACCGATCTGGTGGGTGTACGCCACGTCGCAGGTGCTGATCACCGCCGGGTTCTTCTTCGGCCGGGCCGGGCGCGACTAACCGGGCGCAACTAACAGGCCGAGCCACCGGCGACTACGACCCTGTCGGACCCGTCGATAGTCTTCGACGATGCCGATCCGGCGCGCCGCCGAGCACGAACCCATCGCCAGGGTGCTGCCGATGCTGTCGGTGCCGCACCTGGACCGCGAGTTCGACTACCTGGTGTCGGCCGAACAGTCCGACGACGCGCAGCCTGGGGTGCGGGTCCGGGTCCGATTCCACGGCCGGCTGGTCGACGCCTTCGTACTCGAACGGCGTTCGGACACCGACCATGTCGGCCAGCTGGGCTGGCTGGACCGGGTGATCTCGGCCGAGCCGGTGCTCACCCCCGAGGTGCGCCGGCTCGTCGACGCGGTCGCCGCCCGCTACGCAGGCACCCGTCCGGACGTGCTCCGGCTGGCCATCCCGCCCCGGCATGCCAGGGCCGAAAAAACCCAGACCGAGACGCCGCTGTTGCCCGTCATCGATCCGGTCGACCCCGCCGGCTGGGCGCGCTACACCCGCGGTGAGGGATTTCTGACCGCGCTGCGCGACGGCCGCGCCGCCCGCGCGGTATGGCAGGCGCTGCCCGGCGAGCAGTGGTGCGACCGGATCGCCGAAGCCGCCGCCGCCGCGGTGAGCGGCGGCTACGGGGTGTTGGCCGTGGTTCCCGACCAGCGCGATATCGACGCGCTGTGGCAGGCCGCGACCGCGCGGATCGACCCGTCCGCGGTCGTCGCCTTATCGGCCGGGCTGGGCCCCTCGGCCCGATATCGGCGCTGGCTGGCGGCGCTGCGCGGGCACGCCCGGCTGGTCATCGGCACCCGCAGCGCGGTGTTCGCGCCCGTCGAGCGGCTCGGCCTGGTCATCGTGTGGGACGACGGCGACGACAACCTCGCCGAACCGCGCGCGCCCTACCCGCACGCCCGCGAGGTGGCGATGTTGCGTGCCCATCAGCTGCGCTGCGCGGCGGTGATCGGCGGCTACGCCCGCACCGCCGAGGCGCACGCGCTGGTGCAGAGCGGCTGGGCGCACGACCTGGTGGCGCCCCGGCCGCTGGTACGCGCGGCCGCGCCGCGGGTGGTCGCGCTCGACGACACCGGCTACGCCGAGGAACGCGACGCCGCCGCCCGGTCGGCCCGGCTGCCGTCGCTGGCGCTGCGCGCCGCCCGCGGCGCACTCGAGCAGGAGGCCCCGGTGCTGATCCAGGTGCCGCGGCGCGGCTACGTGCCATCGGTGGCCTGCGCCCGCTGCCGGACGATCGCCCGCTGCCGGCACTGCATGGGGCCGCTGTCGCTGTCCGAGCGGGATGCGGCCGGCGCGGTCTGTCGCTGGTGTGGCCGGATGGACAGCTCGCTGCGCTGCCGGCGCTGCGGCTCCGATGCGATCCGCGCGGTGATCGTGGGGGCGCGCCGCACCGCCGAGGAGATGGGCCGGGCGTTTCCCGGCACGACGGTCATCACCTCGGCCGGGGACGCGGTGCACACCGAGATCGAGCCGGGCCCTGCGCTGGTGGTCGCCACCCCGGGAGCGGAGCCCCACGTGCCGGGTGGATACGGCGCCGCGCTTCTGCTGGACAGCTGGGCGATGCTGGGCCGCCAGGACCTGCGTGCCGCCGAGGACACCCTGAGGCGCTGGATGGCCGTCGCCGCGCAGGTGCGTTCCCGCGGCGACGGCGGGGTGGTGGCGGTGGTGGCCGAATCGGCGATCCCGACCGTGCAGGCGCTGATCAAGTGGGATCCGGTGGGGCACGCGGAGGCGGAGTTGGCAGCCCGCGCCGAGGTCGGGCTGCCCCCGTGCGTGCACATGGCCGCTGTCGACGGCAGTTCGGAGGCGGTCAGCGCGCTGCTCGAACATGCCGAGCTGCCCGAGGACGCCGACCTACTCGGCCCCGTCGACCTGCCGCCCGGCGTTCGTCGCCCGCCCGCGACGAAGCCCGGTGAACCCGTCATCCGGATGCTGGTGCGGGTGAGTAAGGACGACGGTCTTGGCCTGGCCGCGTCGCTGCGCCATGCCATTGCCATCGCCAGTGCCCGGCACGACCACGAGGCGGTTCGGGTACAGATCGACCCGTTGCACATAGGGTGAAGCCCACAATCCGACAGGGGGAGGCGAGATGAAGTGGGCCGGCCGGATCATCTGGTTCTCGATCGCCTTGCTGCTCATCGTCATTGGGTTGTTGTGGCCGATGGTGGCCGCCAACAGCTCGCAGGGCGGGCCGCCGGCGGACCCGGTGGTCATCACCGATTACCACGCCGAGTTCGTCGTCGACGCCAACGGCAGGCTCGACGCCACCGAGATCATCACCGGCAATTTCCCCAGCGGGCGGCACGGCATCTTCCGGTACTGGGACGTCGCCAACCTCAACAGCGCGCATGTCCGCCAGGAACCGCGGGTGACCGAGATCCTCATGGACGACCGCCCGGTGCCCTACAAGATGCAGTGGGAGAGCGGAAAACGCTTCCGGGTGGCCAAGATTGGCGACCCGGGCCAGTACCTCGACTACGGGCTCCACGTCTTCCGGATCCGCTACACCATCGACGGTGTCCTCGACCCGGGTGGCACCGGCGCGGACCGGAAGTTCGCGTCGTCGACCGGTGACCCGGCGGGTCGGTCGGCGTTCTTCTGGAATGTCGTGGCCCCGGCGTGGAACAACATGATCGAACGTGCCGACATCTCCGTCGTACTGCCCGGCGGTGTCACCGGCGCCCAGTGCTCGGTCGGCTACGGCGTCGGGCGGGCCTGCGACAACGTGACGGTCAGTGGCAACAGGGTCCATCTGTCGGCCCGCGACCTGGACCCGCGCACACCGGTCACAGTGCGGGTCGGCGTCGACGTGCCCACCCCGCCGCGCGCCGAGCTGCCGTGGACCTACCGCTGGGACCCGGTCCTTGGCCGGTCGCTGCCCGCGGCGCTGTGGCTGGTCGGCGCCAGCATCGCGGCCGCTCTGGGTGGCTTTCTGTGGTGGCGGACCACCGTCGAGCCCCCACCCGGCTTTCCGCTGCAGTACGCGCCGCCGCCGGGTCTGGGCCCGGTGCAATGTGAGTACATCCGCACCGAGAAGGTGCCGCCCAACGGGGTGACCGCGACGCTGTTCTACCTGGCCGAGCGCAAGCTGATCACCCTGCACCAGGTCAGCGACAAGAAGTGGACCGTCACCGGCGCCGCCCCGTCGGCGGCGTGGGCGGACGTCGACCCGGTCAGCGTGGACATCGGCTCCGCGCTCAAGATCATCGGACCCGACGCCCGCTTCGACGCCAACGGCACCGTGGCTTCCGGCAAGAAGCTGTCCAGCGCCAAGACGGACATGATGGCGTCGGTGACGAAGTGGGCGTTCGACGGCTTCATGGTCAAACGCTCACGGGAGCTGTGGCTGCGGCTCTTCACCTTCCTCGCCCTGGTGCTGGCCGTGTGCGCCTTCATCTGGTCCCCGATCACCCTGTGGGGTCTGCCGTTCGCGCTGTTCTTCCTGTTCTCGGCCCGATCGTGGACCATGGGGGTCGGCAGCCGCCGCACCGCCGCGGGGCGCGAACTGTGGTCGCAGGCCGGCGGCTTTTACCGGATGCTGTCCACCGACTCGGCCGAGTCGCGCTTCGACTTCGCCGCCCGCAAGGACCTGTACACCGCCTACATCCCGTTCGCGATCGCCGGCGGGGTCGCCGCCCTGTGGGCCCGTAAGTACCAGACGGCCACCGGCGAGGTCGACCCGCAGCCGGACTGGTACCACTCGTCGTCGGGTACCGGTTGGCATGCGGCCAGCAGCGGTGGTGCTAGTTTCGACAGCTTCGAGTCGGCGTTGTCGTCGTCGATCGGCGCCTACAGCGCCTCACAGTCCTCGTCGTCGTCCAGCAGTGGCGGTGGCGGCGGTGGTGGTGGCGGAGGCGGCGGTGGCGGAGGCGGAGGAGGAGGCGGTTCATGGTGAGCTTCGTGCTGATCGTGGTGCTGGTGCTGGCGGTCTTGGTGCTGATCGGTTTCGTGTTGGGCTACAACAAGGTTCGGGCCGCCGACGTCCGCGTCGACGAGGCTCTCGGCGGTATCGATGTGCAGCTCACCCGGCGGGCCGCGCTGATCCCCGGGCTGGTGCACACCGTGCAGACCTTCGCCGCCCATGAGAAGGCGATCCTGGATCACGTGGCCGACGCGCAAACCGCGCTTGCCGCCGCCACCTCGGGAAAGTCCGTGGCACAACGCACTTCGGCGGAAAAGGAATTCGACACCGCGGTCGGCCAGGTGCTGGCGCTGGGCCAGACCTACCCGCAGCTGAACTCATCGAACAACTTCCTGAACCTGCAGCAGAACCTCGCCGACACCGAGGACAAGCTGGCCTTCGCGCGGCAGTACTACAACGACGCCGTCGCAACGGTGAACCGGTTGATCACCACGATTCCGACGATGTTCGTCGCCGGCATGGCAGGGGTGTCGCAGCGCGAGTTCTATCAGGTGCCAAAGTAGAAGTATGCGAATTGTTTTCGCGGGCACTCCCGAACCGGCGCTGCCGTCGCTGCAGCGGCTGATCGACTCGCCGCGCCATGACGTGATCGCGGTGCTCACCCGCCCGGACGCCGCCGCCGGGCGTCGCGGCAAACCCGCGCCGTCGCCGGTGGCGCGGCTGGCCGACGAGGCGGGCATCCCAGTGCTGCGCCCGACGCGGCCCAACAGCGGTGAGTTCATCGCCGAACTGGCCGAACTCGCACCGGAGTGCTGCGCGGTGGTGGCCTACGGCGCGCTATTGAGCGAGGCGCTGCTGGCGGTGCCGGCGCACGGCTGGATCAACCTGCATTTCTCGCTGCTGCCCGCCTGGCGGGGTGCGGCACCGGTACAGGCAGCCATCGCGGCGGGTGACACGGTAACGGGCGCAACGACTTTCCTGATCGAGCCGAGCCTCGACTCCGGTCCGATCTACGGCGTGGTCACCGAGACGGTGCGGCCCGCCGACACCGCGGGCGATCTGCTGGACCGGCTGGCCGTCTCCGGTGCGGGGCTGCTGGAGGCGACGCTGGACGGTATCGGCGATGCCACGCTGACTCCCGTACCCCAACCCGCCGACGGGGTCAGTCTGGCGCCGAAGATCACCGTCGAGCAGGCGCGCGTGAGCTGGGACCTGCCCGCCCATGTCGTCGACCGTCGGATCCGCGCGGTGATCCCGAATCCCGGCGCCTGGACGATGATCGGTGACCTGCGGGTCAAGCTCGGCCCGGTCAGTGTCGACGAGGCGGCGCTGCCGCTGGCGCCGGGGGAGATCGCGGTGGATCGGTCCGGGGTCAGGGTCGGCACCGGGTCGCAGCCGGTGCTCCTCGGCCAGGTGCAGCCGCCGGGCAAGAAGCTGATGAACGCGGCCGACTGGGCCCGCGGCGCCCGACTCGACGAAACGGTGCGGGCGTCATGAGCGAGCGTCCCGGCCCTGGCGATAAGGGAAAGCCCAACGGCGGCAAGCATTTTCAAAAGTCGCGTCAACAGTCGGGCCAGAAGCGTGAGCGCACCGGTGCGCCACCCGGTCGTGATCGCGCTCAGCAGCGTCCACCCCGGCGCGCGCCGCGGACGCCACTGGATCCGGCCCGTCAGGCCGCTTTCGACGTGCTGCGCGCGGTGTCGGAGCGCGACGCTTACGCGAACCTGGTGTTGCCGTCGATGCTGTCCGAGCGCGGGATCCACGGCCGCGACGCGGCGTTCGCCACCGAATTGACCTACGGCAGCTGCCGCATGCTGGGTGTGCTCGACGCTGTCATCGCGGCGGCGGCGGGCCGTCCGATCGACCAGATCGACCCCGTGCTGCTGGACCTGCTGCGCCTCGGCAGCTACCAACTGTTGCGCACCAACGTCGCCCAGCATGCCGCGGTGTCCACCACGGTCGAGCAGGCCGGCATCGAATTCGACAGTGTCAGAGCGGGTTTCGTCAACGGCGTGCTGCGCAAAATCTCCGGTCGCGACGAGGCCTCGTGGGTGGCCGAGCTGGCGCCTGCCGCGGCGACCGACCCGGTCGGCCATCTGGCGTTCCTGCATGCCCACCCGCGCTGGATCGCCCAGGCGTTCGCCGATGCGCTCGGCGCCGACGCGGGGGAGCTGGACGCCGCCCTGGCCGCGGACGACGCCCGCCCGGCCGTGCACCTGGCCGCTCGGCCGGGGGTGCTGACCGGACAGGAGCTGGCCGCCGAGGTCGACGGGACGGTCGGCCGGTATTCCCCGTATGCGGCGTACCTGGGTGGCGGTGACCCGGGCCGGGTGGCGGCGATACGCGACGGCAAGGCGCTGGTGCAGGACGAAGGCAGCCAGCTGGTGGCTCAGGCGCTGACGCTGGCCCCGCTGATCGGCGACGACGGCGGGCGCTGGCTGGACCTGTGCTCGGGGCCGGGCGGCAAGACCGCGCTGATCGCCGCGATCGCCGCGCAACACGGTGGCAGCGTGACCGCGATCGAGCCGACGCCGCGCCGCGCCGAGCTGGTCGAGCAGAACACCCGTGGCCTGCCGGTCGAGGTGCTGCGGGTGGACGGCCGCGAATCGGGGCTGGAGCCGGGCAGTTTCGACCGTGTGCTGGTCGACGCGCCGTGCACCGGGCTCGGTGCGCTGCGGCGCAGGCCGGAGGCTCGCTGGCGGCGGACCCCTGGCGACGTCCCGGTGCTCGCCAAGCTGCAGCGTGAGTTGTTGGCCGCCGCGATCGCGCTGACCCGTCCCGGCGGTGTGATCCTGTACGCCACGTGCTCGCCGCACCTGGCCGAGACCGTCGGGGTGGTCTCCGACGCGCTGCGCCGTCAGCCGGTGACCGCCCTGGACGCTCGGCCGCTGTTCGCTCCGGCTGACCAGCTGGGCGACGGTCCGTACGTACAGCTCTGGCCGCATCGGCACGGGACCGACGCCATGTTCGCGGCCGCCCTGCGGAAGAACCCCTAGGGTGGCAGCCATGCGCCCGACGATCGCACCGTCCCGTCCGCTGATCGCGCCGTCGATCCTGTCCGCCGATTTCGCCCGTCTCGCCGACGAGGCCGCCGCGGTGGAGGGCGCCGACTGGCTGCACGTCGACGTGATGGACGGCCACTTCGTGCCCAACCTGACCCTCGGCCTGCCGGTGGTCGAGAGCCTGCTGGCGGCCACCGACATCCCGATGGACTGCCACCTGATGATCGACAACCCAGACCGTTGGGCGCCCGGGTACGCCGAAGCCGGGGCGTACAACGTCACCTTCCACGCCGAGGCCACCGAGAATCCGGTCGCGGTCGCCCGCGATATCCGGGCCGCCGGCGCGAAGGCGGGGCTGTCGGTCAAACCGGGCACCCCGCTGGAGCCGTATCTGGAGATCCTGCGCGACTTCGACACCCTGTTGGTGATGTCGGTCGAACCCGGTTTCGGCGGTCAGAGCTTCATCACCGAGGTGCTATCCAAGGTTGCGACGGCGCGACGGCTGGTCGATTCCGGCGAGCTGACGATTCTGGTGGAGATCGACGGCGGCATCAACGCCGACACGATCGAGCTGGCCGCCGAGGCAGGCGTGGACTGCTTCGTCGCGGGTTCGGCCGTGTACGGCGCACAGGACCCCGCCGTCGCGGTGGAGGCGCTGCGCCGCCAGGCGGCGCGTGCCTCGCAGCATCTGCGGATATGACGGCGGTCGAGGCCGCCATGCGACTGGCCATCGCCGAGGCGCAGGGGGTCAAGGGTTCGACGTATCCGAATCCCCCAGTGGGAGCGGTCATCCTGAATGCGGTGGGCGACGTCGTGGGCGCCGGCGGCACCCAGCCGGCGGGCGGCCCGCACGCCGAGGTGATCGCGCTGCGCGCGGCGGGGGAGCGCGCGGCAGGCGGGACCGCCGTGGTCACCCTCGAGCCGTGCAATCACCACGGCCGGACCCCGCCCTGCGTCGACGCGCTGATCCAGGCCGGGGTGGCCGCCGTGGTCTACGCCGTGGCCGATCCCAATCCCGTTGCCTCCGGCGGCGCCGACCGGCTGCGCAGCGCGGGGATCACAGTGACCGCGGGAGTGGGCGACGAGGAGGTGACCGGCGGCCCGCTGCGGGAATGGCTGCACAAACAGCGCACCGGCCAGCCGCACGTCACCTGGAAGTACGCCACCAGTGTCGACGGGCGCAGCGCCGCCGCCGACGGTTCCTCGCAGTGGATCACCAGTGATGCGGCGCGCGCCGATCTGCACGTGCGCCGCGCGGCGTGCGACGCGATCGTGGTGGGCACGGGCACGGTGTTGATCGATGACCCGACGCTGACCGCCCGGCTACCCGGTGGCGGACTGGCCGACCGCCAGCCGCTGCGGGTGGTCGTCGGCAAACGGGAGATCTCCTCGGACGCCAATGTGCTCAACGATGATTCGCGCACGATGGTGATCCGCACCCACGATCCGAACGAGGTCATCCGGGCGCTGTCGGACCGCACCGATGTGCTCGTCGAGGGCGGCCCGACGCTGGCAGGCGCCTTCCTGCGGGCCGGGGTGATCGACCGGATCCTGGCCTACGTCGGCCCGATCCTGCTCGGTGGCCCCGTCACCGCCGTCGACGATGTCGGCGTGCCCAGCATCGCGCGGGCGCTGCGCTGGCGGTACGACGGCGTGGACCGGATCGGGCCCGACGTGCTGCTGAGCCTGGTTCCGCGCTAGCCGGCGAAGGCGGCCACCAGTTTTCCGCAGAATGCCGGCAGATCGTCCGGCTTGCGGCTGGACACCAACGTGTTCGGGCCACTGGTGCACACCACGACCTCCTCGTCGACCCACTCGGCGCCGGCGTTGCGCAGATCGGTCGCCACGCTGGGCCACGACGTGATCCGCCTGCCCTCGACCACGTCGGCCTCGATCAGGGTCCACGGTCCGTGGCAGATGACGGCCACCGGCTTGCCGGCGTCGAAGAAGCTCTTGGCCAACCCGACCGCGGCCGGCTTGGTGCGCAGGAAGTCCGGATTGGCCACGCCGCCGGGCAGCACCAGCCCGTCGTATTCGTCCGCCGACACCGAGTCGGCGGACTTGTCGGCTTCGAAAGTGTCGGCGGGGGTGAGGTGGTTGAACGCCTGGATCTTGCCGACCTCCGTCGACACCAGCTCCGGGGTCCCGCCGGCCTCTTCGACGGCCTCCCACGGCTTGGTGAGCTCGACCTGCTCGGTGCCCTCGGGGGCGACCAGGAATGCGATTCGCTTGCCGGAAAGTTCGTTGCTCATGCCGTTCGGGTACCCGCGGACCCGCGATTAATACGCCTGCGTGGAGCAAGATGACTCAGATGAGCGATCCCGACGTGCTCGGTTTGTTCCCGCCCGGCTCCCTGATCGACGACGGCATGCTCACCGTCGGCGGCTGCCGCCTGGACGTGCTCGCGGCCGAGTTCGGCACTCCGGTCATGGTGGTCGCCGAGGACGCGGTGCGGCAGCGGGCCAGGGACTATCTGGCGGCGTTCCGCGGCCGCTGGGCCCGAAGCGATGTGGCGTTCGCATCAAAAGCGTTCCCGTGCACCGCAATTCAGCGCCTCGTCAGCGAAGAGGGGCTGATGCTCGACGTCGCGGGCGGGGGAGAGATCATGACCGCGCTGGCCGCCGGCGCCGACCCGGCGCGAATGTTGTTGCACGGCAACGCCAAGACCGACGAGGAACTCGAACTGGCCGTCGCCAAGGGCGTCGGCCTGATCGTCGTCGACAACTTCGACGACATCGACCGGCTGGAGCGCATCGTCGAACCAGGTCACCGGCAGGCCTGCCTGGTGCGGGTGGTGCCCGGTATCGAGGCCGACACTCATGCGGCCGTCGCGACCGGGCACGCCGGTTCGAAGTTCGGTCTGCTGCCCGAAGATGCCAGGGTGGCGATCGAGAAGATCCGCCGCAGCAGGGTGCTGCGCTGCGACGGCGTGCACACCCACGTCGGCTCCCAGCTGCTCGATGCCGAGCAGCTGGCCGCCGCCGTGGCTCCGATCGCCGAGCTCGGCAGCTTCGACGTCTACGACTTCGGCGGTGGGCTCGGCGTCCGCTACACCTACGCCGATCACCCGCCAGAAGTGGACGTCTACGCCCAGACCATGATCGACAAGGCCCGCGGGCTGATCCCCGCCGACGCACGCATCATCGTCGAGCCGGGCCGGTCGATGACCGCGGGCGCCGCGTGCACGGTCTACCGGGTCACCACCGTCAAGCGCGGGCAGATCACCCACGTCGCGGTCGACGGCGGGATGGGGGACAACCTCGAGGTGTCGCTGTACGGCCAGCGATTCGAGGCCGCGCTCGTCGACCGGCTCGGCGGCGGCGACACCGTCACGGTGGTAGGCCGGCACTGCGAGTCCGGAGACCAACTGATCGACGGTGTGCGCCTTGACAATCCCGCCGTCGGCGACCTGCTGGCCGTGCCCGTCACCGGGGCGTACTGCTACACGATGTCCAACCAGTACAACGGCGCGCGCCGGATCCCGGTGGTGTTCGCCACGGGCGGCGATGCCCGGCTGGTGGTGCGCCGGGACACCTGGGCCGACCTGCTGGCCCGCGACGTGGAGCTACCGCGAAGCGGGTAGCGTCTCTTCGGCTTCGAGCTCGTCGGCGTGCGCCTGCTTGCCGCCGATGAACAGCGCCAGTGCGGCGCCGACCAGGCACACGATGACCGTGATGAAGAAGATCGAGCCGTACTGCATGGCGAACGCGGTGCGATAGCGCACGGCCTCGCCGGCAAGTTTGGCAGCCAGGCTGTTGCCGCCCGGGCTGGGCAGGGTCGCCAGGATCTGGTTGAACCGATACAGGCCCCATGCGCTCAGTGCCGCGACGCCGATCAGCATGCCCGTCATCCGGGCCACCACGACCAGCGACGACGCGATGCCGTGCTGGGCCGCCGGCACCACGCGTAGCGCAGCCGAGGTGAGGGGACCGATCACCAGGCCCAACCCGAGACCGGCCAACGCGAGGTCGGTGTCGATCACCGGCAATGACGCGAAGCCCAGATCGTGGCGCGCACTGGCGACATTGGTTCCCCAGTGCGACACCAGCCAATAGGCACCCGCGGAGATCAGCATGCCGACCACCGCGACGATCCGGTCTCCGATCCTGGTGGCGACCCAGCCGCCGATCAGGGCGCCGATCGGCAGCGCGATCAGGAAGTGCAGCAGCAGGAAGGCGGCTTGCGTCTGGTCCTTGCCCAGCACGCCCTGGCCGAACAGCTCGACGTTGACCAGGGTGACCATCAGCGCCGCGCCCGCGCACAGCGAGGTGCCCAGTGCGGCCAGGAATGGGATGAACCGCACGCCGGCGGGTTCGATCAGCCGGGTGCGGGCGAAGCGTTCCCAGACAAAGAAGGCGATCGCCGCGACGACAGCCCCGCCGACCAGCAGCAGGCCGTGCGGCGGCAGCAGCTGCTTGCCATCGGGGGCCGGGTTGTAGAGACCGATCACGACCAGGCCCAACGCGATCGCGAGCAGAATGCCGCCGACCAGGTCGACCTTCTCGGGGTTCGCGGTGCGATCGTGGCCCGGCAGGCTGAAATGGATGGCGATCATCGCGATCAGGGTCAGCGGCACGTTGATCCAGAACACGTCCTGCCACTTGCCGAGCAGGAGCACCACCCCGATGCCGTATAGCGGGCCGAGCACGCTGCCCAGTTCCTGGGCGGCGCCGATACCGCCGAGCACCGTGGCCCGGCTGCGGGCGGCCCATAGGTCGGCGGCCAGCGCCAGCGTGACGGGCAACAAGGCCCCGGCGGCGATGCCCTGGACGAGCCGACCGATCACCAGCATCGTCAGGTCGGTCGACAGTGCCGTCACCACCGAGCCCACCGCGAAGGTGACCAGGGACAGCTGCAGCATCAGCTTGCGCCCAAAGCGGTCGGACAGCCGGCCCAGCAGCGGCATGGCCGCGATGTAGCCCAGCATGTACCAGGTGATGATCGGCGTGACCTGCTGGAGCTTGTTCACCGGGATGCCGACCGTCGACATGATGTCGACCATGATCGTGACGACGACGTAGGTGTCGAGCGCCCCGAGCAATACGGCAAGGCTGCCCGCGCTGATCACGATCCGGCGGCTGCGGCCGGAGGTCGGCGCCGGGTGCGCGGCGATATCGGGGGAGTCAGCCATGACTCAGACCGTCAGACGGCGGGCTTGGTGACGGTGACCGGCTTGTCCCACTCCGACAGCGTGATCTGAATGCTGCCGCCATTGCCCGTGTCGGCCTTGGCCTGCACCAGCTGATGGGGGTCGGCCTTCTGGATCCACACGGTGGCGGGCAGCGGGCTGGTCGCCTTGAGCGGGATCAGCTTGTTCATGGCGTCGGCGCTGACCTTGCCGGAGACCCGCACGGTGTCGACGCCGTTGATGGTCTCGCTGGCCTCCGACTTGGGGTCGGTGATGTTGGCGAGCCAGTTGCCAAGGCCGTTGTCGGGGTTGAGCACCACCGAGGGGTCGTAGATGTCCTTGGCCGGGCCCATATCGAGCCAGTTGTTGGGGGTCAGCGCGGCATACAGGGTGCCGTCCACGACCACCAGCTGGATGTCGACGTCAGAGCCGCCCATCGAGATCGTGGAGTTCCCGGACACCGCGACGGCGGGGATGTTGGTCAGGTCGCCGGTGAGCTTCTTGACCGGCAGGCCATCGATCTTGCCGTTCACGCTGATGTCGAGGTGGGCGCTCTTGAGGCCCTTGGTGACTGCGATGGACTGCTGCAGCAGTCCAGCTGCGTCCGGCAGTGGCTCGGAGGGCTTCGACGACGACGAGCAGCCGGCGACGAACAGGGCTGCTGTGGCGAAGAGGGCGACAAGGACGGCAAACATTCGGCGGCGCGTCGGCATAGGTGCATCGTAGAGGGTCGACCCGACCTGACTTCAGTCGCCAGGGCGGCATGGCCCCGCCTCGTGGGCCGTGACCTGCGATTTTAGTGGAGCTAAGCGAGTGTCGTCGGGCCCGGGCTAGATTGGGCGCGTGTTCACCGGAATCGTCGAGGAGCTGGGCGAGGTGGTCGGCAAGGATGACTTGGCCGACTCCGCCCGATTCGTCATCCGCGGGCCCGTCGTCACCACCGACGCCCGCCACGGCGACTCGATCGCCGTCAACGGCGTGTGCCTGACCGTGGTCGACGTGCTGCCCGACGGCCGGTTCAGTGCCGACGTGATGGCCGAGACGCTCAACCGGTCCAGCCTGGCCGCTGTCGACGTCGGCAGTGCGGTGAACCTCGAGCGCGCCGCCGCGCTCAACAGCCGGCTCGGTGGCCACATCGTTCAGGGTCACGTCGACGGCACCGGTCGGGTGGTGAGCCGGACGCCGTCCGAGCATTGGGAGGTCGTGCGGATCGCGCTGCCGCCCGAGCTGTCGCGCTATGTCGTGGAAAAGGGCTCGATCACCGTCGACGGCATCTCGCTGACGGTCTCCGGACTCGGTCAGGATTGGTTCGAGGTGTCGCTGATTCCGACGACGCTGGGGCTGACCACTCTCGGTCGCTCTCCGGTCGCGACTCCGGTGAATCTCGAGGTGGATGTCATCGCGAAATATGTCGAGCGTTTGCTCGCCGATCGCGCGGGGTGACCCGCAGCGCGCAGCTAATCACTTGATCAGGCACAGGCGTTTGCTGCTCGGCCCTGCCTCGTGATTCTTCACGTGTTCCCTGCGGGATGAGAACGGGAGTACCCGTCCCGAATCGGCTGTTCAGCGGACTGTTTGAATTTGCATTCTTAATTGTCCTTGGCGAAAACGCTCGGCGATGTTAAGTTGCGGAGCAGTACGTAACCTGCGTCTCCCCCGAGCAAAGTGTGTGAGCCGCGTCGCAACCGTACGGCCCTTCGGCAGAAGGGGGGCCGTGGTGAATCTGTCGACGTAGAACACTCGGAGCACAAGGAGTAGCCATGGCCGCCGTTAGTCCGCGGAAACCGCGCCGGACTCAAGGCCGCCATCGCAAGCCGTCCAAATTCGAAACCTCGAACTGCGCGCACTGGCTGGGTGTCGGAGCCGTCGGTGTCGGGCTGGCCGCGGCCGTCGCCGGCGGCCAGGGCACCGCGTCGGCGAGTACGGATGGCTCATCGAATGCCGGCTCTGCCAACAACTCGCCGTCGGCGGGACCGGCCAGGGCAGCGTCGCAAAATCACCAGCGAACCGCTCCGGGCAACGCGCAGGGCAATGCCGGGTCGAAACGGTCGCCCGTGTCGACGGCGACGGCGACGGCGACGGCGACCACGCCCCGTCCCCGTCCGCGATCGGGTGCGGCCGCCGCGCTGGTGACGTCGACCAGCCAACCCGTCACAGCGGTCCGCACCGTCGTGCTGACGCCCGCGCCTGCCGCGGACCCGGTGGCCAACGCAATCAGTCTGATGCAGCACAACCTGTCCGAGATGGGGACCGCGGTGCTCCGCAACGGCGCCCGTGCCGGCGACGAGTTACGCGCCGAAATCGGCCGCATCACAGGCGAACTCAACAAGATCCTGCCCGCTCCCAGCAGTGCGGCGGCCCAGCCCACCGTGGCCCAGCCCACCGTGGCGTCAAGGACTGCGTCCGCATCGGAAACACCTGTCGAAAAGGCGCTCGACACACTCCAGATTGTGCTGAACCAACTCGTGGGCTGGCCCGAGCCGCCGACCTTCAAGTTCGTCACCCCGGCGAACTACCTCCTGGACCAAGCGCTCGATGCCCACGACCTCACGATCGACCTGAACTTCGCGAATCCGACCCCGTCCTTTCGATGGGCCCCCGATCTCATGCGCATCGTGCACTTGTTCATCCAGCCGATCGACCCCGACTACACGTTCGCCATCGGGCTCAACGTCTTGGGTTCCCTGCTGAACCGGATCGTGCCGCCCTTCACGATCAAAGACCCCCAAAGCGCCACCCTGACCAAGACGCAGGTGGCCGCTGCGGCCGTCGGCGCGATGGTGAAGGTCATGGATGAATTGCTGGCCGGCGACTTCAACCCGGAGCACTGGCGGGACGCCGCCGTCGCGGGCGGGACGGCTGGTATTACGAACCCGTCGAGCGTCCTGAACATGACGTTCACCACGGGTGCGCAACCCAACCTGTTCTCGCTGATGGCGTATATCGCTGTGGTCGCGGTCTATGACCGATTCCGATGGGTGGCCCTCGACCACCTCCCGATGGTGGCCAGCAGTACCCAGACCGGCCAGCTTCTGACCATCGTCTCCGGCAAGGTGACCGCCACCGACGCCGACGGCGACCCGCTGATCTACACCTCCACCCAGGCCGCCAAGGGCATCGTCACTGTCCTGCCGGACGGCTCGTGGACCTACACGCGCACCTCCGACCTCGCGAGCTCGGACACCGACTCGTTCACCATCACCATCGATGACAGCTTGGGCCAGATCGGCCAAGGGGGCTTGGACCATCCGTACGCGCCCGACGGTCACACGGTCACCGTCGTCGTCAACGTGAGCTACACCGGCACGCTGAACGTCGCACCGGTCGCTGTCGGGTCAGCGGGGCTGCCCGACGGCATGGGCGTCGTGCGGGGCACTGTGACGGCAGTCGATTTCAACGGGGACTCCCTGACGTACAGCCTGGTCAACCCGGGCACGACAGGCGCGACCAGCAGCTCGATCTACACCACTGAAGGTGGCATCGTTGCGCTGAACACGGCCACCGGCGCGTTCGTGTACATCCCGAAGGTGTCGACCGACCTCCTTCCCGCATTGGATACCGATACGTTCCAGGTGCAGGTCGCCGATGGCAACGGTGGCACCGCCACCGCATCGGTCGTGGTGCTCTCGAACCTCTCGCCCGGCACCACGACAACAAGCACCAGCGCCTACACCGAGAACGGCAAAGTCAATGTCCCGGGCGATGATTCGGGCCTGCTGACCTACAGTCTCGGCGCCGGCCCGTCGAAGGGCTCGGTGGTGATCAACGCCGACGGGACCTACACCTACACCCGCAGCGTCTCGAGCACCGGCAGTACCTCCGACACCTTCACGATCATCGGCACCGATACCAGCGGCAAGACGGTGACTCTGCCGACCGTCTCGGTCTCGCCCCCACTGATTACCGTGACACCCACGACCACTGTCACGGGCGGGACGTTCATTCCGCCCACCAAGCTCCTCGGTGTTGTTACCGTGCCGGGGACCCAGACCACGACCGGCACGTTCAGCGGCGTCGATGCGAGTAGTCAGCCGGTGACGGTCGCCTCCGGTATCTACACCTCGGCTCTGGGCGGGACGATCACGGTGGCCGCCGGTGGCGGATTCCTCTACTCGCACACCGCACTCGACGACGAGTGGCATAAAGCGGCCGCGCTCGACGCGCCGGCCACCGACAAGGCCGACACGGTGAAGATCAACGTCACCGACTCGATGGGCGGCGTCTCCCAGGTCACGTTCTCAGTGCCGCTTGCGACCGAAAACGCGGCGCCGTCCTCGAGCGCCTCGGTCGGCAGTGCCGACGGTCTCGGTGTGGTGCGCGGGTCGGTGTCGGGGTCGGACAGCGACGGCGATTCGTTCACGTATTCCCTTGCCGGCGCGGGTAATCCGGGCGGCGCCACGTCCGCGTCGACGTACACCAGCAAGGGCGGCATCGTCGCGCTGAACCCGGACGGTTCGTTCACCTACATCCCGAACGCGTCGGCGTCGACGTCGGATTCGTTCAAGGTCTTGGTCTCTGACGGCCATGGCGGCACCACGACGGCCACCGTGAACGTGTCATTGAGTACTCCGTCGCCGCTGGCGAACGTCAACACCTCCACCCACGGGACTGTCACCGGAAACCTGAACATCCCGGCGGCCGATAGCGCGCTGATGACCTACAGCCTCGGCGCTGGCCCATCGAAGGGCTCGGTGACCGTCAACCCCGACGGCAGTTTCAGCTACACCCGCACGTCCGGTCTGAACCACACCACGACGCCGAACGATTCGTTCACCGTGATCGGCACCGAGGTCGCCACCGGCAAGACAGTGACGATCGCGACGATCAACGTCGTTCCGACGGTGGACAACGCCGTTCCGGCGGCAGGCATAGTGACGGTCGCGTCCTCGTCGCTGACGTCGGCTGCCACTCGGAAGCAGACGACCACGGGCACCATCGGCGCATCCGACGCTGACGGCGATGCGCTCACCTTCACCGCGGGGACCCTCTCGACCGTCAATGGCGGGTCGGTGACGGTTGCAGCAGACGGTTCGTTCACCTACACCATCAGCAAATCGCTGGTCAGCAGCTATTACCACGACGCGGCAAAGATCGGCGCCCTCGGCAACGCCGTCGGGGACAACTTCATCGTGACGGTCAGCGACGGCTTCGGTGGTAGCACGACGTTCACGGCCGTAGTGCCGATCTATGCGACCAACACCGCTCCGTCGCTCACCGACGGCATCCGGTGGCCCGGGAGCACCATGTTCGGCAGTTCCACCACGTGGACGACGGTCTTCGGTAGTGACATCGACGACGGCGATTCGGTGAGTTACGCCATCACCCAGCAGCCGGCGAACGGTATCGCGAGCTACGACTCGGGATCGCAGATCCTGAGCACGACCGGCACCGAGACGGGCGACACCATCGTCCTGACCGTGTACGACGGCTATTACGTGGTGAACAACGGCGTGGTGAGCACCACCCCGTCCAGCATCTCCAAGACGTATACGGCTCAGCAGAACGCTTAGCGTTTTCCGGCGTCTTACGCGCCCGTCAAACCATCCGAAACGTACCTTTGCTAAATTCCTGATGCTAGGCGAATGCTCAGCATTCGTTTTCGACACGCGTGTGGAACTTTGACGATAAAACCGCAGGTCGCTGCGTTTCGCAAAAACTTGACTGAGACAAGCTTTGGCGAAACGTTGTAAGTAGTGTTACGTTGCGGGCCGGTCAGTGACGTTCATCTCCGCGTGCTGGATTGCGGGGATCAGTCACATCGGACGTGTCGGGAGAGTTGGTGGCTTCGAAGAAGAAGCAGGTGGGTCGCCACCGGAAGCAGGCTGCTCGCCACCGGAAAGTCGTCGCTCGCAACCGGAAGCGCGCTGCCCGCAATGGCATTTTCGCCGCTGCGATGGGGCTGGGTCTGGCCGTAGGCATGGGGCAGGGGGTGGCCTCGGCCACCACCGACGGCGGGTCATCGAATTCCGGCGCGGCATCGCATTCGGGGAGCAATTCGGGGAGCAATTCCGGCCCTTCCGCCAGCTCCAACCGCGCAAAAGGATCTGTCGGGTCTGCGCGCACTCGCTCGACGGGCAAACAGCAGACCGCGGACTCGAACAGCGGTTCTACGGTGTCGGTCCGGCCGACGGGCACGACCAGTCAACCGCAAACCTCGACAACGCCAGCAACGACCACGACGCCAGCAACGACTACGTCGACCGACGGCACGACGACGACGCCATCGACTGACGCCACTCCGACCGACGCGACGACCACGACGACCACGACCACGACGACCGGCACGGCCACTACTCCGTCGACCCCGAGCGCGACGACCGTCGTCGATCCGAAGTCCACCACCGCCAAGGCCAGCGCGGGGAAGACCGCCGTCGCCGCAGCGGCGTACTCAATGAATGGCAATGTGTCGGCGGCTCAGGACGACGCGGGCCCGATCACCACCCCGGCGAATTACGCCCTCCAGACCTCACTTGACGCCTGGGGCGCGCAGATAAACGCCTTGCTGGCGGCTCCGCTGACCTATTCCAACAGCTGGCTCAAATTCCCGATCACATTCCTGAACGCGTTCTTCACGTCCTCGGTCGTGGCGGACAGGTTCTCCTACCAGCTCAATGGCCTGGCGAGCCTCATCAACCAGTTCGTGCCACCGTTCAAGATGGTGGATGGCGCACCGTCCACGATCACGCCGGCGTCGGTGACGGCGGCGGTGCTCGCGGGCGCCATTGTGGTTTTCAACTACGCGCAGAATCCCGACCCGATCGCGTGGGGGAACGAGGCGATGAGCCTCGGGGCGGCGATGGTGGCGCTCGCCAGTGGCGATCTGATCAACGGTTTGTCGGATCCGATCACGTCGGCCGCGTCCGGCGCCTTCCTTTCCCCGAAGACCGTCCTGGACTCGACGATCAACCTGGGGGTCCCGGCGAATCCGGTGTCGCTCATGATGTACGTCGTCGTGGTCGCGATCTTCCAGCGGTTCGCGGACGTGGCGACCGATCACGCGCCCGTCGTGACCGACATGCAGCAGACCAGTACGCGCCTACCGGGCGCCAGCGGGACCACCGTCTCTGGCTACGTGCAGTTCTACGATGCCGACGGCGACCCGATCACCTCGTACGGCTTCACCGAACCCAACGACAGCCGCTTTACCGTCACCGTCGTCGACGGCACCAACGGGCGGATGAATTGGACTGTGTGGGACTGGAATCCGCTCGGCGCCTCGACCCCCAAGACTCTGACGTTCACTCTGACGGTCCTGGCGCAAGGCGACGGCGAGATCAGCGTGCTGCATCCGTACATGCCGGACGGCGACACCGCCACCACGCAGAAGACCGTCACCGTGACCGTCTACTACAACCAAGCCGTGGGGTCGATGACCAACACGGTCGCAAGCACCTCGGCGCTGGGCGTGGTTCGCGGTGTGGTCTCGACACCGGCGAGCCCGGACAACCCGACGACCTACACGCTCAACGGCGCCAGCGGGGGAACGGCGTACACCGCCAACGGCGGCATCGTCAAGCTCAATGCGGCCACCGGCGCGTACGTCTACACCCCGAACCGGGCATCGAGCGCGACGACGGATACGTTCCAGCTGACGAGCACCGATAGCTTCGGCCACGCCTACACGACTGCCGTGTCGGTGCCCGTGAGCTCCGCGTCGCCGGTAACCACCTTCAACACCCGGACCGGCACGGTGACCGGCGGCCTGACCATCCCCACGGGCAGTGCCGACGTCGGACTGATGAACTACAGCCTCGGCACCGGCCCCAACCCCGCCAGGGGCACGGTGACGGTGAACGCCGATGGCACGTTCGTCTACACCAGGTCGTCGACGGCTGGATCACAGCCGACCACAGACTCCTTCACGATCCTGGGCACCGACAGCACCGGGAAGACGGTGACCGTCGCTCTGGTCAACGTCAACGCGACCCTGGGCAACAGCGCGCCGGTGGGCACGGGTCTGACCACCGACTCTCCCGTTGGTGCGCCGACGTACAACGCGGGCGGCGGTCCGCGGGACGAGCAGCACACGACGGGCACGCTGCACGCGACGGACGCCGATGGCGATCCGGTGACGTTCACGGCCGGCACCTACACCACGGCCCAGGGTGGGTCGATCTCGGTCAACGCGAACGGCACGTTCACCTACGACAAGAATGTGTTTGCTCCCTTCGGAGTTCACAACAGCTACTGGCATGACCATGCCGTCGCTGGTGATCCCGGCGACACGTTCACCATCAATGTCAAAGACAGCTACGGCGCCACCACGGCGGTCACGTACTCGGTCCCGATCGCGAAGCTCAACGCGGCGCCCACTGTCGACAGTGGAACGGTGAACAACAAGACCACCTCGGCCATGGGTGTGGTGCGCGGCAACATCGCGGGTTCCGATGGTGACGGCGACAGCCTGACCTACAGCATGGTCGGTGCCACGAACGGCTCGGTGTACAGCTCAGGTGGCGGCATCGTCAGGATCAATTCGGACGGCTCGTTCTCCTACACCCCGAACGTCGGCGCCACGTCGGATACGTTCCAGGTGCTCGTCAACGACGGCCATGAGGGCATTACGCAGGCGACCGTCAGCCTCACCGGACTCACCACTCCGTCGCCGACGACGAATGTCAATACCGGCACTCCGGGCAAGGTCACCGGCCAGTTCAACGTTCCTGCCAGTGACAGTGGGTTGTACACCTACAGCTTGGGCACCGGACCGTCGAAGGGTGCCGTGACGTTCAATGCCGACGGCACCTTCAGCTACACCCGCACAGCCGGTCTGGGCCACACCACGACGCCGAATGACTCGTTCACCATCGTCGCCACGGAGATCGGCACCGGTAAGACCGTGACGATCGCGACGATCAGCGTCACCCCGACAGTCGCCAACGCCGCACCGGCGGGTAACGGTGTGACAGTGGGCAGTTCGTCGCTGAGCCGGGTCACCGGACCGAACGACAAGCAGGATACGACTGGCACGCTGAAGGCCATTGATGCCGACGGCGATGCGGTCACCTGGGCGGCCGGCACGTACAGCACCGCACAGGGCGGCTCGATCACCGTCAATGCCAACGGCACCTACTCCTACACCATTCAGAAGTACGCCTGGTTCGGTGTCTCAGACAGCTACTGGCACGACCATGCGGTCACCGGTGACCCCGGCGACACGTTCACGATCAATGTCAGCGACGCCTTCGGTGGTACCACCGCGGTGACCTACGGCATTCCGATCGAAAAGCAAAACGCCGCACCGACTTTGAGCGGCGGGGTGGCCAGTTCGAGCACGAGTGGCCTCGGTGTCGTGCGCGGCACCATTACGGGTGGCTCCGACGGTGACGGTGACGGCCTGACCTACACCCTGGTCGGTGCGACCGGTGGCTCGGTCTACGGATCCAGCGGCGGCATCATCACGATGAGCGGCACCTCGTTCACCTACATCCCGAAGTCGGGAACCACGTCGGACACGTTCCAAGTCCAGGTGAGCGATAACCACGGTGGCACGACCACGGCGACGGTCACCCTGAACGGGCTGACGACGCCGTCGCCGCAGACCAACACCAACGGGGTGGCCGGCGTAACCAACGGCTCGCTGAACGTGCCGGCCGGCGATACCGGATTGGGGCTGACATACAGCCTTGGCAGCGCGCCGTCGAAGGGCAGCGTGACCGTGAACGCCAACGGCACGTACACCTACACCCGGACGGCGGGTCTGGGCCACACCACGACCACGAACGACTTCTTCACGATCAAGGCCACCGATGCCACCGGGAAGTCGGTGATCATCGCGACGATCAACGTGGCGCCGTCGGAGATCAACAACGCACCCACCGTGACCGTCAACGGCAGCTCCGGGACGGTCACGCTGTCCGGTCCGGGATCCAAGACCAACCCCAACGCGGCCGGGGTCCAGACGGTCACCGGCATGACATTCGTCGCCAGCGACGCCGACGCCGACGCACTGCTGATCAACAACAAGTTCGATGGCACCGGCACGACATTCGCCCTGGCCAGCGGCGGCACCATCGCCACCGCCAACGGCGGCACTGTGACCGTCAACTCCAACGGCACCATGTCGTACTCGATCAGCCAGAACGCGGCCTACTTCCACGCCGCAGCCAAGATGGGGGCCAGCGCGGCGCAAAAGACGGACTGGTTCAACTTGACCGTCACCGACGGCTACGGCGGCACCAGCACCGTCAAAGTGGTCGTCCCGATCTACGCCGAAAACAGGGACCCGGGTTCGAGCGCCAACAAGGTCGGCAATAGCTGGACGTCTATAAAAGCGACCGATCCCGATGGCGAGACGATCTCGACCACGAAACTCAGCGCGGTGCCCACTGACGCCAACCCCGGCTCGGGGTACATCGTCTCCACCGGGGACTCCCTGACCGGCAACCTCAACTCCGGCACCGCCGCCCTCACCAAGTTCTCCGCGTTTACCATCACCGTCTACGACGGGTACTGGAGGACGTCCAACGGCGTGGTGACCAGCACGCCGGGCCAGAAGCAGGTCTGATCTCCGCCCCGACACCGTCTCGAGTGTGGAAGCAGTGGAACGGCACAAGCACCAGTTCGGGTAACTACAGCCCGGCCAACTGAGGCAGTGTGGCGTGGGCGATCAGGAAGTAGATGATCAGCCCGGTGCCGTCGACGATCGTCGCGATCATCGGTGCCGACACAACCGCGGGATCGACCCGGCACTTCTTGAGCAGCAGCGGCAGTATCGACGAGACCAGCGCCGACCACAGCACAATCGCGGCGACCGTCAGGGACACCGTGATCGTGATCTGCGGTCCAACCCCGAGTGTCCACGCCCGGACGATCGCGGCAGCGGCCATCGTCAGCGCGACGAGGAAGCCGGTCGACATTTCTTTAGCCAGGATTTGCGGGAGATCGCGTAGCCGAACCTGTCCGGTTCCCATCGCCCGCACGAGCGTGGTGGTGATCTGGGTGCCGGTATTGCCGCCGGTTCCGATCAGCAGCGGGATGAAGAACGCCAATGCGACGACGGCCTCCATCTCGTCCTCGAACGCGCGCAATACCGTGCCGGTGTAGGCCTCGGCCACGAACAGCACGAGCAGCCACACAATTCGTTTGCGCCACAGCCGAAATGGCGAGGCGCGGAGGTAGGGGACTTCGAGTGGTTCCGAGCCGCCCTGGCGTTCGGCGTCCCTGGTCGCCGCGGAATCGATGATGTCGGCCGCCGCGTCGTAGGTCAGGACGCCGAGCAGCCTGTGTTGTTCGTCGACCACCGGCAGTGCGGCCAAGTCGTAGTCGACCAGCGACTGGGCGGCCTGCTCGGCGTCGATCCGGGGACGCACCCAGACGGGATCCGCACTGCCCAATTCCGCGACGGTCTGGTCGGGCTGGGCCAGCACCAGATCCTGGAATTCGAGGAAACCGGTCAGCCGGCGGTCGGCGTCGGTCACGTAGATCAGGGCGCCGTGCTGGATCCTGTTGCGCACCTGGGTGCTCTGAGTGCGGACCAACACCGCGGCCTCGGCGGCGGTGATCGAGTCCGGGACGGTGAAGACGTCAGGGTGCATGTGCGCGGCCACCGAGGTCGGCGGCCACTGCAGCACCTCCCGCAGAGTCTCCGCCTGTGGCACGTCGATCTGGTCCAGCAGCCTGTCGCGGGCCGAATTCGTCAGCCGCCGAAGGATTTCGGCGGCCGGGTCGGTTTCGATGGACTCGAGCCAGCGGGCCGCCTGCGCGGCGTCCGCCGATCCGACGATGCGGGTCGCCAGGCCGGGGTCGACCGACCGGAGCAGCTCGGGACCCGTGGCCGCATCGAGCAGTGCCACGAAGTTGGTGAGCTTCTCGCGGGACATGGCGCCCACCTGGCGGCTTCGCTCGGCGGATCCGACCGAGTACAGCCATGCGTTGACCGCCTCTGGCGAGTCCAATTGGGCGGGCCGGACCGGTAGGACACCGAGCACTCCGACATCGTGACCGAGACCCTTCATCGCACTCCTCAGTGTCATGGCGTCGCAGCTGGTTTTCGGCACCGCCAGCGTAGCGGCGGCACGGGACTACCAGCGGCCTCGATCGCGTTTCCACAGGCATGGCTAAGCAGGATTCGGTAGCTCTCGTGCATGCGTTCTGGGACGCCGTTTGGAACGCACACGATTCCTCCGCGGTCGACGGCTTCGTGGTCGAGGATTTCGTCATCGTCAGCGGCGGCGAGACGATCGTGGGCCGGGAGAATTTCAAGGCATGGATCGCGGGGTTTTTGGCGGTGCTCGACGATCTGCATCTGGCGGTCAGCGAGTCGTTCCAGAACGAGGACGGCAGCCGGGTCGCGTCACGATGGGTGCTGACCGGGAAGAACAACGGGATGTTCGGCACCGCACCCAACGGGGAGGACGTCGAGGTCACCGGCACCGCGGTGTGGGCGGTACGCGAGGACGGCAAGCTGCTGACGAACTGGGTGGAACGGGCGTCGTGGGAGCAGTACCAGCGGCTCACCGCCCCGTCCGCATGACCCAAGGGTCCGCCCTGTCACATACGTCACACCGCGCAGCTGGCCTGCAGATATCCCCGGTGACGGTCCGTGAACGGGCCGCTGAGCAAGACGGGCAATAACCGCCCGCGCGAGGTGGTTCATACTGTTTGCAGCAGGATCACTTGGAATTCCCGATGTGGAACTCCCACGGTTACAGGGTGGCAAGGATGACGAGGCTGGACACCGTCGAACGGGCGGTTGCCGATATCGCGGCCGGTAAGGCCGTCGTCGTCATCGATGACGAAGACCGCGAGAACGAAGGCGACCTGATCTTCGCCGCCGAGAAGGCGACGCCGGAGCTGGTTGCGTTCATGGTCCGCTACACCTCTGGTTACCTGTGTGTCCCGCTGTCCGGCGAAATCTGCGACAAGCTCGGCCTGCTGCCCATGTATGCGGTCAACCAGGACAAGCACGGCACCGCCTACACCGTCACCGTTGACGCCAAAAATGGTGTGGGAACGGGTATTTCGGCGGCAGACCGGGCGACGACCATGCGGCTGCTCTCCGATCCGACCAGTGTTTCGGACGATTTCACCAAGCCCGGCCACGTCGTTCCGTTGCGCGCCAAGGACGGTGGCGTGCTGCGCCGCCCCGGTCATACCGAGGCCGCCGTCGACCTCTCCCGGCTGGCCGGTCTGCAACCGGCCGGCGCCATCTGCGAGATCGTCAGTCAGAAGGACGACGGCTCGATGGCCCAGACCGACGAATTGCGGGTTTTCGCCGACGAACACGGCCTGGCCCTGATCTCCATCGCGGACCTCATCGAATGGCGACGCAAGCACGAGAAGCACATCGAGCGCATCGCCGAAGCGCGGATCCCGACCCGCCATGGCCAATTCCGGGCGGTGGGCTACTCCAGCATCTACGAAGAGGTCGAGCACGTCGCGCTGGTCAAGGGCGATATCTCCGGACCGGAGAACGACGGTCACGACGTCCTGGTGCGCGTGCACTCCGAATGCCTGACCGGCGACGTGTTCGGTTCGCGCCGCTGCGATTGCGGTCCTCAGCTGGATGCCGCGCTAGCGATGGTGGCCCGCGAGGGCCGCGGCATCGTGCTCTACATGCGCGGGCACGAAGGCCGCGGCATCGGCCTGATGCACAAGCTGCAGGCCTATCAGCTGCAAGACGCCGGCGCCGACACCGTCGATGCCAACCTCGAACTCGGGCTGCCTGCTGATGCCCGCGACTACGGCATCGGCGCGCAGATCCTGGTGGATCTCGGAGTGCGCTCGATGCGGCTGCTGACCAACAACCCGGCCAAGCGGGTGGGCCTGGACGGCTACGGGCTGCACATCATCGAGCGGGTGCCGCTGCCGGTGCGGGCCAACGCCGAGAACATCCGCTACCTGATGACCAAGCGTGACCGGATGGGTCACGACCTGACCGGACTCGACGACTACGACGAGGCCGTACCCGGCGATCTCGGGGGAGCGCTTTAGATGAGGGCCACGCGCGACACTCGCGGAGCGGGCGAATGAGCGGAGGCGCCGGCGTACCGGATTTTCCGGAGATGGACGCATCGGATCTGTCGTTGGCGATCGTGGCCAGCACCTGGCACTCGAAGATCTGCAACGCGCTGCTCGACGGCGCCCGCCGAGTGGCCGACGACTCCGGGGTGCCGAGTCCGACCGTCGTCCGGGTGCTCGGCGCGATCGAAATCCCGGTCGTCGCGCAGGAACTCGCTCGCACCCATGACGCGGTCATCGCGCTCGGCGTCGTGATCCGTGGCCAGACACCGCATTTCGACTACGTCTGCGACGCGGTCACCCAGGGGCTGACCCGCGTCTCGCTGGACGCGTCGACACCGGTGGCCAACGGAGTGCTGACCACCGACACCGAGGAGCAGGCGCTGGACCGCGCCGGGCTACCCGGTTCGGCCGAGGACAAGGGCGCACAGGCCGCCGCCGCCGCACTGTCGACCGCGTTGACGCTGCGCCACCTGCGCAGGGCATGACCACGGCGGACAGCGACTGGGATGTGGTGCTGCGGCCCCGCCTGACGCCGTACGTCGCCTACCTCGCGGCCGCCGTCGTCGCCACGGCCGGCATCGTGGTCGGGCTGCTGCTGAAGATCCGCTACACCGGCGCCATCATCCAGACCGCCGACCAGGTGTCGATGGGTGTCCTCGGGGTGATCCTGGCCGGCGCGATCCTGCTGCTGGCGACTCCGCGGGTCCGGATCGGCCCCGGCGGTATCGGGGTGCGCAACATCCTGACCGAGCGGGTCGTGCCCTGGAGTGACGTGGTTGACGTGTCGTTCCCGCAGGGCGCCCGGTGGGCCCGAGTCGACCTGGCCGACTACGAATACGTCCCGGTACTCGCGGTCCAGTCCGTCGACGGCGAACGCGCCGTCGCGTCGATGGACACGCTGCGCGCGATGCTGGCCAAGTACCGGCCCGACGTCACCGGATCGTGAGTCTCATCACCACTTCGCCCACGGCACCGCCGGTGGGCACTTCGGTGAATCCGAGGCCCTCGTACACCGCGCGCGCCGCGGTGTTGTCGCGGGCCATTCGCAGTGTCGCGGTGCGCACCCCGCGCCGGCCGGCCCAGTCCAGCGCCGCGGCCACCAGGCGGCTCCCCAGCCCACGCCCACGCGATGCCGGGTCGAGCCACAGCGAGTACACGTAGGCCGTCTCAGCGCTCTCCTGGTAGGCGGCGATCATGCCGACGGGTTGGCCGGCCAGCACCACCACGAACTGGGCGTGATCGCGCAGTCGCCGGCGCCAGTCGGCGGGGGTGAAGCGCGCCTCGACGAGGTACTGCTGATCCGCGGTGCCGAACGTCTCGCTGAGTGCGCGCAGCCGAAGTTCGGCGAACTGCTCCCAGTCCGACTCGGTGAGGCGGGTGATCCGCGCCGTGGGCACGTCGTCGACGGTAATGGGTGTGGCCGGCCAGTCGGACGCTCGGACTAACCTGTTTAGCGTGCCCGATCCCGCGACGTACCGCCCCGCGCCCGGGTCCATTCCACTCCAGCCGGGTGTCTATCGATTCCGGGATCCGCACGGTCGAGTGATCTACGTCGGTAAGGCCAAGAGCCTGCGCAGCCGGCTCACGTCGTACTTCCAGGACATCTCCGCCCTGCATCCGCGTACCCGCCAGATGGTGACCACCGCGGCCAACGTCGAGTGGACGGTGGTCAACACCGAGGTCGAAGCACTGCAGCTGGAATACAACTGGATCAAGGAGTTCGACCCTCGGTTCAACGTCCGTTACCGCGACGACAAGTCCTACCCGGTGCTCGCGGTCACCCTCAACGAGGAGTACCCGCGGCTGTTCGTCTACCGCGGGCCGCGGCGCAAGGGCGTCCGCTACTTCGGCCCGTACTCGCATGCCTGGGCAATCCGCGAAACCCTCGATCTGCTGACCCGGGTGTTTCCCGCCCGCACCTGCTCGGCCGGAGTGTTCAAGCGGCACAGCCAAATCGAGCGTCCGTGCCTGCTCGGCTACATCGACAAGTGTTCGGCACCGTGCGTCGGCAGGGTCAGCGCCGAGGAACACCGCAAGATCGTCGGAGATTTCTGCGACTTCCTGTCCGGCAAGACCGATCGCTTCGCCCGCGAGCTGGAACACCAGATGAATGCCGCATCCGCGGAGCTCGACTTCGAACGCGCCGCCCGGCTGCGTGACGATATCGCCGCGCTCAAGCGCGCACTGGAAAAGCAGGCCGTCGTGCTCGGTGACGGCACCGACGCCGACGTCGTCGCGTTCGCCGATGACGACCTCGAGGCCGCCGTGCAGGTCTTCCACGTCCGTGGCGGTCGGGTACGCGGCCAGCGTGGCTGGGTGGTCGAAAAGCCCGCCGACCCAGGCGATTCCGCGGAAGCCCAGCTGGTCGAGCAGTTCCTCACGCAGTTCTACGGCGAGCAGGCCGAATTGGGTGGCGCCGCAGACGAATCCACCAACCCGGTGCCGCGCGAGGTGCTGGTGCCGTGCCTACCGCCGAACGCCGAGCAGGTGGCCGACTGGCTCTCCGCGCTGCGCGGCTCGCGGGTGGACCTGCGGGTGCCGCAACGCGGTGACAAGAAGGCGCTGGCCGAGACGGTGCACCGCAACGCCCAGGATGCCCTGCAGCAGCACAAGCTCAAGCGCGCCGGCGACTTCACCGCCAGATCGGCTGCGCTGCAGAATATTCAGGAATCCCTGGGACTGGCCGACGCACCGCTGCGCATCGAGTGCGTCGACATCAGCCATGTCCAGGGCACCGACGTGGTGGCCTCCCTGGTGGTGTTCGAGGATGGTCTGCCGCGCAAGTCCGACTACCGGCATTTCGCGATCCGCGAGGCCGCCGGCGGCGGTCGTTCCGATGACGTGGCCTCGATCGCGGAGGTGACCCGCCGCCGCTTCACCCGCCACGTCCAGGAGCAGCGCCAGCCCATCGAGGAATTTTCCGCCGAAGGCAAGTCCCGCAAGTTCGCGTACCCGCCGAACCTGTACGTCGTCGACGGCGGTGCCCCCCAGGTCAACGCCGCCCAGGCGGTGCTCGACGACCTCGGCGTCACCGACGTCGCGGTGATTGGGCTTGCCAAGCGCCTCGAGGAGGTGTGGGTACCCGCTGAACCGGATCCGCTGATCTTCCCCAGGAACAGCGAGGGTCTCTACCTGTTGCAGCGGATCCGTGACGAAGCCCACCGCTTCGCCATCACCTACCACCGCAGCAAGCGATCCAAGCGGATGACGGCGTCGGCACTGGACTCGGTGCCCGGGCTCGGGGACATCCGGCGCAAGGCGCTCGTGACCCACTTCGGATCGCTGGCCCGGTTGCGTCAGGCCAGCGTCGACGAGATCACGTCGGTGCCGGGGATCGGCGCCGCGACCGCAGCCGCAGTGCTGGAAGCGCTAGGCGTGACGGTGGATTCGGCGGTATCGGCTGCGCAGGACGCCCACGTCGGTGAAGATCAGTCTGCTGAACAGGCGACGCGATGACAGAAAACAGCACAGGCGAAGACATGCACACCGGACAGACCGGCGAAGAATCGGGTATCGACGTGGTCTTGGTGACGGGCCTGTCCGGCGCCGGCCGGGGGACCGCGGCGAAAGTGCTCGAAGATCTCGGCTGGTATGTGGCCGACAATCTGCCGCCCGAACTCATCACACGGATGGTGGACTTCGGCCTGGCCGCCGGCTCGCGGATCACCCAGCTGGCGGTGGTGATGGACGTGCGGTCTCGTGGTTTCACCGGAGACCTGGACTCGGTGCGCACCGAGCTGGCCACCCGCGACATCCATCCGCGGGTGCTGTTCATGGAGGCCTCCGACGACATCCTGGTGCGCCGGTACGAGAACAACCGGCGCAGTCATCCATTGCAGGGCAACCAGACGCTGGCGGAGGGCCTGGCCGCCGAACGGGCGATGCTGGCCCCCGTGCGGGCGTCGGCGGATCTGGTCATCGACACCTCGACCCTGTCGGTGCGCGCCCTGCGGGAAAGCATCGAACGGGCCTTCGGCGGGGAGGCCGTCGCGCAGACGAGCGTGACCGTCGAGTCATTCGGCTTCAAGTACGGCCTGCCGATGGATGCCGACATGGTGATGGATGTCCGCTTCCTGCCCAACCCGCACTGGGTCGACGAGCTCCGGCCGTACACCGGTCAGCACGCGGCGGTCCGCGAGTACGTCCTGAGTCAACCGGGTGCCGCGGAGTTCTTGCAGACCTACCATCAGCTGCTGAGGCTCGTTGTCGACGGCTACAGCCGGGAGGGAAAGCGATACATGACCGTGGCCATCGGCTGCACCGGCGGCAAGCACCGCAGTGTGGCCATGGCCGAAGCGCTCGTGGGACTGCTGGAGCACAACGAGCACCTGTCCGTCCGCGTGCTGCACCGCGACCTGGGTCGCGAATGACTCGTATCGTCGCCCTCGGCGGTGGGCACGGTTTGTATGCGACGCTGTCGGCGGCGCGCCGCCTCACCCCGCACATCACCGCGGTGGTCACTGTCGCCGATGACGGCGGATCGTCAGGGCGGCTGCGTAACGAACTCGGCGTCGTGCCTCCAGGTGACCTGCGAATGGCGTTGGCCGCCTTGGCTTCTGACAGCCCACACGGTCGGCTGTGGGCCACCATCCTGCAGCACCGGTTCGGTGGAAGCGGTGCGCTGGCCGGGCACCCGATCGGCAACCTGATGCTGGCCGGGCTCAACGAGGTGCTCGCCGATCCGGTGGCCGCGCTCGACGAACTGGGTCGGATCCTCGGGGTCAAGGGCAGGGTCCTGCCGATGTGCCCGATCGCCCTGCAGATCGAAGCCGACGTGTCGGGTCTGGACGACGATCCTCGAATGAGCCGGGTGATCCGCGGTCAGGTGGCGGTGGCCACCACCCCGGGCAAGGTGCGGCGGGTGCGCCTGCTGCCCGGCGATCCGCCCGCCACCCGCCAGGCCATCGACGCCATCATGACCGCCGATCTGGTCGTGCTCGGACCGGGTTCCTGGTTCACGAGTGTCATCCCGCACGTACTGGTCCCGGAGTTGGCGGCGGCACTGAAAGCGACGACCGCGAGCCGTGCCCTGGTGCTGAACCTGGCCGCCGAGCCGGGGGAGACCGCCGGCTTCTCCGCCGAGCGCCATTTGCATGTTCTCGCTCAGCACGCGCCGGGATTCGTCATCGACGAGATCGTCGTGGACGCCGCCCGCGTCCCGTCTGACCGGGAGCGTGAGCAACTCGGGCGTACCGCAAGCCTGCTGGAAGCGTCAGTTCGGTTTGCCGACGTCTCCAGACCTGGTACACCTTTACATGACCCGGCGAAGCTGGCCGCAGCGCTTGACGGTGTGCGTACCCGGAATACGATTCCCGCGGCATCTTCCCTCCCGTCTGCTGCGTCACCGGCCGGGGGGACTCGACAGGGGGATGGGGTGCAGGGCGATGGGGTACAGGGACCTGCTGGCAACGGACCGAGAGGTGACGACCCGTGGCGATGACTGCTGAGGTGAAGGACGAACTCAGCCGGTTGGCGGTCAATTCTGTGTCGGCCCGCCGCGCGGAGGTGGCGTCGCTGTTGCGCTTCGCCGGCGGCCTGCACATCGTGTCGGGCCGGGTGGTCGTCGAGGCCGAAGTGGACCTGGGCGTCATCGCCCGGCGGCTGCGCAAGGACATCTACGACCTCTACGGCTACAACGCGGTGGTGCACGTGCTGTCGGCCAGCGGCATCCGCAAGAGCACCCGATATCTGGTGCGGGTCGCCAAAGACGGGGAAGCCTTGGCCCGGCAGACCGGCCTGCTCGACATGCGCGGCCGGCCGGTGCGGGGGCTGCCTGCCCAGGTGGTCGGCGGCAGCGTCGGCGACGCCGAGGCGGCATGGCGCGGTGCTTTCCTCGCGCACGGCTCACTGACCGAGCCCGGGCGCTCGTCCGCGCTCGAAGTCAGTTGTCCCGGACCGGAAGCCGCGCTGGCCCTGGTCGGCGCCGCTCGGCGGCTCGGGGTCAGTGCGAAGGCGCGCGAGGTGCGCGGGATCGACCGGGTCGTGGTGCGCGACGGCGAGGCCATCGGTGCGCTGCTGACCCGGATGGGCGCCCAGGACACCCGGCTGACGTGGGAGGAACGGCGGATGCGCCGCGAGGTGCGCGCCACCGCCAACCGGCTGGCCAACTTCGACGACGCGAACCTGCGCCGCTCAGCCCGTGCCGCGGTGGCCGCCGCGGCCCGCGTCGAGCGGGCATTGGAGATCCTGGCTGACACGGTGCCCGACCACCTGGCCAATGCTGGCCGGCTGCGGGTCGAACACCGTCAGGCCTCACTGGAGGAGCTGGGCCGGCTGGCCGACCCGCCGATGACCAAAGATGCTGTGGCCGGCCGTATTCGGCGGCTGCTGTCGATGGCCGACCGCAAGGCCAAGCAGGACGGCATTCCCGACACCGAGTCGGCCGTCACCCCTGATCTACTGGAAGATGCTTAGATCGACTTAGCCACTCTCTTGGCTGCATAGGCCTTGAGTTCAGCGGAGAGCGCGTCAGCTGCCAGCAGTTGGGGCAGCAGGCTGGGGTCCGACATCTTGGCGCGGTAGACCAGGCTGATCGTCACGTCGTGATCGGGGCGGTGCACGATCTCGATGGTGTCGCCGGCCTGTACGGTCCCCGGCGAGATGACCCGCAGATATGCACCGGGCTTACCGGCGTCGGTGAACGTCTTGATCCAGCCGCGGATGTCCAGGAACGCCGCGAACGTGCGGCACGGGGTACGGGGCGCGGAGACTTCGAGCAGCAGCCCTGACGTGCCGACCCGCCAGCGTTCGCCGATGCGGGCATTGGTGACGTCGATGCCGGCGGTCGTGAGGTTCTCCCCGAACATCCCGTTGGCCAGCGGGCGCGAGAGCCGACCCTCCCAGTCGTCGAGGTCCTCGCGGGCGTAGGCGTAGACGGCCTGGTCGTCACCGCCATGCAGTTTCTGGTTACCGATGGTGTCGCCGACCAGGCCGCTGCCCAGGCCCTCGCGCATCGGGCCAGGCGCGCGCACCAGGATGGGCTCGGGGATGCTGGTCTTGTCGATGCCCGTCGGTTTCGGCGCCTTCGTGTCCGGGTTCTCCCGCGCGTGAGCCGACAGGTTCACCGACAGAACACGTGCCATCACAACAGGGTAATGGGGACGCGGCATTCGAACCGAGTCAGCCGCAATGCCGTTCTTCTATCATCGAACCGTTGACAGAATCATTGACACCCGCGCTGAGCCGCGCGTCCGCACGGCTCGTGCGGCCGGGGACTCCGGCTGTCAGCGTGCTCATTCACGTGCTGGTGTTCGCGCTGTGGGTCACGTTGTTCCTGCTGGCCTTCGGCCGCGGCGGCGTGCTGGCCTGGTCGGTCGGCCTGGCCTACCTGGGCTACGACGCCGCGCTGCAGATTTTCACCGGCTGGCAGATCCGCCAGATCGGCCGTAGCGCGCCGCCGGCTGAAGCTGTCACCGCCCGGCTGACGTTGGCCGTCATCGTCGCGGCGCGCAACGAGGCGAGCGCGTTGCCGGACACCGTGGGGGCGCTGCTCGGGCAGGCTGACAAGCCCGACGAGATCATCATCGCCGACGACGGGTCCACCGATGCGACCGCCGAATTGCTCTGCGGGAATTATGGTTTCGCGGTCCCACCGGAGGGGCAGCTCAGCGCTCCGGTGCGGGTGGGTTCGACCGTGCTGCGCTGGCTGCGTCTACCGCACGGGGGTAAATCGGCAGCCCTCAATGCCGCGCTGATGCGCACCGGCGCAGACGTCATCCTCACCGTCGACGCCGACACCGTGGCGGAGCGCGGGGCGATCGGCGCAGTGCGGCAAGCCTTTTCGCGTGAACCGCAACTGGTCGCCGTCACCGGCGTCATCACGCCGCGATGCCCGCCCACCGCGCTGGGCCGCGCCATGCAGTGGTTCCAGACCTACGAGTACATCCGCAACTTCCTGGGCCGGTATGCCTGGATGCGAGTGGAGTGCCTGCAGTTGATCTCCGGGGCGTTCGCCGGTTTCCGTCGGGAAGCCGTCACGGCCGTCGGCGGATTCGACGACGCCTGCCTGGTCGAGGATTACGAGCTGGTGGCCCGGATGCGCCGGTTCGCCGGAGAACAGCGGCTGGACTGGGGGTTTCGAGTACTCGGTGACGCGCAGGCCCACACCGAGGCGCCGGCGTCGGTGCCGGCGTTCCTGCGGCAGCGGCGCCGCTGGTTCGGCGGTTTCCTGCAGACCCACTGGTGGTATCGCAGCATGGTCGGCGATCCTCGGTTCGGCCGGCTGGGCCTCGTCATGTTGCCGGTGAAGGCGATCGACACGGTGGCACCGCTGTACGGGCTCACCGCGTTCGGGCTGCTGGTGTACTTCCTGGCGACCCGCGATCTCGCGGTGTTGGCACCCGTGCTGGTGGTGATCGTCGGCAAGCTCGCCATCGATGTGGCGTTCGGGATGTGGGCGCTGCGCCGCTACCGACGCTGGGTGGGCGATCCGGGTCGGGCCAGCCTGCCCGCCGCGGTCGCGGCGATGGTGATCGAGCCGCTGACGTTCACCTTGCTGCTGCACGCCGGGGCGGTACTGGGCTGGCTGGCGTTCCTCGGCGGTCAGACTCAACGACGAACTCAACGACGCAGCGACGGGCTACCGTTGCGTCATGTCCGGTGGTGAACTGCTGCGCGTCGGCGCCGCGTTCCCGGACCCACCCTTCAACGATGTTCGCAATGCCGGCCTCGACATTGACCTCCTCACCGCCATCGCCGGGCAGCTGGGCGCCGAGGTGCAATTCGTCCGCTACGCGGGCCGCGACTTCAACAACATCTTCGACGCGCTGGATTCCGGCGACTACGACTGCGTCGCATCGGGCACCAGCATCACCGGCTCCCGCGCGCTCAAGGCGGCGTTCTGCGACCCGTACCTGATCTCCGGTCAGGCACTGGCCGTCGACGCCACCCGGCTGCCCGACGTCGGATCGATCGACGACCTCGACGGCCTGACGATCGGCGTCCAGGAGGGCAACACCAGCCAGCCGATCGCCAACCGGCTGCTGGCCGATGAGAAGGTCGCCCGGGTGCGGGTCTACGACTACGGCAGCATCCGCACCGCACTGCGGGACCTGACCACCGGCCGCTGCGACGCGTTCATGAAGCTGGACCCGGTGCTGAGCCGACTGGCCGATACGGTGCCGGGCGTCACCGTCGTGCAGCGCGGTATCACCACGGAGAAGATCGCGATCGCGGTGCCCACCACCGACACCGCGCTCCTGGGCCGGATCAACGTCGCGCAGGCCACGCTGGAGCAGGACGGCACGCTGCCCGCGATCCGGGAACGCTGGACCGGCTCGCCCCGCGCGGACCAGAGCGGGCCTCAGATCGGGCGACTTCCGGGCGGTCGCGCACGCCGGTGAGCACGCTATTAGGCTGGGCACGGGTACTGAGAAGCTACAAGAGGAGAGAACGTGACCATCCGGGTTGGCGTTAACGGCTTCGGCCGCATTGGACGCAACTTCTACCGGGCCCTGGCAACCCAGCAGGCCGCAGGTAAGGCCAAGGACATCGAGATCGTGGCCGTCAACGATCTCACCGACAACGCCACCCTCGCGCACCTGCTGAAGTTCGACTCAATCCTGGGCCGCCTGGCCGAAGACGTGAGCCTCGAGGGCGAGGACACGATCGTCATCGGCAACACCAAGATCAAGGCGCTGGAGCACAAGGGTCCGCTGGCTGAACTTCCGTGGGGTGACCTCGGTGTCGACGTCGTCGTCGAATCGACCGGCATCTTCACCAACGCCGGCAAGGCCAAGGGCCACCTCGACGCGGGCGCCAAGAAGGTCATCATCTCCGCGCCGGCCACCGACGAGGACATCACGATCGTGCTGGGCGTCAACGACGACAAGTACGACGGCAGCCAGAACATCATCTCGAACGCGTCGTGCACCACGAACTGCCTCGGCCCGCTGGCCAAGGTCCTCAACGACGAGTTCGGCATCATCAAGGGCCTGATGACCACCATCCACGCCTACACCCAGGACCAGAACCTGCAGGACGGGCCGCACAGCGACCTGCGCCGGGCGCGCGCCGCGGCGCTGAACATCGTGCCCACCTCGACCGGTGCCGCCAAGGCCATCGGCCTGGTGCTGCCCGAGCTCAAGGGCAAGCTGGACGGCTACGCGCTGCGGGTACCGATCCCCACCGGCTCGGTCACCGACCTGACCGCACAGCTGAGCAAGAAGGCCACCGCCGCGGAGATCAACGCCGCGATGAAGGCCGCCGCCGATGGTCCGCTCAAGGGCATCCTCAAGTACTACGACGCACCGATCGTGTCGAGCGACATCGTCACCGACCCGCACAGCTCGATCTTCGACTCGGGTCTGACCAAGGTCATCGACGATCAGGCCAAGGTGGTGTCCTGGTACGACAACGAGTGGGGCTACTCCAACCGTCTGGTCGACCTGGTCGCGCTGGTCGGCAAGTCGCTCTAACAGCGATGGCCGTCAAGACACTCGCTGACCTGCTGGCCGACGGCGCTGAAGGGGTAGCGGGTCGGGGCGTATTAGTCCGCTCCGACCTCAACGTCCCGCTCGACGACGACGGCAACATCACCGATCCGGGCCGCATCATCGCGTCGGTCCCCACGCTGAAGGCGCTGGCCGACGCCGGCGCCAAGGTTGTGGTGACCGCGCACCTGGGCCGCCCCAAGGGCGGACCGGACCCGGCGTTCTCGTTGGCGCCGGTCGCCGCCGCGCTGGGGGAGGCGCTGGGCAGGCACGTTCAGCTGGCCGGTGATGTGGTCGGTACCGACGCGCTGGCCCGCGCCGAGGGGTTGACCGACGGCGACGTCCTGCTGCTGGAGAACATCCGGTTCGATCCGCGGGAGACCAGCAAGGACGACGCCGAGCGGCTGGCGCTGGCCAAGGCGCTGGTCGAATTGGTCGGGGAGGACGGTGCTTTCGTCTCCGACGGCTTCGGTGTGGTGCATCGCAAGCAGGCCTCGGTGTACGACGTGGCCACGCTGCTGCCGCACTACGCGGGCACGCTGGTGGCCGCCGAGGTCGACGTGCTCGAGCAGCTGACCAGCTCGACCGAGCGGCCCTACGCCGTGGTGCTGGGCGGGTCCAAGGTGTCGGACAAGCTGGCCGTCATCGAGAACCTCGCCACCAAGGCGGACAGTATCGTCATCGGCGGCGGCATGTGCTTCACCTTCCTTGCCGCACAAGGGGTTTCGGTAGGCACCTCGCTGCTGCAGGAGGAGATGATCGACACCTGCCGGCAGCTGCTGGAGACCTACGGCGACGTCATCCATCTGCCGGTGGACATCGTCGTCACCGAGAAGTTCGCGGCCGATTCCGCACCGGAAACCGTATGGGCTGACCAGATTCCGGCCGACAAGATGGGTCTGGACATCGGTCCGGAGTCGGTGAAGCGGTTCACCAAGTTGCTGTCCAACGCGCGCACGATCTTCTGGAACGGCCCGATGGGCGTGTTCGAGTTCCCGGCGTTCGCGGCGGGCACCAAGGGGGTGGCCGAGGCCATCGTCGGTGCCACTGCCAAGGGCGCGTTCAGCGTTGTGGGCGGGGGCGATTCCGCGGCCGCGGTGCGCCAGCTGGGCCTGCCGGACGACGGTTTCTCGCACATTTCCACCGGCGGTGGTGCATCGCTGGAATACCTTGAGGGCAAAGCTCTGCCCGGCATTGATGTGTTGAATTAGGAGTCTTGTGTCTCGTAAACCGCTGATCGCGGGCAACTGGAAGATGAACCTCAACCACTTCGAGGCCATCGCGCTCGTCCAGAAGATCGCGTTCTCGTTGCCCGACAAGTACTTCGACAAGGTCGACGTCACGGTCATCCCGCCGTTCACCGACCTGCGCAGTGTGCAGACCCTGGTCGACGGCGACAAGCTGCGGCTGACCTACGGCGCGCAGGACCTGTCGCCGCACGATTCGGGCGCCTACACCGGCGATATCAGCGGTGCGTTCCTTGCCAAGCTGGGCTGCACGTTCGCGGTGGTCGGGCACTCCGAGCGCCGTACCTATCACCACGAGGACGACGCGGTGGTCGCCGAGAAGGCGGCCGCGGCGTTCCGGCACGGACTGACGCCGATCGTGTGCATCGGCGAGCAGCTCGAGGTGCGCGAAGCCGGCAGCCACGTCGAGTTCTGTGTGGATTCGTTGCGTGGCTCGCTGGCCGGGCTGACCAACGAGCAGCTGACCGACGTCGTGATCGCCTACGAGCCGGTGTGGGCCATCGGCACCGGGCGGGTGGCCAGTGCCGCCGACGCGCAGGAAGTGTGTGGGGCGATCCGCGCCGAGGTGGCGAATATCGCGACACCGCAGATCGCCGACGGTGTCCGGGTGCTCTACGGCGGCTCGGTGAACGCCAAGAATGTGGGCGAGCTCGTCGGACAGAAGGATGTCGACGGCGCGCTGGTCGGCGGAGCGTCGCTGGACGGCGAGCAGTTCGCCATCCTGTCGGCGATCGCCGCAGGTGGGCCCCTGCCGTAACCGGCTCCCAGAGCAGGTATTCTGGGCGCCATGGTTTTGACCCTGCAGATCATCCTGTGTGTCACCAGCGTGCTGGTGGTGTTGCTGGTGCTGCTGCACCGCGCCAAGGGTGGCGGCTTGTCGACGCTGTTCGGCGGCGGTGTGCAGTCCAGCCTGTCCGGCTCGACCGTGGTGGAGAAGAACCTCGACCGCCTCACGCTGTTCGTCACCGGTATCTGGGTGGTGTCCATCGTCGGCATGGCACTGCAGATCAAGTACAGCTGACCCGTCAGGGCGTGAAAACGACCCGCTGACCGTTCTCCGGCTGCTGCCACACCTGTTCGACTTCGCTGAGCGGGACGGCGCGCGCCTGCGTCCGCAGGGTTCCCCGCGAGATCTCGACCGCCAGTTCCGGCAACTCGGCCACGATGTCGGCCACCGATACCGAGCCGATGCCGCTGCCGACGATCTGCAGCGGCATGGACCGCAGCGCCGCCGACGGGATATCGGCTTCTGCGCCGGCCATCGAACCGATCTGAATCCAGGTCAGCGGTTGCGCGCAGTCGTGGCGGCCGCGGGCGAAGCCGGCCATCAGCTCGGCGGCGGGCGCACCCCAGAGGTAGTCGATCACGATGTCGGCGCCCATCACCCGGTCGAGGTTCGCGGCCGTCTCCTCGAGCGCGATGACATCGTCGGCGCCCAGGTCCGGCAGCGCGTCCAACTGCCGGCGATCTCGGCCGATGCCGAGCACCGTGCCCGCGCCCAGGTGCTTGGCGGTCTGGACGGCCAATCGCCCGGCGCTGCCGGTCGCACCCAGGACCACGACGGTCTGCCCGGGCTGCAGGCTGGCGCGGCGGCGCAACGCCACCCACGACGACATGGCGGGGTTCATCGCGGCGGCGATCGCAACCGGGTCGGCGTCGTCGGGCAGGACGATGCTGCGGCGCAGATCGACCACCGTCCGCTCGGCCATCGCGCCCACGGCAGTGGCCACGACGAAGTAGCGCACCGTGCCGTCGGGGGCGCGGCCGACGCCGTCGATGCCGGGTACCAAGGGCAGTTCGCCGGTGCTGGTGTAGTGCGTTCCGGCCGCGCGGGAGCGCACCAGCGGGTGCAACCCGGCGGCGATGACGTCGACGACGACGTTGTCCGGGGTGGCCGGGTGCGGCTCGGGAAACTCGCGATAAGCGGGCGGGTGAGCGAAATCGGTGACGACAGCGGCGTGCATGGCAGCTCCTCATTTAAGTGGTATTGCGAACTAATTAGATGGTAATACGAACTAATCGGTTACGCTATGGCCATGTCGGATGCGGACCGGGTGTCAGGTGAGCTGGTCGACGGTCTGGCGCAGACGTCGTTCACGGTGATCGCGCTGCTGACCCGTACCGCCGCCGAGCACGACGTGTCGCTGACGCAGCTGAGGGCGCTGGCGATCCTGCGCGACCGCGAGCCCACGATGGCCCAGCTGGCTGAGTTCCTGGGCTTGGAGCGGTCGTCGGTGAGCGGGTTGATGGACCGCGCGGTGCGCCGGGGCTTGGTGCGCCGCACTGTCAGCGCCGACGACGGCCGCGCCGTCCACGTCAGCCTCACCGCCGCCGGGCACCGGCTGGCCGAGCAGGTCGGCGGTGAGGTGGCGGATCTGCTGGCGCCGATGACCAGCCGGCTGTCCACCGCCGAACAGAAGCGCCTGACGACGCTGCTCGTCGCGATGCTCGATCAGCCGGACGGGAACCAGCGGCCCTCGTAAACCGTGCCCAGTACTCGGATTTGGTCGAGCCGCAGCGGGTCGACCGTTAGTGAGGACGCTATGGCGGGGACTCGTGATTCGGGTCCGGCGGCTCGTCGTCTTCCTCGAGCAGCCGTTCCGGATGGTGTGCGTCGTTCACGCGTGGGGGACCGGTGCCGTCGCCCCAGGCGATCCGGCCATCCTCGGTGACGGTGGTCGTGTACTTGCCTTCGGTGGCCATCATGTGGTCACAGGCACAGCCGAAGTACAGGTTGTCCGCGTCGGTCGGACCACCTTGGCTCCACGGCCGTGCATGGTGCACCTCGGAGTGGTAGCCCGGTTCGAAGCAGTTCGGTTTGGTGCAGCCGCGATCCCTCGCGTAGCAGATGATCCGATGATCAGCTGTCGCAAGGCGTTTGGCCCGGCCCAGGTACAGCGGTCGCGCGGAGTGATCCTCGAACACCGCCAAGTACTGGACCGATTCGGCGGCCATCCGGATGACGTCGCTCATCGGGAGCCGGCCGGTTCCGCCGGTGCGGGCCCAGCCCGCCGCCTGCTCCAGCTCGCCCAGCGTCGTCGTCACGATCACCGTGACCGGCAGGCCGCGGTGCTGACCAAGGGCCCCGGATTCCACCCCGGCCTTCAACCCTTGTTTCAGTCCGTCGTGGCAGCGCTGTTCGGGCGTGCGGGTGTCTCGCCCGTCGACGCCGTCGGGAACATGTCGCCCAGGCCGTTGCGCGGCCGTCACCGCCTCCAGATACGCGCGGCACTCGGGATCCAGCCAGCCCGAAATCCTGCTCATCCCGTCCGGCCCCTGTCGGCCCAGAACCACTCCGCGGCGCCGCGCACGATCCTCGTCGGTGAAGGTGCCATCCGGATTGAGTACGTCGGCGATCTCGGTGCCGATCGCGGCGACGAACGCTGAATCCTGTTCCCGCGCATGGCGTACCAATACCCGCTCGGCGGCGTCGCGATCGGCCGGCGCCACCGCGGACGGCAGCCGGTCGAGCGCACGACACACCGCCTCGATATGGTCCTCGCCGACCTCGCCCGCCTCGACGGCGGCCGCCAGCGCCGGGAGCTCGGGCGGCAGTGGCGGCCCGGTCAGCGACCGGCGGTTGCGGATGCGTGATGCCACGCGGAACCGCCGTTTCACCTCCCCGGCGGTCAGGTGCAACCGGGCGGTCAGCACGTCGCGGACCTTGACCCCGGCGGGCATGGTCCCGCCGTCAACCGGTTCGGCGATCTCACCGAACATCCGATACGACAGGCCCCGGTTCACCCGGTGCTGACCCTCCAGGCGTTCGGCCACCTCGATCCGGAAGGCATTGCCGGCCAAATCGGTACAGACCGACCGTAAGCGGTCGTACGCGGCGTCGACAGCCTTGAGTTCGGCGCGGACCCGGTCATGTACCGCCTGGGCGGTGAGGGGTTCGCAGGTCATGACTCCACGTTATCGAACACACATTCGAATACAACGGCCAAGAATCCAATCTGTGGATGAATCCGGGTCTGTGGACAACCCCACGAGGCCTCGCTCTGCAGCCCCCATCCCGCACCCCGATACTTGAGGGATGGCTGATGTCCCCGACGTGTCCCTGGAGCCGATCGGCGCGGTCACCCGCACCAAGGTCGGCCGGGAGGCCACCGAGCCGATGCGCGAGGACATCCGGCTGCTCGGCACGATCCTCGGCGACACCGTGCGCGAGCAGAACGGCGAGGAGGTGTTCGACCTCGTCGAGCAGGCCCGCGTCGAATCGTTCCGGGTGCGCCGATCCGAAATCGACCGGTCCGAACTGGCCAGGCTTTTCGACGGCATCGACATCCATCAGGCCATTCCGGTGATCCGCGCCTTCACCCACTTCGCGCTGCTGGCCAACGTTGCCGAGGACATCCACCGCGAACGCCGCCGGGCCATCCACGTCGCCGCCGGCGAACCGCCGCAGAACAGCACCCTTGCCGCCACGTACGAAAAGCTGGATGCCGCGCAGCTGGAGTCGGCCACCGTCGCCGACGCACTGCGCGGCGCATTGGTGTCGCCGGTGATCACCGCGCATCCGACCGAGACCCGGCGCCGCACTGTGTTCGACACCCAGCACCGCATCACCCAGCTGATGCGGGTGCGGCTGCGCGGCCACGACGAAACCGAGGACGGCCAGCCGGTCGAAACCGAACTGCGCCGGCAGATCCTGACGCTGTGGCAGACGGCGCTGATCCGGTTGTCCCGCTTGAAGATTCAGGATGAGATCGAAGTGGGGTTGCGGTATTACCCGGCCGCGTTCTTCGAGGTGATCCCGAAGGTGAACGCCGAAGTGCGCGACGCGCTGCGGGCCCGCTGGCCCGACACCGAGTTGCTGGCCGCGCCAATCCTGCGCCCCGGCTCGTGGATCGGCGGTGACCGCGACGGCAACCCGAACGTCACCGCCGAGGTGGTGCGGCTGGCCACCGGCGGCGCCGCGTACACCGCGTTGGGGCACTATTTCGCCGAACTGACGCATCTCGAGCAGGAGCTGTCGCTGTCGGCGCGGCTGGTGAAGACCACCGACGAGCTGATCGCGTTGGCTGACTCCTGCAACGAACCGGCCCGGCTGGACGAGCCCTACCGGCGGGCGCTGCGCGTGGTCCACGCCCGGCTGACCGCCACCGGCAAGGACATTCTGGACCGCACGCCGGCGCACACTCTCGATCTCGGCATGGCGCCGTACGAAACCCCGGCCGAGTTGCGGGCCGACCTCGACGTCATCGACGCCTCGCTGCGCGCCAACGGCAGCGCGCTGCTGGCCGACGATCGGCTGGCCCGACTCCGGGACGCGGTGGAAGTCTTCGGTTTTCACCTCAGCGGCCTGGACATGCGGCAGAACTCCGACGTGCACGAGGAGGTCATCGCCGAACTGCTGTCCTGGGCCGGGGTGCACCCCGACTACGCATCGCTGTCCGAGCCGGAGCGTGTCGAGGTGCTGGCAAGGGAGCTGGCCACCCGACGCCCGCTGGTCCGTGACGACTCCGAGCTCTCGGAGTTGGCTCGCAAGGAACTCGACATCGTCTTCGCGGCCGCCCGGGCGGTCCGGGTGTTCGGCCCGGCGGCGGTGCCCAACTACATCATCTCCATGTGCCAGTCGGTCTCCGATATGCTGGAAGCCGGGATTCTTCTCAAAGAGGCTGGGCTGCTGGATGTTTCCGGCGAGCAGGTCTACGCCCCAGTGGGCATTGTGCCGCTGTTCGAGACGATCGACGACCTGCAACGCGGTTCGGCCATCCTGGAATCGGTGCTGGACCTTCCGCTCTACCGCGCGATGGTGCACGCCCGCGGCGAGAGCCAGGAAGTCATGCTCGGCTACTCCGACTCCAATAAGGACGGCGGATATCTGGCCGCCAACTGGGCGCTGTACCGGGCCGAACTGGATCTGGTGGAGTCGGCCCGCAAAACCGGTATCCGGCTGCGGTTGTTCCACGGCCGCGGTGGAACGGTCGGCCGCGGTGGCGGTCCGAGCTACGACGCGATTCTGGCCCAGCCGCCGGGGGCGGTGAAGGGGTCCCTGCGCCTGACCGAGCAGGGCGAGATCATCGCGGCCAAGTACGCCGAGCCGCGCATCGCCCACCGCAACCTGGAGACGCTGCTTGCGGCCACGCTCGAGTCGACGCTGCTGGACACCGAGGGCTTAGGCGACCTGGCCCAAAGCGCCTACGACGTGCTCGACGACCTCGCCGCTCGCGCCCAGCGCGCGTATGCCGAATTAGTCCACGAGACACCGGGTTTCGTGGAGTACTTCAAGGAGTCCACGCCGGTCAGTGAGATCGGCTCACTCAACATCGGTAGCCGTCCGACGTCGCGCAAACCCACCACGTCGATCGCCGACCTGCGCGCCATCCCATGGGTGCTGGCCTGGAGCCAGTCGCGCGTCATGCTGCCCGGCTGGTACGGCACGGGTACCGCATTCGAGGAGTGGATCGCTGAGGGTCCTGAAACACCGGAGGCCCGCCTCGAGGTGCTGCAGGATCTCTACGCGAAATGGCCGTTCTTCGCCACCGTGCTGTCGAATATGGCGCAGGTGCTGGCCAAGTCGGATTTGGGTCTGGCGGCACGGTATTCCGAGCTGGTCGAGGACGAGGAGCTGCGGCACCGGGTGTTCGACAAGATCGCCGCCGAACACGAGCGCACCATCCGCATGCACAAGCTCATCACCGGACAGGACGATCTGCTCGCCGACAACCCGGCGCTGGCCCGCTCGGTGTTCAACCGGTTCCCGTACCTGGAGCCGCTCAACCACCTTCAGGTCGAGCTGCTGCGCCGCTTTCGGTCCGGCGACGAAGACGAGCTGGTGCAACGCGGCATCCTGCTGACGATGAGCGGATTGGCGTCGGCCCTGCGCAACAGCGGCTAGGCCCATCCGGAAGACCTAGGATGACTAGGTCGATACCACCAATCGCGACCGTGATGAATCAGGCCGGCCCCGCAACGCGAGGGCCCGTGACGCGCTGGGGCGACCGCTGCCGGAAGGCGTCGTTGGGGTCGACCGTATCCCGGACGACCTCCAGCTCTCTCCCGCCGAAACACTTGCCTACGGGCAGGATCTGCTGAACCGGGGTCTCGCCTTCAATGCCCACGAAGTGTTCGAATCGGCATGGAAGAACGGCCCGGATGACGAGGTGATGCTTTGGCAGGGGCTGGCCCAGCTCGCCGTCGGCATCACTCACGTGCAGCGCGGCAACCACAAGGGTGCGGCCGCGTTGCTGCGGCGCGCATCGGACCACCTGACCCCGATTGCCGGGCGGCCGATGTACGACATCGACATCGCCGGGCTGATCGCCGCAGCGAACGCGCTCGCTGACGATGTCACAGCGGGCACGCCGATCACGCCGTCGCGTCTGCGACCCCTGCTGATCCGATAATCACATCCGACGGGAACCCGCTGACGGTTCGATGCGTCAAAATCGTTATGACACAACCCGACTGCTCACTGGAGAACACGGCTGAACTGATCGGCCCGCTGCCGCCGGTCGCCCCGCCCGTGCTGGCCGACTGGGACGTCGCCGATCCCGACGACGGCTGGTGGTGAGAGGCGACCACAGACCTCTCTTGTCGGATGAAAATTAACAGTGTAAATATTGAGGTTCAGTCAGGGGCCGACACCCGGCACGCCGGCAGGACAGGACAGCGTGGACATCGAGTCGATCGACGAAGTGCTTTCGACGACGAGGGCTGTCCGGCGGCGCTTGGACCTCACCCGCCCGGTCGAGCGCGAGGTCATCATGGAGTGCCTGCGTCTGGCAATGCAGGCTCCCACTGCCAGCAATGAGCAGAACTGGCGCTGGTTGGTGGTCACCGACGCGGATAAGCGCGCGGCGATCGCGGACATCTATCGCCGGGCCGGCGAGGACTACCTCAAGAGTGCAGCGGATGCTGCCGCGGAGCCGCAGATGAAGCGGGTGTACGAGAGCGCCTACGCACTCACCCAGACGCTGGCCAAGGTTCCCGTCCTGGTGATTCCGTGTATCGAGCGACGCTTCGACGACGCCGGGTTGATCGTCGCCGCGTCGGCGTGGGCGTCGATCATTCCCGCCGGATGGAGCTTCATGCTCGCGCTGCGCGCCAGGGGCCTGGGCTCGGTGTGGACCACCCTCCATCTGGCCAGGGAACGCGAAGTGGCCGAATTGCTCGGGATCCCGGACACCGTGACGCAGGCCGCGCTGTTCCCGGTGGCGTACACGATCGGGACCGACTTCAAGCCCGCCGCGCGGCCGCCGGCGGAGACCTTCACATCGTGGAACTCCTGGGGTCAGCACTAGTGCAGGCCTTCACCGTGAAATTCGTCGTCGAGGCTCCGGCGCGAAGGGTATGGCGAGTGTTGCATCCACCGCCGCCCCCTGAGGCGACTCTGCCCCGAACAATTCATTATCCCGGGGGCACCATCGAAATCCTGAATGAGGGCGACGAAGCGGGGCAGGGGCTGGTGCGGACCTGTGTCTTCGACGTGCCCCGGTACCTGTTATCGGGCGGCAAGGCGAGGTCGTGGGAGACCGTCACCGAAGCGAAGATCAACGAACTGTCCCGTTACGTGTCCATCAGCAAGCCGTTGTGGTCCCGCGCGGAGGGTTACCACGAGCTCCACGAACAGCCCGACGGGACAACGCTTCTCGTGTTTCACGAGACCTACCATGCCTACAACCCGGTCTTGCGCGCCCTTCTCGAGCGCCGTGTGCACGCCAAGATCTCAGCGGACAACCTCGCCACCTACGAGCAGGTGCTCGGTTATGCGGGACGAACGAAAAGGGTGTTATGAGCTACGACTTGATCATTCGCGGTGGCACGGTCGTCGACGGTTCGGGATCACCGCCACGCACCGCCGACGTCGCCGTGCTGGACGGAATGATCGTCGAGGTGGGTCGGGTTGATGGCATGGCCCGGCGCACGATCGATGCCGACGGCCTCACGGTCACACCGGGATTCGTCGACGTGCATACCCATTTCGACGGTCAGGCCACCTGGGATCCGCATCTGACGCCGTCCTGCTGGCACGGGGTGACCACCGCCATCATGGGCAACTGCGGCATCGGATTCGCACCGGTGCGAGCAGATCGGCACGACTGGCTCATCGAGTTGATGGAGGGCGTGGAGGATATCCCCGGAAGTGCGCTGGCGGAGGGGATCACCTGGGAGTGGGAGACCTTCGCCGAGTACCTCGACGCACTTGAGCGAATGCCGCGTGCCGTGGACGTCGGCACCCAGATCCCACACGCCGCGTTGCGCGCGTACGTCATGGGCGATCGCGCCCTCGATGCCCCCACCGGCGACGACCTGAGCGCCATGACACGCGCCGTCACCGACGGTCTACGTGCCGGCGCGCTCGGCATGTCCTTCGGCCGCACCGCCGGACATCGCAGCGCCAGCGGACAGCCGGTGCCGGGAACGTATTCCGAGGAAGACGAGCTGATCGCTCTGATGGGCGCGATGGCCGACGCGGGAACCGGTGTTCTGCAAGTGGTGCCAGCTGGTGTGGGCGGCGAGATGGGCGGTGACCACCGGCATTCCATCGACGCCGAAATTGACTGGATCAGCCGGCTGGGCGAACGATTCCGGATTCCGCTGACTTTCTTGGCGATGGTCAACGAACAGGATCCCCACGACTGGCAGCGCTGGTTCGGCGCCGTGCGCGCCGCGAATGCGGCCGGCGCGAATGTGCGACCGCAGGTGGCCAGCCGCGCCTTCGGAATGCTGATGGGCCACCAGTCGCGGATGAATCCGTTCCGGCACCGGCCCAGCTACCGCCCACTGATGGATCTGCCACTGGTCCAACGTGTCCGAGCTCTTCGTGATCCGGAGATGAAGGCCCGGATTCTGGCGGAGACTCCCGACGCGGGTGCCGTTCCCTCAGCGGATCAGCTCAATCGGCACACCTTCAAACGTGTTTATCCGCTGGGGAATCGACTCGACTATGAGCCATCGGCGGAGGACAGCATCGCAGCCATCGCGGAGCGGGAACGGCGCGATCCGTGGGAGGTCACCTACGACACGCTGCTCGGCGCCGAGGGTCGAGAGTTCCTGCTGTTCCCACTGCTGAACTATGCGGGCAACGACTACCACCATCTGCATGACATGATGTCGGATCCGTTGAGCCTGCAGGGACTTGGTGACGGGGGAGCGCACTGCGGCATCGTGTGCGATGCCAGCATGACCACCTACCTGATGTCGTATTGGGTCCGTGACCGAACCCGCGGCCCGCGCATTCCGCTGGAGACCGCAGTGCATCGCCTCACCGGTGACCCGGCGCGGTTTTACGGACTCGGTGATCGCGGCAACCTGTCACCCGGTAAGCGAGCGGACATCAACCTGATCGACCTCGACAACCTGGCACTGCACTACCCGGAGCGGGTGGAGGATCTGCCCGCCGGCGCCGGACGACTCATTCAGCGTTCCGACGGCTATATCGAAACCATGGTGCTCGGCCAGACCATCGTCGCCGACGGCGAACTCACCGACGCCCGGCCGGGAACCCTCGTCCGCGGCGCCAGATAGGCGGTGCCGGAACATGAATGTCGCTGACTCTCAATCGAATACCAAGTCCAAGGCACTCCGGTACGGCGAGCTGGACCGCAGCGTCGTCGTGGCGGCGGCGGTTCGCCTGGCCGAGCGAAGCGGTATACGGAGTGTGACCGTACGGGCACTCGCCAACGAACTCGGCCTGTCGACGACGGCGATGTACCGGTACGTCGAGGGCAAGGCGGAACTCCTCAACCTGATCGCCGAGGCCACGCTGGCGTCGGTCGAGCTACCGGAGTCGGGTTCATGGCAGCAGCGAATCCGGGTGTTCGCCCACAGCGCGCGGAAGGCAATGCTTCGTATCGACGGCATCGCCTATGTTCTGCAGACGCATCCCGCCAAAGGGGCTGCCCAACAAACGGATACGCTGATGCAGCAACTGATCATCGATGCGGGCGTGCCGCCATCGCGGCGCGAATCGGCCCGGGTCCTGATGATGATCTTCGTCCTGGGGTCGGTGTCGTTCGAGCAGGCTCTCGACGGCCTGCCGCATCAACTCACAGTGGCGCCGGACACCCGGTTCGAGCAGGGACTCGATCTGTTGATCGCCGGCCTCGACGCTGTTTGGGAGGCGTGAGATGGCGCCGGTGCGGGTCGTGCAGTGGACGACGGGGATCGTCGGTGCCTCCGCGCTTCGGGCGATCCTCGACGACGATCGCCTGGAACTCGTCGGAGTTTTCGCGCACGGACCCGACAAGGTGGGTTGCGACGCCGGCGCTTTGGCCGGCCGGGCCGACACCGGGATCATCGCCACCGACGACGTGGCTGCCCTGCTTGCGCTGAAACCGGATTGCGTGGTGTACATGCCACATTGGCCCGAGGTGGACATGCTCGAACGGATTCTTCGGGCAGGCATCAACGTGGTGACCACCGCTCGACTGGTCAGTGGCGAGCACTACCCGGCAGGTGCGGGGGCTCGCCTCCGGGCGGCCGCTCTGGCGGGGGAGGTGACCCTGGTCGGGACGGGGATGAACCCCGCCTACGTTCCGTCGCTTGCGCTCGCCGCCACCGCGATGTGCCGCGAAGTGTGGTCGATCCGCGTCACCGAGTCGATGGACTGCGGGCTGTATGCCAGCGCCGCCATGTGGGAGGGCTACGGATTCGGCGGACCGCCAGACACTGACCGGCTTCGGGAAATCCTCTGGGAGGCCGAGCCCGATTATCGCGAGGCGTTGGACAGCCTCGCGCAAGGCATCGGCCTGGATGTCGACGATTATGACCTCGCCGTGGACTGCGCCGTCGCCGTCGCCGACCGCGATCTCGACTTCATGCGTATCGACGCCGGCACCGTGTGTGGTGTCGACGCGACCTGGACTGGTCGCAGCCAGGGAACTGCGATCGCGCAGATGCGCACAATCTGGACCCTCGGCGGCTTATCCGGCGCCCAGCAAGAGCCGGCGTGGAAGTTGCTGCACGGGTATCGGATTGACGTGACGGGGGAGCCGAACGTGACACTCAAGCTCGCGTTTCGCCCCGACGATTTCACGACGTTCGATATCGGCACGACGACGGCGATGCCCGCGATCAACGCTGTGACGGCGGTGGTGGCGGCACCGAGTGGCGTGCGCTCGATCGCCGAACTTCCGATGGTCACCGCTCGAGGACGGGTGCAGACGCCGAGCGGCAGCTAACGGCCCGCGCGGCGCACCGCGTTGACCACGCCGCGCACCGCGGACTCGGTGGCAGCCAGCGGCGACAACACCGCCTCGCCGATTCCCACGATGCGCTCGACCCGCTCGACGATCCCTTCCATCCGCGCGACGACCGCATCCAGCCTGGGTGCCAAATCGTCGATACGCGCCAGTGTGGAGTTGAACACGACCAGGGTCTCCTCGAAATACCCGAGGGTGCCTTTCATTCCGCTCATCGTCGTGTTGAGGTCGGTGAGGGCGTCGCTCATCCCGGTCAGGATGGTGTCGAGCTGGTCGACGGTCACGTCGGCGTTGAGCGCTGCCTGCGCCAGCGTCTTGATCCGGTCGCGGCCGGTGCGGGGCGGTGGCGTCTTGTCAACCATGAGCTCAGTCTTGCAGCTTGCTCGCTGCCTCGGTGTCGAGAAGCCAAACCGTGGCCTCTCGGCCCACGGCACCGGCCGCGGGAACGTCGTCCGGGCTGGCGCCGCCGATGGCCGCCGCCACGGCGTCGGCCTTGGCCGCGCCCGACACCACCAGCCACACTTCGCGTGAGCGGGTGACGGCGGGCAGCGTCAGTGTGATCCGCCGGGGCGGCGGCTTGGGGGAGTCTTCGACGCCGACGACCAGGCGGGTGGTCTCCGCGGTGGCGGGGGTGTCCGGGAACAGCGAGTTGATATGGCCTTCGGGGCCCATCCCGAGTAGGTGCACGTCGAAGGCCGGTGTGGGTTCACCCGGCTCGGCGGTCGCCGCCAGCACGCCCTCGTAGTCCAGCGCCGCGGCGTCCAGGTCGTCGCCGAACTCACCGTCGCTGGCCGCCATCGCGTGCACGTTGGCGGCCGGGATGTCGACGTGATCGAGCAGGGCCTCGCGGGCCTGCTTGTCATTGCGCTCGGCGTCGTCGGCAGGCACGAAGCGGTCGTCACCCCAGTAGATGTGCACCTTGGGCCAGTCGATCGCCTCGTCGTGCGCGCCCACGTGCTTGAGCAGGCCGATACCCGTTCCGCCGCCGGTCAATACGATGAACGCCTGCCCACGGGCCGCGATCGCGGCCACGATCGCGAGAACCAGCCGGTCCCCGACGGCAGCGACCAGGGCTTCGGTATCGGGGTAGGTCTCGATGATCTCGGTCATATGTACTGCACCTTGTCGATTCCCTGGAGTGCGGAAAGGTAGATCTCGTCGGCATCGAGCCTACGCAGATCCTCGGCGAGGCATTCACCGGTCTCCCTGCGTGCCAGCGGCACCTTGGCGTCGGGACGGGCGGTGCGCGTCAGCGTTGCGGTCACCTCCGTCTGCGGGCGGCTCAATGTGATCGTCTCGGTCGGGCGAACCAGCTCAACCTTCAGATCGCCGACCGCCCGCTGTACCGGTCCATCGATCCGGGTGGCCAACCAGCCGGCCAAGACATCAAGGGAAGGTTCGGTTTTCAGGCCTGAAACCAGTGCTGACGTGATGGGCTCGAACGGTGCCTGGTCCAATGTCGAGGTGAGCAACGCCCGCCAGTAGGTGATCCGGCTCCACGCCAGGTCGGTATCGCCGGCGGTGTATCCCTCGAGGCGACTCTTGATCGACTCCAGCGGGGCCGCGCCATTTGTGGCATCGGTGATCCTGCGAATCGCCAACTGCCCCAATGGATCCTGGGCTGGAATAGCAGGGGCGACCGCGGGCCACCACGCCACCACCGGAGTGTCGGGCAGCAGGAACGGCGTCACAACGCTGCTGGCCTGTTTGGCCAGCGGTCCCGACAGCTTGAGCACGACGACCTCACCTGAGCCGGCGTCGTGGCCGACGCGGATCTGAGCGTCCAGTTTGGGTTCGGTCGCGTCCGGATCTTCGGGCACCACCACGATCACCCGGCAGGGGTGTTCGTGACTGGCACTGTTGGCCGCCTCGATCGACTCTTCCAGAATGGCGCTGGTATCGGGTGCGATGACCAGGGTCAACACCCGGGCCATCGTGATCGCGCCCCCCTCGTTGCGCAGCGAATCCAGCTTCTTGTTGACCGTACTCGTGGTGGTATCCAGCAAATCGACGATCACTTCTGCTGTCTCCGCTCTTCGCTGACGCTCATCACGGGCGCCTCCATTCGCGCCCAGATCGGCGCAACATCTCGAACGCGGATTCCGGCCCCCAACCGCCGGACTCGTACGGCTCGGGGGGTGTCAATGTGCCAGAAGATCGAGCCCAGTTGTCCAGCGCGGGATCGAGGATCTTCCAGGCCAATTCGACTTCCTGGTTGACCGGAAACAGCGAAGGCTCGCCCAGCAGAACATCGAGGATCAGTCGCTCATAGGCCTCGGGTGAATCCTCAGCGAATGCCGCACCATAGGAGAAGTCCATGTTGACGTCGCGGACCTCCATGGCATGGCCGGGTACCTTGGAACCGAACCGCAGCGTGATGCCCTCGTCGGGTTGCACCCGGATCACCAGTGCGTTCTTGCCGAGCTCGTCGGTCATGGTGTCGTCGAACGGCAGATGCGGGGCCCGTTTGAACACCAGGGCAATCTCAGTCACCCTGCGACCCAAGCGTTTTCCGGTCCGCAGATAAAAGGGCACACCGGCCCATCGGCGGGTGTCCACGTCGAGCGTGATCGCGGCGTACGTCTCGGTGGTGGAGGTCGTCGAGAAACCCTCTTCCTCGAGCAATCCGACAACCTGCTCATTGCCCTGCCACCCTGCGGTGTACTGCCCGCGGGATGTGTTGTCATCCAACGGTTCCACCAGCCGCGTGGCCGAGAGCACCTTGATCTTCTCGGCTTGCAGCTCTTGGGGGCTGAAGCTGACCGGCTCCTCCATCGCCGTGAGCGCCAGCAGCTGCAACAGGTGATTCTGGATCACGTCGCGTGCCGCACCCACACCGTCGTAATAGCCCCCACGGCCACCGAGCCCGATGTCCTCGGCCATCGTGATCTGGACGTGGTCGACGTAATGCGCATTCCAGATCGGGTCGAACAACTGGTTGGCAAAGCGCAGCGCCAGGATGTTCTGCACGGTCTCTTTGCCGAGGTAGTGGTCGATGCGGAACACCGACGATTCGGGAAAGACGCTGTTGACCAACGTGTTCAGCTCTTCGGCACTGCGCAGGTCGTGGCCGAAAGGCTTCTCGATCACCACCCGGCTCCAGCAGCCCTCGGGTTTGGTGGCCAGGCCTGATTTCGACAACTGTTCGAGCACCTGCGGGAACGCCTTCGGCGGGATCGACAGGTAGAACGCGTGATTGCCGCCGGTGCCGCGCTCCACGTCGAGCTTCTTCAGAGTGTCGGCCAACCGTTCGAACGCGGCATCGTCATCAAAAGCGCCCTGTACGAAGCGGATTCCCTCGGCGATCCGGTCCCACACCTCTTGGCGAAAAGGGGTGCGGGCATGCGCTTTGACAGCGGTCAGCACGATATTGCCGAAGTCCTCATCCGCCCAGTCGCGCCGAGCGAAACCGATCAGCGCGAACGTGGGCGGCAGCAGACCACGGTTGGCCAGGTCGTAGATCGCCGGCATCAACTTCTTGGTGGCAAGGTCACCCGTGACGCCGAAGATCACCACCCCGCACGGGCCTGCAATGCGGGGCATGCGCTTATCGCGCTTGTCCCGCAACGGGTTCTGCCAATCTGCGGGCGCACCCGCGCAGGTCACCGCCGGGGTGGCTGCGTCGGTCATTTGGCCGCGGTGTTGAGCTGTTCTTGGGTCGCGTCGAGCAGTTCCTGCCACGACTTCTCGAACTTGTCCACGCCCTCGTTCTCCAGGACGATGAACACGTCGGTCAGGTCGATGCCGACGGCCTCGAGCTCGTCGAACACCTCCTGGGCCGCCGTGGCGGTACCGCTGAGGGTGTCACCGGTGATGACGCCGTGATCGGCGACCGCGTCAATCGTCTTCTCCGGCATGGTGTTCACCGTGTTGGGGCCGACCAGCTCGGTGACGTAGAGGGTGTCGGAGTAGTCGGGGTTCTTGACGCCCGTCGACGCCCACAGTGGTCGCTGCACCAGCGCGCCCGCCTCGGCCAGCGGGGCGAAACGTTCACCGCCGACGAACACCTCTTCGTAGGCGGCGTAGGCCAGCCGCGCGTTGGCAACGCCGGCCTGCCCGCGCAGTGCCAGCGCCTCGTCGGAGCCGATCGTCTCCAGTCGCTTGTCGATCTCGGTGTCCACCCGGGACACGAAAAACGAAGCGACCGAATGGATCTTGGAGATGTCGTGGCCGGCCTGCTTGGCTGCCTCCAGCCCGGCGAGGTAGGCGTCCATCACAGCGCGGTGGCGCTCCACCGAGAAGATCAGGGTGACGTTGACCGAAATGCCCTCGGCCAGAACCGCGGTGATCGCGGGCAGGCCTGCCTCGGTGGCGGGGATCTTGATCAGCAGGTTCGGCCGGTCGACGATCTTCCACAGCTCGATGGCCTGCAGGACGGTCTTGTCGGTGTCGTGGGCCAGCCGCGGGTCGACCTCGATCGAGACCCGCCCGTCGATGCCGTCGGAGGATTCCCATTGTGGACGCAGCACGTCGCAGGCCTCGCGGACGTCATCGGTGGTGACGGTGCGGATGGTGGCGTCGACGTCCGCGCCGCGCTCGGCGAGCTCGGAAACCTGTGCGTCGTAGGCATCGCCGTGGGACAGCGCGGCCTGGAAGATCGACGGGTTGGTGGTGACACCGACCACGCTGACCGTGTCGATCAACTTCTGCAGGTTGCCGGTCCGCAGCCGGGTGCGGGATAGATCATCGAGCCAGACGGACACGCCGGCGGCGGACAGCGCCGCGAGGTTGGGATTCTGCGCCATGACGGTTGCTCCTCGTTGTTGGTCAGGTGATCAGTTGTCGATTGCGCGTTCCGCGGCCGCGGCGACGGCCTCCGGGGTGAACCCGAACTCGCGGAACAGGGTCTTGTCATCGGCGGATTCGCCGTAGTGCTCGATGGAGACGATCTCGCCGGTGTCGCCGACGTACTTGTACCAACTCTGGGCGATACCCGCTTCCACGGCGACGCGGGCCGACACGTCCGGCGGCAGCACGCTGTCGCGGTACTCCTGCGGCTGCGAATCGAACCACTCGACACAGGGCATCGACACCACGTAGGCCCTGATGTCCTTGTCCGCCAGCAGCTTTTGAGCTTCGACGGCCAGCTGCAGTTCGGAACCGGTGGCGATGATGATGACGTCGGCGTCGTCGGCGGGGTTGCCGCCGCCGAGCACATAGCCGCCCTTGGCCACGCCCTCGGAGCTGGTGCCCTCCAGTACCGGGATGCCCTGGCGGGTCAGGATGAAACCGACCGGGCCGCTTCCGTTTCCGCGGGCGATGATGCTGCGCCAGGCGTAGGCGGTCTCGTTCGGGTCACCAGGACGCACCACCGACAGCCGCGGGATCGCGCGCAGCGCGGCCAGGTGTTCGATGGGCTGATGCGTCGGGCCGTCCTCGCCAAGACCGATCGAGTCGTGGGTCCAGATGTAGATGGTGTCGATGTCCATCAGCGAGGCCAGCCGGACCGCGCCGCGCATATAGTCGGCGAACTGCAGGAAGGTGCCACCGAACGCACGGGTCGGCCCATGCAGCACGATGCCCGACAGGATCGAGCCCATCGCGTGCTCGCGGATGCCGAAGTGCAGCACCCGGCCGTACCAGTCCGCGGTGTAGTCCTCCGTCGAGATCGACGGTGGGCCAAACGATTTCACGCCCTCGATGGTGGTGTTGTTGCTGCCGGCCAGATCAGCCGAGCCGCCCCACAGTTCGGGCAACTTCGGCGCGACGTCGTTGAGCACCTTGCCGAACGCGGCGCGGGTGGCCAGCGGCTTGGAACCCGGCTCCCAGTAGGTAATGTCGGCGTCCCAGCCGTCTGGCAGCTCGTTGGCCAACAGCCGGTCCAGCAGGGCCTTGCGCTCCGGTTCCCGCTCTGCCCAGGCGTCGAACTCGCCCTGCCACTTGTCGTGAGCCTCCCGGCCCCGGTCGACGAGCTTGCGGGTGTGCTCGATGACCTTGTCGCTCACGTCGAACGACTTGTCGGGGTCGAAGCCCAGCACCTTCTTGGTGGCGGCGACCTCGTCGGCGCCCAGCGCCGAGCCGTGCACACCGCCGGTGTTCATCTTGGTGGGAGCGGGATAGCCGATGATCGTGCGCACCGCGATGAACGACGGCTTGTCGGTGACCTTCTTGGCTTCCTCGATCGCCGCCTGGATCCCGACGACGTTCTCGCCGCCCTCGACGACCTGGACGTGCCAGCCGTAGGCCTCGTAGCGGGCCGGGGTGTTCTCGGTGAACGCGATGTTGGTGTTGTGCTCGATCGAGATCTCGTTGTTGTCCCAGAACACGATCAGGTTGCCCAGCTGCTGGGTACCCGCGATCGACGACGCCTCGGAGGTGACGCCCTCTTCCATGTCGCCGTCGGAGGCGATCACGTAGATGTAGTGGTCGAACGGGCTGGTGCCCGCGGGGGCGTCCGGGTCGAACAGCCCGCGCTCGTAGCGCGCCGCCATCGCCATGCCGACCGCCGAGGCCAGGCCCTGGCCCAGCGGGCCGGTGGTGATCTCCACGCCCTTGGTGTGCCGGAACTCCGGGTGACCCGGCGTCTTCGAACCCCAGGTGCGCAGCGACTCGATATCGGAGAGCTCCAGGCCGAACCCGCCGAGATACAGCTGCAGGTACAGGGTCAGGCTGCTGTGCCCGCAGGACAGGACGAACCGGTCGCGGCCCAGCCAATGGGTGTCGCTCGGGTCATGCCGCATCACCCGCTGAAACAGCGTGTACGCCAGGGGAGCCAAGCTCATCGCGGTACCCGGATGTCCGTTGCCGACCTTCTGCACCGCATCGGCGGCGAGGACCCGCACCGTGTCGACGGCTTGCGAATCCACCTCCGCCCAGTCCTCGGGGTGGTGCGGCTGGGTCAGCGTGGCAATCTCTTCGACAGTTGTCACTCACTCGCTCCTGGCATCGTCAGATTGGCTGGCAAGCTGGGGTGGTCCTTGTTCACCCTAATGCCGGTCGGTCCCTTGCTGCATAGTGCTGCGACCAGCATTGCCCGCGGGTGAAGCGCGGCACCTGAAACTGTGTCGTCACGATGTAATCGCCGTGAATCGACCCTTCGGTTCTGCTAGTCCAGCGGCGGCGTCTACCATCCTCTGTAGTAGATCGTCGGCATTGCCGTGTGTCAGGAGTCGGTTGCGTGAGAGTTCGCGAAGTGCACCTCGTTGACGGGGTGCCGATTCGATTCCGCGACAGGCTCCTCGGATACATCAATCTGACCAAGCCCCGCGTCATCGAGCTGCTGCTCGTCACCACCATTCCGGCCATGCTGCTGGCCGGCCGCGGCACCGTCGACCTCCCGCTGATTCTCAACACCCTGTTCGGCGGCCTGCTGGCCGCGGCAGGCGCCAACACGCTCAACTGCGTGGCCGACGCCGACATCGACAAGCTGATGAAGCGCACCGAGCGCCGGACGCTGGCCAGGGCCACGGTGCCCCGCAGCCACGCGCTGGTGTTCGGGCTGGCGCTGTCGGTGGCGTCGTTCTTCTGGCTGTGGTGGACGACGAACATGCTCTCGGCGCATCTGGCCGGGGCCACCATCGCGTTCTACGTGCTGGTCTACACCCTGCTGCTGAAGCGCCGCACCTCGCAGAACGTGGTGTGGGGCGGCGCGGCCGGCTGCATGCCGGTGATGATCGGCTGGTCGGCGGTGACCGACACGATCGGCTGGCAGGCGCTGGTGATGTTCGCGATCATCTTCTTCTGGACACCGCCGCACACCTGGGCGCTGGCCATGAAGTACAAGGACGACTACGCCGCCGCGGGTGTGCCGATGCTGCCGGTGGTCGCCACCGAGCTGCAGGTCACCAAGCAGATCCTGATCTACACCTGGCTCACCGTGCTCGCCACGCTGGCGCTGATCCCGGCGGCCGGCTGGCTGTACGCCTCGGTGGCGGCGCTGGCCGGTGCCTGGTTCCTGGTGATGGCGCACACCCTGCACGCCGGGGTGCGCCGCGGGAACCCGGTGAAGCCGCTGAAGCTGTTCCTGCAGTCGAACAACTACCTCGCCGTGGTGTTCGTCGCGCTGGCGGTCGATTCGGTGCTGGCGCTGCCCACTCTTTTGTAGGGCGCCACTCTTTTCTAGGGCGCGACGCTCTTCTAGGGCAGCAGCACGATCGAGCCGGTGGTCTTGCGGCCCTGCAGATCGCGATGTGCCTGGCCGGCGTCGGCCAGCGGGTAGTGGCCGCCGACGGTGATCGTGATCGAGCCGGTCGAGATCGCATCCAGTAATTCACCTGCTCGCCAAGCGAATTCGTCGGGCGTCCGGGTGAAATGCGCGAGGTTGGGCCGGGTCAGGTACACCGATCCGGCCGCGTTGAGCCGCTGCGGGTCGACGGGCGGGACGGGCCCGCTGGAGGCGCCGAACAGGGCCAGCGTGCCGCGAACCGCCAGGCTGGCCAGGCTGGCATCGAACGTGGTCTTGCCAACGCCGTCATACACGGCGGCGACCCCGTGGCCGTGGGTGAGCTCACGGATCGTGGCCGCGAAATCGGCAGGGTCCTCCGGGTAGTCGAGCACCTCGATCGCCCCGGCCTGCCGCGACAACTCGGCCTTCTCCGGGCCCGACGCCGTGGTGATCACCCGCGCGCCCAGGCTGGTCGCCCACTGGGTCAGGATCAGTCCGACCCCGCCCGCCCCCGCGTGCACGAGCACGTAATCGCGGGCCTGCACCGGATACACCGACTTGATCAGGTAGTGCGCCGTCATACCCTTGAGCAGTGCCGAGGCGACCGCATCCGACGGGACGTTGTCGGGTACATAGGCGATGAAATCGGCTGGTGCCGTGCAGAAGTCGGCGTAGGCGCCGGTCGCCATGGCGGTCACCACCCGGTCGCCGGGCTTGATCGCGGCGACCTCGTCGCCGACCGCGGCGACCGTCCCGCACACCTCGGTACCCAGCACGAAGGGCAGCTCCCGCGGGTAGAGGCCGGAGCGGAAGTACGTGTCGATGTAGTTGACGCCGATCGCGTCGGCCTCGATGAGCACCTCGGCGGGGCCGGGTTCGGGTTTCGGCTTCTCGACGTAGTTCAGGACCTCGGGGCCGCCCGTCTCGGCGACTTCGATTGCGTGCATGTCACTATCATCCCCGCTGTGGCCCCACCGTCGAAGCTGGCACGTCCCGATGTCTTCCACCCGAGCATCGTGCTGGCCGGCTGCCCGCAACTGGTCTCCGGCGATGGCGACGACGAGGGCCTGATCGCGGCACTGCGCCGCCGTGGTCTGCACGCCCGGTGGCTGTCCTGGGACGATCCGCAGACCGAAAGTGCTGACCTGGTGATCCTGCGCGCGGCATGGGATTACGCCGAACGGCGCGAGGAATTCCTGGCCTGGACCAGCCGGGTGCGCAACTTGCTGAACGCGCCGGAGGTGGTGGCCTGGAACAGTGACAAGCACTACCTGCAGGACCTGGCCGACGCGGGCGTGCCCACGCTGTCGTCGTTCTTCTTCGAACCCGGCCAGAAGGTGACGCTGCCCAAGGGGGAGATCGTGGTCAAGCCCGCGATCGGCGCCGGCTCGATCGACACCGGGCGGTTCGTCGACCACGGCGCCGCCCGCTCCCACGTCGCGGCCCTGCAGGACTCCGGGCGCACCGCGCTGGTGCAGCCCTATGACGCCCGCGTCGAAGCGGGGGAGACCGCCCTGGTGTTCCTCGGCGGCCGGCAGTCGCACGCGTTCACCAAGGGCCCGATGCTGCCGCCCGAAGGCGAGGTAGCCACCCTCGACGAGTCGGGCACCTACGTGGCCGAGAAGCTGACATCGGCCGATCCCGACTTCGCGATGTGGGATGTGGGCGTCGCCGCGCTGGAGGCGGCGGCCGGGCACCTGGGCATCGCCACCAGCGAGCTGCTCTACGCCCGGGTGGATCTCATCGGTGGCGCCGACAATCCGGTGCTGCTGGAGCTCGAGGTGATCGAGCCAGGGCTGGGCTGGGGCCAACTCGACGAGGCCACCCGGGAGCTGCAGCAGCGGACGTTCGCGCTGGCGGTCGAGTCAGCGTGCGAGCGTCTTGGGCTCGGTCCGCTGCCGCATCGACGCCCATAGCGCGGCGGTGGCCGCGGTGGCGGCCGCGGCACCCGCGACGTGCAACGCCACCAGTGCCGCGGGCACGCCGGTGAAGAACTGCACTGTGCCGACCAAACCCTGAGCCAGCACCAGCGCCACCAGCACCGCCAGCCGTCGCATGATCAGCCGCGGGGCGAACACCGCCTGCAGGCCGGCGGCCAACCCGACCAGCAGCGCCAGGTAGACGATCAGCAGCGTGGAGTGCATATGCACCAGCGTGGGGATCTCCACCTCGAGCCGCGGCACCGCGCGCTGCGGACTCTTGTCGCCGGCGTGCGGACCCGCACCGGTCACCAGCGTGCCGGTCACCAGCGTCGCGGCCAATGTCAGCGCGCCGAGCAGGGTCAGATGCCGTAGCGGCTTGGGCACCAACACGGTGGGCACGCCGTCGTCGGGTTCGCCGATCTTGACGTAGAGCAGGGTGGCCAGCCACACCATCGCCATCGAAACCAGCAGATGGATCGCCACCGTCCACCAGGCCAGCCCGGCCAGCACGGTGATACCGCCCAGCACCGCCTGCAAGACCGTCGACGCCGGCATCAGCCACGCGTAGACCAGCACCTCGCGGCGGCGCCGCGCGCGGATCACGGCCAGCACGGCCAGGATCGCGGTGATCACGACCAGGAAGGTGATCATCCGGTTGCCGAACTCGACGGCCTGATGGATGCGGGGCACCTCGGCGTGCGGGACCGGGACGAAACTGCCCGGGAAGCATTGCGGCCAGGTCGGGCAGCCCAACCCGGATGCGGTCACCCGGACGATCGCGCCGGTGACGGCGATGCCGCCCTGGGTGAGGATGACCGCGGCGGCGATGATGCGCTGAGTGCGCAGGCTCGGCAGTGGAAGCAGGTCCACCAGCCGCAGGAAAAACCGTCCGACGGGCACCGCCCGATCGTAGAGGACGTCTAACTACAAGCCGTAGTAGGGATCAGGTGGCGCGTAGGGACTAGGTGAAGCGTAGGGCTCAGCTCAGGTGAAACGGAACCAGCGCAGCGCGCCAAGCGCCGCAACGGCACCCCATACCGCGAGCACCGCGATGCCGAACCAGTCCACCGACAGCGACATCGCGTGCGTCAACGTCTCGGTGAGAGCGCCGGACGGGGTCAGCCGGGCCACCAAGGCAATTCCGCGCGGGATCGCGTCGGTCTCCAGGGTCAGCGCGCCCAGCCCGGCGAACACGAACCAGAGCAGGTTGGCCACGGCCAACACGATCTCGGCCTTGAGGGTTCCGCCGAGCAGTAGACCCATGGCCGCGAACCCCGCGGTACCGAGCGCAATGACGACCGCGCCCAACAGCAGACCGGCCGGATGCGGGCGCCAGCCAAGGGCCAGCCCGATGCCACCGAGCAGCAGTGCCTGCAGGAACACCACGGTCACTACGGCAAGTGATTTTCCGGCGATGATGCCCCACACCGGAAGTGCGGTGGCGCCCAAGCGTTTCAGTGCCCCGTAGCGCCGGTCGAAGGCCACCGCGATGGCCTGGCCGGTGAAGGCGGTGGAGATCACCGCCAACGCCATGATCGCCGGCACGAACACCGCAACGCGCTGCGGACCGAATGAGCCCAGCGGCAGCAGGGTGAGGCCGATCAGCAGCGTGATCGGGATGAACATCGTCAGCAGCAGCTGTTCGCCGTTGCGCAGCAACAGTTTCAGCTCAAGGCCGTACTGCGCGGCCAGCATCCGCTGCACCGTGCTTGGCCGCGGATCAGGGGCGAAGGTGCCGGGCGGGAACAGCTCCCTCGTCATGACCGCAACTCCTTGCCGGTGAGTTCCAGGAACACGTCTTCGAGGCTGCGCTGTTCCACCCGCACGTCGGTGGCCAGGACGTTGAGCCGCGCGCACCACGCCGTCACGGTGGCCAATACCTGCGGATCGATCTGACCCTCGACCAGGTATTCGCCGGGCGAATGTTCCCTGGCCACATAGCCTTCCGGCAGTGCGGTCATGAGCAGTGAGAGGTCCAGCTGTCGGGGTGCGGAGAACCGCAGTTGGCCCTCGGCGCCGTTGTGCATCAGCTCGGCGGGCGTGCCTGCGGCGACGGCCGCGCCGTGGTCGATGATGACGATGCGGTCGGCGAGCTCCTCGGCTTCCTTGAGGTGGTGGGTGGTCAGCACCACCGTCACGCCGTCGCGGCGTAGCGCCTCGATGAGTTCCCACACCACCAGCCGGGCGTGGGCGTCCATGCCTGCGGTCGGCTCGTCGAGAAACACCAGTTCGGGGCGCCCGACCAGGGCGCAGGCCAGCGCCAGCCGCTGCTGCTGGCCGCCCGAGAGCCGTCGGTAGGTGGTGCGAGCGGCATCCGTGAGCCCCAGGGTGTCCAGCAGCCAGGCCGGATCAAGGGGATCCGCGGAGTAGGAGGCGACCAGCTTGAGCATCTCGCCGGCCCTGGCGGCCGGATAGCCACCGCCGCCCTGCAACATCACACCGATCCGAGCACGCAGCCGCGCGTTGTCGGTCACCGGGTCAAGGCCCAGCACCTCGATCGTGCCCTCGTCCGGTCGGACGAACCCCTCACACATTTCGACCGTGGTCGTCTTGCCAGCCCCGTTGGGGCCCAGCAGCGCCAGCACTTCAGCGGCGTGCACCTCGAGGTCGAGGCCCGACACCGCCGTCGTCGTGCCGTAGCGCTTGGACACCCCGCGCAGTCGCACGGGGATTGGGTGGCCGGAAGTCACGGTGACTCAGCGTATGCGCCGGGCGCGGGACGTTGCGCCGGTGGCTCGGCCGGCGGCTCCGATGGTGGCGGCGGGTCGGGTTCCTGACCGCTGAACGCCTCGCTGGTGCCGGGCACCTTGCGCCACGGCAAGTGATTGAACGTCACCGCCATCAGCAGCAGCACGATCACCAAACTGGCCAGGGTGGCGTCGAGGATCTGGAACAGCGCGAAGCGGTCGCCGTTGGCGGTGGGCCCGAAGATGCCCACGACGAGCGTCACCGCGATGGTGGCGATCCGGAAGCCGGGGCGGGTGGCCCAGGCGGCCAGCGGGATGATCGCCCACAGCAGGTACCACGGCTGGACGACCGGGAACAGCAGCACCGTCGCGCCGAGTGCGACACCGAGCCCGCCGACCGGGTGCAGCCGTCCGCGGAACACCGCCAGCAGCAGCCAGGTGACGGTGATCATGATGATCAGCACGCCCATGGCGCGGGTCAGCGACAGCACGGCCGTGGTGTGATCGCCCAGCCCGAGCAGGATTCCGACCTGACCGGTGCCCAGCGCCAGCAGGGTCGGCGGCGACATCCAGCTGCGCACCACGTTCGCGGTACCGAGGGTGAAGATCCAGCCGAACCCCAGTCCGCTGGCCCAGCCGATCACCGCCATCACCACCAGCGATAGCGCCGTCATCAGCGCAGTGGCCATCACGAACGCCTTGAAACTCGTGCCCCAGCGATGGGCCAGCCACATGCCGACGAAACCTAGCGCCAACAACCCCGGCAGCTTCACCTGTGAGGACAGCACGATCAGGACGGCGCCGACGAGCAGCATGGTCAGCGGTTTCCACGCCGTCCACTGGTCTCGCCCGCGCGGCCAGTGCAGCGGTCGTGGCACCAGCGATCGCTCGGAGTCAACCCCACGCATCGCAAACTCCACCCCGGTCAGCATCAGGCCCAGCATCAGCGCCTCGTTGTGGATGCCGGCCACCAGGTGCATCAGCAGCAGCGGATTGGCCGCGCCCAGCCACAACGCGCTGACCTCGGCCACCCCGCAGCGGCGGGCGAGCCGGGGCACCGCCCAGACGATCATCCCGACCCCGAGCAGCACCACCACCCGATGGCTGAGCACGGCGGCGACAATGTTTTCCCCGGTCAGCGCCGAGATGCCGCGGCCGACCCACAGGAACAGCGGCCCGTAGGGCGCCGGCGTATCGCGCCACAGGCTGGGCACCGAGAGGGTGAACACGTGGTCGAGCCCCAGCCCGGGGGCCGGCCCGACCTGGTACGGGTTGAGGCCGTTGCGGGAGATCTGACTCTGCGCCAGGTAGGAGTAGACGTCCTTGCTGTACATCGGCGGCGCGATCAGCAGCGGCACGATCCACAACATCAGGGTGTGATCAAGCTGACTGCGTGACATCCGGCGGCTGCCCAGTGCGAAGCGGCCCAGCATCAGCCAGGCGAGCGCCATCATCACCGCGCCGGTGGTGGTCATCGTCAACGAGACGGTCTGGATGCGGGACGGCAGGTTGAGTAGTCGCACGCCGAAGGTAGGGTCCTGCACGACGGGACGGGCGCCTGCGCCCAGCGCACCGATCGCCATCAGTACGGTTCCGGTGGCGCCGAACATTCGGGTCCGGCGCATCGCGCGCAGTTCGGCGTCATTGAGCGGCGAGCCCACCGTGCGTTCATCGCCGTGCAAGCGGGCGATCGACGAGCTCAGGGAGTGTTGGCGGGCTGCCACCACAGCACTCTAACTGCCGGGCCTTTTGGCCCCGTGGCTGCTAAGGGTGCCCTTGCTAGACCCGCCCGGCTAATTGCGTAACACTGGTGTTGTGGAAATCCCGTCCGCTGCAGATCCGGTGCCTGTGCTGGGCGCTGCTGTGCACGATGGACAGACCCGCCGCACCATTGTGCAGCTGCTGGTCGAGTCGGGATCGATCACCGCCGCCGATATCGGTCGCCGGCTGGGCCTGTCCGCCGTCGGTGTGCGCCGGCACCTCGATGCTCTCATCGAGGCCGGTGACGCCGAAGCCAACGCCGCGGCGGCCTGGCAGCAGGCCGGCCGCGGACGGCCCGCCAAGCATTACCGGCTCACGGCCGCGGGGCGGGGCAAGCTCGAGCACACCTACGACGACCTGGCCTCGGCCGCGATTCGCCAGCTGCGTGAGATCGGCGGCACGGAAGCGGTCGAGACGTTCGCCCGCCGCCGCATCGACGCGATCCTTGCGGGAGTAAAGCCGGGCCCCGACGATGTTGAATCTACTGCTGAGCGGGTGGCCGATGCGTTCACGCGGGCCGGCTACGCGGCGACGACGACGCGGGTGCGCGGCCCTATGCCGGGTATCGAGATCTGCCAGCACCACTGCCCGGTCTCGCACGTCGCCGAGGAGTTTCCGGAGCTCTGCGAGGCCGAGCAGCAGGCCATGTCGGAGGTCCTCGGCACCCACGTTCAGCGCCTGGCGACGATCGCCAACGGTGACTGCGCCTGCACCACCCACGTGCCGCTCACGCCGGCACACCGCTAGACCAAGAACCACTTCGGCGCTCAGCCCGCACCGAAGCCGCCACGATCGATTGAGGAGCGTCACCATGACACTCACACCGGAAGCCAAGACGGCTGAGCCGCTGACCCAGGACGAGGCGATCGCCTCGCTGGGCACCTACGGCTACGGCTGGTCCGACTCCGACGTCGCCGGTGCCAGTGCCCAGCGAGGCCTGTCCGAGGCGGTGGTGCGTGACATCTCGGCCAAGAAGAGCGAACCGCAGTGGATGCTCGACATGCGGCTCAAAGCGCTGCGCACATTCGAGAAGAAGCCGATGCCGAACTGGGGATCGAATCTCGAAGGCATCTTCTTCGACAACATCAAGTACTTCGTGCGCTCCAGCGAGAAGCAGGCCGCGACATGGGATGACCTGCCCGCCGATATCAAGAACACCTACGACCGGCTCGGCATCCCGGAGGCGGAGAAGCAGCGCCTGGTCTCGGGTGTGGCCGCGCAGTACGAGTCCGAGGTCGTCTACCACTCCATCCGCGAGGACCTGGAAGCCCAGGGCGTCATCTTCCTGGACACCGACACCGCGCTGAAGGAACACCCGGACCTGTTCAGGCAGTACTTCGGCACCGTGATCCCCGCCGGCGACAACAAGTTCTCCGCGCTCAACACCGCGGTGTGGTCGGGTGGCTCGTTCATCTACGTCCCCAAGGGTGTCCACGTCGACATCCCGCTGCAGGCCTACTTCCGGATCAACACCGAGAACATGGGCCAGTTCGAGCGCACGCTGATCATCGTCGACGAGGACGCCTACGTGCACTACGTCGAGGGCTGCACGGCGCCGATCTACAAGAGCGACTCGCTGCACTCGGCGGTGGTGGAGATCATCGTGAAGCCCGGTGGCCGCTGCCGATACACGACCATCCAGAACTGGTCGAACAACGTCTACAACCTGGTCACCAAGCGGGCCAGGGCCGAGGCCGGCGCCACCATGGAGTGGGTCGACGGCAACATCGGCTCGAAGGTGACGATGAAGTACCCGGCGGTCTGGATGACCGGCGAGCACGCCAAGGGCGAGGTGCTCTCGGTGGCGTTCGCCGGCGAGGGCCAGCACCAGGACACCGGCGCGAAGATGCTGCACCTGGCGCCGAACACGTCGAGCAACATCGTGTCGAAGTCGGTGGCCCGCGGCGGCGGCCGCTCGTCCTACCGCGGCCTGGTGCAGATCAACAAGGGTGCCCACGGATCGCGTTCCAGCGTGAAATGTGATGCGCTGCTTGTCGATTCGATCAGCCGCTCGGATACCTATCCGTACGTCGACATCCGCGAGGATGACGTCACGATGGGGCATGAGGCCACCGTGTCGAAGGTCAGCGAAGACCAGCTGTTCTACCTGATGAGCCGCGGGATGACCGAGGACGAGGCGATGGCCATGGTGGTGCGCGGCTTCGTGGAGCCCATCGCCAGGGAACTGCCGATGGAATACGCCCTTGAGCTCAACCGGCTCATTGAGCTGCAGATGGAAGGCGCGGTCGGCTAGATGGTTCAGAATCAACTGACCGAAGCTGTCGAAGGCACCGCAGGGATCATCAAGAACAAGGGCGAGCGCTTCGCCTCGTTCGATGTCGATGCCTTCGAGGTACCCGGCGGCCGCGACGAACTGTGGCGGTTCACCCCGCTCAAGCGATTGCGCGGTCTGCACGACGGCTCGGCGCCGGCCACCGGTGCCGCCCAGATCAGCGTCACCGAGCGGCCCGGCGTGACGGTCGAGACCGTGGCCCGTGGCGACGAGCGTCTCGGTCAGGGTGGCGTGCCATCGGATCGCGTTGCGGCCCAGGCTTTCTCGTCGTTCAACTCGGCGACCATCGTCACCGTCAAGCGTGATACCGAGGTCGCTGAGCCCATCGAAATCACTGTCGCAGGCCCCGGCGAAGGTGCCGTCGCCTACGGGCACCTGCAGATTCGCGTCGAGGAGCTGTCCAGGGCGATCGTGGTGGTCGACCTGCGCGGCAGCGGAACCTATGCGGACAACGTCGAGATCATCGTCGGTGACGCAGCCGGACTCGGTGTCATCTGGATCGCCGACTGGGCCGACGACATGGTCCATGTCAGCGCGCATCACGCCCGCCTCGGCAAGGACTCGGTGCTCGGGCACGTCAACGTCACCCTCGGCGGTGAGGTCGTGCGGACCGCGGCGACGGTGCGATTCACCGCCCCCGGCGGCGAAGCCCAGCTGCTCGGCACCTACTTCGCCGACGACGGCCAGTTCTTCGAGTCACGCCTGCTGGTCGACCACGCAGTGCCGAACTGCAAGTCCGATGTGCTGTACAAGGGTGCGCTGCAAGGCGATCCGGACTCGAAGAAGCCCGACGCCCACACCGTGTGGATCGGCGACGTGCTCATCAGGGCCGAGGCCACCGGTACCGACACCTACGAGGCGAACCGCAATCTGGTGCTCACCGACGGTGCCCGCGCCGATTCGGTGCCCAACCTGGAAATCGAGACCGGCGAGATCGCCGGGGCCGGACACGCCAGTGCCACCGGCCGTTTCGACGACGAGCAGCTTTTCTACCTACGCGCCCGCGGCATCCCCGAGGCGCAGGCCCGGCGCCTGGTGGTGCGTGGCTTCTTCGGCGAGATCATCGCCAAGATCGCCGTCCCCGCGGTGCGTGAGCGCCTCACCGAAGCTATTGAACGAGAACTAGCCATTACCGAAGCGAGAAGCAACTGATCATGACCACTCTGGAAATCAAAGACCTGCACGTCAGCGTCAAGGACCCCAGCGGCGCCGCCGATATCGAGATCCTCAAGGGTGTCGACCTGACGGTGCGCTCCGGCGAGACACATGCGGTGATGGGCCCCAACGGTTCTGGCAAGTCCACGCTGTCGTACGCGATCGCCGGCCATCCGAAGTACACCGTCACGTCGGGGTCGATCACCCTCGACGGCGAGGACGTGCTGGCGATGAGCATCGACGAGCGGGCTCGCGCCGGGCTGTTCCTGGCCATGCAGTACCCCGTCGAGGTGCCCGGCGTTTCCATGTCGAACTTCCTGCGGACCGCCGTCACCGCCGTGCGCGGCGAGGCGCCGAAGCTGCGGCACTGGGTCAAAGAGGTCAAGGCGGCGATGTCCGATCTCGACATCGACCCAACCTTCTCCGAGCGCAGCGTCAACGAAGGCTTTTCGGGTGGCGAGAAGAAGCGCCACGAGATCCTGCAGCTCGGCCTGCTCAAGCCGAAGATCGCCATCCTCGACGAGACCGACTCCGGTCTGGACGTCGACGCGCTGCGCATCGTCAGTGAAGGTGTCAACCGCTTCGCCGAAGCCGAGCACGCCGGCGTCCTGCTGATCACGCACTACACCCGGATCCTGCGCTACATCCAACCGCAGTTCGTCCACGTCTTCGTCGACGGCCGGATCGTGGAGTCCGGTGGCCCAGAGCTGGCCGACGAGCTCGAGGAGAACGGCTACGTGCGCTTCACCCAGGCGGCGGCGGGAGCCTGACATGACCGCCTCGGTGGACCTGGACGTCGTGGGCGTCCGCGCCGACTTCCCGATCCTGAATCGGATCATGCGGGGCGGACATCAGCTGGCGTATCTCGATTCCGGGGCGACGTCGCAGAAGCCGCTGCAGGTTCTCGACGCCGAGCGCGACTTTCTGACCACCTCCAACGGCTCGGTGCATCGCGGTGCGCACCAGCTGATGGAGGAGGCGACCGACGCCTACGAACAAGGGCGTGCCGATATCGCCGCATTCGTCGGCGCCGACGCCGACGAGCTGGTGTTCACCAAGAACGCCACCGAATCGCTCAATCTCGTCTCGTATGTGCTGGGGGACAAGCGGTTCGAGAGCGCCGTCGGGCCCGGCGATATCATCGTCACCACCGAGCTGGAGCACCACGCGAACCTGGTTCCCTGGCAGGAACTGGCGCAGCGCACCGGGGCGACCCTGCGCTGGTACGGCGTCACCGATGACGGGCGTATCGATCTCGATTCGCTGCAGCTCGACGAGCGGGTGAAGGTCGTCGCGTTCAGCCATCATTCGAATGTCACCGGTGCGGTGGCGCCGGTGGGCGAAATCGTCAGGCGGGCCAAGGCGGTTGGTGCGCTGACTGTTTTAGACGCTTGCCAGTCGGTACCGCATCAGCCGGTGGACTTCCACGGCCTGGCGGTCGACTACGCCGCATTCTCCGGGCACAAGATGCTGGGCCCCACCGGGATCGGAGTGCTCTACGGCCGCCGCGAGCTGCTCGACGCGATGCCCCCGTTCCTCACCGGCGGGTCGATGATCGAGACCGTCACCATGGAAGCCACCACCTACGCGCCCGCACCGCAGCGGTTCGAGGCCGGCACGCCGATGACCTCACAGGTGGTCGGATTGGCCGCCGCCGCACGGTATCTCAGCGCGCTGGGGATGACCGCGGTCCAGGCTCACGAGAACGAACTGGTGGCCTTGGCGCTGGAGGGGTTGGCCGGGATTCCGCAGGTGCGCATCATCGGGCCGACCACGCTGGAGCACCGGGGTTCGCCGGTGAGTTTCGTGGTGGACGGTGTACACGCCCACGACGTCGGGCAGGTGCTCGACGACGATGGAGTGGCCGTGCGCGTCGGGCATCACTGCGCCTGGCCGCTGCACCGCCGGTTCGGCATCGCCGCGACCGCACGGGCATCGTTCGCGGTGTACAACACCGCCGACGAGGTGGATCGTTTGGTGGCAGGTGTGAAGCGTGCCGTGGAGTTCTTCTCGTGAAAATGGAGCAGATGTACCAGGAAGTGATCCTGGACCACTACAAGCACCCGCACCATCGCGGGCTGCGCGAACCGTTCGCCACCGAGGTGCACCACGTCAACCCGACGTGCGGTGACGAGGTGACGTTGCGGGTGGCTCTGTCCGAGGACGGCGAGACGGTGACCGACGTGTCATACGACGGGCAGGGCTGCTCGATCAGCCAGGCGGCCACGTCGGTGCTGACCGACCAGATCATCGGGCAGACGGTGGGGGATGCGCTCAAGACCGTGGCCGCGTTCAGCGAGATGATCTCGTCGCGCGGCAACATCGAGGGTGATGAGGATGTGATCGGCGACGGCATCGCGTTCGCCGGTGTGGCCAAGTATCCGGCGCGGGTGAAATGCGCGCTGCTCGGATGGATGGCCTTCAAGGATGCACTCGTGCAAGCGAAGGACTCGGAGGAACGACCGTGAGCGAAACAACCGCACCGACTGAGGAGTTCATGGCGGACCTGGAGGAGGCGATGCGTGACGTCGTCGATCCCGAACTCGGTATCAATGTCGTCGACCTCGGGCTGGTCTACGGCCTGAATGTCGAAGGCGCCGATGGCTCGAAGGTCGCCCTCGTCGACATGACGTTGACGTCGGCCGCCTGTCCGCTCACCGACGTGATCGAGGATCAGACGCGCACCGCGCTCGTCGGCGCCGGGCTCGTCAACGAGATCAAGATCAACTGGGTGTGGAACCCGCCGTGGGGTCCCGACAAGATCACCGAAGACGGCCGCGAACAACTGCGCGCCCTCGGCTTCACGGTCTAGCCTCGCAGCATGCTGACCGTCCCGGCCTTCGTGTGGCGGGGCGGTGCGTTCACCCGCGCGGTCATCGTCGGCCTCGGCACCGGGGTCTTCTTCGGCTTGCTGGCGTGGCTGGACTCGGGGCTCTGGTTCGCCGCACTGATCGTGCTGGCGATCATGACGGTGTCCTACAGCATCTGGTTGGGCCGCCGGATGGTTCGGTACTGGCCGGGAGCTTCGGCGTTGACCGGCGAGGAACGCGTGCGGGTCGCCGGAGTCACCCACTGGGGTGGGCGGATCGGCGATCCGGCGCTGGCGCAGCCGGTGGTCGACTTCGCCGACGGTATGCACAAGGCCGCGGAGGCCGGCCGCCCCTTTCGCTGGGTGTTGCCCCTGGCTCTCGCCGTCGGCATCGGGGCCGCGGTGTGGGACTCGGTGTTCGGGTCGACGCGCGACATGGTGGCGTCCCTGGTATATCTCGTGCTGATGGGCTTCGAATTGTTCTGGTGGCCGGGTCGGCGAGACCGATTGCTGGCCAACGCCGATCGCGCCAAAGAGCGGGCGCTGGGCCTGATCGACAGCACCCAGGGGAGGCCGGCGTGACCGCGCCGACCGCCGTCGTGGCGACCCGCCGCCAGTTGCACGGCATCGCCGAGAGTTTTATCGCCGGACCGCAGTACCGCGCGACGGGAACGATCCGGCTGGCGGTGCGCCTTGATGGCTTCAGCGCGACCACGCTGGCGATCGCCGTGCACGGGACCACACTGGTGTGGCCGGGCGGCAGCACCGCGCTGGCGGGTCCGGTCAGCACAGTGGCTCAGGCCAGCGGAATCGAAATCGGCCCGCCGGTCGGGGTGTACGACTCGGTCGCCGCACTAGACCCCGACACTTTCCTCGCGCTCGACGGCGACGCGGCAGACGTCATCTACCGGAGCCTGTACGCCGGCGGCTTCGCCATCAATGCTGTTCTCCCCGAAGGTCATCCGGTGTTGTGGCCCGAGCACCTCGACGTCGCGGCCAGTGCAGGCGAGGTCAACTACGGCGTCTCGGCAGGCGACGACTTCCATGAACTGCCCTACGCCTACGTCGGGCCGTGGGACTTCGCGACCGCGCCGCGCACCGGGCCGCTGTGGAACGCGCCGTTCGGCGCCGTGCACGGCCTCGACCTCGCCACCGACGTCGACGCGCTGGCCGCCGACGTCACCGGCTTCTTTCGCCGGGTTGAAGAAAAGCTGTAAGCCCCGCGGAAACAAGACAGCGCACAGCGGTGTTGGATAGCGGCATGGCCGACGACCGTGTGCAGGATCTGTTCACACCGCTGACCGTCGGATCGCTGACCGTGCACAACCGGTTCGCGATGGCCCCGATGACGCGGGCCGCTTCACCGGACGGCATCCCGGGATCGGACGTCGCCGCCTACTACGCCCGCCGGGCCGCGGGCGGCACCGGGCTCGTCATCACCGAGGGCATTCGCATCCCGCACCCGGCCGCCGGCTGGCCGGACCGCATCCCGAACCTTGACGGCGACGATGTGCTCGCCGGTTGGCGTGCGGTCACCGCGGCCGTCCACGCCGAGGGTGGCGCGATCGCCGCCCAGTTGTGGCATCAGGGCGCCGCACGCGGCGTGCACGACGGCGACGGCACCGACCAGGTGCCGGTCAGCCCGTCGGGAATCGACCTCGCGGGCAACACGATCGGGCGGGCACTGAGCCTCGAGGAGCTGCCCGAGCTGGCGAAGGCCTACGCGCTGGCCGCCGCCAACGCCAGGGCCGCCGGCTTCGATGCCGTCGAGATCCACGGCGCGCACGGCTATCTGCTGGACCAATTCCTCTGGGAGCACACCAATCTCCGCACCGACGCGTACGGCGGCTCGCTGGCGGCCCGCACCCGATTCCCGGCCGAGGTCGTGGCGGCAGTGCGGGCGGCCGTGGGTCCCGATTACCCGATCATCTTCCGGTTCTCGCAGTGGAAGATGAACCGCTACGACGCCCAGGTGGTCGGCAGCGCAGAAGAACTCGAGCGACTGCTGGCGCCGCTGGTCGAGGCTGGTGTGGACGTGTTGCACCCGTCGACGCGGCGGCACTACCTGCCCGGCTTCCCTGACGAGGACCCGCAATTGAGCCTGGCCGGCTGGACCAAGAAGATGACCGGCCTGCCCGTCATCGCCGTCGGGTCGGTGGGTCTGGAGACCGAGTTCAATCCCGGTGAGGGCGGCGGGTCGATCCCGCCGTCGTCCATCGACGGGTTGCTCGACCAGTTCGAGGCCGGCGAATTCGACATCGTCGCGATCGGCCGCGCACTGCTGGCCGATCCCGGCTGGGTGAACCGGGTTCGCGACGGGAAGCTCGACGAGTTCGGCGGTTTCGATGCGGCAAGCGCACTGGGCCGTTTGTATTAGTTCCGCCCCGTTTGTATTAGTTCGAACGGGGAACAGACAGTGAAAATCGGACGTTAGGACTGACGTGGCTACCCAAGACCTCACCGCGCAGAACTTCAACGACACCATCAGCGGCAACGACATCGTGCTGGTGGACTTCTGGGCGTCGTGGTGCGGACCGTGTCGGGCGTTCGCCCCGACGTTCAACGCGTCCTCGGAGAAGCACCCGGACGTCGTCTACGGCAAGGTCGACACCGAGGCCGAGCAGGAACTGGCGGCCGCCGCCGAGATCCGCTCCATCCCGACGCTGATGGCGTTCAAGAAGGGCAAGCTGGTCTTCAATCAGGCCGGTGCGCTGCCGCCGGCCGCGTTGGAGGACCTCATCTCCCAGGTCAAGGAGTTCGACGTCGACGCGGCAGCCGCGTCTCAGTCTCAATCCGAGTAGCGGGCCCCGCGGGTTACCGTGCAACGGTGATTCGTGACTCTGGTTTCGTCCTCGTCGAAAACCCGCAGGCCGGCGTCGCCCTGGTGACCCTGAACCGGCCTGAGCGGATGAACTCCATGGCGTTCGACGTCATGGTGCCGCTCAAGGAAGTGCTCACGGAGCTCAGCTACGACAACTCCGTGCGTGCGGTCGTGCTGACCGGCACCGGACGCGGCTTCTCCTCGGGCGCCGACCACAAGTCCGCCGGCTCGGTGCCGCACGTCGCGGGACTGACCCGGCCGTCGTTCGGGCTGCGGTCGATGGAGGTCCTCGATGATGTGATCCTCGCCATGCGGCGGCTGCACCAGCCGATCATCGCGGCGGTCAACGGCGCGGCCATCGGTGGCGGCCTGTGCCTGGCTCTGGCCGCCGACATTCGGGTGGCCGCCAGCGGCGCCTACTTCCGCGCCGCGGGGATCAACAATGGGCTGACCGCCAGTGAGCTGGGCCTGAGTTACCTGCTGCCACGGGCGATCGGATCGTCGCGGGCCTTCGAGATCATGCTGACCGGCCGCGACGTCGACGCACAGGAGGCCGAACGGATCGGCTTGGTGTCGCGGCAGGTGCCCGAAGAGGAGTTGTTGCCGGTCTGCTTCGAGATCGCCGCCCGCATCGCAGCGTTCTCCCGGCCCGGCACCGAGTTGACCAAGCGGACGCTATGGAGTGGACTGGACGCCGGTAGCCTGGAAGGACATATGCAGGCCGAAGGCCTCGGGCAACTCTATGTGCGCCTGCTCACCGCCAACTTCGAAGAGGCGGTTGCTGCGCGCGCTGAGAACCGCGACCCCGTCTTCACCGACGACAAGACGTAGAACGAAGGAGTAGCACGCGTGATCACCGCAACGGACCTCGAGGTCCGCGCCGGGGCGCGCACGCTGCTGTCCGCCGAAGGACCGGCGCTGCGGATCCAGCCCGGTGACCGGATCGGCCTCGTCGGGCGTAACGGCGCAGGCAAGACCACGACGATGCGGATCCTGGCGGGGGAGGGCGAGCCGTACTCGGGCTCGATCACCAGCACCGGTGAGATCGGCTACCTGCCACAGGATCCGCGCGAAGGTGACCTCGACATGCTGGCGCGCGACCGGGTGCTCTCGGCGCGCGGCCTCGACACGCTGCTGAGCGATCTGGAAAAGCAGCAGGCGTTGATGGCCGAGGTAGTCGACGAGGCCGCGCGCGACAAGGCGGTGCGGCGCTACGGCGTCCTCGAGGAGCGGTTCGCCGCGCTCGGCGGATACGCCGCCGAGAGCGAGGCCGGCCGCATCTGCGCGAGCCTCGGCCTGCCGGAACGGGTTCTGACCCAGCCGTTGCGGACGTTGTCCGGTGGGCAGCGCAGGCGCGTCGAGCTGTCCCGGATTCTGTTCGCCGCGTCCGATACGGGCTCGGGATCGGCAACGACGTTGTTGCTCGACGAGCCGACCAACCACCTCGACGCCGACTCCATCGGTTGGCTCCGCACCTTCCTGCAGAACCACACCGGTGGACTCGTGGTCATCAGCCACAACGTCGAACTCCTTGCCGATGTCGTCAACCGGGTGTGGTTCCTCGATGCGGTGCGCGGTGAGGCCGACATCTACAACATGGGTTGGCAGAAGTACCTCGACGCCCGTTCGACCGACGAGCAGCGCCGCCGCCGCGAGCGCGCGAACGCCGAGAAGAAGGCCTCCGCGCTGCGCACCCAGGCCGCCAAGATGGGTGCCAAAGCCACCAAAGCTGTTGCCGCACAAAACATGCTGCGCCGGGCCGAGCGTATGATCTCCGAGCTCGATGACGAGCGGGTTGCCGACAAGGTGGCCAAGATCAGGTTCCCCACTCCGGCGGTCTGCGGGCGCACGCCGTTGGTGGCCAAGGGGTTGACCAAGACCTACGGCTCGTTGGAGATTTTCACCGGCGTCGACCTGGCGATCGACAAGGGCTCGCGCGTCGTCGTGCTCGGTCTCAACGGTGCGGGCAAGACCACGCTGCTCCGGATCCTGGCGGGAGTGGAAAAGGCCGACGCCGGTGCCATCGAACCGGGGCACGGGCTCAAGCTGGGCTACTTCGCGCAGGAGCACGACACCATCGACGGCGACGCGTCGGTGTGGGACAACATCCGCCACGCCGCCCCAGACACCGGTGAGCAGGAGTTACGCAGCCTACTGGGCGCTTTCATGTTCAGCGGCCCCCAGCTCGACCAGCCGGCCGGCACCCTATCCGGCGGTGAGAAGACCCGCCTGGCTCTCGCGGGTCTGGTCGCGTCGACGGCCAACGTGCTGCTGCTCGACGAGCCGACCAACAACCTCGATCCCGCCTCGCGCGAACAGGTTCTCGACGCGCTGCGCAGTTACCTGGGTGCGGTGGTGCTGGTGACCCACGACCCGGGTGCCGCCGAAGCGCTCGACCCGCAACGGGTGGTGCTGCTTCCGGACGGCACCGAGGACTTCTGGTCCGACGAGTACCGGGACCTCATCGAGCTCGCCTGACAACTGGCATAAACCATTTCGGTGATTCCGGCCAATCCGCCGAGAAGCGCTCCTACTCTGTGGGATATCGGTGGCGATCGACCGGGGAGGGTCATCATGAGGAAGCCAAACGAAGCTCATGATCAATTGGTGAATAACCTGCGGAACGCCTACGAGGGGGGCGCGAGTATTCGCACCCTGGTGGCGTCGACGGGCCGCTCGTACGGCTCGATCCACGCGCTGTTGCGCGAGTCGGGGACCACGATGCGCAGCCGCGGTGGGCCCAATCACGTCACCCGTCGCTAGCTTTCGGGGCCCCGTCGCTAGCTTTTAGGGCACGTCGAATTGGTTTGCGAGACAATCGATGACATGGCACCGAACTTCGAGCAGCTCCGGTCTCTCTACCTCGACTACCTGGTGGCGTGCAATGATCATGATTTCGATCGCATGACCACGTTTTACGCCCCGACCCTCTACGTCAACGATGCGCCGATGGCCGCACACACCGTCACGGCGCAGTTCGCTCCACTGGTGGCTGCGTTTCCGGACTGGCGCTGGACCGTGCGCAACATGATCATCGATGCGTCGCACATCTCACTGAACTTCTCGGTGACGGGCACCCACCGAGGTGCCTTCGAGGGAATCGAACCGACCGGTCGTGAGGTGAGTATCTCGGAGTTCACCATCTACCGCGTCGAGGGCGACACGTTCACCCACGTGTGGGATCTCGCCGATTTCGCGTCACTCGCAGCGCAAATTAGCTAAACAGATCGGCTGGGCCACCGCTAGCGATCCGCGCGCACCGAATCCTCCACCAGATCCAGCACCGCCGAGAGTCGCTGGGGATCTTCGCCTGTCGCCAATCGTGCGACCAGCCCGTCGAGCACCAGATCCAGATAGCACTGCAATACGTCGCTGGCCACGTCGTCGCGCAGCCGACCGGCCTGCTTCTGCCTGCGCAGCCGGTCGCTGGTTGCCGCCGACAGTTCGGCTGAGCGCTCCATCCAACCCTGCTGGAACACCGGGTCGTTGCGCAGCTTGCGCGCGATCTCCAAACGTGTGGCGAGCCAATCGAATTGATCGGGCGCGGCCAGCATGTCCCGCATCACCTGGATGAGGCCCTGACTCGAGGCGACCTCGGCCATCCGCGCGGCGTCCTCGCGCGCCAGCGCGAAGAACAGCGTGTCCTTGTCGCGGAAGTGATGAAAGATCGCACCGCGCGACATACCGATGGTCTGCTCCAGGCGGCGCACGGTTGCTTTGTCGTAGCCGTACTCGGCAAAGCAGCGCCGTGCGCCGTCGAGGATCTGGCGACGGCGCGCGGCCAGATGATCCTCGCTGACCCGGGGCACGTCCGGCTAGCCGGCCCGCAGCATGTTGCGCAGCACGTACTGCAGGATGCCGCCGTTGCGGTAGTAGTCGGCTTCACCGGGGGTGTCGATGCGCACCACCGCGTCGAACTCGACTGTGCTTTCCACTGCGTCATCGGCTGTCTTGGTGGCCTTGACGTGAACGGTCTTCGGCGTCTTACCGCTATTGAGATCTTCGATACCGGTGATGTCGTAGACCTCGGTGCCGTCCAGTTTGAGCGACGCCGCCGATTCGCCAACGGGGAACTGCAGCGGGATCACGCCCATGCCGATCAGGTTGGACCGGTGGATGCGCTCGAAGGACTCGGTGATGACCGCGCGCACGCCCAGCAGGCTGGTGCCCTTGGCCGCCCAGTCCCGCGAGGAACCGGAACCGTACTCCTTGCCGCCCAGCACCACCAGCGGAATGTTCTGCGCCGCATAGTTTTGCGCGGCGTCGTAGATGAACGCCTGCGGCGAGTCGGCCTGGGTGAAGTCGCGGGTGTATCCACCGGAGACATCGTCGAGCAGCTGGTTCTTCAACCGGATGTTGGCGAAGGTCCCGCGGATCATCACCTCGTGGTTACCGCGGCGCGAGCCGTAGGAGTTGTAGTCCTTCTTGTCGACGCCGTTGGCCTCGAGGTACTCCGCCGCGGGCGTGCCCTGCTTGATGTTGCCTGCCGGGCTGATGTGGTCGGTGGTCACCGAGTCGCCAAGCAGCGCAAGAACTCTGGCGCCGGTGATGTCGGTGACCGGCTGCGGATCGGCCGGCATGCCGTCGAAGTACGGGGGCTTGCGCACGTACGTCGACTTCGGATCCCAGTCGAAGGTCTTACCCTCGGGCGTCGGCAGATTCCGCCAGCGCTCGTCACCCTTGAAGACATCGGCGTAGCTGTCGGTGAACATCTCCCGGTTGATCGACGACGCGATCACGTCGGAGATCTCCTTCGCCGACGGCCAGATGTCCTTGAGGAAGACGTCGTTGCCGTCGTGGTCCTGGCCAAGCGGCTCGGACTCGAAGTCGAAGTCCATGGTGCCGGCCAGGGCGTAGGCGATCACCAGCGGCGGTGAGGCCAGGTAGTTCATCTTCACGTCGGGGGAGATGCGGCCCTCGAAGTTGCGGTTGCCCGAGAGCACCGCGGTGACTGACAGGTCTTCTTCGTTGATGGCCTTGGAGATGGCGTCCGGCAGCGGGCCGGTGTTGCCGATGCAGGTGGTGCAGCCGTAGCCGACCAGGAAGAAGCCGAGCTTCTCCAGGTACGGCCAGACGCCCGCCTTGTTGTAGTAGTCGTTGACCACCTGCGAGCCCGGGGCCATCGACGTCTTGACCCACGGCTTGGAGGTGAGCCCCTTCTCGACGGCGTTGCGGGCCAGCAGTGCCGCACCGAGCATCACCGACGGGTTGGAGGTGTTGGTACATGAGGTGATCGCCGCGACGACGACCGCGCCGTGGTCGAGCACGAACTCGCCCTGCTCGTCCGAGCGCACCGTGACCGGCTTGGACGGCCTGCCTGCGGCGCCGTTGGCCGCCGAGTGCAGCGGCACGGCGTCATCGTCGGCGAAGGACAGCGAGACCGAATCACTGGCCGGGAAGGACTCGTCGACAGCTTCGTCGAGCTTGGTGCACTCCGCCGGCATGTTTTCTTCGACGTAGTTGTGGATGTCCTTGCGGAACGCATTCTTGGCGTCCGACAACTCGATTCGGTCCTGCGGACGCTTCGGGCCCGCGATCGACGGCACCACGGTCGAGAGGTCGAGCTCCATGTACTCGGAGAAGACGGGCTCTTTCTCCGGGTTGTGCCACATGCCCTGCGCCTTGGCGTACGCCTCGACCAGCGCCAGCTGCTCCTCGGAACGCCCGGTAAGGCGCAGGTAGTCGACGGTCACCTCGTCGATGGGGAAGATCGCTGCGGTGGAGCCGAATTCGGGGCTCATGTTGCCCAGCGTGGCGCGGTTGGCCAGCGGCACCTCGGCAACGCCCTTGCCGTAGAACTCGACGAACTTGCCGACCACACCGTGCTTGCGCAGCATGTCGGTGACGGTGAGGACCACGTCGGTGGCGGTCACGCCGGGCTTGATCTCGCCGGTCAGCTTGAAGCCGACAACGCGGGGGATGAGCATCGAGACGGGCTGGCCCAGCATGGCGGCCTCGGCCTCGATACCGCCGACACCCCAGCCCAGCACGCCGAGGCCGTTGACCATCGTGGTGTGGCTGTCGGTGCCCACACAGGTGTCCGGGTACGCAACGCCGTTGCGGACAAAGGTGACCTGCGCCAGGTATTCGATATTGACCTGGTGCACGATGCCGGTGCCCGGGGGGACGACCTTGAAGTCGTCGAAGGCGCCCTGGCCCCAGCGCAGGAACTGGTAGCGCTCGCCGTTGCGGCCGTATTCGATCTCGACGTTCTTCTCGAAGGCGCCCGCGTTACCGAAGACGTCGACGATCACGGAGTGGTCGATGACGAGCTCGGCGGGGGCCAGCGGGTTGACCTTGTCGGCGTCGCCGCCGAGATCGCCGACGGCCTCGCGCATGGTGGCCAGGTCCACGATGCACGGCACGCCGGTGAAGTCCTGCATGACGACGCGGGCCGGGGTGAACTGGATCTCGATGCTCGGCTCAGCCGAGGGATCCCAGTTGGCGATCGCGTCAATGTGGTCTTTGGTGATGTTGGCGCCGTCTTCGGTGCGCAACAGGTTCTCGGCCAGCACCTTGAGGCTGTAGGGCAGTTTCTCGGTGCCGGGCACCGCATCGAGGCGGTAGATCTGGTAGCTGTTGTCGCCGACCTCGAGGGTGTCGCGCGCTCCAAACGAATTCAGTGAATCATTGCTGCTCACATCAACTCCCGGCGTTGTCATCGATGCCGACGGGCTGTGTCGGCATCCGTCTCCAATACTAACAGTACGGTTGTCCTGCTAAGCGGGCGGATCGGTGTCCGAGCCTGGCCAACGGTCCTGGGTCTCAGTCTTGTCTTCCTCGGCGCCCAGTCTTCTCCTCCTCGGCGCGGGGTGCCACCCCGGATCAGGGCCGCGAGGTACCGTTTCGGATCGTGACGATTCTGCATGCGCCGACCTTCATCCCGGTGGAGGTGTGTAGCAGCGTGGGACTGACCCCGTCGACGCCGGTCGATCAGTGCCTGGCGGCCGTCAAGGCCGACCTCGCCAACGACGGCGTCGCCGCCCCGGCCGCCGATGTCGCCGGTCTGCAGAAGGTGGTGGCCGCGGCCCAGCAGCACGGCGTCGATCTCAAGGTCGTGGTCATGGCTGACAGCCCGCCGATCGACACGCCCCTTCGCGATATCGCCACCGAGATCGGTTCCGCCAACCCCGGTGCCACGGTGTTGGTGCTCAGTCCGGGCTGGGCCGGCACCTACAGCACCACCTACGACCGCGTACTGCTCGAGGCGGGCCAGGATGTGGCCAAGACGGCGCCCAATCCGGTGGTCGGCACACAGGCCTTTGTCGATCAGTTGCAAACTCCCGACTTTCCCTGGATCGGATTAACGATCACGCTTGTGTTCGGAGTGGCTGTGGCGGCCGTTTTGACCCGATTACTGCAGCTTCGGGCCAGGCGCTCGCAAAATACCCGCACACCGTCTGAACAGGCAAAATAGCCCTACCTGGCAAATCGATAAGATTACTTTTCGGCAACATCCCGTAAATGACAAACTTGTAATTCTTGCCGGAAGTTTCCTCTGCGACAAATGTGACGTACGGTGCAGTTGTCGCCATTGTTATAGATGTGACTGATGTGACATCTGTTACTGGCGTGACTGCACGTGGAGCAGAGGAGACCAGGGTCAGATGAGACGTTCCCATCGCGCCTCGCTTGTCCGGCCGGCCATCCGCATCGTCAAGCCGATGTGTCCGTTGGCACTCAGCGTCGCCATGACGCTGACGATGCCCGGACTGGCCCACGCCGAGCCCGGGGTCGGCCCCAATACGATCGCCGGGCTGATCGCCGATGTCGCCGACGCCAACCAGCGGCTGCAGGACGTCGGCGCCAAGGTGCAGGCCGAGCAGGAAAGCGTCAACAAGGCACTCGTCGACGTCCAGTCCGCCCGGGATGCGGCGGTTGCCGCCCAAGAGCAGGTCGACGTCAGCGCGGCGGGAGTCAACGACGCCAACGCCGCAATTGCCGACGCACAGAAGCGATTCGACGAGTTCGCGGTGGCGGCCTATATGAACGGGCCGTCGGCGTCGCTGTTGATGGCGTCGACTCCCGAGGACATCATCTCCACCGCGTCGGCCAACCAAGCGCTGGCGCTCAGCTCCGAACAGGTGATGACCGACCTCCAGCGGGCCCGCACCGAGCAGGTCAACAAGGCATCCGCGGCGCGACTGGCGAAGGAGAAGGCCGACCAGGCCGTCGCCGATGCCGAATCCAGTCAGCAGACCGCGGTCTCGGCGCTGACCCAAGCGCAGCAGACGTTCGGCGACCAGCAGGCCGAGATCAACCGGCTGGCAGCTGAGCGCAAGACGGCCCAGGAGAAACTCGACGCCGCCCGTCAGTGGTCGGCGCCGGCGAATTCGCCTGCCGCCGTGCCGCAATCGGTGGCGACCGGCCCGGCGACCCCGGGGGATCGCTGGGACCCGGCCGCGCCCGGCTCGGCCAAGGCGCCTGACGCGGGCAAGGTTCCGCCCTACGGCAGCGCCTCGGAATGGGACACCACGCTGCCGATGGTGCCCAGCGCCTTCGTCTCCGGCGACCCGATCCAGATCATCAACGCCGTGCTGCAGATCTCGGGGTCTTCGCTCAACGCGACCAAGCAGATGGGCAAGACCTTCCTGCAGAAGCTGGGCATCCTGAAGCCCGACGACACCGGGATCACCAACGGCGCAATTCCGTACGTGTACGGCGCGCAGGCCTCGGAGTACGTCATCAAACGCGCCATGTCGCAGATGGGTGTGCCGTACTCCTGGGGTGGCGGGACCGCCACCGGCCCCAGCAACGGCATCGACAGCGGCGCAGGCACGGTCGGGTTCGACTGCTCCGGGCTGATCCTCTACGCGTTCGCCGGCGTCGGCATCAAGCTGCCGCACTACTCGGGTTCGCAATACAACATGGGCCGCAAGATCCCGTCGTCCCAGATGCGCCGCGGCGACGTCATCTACTACGGCCCCGGCGGCAGCCAGCACGTGACCCTCTACCTGGGCCAGGGCCAGATGCTCGAGGCTCCCTACACCGGCTCGACCGTGAAGATCTCGCCGGTGCGTACCAGCGGCATGACACCGTTCGTCATCCGCTTCATCGAATACTGACGGAGTTGCTCCCATGTCTCGCAATGCTTCTCGACGGCTCTTCGTCGGGACGGTCCTGACGGCACTGACGCTGGCAATGGGTTTTGCCAGTCCGGCGAATGCCGATCCGGGCGAGTGGGATCCGACGCTGCCCAAGCTGCTGAGCGCGGGTGCCCCCGGTGATCCGGTCGCCATGGCCAACGCCTCGCTGCAAGTCACCGCGCAGGCCACGCAGGCGACCATGGACCTGGGTCGCAAATTCCTTGCCGGCTTGGGTTTCGGCGGCGGCTCACCGTCCGCGCTGCCCGGTAGCCGGGTCCGCGGACCGCAGGCCATCGAATACGTCATCGCCCGGGGCGCCTCCCAGCAGGGGGTGCCCTATTCGTGGGGTGGCGGCGCGATCAACGGACCCAGCGCCGGCGTGGAAGAGGACGCAGGCAAGGTCGGCTATGACTGCTCGGGCTTCACCCGCTACGCCTTCGCGGGCGTGGGTGTGCAGATTCCCAAGTACTCCGGCGACCAGTACAACGCCGGTCGGCACATCCCGCCGTCACAGGCCAAGCGCGGCGATCTGATCTTCTACGGGCCGGGCGGGAAGCAGCACGTCACCATTTATCTGGGCAACGGGCAGATGCTCGAGGCGTCGTCGGCGGCCGGTCACGTGACCGTCAGCCCGGTCCGGACCGCGGGCATGACGCCCTACCTGACGCGCATCATCGAGACCTAGGCTTCGTCCAATTGTCTCGCTCCTCCTCCTCGCTTCGCGTCGGCATCGGTCGACTCGACGGCCGCCCGTCGACGCGCCAGCGAACGGGGCACGTCGACGGATCCCAGAACGCCTGGAATAGTTGTGTGCGGGTACCGAGGTGCCCGATACAACCAACAGCTGTGGAGGAAGTCGATGACGTCACCAGGTGGGTCGCCCGCAGGCCCCGGAGCGTTTGCCGGACCGGCCGGAGCCCCGGCCGCCCCGTCGTCCGGCGGTAACGGCCTGGCCAGCGATCTGAACACCCTGGAACGGGCGGTCTTCGAGGTCAAGCGCATCATCGTCGGTCAGGACCTGCTCGTCGAGCGCATCCTGGTCGGGCTGCTGGCCAAGGGCCACGTGCTGCTCGAAGGTGTCCCCGGCGTCGCCAAGACGCTGGCGGTGGAGACCTTCGCCAAGGTGGTCGGCGGCACGTTCGCCCGCATCCAGTTCACCCCCGACCTGGTGCCCACCGACATCATCGGTACCCGCATCTACCGGCAGGGCCGCGAGGAGTTCGACATCGAACTCGGGCCCGTCGTCGTGAACTTCCTGCTGGCCGACGAGATCAACCGCGCGCCGGCAAAGGTGCAGTCGGCTCTGCTGGAGGTCATGGCCGAGCGCAAGATCTCCATCGGCGGCAAGACCTACGAGCTGCCCAAGCCGTTCCTGGTGATGGCGACCCAGAACCCGATCGAGAACGAGGGCGTCTACCCGCTGCCGGAAGCCCAGCGCGACCGCTTCCTGTTCAAGATCAACGTGGACTACCCGTCGCCCGAGGAAGAGCGCGAGATCATCTACCGGATGGGTGTCACCCCGCCGGAGCCCAAGCAGATCCTCGAGACCGGCGACCTGCTGCGACTGCAGAACGTCGCCGCCAACAACTTCGTCCACCACGCACTGGTGGACTACGTGGTCCGGGTCGTCACCGCGACCCGCCGGCCCGAGCAGTTCGGCCTCAACGACGTCAAGTCCTGGGTGGCGTTCGGCGCCTCCCCGCGCGCGTCGCTCGGCATCATCGCCGCCTCCCGCGCCCTGGCGCTGGTGCGTGGCCGCGACTACGTCATCCCGCAGGACGTCATCGACGTGATCCCCGACGTGCTGCGCCACCGCCTGGTGCTGACCTACGACGCGCTCGCCGATGACATCAAGGCCGAGACGGTGATCAACCGGATCCTGCAGACGGTTGCGATGCCTCAGGTCAATGCCGTTCCGCAGCAAGGACATTCCGTGCCGCCGGTGGTTCCCGCCGGGGCGGGTGCCAACGGTCGGTGAGCGACTCGGGAACCATCCACCCGCCGTCGTTCCAACGCGGTGAGATCGCTGACGCCAAGCTCTCGGCGGCGCTGCGCACCCTTGAGCTGACGATCAAGCGCAAGCTCGACGGGGTCCTGCACGGTGACCATCTCGGCCTGATTCCCGGGCCCGGCTCCGAGCCAGGCGATTCGCGCATCTACCAACCGGGCGACGACGTACGCCGGATGGATTGGTCGGTCACCGCGCGCACGCAGGTGCCGCACGTGCGGCAGATGATCGCCGACCGCGAGCTGGAGACGTGGCTGGTGGTCGACATGTCGGCCAGCCTCGACTTCGGCACCACCGGCTGCGAGAAGCGAGACTTGGCGGTGGCCGCGGCGGCGGCGATCACCTACCTGAACAGCGGCGGCGGCAACCGCCTCGGCGCGATCATCGCCAACGGCGACCAGATTACCCGCGTCCCGGCGCTGTCCGGCCGCAACCACGAGCAGACGATGCTGCGGACCATCGCCACCATGCCGAAGGCGCCGCCCGGAGTGCGCGGAGATCTGTCCGCCGCGATCGACGCCCTGCGCCGGCCCGAGCGCCGCCGCGGCATGGCGGTGGTGATCAGTGACTTCCTCGGCCCGATCACCTGGATGCGTCAGCTGCGCGCGATCGCCGCCCGCCACGAAGTCCTCGGCATCGAGGTCCTCGACCCGCGCGACGTCGAACTGCCCCCGGTCGGTGACGTGGTCCTGCAGGACACCGAGTCCGGGGCCACCCGCGAGTTCACCATCGACGAGCAGCTGCGCGACGACTTCGCCCGGGCCGCCACGGTGCACCGTGAGGAGGTGGCGCGCACCTTCCGCCGCTGCGGCGCGCCGATGATGACCCTGCGCACCGACCGCGACTGGATCGCCGACATCGTGCGGTTCGTCGCGTCCCGTCGACGCGGCGCCATGGCGGGCCGCCAATGACTTTCCCGTTGCTCGGGCCGATGACGCTATCCGGCTTCGAACATCCGTGGTTCTTTCTTTTCCTGCTCGTCATTGCCGGACTGGTCGGCCTCTACGTCGTCGTCCAGTACGCCAGGCAGAAGCGGATCCTGCGCTTCGCCAACATGGAACTGCTGGAAAGCGTTGCGCCCAAACGGCCCACCCGGTGGCGGCACCTGTCGGCCATCCTGCTGATCGCCTCGCTGGTGTTGCTCACCATCGCGATGGCAGGACCGACCCACGATGTGCGTATCCCGCGCAACCGCGCCGTGGTGATGCTGACCATCGACGTCTCGCAGTCGATGCGCGCCACCGACGTCGAGCCCAGCCGGCTGGCCGCCGCGCAGGAGGCCGCCAAGCAGTTCGCCGACCAGCTCACCCCTGGCATCAACCTGGGCCTGATCGCCTATGCCGGCACGGCCACCGTGCTGGTGTCGCCGACCACCAACCGCGAGGCCACCAAGAACGCGATCGACAAGCTGCAACTGGCCGACCGCACGGCGACCGGCGAGGCGATCTTCACCTCGCTGCAAGCCATCGCGACCGTCGGCGCCGTCATCGGTGGCGGCGACACCCCGCCGCCGGCCCGCATCGTGCTGATGTCCGACGGCAAGGAAACCGTGCCGTCCAACCCGGACAACCCGAAGGGCGCGTTCACCGCCGCCCGCACGGCCAAGGATCAGGGCGTGCCGATCTCCACGGTGTCGTTCGGCACGCCGTACGGCTATGTCGAGATCAACGACCAGCGCCAGCCCGTCCCGGTCGACGACGAGATGCTCAAGAAGATCGCCGAACTCTCCGGCGGCAACGCCTACACCGCGTCGAGCCTGGAGCAGCTCAAGGAGGTCTTCACCTCGCTGCAGGACCAGATCGGCTACGAGACCATCAAGGGTGAGGCCAGCACCGGCTGGCTGCGGCTGGGCGCGCTGGTACTGGCCGTCGCCGCACTCGCCGCGCTGCTGGTCAACCGTCGCCTGCCGGGCTGACGCGCTCGTGTCGATTTCGGCGCGAGGAACCGCAGGCACTAAGTTGGCGTGAATGAGTGAAACTGCCACTAACAGTCCAGTCGGGAAGCCGGCGTTTGTCTCCCGTTCTGTACTGGTCACCGGCGGAAACCGGGGCATCGGCCTGGCGATCGCGCAGCGGCTGGCCGCCGATGGCCACAAGGTCGCGGTCACCCACCGCGGTTCCGGTGCACCCGAGGGGCTGTTCGGCGTCGTGTGTGACGTCACCGACAGCGCGGCCGTCGATCGCGCCTTCACCGAGGTCGAGGAGCACCAGGGCCCGGTCGAGGTGCTGGTGTCCAATGCCGGCATCTCCCAGGACGCGTTCATGATCCGGATGACCGAGGAGCGCTTCGAAAGCGTCATCAACGCCAACCTGACGGGTGCGTTCCGGGTGGCCCAGCGGGCCTCGCGGAGCATGCAGCGCAAGCGGTTCGGCCGGATCATCTTCATCGGATCGGTCTCGGGGATGTGGGGCATCGGCAATCAGTCGAACTACGCCGCCGCCAAGGCCGGCCTGATCGGTATGGCGCGGTCGATCTCCCGCGAGATGTCGAAGGCCGGCGTCACCGCCAACGTCGTCGCCCCGGGCTACATCGACACCGAGATGACCCGCGCGCTCGACGAGCGGATCCAGGAGGGTGCGCTCGATTTCATCCCCGCCAAGCGGGTAGGGACGGCCGAGGAGGTCGCCGGAGCGGTCAGCTTCCTGGCGTCCGAGGATGCCGGCTACATCGCCGGGGCGGTCATCCCCGTCGACGGCGGCATGGGTATGGGCCACTAAGAGATAAGGACTGATATGACAGGGATTCTCGAAGGCAAACGCATCCTCGTCACGGGGATCATCACCGACTCGTCGATCGCGTTCCACATCGCGAAGGTGGCCCAGGAAGCGGGCGCCGAACTGGTGCTCACCGGCTTCGACCGGATGAAACTGATCCAGCGCATCGCCGACCGGTTGCCCAAGCCGGCACCGCTGCTGGAGCTCGACGTGCAGAACGAGGAGCACCTCTCGACGCTGGCCGAGCGCGTCACCGCCGAGATCGGCGAGGGCAACAAGCTCGATGGCGTGGTGCACTCGATCGGATTCATGCCGCAGACCGGCATGGGCATCAACCCGTTCTTCGACGCACCCTATGAGGACGTCGCCAAGGGCATCCACATCTCGGCGTTCTCGTACGCCTCGCTGGCCAAGGCCGTGCTGCCCGTGATGAACTCCGGCGGCGGCATCGTCGGCATGGACTTCGACCCGACGCGCGCGATGCCGGCCTACAACTGGATGACGGTGGCCAAGAGCGCACTCGAATCGGTCAACCGGTTCGTCGCCCGTGAAGCCGGCCAGTTCGGGGTTCGCTCGAATCTCGTTGCCGCGGGCCCGATCCGGACCCTGGCGATGAGCGCCATCGTCGGTGGCGCACTCGGTGAAGAAGCCGGCGCCCAGATGAAGCTGCTCGAAGAGGGCTGGGATCAGCGTGCGCCGCTGGGCTGGAACATGAAGGACCCCACGCCGGTCGCCAAGACGGTGTGCGCCCTGCTGTCGGACTGGCTGCCGGCCACCACCGGCACCATCATCTTCGCCGACGGCGGCGCCAGCACGCAGTTGCTGTAGCCCACCATGTTTGATGCGCTGCTGGTCCTGTCGTTCGGCGGACCGGAGGGCCCCGAACAGGTGATGCCGTTCCTGGAGAACGTCACTCGCGGTCGGGGGATCCCGCCCGAGCGCCTGGCCGCGGTCGCGGAGCACTACCTCCATTTCGGCGGGGTGTCTCCGATCAACGCCATCAACCGCGCCCTGATCGACGAGATCCGCGCCGAACTCGCCGAGCGTGGTGAGCAGCTGCCGGTGTACTTCGGCAACCGCAACTGGCATCCGCTCGTCGAAGACACCGTTGCCGCAATGGCTTCCGACGGCGTGCGCCGTGCCGCGGTGTTCGCCACCTCGGCATGGGGCGGCTATTCCGGCTGCGCGCAGTACCAGGAGGACATCGCCCGCGCTCGTGACGCCGTCGGCGACGGCGCCCCGGAACTGGTGAAGCTGCGGCAGTTCTTCGATCATCCGCTCCTGGTGGCGATGTTCGCCGACGCCGTCGCGGATGCCGCCGCGACGCTACCGGACTCGCTGCGCGCCAATGCCAGGCTGGTGTTCACCGCCCACTCGATACCGCTACGCGCCGCCGACCGCTGCGGACCGGATCTCTATGCCCGTCAGGTCCGTTACGCGGCGGCTCTGGTGGCGGCCGCCGCCGGCTACCCGGACTACGACGTGGTCTGGCAGTCCCGGTCCGGACCACCGCAGGTGCCGTGGTTGGAACCCGATGTCGGAGAGCATCTCTCGGCGCTGGCCGCATCGGGTACAGAGGCCGTGTTGGTCTGCCCGGTGGGGTTCGTCTCCGACCACATCGAGGTGGTCTGGGACCTGGACAACGAATTGCGTCAGCAGGCCGATGACCTTGGGATCGCGTTGGCGCGCGCGTCGACGCCCAACGCGCAGCGCCGCTTCGCGCAGTTGGTCCTCGACCTTGTCGATGAGGCGCGCGATGGCAGCGAACCCATGAGAGTGGTTGGCGCCCAGCCGGTTCCGGGCTACGGCGCCAGCATCGACGGCCGGTTCTGCACGCCCGCGTGTGCGGTCAGTGCCAGGCCGAGTGCAGGATCGCGGTAACCGCGGCGATCCGCGCCGAGCGCACGATCGATGCCAGCGGCCGCAGCGCGTCGTTGGCGATCTGCGCCTCCGATGCGCTCTGGGTGCCGATCGGCATCAATCCCGAACTGACGGTGATGATCGCGTCGACGTGCGCGGCGTTCTCCAGCACCCGAAGCGCCCGCGTCGGAGCATGATCGGGGGCGCGGTGGTGCCTTCCGGTTTCCAGCACCTGCTCGACGAGCCCGCGTGGGTCGTCGATACTGCCGGCGGCACCGAGCTGCAGCGCGCCCAGCGCGTCGGCGGCCGATCGCACCGCTGACCGCAAGGTGTACTCGGCCTCGCCGAGATCGAGGTGGTCGACCACCGGAGCCGCAGGCAGTGAGTACACGGTCCACGACAGCGCGCACAGCTCGGGAACCCGGTCGCAGTCGGGCAGCTCGTCGTCGACATCGTCGTACTCGAAATCAGGGACCAGGCCGATGGTGTCGCCGGTCGGGCTGGTGACGATGATCGCCTCACCGGAAGCCAGTGCGTCACGCTGGAACTGGGTGCCCGCCGCCAGGCCGCGCACGTCGCCGGGCACCGGCAGCGCGACGCTGATCGCCGGGGGCCTGGAATCGATCGAACGGCCGGCGACGGTCCGCAGTGTCTGCAACAGCGACACCGCACCCGCATCGTCGACATCCGGCCACGGCAGGCCGGTATGACCAGCCGCAACCGAATCGTAGGCGGTCACCGAATGCGTTGGTGCCCAAGCCGATAGCGCGTCAAGGACGTCGTCGGGCGCGGCTTGGCCGGCGAGCCAGGCATTGGCCCACAGGGACAGGGAAACACTCGGGCACCACATGATGCTCGCAGTGTAGTGGTTCCACCTTGAACCGGCTTTCCACAACCACCCCGAGGTTTGCCGCGATACCCTGAACGCATGCCCGCGGCACTGATCTGGCTAGTGTTCGCCCTGGGCCTTGCCGGTGCCGAGGCGCTGACGGGCGATATGTTCCTGCTGATGCTGTCCGGTGGCGCACTGGCCGCCGCCGGGTCGAGCTGGCTGCTGGACTTGCCGGTCTGGGCCGACGGTGCGGTGTTCCTGGTGGTTTCGGTGCTGCTCCTGTTGGTGGTGCGCCCCGCGCTGCGCCGCAAATTCACCGCGGGTGCGGGGCTGCTCGAACCGGTCAAGGCACTGGAGGGCAAGAACGCCCTGGTGCTCGACCGGGTGGCACAGCATGAAGGCCAGGTGAAGCTCGACGGCGAAGTCTGGACGGCGCGCCCCTTGAACGACGACGATGTCTACGAGCCGGGCGACCACGTCACCGTCATGCACATCGACGGTGCGACCGCGGTCGTCTGGAAGAACGGGTAAGGAGAACCCTTCATGGACGGTGCAGTAGCCGGTCTAGTCCTACTGGCGGTGCTGGTGATCTTCGCGATCATCGTCGTCGCCAAGTCCGTCGCCCTGATCCCACAGGCCGAGGCGGCCGTCATCGAGCGGCTCGGGCGCTACAGCAAGACCGTCTCCGGTCAGCTGACCCTGCTGGTTCCGTTCGTGGACAGGGTCCGTGCCCGGGTCGACCTGCGCGAGCGGGTGGTGTCCTTTCCGCCGCAGCCGGTGATCACCGAGGACAACCTGACCGTCAACATCGACACCGTGGTGTATTTCCAGGTCACCAACCCGCAGGCGGCGGTCTACCAGATCAGCAACTACATCGTCGGCGTCGAGCAGCTGACCACCACCACGCTGCGCAACGTGGTCGGTGGCATGACCCTTGAGCAGACGCTGACCAGCCGTGACCAGATCAACGGCCAGCTTCGCGGCGTACTCGACGAGGCCACCGGCCGCTGGGGCCTTCGGGTGGCCCGCGTCGAGCTGCGCAGCATCGACCCGCCGCCGTCCATCCAGGACTCGATGGAAAAGCAGATGCGCGCCGACCGTGAGAAGCGCGCGATGATCCTGACCGCCGAGGGCAGCCGGGAGGCCGCGATCAAGCAGGCCGAGGGCCAGAAACAAGCCCAGATCCTGTCCGCCGAGGGCGCCAAGCAGGCCGCGATCCTGGCTGCGGAGGCCGACCGGCAATCCCGGATCCTGCGGGCTCAGGGCGAGCGCGCCGCCTCCTACCTCCAGGCGCAGGGCCAGGCGAAGGCGATCGAGAAGACGTTCGCCGCCATCAAGGCGGGCCGGCCCACCCCGGAGATGCTGGCCTACCAGTACCTGCAGACGCTGCCGCTGATGGCCAAGGGTGAGGCCAACAAGGTGTGGTTGGTTCCCAGCGACTTCGGTTCGGCGCTGCAGGGATTCACCAAGATGCTCGGCGCGCCCGGTGACGACGGCGTGTTCCGGTACACGCCGTCACCGGTGGAGGAGAACCTGGCCAAGGCCGACGACGACTCCGAAGAGGTCGCCGACTGGTTCGACACCAAGACCGACCCCGCGATCGCGCAGGCCGTGGCGAGGGCCGAGGCCGAGGCCCGCACCTCGGTACCTCCGGTCGGCGCGGCCCCGGTGCCGCCGCCCCAGGAGGCCATTGCGCCGCCGCAGCGTTCCTATCCGCCGCTGTCCGAGCAGCAAGCGCCGCCGGCTGACCCGCAATACGCGCCAGGGCCGCCGCGGCACGGCGCCGGCCAGTAGTTCATGGGTGCCCTGACCTCGCCGCGTACCTACACGGCGCTGGCCGCGTTCCAGGCGTTCGACACCGTTGCGTGCGGGATCCCGGTGGCCTACATCGAGCGGTCGCTCGACACTCTCGAGGTGCCGCAGCGACTTCGGCCGGTGCTCCCGACGGTCAAGGCAATGTCGGTGATCGGCCTGCTCGCGGCCCGTCGTTTTCCGGCGCTGGCGCGGCTGACCACCTTCATGCTGACGGTGTACTTCGTCCTCGCCGTCGGTGCGCATCTGCGGGTGCGGGACTCCGTGGCCAGCACGGTGCCGGCGACGGTCTTGCTGGCGTTGTATGCGGCGATGACCGTGCAGGGGCCGTCGGTCAGCCGCTGATCGTGTCGTGGTGGCGCCGATGCGCGCGCACCTCGTACACCAGCCCGGCCACACCGACGGCCGCAGTGCACACCGACACCAGTATCAGCAACGGGCTGATGTTGCCGGTCAGTGCGTCGCCGAGGAACACCACCGCGGCGGTCCCCGGAATCAGCCCGGCCAGCGTCGCCCACAAATACGGCAGCGGGCGCACAGCCGAGGCGCCGGCGGCGTAGTTGAGCACCGAGAACGGGACGGCGGGAATCATCCGCAGCGAGAAGATCGCCTGCCAGCCGCGGGCGCGCAGCCGGGCGTCCACCGATTCCACCGCGGGATGGCTGACCAGCTTGCTGAGCTGCCAGCCCAGCGCCCGCACCAGCAGCAACGCGATCAGCGCGCTCACGGTGCTCGCGACCACGGCGATCAGCACCCCCAGGCCGGGACCGAACAACAGGCCGGCCGCCAGGGTGAATGCGGTGCGGGGGAACGGAAACACGGTGACGACGATGTGCGCGCCCAAGAAGGCCAACGGGAACCACGCCCCGAGCGACGTCGCCCAATCCCGCAGCTGCAGGGCCGTTGGGAGCGGCACCAGCAGCACGACTGCGACGAGAATCACAGTGGCGATTGCGGTGACGGCAATGCGGGTCCGGGACACCTGGCGGGCTGTTGAGACCACCGCTGAGCTCACGCTGCGCAGTGTGCTGCGGGTCTTGGAGGTCACATCTACCAAGATTACGGGCCCGCCTACTCGGCGGCGTGACGCATGAGGCCATCATTTAGCCTGATGGTCTGATGGCGCGCCCCGGAAGGGGCGCCCACTTGCTGCGACAACAGGAGTTGCCGGTGTCGGTAGAGGTGTCGGTTGAGATAGAGGCGCGTCGCGCCCGCTGGCGCACCGCGGTGGCCGGTGTGCTGGCCAAGAGCAGCCGGCGTGACCCGGCGGATCTGCCCGACGAACCCGAGACGCTGCTGGACTCGCCCACCTATGAGGGGTTTCCGGTCCGGCCGCTCTACACCGCGCTCGACGCTCTGCCGGAACCGCCGCTGCCCGGCGCCTGGCCGTTTGTCCGCGGCGCCGACGCCCGCCGCGATGTCGTGGCCGGCTGGAAGGTCGCCGAGGTGTTCCCGGGACCCGACTTCACCGGCGCCGTCGCCGACGGCAATGCCGCGGTGTTGAGCGCTCTCGGTGACGGGGTCAGCGCGCTCGTGCTGCGCGTGGGGGAGAACGGGGTGGCCCCCGCCGACCTGGATCGACTTCTGGAAGGCGTCTACCTGGAGCTCGCGCCGGTGATCCTCGATGCGGGGGCGCAGTTCGATTCCGCCGCCGAGGCGGTGCTGGCGTTGGTCGCCGGGGCTGAGGACGCCCAGCGGGCAACGATGTCCATCGACCTGGGCGCCGACCCGCTCACCGCCCCGCTGAGCGGGCTGAGCGCTGCGGCGGTCGAGGATGTCGCCCATGTCGCGGCGAACCTGGCCGGCACCGCCGGGGTACGCGCGATCACTGTCGACGGGCCTGCGTTCCACAACCGCGGCGCCAATGCGGCCTGGGAGCTCGCCGGCGCGCTGGGCGCCGCCGTCGACTATGTGCGGACGCTCGTCGACGCGGGCATCGACGTCGCCGACGCGCTGCGCCAGATCAGTTTCCGGCTGGTGGCCGATGACGATCAGTTCGTGACGATCGCCAAATTCCGTGTGGCCCGCCAACTCTGGGCTCGGGTCGCCGATGTGCTCGGTCAGCCGGACAGTGGGGCGGCGACGGTGCACGCGGTCACCTCGCTGCCGATGATGACCCAGCGCGATCCCTGGGTGAACATGCTCCGTACCACGCTGGCCGCATTCGGTGCCGGCGTCGGGGGAGCGGACACCGTGACGGTGCTGCCGTTCGACGTGGCGATCCCGAACGGGTTCCCCGGGATCGGTGCGAGTTTCGCCCGCCGCATCGCACGCAACACCCAGCTGCTGCTGCTCGAAGAGTCACACATCGGGCGGGTGCTCGATCCCGCGGGCGGTTCCTGGTACGTCGAGGACCTCACCAAGAACCTTGCGGCTCAAGCATGGTCGCACTTCCAGGACATCGAGTCCCGGGGTGGGTTCGTGGCCGCACGCGATCACATCGCCGAGCAGATCGAGGAGGTCCGGGTGCGCCGGGCCGACGACATCGCCCACCGCCGCACCGCGCTCACCGGTATCAACGAGTTCCCGAATCTGTCCGAACCGCCCCTGCCGCATTACAGTTCGTCGGAAACGGTGCGTCGCTACGCGGCCGGGTTCGAGGCGCTGCGCGACCGGTCCGACGCCTACCTGGAGCGCACCGGTGCACGACCCCTGGTGCTGCTGCTCCCGCTGGGGCCGCTGGCCGAGAACAACATCCGGGCCACGTTCGCGGTCAACCTGCTGGCCTCCGGCGGGATCGAAGCGGTCAACCCAGGCACCGTCGACGCCGCAGGGACGTCCGCCGCGATCGCCGACGCCGGTGCCTCGGTGGCGGTGCTCTGCGGCACCGACACCCGCTACGGCACCGATGCCTCCGATGTGGTGGCCGCTGCGCGAGCCGCGGGCGTGACCCAGATCTACCTGGCAGGCCCGGAGAAGGCGGTCGCCGACGCCGCGGACAAGCCGGACGCTTACCTGACCGCGAAAATCGATGCGGTTGAAGCGCTTTCGTCCCTGCTCACCCGATTGGGGGCCTGATGACAACCAGCACCACTGGCACCGTACCGAGCTTCGCCGACGTCCCGCTGCACGGCGACCGCGCGACCGCCGCACCGACCGAAGCTGCCGTCGCCGAGCATGTCGCCGCGGCCGCGTCGGCGCACGGCTACACCGCCGAGCAGCTGGAGTGGCAGACCCCCGAGGGCATCGCCGTCAAGCCGGTGTACGTCGGCGCCGACCGCGACGCCATCGCCGCCGCGGGATATCCGCTGGACAGCTTCCCCGGCGAGCCGCCGTTCATCCGCGGCCCCTACCCGACGATGTACGTCAACCAGCCGTGGACGATTCGGCAGTACGCCGGGTTCTCCACCGCCGCCGAATCCAACGCCTTCTACCGCCGCAACCTGGCGTCCGGTCAGAAGGGTCTGTCGGTTGCCTTCGACCTGGCCACCCACCGCGGCTACGACTCCGATCATCCGCGGGTCGCCGGCGACGTCGGAATGGCCGGTGTGGCAATCGATTCCATCCTGGACATGCGCCAGCTGTTCGACGGTATCGACCTGAGCACCGTCAGTGTGTCGATGACGATGAACGGCGCCGTGCTGCCGATCCTGGCGCTGTACGTGGTCGCCGCCGAGGAGCAGGGGGTGCCGCCGGAGAAGCTGGCCGGGACCATCCAGAACGACATCCTCAAAGAGTTCATGGTCCGCAACACCTATATCTATCCGCCGAAGCCGTCGATGCGGATCATCTCGGACATCTTCGGCTACACCAGCGCCAAGATGCCGAAGTTCAACTCGATCTCGATCTCCGGCTACCACATCCAGGAAGCCGGAGCCACAGCCGATCTCGAGCTCGCCTACACGCTGGCCGACGGGGTGGAGTACCTCAAGGCCGGCCGGGATGCCGGGCTCGACGTCGACAAATTCGCGCCGCGGCTGTCCTTCTTCTGGGGCATTGGCATGAACTTCTTCATGGAGGTCGCCAAGCTGCGCGCAGGCCGGCTGCTGTGGAGTGAACTGGTCGCCGAGTTCGGCGCCAAGAATCCCAAATCGCTGTCGCTGCGCACCCATTCGCAGACCTCGGGCTGGTCACTGACCGCCCAGGATGCGTTCAACAACGTCGCGAGGACCTGCGTGGAGGCGATGGCCGCCACCCAGGGGCACACGCAGTCGCTGCACACCAACGCACTCGACGAGGCACTGGCGCTGCCCACCGACTTCTCCGCACGCATCGCGCGCAACACCCAGCTGTTGTTGCAACAGGAGTCGGGCACCACCCGGCCGATCGACCCCTGGGGTGGCTCCTATTACGTGGAGTGGCTGACCCACCAGCTGGCCGAGAAGGCCCGCGCGCACATCGCCGAGGTCGCCGAGCATGGCGGCATGGCTCAAGCCATTGGCGAGGGCATCCCGAAGCTGCGCATCGAGGAAGCCGCCGCACGCACCCAGGCACGCATCGACTCCGGTGCCCAGCCCCTCATCGGGGTGAACAAGTACCAGGTCACCGAGGATCAAGAGATCGAGGTCCTCAAGGTCGAGAACAGCCGGGTGCGCACCGAGCAACTGGCCAAGCTGGCGCAGCTACGCGCCGAGCGCGACGAGGCGGCCTGCCAGGCGGCGCTGGCCGAACTCTCCCGTGCCGCAGAAGCTTCGGGTACTGCCGGCGAGGACGGTCTTGGCAACAACCTGCTGGCACTGGCCATCAACGCCGCGCGCGCCAAGGCCACCCTCGGTGAGATCTCCGACGCGCTGGAGAAGGTATACGGCCGGCATCAGGCCGAGATCCGAACCATCGCGGGCGTCTATCGGGATGAGGTCGGGAAGGCCCAGAATGTGAGTGCCGCAATCGAATTGGTGGAGAAATTCGCCGAAGCCGACGGTCGCCGGCCGCGCATCCTGGTGGCCAAGATGGGTCAGGACGGTCATGACCGGGGGCAGAAGGTCATCGCGACGGCCTTCGCCGATATCGGGTTCGACGTCGACGTGGGTTCGCTGTTCTCCACCCCGGAGGAGGTCGCGCGGCAAGCCGCCGACAACGACGTCCACGTCGTGGGGGTGTCCTCGCTGGCCGCTGGACACCTGACGCTGGTGCCGGCACTGCGCGATGCACTCGCCGAGGCGGGCCGTCCCGACATCATGGTGGTCGTCGGCGGTGTCATCCCGCCCGGCGACTTCGACGAGCTATACGCCGCCGGAGCCACCGCGATCTTCCCGCCCGGCACGGTCATCGCCGATGCCGCGGGGGATCTACTGCGCAAGCTCGCCGAGCGGCTCGGCTACGACCTCACCTGATGTCCGCCGACGTCGATGTACTGGCCGAGGCGATCCGCGCCGGTGATCGTTCGGCACTGTCGCGAGCCATCACGCTGGTGGAGTCGACCCGTGCCGATCACCGCGATCAGGCCCAGCGTCTACTGCTGGCGCTGATGCCCGATGCGGGGAAGGCTCTCCACATCGGTATCACCGGGGTGCCGGGAGTGGGGAAGTCGACCACGATCGAGGCGCTCGGTATGTACCTCATCGAGCAGGGCCACCGCGTCGCGGTGCTGGCCGTCGACCCGTCGTCGACGCGCACCGGCGGCTCGATCCTGGGGGACAAAACCCGCATGGCGAAGCTTGCCGTACATGACGATGCCTACATCCGTCCGTCACCGACGTCGGGAACCCTCGGTGGCGTGGCAAAGGCGACCCGGGAGACGATCGTGCTCGTCGAGGCCGCCGGATTCGACGTGATCCTGGTGGAAACCGTCGGCGTCGGGCAGTCCGAAGTGGCCGTCTCCAACATGGTGGACACCTTCGTGTTCCTGACCCTGGCGCGTACCGGCGACCAGCTGCAGGGCATCAAAAAGGGGGTGCTGGAGCTCGCCGACATCGTCGTGGTCAACAAGGCCGACGGTGCGCACGCGATCGAGGCCAAGTCCGCCGCACGCGAGTTGTCGGCGGCGATCCGGCTGATCTACCCACGCGAAACCCTTTGGCGCCCACCGGTATTGACGATGAGCGCGATCGAGGGCACCGGCCTGCGGCAGCTATGGGACACCGTTCTCGCCCATCGCGACCTGTTGACCAAGGCCGGCGAGTTCGACGCCCGCCGCCGCGCACAACAAGTCGACTGGACCTGGTCGATGGTGCGTGACGCCGTCCTCGACCGGGTGCTGAGCCACCCGGCCGTGCGCGCGCAGCGGGCTGAGATCGAACGCCAGGTCCGCGACGGCGAGCTCACCCCCGCGCTGGCCGCCCAGCGAATCCTCGACGAGGCCGAGCAGTCAACCTGACGGGCCGCCAGTCAAGTTAACGTTTTGGCAACAATTTGCTGCAGATGTGCTTAGACCGGTTAAATTTCCATCTGTGACTCAGGTGATGCGTGAACGCGACACACTGCCCCATGGGGTGCAGGGTGCCGCTGACCCGAACTTCGCCTCCGCGCTGCGCAGCTTCGCGGCGATGTTCCCGCACCCGCGCTTCGGCGGCGGTGCACTGGCGGTCTATCTCGATGGCGAGCCCGTTGTCGACGTGTGGACCGGCTGGTCGGACCGGCGGGGCCGGGAGCACTGGTCCGCCGATACCGGGGCCATGGTGTTCTCGGCGACCAAAGGCGTGGCCTCGACGGTCATCCACCGGCTCGTCGACCGCGGCCTGATCGACTACGACGCGCCGATGGCCGAGTACTGGCCTGCGTTCGGTGCCAACGGCAAGGCGGATATCACCGTTCGTGAGGTGATGCAGCACCGCGCGGGACTGTCGCACCTGCGCGGCGTGCGCACGCGGGACCTGCTCGACCACCTGGTCATGGAGGATCGCATCGCGGCAGCGCCGGTCGGGCGCTACTTCGGCAAGCCCGCGTATCACGCGCTCACCTACGGCTGGCTGCTGTCCGGCCTGGCCCGAGCGGTCACCGGGACGGGGATGCGCGAGCTGATCCGCACCGAGGTGGCCGCGCCGCTCAACACCGACGGGATTCACCTGGGCCGGCCGCCGGCCGGTGCGCCGACCCGGGCCGCGAGCATCATCGGACCCCAGCTGAACATCCCGAACCCGTTCTTCAACACTGTCGCGCCCCGGCTCGCAGCCTGGGAGATGTCGGCGATCTTCGGTTCGATGTACTTCCCGGGCATGAGGGCGACGGTCCAGGGCGCCATGCCGTTGCTTGATAGTGAGCTCCCTGCGGCCAACGGTGTCGCCACCGCCCGCAGCCTGGCCCGCATGTATGGCGCGATCGCCAACGGCGGCGAGATCGACGGCCAGCGTTACCTGTCGCGGGACCTGGTCGCCGGCCTTACCGGCCGCCGCAATCTGACCCCGGACCGCAATCTGATCATGCCGCTCGGGTTCCACCTGGGTTACCACTCGCTGCCGCTCCCGGGTGTATTGCCCGGCTTCGGGCATGTGGGGCTGGGCGGTTCGCTGGGCTGGGCGATTCCGGAATCGGGATTGTCGTTCAGTTTCGTCCATAACCGCTTGTTGACCCCGCTTGTGGTCGCCGATCAGGCCGGTTTCGTCGCCACCGCGGCGTTGATTCGACGTGGTGCCGCGGCGGCTCGCAAGCGTGGCTTCCAGCCCGTCACCGAGTTCGGTGCACCCTTCGGGCCCTTGTCTGCCGGGGTTGTCGCAGGGTAATTCGGCCCTTTCGTTGCTCGTGCCGGCTCCTTGCTGGCATGGCTCTCGTTCGGCGTGTTGCCTGGTCGCGGGGTTCCCCGTCGGCGCCGGCGACCTGGCCAAATGCCTTCCAGCAAACTTTCACAGGGAGTTCACAAGACGCGGCTATTGGGGTGATTAATGTCACGGGGCGTCGTGTGAACCAACCCGAAGTTCATCTCTGATGGAAAGTTCGCCAAATATCCACGAATAGCCGGTCATTTATCCTGTCGCGTTTGCTGACTCACTGCGAGAAATATCGGCGAACTGGTAATCGAGGCCTCCATACCATCAGAAATGTGGTCTGGATCACGTTTAGCCGATTGCCGATATTGAAATCTCAGCCTACTCTCAGCTTAGTAGCCATCTCCTGTGTGAGGAGATGATAACCCCAGGCTATGGGGTTACGCGACCCTGAGGCCATGTTGCGGAAACTCTCAGGATGGCAGCGTGAACGAGGTCTGCTCGGGCCGCATTTATGTCAGTATTCGACGTTATCCATTTACCAGAGCAATGCAATTCAGGGCAGCGCGTCGACGCCATTGGGCAGGTCGATTACCGTTATTTGCTATATCCGCATTGATACCAATTTGTGTCCCAAATGCGATGGTAAACACTCTGCAACTTCCTCCTCGCCACCGTGGGCGGGCCGGGGGAAGCCTTCCTGGCGATTGCGTAGCCGAACTACTCTCAACAAATATGCAGGTAGAGGCGTTTTTTATGTGGCATCTCAAGAACGTAACGGCGATCCCGCCGGTCGTCGCGACGGGAACCGCAGCAATCGGATATGGGCCTGACCGGGCACGACGTTAGGGCCAAAGGTCACATTGCTCAATCCCTAATCAAAAACATGAAACATTTCTCGCGGTCTTAACAAAAAACGGCTAAGCTACCGAGCACATTGGCAACGTCGACTGGGTAGTTACCACTGCATGGTCGGAACGGGTTGCCTTGCCCAGTGTCAAGAAGTGAGGTGTGAGCGGTGCGTCAGACATCTGTCACCCCCATCGCCGTTGTCGGCATGGCCTGCAGATTGCCCGGTGGTATCGACTCGCCCCACAAGCTGTGGGAGGCACTGCTCGAGGGTGCCGATCTGGTCACTGAGATTCCCGCCGACCGCTGGGACGCCGACGACCTCTACGACCCCGAGCCCGGTGTGCCCGGCCGCTCGGTGTCGAAGTGGGGTGCGTTCATCGACGACGTCACCGGCTTCGACCCCGATTTCTTCGGCATCAACGAGCGCGAGGCCACCGCGATGGACCCGCAGCACCGCGTGCTGCTGGAGACCTGCTGGGAAGCCGCCGAGCAGGCCGGCTTCACGCCGTCGTCGCTCTCCGGCACATCGACCGGTGTCTTCATCGGGATGTCCCACGACGACTACGCGATGGTCACCAGCGACGCCGGTGCCTTCGATCAGGCCTACGCCTTCACCGGCGCCCCGTTCAGCATGGCGTCGGGCCGCATCTCTCACGCGCTCGGTCTGCACGGCCCCGCAGTGACCATGGACACCGCGTGCTCGTCGAGTTTGGTCGCGGTGCACCAGGCCGTCCGCAGCCTGCACGACGGCGAGAGCGATATGGCGCTGGCCGGCGGCGTGATGCTGATGCTGGACAAGCGCCTCTACGCCTCATCCTCGGGCCAGGGCATGCTGTCGCCGACCGGTCGCTGCCACTCGTTCGACGACGCCGCCGACGGCTTCGTTCGCGCCGAGGGCTGCGGCGTCGTCGTCCTCAAGCGTCTCGACGACGCCCAGCGCGACGGCGACCGCGTGCTGGCTGTCATCAAGAGCACCGCGTCGAACCAGGATGGTCGCACCGAGAACATCCTGACCCCGTCCAGGGACGCCCAGGTTTCGGTCTTCCAGGCCGCGCTGGCCGCCGCGGGCGTCGACCCCGCGACCGTTGGCATGGTCGAGGCGCACGGCACCGGCACGCCGGTGGGGGACACGATCGAGTTCAACAGCATCTCGACCGTCTACGGCAACGCCGGCCCCTGTGCTCTCACCTCGGTCAAGAGCAACTTCGGCCACGCCGAATCCGCGGCGGGTGTCCTCGGCCTGATGAAGGCCGTCCTCGCGGTGCACCACGGCGTCATTCCCCAGAACCTGCACTTCAACCGGCTGTCCGACAAGAACGCCAAGGTCAAGACCGGGATGTTCGTCCCGACCGAGAACATCCCGTGGCCGAAGGAAGACGGCCCGCGCCGCGCGGGCGTCTCGTCCTACGGCATGTCCGGCACCAATGTGCACGCGGTCCTGGAGCAGGCCCCCGAGGCGCCCCTGGTCGTCGACGCCGACCAGGCCCAGCGTGCGGGCAAGGATCTGCTGGTCTTCCCGGTGTGCTCCACGTCGGTCGAGGAACTCCGCAACACCGCGGCGAATCTCGCGGACTGGGTCGAGACTGCAGGCGACGAGCTGTCGCTGCCGGATCTGGGCTACACACTGAGCCGCCGCCGCGGGCATCGCCCGATGCGCACCTCGGTCATCGCCGAGGATCGCGGCTCGCTGATCGAGCAACTGCGCCAGGTCGCCGGCGGTGACGAGCCCTACCAGGCCGCCGTCGGTCACGACGACCGCGGACCGGTCTGGATCTTCTCCGGGCAGGGCTCGCAGTGGGCTTCGATGGGTACCGGGCTGCTGGCCACCGAGCCGGTGTTCGCGGCCAAGATCGCCGAGATCGAGCCGCTGATCGCTGCCGAGTCGAACTTCTCGGTCACCGAGGCGATGACCGCCGAGGAGACCGTCGAGGGCATCCACCGGGTGCAGCCGACCATCTTCGCCGTGCAGGTCGCGATGGCGGCCACCATGCAGTCCTACGGTGTGCAGCCCGGCGCGGTCATCGGCCACTCGCTGGGTGAGGTCGCCGCAGCCGTCGTTTCCGGCGCACTGTCCCTTGAGGACGGCGTCAAGGTCATCTGCCGTCGCTCGCTGCTGTGCCTGCGACTGGCCGGCGGTGGCGCGATGGCCTCCGTGGAGATGCCTGCCCAGCAGGTCCGCGAAGAACTCGAGCAGCAGGGCATCGAGGACGTGGTCGTCGCTGTCGTCGCATCGCCCAAGTCGACGGTGATCGGTGGCGCCACCGACACCGTCCGCAAAATCGTCGCCGGCTGGGAGGCCCGCGAGATCATGGCCCGCGAGGTCAACGTCGACGTGGCGTCGCACTCGCCGCAGGTCGATCCGATTCTCGACGAGCTCGCCGACATGCTGTCCGACATCACGCCGATGGCCCCCGAGGTGCCCTTCTACTCGGCGACGTCGTTCGATCCCCGCGAGCAGCCCTACTGCGATGCCGACTACTGGGTGGACAACCTGCGCCACACGGTTCGGTTCTCGGCCGCCGTGCAGACGGCGCTGGAAGACGGCTTCCGGGTGTTCGGCGAGCTGGCCCCGCACCCGCTGCTGATCCGTGCCATCGATCAGACCGCGGGCACGCTGGACATCAGCGTCGCGGCCCTGGCCGGCATGCGCCGCGGCCAGGAAGTACCCAACGGCATGGGTGATTTCCTCGGCGACCTGTACTCGGCAGGCGCGCAGGTGGATTTCTCGGTTCTTTACCCGGTCGGCCGGCTGGTCGACGCACCGCTGCCCACCTGGACGCACCGCAGCCTGATGCTGATCGCCGACGGCGTCGATCAGGCGCGCGGCGCGCACCTGGTGGCTGCCCACCCGCTGCTGGGTTCGCACGTCCGACTGCTGGAGGAGCCCGAGCGCCACGCCTGGGCCGCCGAGGTCGGTACCGGCGCACACCCCTGGCTCGTCGACCATCAGATCAACAACGTCGCGGCGCTGCCCGGTGCGGCGTACTGCGAAATGGCGCTCGCCGCCGCGCGCACCGTTTTCGGTGACGACGCCGAGGTCCGCAACGTCACGTTCGAGGCAATGCTGCTGCTCAAGGATGAGACCCCGGTCAGCGCGGTCGCCGCGGCCGACGGCTCCGGCGTCCTCGAGTTCGTCGTCGAGACCGACCTGGACGGCGAGCGGGAGCGCCGCGCCAGCGCTGCGCTGCACGCCGGCGAGGCCGCCGGCCAGCCGAACACCTACGACATCGACGCGCTGCGCGACGCCCATCCGAACCGCGCCGACGGCGACGGTGTGCGGCAGTGGTTCGACGGTCGCGGCGTGCAGTTCGGCCCGGCGTTCACCGCGCTGGTCGCCGTGAACGCCGCCGACGAGACCGCCGACACCGTGCTGGCCGAGATCGGCCTGCCCAGCTCGATCCGCAACCAGCAGACCTCCTACGGCGTCCACCCGGCGCTGCTGGACGCCTGCTTCCAGTCGGTCGCGGCCCATCCGGGCGTGCAGGCCTCCGGCACCGGCGGACTGCTGCTGCCGCTGGGCGTGGACCGCCTGCGGGTGCACGGCGCGACCCGCAATGCGCGGTACTGCCTGACCCGGGTCACCTCGCTGGACGGTTCTTCGGTCGAGGCCGATATCGATCTGCTCGACGACTACGGCACGGTGCTGTTCACCGTCCAGGGTCTGCGGATGGGCACCGGGATGTCCGAGGACCACGAGGGTGATCGCGTCCTCAACGAACGACTGCTCGGCATCGAGTGGCGCCAGAACCAGGTCGCCGAGATCACCCAGACGACCTCCGCGACGTGGCTGGTCGTCAGCACGTCCGATGTCGCCGATCTGCTGGCCTCGGCGCTCACCGACGCGCTCAAGCTGAACGACGCCGACGTGACCACGATGTCCTGGCCGCATCAGGCCGACCACGCGGCCAACGCCGAGCGGCTCGGGTCGTACTTCACCGAAGGCGGCTTCGCCAACGTCGTCGTCGTCAGCGGCGCAGCCAACGGCTGCCCCGAAGAGCAGCTGCCGCATCGCGGGGGAGAGCACGTACGTCACCTGGTGCGCATCGCCCGTGAGCTGGCCGACACCGCCGGCGAGCCGCCGCGTCTCTATGTCATCACCCGCAACGCTCAGACCGTGCTGGCCGACGACCGGCCGAACCTCGAGCAGGCCGGCCTTCGGGGCCTGCTGCGGGTGGTCGGCGCCGAGTACCCGCAGCTGCGCCCCAGCCAGATCGACGTCGACGACGATGTCGACTCCAAGCTGCTGGCCCGAGTTCTGCTGACGGGCTCGGAAGAAGACGAGACCGCCTTCCGCAACGGTCAGTGGTACACCGCGCACCTGCACCCCAGCCCGCTGCGGCCCGAGGAGCGCTACACCACCGTCGTCGACCATTCCCGCGACGGCATGCGCCTGGAAATCCGTACCCCTGGCGATATGCAGACGCTGGAATTGGCCGCGTTCGACCGCATCCCGCCGGGACCGGGCCAGATCGAGGTCGCGGTCACCGCGTCGAGCCTCAACTTCGCCGACGTCCTGCTCGCCTTCGGCCGCTACCCGAGCTTCGAGGGTCTGCACCCGCAGCTGGGCATCGACTTCGCCGGTGTGGTCACCGCGATCGGCCCGCAGGTCACCTCGCACCGGGTGGGCGACCATGTGGGCGGCATGTCGCCCAACGGCTGCTGGGGAACGTTCGTTACCTGCGACGCCGATGTGGCCGTGACGCTGCCCGCGGGCCTGCGTGACGATCAGGCCGCGGCCGTGTCCACCGCGTCGGCGACCGCCTGGTACAGCCTGCACGACCTGGCCCGGATCAAGTCCGGCGACAAGGTCCTGATCCACTCCGCCACCGGTGGTGTTGGCCAGGCCGCGATCGCGATCGCGCGCGCCGCCGGGGCGGAGATCTTCGCCACCGCCGGTACCGAGGAGCGTCGCGACATCCTGCGCGACATGGGCATCACCCACGTCTACGACTCGCGCAGCGCCTCCTTCGCCGATCAGATCCGCCGGGACACCGACGGCTACGGCGTTGACATCGTGCTGAACTCGCTGACCGGTGCCGCCCAGCGGGCCGGCGTCGATCTGCTGGCCTTCGGCGGCCGGTTCGTCGAGATCGGCAAGAAGGACATCTACGGCGACACCCGGCTCGGGCTGTACCCGTTCCGGCGCAACCTGTCCTTCTATGGTGTCGACCTGGCGCTGATGGCCACCACGCACCCCGAGCAGATCCGCGACCTGCTGAGCACCGTCTACCGGCTGACCGCCGAGGGCGTTCTGCCGCAACCGGAAACGACGCACTACCCGCTGGCCGACGCGGCCACCGCCATCCGCGTGATGGGCGCGGCCGAGCACACCGGCAAGCTGCTGCTCTCGGTGCCGAAGGTGGGCCACAGCAATGTGGTCGTGCCGCCGCAGCAGGCCAAGGTCTTCCGCAGGGACGGCTCGTACATCATCACCGGCGGTCTCGGCGGCCTTGGCTTGTTCCTCGCGTCGAAGATGGCCGGGTCCGGCTGCGGCCGGATCGTGCTGAACTCGCGGTCGGAGCCGAAGGCCGAAGCGCTGGCGGAAATCGCCCGCATGCGGGCCGCCGGCACCGAGATCGAGGTCGTCAGCGGCGACATCGCACTCTCGGAGACCGTCGACCGCCTGGTCGAAGTGGCCACCGCGACTGGCATGGCCGTGCGCGGTGTCCTGCACGCCGCCGCCGTCGTCGAGGACGCCATCCTGACCAACATCAGCGACGAGCTGATCGACCGGGACTGGGCCCCGAAGGTCTACGGCGCCTGGCACCTGCATCGGGCCACCACGGCACAGCCGCTGGACTGGTTCTGCTCGTTCTCCTCGGCGGCCGCCCTGATGGGCTCGCCGGGACAGGGTGCCTACGCGGCCGCCAACAGCTGGCTGGACGGATTCACCCACTGGCGTCGGTCGCAGGGGCTGCCCGCCACCGCGATCGCGTGGGCGGCGTGGGACGAGATCGGTGCGGGCAAGCATCTGGCCGCCGCCGGCGACACCGCGATGATCAGCCCGGACGAGGGCGCCCATGCGTTCGAGGCGCTGCTGCGCCACGATCGCGCCTACAGCGGCTACGCGCCGATCATCGGGACGCCGTGGCTGACCGATCTGGCCGCGCGCAGCCCGTTCGCCGAGGCGTTCCAAGCCAGTGGCGACCGGCCGGCGGACACCAGCAGCTTCCGGGCCGAATTGCACGACTTGGCGCGCGACGAGTGGCCGACCCGGGTGCGCCGCCTGGTATCCGAGCAGCTCAGCCTGATTCTGCGCCGCTCCATCGACCCAGACCGGCCGATTTCGGAGTACGGTTTGGACTCACTGGGGAATCTCGAGCTGCGAACTCGTATCGAAACTGAAACGGGAATACGCGTTCGATCGATGGATATAACGACAGTCCGGTCGCTGGCCGAAAGCCTGTGCGAAACGCTTGCCGGCGTCATCACGTCTGCACGCTGACTAATAGGGTCGATAGGGGAATCTGACAGTGGTTGCACTTACCGCAATCCATGACTGGGTTGACGCGCCGGGCACGGTCGTGTCGTGGAGCCCGTCGCCGGCATGCCTGAAGAAGGTTCAGGACGCGCCGGTCACTGATGTACCTGCGAGCTACCAGCAGGGCCAGCACATCCGTAGCTACCGCAATCACACGGCCAACGGCCTGGAGATGGCGCGGCTCCTGATTCCGGCGTGGAACATGCCGGGCAAGTGCGACGTCCGGGCGATGACCTTCGTCATCAACGCCTACCTGCGCCGGCACGACACGTACCACAGCTGGTTCGAGTTCGCCTCCGACGACGCCGACCAGGTCATCCGCCACACCGTGGAGAACCCGAACGACATCCAGTTCGTCGCCACCAAGCACGGCGAGATGAGCTCCGCGCAGTGGAAGATGCACGTGCTCGACACCCCGAGCCCGCTGCAGTGGGACTGCTTCCGGTTCGGTGTCATCCAGCGCGCCGACCACTTCACGTTCTACGTCAGCGTCGATCACCTGCACGCCGATGCGATGCTCATGATGGCGCTGTTCGTGGAAATGCACATGAACTACGAGGCGCTGGCCGGCGGTGGCGCCCCGCTGCGGCTGCCGGATGCCGGCAGTTACAGCGACTACTGCATGCGCCAGCACGAGTACACCGAGCAGCTGACCATGGATTCGCCGGACGTTCGCGGCTGGCTGGACTTCCTGGAGAGCAATGGCGGCACCATGCCGACGTTCCCGCTGCCGCTGGGCGATCCGTCGGTGCACTGCAGCGGTGATCTGCTGACAGTCCAGTTGATGGACGATCACGAGTCGGACCGCTTCGAGTCGGCGTGCACCGCGGCCGGTGTCCGCTTCATCGGTGGTGTGTTCGCCGCCGCGGCGATCGCCCACCGCCAGCTGACCGGTGACGACGACTACTACGTCATCACCCCCACGACCACGCGCAGCACTCCGGCGGAGTTCATGACCACCGGGTGGTTCACCGGCGTCGTTCCGCTGTCGGTGCCCGTCGCCGCCCGCAACTTCGCCGAAGTCGCCCGCGCCGCCCAGGAGTCGTTCGACTCCGGAATGCCGCTGGCGAACGTGCCGATCGAGCGGGTCTACGAGCTCGCCGAGTCGGAGTCCGCCCCGCGGATCCGCCCGGCCGGTGCCGGTGTGCCCATGCTGTCCTACCTCGACGTGGGCCTGCCGCCGCTGAACCCGATCATCATGTCCCAGTGGTATGCGCAGAACGGGCACATCTACACCGATCTGGGCGCGGCCAATCAGGTCGGTATGTGGGTGAACCGGCGTACCGGCGGCACCATCATCACCGTCGCCTACCCGGACAACCCGATCGCCCGCGAATCGGTCGCCGAGTTCGTCGAACTGATGAAGTGCATTTATCTCCGGGTGGCCGATGGCCGCTCCGAACTCGTGTCGTCGTCTCGCTTGCCCGTCGCAACGGTCTGACGCCGGTGGGCGAGGATCGCCGGCCCGACAATGTAGTGCCCTACGCCGACCAGGCGTTGCTGTTGGCGCTGCGCGGTGCCGGCCAAGAGGCTGTCATGCAGATCATCTGGATCTACGAACATGACCTTGACCTGGACGGCGTTCGCCGTTTCCATCAGAACTTCGGCCGCGGGCTGGTCGGCCGGGTGGTCGAACGGTCACCGCTGCCGTTCGGCCGGCATCGGTGGGTCTCGGTGCCGGGCCCCCAGACTCCTCTGGACATCGCCGAGCAGCCGCGGTCGCGGGACGAGTTGTGGGACTGGGCGCACGAGCAGGTGGAGCTGCCGCTCGACCCCGAGTGGGGACCGGCCTGGCGGTTGGGCGTCCAATCGTTCACCGATGGAAGCAGCGCGGTGAGCCTGGTCATTTCGCACACCGTCGTCGACGGCGGCGGTGCAGTGGCATCAGCGATCGCCGCGATCAACGATGACGGCAAAGATCTCGGTTATCCGCCGCGGCGCTCCCGTACCCGCTCGCGCGCCGTGATCGAGGACGTACGCCAACTGTCGGCGGATCTGCCGGAGATCTGGCGAACGTTGGTCAAAGCGATCAAGGTCGCGTTGCGCCGCAAGGACGAGCTGGTGCGCCCGAATGAACCGGTGTCCGTACCCACCGGCGGCGCCGGGACTGTGATGACGGCGTTCACCACGGCCGTCGTCGACATGGACGAGTGGGATTCTCGAGCGAAAAGCCTTGGCGGACATCATTTTGCGCTCGTAGCAGGGTTCGCCGGCAAGCTAGCGGAGAATATCGGCCGAACGCGCGCGACCGATGGCGCGGTGACGCTGATGATTCCCGTCAGTGAGCGTGACAATCCGGGTGACACCGGGGGCAACGTGGTGACGATCGCCAACGTCACATTCGACCCGGGCCCGGTCGCGACGGATCTCACGAGCGCCCGCGCGGCGATCAAGCAGGGGTTGGTGACCGCGCGGCAGACGCCGGACGAGATGGTGGAGTTGCTGCCGCTGATTCCGTTTCTGCCCAAGCGGGCGATGGGGCGAATCGCCGACATGGCCTTCGGCTTCTCCTCGGACCTCCCGGTGTCCTGCTCGAACATGGGCGACGTCCCCGACGACATGCTTCGCCTCGACGGCACCAAGGCCGAACGCCTGTACTTCGGCGGCGTGGACCGTAATCTCAGCGGTGATGTCCTCGAACGGCGGCGCGGCCTGATGACCGTGGCTGCAGCGCGTCTTGGCGGCAAGGTAATCCTCCCGGTGATGAGCTACCAACCTGGCGCGGACAACTCGCGCACGCGGCTTCGCGAGGTGATGGCCCAGACTCTGGCAGAGTTCGATCTTTCCGGCGTGATCGAGTGAGGTTTGATCAGTGACCAGTGCAGCGCAGGACCACCGGCTCGAGTTCTTCGACCAGACTGCGTTCGAGATGATGCGCGCCACCGGGCGCGGCCAGCTGATGCAGTGCGTCTGGGTCTACGAGCACTCCGTCGACATCGAGGGATTGCGGCGGTTTCACCGCAACATCGCCCAGTCGCTCGGCGGACGCCACATCGAGCGCTCGCCGTTGCCGTTCGGCCGGCCGCGGTGGGTCAAGCCCGATCATGCTCCGTCGGAGATCCAGTTCAACGAAACGCCGCGTCCGCGTGCCGAACTCATGGAGTGGGCCGACGAGCTCGGTAGCCTGCCGATCGACCCCGAGCACGGCCCGACGTGGTATCTCGTCGTCCAACCCCTCACCGACGGCTCCACCGCGGTCAGCATGGTGGCGTCGCACGTGATCGGGGACGGCACCGGCGCCGGGCTGGCAATCTTCGAGGCGGTCACCGGCAACATCCGCGATCCGGGATATGACCGACCGGGCGCGCGGGCCCGGCGACAGGCGTTGGCCGCCGACGCGCGCCAGGTCATTCGTGATCTGCCCGAGACTCGCCGGGCGCTGGCCAAAGGCGCCAAGCTCGTGTGGGGGAAGCGGCGCGAGCTCGCCCAATCCAGAAAGACGCGCGCCGACCAGCCGATCGAGGAGTTCGTCTCGGTACCGTCGGTGGCGGTCATCGTCGACATCGCGGAGTGGGATGCGCGCGCGGCAAGCCTTGGCGGAAACGGCTATTCACTCCTGGTGGGGTTCACTGCGAAGCTGGCCGAGCGACTGGGTCGCCGCCGCCGCTCCGACGGAGCGGTGACGCTGGTGATCGCGATCAACCTCCGCGAGAGCCTGGAAGACGACCGCGCCCTTGCCATGGCCTTCGCCAACGCGACCGTCGACCCGGAGAAGGTGACCGTCGACCTGACCGAGTCCCGCACGGTTGTGCGCGAGTCCCGGCAGATGGCCAAGAACCAGACCGACCCCACCATGGAACTGCTTCCGCTTATGCCGTGGTTGCCCAAGGCCGCCGTCAAAGGGGTGGCCGAGTTGCTGTTCTCCTACTCGGAGGACCTGCCGGTGTCCTGCTCGAACCTCGGTGATCTGCCGCCGCAGATCGCTCAGGTCGACGGCACGACTGCCGAGTTGGTGATTCTGCGTGCGTTGGATCAAAACGTGACCATGCAGGAGATGCAGCGTTCGCACGGTCAGCTCGTCGTGGTGTCCGCGCGGGTCAACGGCAAGGTCTCGATCTCGATCGAGGCTTACGAGATCGGCGCGGACAACAGCAAGCAGCGATTGCGCGATCTCGCCGAGGCGACACTGGCCGAGTTCGGGCTCACCGCCGTCATCGCGTGAGTGGGCGTCACAGGCCGTGTAGGCCGACGCCCAGAAGGATCACGCCAACCACTGCGACGAACGCGCCCGCGTGCCTGCGGGTGCGGGTGCGGATCCATTCGTTGAAGCGCTGCACCCAGATCCGGGTCTTGCCCGGCACGATGAGGAAACTCACCAGCGGGACCACCGCGGCCCAACTGGCCAGCAGCAGGAAGGTGACCAGGGCCGTCGCCTGCTCGATCGGTGGGGTCTTGGACGCGATGATCAACGCCAGCAGGGCCATGTAGTCGACGCTCGGCATCGCCAGCGCCGCCCCGATGGACCCGGAGAACCAGGAAGACTCGCCCTTGGCGAAGCCACGCACCTTGGTGGACAGCCGCTTGAACCGGCCCGGCGGCGGGGGATCCTGCACCACCACCGCACTGTCAGCGGCGCCGGCCGGTACTTCGACCACTTCCTTGCGGGCGAACTGCCGCAACGGAATGTTGGACGCCAACAGCGCGCCGAGCACAAGGGCGACGACACCGATGCCGATCTGGATCAGCGCCGGGTTGAAGTTGGCCTTGCCCAGGAAGGTGTGGTGGAAGACGAAGAGCACCGCGAAGCCGACGCTGAGGCTCATCGCCAGGCCGGTGCCGAGGAAGACGAACAGATGCCGCACGGGACGTGGCCGGGTCAGCAGAAGTGCGATCAATGCGATGCGGGCGGGCTCGATACTCACCGCGAGGCCGAGCAGCACCACGGTTGTCCACACGAAGCGAAATTCTACCTTGCCGGGCTGTCGCGGGCAGCGTTGACATCACCCGTGGCGACGGTTGCGGGCGGTCTCCTCGAGAAGGTCGGCCGCGGCGGCGACGCTGCCCGCCGCCGGGCTCATCCGCGTGGCGAGCAAACGAGACTGTTGAACTGTTTGCGGAGCAAGCACGGCTCGTAGGTCGGCCAGCAGCGAATACCGTGTCGAGGCTGAGAATCGCCGGGATGTGCCGATACCGAGCCGTTCTACCTGTTTGCCCCACAACGGTTGCTCGGCCGCCACCCACAGCACCAGGGTGGGGACTCCGGCGCGGATGCCGGCCGCGGTGGTGCCCGCCCCGCCGTGGTGCACCACGGCCCGACAGGACGGAAACACGGCGGCGTGGTTGACCGAGGCCACCACCTTGACGTGCTCGGGTGTGGCGGTGTCGTCGAAATCGGAGAACCCGGCGCAGATCAGGGCGCGCTCGCCCAGTTCGGCGCAGACATCGCTGATCAGGCGGACCGTTTCGGCAGGGGAGTCGATCGGCATGCTGCCGAAGCCGAAGTAGATCGGCGGCGTTCCCGCGGCGATCCAGGTCGCCACCTCGTTGTCGACCTCGGTGGGCAGCTGCAGCGTCATGGAGCCGACGAGCGGGCGGCGCGCACCCCATTCGTCGGCCAGCCCGGGAAAGAACACCGTGTCGTAGGCCTGGATCTCGAGCGAGCCGGCGGCCACGATGCGGGCCACCGGCCGGGTGGTCGCCGCGGGCAGGCCCAGGACGCGACGCTGCTCGGACTCCGCCGGTTTCAGCAACCGCCAGTGCATCCATTCACCCATCGAATAGGCGGCCTTGACCACGGGGGACGGCAGCCGCACCGGCAGGACCTGGGTGTTGGCCCGGACCGGGAAATAGTGCACCTCGGCAAGCGGAAGGCCGCGGAATTCGGCGACGTTGGCCGCGATCTCCTGATAGGCCGTGCCGGTGACCATCAGGTCCGCGCCGTCGGCCATCGACAGCAGCGCGTCGCTCATCTCGGTCCAGCCGCGGGTGGCCGCCGCCCTCGCCTTGCGTAACGCGTTCAACGGGTTGCCCAGTCGCACCCAGTCCGCCGGACCGGCCGCGGTGAGGGCGTCCGGCCGCTCGAAGACGTCGCCCTGGAGTTGTTTCTGCGAGTCGGGCCCGTAGCCGATGGTGGCCGCCAGGCCCGCTGACTCGACGAAGCCGACAAGGTTGGGTGGCACCGCCATGTGCACGTCGTGGCCGCGACGCTGCAGCTCGAGGCCTACCGCCGCGCAGGGTTCGACGTCACCACGCGTCCCGTGGATACTCACCGCGAATTTCATCGATCCCCATTATCGGGGACGACCCGCGCCGTCAGCTGGATGCCCGGGTGAACCACTTGGTCTTGATCCGCCACGAGTGCGCCGACGTCAGGGCGAAGCCGGCACCGCAGGCGCAGGCGAAGAGCCAGACCAGCTTGCCGCCCTCGAGCTCCTGCAGCGCGGGGACGTAGGCGGTCGCGATGCGAATGACGCATGCGGTGATGCCGCTGACCGAGGCCATCAAGTAGATGTTGGCGATCCGCCGTGACCGCGGATCTTGGCGCAAGACCAGCAGGGCCCGGGCGCCGTAGCCGAGCAGGTAGATCAGGGTGCCGCACAGCAACAGCCAATACAGGGACAGCCAGAAATCGGTGGGCACGGTGAAGAAGTCGGAGCGATAGACCTTGGCGCCGTTGCCGAGTGAGAACGCGGCCAGCAATAGCGGAATGCATAAAGTCGCGGGGCGCTCGACGTACTGCTTGAATGCGGTCTGCATGGCATTGTCGTCCTGCAGGCGGCCCAGCGCGTTGTACACGATCGCCGAGGCGGCCACGACATAAAGGTCGTGCCCGATGTAATCCTCGAGGTTCCATATTCCGGTCAGCGAGTGCAGCCACTGCCCGACGGTTTCGGAGGCCAACGGCGACATCAGCAGCACGGCAGCGGCCTGCAGTGCGATGTTCAGGGTGGCCGCGATTTCCCACCGGCAGCCCCATGTGACACGCCGAATCCACAGGCTCCACGCCATGCAGGCCAGCGTGACCGTGATTAATGCACCGAGACCCATCTCGTCGTCGCCTTACGTCCCCGAATAACTTCAGCAAATACTACAGCGATGGAGCATCCAGTCGAGGCTTCAATTCTGAGAGTTTCGCTGGAATATATGTCGCAGTTACGGTATTAATTGTCGCCACCGTAAATGGAGTGGAATCAACGTATTGCTGGACTTCCTCGCGGCTCATGAGCCCGAACCGGACCTGCAGGTCGGGATAGCTCAAGCCGAATCGTGTTGCCACCAACCGCAACTCTTCGGCGTTCGGGTAGTCCCTATCCTTCACTCGCCGGTAATAAGTGCTGCTAGACGTGCCGAGCGCGTCATAGATGTCCTTTGCGTCGATGTCTCCGTCGAGGAGGTAGTCCAGCAAGGTTTTGAGCTGGCGTCCGTTTTCATCGGTCCGAGGCACGCCCCAGAATAACCCGGAACTCCCGGTAATGGGTACTTGGAACTGATTTCCGGAAATTGTTGAATTTATTGACATGGTCGTCACAGTTGTGGGATTGGTCTCCCATTTATGGGACACGGCCGCTACGGTGGGGGACATGGTTGCACCTGTGACCTACCCGTCTAGCAATGTGCGGGTAGTTGACGATGAGATTCTTGGCCCGCCCCGACCAGAAGATGTGGTCCGGTTGTCGGCTCCGCTGTCCTACGAACTGACCGCTGAACTCGACGGAGCCGTCGAGTTCGCCGGCGTCGGTGTCGAGGACGTTCTTTTGGCCGCTCTGGGCCGGGCGATCGCCCGGACCATCGGCGTCGGTGTGGTGACGGTCAGCGGACTGACCACCGTGGCGCCAATCCGGCTGTGCTGTGCCGAAGAGCGAGACATGGACGCCAACGCGTTGTTGGCCGACGTCCGCGATGCGCTGACGCCAGCCCGGCAGCTCAGTAATTCGCCGGCCGACGTGGTGTTCTCGTTCCTGGGGCTGCCGCCCGATCCTGCGCTCGGTCCGCTTCAGCTGACCGACGGTCCGGCCCTGGGTGTGCTGGCCTACCGTGCCGACGGGGAACTGCAGATGGACTGGTGGTTTGACGGCCGGCGGCTCGACCACTGCACCGTCGAAGAACTGACGACTCAGTTCCGGCTCGGTCTGATCGGTCTGACCTCCGAGGCCATTCCGGCCTGAGGCTAGAATCTTCCCAGCGGCATCGATCCGGCCATCACCGGGGAGCCTTCGGAAGAACAGCCCTGGTTGGGCCGAGTAGAACCGAACGGGCGGGCCCGTCACAGCCTGTGAAGAGCGACGCACGTCTACGTGCGTAAGCGGGGTGGTACCGCGGCGCTCGCGCACCGGCGCGTCGTCGTCCCCGTGTCCAGGCAGCTGGCACAGGAGACGAACGCGCACGTGACCGAGAATGGCTATCCGAAGCCGGCCGGTGGCTCACCCAACTTTCCGGCCCTCGAACTCGAGGTCCTCGACTACTGGGCGGCCGACGACACCTTCCGCGCCAGCCTGGAAAGACGGGCCGCCGCGCCGGAGTACGTCTTCTATGACGGCCCGCCGTTCGCCAACGGCCTGCCGCATTACGGTCACCTGCTGACCGGGTACGTCAAGGACATCGTGCCGCGCTACCGCACGATGCGCGGCTACAAAGTCGAGCGCCGGTTCGGCTGGGATACCCACGGGCTGCCGGCCGAGCTCGAGGTGCAGCGCCAACTCAGCATCACCGACAAGGCCCAGATCGAAGAGATGGGCATCGGGAAATTCAACGACGCCTGCCGTGAATCGGTGCTCAAGTACACCGGCGAATGGCGCGACTACGTGACCCGCCAGGCCCGCTGGGTCGACTTCGACAACGACTACAAGACCCTCGACCTGTCGTTCATGGAATCGGTCATCTGGGCGTTCAAACAGTTGTGGGACAAGGGCCTCGCCTATCAAGGCGTGCGGGTACTGCCGTATTGCTGGAACGACGAGACCCCGCTGTCCAGCCACGAGCTGCGGATGGACGATGACGTCTATCAGAGCCGGCAGGACCCGGCCATCACCGTCGGATTCCGGGTCAACGAGCCGGGATCGGATCTGGACGGCGCTTACCTGTTGATCTGGACCACCACGCCGTGGACGCTGCCGTCGAACCAGGCGGTGGCGGTCAACCCCGACGTCGACTACGTCGTGGTGCGGGTCGACGACCGCAGGCTCGTGCTGGCGCAGGCCCGGCTGGGCGCCTACGCGCGGGAGCTGGGGGAGGACCCCGAGGTGCTGGCCACCGTGTCCGGTGCGCAACTCCTCGGGGTGCACTACCTGCCGCCGTTCCCGTATTTCCTGGACTCCACCAACGCTTTTCAGGTTCTGCGCGGCGACTTCGTCACCACCGAGGACGGCACCGGCATTGTGCACATGGCACCGGCCTACGGTGAGGACGACAAGGCCACCACCGACACCGTCGACATCGTGCCCGTCACCCCGGTGGACTCCAAGGGCCGCTTCGACGTCACGGTGCCGGACTATCAGGGCCAGCACGTATTCGACGCCAACCCGCAGATCATCCGCGATCTGAAGAACGGGACCGGGCCTGCCGCGGTCAACACTCCGGTGCTGATTCGCCATGAAACCTACGAGCACTCCTACCCGCACTGCTGGCGCTGCCGCAATCCGCTGATCTACCGCGCGGTGTCGTCGTGGTTCGTCAAGGTCACCGAGTTCCGCGACCGGATGGTCGAACTCAACCAGCAGATCACCTGGTATCCCGAACACGTCAAGGACGGCCAGTTCGGCAAGTGGCTCTCAGGCGCCAGGGACTGGTCGATCTCGCGAAACCGCTACTGGGGCACGCCCATTCCGGTGTGGGTCTCCGACGATCCGGCGCACCCGCGGATCGATGTCTACGGCAGCCTCGATGAGCTCGAGCGGGATTTCGGAGTCCGCCCGGACAACCTGCACCGGCCCTTTATCGACGAGCTGACGCGGCCCAATCCCGATGACCCGTCCGGCAATTCGACGATGCGCCGCATCGAGGACGTCTTCGACGTGTGGTTCGACTCCGGGTCGATGCCGTACGCCCAGGTGCACTACCCGTTCGAGAACCAGGACTGGTTCGCGAGTCACTTCCCCGGCGACTTCATCGTCGAGTACATCGGCCAAACCCGCGGCTGGTTCTACACCCTGCACGTGCTGGCCACTGCGTTGTTCGACAAGCCTGCGTTCAAAACCTGTGTGTCACACGGGATCGTGCTCGGCAACGACGGCGCCAAGATGAGCAAGTCGCTGCGCAACTATCCCGATGTCAACGAGGTGTTCGATCGCGACGGCTCCGACGCCATGCGGTGGTTCTTGATGGCCTCGCCGATCCTGCGCGGCGGCAACCTCGTCGTGACAGAACAGGGCATCCGCGAAGGCGTTCGGCAGGTGCTGTTGCCGTTGTGGAACGCCTACAGCTTCCTGGCCCTGTATGCGCCGAAAATCGGTACCTGGCGCACGGATTCGACCCATGTGCTGGACCGCTACATCCTGGCCAAGCTCGCCGAACTGCGCGACGGGCTGACCGGCGCGATGGACGTGTGCGATATCTCCGGTGCCTGCGAGCAGTTGCGCCAGTTCACCGAGGCGCTGACGAACTGGTATGTGCGCCGGTCGCGTTCGCGGTTCTGGGAAGAGGATCGCGACGCCATCGACACCCTGCACACCGTGCTCGAGGTGACGACCCGGCTGGCGGCCCCGCTGCTGCCGCTGGCCACCGAGGTGATCTGGCGGGGCTTGACCGGTGAGCGCTCGGTGCATCTGACCAACTGGCCGGAGGCGGGTGTTGTCCCCGCGGACCCGGCGTTGGTGACGGCCATGGACCAGGTGCGGGATGTATGTTCGACGGCGTCCTCGCTGCGCAAGGCGAACAAGCTGCGGGTGCGTCTGCCCTTGCCGAAACTGACTGTCGCGGTGGAGAATCCGGATGCGCTGGCGCCGTTCGCGGATCTGATCGCCGACGAGCTGAACGTCAAGGCGGTCGAGCTGACCGACGACATCCCCGCCTACGGCCGCTTCGAGCTCGCGGTCAACGCCCGAGCAGCGGGACCGCGCATCGGCAAGGATGTGCAGGCTGCGATCAAGGCTGTCAAGGCCGGCGACTACGTACTCAATGCCGACGGCACGCTTACCGCGGGACCAGCGGTGCTGCTGCCAGAAGAGTTCACGGCCAAACTCGTGGCCGCGGATCCGGAGTGGACCGCGGCGCTGCCCGAAGGCGCCGGGCTGGTGGTGCTGGACGGCACCGTCACCCCGGAGTTGGAGGCCGAGGGCTGGGCCAAGGATCGCATCCGCGAACTGCAGGATCTGCGCAAGGCGACCGGACTGGATGTCAGTGACCGCATCACGGTGGTGATGTCGGTGCCCGCCGAGCGGGCCGAATGGGCCAGGGCCCACACCGATCTCATCGCCGGGGAGATCCTGGCGACCAGCTTCGAACTCGGCGAGCCCGTCGGCGGGGTGGAGATCGGCGACGGCGTGCGGGTCGCCATCAACAAGGCCTGACCCACCCGCATGGAGCGCTGGGTCCTGCATTTCGACATGGATGCGTTCTTCGCGTCCGTCGAACAGCTGACCCGCCCGACCCTGCGCGGCCGGCCGGTCCTGGTCGGCGGCCTTGGTGGCCGCGGTGTGGTGGCCGGGGCCAGCTATGAGTCGCGGGTGTTCGGCGCCCGCTCGGCGATGCCGATGCACCAGGCCCGCCGCATGGTCGGGGCCGGCGCGGTGGTGCTCCCGCCTCGCGGGGTGGTCTACGGCGTCGCCAGCCGTCGGGTTCTCGACACCGTGCGTGCCATGGTGCCGGTGCTCGAGCAGCTGTCTTTCGACGAGGCGTTCGGGGAACCGGCCGAACTGGTCGGGGCCAGCGCCGCGGACGTCGAGGAATTCGCCGTGCTGCTGCGGCGGCGCGTCCACGAAGAGACCGGCTTGGTGGCCTCGGTCGGCGCCGGATCGGGCAAGCAGATCGCCAAGATCGCCTCGGAGCTGGCCAAACCCGACGGGCTGCGGGTGGTCCGCCGCGACGAGGAACGTCCCCTGCTCGACGGGCTTCCGGTGCGCAGGCTGTGGGGCATCGGCCCGGTGGCCGAGGAGAAACTGCACCGGCTCGGCATCGACACCGTCGGGCAGCTGGCCGCGCTGTCCGATACCGAAGCGGCCAGCATCCTGGGCGCCACCGTCGGCCCCGCCTTGCACCGGCTGGCCCGTGGCATCGACGACCGGCCGGTGGCCGAGCGCGCGGAGGCCAAACAGATCAGCGCGGAGTCGACGTTCCCCGCCGACCTCACCACCATCGAGCAGCTGCGCGACGCCATCGGCCCGATCGCAGAGCACGCCCACCGGCGCCTGGAACGCGACGGCCGCGGCGCCCGCACGGTCACCGTCAAGCTCAAGCGGTCCGATATGACCACCCTGACCCGCTCGGCGACGCTGCCCTACGCCACCGGCGACGCAGGCACGCTATCCGCCACCGCGCACCGGCTGCTGCTCGACCCCCGCGAGGTTGGCCCCATTCGTCTTCTCGGCGTTGGCTTTTCGGGCCTCTCCGATGTCCGCCAGGAGTCGCTGTTCCCCGATCTCGACCAGATGGATGCAGCGGTGGCCGACACGTTGGACACTCCCGTGCCGGTGCCCGAGTCCGTACCCGACGCCGGTGGCTGGCGCATCGGCGACGACGTCAGCCACGTCGGCTTCGGCCACGGCTGGGTACAGGGCGCCGGGCACGGGGTGGTCAGCGTGCGGTTCGAGACCCGCGGCAGCGGCCCCGGCGTGATGCGGACCTTCGCGACCGGCGAGCCGGAGCTCCTCAAGGCAAACCCGGTCGACAGCCTGGACTGGGGCGAGTATCTGGACGACCTGGCCCGGTCAGCCCCACCGGGCGATGACGTCGACCACGGGTAGCCCCAAGCTCAGCGCCGCCATCAGTAGCACGCGGGCCTGGCTGCTGCGCAACTGCGGCACCATCACCGCCCCGGCGTCGACCAGGTCGTGGCCCGGTCCGTACAGCGCCTCGGTGCGGCCTCCTGGCACGCGGGTGGTCACCACAACGGCGACCCCGCGGGCACCCGCGCGCCGCACTGCCTCGACGATCGGGGTGCCGGCATTGCCCGCACCCGCCGCCTCGACGACAAGGCCGGCCGCGCCCGCGTCGACGAACGCGTCGATGGCCGCCGCGTCGGCACCCGGGTAGGCCGCCACGATGTCCACTCGCGCAACGTCGTCGGCGGAGCCAAGATAGGCGCGCTGCTTGCTGCCCGTCACCCGGAAGATGCCACCGGCGACCGCGCCCACCGGCGGGCGACCGCCGAACAGGCCGGGGCCGCCCACCTTGGCGGTGCCCAGCGCGGGCAGCACCGCCCCGGCGAAGCAGATCAGCACCCCCAGATCCCGCGCCAGCGGGCTGGCGGCAACGGCGAGGGCGTCGCGCAGATTGCCCGGCCCGTCCGCGTCGGGGGCGTCGGCAGGCAGGGCCGCACCGGTCACCACCACGGGCGCCGCGCCGGCGTAGGTGAGCTCCAGCCACAGCGCCGTCTCTTCCATCGTGTCCGTGCCATGGGTGACGACAATCCCGTCGGCGTCGTGCGCAGCCTCGGTGACGGCGGCGCCGATACGCAGCCATTCGGCGGGGGTCAGCTGCGAGCTGTCCACGGTGAACAGGTCGATCACCTGCGCATCCAAGCCCGACACCAGCTCCGCGCCACCATGCACGGGCCGCAGCACGCCCTCGTCGTCGGCGCTGGTGGAGATGGTCCCGCCGGTGGTGATGACGACGAGTCGCGGCATGCCAAACAGACTAGGGAATGCCATCAACAACCCGTAGGGAATGATGGGGGAGTGACCGACGAATCCACCGCTAGCGCCGAGCCGCAATCGCAGCCGAAGAGGCTGCGGATGCTGGTGTCGGTGGCTGCCGTGGTGCTGGCTCTCGACGTCATCACCAAGGTGCTGGCGGTGCGGTGGCTGACCCCTGGGCAACCGGTGTCGATCATCGGCGACACCGTCACCTGGACGCTGGTGCGCAACTCCGGCGCGGCGTTCTCCATGGCCACGGGCTACACCTGGGTGCTGACGCTGGTCGCCACCGGCGTGGTGGTGGGCATCTTCTGGATGGGCCGGCGCCTGGTGTCGCCCTGGTGGGCCCTCGGACTGGGGATGATCCTCGGCGGCGCGCTGGGCAACCTGGTCGACCGGTTCTTCCGTTCACCTGGCCCGCTGCGCGGACACGTCGTCGACTTCCTGTCCATCGGCTGGTGGCCGGTGTTCAACGTGGCCGACCCGGCGGTGGTCGGCGGGGCCATCCTGCTGGTCGCCCTTTCCCTGTTCGGCTACGACTTCGACACCGCCGGCCGACGAACCAGCGAGTCCGCCAAGGCCGACGACACGGCCGACGACAAGGCCGAGTCCGCCTGATGGCAGAACGCTCGATGCCGGTTCCCGAGGGTCTGGCCGGCATGCGGGTCGACGCCGGTCTGGCCAGGCTGCTGGGACTGTCCCGGACGACCGCGGCCGCGATCGCCGAGGATGGCGGCGTCGAGCTCGACGGCGTGCGTGCCGGCAAGTCCGACAAACTCGAGGCCGGCGCGTGGCTGCAGGTCCACATCCCCGAGGACGCCCCGCCGCCGGAGAACACGCCCGTCGAGATCGAGGGCATGACGATCCTGTACTCCGACGCCGATATCGTCGCCGTCGACAAGCCCCCTGGCGTGGCCGCTCACGCGACGGTCGGCTGGCACGGTCCCACCGTGCTCGGCGGGCTGGCCGCGGCGGGATTCCGGATCAGCACCTCAGGCATCCACGAACGCCAGGGCATCGTGCACCGTCTCGACGTCGGCACGTCCGGGGTCATGGTGGTCGCACTGTCCGAGCGCGCCTACACCGTGCTCAAGCGCGCATTCAAGGCGCGCACCGTCGACAAGCGCTATCACGCTGTGGTGCAAGGCCATCCGGATCCCTCCAGTGGCACCATCGACGCGCCGATCGGCCGGCATCGCAGCAACGACTGGAAATTCGCCGTCACCGAATCTGGGCGGCACAGCATCACCCACTACGACACCCTCGAAATGTTCCGGGCGGCAAGCCTTCTCGACGTTCATTTGGAAACCGGCCGCACCCACCAGATTCGGGTGCATTTCGCTGCGCTGCACCACCCGTGCGCCGGCGATCCGACGTACGGCGCCGATCCGGTGCTGGCCAAGCGGCTCGGCCTGGAACGGCAGTGGCTGCATGCGCGGTCACTGGCGTTCGCGCACCCGGCCGACGGTCGGCGCTTCGAGGTCACCAGCCCATATCCGGCTGATCTGCAACACGCGCTGGACGTGCTGCGCGTCGAATCGTGACGGCGAGCCAACCGGATACCAAGCCCGGCGGGCTGCTCTACGGCATCGGCGCGTACGGATCCTGGGGGTTGTTCCCCGCCTTCTTCCCGTTGCTGAAACCCGCTGGCGCACTGGAGGTCCTGGCCCACCGCATCGTCTGGACGCTGGTATTGATGGTCGGCGTGGTGGTGGCCATGCGCAAGCTGTCCGCTGTCCGATCGATCACCGGCCGCACCTGGCTGCTGCTGGTCTGCGCGTCGGGTCTGGTGTCGACCAACTGGGTGATCTACGTCTACGCCGTCAACAACGGCCACGTGGTCGATGCCGCCCTCGGTTACTTCATCAACCCACTGGTGAGCGTGCTGCTCGGGGTGCTGATCTTCCGGGAGCGGCTCAACCGGGCCCAAGTCGTGGCGCTCGCGATCGCGCTGGCCGCGGTGGTGCTGCTGGCCATCGAGGTCGGCGGCCCACCGTTCATCGCGCTCGGTCTGGCGTTCTCGTTCGGTCTGTACGGCGCGGTCAAGAAGGTGGTGCCCACCGACCCGCGGGTCAGCGTCGGACTTGAGGCCGCGATCGCGGCGCCGTTCGCCATCGTCTACATCGCGGTGCTGCAGCTGTCCGGGCACGGCCAGTTCACCAACAACGGCGCGGGCCACATAGCGCTGATGATCCTCTCGGGTCCGATCACCGCGATCCCGCTGCTGTTTTTCGCCGCTGCCGCCCAGCGCCTGCCGCTGGTGACGCTCGGCCTTCTGATGTACCTCACCCCGGCCATGCAGATGACCTGGGGAGTGGTGGTGGCCCACGAGCCGATGCCGCCGGCGCGCTGGGTCGGCTTCGCGCTGATCTGGCTGGCGCTGCTGGTGTTCAGCGGTGACGCGCTGCGCCGGACCCGTCGGGTCCGTCAGGCGCCGGCGACGCCGAGCTGACGGCGCAGCGCCCCGTACTCGGAGTCCAGCTGGACGCGGAGCCGGTCAACGGCAGCGCGCTTGGTCGCCCGGATGGTGGTGGCGTCGCTCAGCGCGCCGAGCACCCGGTCGATGACGGCGGTACCGGTCACCTGATCGGTGCGGATCAGCGAGCCCTCGTCGTCGATGGACAGCGCGAAATCGCGGCATTTCGGTTGGTACTCAAGCGAAACCACCGGGGTGTCGGACAGCGCCGCCAAGATGCCGGCGTGCAGCCGGCAGACGATGGCCGCCGAGCAGCGCGCGAATTCCCGCGCGGCCGTCGCGGCGTCGGCCGGCAGCAGGATGTCGGCGCGGACGTCCTTGAACGCCACCTCCACCCATTTGCGATCGTCCGGGTTCATCAGGATTCCGACGAACCGGTGGCCGCGGCCCGCGAGCTCGCGCACGGCGATGCCGATCTGCTCGGCGACGCCGGCCGGGTCATGTCCCCACAGGTCGTCGCCGTAGCCGAGGTTCACCCCGATCAGGCCGTCCTCGACCGGAATCTCGGGTCGCGGCAGGATCAGCGCCGGATCACCGGTGACCTGTGCGGACACGCCGATGTCGGCGAGCAGTTCGACGCTTCGGGGTCCTCGCACCGACACCGAGTCGAACGTGGCGAGAATGGGTTTCCACTTGGTGAGCTCGCTCCCGCCCGATCCGCTGCCGCGTCCGGTATAGCCGGGATCCTGGACGCCGACGCCGATCGCGTACTTTCCGTTGTTCTTGGTGACCGCCAGGCCCATCCTGGCCAGCATCCGGAAGTAGCGCACCCCGACCAGCGTCCCGCCGCCCATGACCAGCGTGCTGGGCCGGCGCAACCTTTCCAGCGCCGCGGCGGGCGGGAACACGAACTCATGGGCTAGGCGCGGGATGTCGTTGAAGGTGACCCCGGGGAGCTGCGATCTGACGGCGTCGTAGATCGCGTCGTCGCCGAGATTGGCCTTCTCGTGGAAGCCCAGATAGGCGACCGTCGCATCTTGGCTCACGCGAACCGACCCTATACTCATCGACGCGGCCTGGCCGCGCCCGGCGGTACGGGGCCGCCGCACACCAGTGGGGGTCAGATGCCGAGCAGCGTCGTCAACACCGGTGGCCGGCGTGGCTTCTTCATCACCTTCACCGTCCTGCTGGCGGTGTGGGCCGCCGTACTGCTGACGATCGCGCTCACCCTGATCCCCGACGGCTACTGGTATTCGTACTTCGTCATCGACTACACCACGGGCTTCATTCGGCGCGGATTGGCCGGCGAGATCCTCGGCCTGTTCGGCCCGCAGCATTACTTCGGTGGGCTCGTCGTGCTGCGCTGGATTCCGACGGCGTTCTTCGTGCTCGGCCTCGCGGCGGTGGCCTGGTCGGTCGCGGTCACGTCGGGCCGTTCGCAGCGACGACGGCTGCTGGCCCTGCTGGTTCCTGTGCTGCCCTTCGGGTTCGCCTTCGCCTTGTTCTCGGCGCGCACCGATCTACTGGGCGGCGCCGCACTCGTGGCGTTCGCGGTTGTGCTGACCCGGGTCACCACCGCCCGTGCGACCGTCATCTCAAGTGCGATCTACGGCCTGGTGGTGGCGGTACTGACCCTGATCCACGAGGCCACCCCATTCCTGTTCGGCCTTGGCGTGCTGGCGGCGCTGATCGTGCTGGCGGACCGGCTGGACGCCAAGGCGTTTCGGGCCGCTGTCGTGCTGGCGCTCGGGCCGGGGCTTGTCGTCGCGCTGGCGTTGGCAGCATTCGGTCGGAAAAAGGTTTCGGGCCAGCTGTGCGAGCAGGTGCAGCACGGGATGATGAACCATCCGCTGGCCGGCAAGCCCACCGTCAGCCAGCTGCTGCACGGCTTCCACTATTACGTCGACTACCACGACTGGTTCTGCCGGGCCTTCCTGCCGCTGTTCGACATGAGTCTCGTCGAGGGTCTGCGATTCGTCGGCAGCATCGGTGTCGTCGCGCTGGCTGGCTCGACCGTGTACGGGATCGTGGCGCTGGCCATCAGCATGGTGGCGATCGGCCATGTTTCGGGCGTCCCGGTGCGGCGGTTCGGCGCGATCCTGCGGGGACGGCCGGTGGCCCTGGTGATCGGGCTGCTGATGATCCTGCCGGTGTTCGCCACCGGCGTGGACTGGGTCCGCTGGTGGGTCATCATCGCCTTCGACCTCGGCATCGTGTTCCTGCTGTACACCCGCAATCAGCCCGAGGTCGACCAGCCGCCGACCCGGCGCACGCTGATCGTGTTCGCCGTCGGCGCCATCCTGCTTGCGGTGATCCCGATCGGGATCATTCCCGGCTTTGGCGCGCCGGTTCCCATGTGAGCAGGAGAGAACGCAGATCGAGGAGCGCATGACCGACAACTCTCAACGCAACCGGCGGATCAGGATCGCGATCGTCGCGGCGATCGCGGCGGCGGCCATCGTGGTGCCGGTTGCCGGTGTCCTGCTGACGCCGGGCGTGCTGTTCGACAAGCAAAGTGACTCCGCGATGCTCACCACGACCACGACCGCCCCGCGTCCGCTGACCATCAAGCCGCTGGCGCTGCGCCCGGTGATCGGCCCCGCCTACGTCCCGCAAGGCGACGACTGCGCCCCGCCCCCGCCGACACCGCCGGATCAGCCGCTGCGGACGTGCGACATCCTCAAGTCCGCGGTGTACACCCTGGGGCCGGAAGCGCTGCGGATTCAGCTGACCGACGTCGACTCGTTCCTCAACCCGCTGACCGCCAAGCAAACCGTGCAGGTCACCATGACGGAAGAATCGGCCCGCGCGTTCGCCGATTACACCGCCGCGCACATCGACGAGCAAGTCGCGTTCGTGCGGGCCGGCGTCATCGTGTGGGCACCGAAGATCACCGAAAAGATCGACGGCGAGGTGCTGCAGCTCTCCGGTGAGGTGACGGGCGAGCAGGCCGCCGAGATCGCCAGAATGCTGAAGGACGAAGCCTGAAAGACGAAGCCTAGAGCCGGGTGTACTCGGCCACGATGCCCGCGCCGGTGCCGAGCACGACGACGATCATGAACACGGTGGCTCCGGGCACCAGATAGCGCGACAGCGGCGTCTGCCCGGCGATCACAGTGTCGCGGACCCGTTGATAGCGCCGGCCGACCAGGATCAGGCTGGCCAGGGCGGCCACCACGGTGACGAGTACACCCGGTCCCGGCGGGAAACGCTCGGTCACACTCCATCGCACGATCAGCGCGCCCACCAGCAGCGTGCCGATGATCGTGCGCTGCCAGGCCAGCGCCGTGCGTTCGGCCGCTCCCGCGACGTCCAGCAGTGCAGACTCCCGGTCTTCCATCTACCGACTGAATTCCGCAAGGAAGACCAGCACGCCCGCGGCCACGACGATGATCGCGATGCCGGAGACGACGATCCGCGGCAGCGGATCGTTCGGCAGGGGACGCTGTTCGCGCAGCGCCCGCTCGGTGCGGTCCCAGCGCGCGTACGCCCCGACCGTTATCGCCAGCGCCAGGGTCAGCAACAGCACCGTGATCGCGATCCGGAACTGCCGCGGGCCGAAGTCGTGGACCAGGCTGGCCAGCGCGATCGCACCGGCCAGCAGCGCAAGTGCAGTGCGCAGCCAGGCCAGAAAGGTCCGCTCGTTGGCCAGCGTGAACCGGTAATCGGGATCGGTGCCCACGCTGCGCAGCGGGGGTTTGCGGGCGAACATAGTCCCCTGCCTATCAGTGCCGGCGGCGCGCGCGGGAGAGATCAGAGGAGAAACGCCGCCACCGGCCAGACACGTACCGCGACACGCCGAAGGCTGTCGGTCCGCGGCCCTAGACTGACGGGCCTATGGGCACGAACGACTCCTTCGTACATCTGCACAACCACACCGAGTACTCGATGCTCGACGGCGCCGCGAAGATCACGCCCATGTTCGCCGAGGCGCAGCGCCTCGGGATGTCCGCCATCGGCATGACCGACCACGGAAACATGTTCGGGGCCAGCGAGTTCTACAACGCCGCCACCAAGGTCGGCATCAAGCCGATCATCGGTGTCGAGGCGTATATCGCACCCGGCTCCCGTTTCGACACCCGCCGCATCCTGTGGGGTGACCCGGGCCAGAAGAGCGACGACGTGTCGGGCAGCGGCTCCTATACCCACATGACGATGGTCGCCGAGAACGCCACCGGCCTGCGCAACCTGTTCAAACTGTCGACGCTGGCCTCGTTCGAGGGCCAGCTCGGCAAGTGGTCGCGGATGGACGCCGAGATCATCGCCGAGCACGCCGCGGGCATCATCGCCACTACCGGCTGCCCCTCCGGTGAGGTGCAGACCCGGTTGCGGCTGGGCCACGAGAAGGAGGCGCTGGAATCGGCCGCCAAGTGGCGGGAGATCTTCGGCCCGGAGAACTACTTCCTGGAACTGATGGACCACGGGCTGTCGATCGAGCGCCGGGTCCGCGAGGGCCTGCTGGAGGTCGGCCGCAAGCTCGGCATCCCGGCGCTGGCAACCAACGACTGCCACTACGTGACCCGCGATGCCTCGCACAACCACGAAGCGCTGCTGTGCATCCAGACCGGCAAGACGCTGTCGGACCCCAACCGGTTCAAGTTCGACGGTGACGGCTACTTCCTGAAGTCGGCCGCCGAGATGCGCGCGCTGTGGGACGCCGAGGTTCCGGAGGCCTGCGACTCGTCGCTGCTGATCGGCGAGCGGGTGCAGTCCTACGCCGACGTGTGGGCCCCGACCGACCGGATGCCGATCTTCCCGGTGCCCGAGGGGTACGACCAGGGCAGCTGGTTGCGTCACGAGGTCGAAGCCGGTCTGCGGCGGCGTTTTCCGGATGTGGTGCCACCGGAGTACACCGAGCGCGCCAGCTTCGAGATCGACGTCATCTGCGGCAAGGGCTTCCCGTCGTACTTCCTGATCGTCGCCGACCTGATCAACTACGCGCGCTCGATAGACATCCGGGTGGGGCCCGGTCGTGGGTCGGCCGCAGGCTCGCTGGTGGCCTACTCGCTGGGCATCACCAACATCGACCCGATCCCGCACGGGCTGCTCTTCGAGCGCTTCCTCAACCCGGAGCGTCCGTCGGCACCCGATATCGATATCGACTTCGACGACCGCCGCCGCGGTGAGATGGTGCGCTACGCCGCCGAGAAGTGGGGTAGTGACCGGGTCGCCCAGGTCATCACCTTCGGCACCATCAAAACCAAGGCGGCGCTGAAGGATTCGGCGCGCGTCCACTACGGCCAGCCGGGCTTTGCGATCGCCGACCGGATCACCAAGGCGCTGCCGCCGCCGATCATGGCCAAGGACATCTCGGTGGCCGGTATCACCGACCCCAACCACGAGCGGTACAAGGAAGCCGCCGAGGTTCGCGCCCTGATCGACACCGATCCCGACGTGCGCACCATCTACGAAACCGCGCGCGGGCTGGAGGGCCTGGTTCGCAACGCGGGCGTGCACGCGTGCGCGGTGATCATGAGTTCCGAGCCGCTCATCGAGGCGATTCCGCTGTGGCGGCGGCCGCAGGACGGCGCGATCATCACCGGCTGGGATTACCCGTCGTGTGAGGCCATCGGCCTGCTGAAGATGGACTTCCTCGGCCTGCGGAACCTGACGATCATCGGCGACTGCATCGAGAACATCAAAGCCAACCGCGGCATCGAGCTGGATCTCGACGCGTTGCCGCTCGATGACCCCTTGGCCTACGAACTGCTGGGACGCGGCGACACCCTGGGGGTGTTCCAGCTCGACGGCGGCCCGATGCGGGACCTGCTGCGGCGCATGCAGCCCACCGAGTTCAACGACATCGTCGCCGTGCTGGCGCTGTACCGGCCGGGCCCGATGGGCATGAACGCGCACAACGACTATGCCGACCGCAAGAACAACCGGCAGGCGGTCAAGCCGATCCACGCGGAGCTGGAGGAGCCGCTCAAGGAGATCCTCGCCGAGACCCACGGCCTGATCGTCTACCAAGAGCAGATCATGTTCATCGCGCAGAAGGTCGCCGGCTATTCGATGGGCAAGGCCGATGCGCTACGAAAAGCCATGGGCAAGAAGAAGCTCGAGGTCCTCGAAGCCGAATACCAGGGCTTCAAGGAGGGGATGACCGCCAACGGCTTCTCCGAACGAGCCGTGAAGGCGTTGTGGGACACCATCCTGCCGTTCGCCGGCTACGCGTTCAACAAATCGCACGCCGCCGGTTACGGACTGGTGTCCTACTGGACCGCCTATCTCAAGGCCAACTTCCCGGCCGAGTACATGGCCGGGCTGCTCACCTCGGTCGGTGACGACAAGGACAAGGCCGCCGTCTACCTGGCGGACTGCCGTCGACTCGGCATCACCGTGCTGCCGCCCGACGTCAACGAGTCGGTGCAGAACTTCGCGTCGGTGGGCCACGACATCCGGTTCGGGCTGGGTGCTGTCCGCAACGTCGGTGCCAACGTGGTGAGTTCGCTGGTCGCCACCCGCACCGACAAGGGCAAGTTCACCGACTTCTCGGACTACCTGAACAAGATCGACATCTCGGCCTGCAACAAGAAGGTCACCGAATCCTTGGTCAAGGCAGGGGCTTTCGACTCACTGAGCCATCCCCGCAAGGGCCTGTTCCTGATCCACACCGATGCCGTCGATTCGGTGCTGGGCACCAAGAAGGCCGAGGCGATCGGCCAGTTCGACTTGTTCGGCGGTGGCTCCGATGACGATGGGGACGCTAGTGATTCGGCGTTCACCATCCGCGTGCCCGACGAAGAGTGGGACGACAAGCACAAGCTCGCCCTCGAACGGGAGATGCTGGGGCTGTACGTCTCCGGGCACCCGCTCAACGGGGTGGCGCATCTGCTCGCCGCGCAGGTCGACACCCAGATCCCGGCCATTCTCGCCGGCGACGTCGCCAACGACACCCAGGTTCGGGTCGGCGGCATCCTGGCCGGCGTCAACCGGCGTGTCAACAAAAACGGAATGCCCTGGGCCTCAGCGCAGTTGGAAGACCTCACCGGTGGCATCGAGGTGATGTTCTTCCCGCAGACGTACACGATGTTCGGCGCCGAGATCGCCGACGACGCGGTGGTCCTCGTGGGCGGCAAGGTTCGCATCCAGGATGACCGGATCTCGTTGATCGCCAATGAGCTTGTGGTGCCGGACTTCTCGCATGCCCAGGTGGACCGGCCGGTGGCGGTGAGTCTGCCGACCCGACAGTGCACCATCGACAAGGTCACCGCGCTCAAGCAGGTGCTGGCCCGCCATCCCGGCACCTCGCAGGTGCACCTGCGGCTGATCAGCGGCGATCGCATCACCACACTGGAACTCGACCAGTCGCTGCGGGTGACCCCGTCGTCCGCGCTGATGGGGGACTTGAAGGCGCTGCTGGGCCCCGGCTGCCTAGGCGGCTAGGTCCACCCGCACGATCGCGCTTTCGGGCCAGACGTTCGGGTTGCGGAGGCGCTGCCACTTCTCCCGCCACGGCAGGCCGGCGTCGACGTTCTTGACGCCGGGCAGGTGCAGCAGGGGAACGAGGTTGTACTGCCAGCCATATCGGGTGTGCAGCTGCCGATTGGCTCGTTCGGCGTCGGCGCCATCGAGGACGACGGCCCGCCCGCGCAGCGTCGGGGCGGAGTCGGGGACCCGGCCCTTGTAGTCGCAGACCTGCAGTTCGACGTGCGGGTTGTTCGTGATCCGCTTCGTCTTGGGTCCGATCTTGGTGCGAAACACCAGCGTGGTCCCGTCCAGGTGAAACCAGATCGGGGTGTCGACGGGGCGGCCGTCACGGCGGTAGGTCCGCAGCAGGGCATAGCGGCTGGCGCGCAGAGAGTCCATGGGACATAGTCAAGGACTTAGAGTTGGCTCCAAGTCAAGCATCGAGGCGAAGGTGACCATGAGCGGTGCACTGACCATCGGCGAGGTGGCGCGCCGCACCGACGTCGCCCCGACCACGCTGCGCTACTACGAGAAGATCGGACTGCTGGCCGCGCCGTCGCGCGCCGGCGGGCAGCGTCGTTACGACGACGCGATACTGACCAGGCTCGAGGTGATCGGGTTGTGCAAGGCTGCCGGGTTCACCCTCGACGAAATCGCGGTGCTGCTCGACGACGACGCACCCGGGCGCCCGGCCAGTCGAACGCTGGCGCAGGCCAAGCTCGCCGAGATCGATACGCAGATGGCGACTCTGGCGCGGGCCCGCGGGATCATCGAGTGGGCGATGGCCTGTCAGTAACGTGGGAAGCATGAACGATTCTGTCGACATTGCGAACGAGTCCCAGCACCTCAGCGCGTGGATCAATCGCTCGGCGATCGACGTGTACCGCTACGCATCCGATCCGGCGCACCTGCCCGAGTGGGCCGCGGGCCTGGCCCAGAGCGAGCTGACCCGGGTCGGCGACACCTGGGTGGCGCAGTCCCCGATGGGGGAGATCACCATCGAATTCACCCCTGCCAACGATCTCGGGGTGCTCGACCATGTGGTCAATCTGCCGTCGGGCGAACCGGTGTTCAATCCGCTGCGGGTGGTGCCCGCCGGTAAGGACTGGTCCGAGGTGGTGTTCACCCTGCGGCGCAGGCCCGAGATGTCCGATGACGACTATGTGGCCGACGCGGCGGCGGTGGCCAGAGATCTGGCCACCCTGAAACGCATTCTGGAGCGTTAGCGCTGGCGCGGACGGCGCAGGCCGTAGGCCAGCCACACCACGGTGGAGGTGGCCGCGGCCACCAGCACGGCAGGCGCTGGGTCGACCGTGACCAGGGCGACCACGACGAAGACGACCAGGCCGAGAGCCAGTGCGACGAGCTTGTAGCGCGGCCACGGCACCCCCGCGATCTGCACCTGGTCCACGCTCGTCATGGCTCGACTATACCGCGATTTCGGCCACCCGAAACTTATACTTCGGGTAATGCCGTTCTCGGGCTGCCCGACATCTCACACCCGCCCTTCCGGCGAAGTGAGCGCGGTTTATTGTCGCGATAACGCGCCCCGGCACCTCCCGTAATGTCCGCCGGGCACGGTGAAGCCGTGGCTGCCGGGGATGACTGCGCTGAGGCCACCCGGACCGCGTGCTCGTACTGCGGTGTCGGGTGTGGCATCGAGGTGCGCACCAAGGCCGGCCCGACGGGCCCGGTCATCGCCAATGTTGTCGGTGACCGGCTTCACCCCACCAACCTCGGTCGGCTCTGCGCCAAGGGCGCCACGCACGCCGAGTTGATGGGCAATCCCGAAGGCCGCGCGGTCGACGCGCTGATCCGGCCGGGACGCGGCGAGGAATTCGTCACCGCCCCGGTCGAGGATGCCGTCGCGACGGTGGGCACCCGGCTACGCGACATCCTGGACCGGCACGGTCCGGATTCGATCGCCCTCTACGTCTCCGGCCAAATGTCCATGGAAGCGCAGTATCTGGCCACGAAACTGGCCAAGGGGTTCATCCGCACGGTCAACATCGAATCCAACTCGCGGCTGTGCATGGCCAGTGCGGCGACCGGATACAAGCAATCCCTCGGGGCCGACGGGCCGCCCGGCTCCTACGCTGATTTCGACTGTGCTGACCTGTTTTTCGTCATCGGCGCGAACATGGCCGACTGCCATCCGATCCTGTTCCTCCGCATGGCCGACCGGTTGCGGGCCGGGGCCAAGCTCATCGTCGTCGACCCGCGCCGCACCGCCACCGCAGACAAGGCCGACCTGTATCTGCAGATCCGGCCGGGCACTGATCTGGCGCTGCTGAACGGGTTGTTGCACCTACTGGTGGCCTCCGGCGACATCGATGCCGATTTCATCGCCGAGCACACCGAGGGCTGGGACGCGATGGGCGAGTTTCTCGCCGACTATCCGCCGGCGCGGGTGGCCGAACTCACCGGACTGGCCGAAGCCGATATCCGTACCGCGGCAACGATGATCGCCGACGCGGGCGAATGGATGTCGCTGTGGACGATGGGGCTCAACCAGAGCACCCACGGCACCTGGAATACCAACGCCATCTGCAACCTCCACCTGGCCACCGGGGCGATCTGCCGGCCCGGCAGCGGTCCGATGTCACTGACCGGCCAGCCCAACGCCATGGGCGGTCGCGAAATGGGTTATATGGGACCGGGTTTGCCGGGGCAGCGCTCGGTGACCGCGGACGACGACCGCGCCTTCGTCGAAGCGGTGTGGGGCTTGGCACCGGGAACGATCCGCAGCGACATCAACCGCGGCACCATCGACATGTTCGAGCAGATGTCCTCTCGCGACATCAAGGCCTGCTGGATCATCTGCACCAACCCGGTGGCCACCGTGCCGAACCGCACCACCGTCATCACCGGCCTGGAGACCGCGGAGCTGGTCGTCACCCAGGACGCCTACCGCGACACCGCGACCAACCGCTACGCCGATGTCGTGCTGCCCGCGGCGTTGTGGGCCGAGGCCGACTCGGTGATGGTGAATTCCGAACGCACCCTGACGCTGACGCGCCAATGCGTGTCACCCCCGGGGCAGTCCCGGCCGGACTGGCAGCTGATCTGTCAGGTGGCCGACGCCATGGGGTTCGGTGCGCACTTCGGCTACGAATCCAGCGAGCAGATCTTCGACGAGATCCGGCAGTTCGCCAATCCCAAGACCGGTTATGACCTTCGCGGCGCGAGCTATCAGCGATTGCGTGAAACGCCGCTGCAGTGGCCGTGCCCGCCCGACGACGATCAGGATCGGCACCCGATTCGCTACCTCACCGACGGTGTCCTGGCATTCCCCACACCGTCGCGCCGGGCGGTGTTTCACCCCCGCCCGCACATGGATGCGCGCGAATTGCCGGACGACGACTACCCCTTCGTGTTGAACACCGGCCGGCTCGCCCATCAGTGGCACACCATGACCAAGACCGGCCGGGTCGCCAAGCTCAACAAACTCAACGGCAAGCCCTTCATCGAGATCAATCCCGACGACGCCACCGCCCTCGGCATCGCCGACGGGAACGCCGTCGAGCTGCAGTCCCGGCGGGGCAGAGCTGTGTTGCCCGCCGTCGTCACCGACCGGGTTCGGCCGGGCAATTGCTTCGCGCCGTTCCACTGGAACGACGAGCACGGCGAGTACCTGGCGATCAACGCCTTGACCAGTGACGCCGTTGACGCGGATTCCCTGCAACCCGAGCTGAAGGTGTGCGCGGTGAGTCTGCGCCCAACCAAGAGCGTTCCACCCAACGAACCCGCCGGGCAGGAACCCTCCTTCACCGATGACGAAAGGCAGTACCTGGCAGGGTTTTTCGCGGCGCTAGGCGGTGATGTCGTCGGCGTCCCCGTGCTGCCCGAGGCTGCGCCGATCAGCAGGCCGGTACGACTGTGGATCGACGGTCTTCTGGCCGGAACGTATTCGCGGACCTCCAATGAGCCCGCTACGCCGGTTCCCGGCCCGTGGGTGTTGTGGGCATCGCAGACGGGAAACGCGGAGGAACTCGCGGCCCGACTCGTCGATCAGCTCGGTGCGGCCGGGCTTGCGGCCAGGCTGGTCAGCATGGACGACTGCACCGTCAGCGATCTCGCGGCACGTGACGTCCTCGTGGTCACCAGTACATTCGGCGACGGTGATCCGCCCGATAACGGCGCCGGTTTCTGGGACCGGCTCCGGGCACCGGATGCCCCAGACCTGCAAGGCCTTCGGTTCGCCGTGCTGGGAATCGGCGACCGGTCCTACGGCCAGTTCTGTGGTCATGCCCGGTCGCTCGACACGCGGCTGGCCGAACTCGGTGGTGCCCGCCTGCTCGACCGCAGGGACTGCGAGGTGCACGACGAGGACTCGGTGACGAGGTGGGCCCAGCGGGTGATCGAGGTGGTCAACGCGGGCGAATCGGCACCGGCAGCGCTCGACGCACCCGCCGTCGCCCGGCCCGCCGAGCCGTTCACCCGCGCCAGGCCCGTCGCCGCCCGGTTGGCGCGCAACACCAGACTGACCCCGGCGTCGGCGGCCAAAGAGGTGCGGCAGCTGGGATTTGACATCTCCGAACACGACGTCAGCTACGCCGTCGGCGACTCCCTAGGGGTGCTACCCACCAACAGCGACGACGACGTCGCCGCCTGGTTGACCGCGACGGGCCTGAGTGGGGACGACGTAGTCGAGGTCGACGGGACGGAATGCGCACTGCGCCAAGCCCTCACCGAAAGCTACGACATCTGTCGCATCACCCCGAACCTGCTGGCCTTCCTTGCCGAGACCACGGCGGACAAGGCGGCCGCCAGAGACCTGCGGGCCGCTCGCGCGCAGCTGGACACCTGGCGGTTGGGGCGCAACGGGATCGACGTCGTTCGCGCCTTCGGAGTCCACGCCGCCGCCGAGCAATGGCAGGAAGTCCTTGTTCGGCTGACACCTCGGTTGTACTCGATCTCGTCGAGCCCGCTGGTCAGTCCGCACGAGGTGCAGTTGACCGTCTCGATCGTCCGCTACCAGGCGCCGGATGGCGCCGAGCGTGGGGGAGTGTGCTCGACGTTCCTCGCCGACCGCGCCTGCGACGTTCCGGTGTTCCTGCAGAAGTCGCCGCACTTCCGCCCGCCCGAAGATACGACCGCGCCGATCGTGATGATCGGTGCGGGCACCGGAATCGCACCGTTCCGCGGCTTCCTTCAGGAGCGCCGCGCGTTGGGCCACATCGGGCGCAACTGGCTGTTCTTCGGCGACCGGCACCGCACCGAAAACTTCTACTACGGCGACGATCTGACCGACATGGTCGCCGACGGCTTCCTCAACCGGCTCGACCTCGCGTTCTCCCGCGACCAGCGTAAGCGAATCTATGTGCAGGACAACATGATCGACAAAGGTGCGCAGCTATGGGCCTGGCTGCAGGACGGCGCTCACCTCTACGTCTGCGGCGATGCCGCCGCCATGGCGCGAGACGTCGACGCCGCACTCGAGACGATCATCGGCACCCATGGCCATCTGAGCGCCGAAGCCGCCCGCGACTACAAGCGCGAACTGGTCGCCGACAAGCGGTATCTGCGCGACGTGTACTGACCTCACCGTGGCGTCCGCGTCAGAGTGAGAAGGTTGTGACACTGCGATCACCGCGTGCAGCGAAGGCGCAACAAAGAATTCGTACCGTGAACCCATGCAGACCTCAACCACTCGCAGTGGCTACGACATCGACGACTGGGATGCCGAGGACGTCGGCGCCTGGAACAACGGCGGCGCGAAAATCGCACGCCGCAACCTGATCTGGTCGATTTTCGCCGAGCATGTCGGATTCTCGGTGTGGTCGATTTGGTCGGTGATGGTGTTGTTCATGCCGCAGAACGTCTACCACATCGACGCCGCAGGCAAGTTCTTCCTGGTGGCGATCCCGACCCTGGTGGGCGCCATCCTGCGCATCCCCTACACGTTCGCTACCGCCCACTTCGGGGGCCGCAACTGGACGATCTTCTCGGCGCTGGCGCTGTTGGTGCCCACCGTCATGACGCTGTATTTCATGGCACACCCGGGAACGTCGTACACGACCTTCTTGGTCGTGGCCGCCTTCGCCGGACTGGGTGGTGGAAACTTCGCCTCGTCGATGACCAATATCAACGCCTTTTACCCGCAGCGGTACAAGGGCTGGGCGCTGGGTCTGAACGCCGGCGGCGGCAACATCGGTGTCGCGGTCATCCAGCTTGTCGGCCTGCTGGTCATCGCGAGCGTCGGCAACCGGTCCCCGCACCTGGTCTGTGCCACCTACCTGGTGTTGATTGCTTTGGCGGCGGTCGGCGCATCGTTCTTCATGAACAACCTGACCAACCAGCGCAGCGATGCGCGCTCGCTGATCGAGGTGCTCGCACACCGTGATTCGTGGCTGATCTCACTGCTCTACATCGGCACGTTCGGGTCGTTCATCGGGTTCGGCTTCGCCTTCGGACAGGTGCTGCAGATCAACTTCCTGGCCGGGCTGGCGCACGGCGGACCGGTCACCGCGGCGATGACGGCCCAGGCATCGCTGCACGCCGCCCAGATCGCCTTCATCGGCCCGGTGCTCGGCTCGGTGTCCCGCCCGTTCGGCGGCTGGTTGTCGGACCGCTTCGGCGGCGGCAAGGTCACCCTCTACACGTTCGGTGCGATGATCCTCGCGGCGGGCTGGCTCGTTGGGGCCGGCGAGATCGACGACGCCACTCCTGGTCCGGCCTCGGGTGCCACGATGATCGCTTTCATCGCCGGCTTCATCGCCCTGTTCGTGTTGTCCGGCATGGGAAATGGCTCTACCTACAAGATGATCCCGTCGATCTTCGAGGCGAAGTCGCGCGGCCTGGACAGCCTCAGCCCACCCGAAAAGCGGGCCTGGTCACTGCGCATGTCGGGCGCGCTGATCGGCATCGCCGGGGCCATCGGCGCCCTCGGCGGGGTCGGCGTCAACATCGCGCTGCGAGCGTCCTACCTGTCGCCGGCGAAATCGGCAACGATGGCCTTCTGGGTGTTCCTCGGCTTCTACGTGCTGTGCGCGGTCATCACCTGGGTGGCCTACGTGCGGACACCGAAGAAAGCCAGCGTCATCGGCTCCGACACCCCCGCGGTCGACAACGCCGCAGTGGCCGCATGACCGCCGTGCGGACCGTCGTGGTCGTCGGCCACGGCATGGTCGGGCACCGCTTCGTCGAGGCGCTGCGGGACCGGGACCGCGACGGAGCCTGGCGGGTCGTGGTGCTGTGCGAGGAACCCACCGCGGCATACGACCGGGTGGGGTTGTCCTCTTATATCGACGGGTGGGATCGCTCCACGCTGGCGCTGTCCGGAAACGATTACGCCGGAGACGATCTGGTCGATCTCCGGGTCGGCGAGCCGGCCACCGCGATCGACCGGGAGGGCCGTCACGTCATCACATCAGCGGGGGAGCGCATCGAGTACGACGCGGTGGTGCTGGCCACCGGCTCGTACCCGTTCGTGCCGCCGATCCCCGGCAGCGATCTCGAGCGCTGCTTCGTCTACCGGACGCTGGAAGACCTCGACGCCATCCGGGGGGCGGCATCGGCGGCCCGGCCCGGGGCCGTCGGCATCGTCGTCGGTGGTGGTCTGCTGGGCCTGGAGGCGGCCAATGCGCTGCGGATGCTGGGCCTGACACCGCATGTGCTGGAACGGTCCCCGCGGCTGATGCCCATCCAGGTCGACGACGGCGGTGGCGCGCTGCTGAATCGCCTCATCACCGAGCTCGGTATCACGGTGCACACCGACGTGGCGTCCACCGACGTCGTCGACAACGGTGACGGGATCACGGTGTCGCTGTCCAACGACGAACAGCTCGACGCCGCATTGCTGGTGTTCTCCGCGGGTGTGCGTCCGCGTGACGAGCTGGCGGCCGAATGCGGCCTGCCACTCGCCGAACGCGGCGGGGTGCTGACCGATATCAGCTGTGCCACCTCGGATCCGCGCGTGTTCGCCATCGGTGAGGTCGCCGCGGTCGAGGGCCGCTGCTACGGCTTGGTCGCGCCCGGCTACACGATGGCCGAGGTGGTGGCCGACCGGCTGGTCGGCGGGACCGCCGAATTCCCGGGTGCCGACCTGTCCACCAAACTCAAGCTGCTCGGCGTCGACGTGGCCAGCTTCGGTGACGCCCACGCCACCACCCCCGGTGCGCTGGAAGTCGTGCTCAACGACGCCGTCAACCAGACCTACGCCAAACTCGTGGTCTCCGATGATGTTTCGACGTTGCTGGGCGGGATCCTGGTCGGCGACGCCACCGCGTACGCCACCCTGCGCCCGCTGGTCGGGCGGCCGCTGCCCGCCGACCCGGCGACGCTGATCTCACCGGCAGGCGCCGAGGTGGGGGTGGGTGCGCTGCCCGACGAGGCGCAGATCTGCTCGTGCAATGCGGTGACGAAACGCAGTATCTGCGGCGCCATCGCTGACGGCGCGCACGACGTGCCTGCCATCAAGTGCGCCACCGCCGCCGGAACCTCCTGCGGCAGTTGCATTCCGATGCTCAAACGGCTGCTCGAAGCGCAGGGCGTGGCGATGTCCAAGGCGCTGTGTGAACATTTCGGGCAGACCCGCGCCGAGCTGTTCCAGATCGTCGCGACGACCGGGATCCGCACCTTCTCCGCCCTGATCGCCGAGCACGGCACCGGCACCGGGTGCGACATCTGCAAGCCCGTCGTGGCCTCGATCCTGGCGTCCACGTCGTCCGATCACATCCTGGACGACGAGACGGCCGGCCTGCAGGACACCAACGACCACTTCCTGGCCAACATTCAGCGCAACGGCACGTATTCGGTGGTGCCGCGGCTGCCCGGTGGCGAGGTCACGCCGGAGAAGCTGATGGTGATCGCCGAGGTGGCCCGGGATTTCGGCCTCTACACCAAGATCACCGGAGGCCAGCGCATCGACCTGTTCGGCGCCCGCGTCGAACAGCTCCCGCAGATCTGGAAGCGACTGGTCGACGCCGGGATGGAATCGGGGCACGCATACGGCAAGTCGCTGCGAACGGTGAAAAGCTGCGTGGGCTCCACGTGGTGCCGCTACGGGGTGCAGGACTCGGTGGCGATGGCCGTCGACCTCGAATTGCGTTATCGCGGGCTGCGTTCCCCGCACAAGATCAAGATGGGTGTGTCCGGCTGCCAACGCGAGTGCGCCGAAGCGCGCGGCAAAGACGTGGGTGTCATCGCGACCGAGAAGGGCTGGAACCTCTACGTCGGCGGCAACGGCGGCGCCACTCCGAAGCACGCGCAGCTGCTGGCCGGCGATCTCGACTCCGAAACGCTGGTCCGCTACATCGACCGCTACCTGATGTTCTACATCCGCACCGCAGACCGCTTGCAGCGCACCGCGGTCTGGCAGGAGACCATCGAGGGTGGGCTTGATCACATCAGGGATGTGGTGTGCGAGGACTCGTTGGGTATCGCCGCGGATCTGGATGACGCCATGGTCCGGCATGTGGACGGCTACTCCGACGAGTGGGCCGGCGTGCTCAATGACCAGGAGAAACTGGGCCGCTTCGTGTCGTTCGTCAATGCGCCGGGGGAGCCGGACCCGACCGTGGTGTTCGACGAGACCGGGCCGCGCAAGGTGCCGCTGCTGCTGGGAATGCCGAGCAGCGTCAACGCTGCGGAAAGCCGCCCGTAACAGTTGTGAAACACGACCCCTCTATCAAGAGCTTGGAGGCTTGAAACCATGACAGTTCTCGCGGACAGAAGTGCCGGGCTCGACCTTGATATCTGGACGCCGGCCTGCGCGCGCAGCGCCCTGCTCGCCGGCCGTGGCGTGGCGGTGCTGCTGCCCGATGGTGCGCAGGCCGCGCTGTTCCTGTTGGCCGACGGCACGCTGGCCGCGGTCGGCAATATCGACCCCTTCGGTCGCGCCGCAGTGATGTCGCGTGGCATCGTCGGGGATCGGCGCGGCGAGCCGACCGTGGCATCGCCGTTACTCAAGCAGGTTTTCTCCCTTGTCGACGGTCGGTGCCTCGACGACGAGTCACATGTGCTGCCGGTCTATGACGTCAGGGTGGTCGATGGATTCGTCGAGATCAGAAGTCGCTGACCCGTTGGCCGGCTTCGCCGTGGGGGTGACCGCCGCGCGCCGGGCCGAGGAATTCATCACGCTCCTGGAGCGTCGCGGCGCCACCGTCGTCCATGCGCCGGCGATCCGGATCGTGCCGCTGGTCGACGATGTCGAGCTGCGCCGGGTGACCACCCAGCTCATCGAGCAACCGCCCGACGTGGTCGTGGTGACCACCGGGATCGGCTTTCGGGGCTGGATCGAGGCCGCGCACGGCTGGGATGTTCCCGATGAGCTGAGCGCCGCGCTCGGATCCACCCGCATCCTGGCCCGCGGGCCCAAGGCGCGCGGCGCGGTCCGGCAGGCCGGGCTGTGCGAGGAGTGGAGCCCGGAGTCGGAATCGTCGGTGGAAGTGCTGGAGCGCCTGCTGTCCGAGGGGGTGGATCAACTACGCATCGCGGTGCAGCTGCACGGCGCCGCCAGCGAATGGGAGCCTGACACCGACATCTGTGACGCGTTGACCCGGGCGGGTGCCTATGTCGCGAAGGTGCCGGTCTATCGCTGGGAGGCGCCGGAGGATTCGCGGCGCGTCGATGCGTTGATCGCGGCGATCGTCAGCGCCGACGTCGACGCGGTGAGCTTCACCAGCGCACCCGCCGTTGCGGCGACGCTGGAACGCGCGAAAGCCCTTGGCGCCCTGGAATGTCTGATCAACGCACTGCGCAACGACGTCGCGGTGTTCTGCGTCGGCCCGGTCACCGCCACCCCGCTCATCCGGCTCGGAATCGACGCCCGGTACCCGCAGCGCTACCGGCTCGGTGCGCTGGCTCGGCTGATCACCGACGAATTGCCTTGCCTGGCAAAACAGTACAGGGCGGGCGGGCACGACATCAGCGTCCGAAGCGCCAGCGTCGAGGTGGACGGCGAGCTCAAGGTGCTGCCCCCGGCCGCCATGGCGCTGCTGCGCCGGCTGCTGGTGGCACCGGGCCTGGTGGTGTCCCGGGAAGAACTGCTGGCCGAACTGCCCGGTGGCGGCGACGACACTCACGCGGTGGAGACGGCGATGGCCCGCCTGCGTTCGGCGCTAGCCGCCCCCCGCGTGGTCCAGACTGTGGTCAAACGCGGTTATCGCCTGGCGCTGGACACCGCCACGACATGACACAAGAACTTGTGCTGGTCGCCCACGGCACCCGAAATCCCCTGGGACTGGCCACCATCACCGAGATCGCGGCGGCCGTCGCCGAACATGTCGGTGCGGTGCGCACCGCCTTCGTCGACGTACTCGGGCCCAATCCCCGTGAGGTGCTGGCTGATTCGGCGTCACCGGCGATCGTGGTACCCGCCTTCCTGGCATCGGGCTACCACGTCAACACCGACCTGCCGGCCCGGGTGGCCGAAAGCGGCCATGACAACGTCACGATCACCCCCGCATTGGGACCCGATCCGGTCCTGGCCGAGATCATGCACGGCCGGCTGCTCGAGGTCGGCTGGTTACCCGGCGACGCGGTGGTGATGGCGGCGGCCGGATCCTCGGATCCCGCCGCCCGGCGTGAACTCGCCCAGGCCGCGGCGCTACTTGGCGAACTGGTGGGGGAGGTCCACCTCGGCTTCGTGGCCACCGGCGTCCCGACCGTCGCCGATATCGTGCGCCGGCTCAAACGATCCGGACGGCGGGTGTTCATCGCCTCCTACCTGCTGGCACCCGGGGTGTTCCACACCAAACTCGGCCAGTGCGGTGCGCATGCGGTGACCGAGCCGCTGGGTGCGCACCCCGATCTGGTGGCGCTGCTGGCCCATCGCTTCAGCGTGCCGGTCGGCTTACGCTGGACGTCATGCCACTGACTGGAGATTACGAACCGAGCACTTCGGACTGGGCGCGCGAAAACGCAGAGCTCATCATGTCGTCGGACGGGGCCGAGGGCACCGAGCTCAAGGGGAAGCCCGTCATCCTGCTGACCACCGTCGGCGCCAAGACCGGCAAGATCCGCAAGACCCCGCTGATGCGGGTCGAGCACGAGGGCGACTACGCGGTCGTCGCCTCGCTCGGCGGCGCCCCGAAGAACCCGGTCTGGTACTACAACATCAAGGCCCACCCGCAGGTGGAGCTGCAGGACGGCACCACGCACGCCGAATACCAGGCCCGCGAGGTCTTCGGCGACGAGAAGGCCGCCTGGTGGGAGCGCGCGGTCGAGGCGTGGCCCGATTACGCCGAGTACCAGCAGAAAACCGACCGCCAGATCCCGGTGTTCGTCCTCACCCCGATTCTCTGATTGACCCCGGATGGTGGCACCATTGAGCGGTGTCCGCCGATCTGAGCCAGCACCGACTGTCAGCGCCGCTATCCGCGGCTGACATCGATGAGGCTGCGCGGCGAATTTCCGGCGTGGTCAGCCAGAGCCCACTGGAGCACAGCGACCGGCTTTCGCAGGCCACCGGCGCCGAGGTCTACCTCAAGCGCGAGGACCTGCAGAGCGTGCGGTCCTACAAGGTGCGCGGCGCCTACAACCTGCTGCGCCAACTGTCCGAGGCCGAGCTCACCGCCGGGGTGGTGTGCTCGTCGGCCGGTAACCACGCGCAGGGTTTCGCGCTGGCCTGCCGCTCGATGGGCGTGCACGGCCGGGTCTACGTGCCGGCCAAGACCCCGAAGCAGAAGCGTGACCGCATCCGCTATCACGGCGGCGAGTTCATCGAGCTGATCGTCGGCGGCAGCACCTACGACCTGGCGGCCGACGCCGCGCTGGAAGATGTCGCGCGCACCGGGGCCACCCTGGTCCCGCCGTTCGACGATCCGCGCACGATGGCCGGCCAGGGCACGATCGCGGTGGAGCTCCTCGACCAGCTCGATGGCGAGCCGGACCTGGTGGTCGTCCCGGTCGGCGGCGGCGGGTGCATCGCCGGGATCACCACCTACCTGGCCGAGCGGACGACGAACACCGCGGTGCTCGGTGTTGAACCGGCTGGCGCGGCGTCGATGATCGCGGCACTGGCCGCCGGTGGCCCGGTCACCCTGGAGCACGTCGACCAATTCGTCGACGGGGCGGCGGTCAAGCAGGTCGGTGCGCTGACGTATCAGGCACTGGCCGCGGCCGGGAACATGGTCTCGGTCACGACGGTCGACGAGGGCGCGGTCTGCACGGCGATGCTGGATCTGTACCAGAACGAGGGCATCGTCGCCGAGCCGGCCGGGGCACTGGCGGTGGCGGGTCTGCTGGAGGCCGACGTCGCCCCCGGGTCGACGGTGGTGTGCCTGATCTCCGGTGGCAACAACGACGTGTCACGCTACGGCGAGGTGCTCGAGCGGTCCCTGGTGCACCTGGGCCTCAAGCACTACTTCCTGGTCGACTTCCCGCAGGAGCCCGGCGCGCTGCGCCGGTTCCTCGACGAGGTGCTCGGGCCGAACGACGACATCACGCTGTTCGAGTACGTCAAGCGCAACAACCGGGAGACCGGTGAGGCACTGGTCGGTGTCGAGCTCGGCTCGGCCACCGGACTCGACGGGCTGCGGGCGCGGATGGCCGCCTCCGGCCTTCACGTCGAGGCGCTGCAGCCCGGTTCAGCGGCCTACCGCTACCTGACCTAGTCGCCCATCTCCGCGATCAGATCGAATTCGGCGAAGGTCTCCGAAATGACCTCTCGTAGTTCAGCTTTCGTATTTGGTCCGCCGAGAAGATATGCGGAGATCGTGATGACGATCTTCCCTTGCAGCCGCCCCGAACCGACCAACAGCCGCCCGCCGAGGAGTTCCAGGATGCGCTTGGTGATATCGGGCTCGACGGGTGTCATGTACGCGTAATCGGCATCGCTGCCGTCAGGCCGGTTCACCGCCGGTGGAAGGTCGCCGACATTGGAACACGTGACGAGGCCGGCACCACCGGCCAACGCCCCCGCCAGCTTCCGGATCACCCACTTCGGCGTCAGCGGCACGAGTGGGAGCGGTGCCAGGAATTCGTCGGAGCTCTCCATCGCCTCCAGCGTTGCCTTGGTGATCTTGGCGTGCAGCTCGCCGAGCTCGGTCACCGAGAGGTTCGGGTCGATCCGGACGTCGACAGCCGTCAGCGAATTGCCACTGTTGTCGTCTGCGGTCCGTAGGGTTACCGGAAGTCGTAGATTGACCGTTCCGTCGTCGAAAACGTGCCCCACCCTCGCCGCGAGTCTGCAGGCGAAGCCTGCTACGAGCGAGTTACTGCTCCCGCCAAGATCTTTCGCGCGAGCATCCCAATCTGCCAGGTCGACGAATGCGGTCAGGACGGGCACGTCTACTGCGTGACCGCCGCCCGCGGTCTTCGGGGCAGGTGTTGCTCCCTTGGTCGATGACGCGAATTCATCGCCCTGCCGCGCGCGTCGAACCACGGCGACGACCGCCTTGGCCACGTCAGGCAGTTCTGTGACGGTGTGCCGTAGATCCTCACGGAATGCGTGGCTGCGGGTGCGGGATCGCGCAGGTGGATAGCCGAGCTCGGGCGTCCTGCCCTCAACAGCATCTGTTATCACCCGGAGGACAGCCCGCCCGTCGGCGATGTTATGCGAAACCACCAAAGTTACTGCTGCCCCGCCATCTTCGAGCGGAAGCACCCCGAGATGCCAGCCGGGTCCCCGTTCCGCATCGATAGGTACGCGCGCCCGCTCGTCGGCCCAATCGCTTATGTCGGAGCGCCGTCGCGGCGTCGCGGCGAAGTCGATGTCCTCCGACGCCGGGGATGCGACCCACCGATGACGGGCGAACGGTATCGGAGACCGCTCGATCTTGCGACCCAACAACCCCAACCCAAGGTTGCGGTGAAACCGCCGTAACCCGTCGACATCTACGCCACGGTTGTAGAGCCAGGTGAATTGGATCAGCGCACTATGGACCGCTCGCTCCGCGTGATAGGACGCCTGATCCGTGAGTGCGAGCCTATTGTCTCTTGCCGTGGCGCTGGTGGTGCCGGTGGCAGCCGCTGCGGCCGTAGACGTTTCGGTCAGCAGGTCGGCCAGGTGGGTGACCAGTGCCGTGGTGGTGGGGTGGTCGAAGATCAGGGTCGCCGGCAGGCTGAGCCCGGTCTGGGTGCCGAGGGAGTTGCGGAGTTCGACGGCGGTCAGCGAGTCCATACCGAGGTCTTTGAACGCCACGTCGTTATGGAGAGCGTCCGGGTCGGGGTGGGCCAGCACCGTGGCAGTGGCACCGGCCACCAGGGCGGCCAAGGTGTGTCGCTGTTGTTCGGAGGTTTGATCGGCCAGCGTTTCGCGAAGTGCCGATGCGCTCGCTATTGCTGTGCCGCTGCTGGATTCGGTGATATCCGGTCGAGACACTCGCCTGCGCCGCAGCGCCTTCCACAGCGCCCCTTCGGCCGGACTGCTGACCACGGAGGCCGTCGGGGTGGGTGTCATCCAATAGCGGCGGTGTTGGAAGGCGTAGGTGGGCAACTCGACGCTGCGGGCTCCGGGGTACAGGGCCGCCCACGTCGGGCTGTGTCCGTGCGCGTGCAGCTGCGCCAACGCGGTGGCCAGGCTGTCGCGGTCGGGCCGGTCGCGGTGCAACGTGATCACCACCGCCGATTGGGCTGACCCTGTGGATTGGGTTGACCCGGTGGATTGAGCAACGGTGTCGGTGATCGCCGGGGCCAGTACCGGATGCGGCGACAACTCCACGAATGTGGTCTGGCCGGCAGCCAGACGCTGCAGCACCCGGTCGTGGAACCGCACCGGCTCGCGCAGGTTGCGATACCAATACTCGGCGGTCATCGTGGTCGTGTCGAGGGGATCGGTGTCGAGCGCTTCTCCCACAGTCGAATACAAGGGGATAGCGGAGGCCGTGGGCTTCAGGTCGGCCAGTTCGTCCAGCAGGCGCGCACGTGCTGATTCCACCTGAGCGGAGTGCGAGGCGTAGTCGACGGCGATACGGCGGAAGTGGATGCCGTCGCGATCGCACGCCGCACTGAACTCCTCCAACGCGGCGGGGTCCCCGCTGACGATGGTGTGTGACGGGCCGTTGACCGCGGCGATGCTGAGAGCATCACCCCAGGGTTGCAGGAGTGGCTCCACACGCTCGGCCGCCAGCAGGACCGACGCCATGCCGCCGGTACCACGCAGGGCGCTGAGCGCCTGACTGCGGCGTGCGACCACCGCGGCGGCCTCGGGCAAGGACAACGCCCCGGCGATGTACGCCGCGGCGATCTCCCCCTGAGAGTGACCGATCACCGCGTCGGGGACGATCCCATAGCTGGCCAATACCTCGGCCAGCGAGACCATCATGGTGAACAGCACGGGCTGAACCACATCGACTCGGTCCAGCGACGGCGCCGACGGCTCTTGCCGTAGGACCTCGCGCACTGACCAGCCGGTGAGGGGTCGCAACGCCTCATCGCAGGCATCGACGGTTTCGGCGAAGACGCGGTGGTGTTCGTAGAGTTCCCGGCCCATGCCCGCGTACTGGGCGCCTTGGCCCGGGAGGACGAACACCGTCTTCCCCCGAAGGCGGGCCAGGAAGTGGTGGCGAATCAGATGCGGATGAGATTCGTCTCTGCGCAGGGCGTCCAGAGCACCGAGCAGGTCATCGCGCTCGGTGCCCGAGTCCGCCGGTGCGGCGATGACGGCCCGATAAGGGTGGTGCGCGCGGGTGGCGCCCAGGCTGTAAGCCGCGTCGGTCAGATCCAGATCGGGATTGCCGGCCAGGAAATGATGGAGCCGGTCGGCTTGCGCGCACAGCGCCGCCGGGGTGCGCCCAGATACCGGCCACATCCGCACCTGGAAGTCGTCACGGGCGGTCGCGGTGCGGTCAACCGGGTCGGCCGCCGGGGCTTGTTGCAAGATCAGGTGCGCGTTGGTGCCGCTGATCCCGAACGACGACACCGCCGCCGTGCGCGGGTGATCGGTCGCCGGCCACGGAACAGGTTCGGTGAGAATTTGAACGGTGCGGGTCGACCAGTCGATGTGGGGGCTGGGGCGATCGACGTGCAGGGTCGGGGGCAGGCTGTCGCGGTTGAGCGCCTCGACCATCTTGATGATTCCGGCGACGCCTGCGGCCGCCTGGGTGTGGCCGATGTTGGATTTGATCGAGCCCAGCCACAGCGGGTGTGAATCTTCGCGCGCCGCACCGTAAGTGGCGAGCAGTGCGCCGGCCTCGATCGGGTCGCCCAGTGTGGTGCCCGTGCCGTGGGCCTCGACGACGTCGACCTGATCCAGCCCGACACCGGCGTTGGCGGCGGCCTCGGTGATGACGCGTTGTTGGGCAGGCCCGTTGGGCGCGGTCAATCCGTTGGAGGCGCCGTCGGAGTTGACTGCCGATCCCGCGATGAGCGCCAGCACCGGGTGGTTGTTGCGGCGCGCGTCGCTGAGCCGTTCCAGGACGACCATGGCCGCGCCCTCACCCCAGCCGGTGCCATCGGCGTCGGCGGAGAACGCTTTGCAACGCCCATCGGCGGCAAGGCCCCGTTGCCTGGCGAACTCGGTGAACACCGATGGTGTGGTCATCACGGTCACCCCGCCGGCCAGCGCCAGACTGGACTCACCGCTGCGCAACGACTGACATGCCAAATGGCTGGCTACCAGCGAGGACGAGCACGCCGTGTCGATGGTGATCGCGGGTCCCTGCAAACCCAGCGTGTAGGAGATGCGCCCGGAGACAACGCTGGGGGAACCACCGGTCAGGGCGTACCCTTCCGCGCCGTCGGAACCTCCCGCACCATAGGTTTGGGACCACGCCCCGACGAATACACCCGTCCTCGAACCCGCCAAACCGGCGGGATCGATCCGGGCGGTTTCCAGCGCTTCCCAGCACACCTCCAACAACAGCCGCTGTTGCGGATCCATCGTTTGGGCCTCGCGGTCCGAGATCGCGAAGAACTCCGCATCGAAGCCGGCCGCCTCGGCCAGAAACCCGCCCACTCGGGTGTAGGTCTTGCCGGCGGCGTCGGGGTCGGGATCGAACAAGTCCGCCAAATTCCAGCCGCGGTCAGTCGGAAATTCGGACAGCGCCTCGCGGCCGGTGGCCACCACATCCCACAACGCCGTCGTCGATTCGACGCCACCGGGAAAACGGCAGGCCATGCCCACCACGGCAATTGGCTCTGTCGACTCCACCTGTGCCGCCGCCGGTGCGGCAGAGGGGACAGATCCGCCCAACAGGTGCCCAAGATGAGTGGCCAGCGCATTCGGGGTGGGGTGGTCGAAGGCCAACGTCGGGGGCAATGCCAGCGCGGTGACGTTCTTGAGTCGGTCGATCAACTCGGTCGCCTTCACCGAGTCGAATCCCATATCCCGGAACGGGATCTCCGGGTCGAAATCGTCGGGGCTGAGAGTGCCCAGCACAGTGGCCACCTGCGAGCGCACCAGCCCCACCAACACGTCATGCTGCTGCTGGCGCAGCGTGGCCAGTCGTTGCGACCACCCCGGGTCCGGTGCGGTGGGGGCATCTGCGCCGTCGCTTGTTTGCCTCTTCGGCCGTGGGATCACCTCGTTGAGCCGGGAGAACTCGCCGCCCAGATAGAGCTTCAGCGAGTCCCGCCGCCGGACCTTGCCGCTGGTCGTCAGCGGAATCGAATGGGGCGGCACCATAACGAGGTCGGCAATCCCCAATTCGTGGGTCCTGGAAACCGCCGCGGTGATCTTGCGCTTGACGTCGGTTACCCGCTGCGCGGCCTCCTCGGAATCGCCCCCGGACTTGAATTCGACTATGGTGACCAGCTTTTCGACACCATCTTCGCCGGGGACCGCTCCCGCGACGACACGGCCCGCGGTGATCTCCTGGATCGTCGCCTCGATGTCGTCGGGCGCGTAATTGCGTCCGTAGACGATCAGCAGATCTTTGATCCGGCCGACAATGAACATCTCGCCGTCGGAGACGAAGCCCAGGTCACCGGTTCTCAGCCACGGCGACTCGGGCGCGCCGTCAGACGGATCGACAAGCTCTGCGCCGAAGGTGCGTTCAGTTTCTTCCGGCTTCTGCCAGTACCCCTCACACACATTGTCGCCGTGCACCCAGATCTCGCCGACGGTTCCCTCGGAACATTCGACACGGGCCTCGGGGTCGACGATGCGGACCATAGGGGATCCGTGCATGCCGTAGCTCACCAGCGGTGTGCCTTCTCCGCTCGAACACCGCTGCGCCTCGCCGGCAGTCAGTTTCTCGGAGTCGAAGTACACGGTTTCCGGCGGCTGACCGGTTTCACGGGTCGCCACGTAGAGCGTGGCCTCCGCGAGGCCATAGGAGGGCCGCAGGGCCTCCGGGCGAAGATTGAAGGGAGCAAATCGTTCAGCAAATCGCCGCAGCGACGGCGGATTCACCCGTTCGGCGCCATTGAGGATGGTTCGGACGCCGCCGAGGTCAAGCCCGGCCAGGTCCTTATCGGAAGTCTTCGCGGCCGCCAGTTCGAAGGCGATGTTCGGAGCTGCCGAAAACGCGTGACTGTTGCTTGCCAGCAGTTGCATCCACCGTGCTGGCCGCTGCAGGAACGCCGGTGGGCTCGTGAGCACGCTGTGGAATCCGCCGAAAATGGGGAAGGCGATGTTGAGGATCAGGCCCATGTCGTGAAAGAAGGGCAGCCACGACACCACAGTGGTATCCGCCGGAGCGATTCCGTCCTGGTAGTACGCGGACCTCAGCTGCGCGCAATTGACTTGAATGTTCTTGTGGGAGACCATAACTCCCGCTGGCGTGCGGGTCGAGCCAGAGGTGTACTGCAGATGCGCGGTACTCGGCAGGCTGTCGACGTCAGCGGCGGCCCCGGTCTCGTCGTCGAGAGCCAACAGATCGACCTCGACGACCGTTATCGCATCGCCGCCGGGCTTGGGCCTGATGTACTGGGCGATGTCGCCTGCGACGGCGGACGTGGTGAGGATGGTCGCCGGCGACGCGTCGAGCAGCACCGAACTGACGCGCTCATCCCCGGAGCCGGGCATCGGAAGCGGCAGCGGAACCGCGATCTGGCCGGCCTGCAGTGCGCCGAGAAAAGCGAGAAAGTATTCGGTTCCCTGGGGCGCAAGTATCACCGCGCGGTCGCCGGTTGAGCCGCACGCTTTCAGCTCCCGCGCGACGTTCGACGTCTGCCGGTAGAGCCGCGCCCAAGTCAGGGTCTCGGCAACACCTGCGGGATCCAGCTCGTAATCGACATACGTAAACGCTGGCTCATCTGGCTGCGTGCGGGCACGCTCTTGTAACACCCCCGGGAGGGACGACTCGTCCACAGCGGATGACGCTACCGGGCGTCGGCGCGAACCTGTGTGTTTCCCAAAATGTTGCTCACCCACCGCCCCGGCTTCGCGTGACCAGCACGGAATGGCCGGGCAGGGCGGAACCAGCTGGACCGACCTCGGGCTCGCCCCAGGCCAGCACCACCTCGCCGTTGACCGGCACCCTGACCGGCAGCTCGCCGAGGTTGCACGCGATCGCAATTCGGCCACGGCGCATCACGATCCAGCGCTCGTCCTCGTCGTAGTCGACCACCAAGTGGCTCAGCCACGGGTCGGCCATGTCCGGCTCGGTGTCGCGCAGCGTGATCAACCCGCGGTAAAACGCCAGCAGCCGGGCGTGGTCGGTGTCGTCGACCTCGTCCCAGTCCAGCTTGGAGCGCAGGAAAGTCTGCGGGTCCTGGGGGTCGGGGACATCGTCGGCGTCCCACCCGTGGTCGGCGAACTCCGCCTTGCGCCCTTCGGCCGTCGCGATCGCCAGCTCGGGTTCGGGGTGGGAGCTGAAGAACTGGAACGGATGTGACGAGCCCCATTCCTCACCCATGAAAAGCATTGCCGTGTAAGGCGACCCGAGGGCCAGGGCGGCCTTGATCGCAAGCTGGCCGTAATCCAGGTTCTGCGACGGCCGATCACCGAGCGCCCGGTTGCCGACCTGGTCGTGGTCGGTGGTGTAGGCCATCAGGCGAGTGGCCGGGATCAATGTCTTGTCCAGTGGCCTGCCGTGTCTACGGTGCCGGAACGACGAGTACGTGCCGGCGTGGAAGTAGCCGTTCTGCAGGGTCGAGGCGAGTGTGGCCATCGAACCGAAATCGGCGTAGTAGCCCTGCCGTTCGCCGGAGACCGCGGTGTGAATGGCGTGATGGATGTCGTCGTCCCATTGGGCGGTCAAGCCGTAGCCACCGCGATCCCGGGGAGTGATCAGCCGCGGATCGTTGAGATCGCTTTCGGCGATCAGCGACAGCGGACGACCCAGAACCGCTGACAACGCGTCGGTTTCGGCGGCCAACTCCTCAAGGATGTGGATCGCGGTGTTGTCGACCAGGGCGTGCACCGCGTCCAGCCGGAGGCCGTCGACGTGGAAGTCACGCATCCAGCGCAGTGCGCACTCGATGATGTAGCCGCGCACCTCGTCGGCGTCCGGTCCGGCCAGGTTGACGCCCTCGCCCCACGGGTTGCTCACCGCGGACAGGTAGGGCCCGAACTTGGGCAGGTAGTTGCCCGATGGGCCGAAATGGTTGAACACCGCGTCGATCAGCACGCCGAGTCCGCGCTGGTGGCACGCCTCGACCAGGCGCACCAAACCGTTAGGGCCGCCGTAGGGTTCGTGCACCGCGTACCACAGCACCCCGTCGTAACCCCAACCGTGGATGCCGTTGAAGGCGTTGACGGGCATCAGCTCGACGAAGTCGACACCCAGATCCACCAGGTAGTCCAGCTTCTCGATGGCGGCATCGAAGGTGCCGTCGGCGGTGAACGTGCCGGTGTGCAGTTCGTAGATCACCGCGCCCTCGATCGAGCGGCCGTGCCACTGCTGATCCGACCACCGCACGGCCGCGGCGTCCCAGAGCTGGGACCGCTCGTGCACACCGTCGGGCTGACGAGCCGACCGCGGATCGGGCAGGACCGCCGGATCGTCGTCCAGGACAAAGCCGTACCGGGCGTTCAGCGCGCAGTCGACATCGGCGTGCCACCAGCCGTCGTCGCCGACCGACATCTCGTGCAGCTGGCCGTCGACGTCAAGGCGCACGAGCTTCGGAAGTGGTGCCCATACCGCGAATTCAGGCATCTGAGCGCTCCAGTAGGACGACGGGCAATTCGCCGAACAGCACACCGGCGGGCGTGGGCCCGCTGAACCGCGCACCGGTCAGCCGATCGGTCCAGCCGCCTTCCGGCAACGGCAGCATCGTGTCACCCCAGCCGTCGTGACGCAGCCGGACCGTCCAGCGGGTGACTGCGACCAGCACGTCGGAACCCCGGCCGAACGCCACGACGTGGTGTGCGGCGTCACCGGTGGCGAGCACCGGCCGGTATTGACCGGACAGGAAGGTGTCGGGGCGATCCCGCCGGGCCTGCAGTGCCGCCCGCACGACCCGAATCTTGGGATGCGACAAGCGTTCCAGCTCGCCACCGCGCGCGGAGTAATCGACCGGCCTGCGGTTGTCGGGGTCGACGAGACTGTCCTCCCACAGTTCGGTGCCCTGGTAGACGTCCGGGATGCCGGGCACGGTGAGGGCCAGCATCTTCTGTCCGAGCGCGTCGCTGTGTGCGTGGGGTTCGAGCTGGACCACCACTCCGGTGAGCTCGGTGGCGACCGGGCCGTCGAGGATGGCGTCCAGCCACGTGTGCACGGCATCCTCGAACTCGGTATCCGGCTCATTCCACGAGGTGTGCCAAGCGGCTTCGCGGATCGCCTTCTCGGTGTAGGCGTGCAACCGGATGCGCAACTCTTCGGTGATCTCCCCGTCGGCAGGCCACACCCCGAAGATGTTCTGCAACAGGAACAATGCGGTCGCGGAATCCGGCGCCGGGGTCGTGGTCTGCCAACTGGCCACGAACTCGGCCCACAGCGACGGCACCTGGGACAGCACGCCGATACGGGCGCGCACATCCTCCCCACGCTTGGTGTCGTGGGTCGACAGGGTGGTCATCGATCGCGGCCATAGCCGTCCGCGAACCTCGGCGCTGCGGTGGAACTCCGCGGCGCTGATGCCGAAATGGGCGGGCTCGCCGCCGACCTCGTTGAGCGACACCAGGCGTGGGTCGCGGTAGAAGTAGCAGTCCTCCACCGACTTCGCCGTCATCGCTCCGCACAGCTGTTGCAGTCGAGCGGCCGGTTCTGCCGAGACCAGCGCCGCCGACACCAGCTCCAACGGGGCGGCCAGCGCCGGCTGCGACGTGACAGTCTGCGCGATCGCCGCCGACAGCAGCGCCGACAGGTTCTGGTAGTCCGACCGATAGACCCCGACTTCGGCCAGCAACGCGACCACCGCGTCGGGCAGCTGCGGGTGGTCGGCCCCGACGGCGGCGACGATCGAGCGGTGCAACCGGGCGAGCTCGCTGGCGAGCGTGGTGGTGGCAGCGCTGAATTTCAACTGCCGCAGCAGATCCGGCGCACCCGCGTAGTCGAACCCGTTGCCGTCGACCAGGTCGGTCAGGGCTTCGATACCGGTCGGGTCGACGAAGATGCCGCCCACCTCGCGCAGGACGTCGTAGCCGGTGGTGCCGTCGATCGGCAGCGCCGGGTCCAGCGGCTCGCCGACACCGAGGATCTTCTCGATCACGATCCAGGCCTGCGGTCCGACCAAATCGCGCAGCCGCTCAAGATATCCGGTCGGATCGGTCAGGCCGTCGGGATGGTCGATGCGCACCCCGTCCACCACACCGTCGCGGAACCAGCGAGCCACCTCGGCGTGCGATGTCTCGAACACCGCTGGGTCCTCCTGGCGCAGACCGGCCAGCGAGGTGATCGAGAAGAATCTGCGGTACCCGCACACACCGTTGCGCCAGCCGATCAGCTTGTAGTGCTGGCGATCGTGCACCTCCGGGCCGTCACCATCGCCGGTGCCCGGCGCGATCGGGAAGGCAAGGTCGCCGAGCCGCAGCGTGTCGCCATCGACCACGAGGTCAGCGGCATCGTCATCAGAACCCAATACCGGCAACAGGATTCGGCCCTCGGTATCCACCGACCAGTCGATGTCGAAAAACTTCGCGTAGCCAGACTGGCGACCGTTGCGCAGCACATCCCACCACCACGGGTTGTGCTCGGGCTGGTCCACTCCGAGGTGGTTGGGGACGATATCGACGATCAACCCGAGGCCGCGTGACGTGGCGGCCTCGGCCAGCCTGGCCAAACCCTCGGAGCCGCCCAGTTCCTCGGACACCGTGGTGGGATCGGTGACGTCGTAGCCGTGTGTGGAGCCGGGCGCGGCGGTCAGGATGGGGGACAGGTAGAGGTGGCTGACGCCAAGGCCGTCGAGATAGTCGAGAAGTTTCTCGGCGTCGGCGAAGGTGAACGCGTCACCGGCCGAAGGGCCGCGTAACTGGAGGCGATAGGTGGATAACACCGGGTAGGGCATAGCTGTCCCTGTTCCCGCTAGCCGGTCTTTTGAAGCACCAGGACCGATCGACCCGGCACGGTGATCGTTTCGCCCGCCTTCACCATCGCGTCGGTGGTGCCGGTGGCATCCCAGGTGTCCAGCACGGCCGTCCACTGCTCGGCATAGTCGCCGTCGGGAGCGACGAAGTCGATCGGCTTGCTGTGGGCGTTGAAGCACAGCAGGAATGAGTCGTCGACAACCTTCTCGCCGCGGGAGTTGGGTGCGTCGATGGCATCACCGTTGAGGAACACGCCGACAAACTTGAACCCCGAGCCCCAGTCGTCGTGCGTCATCTCGTCGCCGGCCGGGGTGAGCCAGGCGATATCGCGAACCTGATCGCCGGTGCGGATCGGCTCCCCGTCGAAGAAGCGGCGCCGCCGAAAAACGGCATGTGCCTTGCGAAGTCCGGTCACCTTCTTGGTGAACTTGAGCAGATCGGCGTTGGTCTCGCGCATGCTCCAGTCCATCCAGGACAGTGGCGAATCCTGGCAGTAGACGTTGTTGTTGCCCTGCTGGGTGCGGCCGATCTCGTCGCCGTGGGCGATCATCGGGGTGCCCTGCGACAGCATCAGGGTGACCAGGATGTTGCGCATCTGCTGCTGGCGCAGCGCCAGGATCTCCGGGTCATCGGTCGGACCTTCGACCCCGCAGTTCCACGACCGGTTGTGGCTCTCACCGTCGCGGTTGTCCTCGCCGTTGGCCTCGTTGTGTTTCTCGTTGTACGACACCAGGTCGGCCAGGGGGAAGCCGTCATGCGCGGTGACGAAGTTGATGCTGGCACTGGGGCGACGGCCGTTGACCTCGTAGAGATCCGAGGACCCGGTCAGCCGGGATGCGAACTCGCCCAAGGTGGCGGGTTCACCGCGCCAGTAGTCGCGCACGGTGTCGCGGTACTTGCCATTCCACTCGGTCCACAAGCTGGGGAAGTTGCCGACCTGGTAGCCACCCTCGCCGACGTCCCACGGCTCGGCGATCAACTTGACCTGGCTGATCACCGGATCCTGCTGCACGATGTCGAAGAACGCACTCAATCGGTCGACTTCGAAGAACTCCCTGGCCAGGGCGGATGCCAGGTCGAAGCGGAATCCGTCGACGTGCATCTCAAGAACCCAGTAGCGCAGCGAGTCCATGATGAGCTGCAGTGTGTGCGGGTGGCGGGGGTTGAGGCTGTTGCCGGTGCCGGTGAAGTCACGGTAGAGCCGCAGGTCGTCGTCCATCAGCCGGTAGTAGGCCGCGTTGTCGATACCGCGGAAGTTGATCGTCGGGCCCAGGTGGTTGCCCTCGGCGGTGTGGTTGTAGACCACGTCGAGGATCACCTCGATGCCGGCTTCGTGGAACGAGCGCACCATGGTTTTGAACTCGGCGACCGCGCCACCGGCGTGCTGGGTGGACGCGTACTGGTAATGCGGGGCCAGGAAGCCAAAAGTGTTGTAGCCCCAGTAGTTTCGCAACCCCAGATCGAGCAGCCGGTGGTCGTGCAGGAATTGGTGGACCGGCATCAATTCGATGGCGGTGACGTTGAGGGCCTTGAGGTGATCGATCACCGCCGGGTGGCCGAGCCCGGCGTAGGTGCCGCGCAACTCCTCGGGGACGCCGGGATGGGTTTGCGTCATGCCCTTGACGTGGGCCTCGTAGATGATCGTCTCGTGGTAGGGCGTCCGCGGGGCGCGATCGGAGCCCCACTGGAAGAACGGGTTGATGACCACGCTGGTCATCGTGTGGCCCAGTGAGTCGATCATCGGCGGCGTCCCGCCCGAAGCGGGGTCCTCGGCGTCCAGGTCGTAGGAGTACAGCGCCTGACTGAACTCGAAGTCGCCGTGGAAGGACTTGCCGTAGGGGTCGAGCAGCAGCTTGCTGGGATCGCACCGATGGCCGGCCGACGGGTCCCACGGGCCGTGCACGCGGAAGCCGTAACGCTGCCCGGGAGTGATGGTCGGCAGATAGGCATGCCAGACGAAGCCGTCTACTTCGTCGAGTTCGATGCGGGTTTCGGTGCCGTCCTTGGCGATCAGACAGAGCTCGACCGAATCGGCAACCTCGGAGAACAGCGAGAAATTCGTGCCCGCGCCGTCATAGGTGGCACCGAGCGGGTAGGCGGTGCCGGGCCACACCGTGGTCCGCGCGGTTTCGCTCGACGACATCTCTCGACCTTATCGACGTGGCGTACCGGATGCTCAGGATGTCACCACCAAGCGGTGGCCGCACCCATCTGCCTGCCCAGTTCCGGGATCAGGGTGCGCATGTAGGTCGCGGAGATGTGATGAGAATCGTGATAAATCAGCACATTTCCCTCGACCGCGCGGCATGTGTCTTCGCGGCACACCGCGTCACTGAGGTCGAGGACCCGCATCAGGGGGAACTGGGCCAGGAAATCCAGGGTCTGGTTGCGGTCGGAGAGCACCTCGGAACGGTCGATCCCGCACGACACCGAATCGCCGCCCTTGGCCAGACAATCCGTCGGGAAGAAGGGCGCGCCGTTCCGCACCAGCCACGGTGTGTCGCGCATCGCAAGGATCGGAATCTTGTTGTCCGACAAGGTTTGCCAGATCCCGATATAGGTCGACGGCATCACGTCGCCCGGCTTGATGTTCCACGGCCGGGTCGAGGTGGTGAACACGAAGCTGGGGTGTTCGCCGATCAGTTTGGCCATCACCTTCTGGTTCCAGTCGTGGCAGTTCGGGTACGGCCGGTTGTCGCCCATCACCAGCGGCAATTCCTCGGTCGTCAGTGGGCAGCCCATTTTCAGATAGGTGACGACCTTGAAGTGGTGCATCTTGCCAAGGGCGTCCAGCGCGGTGATCCAGTGCTCGGCGTGCGAGCCGCCGGCCAGCGCGATCGTCCTGGTCGCCTGCCGGTCGCCGTACGTGCAGTTGATGACGTCGGTGTTGTCGAAATCACTGATACAGCCGTCGTTGGTCGACTCGGGCAGATCGCTTTGGGCCTCGAGCACGGTCGGCCGCATCGGCAGCTTCGGCACCCGCGCGTGTTGGGTCAATGCCCGCGCCCCTGGGTAGCCGTCGGTCGACAGCGCGACCAGTTCCTTACCGTTGGCGCGCTGCACGGTGACGTGTTCACGCCAGGTGAACGACGTCGCCGTCAGCGTCACCCCGAGTAGGCCCACCGTGGTTCCCAACGCGATCGTGGGCCTGCGCAGGCGGGTGCGCCACGGGATCGCGATCGGCTGCGGAGTCGGTGCCGATGCCGACCGCCGCCCGGAGCGCAGCGGCTCCTCGACGTAGCGCATCGTGAGATAGGCCAGCCCACCCGAGATCGCCAGGATCACCGCGCCGTCGACAAAGCCGGCATGGCTCTCGTCGGTGTAGGCCAGCCAGAAGATCAGCAGCGGCCAGTGCCAGAGGTACAGCGAATAAGCCATCGCGCCGAGCGTCACCAACGGCCGCGCGGACAGCAGGCGGCTGGGCAGCGGCAGCCGGTCCCGGGTCGAGGGGCTGGCCTGGCGGTTCGCCGCGGCCAGGATCATCAGCACCGTCGCGCCGACCGGCACCAGTGCCCACGGGCCGGGGAACTCCCGCACGCCGTCGATCAAGGCGCCGCACGAGACGATCGCAGCCAGCCCGGCCGCGGCCAGCACGGTGCGCAGCCACGTCGGCCATCGGACGTAGGGGACCATCGCGCCGACGAGAGCGCCAAGCAGCAACTCCCAGGCGCGGGCGAAGCTGTTGTAGTAGGCGGCCGTCTGATCGGACGTGTGAAGGACGACGGCAAAGCTGAATGACGCGACGGTGAGAACAGCTAGCAACGTCACGAGCGTCGGGCGCAGCGATGGGCCGAGCCGTCGGCGCGCCACGTAGGCAAACCCGAAGATAAGCGCAAGCATCGCGATGTAGAACTGACCCTGAACGGACATTGACCAGATGTGCTGCAGCGGGCTGACCGCTTCACCGGCGCGGAGATAGTTCGACGCGGTCGCCGACAGCTCCCAGTTCTGGAAGTAGCCCAGGCTGGCCAGGCTCTGGTCAGCAAACGTCTCCCAGCGCGTCTGCGGCTGCACCAGGATCGTCAAAACGGCGCCTGCGGCAAGCACCACGACGAGTGCAGGCAGCAGTCGCTGGATCAGTCGCCGGATCTCTGCCCAGGGTGACAGCGACGAGTCCGGGTTCAGCGCGGTGCGCAGCAGTGACCCGCCGAAGAAAAAGCCGGACAGCACCAGGAAGACGTCGACCCCGCCGGAGACACGCCCGAACCACACGTGGAAAACCGCCACGAGCGCGATCGCGACACCGCGAAGCCCGTCGAGGTCGTGGCGATAGAACCCCGATTTCCGCGATTCGGTCGCGGCGCGCGGGACAGGACCCGCGTCAATCGTCGCCGACGGGCGGGTCGGACTAAGGAGCAACATGATTGGAAATCAATCTACCCAACCCGGGTATATCTCTCATCTCCAGCGAACCGCGTGGCGAGGGCCGAAGTTTCGTGGAGCAAACGCCGTTTAGGCATGCGCTGTCGGCCGACTAGGCTCACACAGCGTGTCGGCGTTGACCCCCCAACAGATCAGCGCGATCGACGCCGCGCACATCTGGCACCCGTACAGCACGATCGGCGCCGAGGCGATGCCCCCGGTGGTGGCCGTCGGCGCCGACGGCGCGTGGCTGACCCTGGTCCGCGACGGTGCCCAGATCCGCGTCCTCGACGCGATGGCGTCCTGGTGGACGGCCGTGCACGGGCATGGACATCCGGTGCTCGACGCCGCGGTCACCCGCCAGCTGTCGGTGATGAACCACGTCATGTTCGGCGGGCTGACCCATGAGCCCGCCGCCCGGCTCGCGCAGCTGCTCGTCGACATCACCCCGCAGGGCCTGGACACCGTGTTCTTCTCCGACTCCGGCTCGGTGGCCGTCGAAGTCGCGGCCAAAATGGCGCTGCAGTACTGGCGCAGCGCCGGCCGGTTCGGCAAGCGGCGGCTGATGACCTGGCGTGGCGGATATCACGGCGACACGTTCACCCCGATGAGCGTGTGCGACCCCGACGGCGGCATGCACTCGCTGTGGACCGACGTCCTGTTCCCGCAAGTCTTCGCCCCGCCGGTGCCCTCGAACTACGACCCGGCCTACATCGCGGCGTTCGAGGCGCAGCTGCTCGAGCATGCCGACGAGCTGGCCGCGGTCATCGTCGAACCGGTGGTGCAGGGTGCCGGCGGCATGCGCTTCCACGATCCCCGCTACCTGCGCGATCTGCGCGCGATGTGCGACCGCGCCGGCGTGCTGCTGATCTTCGACGAGATCGCCACCGGATTCGGCCGCACCGGGGAGCTGTTCGCCGCCGATCACGCCGGGGTCAGCCCCGACATCATGTGTGTCGGCAAGGCACTGACCGGCGGTTACGTGACCCTCGCGGCGACGCTGTGCACGCTCGAGATCGCCAGCACGATCAGCGGCAGCGACGCCGGCGCCCTGATGCACGGCCCGACGTTCATGGCCAACGCGCTGGCGTGCGCGGTGTCGGTGGCCTCGGTGGAGTTGCTGCTCGCGCAGGACTGGCGCGGCCGAGTCGCCGAGATCAGTGCCGGGCTGGCCGAGGGGCTGGCGCCGGCGCGCGACCTGCCCGGTGTCGCCGACGTCCGGGTGTGCGGCGCGATCGGGGTGATCGAGACGCACCAGCCCGTCGATCTGACGGTCGCCACCCCGGTCGCCCTGGACAACGGCGTCTGGCTGCGCCCGTTCCGCAACCTGATCTACGCAATGCCGCCGTTCATCTGCACCCCCGACGAGATCGCGCAGGTCACCTCCGCGATGGTGGCCGTCGCGCGTGCACTAACCTGAACGGTGTTCAAGGCACGCCTCGGGCGGGGAGCCCGGCATGTGTCGACGTAGGAGGGCTCGATGACCCGCGTAGGTCTCTCACCGCTGGCCTGGCTCGACACCGTCGAGCAGCAGCGTCGACAGGCCGGCCTGCGCCGTTCGCTGCGGACGCGGCCCGCGGTCGCCACCGAACTCGACCTGGCGTCCAATGACTACCTTGGCCTGTCCCAGCACCCGGCGGTCATCGACGGCGGAGTGGCCGCGTTGCGCACCTGGGGGGCCGGCTCCACCGGCTCTCGACTGGTCACCGGAAACACCGAACTGCATGAGGAATTCGAGACCGCGCTGGCCGAATTCGTCAGTGCCGAAGCGGGTTTGGTCTTCTCCTCGGGCTACACCGCCAACATCGGTGCCACGGTCGCGCTGTCCGGGCCGGGCTCCTTGGTGGTGTCCGACGCTCTCTCGCACGCCTCACTGGTCGACGCCTGCCGGCTGTCCCGGGCCCGGGTGGTCGTCGCCCCGCACTGTGACGTCGACGCCGTGGAGGCCGCACTGGCCGAGCGTGACGAGGAACGCGCACTGGTCATCACCGAGTCGGTGTTCAGCACCGACGGCGCGCTCGCGCCGCTGCGTCGGCTGCACGAGGTGTGCCGCAAACACCGGGCCGTGCTGCTGGTCGACGAGGCGCACGGGCTCGGGGTGCGCGGCATCGGCGGCCGCGGCCTGATCCACGAGGCCGGCCTGGCCGGCGCGCCCGACGTGGTCATGACGACCACCATGTCGAAGTCACTGGGCAGCCAGGGCGGCGTGGTGCTCGGTCCGGCCGCGGTGCGCGACCACCTGATCGACGCCGCGCGCACGATGATCTTCGACACCGGACTGGCCCCCGCGCCGATCGGCGCCGCGCTGGCCGCGCTGAGGGTGCTGGCCGCCGAGCCGGAGCGGGCCGGTGCGGTCATCGCGCGGGCCCGCCAGCTCGCCGAGATGTGCGACGTGCCCGAAACTCCGGAATCGGCGGTGGTTTCGGTCATCCTCGGCGATCCCGAGATCGCGGTGGCCGCGGCGACCGCCTGCCTGGACGCCGGTGTGCGGGTGGGCTGCTTCCGCCCGCCGACCGTGCCGGCGGGCACCTCGCGGCTGCGGCTGACCGCGCGGGCATCGCTGACCGACGACGAGATGGACACCGCCCGCGATGTCCTGTCCACCGTTCTGGGTACTCACCCGCGATGAGTGTCCTGGTCATCACCGGAACCGGAACCGGTGTGGGCAAGACCGTGGTGACGGCCGCGCTGGCCTGCCACGCCCGGGTGGCCGAGCGTGACGTCGCGGTGTGCAAACCGGTTCAGACCGGCACCGCCGACGGTGACGACGACCTGGCCGAGGTCGCCCGGCTCTCCGGGGTCACCGAACTGGTTGGCGTCGCCCGGTATCCCGATCCGTTGGCACCGGCCGCCGCCGCCGAACGTGCCGGCCGACCGCTACCCGACGCCGAGGAGCTGCTGGCCTCGATCCGTGGCGTTGACCGGCCCGGCCGGCTGACTCTCGTCGAGGGGGCGGGCGGCCTGCTGGTGGAGCTCGCCGCGGGTGGCGTGACGCTGCGCGATTTGGCGGTGGAACTGGCCGCGCCGGTGCTCGTCGTCGTCGAACCCGGACTGGGCACGCTGAACCACACCTCCTTGACCCTGGAAGGTATTGCCGCCAAAGGCCTTTCGTGTGCCGGCTTGGTGATCGGCGCATGGCCGGCGCAACCCGGCGCGGCAGAGAAATCCAACCGCGACGCACTGGCCCGGCTGGCTCCCGTCCGGGCCGCGTTGCCGGCCGGCGTGGCCGGGGTGTCGCCGAAAGACTTCGCGCTGTTCAGCGCTCGGGCGTTCGATCCGGACTGGGTGGCCGGCCTGATCTGAGATGGCGCACTCCATCGAATTGCTCCTCGACGAGCGTGCCGACACCGCCGTCCGCGAAATGTGGCGGGCGCTGGCCGACGCCGGTCTGCCCAGCCAGCTCAAGGTCACTGCGGACACCAACCGCCCGCACATCACGTTGATCGCCGCCGAGCGGATTGCGCCCGACGTCGACGAGGAGCTGACCTGGTTGGCAGCGGAGCTTCCCCGGCCTGCGGTGCTGGGCGCACCGGTAGTCTTCGGCGGTGACCGATTGACGTTGGCCAGGCTTGTGGTTCCGTCGGACTCACTGCTGGACGCGCACGAACTTGTCTATGACGTGTGCCGGCCGTTCGTATCGAATATGTTCGCGCACAGTGCCCCCGGCCGGTGGACCCCGCACGTCACGCTCGGCCGCCGGTTGACTCCCGCTCAGGTGGGTGAGGCATTGGCGGCGGTCGACGGGATCACCGCCGACATTCGGGCCGGCATCGTGGGGTTGCGGCGCTGGGACGGCGACGCCAAACGGGAGTACCTGATCGACTAGTACGGCGCTGCAATATTTTTCGGCACGCACATCTTCCATCCGTCGATCACCAGATCGTGAACTTCGTCGATGTCGACCGCGTCCAGGCGGACGTGAATCCAGTTGTAGCGCATGTCCGATTTGCGTGGCAGCGTGAACTTCTCGGGCTCGGCGGCCACCATCGCCTCTCGCTCCTCCTTGGGGAAACCGACGCCCATCACGGTCTCGTCGGGGGAGAACGCGAGAAATACCAGCCTGCCGACGCGAAACGTGATCCGGTCGCGAACCACCGTCTCGTAGGCCCGCGGCAGCGCAAGTGCGATGGGCCGGACCTGGTCGACGGTGATCACATCGCGAAGGCTCGCTGAGCGGCCAACCCGTCGGTGACCAGGCGCAGCCCGAACGCAAAACCGGCGGACGGATCAGCGAGCAACGAGGGCGCCTCGGGCAGTTCGGCTCCGGCGGCATCCCACTGCATGCGGGATTGCTCGTCGGCGGTGAAGCCAAAGACGTAGTACAGGACTGTGCGGGCCGCCAATTCGGTATGCGCGGCAGCCACGCCCGCCTCGCCGGCGGCTTCGGCCAGCATGCCCAGAATCTGCTCGACGGCCCGCGATTGTCCGGCGGAGAAGCTGGCCGACACCAGCTCGGCCCCGTCGGTGTGGGACAGCAGCGCGTCCCGAAGGCCGCGGCACACCGTCTCGATGCGGTCCCGCCAGGGCATCTCGGCGGGCTCGGCGCAGGCCGGGGCCAGCACATGGTCGGCGACGGCGCCGAGAAGTTCCTGCTTGTTGGCGAAGTGCCAGTACAGCGCGCCGGGGGTGACCTCGAGTTCCCTGGCCAGCCTGCGCATCGTGAGGTCGGCGATCCCGTAGCCATCCAGGATCGCCGCCGCCTTGGTGACCACGTCGCGTTTGTGCAGCTGCACACCGGTAGCCTAGCCTGAACACTGTTCAAGTTCACTGAACGTATGGAGGACATGCAGGTGACGCAGGCAGCGGTAGACGTATTGGCACTGGCGCGCGAGCAGGTGCTCGAGCGCGGCGAGGGTCTGACCCGCGATCAGGTGCTCGAAGTCCTGCAGCTGTCCGACGACCACCTCGAAGATCTCCTGGCGTTGGCCCACGAAGTCCGGATGAAGTGGTGCGGCCCCGAGGTCGAGGTCGAAGGCATCATCAGCCTGAAAACCGGTGGCTGCCCGGAGGATTGCCACTTCTGCTCGCAGTCGGGCCTGTTCGCCTCGCCGGTGCGCAGCGCGTGGCTGGATATCCCGAGTCTGGTCGAGGCGGCCAAGCAGACCGCCAAGTCAGGCGCCACCGAGTTCTGCATCGTGGCCGCCGTGCGCGGTCCCGACGAGCGCCTGCTGGCTCAGGTCGCCGCCGGTATCGAGGCCATCCGCAACGAGGTCGACATCCAGATCGCCTGCTCGCTGGGCATGCTCACGCAGGAGCAGGTGGATCGCCTCAAGGAAATGGGTGTACACCGTTACAACCACAACCTGGAGACCGCGCAGTCCTACTTCCCGAACGTCGTGACGACTCACTCGTGGGAAGAGCGCTGGGGCACGCTGGAGATGGTCCGCGAGGCCGGCATGGAGGTGTGCTGCGGTGGCATCCTCGGCATGGGGGAGACGCTCGAGCAGCGCGCCGAATTCGCCGCCAACCTGGCCGAACTCGATCCGCACGAGGTACCGCTGAACTTCCTGAACCCGCGGCCGGGCACGCCGTTCGGCGATCTTGAGGTGCTGCCCGCGTCCGAGGCGCTCAAGGCAGTCGCCGCGTTCCGCCTCGCACTGCCGCGCACGATGCTCCGCTTCGCCGGCGGCCGGGAGATCACCCTCGGTGACCTCGGTGCCAAGCAGGGCATTCTCGGCGGTATCAACGCCGTGATCGTCGGAAACTACCTGACCACGCTGGGCCGGCCGGCGGAGGCGGATCTCGAGTTGCTCGAAGATCTGCAGATGCCGATCAAGGCCCTTAACGCCAGCCTGTAGCCCGATTATCTGTACAAAGGGCAAGGTGATGGTCGAACAGCTGCCCGCGCCGGTTGGTGCTGGGATTTACAACGTGTACACCGGCGGACCGGCCGGCAGTGTGGTGCCCACCGCGGCCCAGCTGGGGCTGGAGCCGCCGCGGTTCTGCGCCGAGTGCGGCCGGCGGATGGTGGTGCAGGTGCGGCCGGACGGCTGGTGGGCCAAATGCACGCGGCACGGCCGCGTCGATTCCCACGACCTCGAGGTACAGCGATGAATCGGCGCAAAGCGGCGGGCGTTGTCGTGGTCGGATTGACACTGGCGGGTGCGGTGATCGGCGGGCTGTGGTCGTGGCTGGCTCCGGCGGCCCATGGCGTGGTCGCGCTGACCCGCTCCGGTCAGCGGGTGCAGACCTACCTGGGCAGCGAATCGGACCATCTGTTCGTGTCGGCGGCGATGCTCATCGGGCTGCTGACGTCGATGGCGATCGTGGCCGCCGTGCTGGTGTGGCAGTGGCGTGCCCACCGCGGACCGTTGCTGGCGACGGCGCTATGGGTGGGCCTGGTGTTCGCCGCGGGTGCTGCCGCGGCCGTCGGTGCGGCGCTCGTGCACTGGCACTACGGCGCGGTGCCGTTCGACACCGCCCCGGTCACGCCAGAGAACCGGATCTTCTATTACTCCGAGGCGCCGCCGGTGTTCTTCGCCCGTGGCCCGCTGCAGGTGGCGACGACGCTGCTGTTCCCAGCGGCGATCGCCGCGCTCACCTATGCCTTGATGGCGGTGGCCACGCCGCGTGACGACCTCGGCGCCTCACCGCCGATGGACCGCACACCGCTCGGGGCCGGCGCACCAAACTAGAGGGGGCGCAGTGGCACCCGGCCGCCGCAGACCACCCGCGCGACGATTCCGCCAAGGCGCATCATGCCCGCGTAGGTCACCGGGTTGAACAGCGTCGGCCACTTGGTGCGCACGATGTTCTCGTCGATCGGGCGCCCGTCGAACCGGTCGGTCAGCCAGCGCAGTGCCATCGGCGCCGACATCGGGTGCAGCAGCATGTGTTCGCTGAACATGTCCCGGTGGTAGGTCACTTGCGCGCCACCCGATGAATAGGTGTGCGCCAGGTCGTCGATGTCCTCGACAGCGATCACCGAGTCGTGCACCGCCTGCACGATCAGCACCGGAATATCGGGCACGGCCTTGCCGAGTTTGATGTTCTCGAAGACGTATTGGACCTCGGGCATCGCCAGCACGTCTTCCAGCGGCGGGCGCACCAAATCGTCCATGTCGGTGCGGAACAGCCGGATGACCGCCTCCGCGGTCGTCATCTCCTCGAGCCGGTGCAACAGCGCCTTGCCGTCCTCGGTGGCGTTCTGCTCGATGACTCGGTTGAGGTCGGGGTAGGTCTTCGCCAGCGCGGACACCACCAGCGCGGGCAGCGCGGCCAGATAGGAGCCGTTGAGCCGGCGGAACGTGTGGCCGAGGTCGCCGACCGGCGAGCCAAGCACCGCGCCGACGACGTTGAGTTCGGGGGCGTACTCGGCATGCACTTCGGCCGCCCACGCACTGGCCAGCCCGCCGCCGGAGTAACCCCATAACCCGATCTGGTTGTCCGCGGCGAGGCCGAATTGCTCGAAGCCGAGTGCGGCCCGCAGTCCGTCGAGCACGGCGTAGCCCGGTTCGTAGGGCGCGCCCCACATGCCCTCGGGGCCCTCATGGTCGGGGACCGACACCACCCAGCCCTCGGCCAGCGCGGCCGCGATCAGCAGGTATTCCAGCTGAGCGATCGAGCCGAGGGACTTGGCGCGCCTGCGCAGCGCATAGGACGGGAAGCAGCGCGACGCCACCGCGTCGATGGCGCACTGATAGGAGACGACGTTGCGGACCTGCGCGGGGGTGTGGCCGGTGGGGATGAGCACCGTGGTGACGGTGGCCTGCGGCAGCCCGTTGTGGTCGGTGGTGCGATACAACAGCTGGGTGGCGCGGACGCGCTGCGGGATCAGCCCGAGGAAGCCCAGCTCGACGTCGCGGGAGCGCAGCACGGTCCCCGGTTCGGCGTGCTCGAAGCCTGCAGGAGGTTCGTAGAACGGGTCTTCGGTCGGCAGCACGGGGTGCGCGCCTCGCGCGATCTCCTCGTGCGGGGCGCGCCCGATCCATTCGGGGCGCGGCGCCCCGGCGTCAACCGGATGCATTCAGACATTCATACCTTAAGAAGGGTCTAAGAATCCAGTCGACTCACCCGGGCGGCCGCAACGCAGCAAACTCGTCGGTGACCCGAATCTGGGAGTCGGTGAAGCGATACAGGGCCGCCGGCCGGCCGCCGGCGCGGCCGGGATTGGCGGTGGTTCCGGTCGGCGTGATGACGCCGCGGCGGGCCAGCACCCGTTGCAGATTGGTGGCGTCGACCTGGTAACCCAGCGCGGCGCCGTAGATGTCGCGTAGCGTCGAGAGTGCGAATTCTGTTGGCGCCAAGGCGAATCCGATATTGGTGTAGGAGAGCTTGGCGGCCAGCCTGGTCCTGGCGTAGTCGACCATCGGCGCGTGGTCGAACGCCATGTCCGGTAGTGCGTTCACCGGATGCCAGCGAGTGTCCGGTGGCAGTACCGGGGTCGCGGGGGAGGGAATCAGTCCGAGGAACGTCGAGGCGATCGTGCGAACGCCGGGCACCCGGCCCGGCTCCGAGAAGACGGCCAGTTGCTCCAAGTGGGCGATCTCACGCACGTCGACCTTCTCGGCGAGCTGCCTGCGCACCGAACTGGTCAGGTCCTCGTCGGCGCTCAGCCGGCCGCCGGGCAGTGACCACTTGCCCCGCTCCGGCGCCAGCGCGCGTTGCCATAACAGCACGTTAAGCGTGGGTTTACGGGAGCTGACGTCGCCAACCTGGAATACGACGGCGAGCACTTCGTGTTCGGTGCTAGTATGGGGCACGTTTTCGATTATAAGTCGAAAACCTCGAAAGCAAGACAGGAGGCGGAAATGACCGTCCTGGATCGTGCCGATGCTGTCGATGATGACCTTGTCGCCCGCATCACCAATGGCCCCGGTGGTTATGCCGGCGTGGACGGTGACGAGGAATGGGCCGCCGAAGTGCGCCGCCTGGCCACCGCGCGCAACGCGACCATCCTGGCGCACAACTACCAACTGCCGGCCATTCAGGACGTTGCCGACCATGTCGGCGACTCGCTGGCACTGTCCCGCATCGCGGCCGAAGCCGCCGAAGGCACCATCGTGTTCTGCGGCGTGCACTTCATGGCCGAGACCGCCAAGATCCTGTCCCCGGAGAAGACGGTGCTGATTCCCGATCAGCGCGCCGGCTGCTCGCTGGCCGACTCCATCACCGCCGAGGATCTGCAGGGCTGGAAAGACGAGCACCCCGGCGCGGTCGTGGTGTCCTACGTCAACACCACCGCTGCGGTGAAGGCGCTCACCGACATCTGCTGCACGTCGTCCAACGCGGTCGAGGTGGTGGCCTCCATTCCGGAGGACCGCGAGGTGCTGTTCTGCCCGGACCAGTTCCTGGGTGCCCATGTCCGCCGGATGACCGGCCGCAAGAACCTGCACATCTGGGCAGGCGAATGTCACGTGCACGCGGGGATCAACGGTGACGAGCTGGCCGATCAGGCCCGCAGCCACCCCGATGCCGAACTGTTCGTGCATCCCGAATGCGGTTGCGCCACTTCGGCGTTATACCTCGCCGGCGAAGGCGCCTTCCCGGCCGACCGGGTCAAGATCCTGTCCACCGGCGGCATGCTCGATGCCGCCAAGGCCTCACGCGCCAAGCAGGTGCTGGTCGCCACCGAAGTCGGCATGCTGCACCAGTTACGCCGTGCCGCACCGGGTATCGACTTCCAGGCCGTCAACGACCGAGCCTCCTGCAAATACATGAAGATGATCACCCCCGCCGCTCTGCTGCGCTGCCTGGTCGAGGGCGCCGATGAGGTCGACGTCGATCCGGATACCGCCCTGCTGGCCCGTGCCAGTGTGCAGCGGATGATCGAGATCGGTCAGCCCGGCGGCGGCGGCGAATGAGCCGCCCGATCGCCTGCGGAGTCGGTGCCGCGGGCGTGGACTGGCAGCAGCGCGCCGATGTCGTGGTGATTGGTACCGGTGTAGCAGGTTTGGCCGCGGCGCTGGCCGCGCACCGAAAGGGCAGCCGCACAGTCATTTTGAGTAAAGCTCCGGATACCGCCACGTTCTATGCCCAGGGCGGTATCGCGGTGGTGCTGCCGCACACCGACGACTCCGTGGACGCCCATGTGCGCGACACCCTGGCCGCAGGTGCCGGCCTGTGCGATCCCGACGCGGTGCGCTCGATCGTCGGCGACGGCTACCGTGCGGTGGCCGACCTGGTCGACGACGGTGCCCGATTCGACGAGAGTGCCCCAGGGCAGTGGGCGCTCACCCGGGAAGGCGGCCACTCCCGTCGGCGCATCATCCACGCCGGGGGCGACGCCACCGGCGCCGAGGTGCAGCGCGCACTCGATCACGCGGCCGCCACCCTGGACATCCGGCGCAATCATGTTGCCCTGCAGATCCTGAACGACGGTTCGGCGGTTACCGGGGTGCTTGTCCGCAACTCCGACGGGGTGGGCATCGTGCATGCGCCCTCGGTCATCCTTGCCACCGGTGGGCTCGGCCATCTCTACCGCGCCACCACCAATCCGGAAGGCTCCACCGGCGACGGCATCGCGCTGGCACTGTGGGCGGGTGTCGGTGTCACCGATATTGAATTCGTCCAGTTCCACCCGACGATGCTGTTCGACCGCAACGGCTCCGGGCGCCGCCCGCTGATCACCGAGGCACTCCGCGGCGAAGGCGCGGTGCTGCGCGACGCCCGCGGCGAGTCGGTCACCGCCGGTATGCACCCGTTGGGCGACCTCGCCCCGCGGGATGTGGTGGCCGCGGCCATCGAGGCGCGGCTGCGGAGCACCGGTGACGAGTGCGTGTTCCTCGATGCGCGCGCCATCGACCGCTTCGCCCAACGCTTCCCGACGGTCACGGCCGCCTGCCAGGCCGCAGGCATCGACCCCACCCGTGAGTCGATTCCGGTCGTGCCCGGCGCGCACTACAGCTGCGGCGGCGTCGCGACCGACGTGGACGGCCGCACCGATCTGCCAGGGCTGTTCGCCGCCGGTGAGGTGGCAAGGACCGGCATGCACGGCGCCAACCGGCTGGCATCCAACAGCCTGCTGGAAGGCCTGGTCGTCGGCGCTCGCGCGGGCCGCATCGCCGTCGAGCATGCCCGCAACGCCGGCGCCCCGATGGCGAAAGCCGAAGAGCGCCAACACAGTGCGCTGGACCGCGAGGTATTGCAGGCCGCGATGACCGAGTTCGCCTCGGTGGTTCGCGACGCTGCCGGGCTGGCGCGCCTCACCGACGCGCTGGGTGCGGCGACGCCGCGGCCGATGACCACCCGCGCCGCCGCCGAGGACGTCGCGCTCACGGTGACTGCCCGCGCGGTGGCCGCAGCGGCGTTGGCGCGCACCGAATCTCGAGGTTGCCACCACCGCGGCGACCATCCCGACGCCGACCCGGCCCAGGCCTTCAGTCGAACCCTGCATGGCGACCACGCGGAGGCGTGCCTGCGATGAAACTCACCGACGACGAGCTCGCCGAAGCTCGTATCGTGATCCGTCGCGGCCTCGATGAAGACCTCCGCTACGGACCCGACATCACCACGCTGGCAACCGTTCCTGAAGACGCCACCACGGTGGCGTCGCTGGTGTCCCGGGAGCCCGGCGTGGCCGCAGGCATCGACGTGGCCCTGCTGGTTCTCGACGCGGTGCTCGGTGAGGACAGCTACACGGTCCTGGACCGCGTCGACGACGGCACCCGGCTGGATGCCGGTGCCGTGCTGTTACGGGTGCAGGCCCCGACCCGCGGCCTGCTGACCGCCGAACGGACGCTGCTCAATCTGGTCTGCCATCTGTCCGGCATCGCGAGCGCCACCGCGGCCTGGGTGGACGCGGTCGACGGCACCAAGGCCAAGATCCGCGACACCCGCAAGACCCTGCCGGGGCTACGGGCGCTGCAGAAATACGCCGTACGGGTCGGCGGCGGGGTCAATCACCGGATGGGTTTGGGTGATGCCGCGCTGATCAAGGACAACCACGTCGCGGCCGCCGGGTCGGTGGTCGCTGCGCTGCGGGCCGTTCGGGCGGCCGCCCCGGACCTGCCGTGCGAGGTCGAGGTGGACACCCTCGAACAGCTCGACGAGGTACTCGCCGAGGACGTGCAACTGATCCTGCTGGACAACTTCCCGGTCTGGCAGACCCAGATCGCGGTGCAGCGCCGCGACGCCAACGCGCCGGGGGTCCTGCTGGAGTCCTCCGGCGGCCTCGGCCTGGACAGTGCCGCTGAATACGCAGGCACAGGGGTGGACTTCTTGGCCGTTGGTGCGTTGACTCACTCGGTACGGGTCCTCGACATCGGCTTGGACCTCTAACCAGTAAGTCGGGGGACTCATGGCCGTTAGACGAAAAGCACCATTTGTGGCAGTCATGATCGTGGCCGGGGTCGTGAGCGCCCCGGTCGCGACCGCGGAGCCGTCCCCTTCGGATTCGGGCTCAACCGAATCCGCCGGTTCTTCACGCAGCGCGAACGACAGTTCGCCGAAGACCCCGTCGAGCGCCGCTAGGGGATCCAAGGCCGCGACCGAAGCCAAGGCGTGGCAGGACCTCGAAGTCACCACCGCAAAGCAGGCGGACGAGCTGACCGCGGCAGAAGCAAAGGTCCTCGAGACCCAAATCGCGCAGACACGGATGGATGCCAGACAACGGCGGGACGAACTCAGGAGCCAGCTCGACCCGGATTACCAGGCCCAAATCGACGCAGTGACGCAGCAGGAGAACGACACGGTCGGCGCCATCCAGGACAGGGCCGCCACTGTGCAGCAGCTCAGCTCGGCTCAGTCTGCGTTGGCGCTGGAGATGTCGGATGCCGCCGACGAGGCCGCGGTTCTGGCTGCCCTTGGCGCCAACGACACCGCCGCCTTAAAAGGGTTGCTTGAGCAGTCCGCCAACGACAGACAAGCGATGATCGACGCGAAGCGATCGCTGGTGGACACCCTCGCCGACCAAACCCGGGGCAATTCTGCGGTTGCGCAGGGGATTAGTCAGATAATGAATGGGCTCGGCGCGATGGAGTCCCTTCAGCAGTACAACTCCGACGAGACCAAGGCGATCCTGGCGGCCCAAGCCGAGGCCCAAGCCGAGGCCCAAACCTTCGAAGGGGCGGACCAGCAAGCCGACCTTGTTCAGCAGATGATGGACCTCCAAAGAGACATCCGCGACAAAATGATGGCGATTGAGACTGCCAACAGAGAGACCATGCAGGCGATCTCGAGGAACATTTAGGAGTTGCCATGACGGGAACTGCGCGCCTGGGCGCGATCTCGCTGGACTGCGCCGCCCCGGTGGCCCTCGCCGAGTTCTATCGCGAGATGCTCGGCCTGGACGAAATGATGTCCTCGCCCGATTTCGTGGCACTCAAGGGTGCGGGCAGCGTGTTCTTGACCTTCCAGCGCGTCGCCGATCATCGTGCGGCCGACTGGCCAGAAGGTCCGGTCCCCAAGCAGATCCACCTCGAGCTGGCGGTGTCCGATCTCGACAGCGAAGAAAGCCGCATCATCGGGCTCGGTGCCACGAAGGCCGACGTCCAACCGCAGCCGGACAACTGGCGGGTGCTCGTCGACCCCGCCGGTCACCCGTTCTGCATCACGAACCTGATTCCCGAGGACGTCTAGGCGATATCGGCGACGAAGGCACCGACGCCACGTTTGACGCCCCGGCGGGCAACCCCGGGCAGGGACGGATCGTCGGTACCGGCAGGCACCACCCGCGGGTTGACCAGATGCAGCTCGTGGCGTCCGTGGCGGATGTCGGCCTCGCCGGCGGACAGGATGTTCTTGACCCAGTTGGTCTTGCCGTGGCCCAGCATGATCGCGATGGTGTCGCCCTTGCGGAAGGCCGAGACCACGGTCTCGTATTGCGTGCCCGAGGTGCGCCCGCGGTGCTTGACGACCGACATGCCCGGCATGAACTTGGCCAGCGGCTTCACCGCCGGGTTGAAGTACTTGATCTGGAACTTCTCGAACCAGACGGGGAACTTCATCGGCACGCCGGGGGCGTTGTTGGGGTGATCCTTGGTCGCCATGGCGCCAAGGTTAGGCCGCGGCGCCGCGGCGCACCAGCGACAGCACCACCGCCGCAGCGGCGAACAGGCCCGAGAATGTCCGGTTGAGCACGGTCTGCTGGCGCGGGGTGCGCAGCCAGCCCACCAGCCGGGCCGCCAGGCCCGTGTAGCCGCCCATCACCACCAGATCAACGACCACCATCGTGGCGCCGATGGCCAGATACTGGGGGAGCAGCGGGGCGGTCGGCACGACGAACTGGGGAAGTACCGCGAGCAGGAACACCAGACCCTTGGGGTTGGTGACGTTGACCAGAATTCCGCGCACGAGCAGGGCCAGCCGGCCGCCGCTGGCCTCGGGTTTGAGCTGTTCGCCCAGGTCGAGGGGCCGGGCGCGCCATTGGCGGACGGCCAGGTACACCAGGTAGACCACCCCGATCCACTTGATGACCGTAAAGGCGACGACCGATTGCGCGACCGCAGCGCCCAGGCCGACGGCGACGGCCGACAGTTGCAGCATCAGGCCGATCTCCAGCCCGGTGATGCTCCAATAACCGCGGCGCAGACCGTACGCCAGACCGGTCGCCATGGACTGGATGGCACCCGCCCCGGGCGACACACTGATGGCGATCGCGGCGCCCACGAAGGCCAGCCACAGCTCCCATTGCATAACGGCAGTATCGGGGCCGCCGCGCCTCGCGTTCAATGGATTTTTATTCGGGTGCATTGATCGGGGACAATTGAACCGATGACCAGCTTCGCCATGAACCGGATCGACCTGCGTGGCCGCACGCTGACCGCCGCCCAACTGCGCGCGGCGCTCCCGCGCGGCGGTGTGGACGTCGACGCCGTGGTGCCCAGGGTCCGGCCGATCGTCGACGATGTCGCCCAACGGGGTGCGGCGGCTGCGCTGGAGTACGGCGAGCAGTTCGACGGGGTGCGGCCGGAGACGGTGCGCGTACCCGCGGCGCGCCTGGCCGCTGCCCTCGCCGAACTCGACCCGGAAGTACGCGCCGCGCTCGAGGTGGCAATCGAGCGCACCCGGCTCGTGCACGCCGACCAACGTCGGACCGACACCACCACGACCCTCGCACCGGGCGCCTCGGTCACCGAGCGCTGGGTGCCGGTGGAACGGGTCGGCCTGTACGTGCCGGGCGGCAACGCGGTCTACCCGTCGAGCGTGGTGATGAACGTGGTGCCCGCACAGACTGCCGGGGTGGAGTCCCTGGTGGTGGCGAGCCCGCCGCAGGCCGACTTCGGTGGCCTGCCGCATCCCACGATCCTCGCGGCGGCCGCACTGCTCGGCGTCGACGAGGTGTGGGCCGTCGGAGGTGCCCAGGCGGTGGCGCTGCTGGCCTACGGCGGCACCGACACCGACGGCGCCGAACTCGCGCCGGTCGACATGGTCACCGGGCCGGGCAACATCTACGTCACCGCCGCCAAGCGAATCTGCCGCTCGCAGATCGGCATCGACGCCGAGGCCGGCCCCACCGAGATCGCGATCCTGGCCGACCACACCGCCGACCCGGTACACGTCGCGGCCGATCTGATCAGCCAGGCCGAGCACGACGTGATGGCCGCCAGCGTGCTGGTGACCGACAGCACCGCGCTGGCCGAAGCCACCGAAGCCGAACTGGCCGTGCAGCTGAGCACCACCAAGCACCGGGAGCGGGTCACCGAGGCGCTGCGCGGGCGCCAGTCCGGCATCGTGCTGGTCGACGACATCGACACCGGCGTGCGAGTCGTGAATGCTTATGCCGCAGAACATTTGGAAATCCAGACTGTCGATGCCGGCGAGGTGGCGGGTCGCATCCGCGCGGCAGGCGCGATCTTCGTCGGCCCGTGGTCGCCGGTCAGCCTCGGTGACTACTGCGCCGGGTCCAACCACGTGCTGCCCACCGCGGGCTGCGCCAGGCACTCCAGCGGCCTGTCGGTGCAGACCTTCCTGCGCGGCATCCACGTCGTCGACTACACCGAGGCGGCACTGAAAGACGTGGCCGGACACGTCATCACGCTGGCCAAGGCCGAGGACCTGCCTGCGCACGGCGAAGCGGTCCGGCGGAGGTTCGAGCGATGACCATCCCCGGGGCCCAGATCACCCTGGCCGATCTGCCGCTGCGCGACGACCTGCGCGGTAAATCCCCGTACGGCGCACCGCAACTCGAGGTGCCGGTACGGCTGAACACCAACGAGAACCCGCACCCGCCCAGCCCGGCGCTGGTCGACGATGTGACGCGCTCGGTGCAGGCCGCCGCCGCCGAGCTGCACCGCTATCCCGACCGGGACGCCGTCGAGTTACGTGCCGACCTAGCCGCCTACCTGCGGGCCCAGACCGGCGTCGAGGTCCAGGCCGAAAATCTTTGGGCGGCAAATGGATCCAACGAGATCCTGCAGCAGCTGCTGCAGGCGTTCGGTGGGCCCGGCCGCAGCGCGATCGGCTTCGTGCCGTCGTACTCGATGCACCCCATCATTTCCAACGGCACCCAGACCGAGTGGATCGAGTCGGTGCGCGCGGCGGACTTCAGCCTCGACGCGGAAACCGCCGCGACCGTCATTGCCGCCCGCGATCCCGACGTGGTGTTCATCGCCAGTCCGAACAACCCGTCCGGACAGAGCATTCCGCTGGAAGATCTGCGCAGGCTGCTGGAAGCCATGAGCCACGGCATCCTGATCGTCGACGAGGCGTACGGCGAATTCTCCAGCCAGCCCAGCGCGATCGCGCTGATCGACGAGTATCCGACCCGGCTCATCGTCAGCCGCACCATGAGCAAGGCTTTCGCGTTCGCCGGGGGCCGGCTGGGCTACCTGGTCGCGGCCCCGGCGATCATCGACGCCGTGCTGCTGGTCCGGCTGCCCTATCACCTGTCGGTGCTCACCCAGGCCGCGGCCCGGGCCGCGCTGCGGCATGCCGACGACACCCTGGGTAGCGTCGCGACGCTGATCGCTGAGCGGGAGCGGGTCTGTGCGGCGCTGGCCGAACTCGGGTTCCGCGTTATTCCCAGTGATGCGAACTTCGTGCTGTTCGGTGAATTCGCCGACGCCGCTGCGGCTTGGCAGCGCTACCTCGATGACGGTGTTCTGATCCGCGATGTCGGGATCGGTGGATACCTGCGCACCACAATCGGATTGGCCGACGAGAACGACGCCTTCCTGGCCGCCAGTGCCCGGCTGGCCGCCTCTGCACTGGCCTCAACAGTAGGAGCACCGTGAGCCGCATCGCAAAGGTCGAGCGCAAGACCCGCGAGTCCGACATCGTCGTCGAACTCGACCTGGACGGCACCGGCGATGTCAGTGTGCGCACCGGGATTCCGTTCTTCGACCACATGCTGACCTCGCTTGGTACCCACGCCAGCTTCGACCTGTCGATCTCCGCGCAGGGCGATGTCGACATCGAGGGTCACCACACCATCGAGGACACGGCGATCGTGCTGGGCACCGCACTGGGCCAGGCCCTCGGCGACAAGAAGGGCATCCGCCGATTCGGCGACTCCTTCATCCCCATGGACGAGACGCTGGCGCACGCCGCCGTCGACGTCTCCGGGCGGCCGTACTTCGTGCACACCGGCGAACCGGACTACATGGTCGATTTCACGATCGCCGGCTCGGGCGTGCCCTACCACACGGTGGTCAACCGGCACGTGTTCGAGTCGCTGGCGTTCAACGCCCGCATCGCGCTGCACGTGCGGACCATCTACGGTCGCGATCCGCACCACATCACCGAGGCGCAGTACAAGGCGGTGGCCCGGGCGCTGCGGCAGGCCGTCGAGCCCGATCCGCGGGTGTCGGGCGTGCCGTCCACCAAAGGGACGCTGTGACACCGAAATCCGTCGTGGTCCTGGACTACGGTTCGGGCAACCTGCGCTCGGCGCAACGGGCGCTGGAACGCGTCGGTGCCGATGTCGAGGTGACCGCCGACGCGCAGCGCGCGCTGAACGCCGACGGCCTGGTCGTTCCCGGCGTCGGTGCGTACGAAGCCTGTATGACCGGGCTGCGCGGGATCGGCGGCGAGCGGATCATCGCCGAGCGGGTGGCCGCGGGCCGGCCGGTGCTCGGTGTGTGCGTGGGTATGCAGATCCTGTTCGCGAGGGGCGTGGAGTTCGGGGTGGAGTCGACCGGCTGCGGCCAGTGGCCGGGATCGGTGACCCGCCTCGACGCGCCGGTGATCCCGCACATGGGCTGGAATGTCGTCGACGCGGCGCCGGGCAGCCTGCTGTTCAAGGGGTTCGACGCCGACACCCGGTTCTACTTCGTGCACTCCTATGCCGCACAGAAGTGGGAGGGCGCACCTGACGCGCTGCTGACCTGGGCCACCCACGATGCGCGGTTCTTGGCCGCCATCGAGGATGGTCCGCTGTCGGCGACACAATTTCATCCGGAGAAGAGCGGTGACGCCGGTGCGGCGCTGCTCGCGAATTGGGTTGAGGGGCTGTAAGAGTGCCACTGATTTTGTTGCCTGCCGTCGATGTGGTCGAGGGTAAGGCGGTCCGCTTGGTGCAGGGCAAGGCCGGCAGCGAGACCGAGTACGGCTCGGCGCTCGACGCCGCGCTGACCTGGCAGCGCGACGGTGCCGAATGGATCCACCTGGTGGATCTGGATGCGGCGTTCGGCCGCGGATCCAACCGCGAGCTGCTCGCCGAAGTGGTCGGGGTTCTCGACGTGAAAGTCGAACTCTCCGGGGGCATCCGCGACGACGATTCGCTCAAGGCAGCGTTGGCCACCGGCTGCGCCCGGGTCAACATCGGCACTGCGGCGCTGGAGAATCCGCTGTGGTGTGCCGCCGCGATCGCCGAGTACGGCGACAAAGTTGCCGTCGGACTGGACGTGCTCGTTGACCTTTCCACGGCCGACGGGGGCTACCGGCTGCGTGGCCGGGGCTGGGAGACCGACGGCGGTGATCTGTGGCATGTGCTGGAACGCCTTGACAGCGAGGGCTGCTCGCGGTTCGTCGTCACCGACGTCACCAAGGACGGCACACTCACCGGACCCAACCTCGACCTGCTCGAGGGCGTGGCCGAGTGCACCGATGCGCCGGTGATCGCTTCCGGCGGGGTGTCGAGCCTCGACGATCTGCGCGCGATCGCGACACTGACCGACAGTGGGGTAGAGGGTGCGATCGTCGGAAAGGCGCTCTATGCAGGCCGATTCACGCTGCCGGAGGCGCTGGCCGCGGTGAGCCAGTAACCCGATGACCGCACAGTCGGGAGATCTTGAGGCTCTGGTGGCTAACGCTGCGGTGATTCTGGACGAGGCGTCCACACCGTTCATCGCCGGGCACCGGGCCGCGTCGGCTGTGCAGAAGAAGGGCAACGACTTCGCCACCGAGGTGGACCTGGCCATCGAACGGCAGGTAGTGCAGGCGCTGGAGGCGACTACCGGGATCGGTGTGCACGGTGAGGAATTCGGCGGGGCACCCATCGATTCCCCGCTGGTGTGGGTGCTCGACCCGATCGACGGCACGTTCAACTACGCCGCCGGTTCACCGATGGCCGCGATCCTGCTGGGGCTGCTGCGCGACGGCGAGCCGGTCGCGGGCCTGACCTGGCTGCCGTTCACCGATCAGCGCTACACCGCGGTGCAGGGCGGCCCGGTGTTTTACAACGGCGTCGCCCAGCCGCCGATCGGGCATAACGAGATCGGTCAGTGCGTGGTCGGCATCGGCACGTTCAACGTCGACTGGAAGGGCCGGTTCCCGGGCCGCTATCGGTTGGCGGTGCTGGAGAACCTGAGCCGGGTGTGCTCGAAGCTGCGGATGCACGGCGCGACGGGCGTCGACATCGCGTACGTGTCAGCGGGAGTGATGGGCGCGGCCATCAGTTTCGGCGATCACATCTGGGATCACGCCGCGGGTGTGGCACTGGTGCGCGCCGCGGGCGGCATCGTCACCGACCTGTCGGGCCAGTCGTGGACCCCGTCGTCGCGCTCGGCGCTCGCCGCCGCACCCGGCGTGCACGCCCAACTCATGGAGATCCTGGACAGGGTCGGCCCACCGGAGGATTACCTGTAATGGACGTCGCCGTACGTGTGATTCCCTGCCTGGACGTCGACGCCGGCCGGGTCGTCAAGGGTGTCAACTTCGAAAACCTGCGTGACGCGGGCGATCCCGTCGAGCTGGCCGCCGCCTACGACGCCGAGGGCGCCGACGAGCTGACCTTCCTGGATGTCACGGCATCCTCGTCGGGGCGCTCAACGATGCTGGATGTGGTGCGCCGCACCGCTGAGCAGGTCTTCATCCCGCTCACCGTCGGCGGCGGCGTGCGCTCGGTGGCCGACGTCGACATGCTGCTGCGCGCAGGCGCGGACAAGGTGTCGGTGAACACCGCCGCGATCGCCCGCCCGGAACTGCTGGCCGAGTTGTCCAGGCAGTTCGGCTCGCAGTGCATCGTGTTGTCGGTGGACGCCCGGACGGTGCCCGCCGGTTCGGCGCCCACGCCGTCGGGCTGGGAGGTCACCACCCACGGTGGACGGCAGGGGACCGGTATCGACGCGGTCGAATGGGCAACGCGCGGTGCCGAACTCGGGGTCGGCGAGATTCTGCTGAACTCGATGGACGCCGACGGCACCAAAGCCGGTTTCGACCTGAGGATGTTGCGTGCGGTGCGCAAGGCCGTCACGGTGCCGGTGATCGCCAGCGGCGGTGCCGGTGCGGTGGACCATTTCGCACCCGCGGTGGAGTCCGGAGCCGATGCGGTCCTGGCGGCCAGCGTCTTTCACTTCCGCGAACTCACCATCGGACAGGTCAAGGCGGCGATGGCCGCAGAAGGTATTACGGTCCGATGAGCCTTGACCCGGAAATCACCAAGCGCCTCAAGCGTGACGCCAATGGCCTGTTCGCGGCAATCGCGCAGGAGCGGGGCACCGGCACCGTGTTGATGGTGGCCTGGATGGACGATGAGGCCCTGGCCCGCACCCTGGAGACGCGGGAAGCCACCTACTATTCCCGCTCCCGCGGCGAGCAGTGGGTGAAGGGCGCGACGTCCGGACACACCCAGCGTGTGCATTCGGTGCGGCTGGACTGCGACGGCGACGCGGTGCTGCTCGAGGTCGACCAGGTGGGCGGGGCCTGCCACACCGGTGACCACAGCTGCTTCGACGCCGACCAGCTCTTGGGGCCGGAGAGCTAGACGGCGCTACGGACATTATCCGTGGATATGTATGACCAAGTGCAGCGATGCTCGCGTTGAGTCGCGTGAATTCTTGTTCAACGTTGACCCTGAGTAATTCTGGTCATACAGTCGAGCCATAAATGTCCATCCTGCCGACGATCTTGACGTGGAGACTTCGATGACCGTGAACAACGCCGTTCCCAGCGTCTTCGAGGCTGGCCTCCCCACGATCAACTACGGCTTCACCGCCACGCCACACGACCTCCTGGATGACCTACGAAGTGCGCAATCGCGCTCACCCATCGCGATCGGGCCCATGGGGCCAGAAATTCTGTCGTACGATCTCGCTCGGGACATGCTGCGTGACAACAGATTCCGCCTACCGCCCGGTATCACGCTGGCAGCACAAGGGATTACGTCTGGTCCGCTGTTCGACAAGTTGATGAACAGCCTCCTTGGCCTGCAGGGCGCACCACATGTTCGGCTGCGCAAACTGGTCTCCAAGGCGTTCACACCCCGCGCGACGTCCCGCCTGTCGGACACGATCCACGAGGTGATGAACGGGCTGATCGATCGGGTGATGGACGCGGGGCGTTGCGACGTCGTGACCGACATCGCACGTCGATACCCGACCCCGATCATCTGCGCGCTGCTCGGTGCACCTCCTGAGGATTGGCAGTTGTTCGCGGATTGGACAGAGGAGGTCTTCAAAGCCTTCAACTTCCAGCCGGATCTCAACTTCGACGAGTCCGAAATCATGCGCGCGTGGGGCGAACTCGACGACTACGTGGGTGGCATGGTTGCGGCCCGCCGGGACAATCTGACCGACGACCTGGTGTCGGAGCTCATTCGCGCGGAAAGCGACGGTGACCGGCTGAATCTCGAGGAACTCCGCGGTCTGGTCGCCGGCTTCTTGATGGCGGGAACGGACACGACGCGTAACCAACTGGCCGCGTCGGTGCAGGTGCTCTGCGAGCATCCCGATCAATGGGCGAAGTTGCGCGACCAACCCGAACTTGCGATGCAGGCGGTCGAGGAGAGCATGCGTCATTCGCCCGCGGCTTGTATCGTGCCGCGCGCCGCCGTTGAGGATGCCGAGTTCGGTGGCTACCTGTTCCCGGCGGGGACGTTCGTGCTCGTGAACACCTTTGCAGCCAACCGTGATCCAGCGATCTATGACGATGCCGACCGCTTCGACATCGCCCGCAAGGACGTACCGGCGATTTTGACCTTCGGCGGCGGCGCCCATTACTGCCTCGGGGCGAATCTCGCACGACGGGAATTGGCGGAGGCGCTCGTCGTCCTCACCAGCCGCCTCTCTGCACCGCAGCGCGTCGGTCCGGCCCCGTGGAAATCTGTGTTGGGAATGACCGGCCCGACAACGCTTCCCATCGAGTTCGACGTCGACATGCTGGCAACAGCGAATGCGTAGTCGCGGCTGGGCAGGTCTTACACCCGCCTCGGACGAGGAGGCGATCGCCCGGATTTTAGATGCCGTAGACGAAGTGGTCACCGAACACGGGCCGGCGATCCGCCTAGCCGACGTCGCCCGGGAGCTCGGGGTCACTCGCCAGACGGTGTACCGCTACTTCCCGAATGCGGATGCGCTACTGATGGCCAGCTCGATGCGCGCGGTCAACGGGTTCATCGACCAGGTCGTCAACCGTGTCAAAGGACTCAATGACCCGGTGGCTGCGGTCGTCGAAAGTGTGTCATTCGGAATAGAGAACCTCGCCGGCGACCCACAGCTGGAAAATCTGCTGACCGGCCGGCACGAGGGCGAAGCCATCACCTCACTGACGTCCGACACCGCAACCACCTTCTGTTTGTCGGTCTTTCACCGATTCGAGGTGGACTGGCGCCTGCACGGCCTCGAGGGCGACGCTCTTCGCGAACTTGCCGAAATGATGTTGCGTACCGTGCAATCCCTGCTCACCGATCCGGGACAGCACCAACGCGGAGGGCTCGAGCTGCGCCGCTTTGTGGCGCGATGGCTCGGTCCGGCGATCCTCTATCCCCGGATGATGTCGCTGTCGAACTACGAGCTGAGCTAGACGTCGATCGCGGAACCCTTGGCCCGTGCGGTCCAGCGGCCCTCGTCGTACCCCACCGCGATCGGGTGTGCGAACGCGGTCGTGACGTTGTCCGTCGAAATCGTCTCGCGGGCAGGGCCGCTGGCTACCGTTCGGCCGTCGGCGATCAGCAATGCGTGCGTCGTGGTCGTCGGTAACTCTTCGAGGTGATGGGTCACCAGGATCGAGGCGACATCGGGGTGCGTCCGGTCGAGCGAGTCGATGGTCTCGAGCAATTGTTCACGCGCCGCGACATCCAACCCCGTCGTCGGCTCGTCGAGCAGAAGCAGATCGGGCTCCGAAACCAGCGCCCGCGCAATGAGAGCGCGGCCCCGCTCGCCCTGCGACAGCGTGGGCCACACGTCGTCGGCCTTGCGGGTCATGCCCACCGCGGCGATCATCGCGTCGGCCCGCTCACTCTCGGCCGGGTTCGGCGTCCAGCGCAGCGGGAGGTCGATGGTGGCCGTGATGCCGGTCAGCACCACCTCGCGCACAGTCAGCGAATACTGCAGCCGGTGACGGGGATTCACGTGTCCGATCGACCGCCGCAGTGCGGCCAGGTCCGTACGTCCCATCCGGCTGCCGAGGATGTGCACCGCACCGGTGGTCGGAAAGGTCACCGCGGCGCAGAACCCGAGCAGCGTGCTCTTGCCGGCGCCGTTGGGCCCCAACAGCGCCCAGTGTTCGCCCGCCTGAACGGTCAGCGAGATGCCGTCGATGATCTGCTTGCCGTTGCGGCGGAAGGTCACGTCGCACAGTTCCAGAACCGGCGTCATGAGTAGGACTCCTTCAACGAACTCAAATGCGCGCGACTCGCGGCGGCGGCAGCGGCAGGATTGCGGTCGGCGATCGCGTCCGCGAGTTCCTGGTGTGCGGCGTGGTCAGCTTCTTCGGAAGGGACCGGGCGGATCTTGAGCATGTCGATCATCGCGAGCCGCAACCGCGGCAGGAACGCGTCGAACAACTGCGTCAGTACGTCGTTGTGCGCGGCCACGACGACGGCACGGTGAAACGCGGTATCGGCGTCAACATGGTCGGGGACAGCCAAACCCATGACCCCGCGCGCGGTCAGGGTGCGGCGAATTGCCCGGAGATCGGCGGGCGTGCGCCGATCGGCGGCGAGCGCGGCGGCCTCGGCTTCGATCGCGATCCGCGCCTCGATCACCGCGGCGATCGTCGTGCGCCGCAGGATGGTGTCCCAGTCTTCGGCAGCGTCCAGCGCTGTCACGAATACGCCGGCGCCCTGGCGGCTGTCGAGCACACCCTTGCCTGCGAGCTCGCGGATCGCCTCGCGCAGGGTCGAGCGACCGACGCCCAATTGCGCGGCCAGGGTGGTCTCACCGGGAAGCCGGTGTCCCAGGGGCCATTCGCCGTCGCGGATGCGCGACAGCAATAGCTGCGCTGTTTGCGCGGCCAGCGGACTGCGCTGTACTTGCGAGACAGGTGAAACCACGATCAACTCCTCAACTTGTCTGAGGAGTAGTCTACGGCGTCAGGTCAACGCGATTTGAGCACCTGCAGTGCCTGGTCAGCATGAGTGTCCATTCGGACCTCGCTGGAAATGACCTCGAGCACCGTGCGATCGGTGTCGATCACGAACGTCGTGCGCTTGACCGGCATGAGCTTGCCAAGCAATCCACGCTTGACGCCGAATTGCGTGGCGATCGCGCCATCGGAGTCGGACAGCAGCGGGTAGTCGAAACTCTGCGAGTCGGCGAACCGGGCCTGCTTCTCGACGGCGTCGGTGCTGATGCCCACCCGGCTGGCACCCAACGCGGCGAACTCGGTGCCCAGGTCGCGGAAATGACAGGCTTCCTTGGTGCAGCCGGGCGTCATTGCGGCGGGATAGAAGAACAGCGCAATCGGCCCATCGGCCAGCAGGCTCGTCAGCGAGCGCATGGTGCCGGTCTGATCCGGCAGTTCGAAGTCCGCAACCTGGTCTCCACGTTTCATGGGCTGCAGGCTACGCCGGTCAAAGCAGGCCAGCCGGTCTGGGAGGATGTATCCGTGCAATCCAACCTCGCCGCCACCACCACACGCGAGGAGTTCCGTGCGCTCGCCGCCGAACATCGCGTGGTGCCGGTGACCCGCAAGGTGCTCGCGGACAGCGAGACCCCGTTGTCGGCGTACCGGAAATTGGCTGCCAACCGGCCAGGAACCTACCTGCTCGAATCCGCCGAGAACGGGCGGTCGTGGTCACGCTGGTCGTTCATCGGGGCGGGTGCGCCCTCGGCACTGACGGTCCGCGACGGGGAAGCGGTGTGGCTGGGCGCCACCCCGCAGGACGCCCCGACCGGCGGTGACCCGCTGGCGGCGCTGCACCAGACCATGACACTGCTGTCCACGGGTCCGCTCGCCGGAATGCCGCCGCTGTCGGGCGGCATGGTCGGGTTCTTCGCCTACGACTTCGTCCGGCGCCTCGAACGACTGCCGGAACTGGCCGTCGACGATCTCGGGTTGCCCGAGATGCTGCTGCTGCTGGCCACCGATCTGGCCGCCGTCGACCATCACGAGGGCACGATCATCCTGATCGCGAACGCGGTGAACTGGAACGGCACCGACGACCGGGTCGACTGGGCCTACGACGACGCCGTCGCCCGCCTCGATGTGATGACCGAGGCGCTGAGCCAGCCGCTGTCGTCGAGTGTGGCGACGTTCTCCCGGCCCCAGGCTCAGCACCGCTCGCAGCGCACGCCCGAGGAGTACAGCGCGATCGTCGAGCGGCTGGTCAAGGAGATCGAGGCCGGTGAGGCCTTCCAGGTGGTGCCGTCACAGCGCTTCGAAATGGACACCGCCGTCGACCCGATCGACGTGTACCGGATGTTGCGGGTCACCAACCCGAGTCCGTACATGTATCTGCTGCACATCCCGGATGAGGCTGGGGGAACGGCATTTTCGATCGTCGGCTCCAGCCCCGAGGCGCTGGTGACGGTCAAGGACGGCTGGGCCACAACGCATCCGATCGCCGGAACCCGGTGGCGCGGTCAGACCGAAGAGGAAGACCAGCTGCTGGAGAAGGAGCTGCTGGCCGACGAGAAGGAACGCGCCGAGCATCTGATGCTGGTCGATCTCGGCCGCAATGACCTGGGGCGGGTGTGCGTGCCGGGCACCGTGCGGGTCGAGGACTACAGCCACATCGAGCGCTACAGCCACGTCATGCATCTGGTGTCGACGGTCACCGGCCTGCTCGCGGACGGCCGCACGGCGCTGGACGCGGTCACGGCGTGCTTCCCGGCGGGCACTTTGACCGGAGCGCCGAAGGTGCGCGCGATGGAGCTCATCGAAGAGGTGGAGAAGACCCGCCGCGGCCTCTACGGCGGCGTCGTCGGGTATCTGGACTTCGCAGGCAACGCCGACTTCGCCATCGCCATCCGCACCGCCCTGATGAGCAAGGGCACCGCCTACGTGCAGGCGGGCGGTGGGGTGGTGGCCGACTCCAACGGTCCCTACGAGTACACCGAGGCATCCAACAAGGCCAAGGCGGTGCTCAGCGCGATCGCGGCCGCGGAAACGTTGGACGCCCCGTGATTCGGATCGGGCAGCTGCTGCTGGTCGCGTCCGCGCTGTTGCTGTGGGCGGGCTCGCGCCTGGTGTGGGTCTCGGTGACGTCGTTCGACGGCCTTGGCCAGCCCAAGACCGTCACGCTGACCGGTGCCAGCTGGTCCACCGCCCTGTTGCCGCTGGCCGTGCTGCTGCTGGCGGCGGCGGTGGCCGGGCTGGCTGTGCGGGGTTGGGGTCTGCGGGCGGTCGCGGTGCTCGTCGCCGTGGTCACCCTGCTGCTGGGGTATCTCGGTGTCAGCCTGATCGTCACGCCCGACGTCGGCCCACGCGCCGCCGACCTGGCCCAGTTTCCGGTGGCCTCGCTGGTGGCCAGCGACCGGCACTACGTCGGTGCCGGGCTGACCATCGCCGCGGCGGTGTGTGCGCTGGTCGCTGCGGTACTGCTGATGCGTTCGGCGGGCTCGGGGCGGGGGGCGACGGCCAAATACGCCGCGCCTGCGGCCCGCCGAAGCGCCGCGCGCAGCGAGGACGCCGACCCCACCATCTCGGAGCGGGGCATGTGGGACGCACTCGACGAGGGTGTCGATCCCACAGATGGTCGCCCCGACACCGAGGGTCGGTGACGAATGCGCGGTGTACTACGACTACCCTTCCAAGGACATAAGCGAGATCGTCAGGGCGCTAGAAGGGATCCGGTTCGCATGAGTTCGGCAACCGTGCTCGACTCCATCATCGAGGGAGTTCGCGAAGACGTTGCCGCCCGCGAGGCGATCGTGAGTTTGGCCGAGGTCAAGGCCGCCGCAGAGGCGGCGCCGGCTCCGCTGAACGTACTGGCCGCGCTTCGCGCGCCGGGCATCGCCGTCATCGCCGAAGTGAAGCGCGCCAGCCCATCCCGGGGCCAACTCGCCGATATCGGCGATCCCGCCGAATTGGCTCGCGCCTATGAGAGCGGCGGCGCCCGGGTGATCAGTGTGCTGACCGAGGAGCGTCGCTTCCACGGCTCACTGGCAGACCTCGACGCGGTGCGTGCCGCCGTCCGAATTCCGGTGCTGCGCAAAGACTTTATTGTTCGGCCCTACCAGATCCACGAGGCAAGGGCGCACGGCGCGGACATGCTGCTGCTGATTGTGGCGGCCCTCGAGCAACCGGCCCTGGAGTCGATGCTGGAGCGCACCGAATCGCTGGGGATGACCGCGCTGGTCGAGGTCCACACCGAGGAAGAAGCCGACCGGGCGCTGCAGGCCGGCGCCAAGGTGATCGGTGTGAATGCCCGCAACCTCAAGACGCTGGAAGTCGACCGGGATTGCTTCGCGCGGATCGCGCCGGGCCTGCCGTCGGACACGATCCGGGTCGCCGAATCGGGAGTTCGCGGCACCGGTGACCTGCTCGCCTATGCGGGCGCGGGCGCGGACGCCGTGCTCGTCGGTGAAGGTCTGGTGACCAGCGGGGACCCGCGCAGCGCCGTCGCCGACCTGGTGACCGCCGGCGCGCACCCCTCCTGCCCGAAACCCTCTCGCTGAGTCGTGGCCGATACCTCCACGCCGAACGTGCCGCGCATGAGTGCGGCTGTCGCCGAGCCGACGGCGCACGATCCCGACGCCCGTGGACACTTCGGAGTGTTCGGTGGGCGGTATGTGCCCGAGGCGCTGATGGCCGTCATCGAAGAGGTGACCGCCGCCTACGAAAAGGCGCGCACCGACCAGGAATTCCTTGACCGGCTCGACAATTTGCAGACCCACTACGCCGGGCGCCCGTCGCCGCTCTACGAGGCGGTCAGGCTGAGCGAGCACCTCGGCGGGGCGCGGGTGTTCCTCAAACGCGAAGACCTCAACCACACCGGATCGCACAAGATCAACAACGTGCTGGGTCAGGTGCTGCTGGCCAAGCAGATGGGCAAGACCCGGGTGATCGCCGAGACCGGCGCCGGCCAGCATGGTGTGGCGACCGCGACGGCCTGCGCACTGCTCGGTCTGGAATGCGTGATCTACATGGGTGCGGTGGACACCGCCCGCCAGGCACTGAACGTGGCGCGGATGCGGCTGCTGGGTGCCGAGGTGGTGTCGGTGGAGTCCGGGTCCAAGACGCTCAAGGACGCCATCAACGACGCGTTCCGTGATTGGGTCACCAACGCCGATCGCACCTACTACTGCTTCGGGACCGCGGCCGGGCCACATCCGTTCCCGACGATGGTGCGCGACTTCCAGCGCATCATCGGGCTCGAAGCCAGGGTGCAGATCCAGGCGCAAGCCGGCCGGCTGCCCGATGCCGTTGTCGCCTGCGTGGGTGGCGGTTCCAACGCGATCGGCATCTTCCACCCGTTCATCGACGACCCCGCCGTGCGCCTGGTCGGCTTCGAGGCGGCTGGCGATGGAGTCGAAACCGGCAGGCACGCAGCAACTTTCACCGGTGGAACGCCGGGGGCATTTCAGGGTTCGTACTCGTACCTGTTGCAGGACGAGGACGGTCAGACCATCGAGTCGCACTCGATCTCGGCCGGGCTGGACTATCCGGGTGTCGGCCCCGAGCACGCCTTCCTCAAGCAGCTCGGGCGCGCTGAGTACCAGCCGATCACCGACGCCGAAGCCATGGACGCGTTCGGGCTGCTGTGCCGCCTGGAGGGCATCATTCCGGCCATCGAATCGGCCCACGCGGTGGCGGGCGCGGTGAAACTGGCGCCCGAGCTCGGCCCCGGTGCCATCATCCTGGTCAACCTGTCGGGTCGCGGTGACAAGGACGTCGAGACGGCGGCCAAGTGGTTCGGGCTGTTCGACACGTCCGGCCCGGGAGTCTCATGACGGTTCAGCACAGCCAGTCGGGTCGGCTGGGTTCGATTTTTGCGGCATGTCACGACGAAGGCCGGGCTGCCCTGATCGGATATCTGCCGACCGGTTATCCCGCTGTCGACGTGTCGATCGACGCGATGGTGGCACTGGTTGAATCCGGTTGCGACATCATCGAAGTCGGTGTTCCGTATTCCGATCCCGGCATGGACGGACCGGTGATCGCGACCGCGACGGAGGCTGCCCTGCAGGGCGGCGTTCGTGTTCGCGACACGCTGCGCGCGGTGGAGGCCATCAGCGCCGCGGGTGGCAACGCGGTGGTCATGACGTACTGGAATCTTGTGCTGCACTATGGAATTGACGCCTGGTCGCGCGATCTCGCGGCGGCCGGGGGATTGGGCATGGTCACCCCGGACCTTATTCCGGATGAGGCCGACGAGTGGTTGGCGGCCTCCGAGGCCCACGATTTGGACCGGATCTTCCTGGTGGCGCCGTCGTCGACCCCGGAGCGGCTGGCCAAGACCGTGGAGGCCTCGCGTGGGTTCGTCTATGCGGCATCGACGATGGGTGTGACCGGTGCGCGTGACGTGGTGTCCAGTGCGGCGCCGGAACTGGTGGGACGGGTTAAGGAGCTCTCGGACATACCGGTGGGCGTCGGGCTCGGTGTCCGCTCGCGTGAGCAGGCCGCCGAGATCGCGGCGTTCGCGGACGGCGTGATCGTGGGTTCAGCGTTAGTGTCGGCCCTGACCGACGGGTTGGCGGCTGTGCGGACGCTGACCGAAGAGCTGGCTGTGGGTGTGCGACAGAAAGTGTCTGCCTCGTGACGACAACCGTCTTGGCTTATTTCCCGAGTCCGCCGCAAGGTGTGTGGCACTTGGGCCCGGTCCCGATTCGGGCCTACGCGCTGTGCATCATTGCGGGCATCATCGCCGCGTTGGTCATCGGTGACCGCCGGTGGGTGGCGCGTGGTGGCGAGCGGGGCGTCATCTATGACATCGCCTTGTGGGCGGTGCCGTTTGGTCTGATCGGTGGCCGGCTCTACCACCTGATGACCGACTGGAAAACGTATTTCGCCGAGGGTGGCGCGGGCATCGGCGCGGCGCTGCGCATCTGGGACGGCGGCCTCGGGATCTGGGGTGCGGTTGCCCTAGGTGGTGTCGGTGCCTGGATTGCGTGCCGGCGCAGGGGGATTCCGCTGCCGGCGTTCGGTGACGCCATTGCGCCCGGAATCATCCTGGCGCAGGCGATCGGCCGGCTCGGTAACTACTTCAACCAAGAGTTGTACGGCCGCGAGACGACGGCGCCGTGGGGGATGGAGATCTTCTACCGGCGCGACTCGTCCGGAATGGTCGACGTGCACTCCCTCGACGGGGTGTCGACGGGGCAGGTCGCCGCGGTGGTGCAGCCGACGTTCCTGTACGAGCTGTTGTGGAACCTCGCGGTGTTCTTCGTCCTGATCTACCTCGACCGGCGGTTCAAGATGGGTCACGGTCGCCTGTTCGCGACCTACGTGGCGGCGTACTGCATCGGCCGGTTCTGGGTGGAGTTGTTGCGCGACGACACCGCCACGCACATCGCGGGCATTCGGGTGAACTCGTTCACGTCGGTGTTCGTGTTCATCGGCGCGATCGTGTACATCCTCCTTGCGCCCAAGGGGCGCGAGGATCCGGCCACGTTGGGTGGTAGGCAGGCCAGCGATGGGCCCGATGAGGAATCGCCCGCCGAGAAGATGGCCGAGGATCTGGTGGCGGTCGCCACCGGCGGTGGTATCGCCGCCGCCGTGAGCGTGGCCGCCGAACATGACCCCGAAGATGCCGCGGCCGCCGGTGATGTCGAGGAGCCCGAGGCTGAGCCGGAAGCCGAAGCTGAGCCGGAACCGGAGGCTGAAGCTGAGCCGGAACCGGAGGCTGAAGCAGAGGCAGAAGCAGAAGCAGAGCCCGAGGCAGAAGCCGAAGCCGAGCCCGAGCCGGAACCAGAGGCCGAAGCAGAGGCTGAAGCCGAAGCCGAGCCCGAGCCGGAACCAGAGGCCGAAGCAGAGGCTGAAGCCGAAGCCGAGCCCGAGCCTGAGCCCGAGCCGGAACCCGAGGCTGAAGCCGAAGCCGAGCCCGAGCCTGAGCCCGAGCCGGAACCCGAGGCTGAAGCCGAAGCCGAGCCCGAGCCTGAGCCCGAGCCGGAACCCGAGGCTGAAGCCAAAGCGGAGCCCGAACCGGAAACGGAACCGGAACCGGAGCCGGAACCCGAGCCCGTCGCTGCAGCAGTACCGCCGGCCCAGCGCCGCGAATTCCGCGCCGTCGTCCGTCGTGTGCTGTGGGGCGTAGACGTCCACCGCGACTAGGTGTTCCGCTTCTGACCGGTTTGCTATCACTTTGACCCGTAAACCGACGGCAGCGTCAATCAGGTAGTCAACTACCCGCGACATTCTCGGTCGCGCGGCACAACCCGTCACCCTGCCACGGCAGACTGTACGATTTGCCGAGCAAGCCCATGAGCGGAAACGGTCAGAGACATGTTGCTGCGACTGTCAGCGCGGTGCGCGGCGCCCTCGGAGATGGTTCTACCGTGTCCACCGATGACGTGAGCCGTCCCGCCGAGGCTCGGTCGGTTGCCGAGTTCCTCGCCTCTGCGGGTAAGCAGCCGTCAGCACTATTGGTAAAGGGCGAGGCGGGCATCGGCAAGACCACGCTGTGGTCTGCCGCGGTGAAGCAGGCGCATGACCGCGGGTTCCGGGTGTTGTCGGCCCGGCCCGCGGTGGCGGAGTCGGTACTGGCCTACGCCGCGTTGGCCGACCTTTTAGGCGGCGTCGACGAGGCCATCTTGGCCGCCCTGCCGTACCCGCAGCGGCACGCGATCGACCGGGTCCTGCTCCGGGCCGGCGGTGACGAGCCGACGGATCAGCGCGCGGTGGCGGCGGGCTTCCTCTCGATCGTCGAACGCCTGGCGGACGTGAAGCCCGTGCTGGTGGCAATCGACGACGTGCAGTGGCTGGACCCCTCCAGTGAGCGTGTGCTGGCGTTCGCGGTGCGGCGACTCGCGGCGCCGGTCGGGGTACTCTGTGCTGCGCGCATCGATCCGGACGGCGGCGGTGCCGCATCCTGGTTGCGGTCCTCTGGTGCTCCTTTCGTTGAGTGTATTCAGCTGGCCCCGTTGACCATTGGCAGTCTGCACGCCGTGGTATCCGAGCGACTCGGACGGTCCTTCCCGCGCCCGGCCATGGTGCACATCCAGCAGGTCTCGGGGGGCAATCCGTTCTACGCACTCGAGCTTGCACGGGCCATGGCGGACGGCACCACCGACGCGGAGGGGTCATTGCCGAGCACGCTCGCCGAGTTGGTTCGCGCGAGGATCGACAGCCTGGACGGCGAGGTTCACGATGTGTTGCTGGCGGCCGCCTGTGCCGCCGCGCCGACGGTGGAACTGTTGGCCCGCGCAACGGATACCGATGCCCGAGAGGCCTTGCGGCTGCTCGAGAACGTCGAGAGCGAGGGTATCGTCACCATCGACGGCACCACGGTGAGCTTCGCTCATCCGTTGTTGGCCAGGGGCGTCTATGCGGATGCGTCCCCGGCACGGCGACGGGCGATGCATCGCCGCTTGGCCGAGGTCGTCACCGAATCCGAGCCTGCGGCAAGGCATCTGGCTCTAGCCGCCACCACGGGTGACTCGGCCACCTGGGCATCTCTGGACGAGGCGGCCGAGATGGCGCGCATGCGAGGTGCGCCCGCGGCCGCGGCCGAGCTGGTCGACCTTGCCGTGAAGCTCGGCGGCGACACCGCAGAGCGCCGGATCCGTTCGGCGAGCCACCATTTCGAGGCCGGGGACCCTATGCGCGCCCGCGCCCTGCTCGAGAAGACCGTCGGGGTGTTGAAGGCGGGTCCACTACTGGCCGCGGCGCTGTGCCTGCTGGCCATGGTGCGGCTGACCGACGACAGCTTCCTCGACGCCATCGGCCTGCTGGAGCGCGGGCTCAACGATGTCGGCGACGACCTGGCGATGCGGGTGCAGATGCTGGTCACGTTGTGCTTCGCGCAGGGCAACGTCGGCAGGTACGACGCCGCCGCCGAGAGCGCCGACGACGCGGTGGCCGACGCTGAGCGGCTTGGCCACCCAGGTCTGCTGAGCCAGGCGCTCGGTATGCAGGTCATTGCCCACGTGGTGCGCGGCGACGGCCTCGACGAGCAGGCATTGCAGCGGGCACTCGAGCTCGAGGACCCGAAAGCGCCCGTCCCCCTGCCCTTTCGCCCGAGTCTCCAAAACGCGGCCATACTCGCGTGGACCGGACGGCTCGACCGGGCACATCACGAGATGCTCGCCATCCGTCACCGCTGCATCGAGTACGGCGAGGAGAACGAGCTGATGTTCCTCGCCTTCCACGGCGCATTGATCGAAATCTGGCGAGGCGATTTCGCCGAAGCCACCCAGATCGCCCGGGACGCCATGGAGCGCGCGCGGCTGCTCGGCGGCGACTTGCCACTGTTCATTGCGTTGACCGTCAAGGCTGCGGTCGCCGCCTACGCCGGTCGGGTCGATGATGCTCGCTCCGATGCGACCGCGGCGCTCGAGGCAGGCCAGCGCAGCCACTCGACCACGATGTCGGTGTGGCCGGACACCATCCTCGGCTTTCTCGAGGTGTCCCACGGCAACTACGCCGCAGCGGTGACCGCGCTCGGGGACCAGATGGCCAGGCTGGCCGCCGCACCAGACGGAACCGAGGTCATCGCCGCGTCATTCGTGCCCGACGCCGTCGAGGCCCTGATTCAGCTGGATCGGCTCACCGAGGCCGAGCCCATGATCGAGCGGCTCGAACGCAACGGAGCCCGGCTCGACCGCGCGTGGATGCTGGCTGTCGGTGGGCGCTGCCGCGCAATGCTGTTGGCCGCCCGCGGCGACCTCGAGGGAGCCAATGCGTCAGTGTTACAGGCATTGGTGGAACACGCGCGCTTGCCGATGCCGTTCGAACGCGCACGCACCCAACTGCTGCTAGGCCAGATCCACCGTCGCCAGCGCCGCAAGGACGCCGCCACCGAGACGCTGGGTGAAGCGCTGGCCAGCTTCGAAGCGATGGGAGCCCCGCTGTGGGCCGAGCGGGTCCGCGCCGAGCTGGCCCGTTGCGTCGTCGTGCCGCGCCGGGCCGGCGGACTCACTCCGGCCGAACGGCGGGTCGCCGAACTGGCAGCCTCGGGCATGACCAACCGTGACGTCGCCGCCGCGCTGTTCATCAGCCCAAAGACGGTGGAGGTCAACCTATCCCGCGTCTACCGCAAGCTCGGTATCCGCTCGCGGGCCGAACTCGGCCGCTATATGAGCCAAGCCGATCTTTAAGCGAAACGCCTAATTCTGCACATGCCAGAAGCCCGATAGTGCCGAGACCCGACAGGCTGACCGCTCGATTCCCATTCGGCAACAACACTTTCCGTTAGGTTAGGGCGTGCCGCCGCTTCCACCGGCACCCCCGGCGCCCCCTGCGCCGCCACTGCTTCCGGCGGTGCCGGTGCCGGCGTGGCCGGGCTGTCCGGTCTGCCCCGGGGTGCCGTCGCCGCTGGCACCGCCAGCTCCACCCTTGCCGCCCCGGCCGCCGTCGCCCCCGTCCCCGTCGCTGCCGTCGGTGCCCGCCCGGCTGGTGCCACCGCCACCGCCGCCGCCACCGTTGCCGCCGCGGCCGCCGTCGCCGCCCGCTCCGCCGGAACCAGGACTGCCGTTGCCGGACGCACCGATCCCGGCTGCACCGCCGTTGCCGCCGCCGGCTCCAGCCTGGCCGTTGCCACCCTCGCCGCCGTCGCCACCGGAGCCCGCGGCACCGTCGCCGCGGGGGGTACTGCCCTGGCCACCGTCGCCGCCTCGACCACCCCCGCCGCCGGAGAACGAGCCGATGCCCGACCCGCCGACGCCGCCGACGCCGCCGCTGCCGCCGAACCCGGCGACCGCACCGCCGCTGCCACCCGCGCCGCCAGTGCCTCCCGCGGTCGGGGTGTAGCCGAACGCCCGGCCGTCGTTGCCGTTTCCGCCGTTTCCGCCGTCGCCACCGCCGGCCGGGCCGTTGCCGCCGTTGCCACCGTCGCCACCGGGGTCGGTGACGTGCCCCGAGGCGTTGCCACCATTGCCGCCGTCACCGCTGGGGGCGTTGGCATTGCCGGGGCTGCCGTTGGCGCCGTCACCGCCAGCACCGTAGGGCGTTCCGCCATTGGCGCCGTCGCCGCCGGGGAACTGGCCGTCGGCGCCGTCCTGGGGTTGGCCGGGGTTCCTGGCGGCTTGGGCGCCGCTGCCGCCGGTGCCGCCAGAGCCGCCGTTGCCGACGAGCAGGCCCGCTCGGCCGCCGTTGCCGCCGTTGCCGCCAGGCAGGCCGAGCACGGCGTTGCCGTAGTCGCCGTTTCCACCGTTGCCGCCGTTTCCGAACAACATGCCGGCTGCCCCGCCGTTACCTCCGCGGGCCCCGCTCTCGGCCGGGCCAGGGCTGTACCCGTTGCCGCCGTTGCCCAACAACAGCCCGCCGTCGAATCCGTTCGGGTGCGCTGCGGTGCCGTTCGCACCGTTGCCGATCAATACGTTCAGGACCGGGACGGCACCGACCAGGTTGAGCAGGGGACTGTTCAGCGCGGTCCCGATGAGGAGCCCGAGCGGGTTGCCGACGCCAACGGTGTCGGTCGGCCCGCTCTGGACAACCGGGGTGACGGCCCCGGTCGTGGACGCGCCGCACGACGACGCCAGCGGGCGCACGGAGCACAGCGCGGTCGGCTCGGCATTCGCTACCGGCGCGGCAGCCCAGAACGCCGCGCCCGAGGCGGCCAAGGCGACACCGATCACCGCCGCCGTGGCCAGCACCGGGCGCGCGGGCGGGCGGGCGCTCCGGTGCCGTCCGCCGGTCGGGGAGAGTTGCCGATGATGGTGTTCGGGCATGGGTTTGAGTCCGTTCTCGAGGATGATCCGCGTTGCGGCCCTGTGGTTTTCGCTTTCACCATGGTTCGCCGTCACGGGGTGCCATCTGTGCCGTGGCTGCCGGGGGAGGCAGTGGATCCTCCAGACGCGCTCCCGCCGGTGCCTCCGGCGCCGCCCGCGTTGGGCGGCTTCCCGCCGTCGCCGCCGTTGCCACCGTCGCCGCCCTTGGCAGGTCCGGTCGGGTGGGAGGAGCCGCCGGCGACGACGGCCGCTCCGCCCTTGCCGCCGTTGCCGCCGTCCTGTAAGCCGATGTCGTTGACGACGGTCTGAGTGGCGCCGCCGCCGTCACCGCCCTTACCGCCGGTCGCCGAGACCCCGGACGTGCACGGCGAACCGAGGCAGGGCTTCGGGCTCAGCACGCCAGGGCGCACCGTGACGTTGCCCTTGCCGTCGGTGGTCACCGGTACCGTGCTCTGTAGGCCCAATACTGTCTCCGAGCTGTAGCCATGCGCGTAGCCGCCGTTGCCGCCGTCTCCGCCTGCGAAGGCGTTGTCGTTGCCCACGCCGCCGGTGCCGCCGTTTCCGCCGGTCGCGTTCCCGCCGACGAGGGGTCCGATGGTGGCTTCGGCGGCGGTGACGCTGACGGTGCTTGGCTCCGGGAGCGCGACCGCGTTGCCCCCGTTGCCGCCCTTCCCGAGGTGGCCGGTGGTGTTCGCCGGGACGTAGCCAGTGCCCCCTGCGCCGCCGACTCCCCCGTCGCCGGCGGTCGCGTCGCCGCCGTAGTCGATGGCCGCGCCGCCCCTCCCACCGTTGCCGCCGACACCCGAGACGCCGCTACCGCCAGTGCCACCACTACCGCCGGTCGCGTTGCCGCCGACCAACGATCCCGAAACGCTCTCGGTGCCGTTCACCGTGCTGTCGGTTTCGTTGAGCACACTTGCCTCGAACGCCCCACCCCCGGTGCCGCCGTTGCCGCCCACGCCGATGGTGCCGCCGCTGCCCCCGTTGCCGCCTGCCCCGCCAATACTGGTGCCGCCGGTGGCGTTGGTACTGCCGCCGCTGCCGCCATTGCCACCGAACTTGGGGATGTCGGGCCCCAACTCGCTCAACCCTTGGGCGGCGCCGCCGTCGCCGCCCTTGCCGCCGGTCACCGTGACCGAGGTGTAAGTGGTGGTGGTGTAGGTGGAGCCGTCACCGATGAGGCTGACGACGTGCCTGGGGGCGGAACCGGTGGCGTCGCCGCCGCTGCCGCCGTTGCCGGGGGCGCCGTTGCCGGGGACCGACCCGCCGGTGCCGCCGGCGCCGCCGGCGGCGTTGCCGCTGCCGGTCACCGCGTTGCCACCGCTGCCGCCCCTGCCGCCGTTGCCGCTGCCGGCCCCCTGGCCGCCGGCCCCGCCGTTGCCGCCGACCGCATCGCCGGAGTTCACGATCATGGCCGCGCCGCTGCCGCCGGCCCCGCCGTTGCCGAACAGGCCGCCGCCGTTGCCACCCTTGCCTCCGCTGGCGCCTGCGGTGGTGGGGCTGTACCCGGCGCCGCCGTTGCCGAACAAGAACCCGCCGTTGCCGCCGTCGGGGTGCGCGGCAGTCCCGTCGCCGCCGTTGCCGACGAGGATGTTGAGCAACGGGATCGCGCTGACGATGGTGAACGCCGGGCTCTCGACGACGGGTCGTAGCAGCGCCGCCAGCAGGTCGTCCGGCGAGCCGATGGCGTTCGTGGCCGATCGGGTGTCGACGTTGGCCGCGGGCCCGAACAGCGTCGCCATCGTCGTCGACGAGGGGGCCGGTCCGGCCGCGGCGGTGGCGCACAACGCGAGGGAAGTGAAGGTGCAGGTCGCATCCGTCTGCGCCTGGGCCGCCGGGGCGGCGAACAATGCCATGGCCGGGACGACCGCTACCACCGCAGCCCCGCCCACCGCCGCGGTGGTCGCCAGCAGCAACCGATTCGGCGTGGGCGTCGCGCGGTGTCGACCGCCAGCGCCGCGGTTGCCCCCGATGTGGTGACCCGTGCCGGCTGCCGTCGCGCCGTGTGACCGTGTCATGACCGAACCTCCCTGACCCTCATGCGGCTCGACGCTAGGCAGCGGCGCGGCGCGCAGAATCAGGTGTTTCCCTAAGGTTCAGCGCGGTCGTGCTCGTCGCCACCACCCGTGGCGGCGTCGATCAAGCTCGGGTCTGTTTCAACCGCACCGCGCGTCAGTCATAGGGAAACACCTGATTCTGCGGATGCCAGGAGCCAATAGTGTCGGCGCGCGGGAGTCGGTACACCGCTCCAGTACTGAGACGTCCAAGGGGGATTCGAGATGGCCAATCATCGCCAGCGGAGTAGCGGTTCTGGGGGTTCGGGTTCATCGGGTCGTCGGTGGCTGGCTACGGCAGCGGCGATCGGCGGGGCCGGGATCGTGCTGGCCGCGCCAGGCGCAGCGCTGTTGGCCGCTCCTGCGGTGGCCCAGGCCGCCCCGGCCGCGGCGAACCCCGTGTGTCCGCCGTTCGGTGGCTGCGCGCTCGTGGGCCCGGGTTCGGGAATCGGTGCCCTTGCGGGCCTGGCGGCACCGACGCCGAATGCGCTGGCCGCCGGGGTAATTGGAGCCGGCGTGAACGGGCCGTTGTCTGCCCTCATCGGTATCGCCGGTGAGATCCCGTTCGTCAACATCTTCATCGGTAACGGGGCTGACGGCACCGCGGCACATCCCGACGGCGGCAACGCCGGGCTGTTCATCGGCAGCGGCGGCAACGGTTACAGCTACACCACAGTTGGTCCCGGCAACGGCCCTACCCCTCGTGACGGCGGCAATGGCGGAACAGCGGGGTTGTTCGGCGGCAACGGCGGCAACGGCGGCAACGGAGCCCCCGGCCGCGCCAGCCCCAACATCATCGGCCAGAACGACCCTCAACCGCGCCCCGGCGGCAACGGCGGCAACGGTGGCAGCGCCGGGTTGTTCGGTAACGGCGGCAACGGCGGCAGGGGCGGCAACGGCGGCGATGACATCTTCCAGGCGAACATGGCGACCAACACCCCCAACCCCGTGCCAGGGGGAACGGGTGTCGGCGTGCAGAACGGCGGCGACGGCCAGTCTCCGGGCGGCAACGGCGGCGCCGGTGGATTCCTCGGCGGCAATGGCGGCGACGGCGCCAACGGCGCGCTGGGAACTGGCAACGTCGCGGCCGGAGACGGCGGGAGGGGCGGCAACGGCGGCGGGGGCGGCAACGGCGGCGACGGCGGCAACGGCGGCAACAACGAGATCGGCGGCAACGGCGGCGACGGCGGCAAAGGCGGCAACGGCGGCAACGGCGCCGAACCTGGCCATGGCACCGCTGGCGGCAACGGCGGTGCCGGAGGCCACGGCGGCTCTGTCTCCGGCTTCGGCGGCAACGGCGGCGCCGGCGGAACCGGCGGCGGCGGTTCCGGCAACAACCTGGGCACCTCCAACGACGGTGGCGACGGCGGCAAGGGCGGCAAGGGCGGAACCGGCGGAACCGGCGACGTGAGCGTTGACGGCAACGGCGGCAACGGCGGTAAAGGCGGCAACGGCGGCGACGGCGCCACCGGCGGTAACGGCGGCGCACCCGGGTCCGGTGCGTCAGGTCCCGGGACGGCTGGCCCCGGGGGCGACGGTGGCCTCGGCGGCGACGCCGGCGACGGCGGCAAAGGCGGTAAGGGCGGCAAGGGCGACACCGCCGGCACCGCGGGCACCAACGGCGTCGGCGGCACGGGTGGCAACGGCGGTACCGGCGGCGCGAGTGGCAACGGCACGACCGGCCAACAGGGCGGCAACGGCACCGCGGGGACCGGCCGCACCGGCGGTACCGGCGGCGCGGGCGGCACCGGCGGCAGCGCGTAACCGCGCTTAGAACGCGCTCGCACCAAGCTGCTGCTTGGCGACATTCAGTGTCGTCAACGGCCCAAGGACGCCGCCGAAGCGCTGCTCATCAGCCTAAAGACGTTGGAGGTCAACCTCTCCCGTGTCTACCGCAAGTTCGGCATCCGCTCGCGCGCCGAGCCCGGCCGTCACGTGGGCCGAACAGATCTGTAGGGGAAAACGTGATCTCGTCGATATCGAGCGGTGTCGGCCCGAGCTGACCGAGGCACGCCGTCGGGAGATCGAGCGTGCCTGACCTTGGTGATCGGCTCGGCCTGGTCTCTTCCTGCCGAACCGCGCGTCAGCCATAGGGAAACACCTGATTCTGCGGATGCGAGGAGCCAATAGCGTCGGCGCCTGGAGTTGGTACACCGCTCCAGTACTGAGACGTCCAAGGGGGATTCGAGATGGCCAATCATCGTCAGCGGGGTAAGGGTTTTGAGCCGTCGCACCGGCCGGGCCGTGCCTGGGCGGCTACGGCAGCGGCGATCGGCGGGGCCGGGATCGTGCTGGCCGCGCCGGGCGCAGCGCTGTTGGCCGCTCCTGCGGTGGCCCAGGCTGCCCCGGCCGCGGCGAACCCCGTGTGTCCGCCGTTCGGCGGCTGCGCGCTCGTGGGCCCGGGTTCGGGAATCGGTGCCCTTGCGGGCCTGGCGGCGCCGACGCCGAACGCGCTGGCCGCCGGCGCGAATGCGCCGTTGTCCGCCTTCATGAGCCTGGCCGGTCAGATCCCGATCTTCAATATCTTCGTTCACAACGGGACTGATGGCACCGCAGCACACCCCGACGGCGGCAACGCCGGGCTGCTCTTCGGCAACGGTGGTAGCGGCTACAGCCCCACCACCACAGTTCCTGGATTCACCAACGGCGGCAACGGCGGCAGTGCCGGGCTCTTCGGAGGCAACGGCGGCAGCGGCGGCAACGGTGCCCCCGGCGGCGCTTACAACACCCCCTTCGGCGTGGTTCTGCAATCGCCCGGCGGCAATGGCGGCAACGGCGGCAGCGCCGGTTTGTTCGGCAACGGCGGCAACGGCGGCGACGGCGGCAACGGTGGTCCAGGCGCCAACGGCGTCAACCCGACGGGGGCCCCCAACCCGGTGCGCGGGGCCAACGGTGTCGGCCTGCAAAACGGCGGCAGAGGTACGTTCCCAGGCGGCGATGGCGGCGACGCCGGCAACCTCGGTGGCAACGGCGGTGATGGCGCTAACGGCAGCCCAGGCACTGAACGTGTTCGTGCCGGCAACGGCGGCGCGGGCGGCAACGCGATATCCGGTGGCGGCAACGGCGGCGACGGCGGCAAGGGCGGCGCGGGCCCCGCCGGCGACGGCGACGGCGGTAACGGCGGCGCCGGTGCCGACGGTGTCAACGGTAAGACCGGCACCGCAGGCGGCCAGGGCGGTACCGGGGGCCGTGGCGGCTCGGTCTCCGGCGTTGGCGGCAACGGCGGTGTCGGCGGCGTTGGCGGGACCGGCGGGACCGGCAGTACCGGCGGCAGCGGCGGCAACGGTGGCAACGCCGTTCCCGATGGCTCCGGTGGCTCCGGTGGCTCCGGTGGCCCAGGCGGCCCAGGCGGCTACGGCGGCTCCGGTGGCTCCGGTGGCTCCGGCGGTGCACCTGGGTCCGGCGCATCCGGTACTGGAACCGCAGGCAACGGCGGCTCCGGCGGATCGGGCGGCACCGCGGGCACCGGCGGCACCGGCGGCACGACGGGCACCGCCGGGTTGTTCGGACACCTCGGCCACAGCGGCTACGGCGGCAGCAGCGGCAACAGTGGGCCTGGCGGCACCGGCGGCGCCAGCGGCAACGGCAACCCTGGCCAAACGGGCACCAATGGCACCCAGGGCAGCCCCGGTTCACCCGACGGCTCACCGGGCGCAGGCGCCGCCGGCGGCACGGGCGGCGCCGGCGGCGGGCGGTTGTCCAAGGTACCCGCGGCGGGGGCGGCCTCGTAGACCCCGCTCACCCAGCGGACAACACCATTTCCTCGACGATAGATCCGCTGCCCGAACTACCGCCTACCCATCAACGACCCAAAGGAGTAGAGCATGGCAAATCGGCTGCGGAATGTGGTGGTAGGTGCGGCGGTGTTGATCGCCGGTGCAATCGGACTCTTTTTGCCGGTGTCGGTATTCGACGGCAACAGTTCGACCATCGGATGCGGCAACGCGGTGGTCGCCGACCAAACCGTGCCGCGGGCGGCGAACGACGCGACGGCGGCAGGTGTTCCGGTCGCCAATCAGGTCGTCCTCCATCTTGACTACGTCGCCGAATGCGAATCCGCGATATCCGGGCGGCGTCACTGGGCCGTCCCGTTGGTGATCGTCGGGGCGGCAGGCATTTTGGTCGGACTCGTGGCTCGCGGTCGCCGTAGTGCTGGACGGCCTGGTGGTCCCTGACGCCGAGCGGTTCAGCGCTGGACGGCAGTGTCGCGCGTCAGCCGTAGGGAAACACCTGATTCTGCGGGGTCTCTTACCGCATAGCGTCGACGCGCGATGACCAGACCGAGCGCTGGTCCGGACACGATTCGAGGAGACTTGACATGGCGAAGCATCGTCGGCGCGGCAGCGGCGCTAGGAAGCCCGCGCGGCCACTGTTGGCCACCGCGGTCGCGATTGGCGGGGCGGGGATGGTGTTGGGGGCTCCAGTGGCGGCGTTGTTGGCTGCTCCGGTGGCCCAGGCTGCGCCGCCCCCGGTGAGTGATCAGTTGTGTCCGCTGTTCGGGTCGTGCGTGCCAGGCAGTCTGGGGTCGAGCGTGGCGAGCAGCCTGGCTGATCCGTTGGGGTTGCCCACGGATTTCCTGGGTTTGGCCGGTTTGGTCCCGGGCCTGAACATCTTCATCGGCAACGGCGCTGACGGCACCGCACTGCATCCCGACGGCTTCAACGGCGGGATCTTGGCCGGTAACGGCGGTAAGGGCTACAGCCAGACCATTGCGCAGTTGGACGGGGGTAACGGCGGGGCGGCGGGGCTGTTCTTCGGCAGCGGCGGCAACGGCGGCAACGGCGCCCCCGGCAGTGACGTCCTCCCGGGCGGCAACGGCGGTAACGGTGGCGCTGCGTCGATGTTCATCGGCAACGGCGGCGCCGGCGGTAACGGTGGTGTAGGGGGTACCGGTCTCTCAGGGCTGAACCCCGCTACCACGAACACGGCCGCGGCGGGAACCGGGAACGGGGGCAACGGGGCCAACGGCGTCAGCGTCCAGAACGGCGGCAACGGCGTCGCCTCCCAAGGATCACATGACTTCCCCGCAATCCCAGGCGGCAACGGCGGCAACGGCGGACTCCTCGGTGGTAACGGCGGCAATGGCGGCAGCGGCGCCGACGGGTCGACGACCGTCATCAGCAGCACCGGCGGCAACGGCGGCAACGCCCTGGCCAGCGGCGGCAACGGCGGCAACGGCGGTGCCGGCGGGGCTGACCGCGGCGGCAACAATGGCGGCGACGGCGGCAACGGCGCGGCCTCGACTGCGACCGCTGGCAACGGCACCGCGGGCGGCAACGGCGGTGCCGGCGGCGCCGGCGGTGCTCTCGTCGGCAGCGGCGGCCGCGGCGGCGTGGGCGGCGTGGGCGGCCAGGGCGGCTCCGGTGCCCCCGGCGGCAGTGGCGGCGCCGGGGGCCCGGCCGGCGCCGGCATACTATTCGGCGCAGACGGAGGCAAGGGCGGCAAAGGCTCCGCTGGCTCCGTGGGCGGCACCGGCGGGACAGGTGGCAACGGTGGCAAAGCCGGATCCGGCGGTCTGCTGCCACTCCTCACCAGCAGCGGGACGGCAGGTGCCGGTGGCACTGGCGGGACCGGCGGCCGCGGCGGCTCTGGCGGCAGCGGCGGCTCTGGCGGTGCCGGCAGCGCCGGCGGCATCCAATCCGGCGCAAACGGCACTGCGGGGACCGGCGGCAAGGGCGGCGCAAGCGGCGGCGGCGGCGCTGGCGGCGCAAGTGGCAGCGGGACACCCGGCACCACCGGCGGCACCGGCTCGAGCGGCACCGGTACCAGTGGCGGGTCCGGGGGCAGCGGCGGCAGCGGCGGCACCCCGTGACTGTCACATCGGATGACGCGGCCGTGACGCGGGCGCATCGCAGGGCACGGCAGGTGCCAGCGCCGGTACGCGCCCTGTGGCGGTGGCTTGCCCCGGCCGCCCTGCTGCTTGCAGTGGTCGCCGTTGGTCTCGCCACCTGGTCGTTGACGAGGGCACCGACGGCTGCCATCTTGGCGGGGGATCCAAAGGTCCGCGTATGCAACGCCTTCGACACGGTCAGCAAAGCGGTGTCGGGTCAAACCCACGCCGACCTGGGCCCCGATCCGGTCGCGCAGGAGGCGGTAGCCGGTAACGCTCGCCTTTCACTCGTCGGCGGCGGTCAATACCTGCTGAGCCGTCTCGACCCGCTCACTCCGCAGGAGCTGGCCGATGCCATCCGCTCATTCGCCGACGATCTGCAGGACGTCGGACTGAACGCGCTGGCCGGGAGGGCGAACACCGATCCTGATCAGTCCGCCAGGATGGCGCACGCTGATTCAACCAGGAAGCAGATCATCGACCTGTGTACGTGAACGAGGGGCTGCCTGCCACGCCCGGGCCGAAATGAGTTCGGGCACTAGCACTTCGGTGAGCAACCGAACGCCGACGCCGACGACGGTGCCGCCACCTGGTCCACCCGCCAGTTGCGCCTCCCAGGGCGATCCGGCGAAGACGACCAGTCAGTAGTCGGTGGTCCTCGTCAGTTGTACGTCGACGTGGCTGCAGTCGCCAGCCCTCGCGCAGCATGATGGCGTCCCGCTGCTCCGAGCTGAATCGGTGCGCCGGTGCGGCGGTGCGGCGAAGTGGGAGCCCGTCGGCCCCAGCAGTAGCCTGGAAAAGCTCGGGACACCAGTCGGATTTCGTGTCATCAACTGGGCGGCGGCGGCGGCCGCCGTGACCGACTTGGCCTGCGCGACGGTGTCCCCTCCAGCGAGGTGCCATTCGAGTGCTGACAGCAAGCGCCAGGGTCGGACGGCACGGTGATCTGGAAACTCCCGGACGGCGAGACCTACGTGACGACTCCGGGGAGTGTCCTGCTGTTTCCCGCACTCATGACGCCGACCGGCCCACCGGCGACCCCGCCTCCAGCAGTCCACCGCTGCAGCGACCGGTCGGTGATGATGCCCAGGCGGTCAACGACCCGAAGACAAAACCGCGCCCACCACATCGCCAACGAACGCGCCCTCAACCGGAGAGATCGCACACCTGCCGCTGGGCGTCGGCCGGCGCCATCCGGTTCAAGCGACGACGCGCCACCCTTCTAGGTTGGTCGCCGCTCTGGCATGCTGTGTGGCATGACTGAGCCGCAGTTCGGAGGCACCGAGGGCGTACCGCCCTCCAACAACCTGCCCCCGTCGAATTACCCGATGCCACCGCAGTATCCGGCCCCGGGCGGCTACGTAGACCCTGCCGCGCCTTTCGGACGCCATCCCGTCACGGGTGAGCCGCTGTCGGACAAGTCCAAGGTCGTGGCTGGGCTGCTGCAGCTGCTCGGGTTGTTCGGCCTCGTCGGCATCGGCCGCATCTACCTCGGCGATACCAAACTGGGCATCATCCAGCTGGTCGTCGGACTACTCACCTGCACGATCGGCGCTATCGTCTGGGGCATCATCGACGCCATCATGATCCTCACCGACAAGGTGCGCGACCCGCAGGGGCGGCCCCTGCGCGATGGCACGTAGCGCTCTTTCGATTAGGACGGGTGCCCTTTCGATCGGAACGGGTGCCCTCGCGGTCGGCGCCCTGGCCTACGTCGGCATGGTCGACCCACACCTGCCCGGCACGCTGTTCCCGCCCTGCCCGTTCCATCTCCTCACCGGCTGGAACTGCCCGTTCTGCGGTGGTCTGCGCATGACCCACGACCTGCTTCACGGCGACGTGGGCGCCGCCGTCGTCGACAACGTCTTCGCGCTGGTCGGTCTGCCGCTGTTGGCCATCTGGGTGCTGTGGCGGATCAGGCGAGGGGAGCGAGCCTTTCCGTTGCCCGCGGTCGCCGTGATCACGGTCACCGCGGTCATCTGGACGGTGGTCCGCAACCTGCCCGGCTTCCCGCTGGTGCCGACATTAATCACTCAGTAGTGATCCGCCTGCGCTGATACACTCGGCAATCGGTGCGACGCAAACTTCGCGCCGAATCATCGGGCCGACGCAGTCCCAGACATCACACGTCAGATTGCGGCAAGGCCACAAAGCCAGCGCGTCGCGCGCACACCAGCTTTCCCGCCGCATGACCGACCGCGGAGGAGCCTGGAATGCTGTTCTCAGCACTTCCCAAAGCGCAGGGTCTCTACGACCCGCAGCACGAGTCCGACTCGTGCGGCGTCGCGATGGTGGCCGATATCAAGGGCCGCCGGTCGCACCAGATCGTCGCTGACGGCCTGACCGCGCTGGAACACCTCGAGCACCGCGGTGCTGCCGGCGCCGAGCCGAACAGCGGTGACGGCGCGGGGATCCTGCTGCAGCTGCCTGTCGAATTGCTCCGGGACGTCGTCGAATTCGATCTGCCCGCACCGACGGGCAACGGCTGCAACACCTTTGCCGCCGGTATCTGCTTCCTGCCGCAGGACCCCGTCACGCGACAGGCCGCCGTGGACCGGCTGCACGACATCGCCGACGAGGAGGGCCTTCAGGTTCTCGGATGGCGCACGGTCCCGGTCGACCCGATCGGCGCCGAAGTCGGTGCGACGGCACTGGGGTGTATGCCGCACATGTCGATGCTGTTCATCGCCGCTCCGGAGCGAAACGGCAATCGCCCCGGCGGGATCGACCTCGACCGCCTGGTCTACCCGGTACGCAAGCGCGCCGAGCAGGGTCCCGACGCCGTCTACTTCCCATCGCTGTCCAGCCGCACGCTCGCCTACAAAGGCATGCTCACCACGATGCAGCTGCCCAAGTACTTTGCCGACCTGCGCGACGAGCGCTGCCTGAGTGCGATCGCGATCGTGCATAGCCGCTTCTCCACCAACACCTTTCCGTCGTGGCCGCTGGCGCACCCGTTCCGTTTCGTGGCGCACAACGGCGAGATCAACACCGTGCGCGGCAACCGCAACCGCATGCATGCCAGGGAAGCCATGCTGGCCAGCGCGAAGATCCCCGGCGACCTGAGCCGGCTGTCGCCGATCTGTACCCCCGACGCCTCCGACTCGGCATCCTTCGACCAGGTGCTCGAGCTGCTGCATCTCGGCGGTCGCAGCCTGCCGCACGCGGTGATGATGATGATCCCGGAGGCCTGGGAGAACAACACCACTCTTGCCCCGGCGCGGCGGGCGTTCTGCCAGTTCCACGCGTCACTCATGGAGCCGTGGGACGGCCCGGCCTGCGTGACGTTCACCGACGGCACCGTCGTCGGAGCGGTATTGGACCGCAACGGATTACGGCCCGGTCGGTGGTGGCGCACCATCGACGATCGGGTGATCCTGGCCAGTGAGAGCGGGGTCCTGGACATCCCGCCGGGCGAAGTCGTCGCCAAGGGCCGGCTGGAGCCGGGCAAGATGTTCCTGATCGATACCGCCGCCGGGCGCATCGTGTCCGACGACGAGATCAAGGGTCAGCTGGCCGCCGAGCACCCGTATGGGGAATGGCTGCACGCCGGTCTGCTCGACATCACGACCCTGCCGGCCCGCACCCGCATCTCGCCCAACCACGAATCGGTGGTCCGCCGTCAGATCGCGTTCGGCTACACCGAAGAAGACCTGCGGATCATGCTCACGCCGATGGCGGCGTCCGGCCAGGAGCCGCTCGGGTCGATGGGCACCGACACCCCGGTGGCCGTGCTGTCCCAGCGCCCCAAGCTGATCTACGACTATTTCGTGGAGCTGTTCGCCCAGGTGACGAACCCACCGCTGGACGCCATCCGCGAGGAGATCGTCACCTCGATGGCCCGCGTCATGGGCCCCGAGCACAACCTGCTGGAACCCACCGCGGCCTCCTGCCGCCAGATCCTGTTGCACTGGCCGGTTCTGGACAACGACGAGCTGAACCGCATCGTCCACATCAACGATGACGGTGAACAGCCGGGCCTGAAGACCGCCGTGCTGCGCTCGCTCTACGACGTCGAACGCGGTGGAGAAGGACTCGCCGACGCCGTCGAGGAGCTGCGCCACCGGGCAACTGAAGCGATCGCCAAAGGCGCACGCACACTGGTGATCTCCGATCGCGACTCCGACCACACCAGGGCGCCGATCCCGTCGCTGCTGGCCGTCGCGGCCGTGCACCACCATCTGGTGCGCACCAAACAGCGCACCATGGTGGCGCTCGTCGTGGAAAGCGGTGACGCCCGCGAGGTCCACCACATCGCCCTGCTGATCGGCTACGGCGCGGCCGCGGTCAACCCCTATCTGGCGTTCGAATCGATCGAGGACCTCATCCGCGAAGGTGAGCTCACCGGCATCGACGCGGGCACGGCGGTACGCAACTACCTCAAGGCGCTCGGCAAGGGCGTCATGAAGGTGATGAGCAAGATGGGCATCTCCACCGTCGGGTCCTACACGGCCGCACAGGCTTTCGAAGCCATCGGGCTGAGCAAGGATGTGGTCGACGAATACTTGACCGGAACCGTCAGCCAGCTCGGTGGCGTCGGGCTCGACGTGCTGGCCGAGGAAGTCAAGCAGCGGCACCGCCGCGCCTACCCGGAGAACCCCACCGAGCGGGTGCACCGCAGGCTTGAGGTGGGTGGTGAATATCAGTTCCGGCGTGAGGGCGAGCTGCACCTGTTCACCCCGGAAACCGTTTTCCTGCTCCAGCATTCGACCCGCACCGGCCGCAACGAGGTGTTCGCCAAGTACTCCGACGAGGTCAATCGCCTGTCCCGCGAGGGCGGGACGCTACGTGGGCTGTTCGGCTTCAAAAAGGGTGTTCGCCCGCCGATCCCACTGCACGAGGTGGAGTCCGTCGAGGACATCTGTGCCCGGTTCAACACCGGCGCCATGAGCTACGGCTCGATCTCGCAAGAGGCCCACGAGACCATGGCGATCGCCATGAACAACATCGGCGGGCGCTCCAACAGCGGGGAGGGCGGCGAAGACGAAGACCGGCTCTACGACCCGCGCCGGCGCAGCGCCGTCAAGCAGGTGGCGTCCGGCCGGTTCGGCGTCACCAGCGACTACCTGGTCAACGCGACCGACATCCAGATCAAGATGGCTCAGGGGGCCAAACCGGGCGAGGGTGGGCAGCTGCCCGGTTTCAAGGTGTATCCCAACATCGCCAAGACCCGGCACTCCACACCCGGCGTCGGGCTGATCTCACCGCCACCGCACCATGACATCTACTCCATCGAGGATCTGGCCCAGCTGATCCACGACCTGAAGAACGCCAACTCCGAGGCCAGGATTCACGTCAAGCTGGTCAGCTCGGTGGGGGTCGGCACCGTGGCGGCAGGGGTGTCCAAGGCGCACGCCGACGTCGTGCTGATCTCGGGCTACGACGGGGGCACCGGCGCGGCCCCGCTGACGAGCCTCAAGCACGCCGGTGCGCCGTGGGAGATCGGCCTGGCCGACACCCAGCAGACGTTGGTGCTCAACGGCCTTCGCGACCGCATCACCGTGCAGTGCGACGGCGGGTTGCGGACTGCGCGCGATGTCATGGTCGCCGCTCTGCTCGGTGCCGAGGAGTTCGGCTTCTCCACCGCTCCGCTGATCGTGGCGGGCTGCATCATGATGCGGGTCTGCCACCTCGACACCTGCCCGGTGGGCGTGGCCACCCAAAACCCGGAACTGCGAGCACGTTTCAACGGCAAGCCGGAGTTCGTCGAGAACTTCTTCCGGTTCATCGCCGAGGACGTCCGCACGATGCTGGCCGAGCTGGGCTTCCGCAGCATCGACGAGGCCGTCGGGCACGCTGAGATGCTGGACACCGATGATGGTGTGGCGCACTGGAAGACCAAGGGCCTGGACCTCAGCCCGATCTTCGCCGTCCCCACCGACGCCAACGGCGACCGGCTGACCCAGCGCCGCCGCCTGCGCGATCAGGAGCACGGTCTCGAACACGCACTCGACCAGACTCTGATCGCGCTGGCCGAGGGTGCTCTCGAGGATGCCCACGCGGTGCGCCTGGAATTGCCGGTCCGCAACGTGAACCGCACCGTCGGCACGCTACTGGGCTCGGAGGTCACCCGCCGCTACGGAGCTGCGGGCCTGCCCGACGACACCATCCACATCACGCTGACCGGGTCGGCCGGTCAGTCCATCGGTGCGTTCCTGCCGCCGGGTATCACCCTGGACCTCATCGGTGACGCCAACGACTATGTGGGCAAGGGTCTTTCCGGTGGCCGGGTGATCGTCCGGCCACCCGACGACGTGCTGTTCCTGGCCGAGGACAACGTGATCGCCGGCAACACCCTGCTGTACGGGGCCACATCGGGCGAGGTTTTCCTGCGCGGCCGCGTCGGGGAGCGGTTCGCCGCCCGCAACTCCGGTGCGCTGGCGGTGACCGAAGGGGTCGGCGACCACGCCTGCGAGTACATGACCGGCGGTCGCGTCGTCATACTGGGCCGCACCGGGCGCAACATGGCGGCCGGGATGTCCGGTGGTATCGCCTATGTGCTGGGCCTGAATCCGGCGAAGGTCAACACCGCGATGGTCGAACTGCAGAGCCTGGACCCCGACGACCTGGAATGGCTGCACGAGGTGGTGGCCCGACACGTCCACCACACCGGCAGCACACTGGCCAAATCGGTGCTCTCGGACTGGCCAAGGCGCAGCGCCCAATTCACCAAGATCATGCCCACCGACTACCAGAAGGTGCTCGAAGCCACCCGGATGGCGAAGGCCGAGGGGCGTGACGTGGACACCGCGATCATGGAGGCGACACGTGGCTGATCCCAGCGGATTTCTGAAGGTTCCCAAGATCGAAGCCGCCAAGCGGACCGTCGACGAGCGGGTGGGCGACTGGCGTGAGGTCTATGAGCGTCAAGACCCCAAGGACCGCGCAGGCGAGGTGTCGCAACAGGCCCGTCGCTGCATGGACTGCGGAATCCCGTTCTGCCACTCCGGAACTGCCGGCTGCCCGCTGGGCAACCTGATCCCGGAATGGAACGACCTGGTCCGCCGCGGCCGCTGGGATGCCGCCAGTGAACGCCTGCACGCCACCAATAACTTCCCCGAATTCACCGGCCGGCTCTGTCCTGCGCCATGCGAGTCGGCGTGTGTGCTGTCCATCGGGGAGGAACAGACCGGTGGCAGCGTGACGATCAAGCGCATCGAGAACACCATCGTCGACCAGGCGTGGCGCCTGGGCATCATCGAGGCGCAGCCCGCCGCTATCGGCACCGGTAAGAACGTCGCCGTGGTCGGCTCGGGGCCTGCGGGATTGGCTGCGGCCCAACAGCTGACCCGTGCCGGGCATCACGTCACCGTCTACGAACGCGACGACCGACTCGGCGGCCTGCTGCGCTATGGGATCCCCGAGTACAAGCTGGAGAAGGCCACCCTGAACCAGCGGCTGTCGCAGATGCGGGCCGAGGGAACACGTTTCGTCACCGAGTGCGAGGTCGGTGTCGATCTGTCGGTCGAGGAGTTGCGTAACCGGTTCGACGCCGTCGTGCTGGCGGTCGGTGCGCTGCGCGGGCGCGACAGCGAGGTCGAGGGGCGTCACCTCAACGGGGTCCACCTCGCGATGGAACACCTGGTCCCGGCCAACCGGGAGTGCGAGGGTGACGGACCGTCGGAGATCTCCGCCAAGGGCAAGCATGTGGTGATCATCGGCGGCGGCGACACCGGCGCCGACTGCCTCGGCACCGCGCACCGCCAGGGTGCGGCTTCGGTGACGCAGCTGGACTACAACCCGCAACCACCGGATGCCCGCGATGACGAGCTGTCCCCGTGGCCCACTTGGCCTTTGGTGCTGCGAAGCTCGCCCGCGCACGCCGAGGGCGGCACCGTTCACTACCAGGTCGCCGTGCAGCGCTTCGTCGGTGACGACAAGGGGAATCTGCGCGGCATGCAGATCGCCGAGGTGAAGGTCGAACGCGTCGACGGGCGCCGGGTCATCACGCCGGTCGGTGAATCACTGGAAATCCCTTGCGATCTGGCGTTGCTGGCCATCGGGTTCGAAGGTGTGGAGCACATGACGCTGCTCGACGATCTCGATATCGCGCTGAGCCCGCGCGGGGCGATCAGCTGTGGCTCGGATTGGCAGACCGATGCACCGGGTGTGTTCGTCTGCGGTGACGCCCATCGTGGCGCGTCGCTGGTGGTATGGGCGATCGCCGAAGGCCGGGCCGCCGCACACGCGGTGGACGCCTTTCTGATGGGGGAGTCCGATCTCCCCGAGCCGGTGCGGCCGCACCAATTGCCGTTGGCTGTCGGCTGAGTGAATAGCCCGTCACCGCGATCTGTATCGGTCGAGATGCCCGTGAACCGCGACTATGCTGAGGCGTTGTGACTAGACGCGGCAAAATCGTCTGTACTCTCGGCCCCGCCACCGGCACCGATGAGTCGGTCAGGGCTCTGGTCGAGGCCGGCATGGACGTCGCCCGCCTCAACTTCAGCCATGGTGACTACGCCGACCACGAGGCCGCCTACAAACGTGTGCGCGCGGCCTCCGACGTGACCGGCCATGCCGTCGGCATCCTCGCGGACCTGCAGGGACCCAAGATCCGGCTCGGACGGTTCGCGGATGGCCCGACCTACTGGGCCAGTGGCGAGACCGTGCGCATCACGGTCGAGGACTTCGAAGGCAACCACGACCGGGTGTCGACCACCTACAAGCGGCTTGCCCAGGACGCCAGCCCCGGCGACCGGGTGCTGGTCGATGACGGCAACGTCGGGCTCGTCGTCGAGCACATCGACGGCGACGACGTGGTCTGCACCGTCACCGAAGGCGGCAAAGTCAGCAACAACAAGGGCATGTCGCTGCCCGGTATGAACGTCTCGGCGCCCGCACTGTCCGAGAAAGACATCGACGACCTGGAGTTCGCGCTGCGCCTCGGTGTCGACCTGGTGGCGCTGTCGTTCGTGCGCTCACCAACCGATGTCGAATTGGTGCACGAGGTGATGGACCGGGTCGGCCGGCGCGTCCCCGTCATTGCGAAGCTGGAGAAACCCGAAGCGATCGATAATCTCGAGGCCATCGTGCTGGCCTTCGACGCGGTCATGGTCGCCCGCGGCGACCTCGGCGTCGAGCTGCCGCTCGAAGAGGTCCCGCTGGTGCAGAAGCGGGCCATCCAGATGGCCAGGGAGAACGCCAAACCGGTGATCGTGGCCACCCAGATGCTCGAGTCGATGATCGAGAACTCCCGGCCCACCCGGGCCGAGGCCTCCGATGTCGCCAACGCCGTGCTCGACGGTGCCGATGCGGTGATGCTGTCCGGCGAGACATCGGTCGGCAAATACCCGATGGAGGCCGTGCGCACGATGGCCCGCATCATCCAGGCCGTCGAGGACAACTCGATCGCGGCGCCGCCGCTGACCCACACGCCCCGCACCAAGCGTGGCGTCATTTCCTACGCCGCCCGCGATATCGGCGAGCGGCTCGACGCCAAGGCGCTGGTTGCGTTCACCCAGTCCGGGGATACGGTCAAACGGCTGGCCAGGCTCCACACGCACCTGCCGTTGCTGGCGTTCACCGCACTGCCCGAGGTGCGCAGCCAGCTGGCGCTGACCTGGGGCACCGAGACCTTCATCGTCGATCACATGAAGACCACCGATGACATGATTCGCCAGGTCGACAAGTCGCTGCTGGATCTTGGCCGCTACAAGCGCGGCGACCTGGTCATCATCGTCGCGGGCGCTCCGCCGGGCACAGTAGGCTCGACCAACCTGATCCACGTGCACCGGATCGGTGAGGACGACCACTAGGGAGAACTTTGGCCACGTCAGACCTCGACGACCTGCTGGCCATTCTCGACCTCACTCCATTGGGCGACGACGTGTTCGCCGGCGCCCACCCCCGTAAGAATCCGCCGCGCACCTTCGGCGGGCAACTGATGGCGCAGTCCTTTGTGGCGGCCAGCCGCACCCTGGTCCACAACATCGCGCCCAGCGCGCTGTCGGTGCATTTCATCGCCGGTGGCGACCCGACCGCCGATATCGAATATCACGTCGTCCGGCTGCGCGACGAGCGACGCTTCGCCAACCGGCGCGTCGACGCGATGCAAAACGGGACGCTGCTGGCCACCGCGCTGGTGTCCTACCTGTCCGCGGGCAGCGGGCTGGAGCACAACATCCCGATGCCTGATCTGCCCCTGCCGGAGACCTTGCCCACGATTGATCAGCTGCTGGTGGGTTACGAAAAGGTGGTGCCCGGATTCGTCGAGGCGCTGCGCCCGATCGAGTGGCGCTACACCAACGACCCGTCCTGGATCATGCGCGAAAAGGGCGGCATGCTCACGGCAAATCAGGTGTGGCTCAAGGCCGACGGGGTGATGTCCGACGACCCGACGCTGAACACCGCGGCGATGGTCTACGCGTCGGACACCACGGTGCTGGATTCGATCATCACCACCCACGGCCTGTCCTGGGGCTGGGACCGGATCTTCGCGGTGACCGTCAACCATTCGGTGTGGTTTCACCGTCAGGTCGATTTCTCGGACTGGGTTTTGTATTCAACGAACTCGCCGGTCGCCGCCGAGTCGCGGGGCCTGGGCACCGGACACTTTTTCAGCCCGATCGGCGACGTGGTGGCCACCGTCGTCCAGGAAGGAATCGTCAAGCACTTCCCGGGAAATGCCTGATAGAGGGCGTATCGTTTTTCTGGTGACCGAACTGCCGGTCCAGGAAGCGTTGCGGCTTCGCGCCAGGGAACGGGTTGTCGTGCATGTCGACACCCTGGCCGCCCGCTGGGTGGGCGCGCTGGGGTTGCTCATCGCGGCCAGCTGGCTCGCCGTACTCGTGGTCCGCACCCACCGCCACGCCAACTGGCATCCCGACGGGCGGTTGGCCTGGTCGCTGACCATCCTGGCCGCGGTCGCGTTGATCGCGCGGGGCATCTTCCTTGGCCGTCCGGTGACCGCCGCGCACGCAATCGCGGCCGCCGCGGCCGTCGTCGCCGGTTTTGCGGCCCATCTGCTGGCCTTCGACGTCACCGGCGACGTCCTGATTGCGTCGTCCGGGCTGGCGCTGATGTGGCCGACGGCGGCACGGCCGGAACCGGAACAGCTGCCCCGGGTGTGGGCGCTGGTGACGGCGACTGGCGGCGACCCGGTGGCGCCGTTCGCCATGCAGATGCTCAAGAGCTACTACTTCAGCACCGACGGCACCGCGGCGATCGCCTACCGCACCCGGCTGGGCTACGCCGTGGTCAGCGGCGACCCGATCGGCGACCAAGACCGATTCACCGAGGTGATCGCCGACTTCGTCGGGATGTGCCACACCCGTGGCTGGCGGGTGGTGGTCCTGGGCTGCAGCGAGCGCAGGCTCGGGCTGTGGCGGGATCCGGCGGTGATCGGCCAGACGCTGCGGCCGGTGCCGATCGGCCGCGACGTGGTGATCGACGTGCCGGGGTTCGCCATGGTGGGCCGCCGGTTCCGCAACCTGCGCCAGGCCGTGCAGCGCACCCACAACGTGGGCATCACCACCGAGATCGTCGCCGAACAAGAGCTGGACGACGGCCTGCTGGCCGAGCTGACCGATGTGCTGCTGTCCTCGGCCAAGGGTGCGCGCACCGAGCGCGGCTTCTCGATGATCCTGGACGGCGCACTCACCGGCGACTATCCGGGCATCGTGCTGATCGTCGCGCGCGACAACGCCGGCCGGGTGCAGGGATTCCATCGCTACGCAGTGGCCGGCGGCGGCAGCGATGTCACCCTCGATGTTCCGTGGCGGCGTCGCGGCGCCCCCAACGGCATTGACGAGCGGTTATCAGTCGACATGATCGATGCGATGAAAGACCTTGGTGCACAGCGTCTCTCACTGGCATTCGCGGCGTTCCCGGAGATTTTCAACGACAAGGAACGCGGGCCACTGCGCAGCTTCTTTTATGCGGCGATCCACCTCGGTGACTCGCTGATCGCACTGGAGTCGCTGTACCGGTACCTGCGCAAGTTCCATGCACTCGGCGACCGCCGGTACGTGCTGCTGCCGCTGAGTCAGGTGCTGCCGCTGCTGGTGGTGCTGTTGTCGCTGGAGTTCCTGCCGCGGCGGCGGCGCCTGCCCGTCCCTATGGCGTCGGCGTCAGAGTGACGCTGAACTTGTTCTCCACGGATTGCTTGAATTCATCGGCACACTGCTGGACCTGAGACTGATCCTGGCCGGCCTTCTGCAGGCAGTCGATGTAGTCGGTGGCGCCGACGCCCTTGAACAGCCCGACCCAGACGGCGATGAAGGCCAGGCCGACGACGATGGCGACGAAGCCGAGGATGATGCCGGCGAGTGCGACGCCGCCGTTATTGGCTTCACCGCGTTTGGCGCGACTGCGGCCCGCGAAACCGATGATCACCGCGACGATGCCCAAAACGATGCCACCGGCCACGGAGAACGAGGCCAGCAGCGCGACGATCGCGATGATCAGTGCGGCGATGCCCAGTCCGTTGCGCGGGGCGGCCGGCGGCGGTGCGTAGCCCGCATACGGCTGCGGCGGGGCGGGCGGGTAGCCCGGATAGGGGCCTGTCGGATAGGGGTTGGGATACCCCTGCGGAGGGGGCGGCGGAGTGGGTTGCTGAGGTGCCTGCTCTGGGGGCTCAGTCATGAGGTGCACGTTACCCGTCGTTGTCGATCGATAGTCGTGGACAGGCGATGTCGTTGCCAAGTTGATGGGTGGCGATCACCACGGTGCGTCGCGGTGACAGCAACCCGTGCCGGTCATCGAGCAGGGCGCGCAGGATCCGCTGCCCGTCGACGGCATCGAGGTGCTCGGTCGGCTCGTCGAGCAGCACGATCGGCGCGGGACATAACAAGACCCGCGCCAGCAGCAGCCGGCGCCGTTGCCCCGCCGACACCGCGGCAGCACCGCCGGCCAGCACAGTGCTCAGCCCGTCGGGCAGGCCACCCACCCAGTTGCCCAAGCCGACGGCCGAGAGTGCGTGCGTGATCTCCTCGTCGCTGCAGTCGCCGCGTGCCACCAGCAGGTTGTCCCGAACCGTGGTGCTGAACAAGTGCGCATCTTCAGCGAAATAGCAGACGGCGCTGCGCAATTCGGATTCACTGAGCGACTCGGTAGAGACACCGCCGACAGTCACCTCACCGCCGACCGGTGGAAGCAGGCCGGCCAGGGTCATCAGCAGGGCAGTCTTGCCCGCGCCGCTGCGGCCGGTGATCGCCACTCGGGCACCGGGTTGCAGTGCCAGAGTGACCACGTGGCCGGCTGGACCGCCGGGGTAGCCGGCGCGAACGTCGGTGGCGCGCAGCTCCGGTGTGCGGACGCCGGTGGTGACCGAGACGGGCTCCGTCGTCGTCGCAGCCGGTGTGAGATCGGCAAGTCTTGCGGCGGCGATGCGTGCGCGGGTCAACGCGACCGCGGCGCCTGGGAGCGCGATGGTGGCTTCGAACGCGGAGAGCGGCAACAACATCAGCACCGCAAGCGTCGTGGGTGCGGTCTGGGCGGCGATTCCGATGCCGACGATGACGGCGCCGATGACACTGGCACCGATCGCCAGGGTCGGCACCGCGGCTGCCGCGGCGGCCGGTGCCGCGGCCCGATCGATCGCCGCCCCCCAGTCACGTTGCCGCTGTTCGGCCTGCGCGATCACGGCAGGCAGTCGGCCGGCGACCCGCAACTCGGCCGCGTGCTTGAGCGCGGTGACCGCGGCGATGTCGCGGTCGGATTGAAGGCGGCGGGCAACCGCTTCCTGAGCGCGCGCCGCCCGTGCGGCCAGTCCCGGCGCGAGCACGCCGGCGATCAGCAGAGCCAGCGCGAGGACGACAGCGGCGGCGGGGGAGATCAGGGCGATGACGCCGGTGGCGGCCACTCCGAGGACGGTGGCGATCCCGATCGGGACCAGGGCGCGAACCAGGACGTCGGCGAGGGTGTCGACATCGGCGCCGACCCGGGCCAGCACGTCACCGCTGTGCAGGCGTGCGGTGACGTCGGCCGGGCCGTGAGCCAACCGGCGGTAGATCTCGCTGCGGGCGCTGGCTGCCGCCCGCAGTGCGGTGTCGTGGGACGCGAGCCGCTCGCAGTACCCGAGCACACCACGGGAGATGCCGAACGTCCGCACGGCCACGACGGCCACCGACAGGTCCAGCACAGGGGGCATCTGCCAGGCCCGGGTGATCAGCCAGGCCGAAACGCCGGCCAGGGCCAGCGCACTGCCCAGTGCCAGCGAGCCGAGCGCGATCGCCAGCATGAGCCGGGGCAGCCGCGGCCGCAGCAGCGCCCGCATCTCAGACGCCGGCATGGTGATTGGCCTCCACCGCGATGACGTGATCGGCGATTCGGACCACACTGTCGCGGTGGGCGACGAGCACGACGGTGGCGCCCTGCGCGGCTCGTCGGCTGATCGCTTGCAGCACAGTACATTCGGTCGCCTCGTCGAGGTGCGATGTGGGTTCGTCGAGCAGTAGTACCGGTGCGGGGGACCCGAGTGCGCGTGCCAGGCCGAGTCGCTGGCGCTGCCCCAGCGACAACCCCATTCCGCTCCGGCCAAGCACGGTGTCGAGACCGTTCGGTAGTCGCTCGATGACCTCGGTGAAACCCGCTGCCCGGCAGGCGGATTCGGGATCGTTGAGCGGTCCGAACAGATTGAGGTTGTCGGCGATGCTGCCGGGGATGAGCACCGGGCGCTGGGCCAGCCAGGCCAGTTGCCGCCACCAGGCCTGGCGGTCGAGGTCGCCGACGTCCACACCGTCGACCGTGACGTGGCCGCGAGTGGGGGTGACCAGGCCGGCGATCGCGAGCAGGGTTGTGGTCTTGCCTGCGCCGTTGGCACCGGTGAGCACGGTGATCTGACCGGGAGGCAACCGGCCCGACAGCAGGTGCGGCGACATCCCGTCTCGCCCGGCGACACACAAGTCGTCGAGCACGATCACCGCACCGGCGGCGTCGACGGTCCGGGTGCCGGCCGGCGGCTCGGGGTATTGCTCGATCAGCGCGAACGCCTTGTCGGCGGCCGCCTTTCCGTTCTGCGCGGCATGGAACTCGACGCCGACGCGGCGCAGCGGCCAGAACACGTCGGGTGCCAGCAGCAGCACGGTCAGCCCGGCGGACAGGCTCATCTCGCCGAACACCAGCCGTAGCCCGATGCTGACCGCGACCAGGGCCACCCCCAGCGTGGCGATGAGTTCGAGCACCAAGGCCGACAGGAACGCGATGCGCAGGGTGGCCATCGCCGACCGGCGATGGGCCGCACTGAGTTTGGCGATACGGTCGGCCGGGCCATCGGCCCGGCCGAGGGCGCGCAGTGTGGGGATACCCGCGATCAGATCCATCAGCCGTGCCTGCAGCGTGGTCATCGCCTCCAGGGCCCCCGCCGAGCGCTCCGCGGTGGCCAGCCCGATCAGCACCATGAACACCGGGATCAGCGGCAGTGCGACGAGCACGATCGCCGCCGACTGAAGGTCGTTGAATGCGATGACGACAACGGTGGCCGGGGTGAGGATCGCCGCCAGGAAGAGCGCGGGCAAGTAAGCGGTGAAATACGGGCGCAGACCGTCGAGCCCGCTGGTGATCACCGTTGCGGCCTCGTCGCGGCGCGCGTTGCGCACCCCGGGCGGCGCGGCGGTGACCGTCCGCAACACCTGGCCGCCGAGGTCGGCGATCACCGCGCTGGAGCCGCGCTGGCCCAACCGGCCCTGCCCCCACTGCGCCAGAGCCCGCATCAGCCACAGCCCGGCCAGGATCACCAGATCGGTGCGCCAGTAGCCGATGCTGCGGGTGGGCGGGTCGGTGATGACACCGGCCACCACATGGCCGAGGACGACGGCGCCGGCGATGGCGCAGCCGGAGATCAGCGTCCCGCAGGCGATCGTCGCGACCAGATAACCGCGCACCGCTGACGAGGCCGCCCACAGCCGCTTCAGGGCACGCGCCTCAGCGGCAGACCGACCGACTTCGGGATCGACTCGGCGAAGATCCGCTTACGGAAGATCCAGTAGGTCCAACCCTGATACATCAGGACGATCGGGGTGAATATCAGTGCGGCCCAAGTCATCACCTTCAGGGTGTACGGGCTCGACGAGCCGTTGAAGATCGTCAGGTTGTAGGCCGGGTCGGTGGTCGACGGCACCAGATTCGGGTACAGCGACCCGAACAGCAGAGTCACCACCGCGGCGACGACGATCGTCGTCGCCAGGAATGCCCAGCCTTCACGGACGCCCCACGCGGCCGCGACGGCGGCCAGCTGTGCGACCACCGCCACCGCCAGCACCGCCCATGTCCACGTCTTTCCGTGCGCCAGTTGGGTCCACAGGCCGAACGCGGCCACCAGCACCGTGGCGGGCACGCTGAGCTTGCGGGCCAGTCCGACCGCATCGGTGCGCACGGCCCCGCCGGACTTCAGCGCGAGGAACACCGCACCGTGGAACAGGAACAGCGCGCAGGTGGCCAGCCCACCCAGCAGCGTGTACGGGTTGAGCACATCGGCGACCGACAGCCCGACGACATTCTTGTCCGGCCCGACCGGTAGGCCGTTGACCAGAACCGCGAACGCCACGCCCCACAGGACCGCAGGCAGCCATGACCCGATGGCGATCCCGATGTCGCACCACCTGCGCCACTTCGGATCGTCGATCTTGCCCCGCCATTCGATGGCCACGATGCGCGCGATCATCGACAGCAGAATCACCAGCAGCGGCAGGTACAGCGTCGAGAACACCGTGGCATACCACTCCGGGAAGGCCGCGAACATGGCTCCGCCCGCGGTGATCAGCCACACCTCGTTGCCGTCCCAGACCGGCCCGATGGTGTTGAGCACGGCCCGGCGGTGCGACTCGGGATCACCCTTGCCGATCCGGCCCAGCCAGGCCATCACCATCCCGACGCCGAAGTCGAACCCCTCAAGGACGAAGAAGCCGAGGAACAGTACCGCCACGATGATGAACCAAATCTGTTGCAGTCCCATGATGTAACTCCTCTCTTGGCTCAGTACGCGAACGACAGAGGTGCGACCTCGTCGTCCCCGGGTGGGGTGGGCGGCGCCGGTTCGGAGTCGTGCTCGAGCGGACCGGTGGTGATGTAGCGACGCAGCAGGAAGAACCAGATCACCGCGAGCACCGCATAGAGCAACGTGAACGAGATCAGCGACACCCAGACCAGGCCGGGCCCGTGCAGCGATACGCCCTGGCGGACGGTCAGCCGAACCAGTTGGTCCCCATCGGGATTGGGTGCGACCACCCAGGGCTGGCGCCCCATCTCAGTGAAGACCCAGCCGGAAATGGTGGCAAGGAACGGCGTCGGAAGCGTCACCAACGCAGCGCGGGAGTACCACCGACCGCCCGGCACCCGGCCCCGGCGGGTGAGCCACAGGGTGGCCAGTGCGAACAGGAAGGGGATCGCCATCAGGCCGATCATGGCGCGGAACGACCAGTAGGTGACGAACAGGTTGGGCACGTACCACTCCGGGCCGAACCTCTGTTCATATTGCTGCTGAAGGTCTTTGGTGCCTTCCAGTGTGACGCCGCTGAACTTCCCCTCGGCCAGGAAGGGCAGGATGTAGGGCACCTCGATGACCCGGGTGATGCTGTCGCAGTTGTTGTGCGTGCCGACGGTCAGGAAGGAGAAGCCCGGATCGGTTTCGGTGTGACACAGCGACTCCGCGGCCGCCATCTTCATCGGCTGCTGGTGGAACATCAGCTTGCCCTGCGTGTCGCCGGTGAAAAACAAACCGACACAGGCGGCCAGGGCGACCAGCGAGCCGAGGATCGCGCCGGGGCGGTACATGCTCGTCGCGTCCGGGCTGCCCTTGGCGCGCACCATCCACCACGCGCACACCGTCGCCACGAACGTCGCCGCGACGAGAAAGGCCGACGCCACGGCATGCCAGAAGGCCGCCACCCCGGTGTTGTTGGTGAACAACTCGACGATGCTCTGCAGCTCGGCGCGGCGGGTTGCCGGATTGAACCGGGTGCCGACCGGATGCTGCATGAACGAATTCGCGGTGATGATGAAGTACGCCGACAGATTGACCGCGATCGCCACCAGCCAGATACAGGTCAGGTGCAGCCATCGGGGCAGCCGGGTCCAGCCGAAGATCCACAGACCGATGAAGGTCGACTCCAGGAAGAAGGCGACCAGGCCCTCCAATGCCAGCGGTGCACCGAAGACGTCACCGACGAACCGGGAGTACTCGCTCCAGTTCATACCGAACTGGAATTCCTGCACGATGCCGGTCGCGACGCCGATGGCGAAGTTGATCAGGAAGATCTTCCCGAAGAACTTCGTCATTCGGTACCAGGCCGGGTTGTCGGTCACCACCCAGATGGTCTGCATGACGGCGATAAGGGGTGCCAGCCCGATTGTGAGCGGAACGAAGATGAAGTGGTAGACGGTCGTGATTCCGAATTGCCACCGGGACACATCAAGAGCGCTCATGGCGGAACTCTCCAAGCAAGCGAAAGGCGCGGATCGCCTATCTACGACAAAGTGTAGTAGAGATCCGCGCCGTTCGCGCTAGGGGCTTTGGGCCCAAGATTGTGACGAGTTAGGGGGCCGTGATCGGTGGTGTGAATGATGCGGCAAGTTTCGTGGACGCTTTGCGAACGCCGAAGGACGCCACGATCTCGAAGACACCGATCACGACCAGCCAGATGCCCACCACGAGGGTCAGCGTGCCCAGCGACTCGAACGGCGAGCCCAACACCACCAAGCCCGCGATGAAGCTGATGACACCGATGAAGATCTCCCAACCGCGCCCTGGGGTTTCGGGATCGCTGATCGCCGAAACCGCGGTCGCGACGCCACGGAAGATGAACCCGATACCAATCCAGATGGCCAACAGCAGAATCGAGTTCTGCAGGCTGCGGAAGCACAGCACCGCGAGGATGATGGCGGCAGCGCCGCTGATGAACAGCATGACCCGCCCGCCTGCCGACACGTGCAACGTGAAGGCGTGGAAGACCTGCGAGATGCCTGTCACCAAAAGGTAGGCGCCGAAGAAGATCGCGACGACGATGATTGTTTTGGCGGGCCAGACGAGTACCAGCACGCCGAGGGCGAGTGCCAGAACTCCCGACAGCAGGACCGACTTCCACAAATGCGGCAGCAGCGGTGGGGTAGAGGTGGTTGTCATGGCCGGAAGTCTTCCACAGCGCCCCGGCCAGTTGCGGTATTTGGGCAGTTCACAACGCTGGGCTCAGAGCTCGTCGTCGTCCTTGGTCTGCTCGGCCACCGACAGCCGGTACAACATGGTGATCAGCCCGAAAATGAGCAGCGCCGCGATCAGATCCGACCACTGGAACGGATAGACCTCGCCGTCGATGGACAGCACCATAACGGTCTCGACGAGGGCGAAAAACAGGAAGAACACACCGATGTACAACCGGGCCGTCGAACGGTGCAGCTGGGTGCGGCGCACTTCGACCATGAGGCTCAACAACAGCACCGGCAAAACCTGCGCCAGCGTCGCGGCCGTCGGGCCGTCCATCACGGCGAAATGAACTCGACTCAGATCAGGCATGGTGGGCCACGCTAGCTGGCCGCACCTGTGGTTCCGCTGCCAGATGGTTGCACCTCTACTACTGTTCAGCCCGAATGCAGTCGAGAGAAAGAGGCAACCGTGCGTACAGGATGTCAAGACCGTCGGGCAACACAGAACTGGTGGCGCATCGCTGGGGTGGTCGCCGTCGCAGGCTCCCTGGCCCTGTCGGGCTGCAGCAGCAAGAACGACACCGGCGCAGGCCCGTCGACCGCGACGACCGCCGCCAAGGCGCCGAAGGTCGACGAGATCGCGGCGACCGTTCCCGACGACATCAAGAAGTCGGGCAAGCTGGTCGTCGGCGTCAATATTCCTTACGCGCCAAATGAATTCAAGGATTCCAGCGGCAAGATCGTCGGCTTCGACGTGGACCTGATGAACGCCATCGCCTCCACGCTCGGATTGACCGCCGAGTACCGCGAAGCCGATTTCGCCAAGATCATCCCGTCGATCCAGCAGGGCACCTTCAACGTCGGCATGTCGTCGTTCACCGACACCAAGGAGCGCCAGCAGTCGGTGGACTTCGTCGACTACTTCTCGGCGGGCATGCTCTGGGCGCAGCGCCCCGGCTCGCCGATCGACCCCACCAACGCGTGCGGCAAGAAGGTGGCCGTGCAGGCGACCACCACCGAGGAAACCGACGAGCTGCCCGGTAAGAGCAAGGCGTGCACCGACGCTGGCAAACCCGCCATCGAGATCCTGAAGTTCGACGGCCAGGATGCCGCCACCAACGCCGTTGTGCTCGGACAGGCTGATGCCATGTCCGCAGACTCGCCGGTGACGGCGTACGCCATCAAGCAGAGCAACGGCAAGCTCGAGGCCGCCGGTGAGATCTTCGATTCGGCTCCGTACGGCTGGCCGATCGCCAAGGGCTCGCCGCTGGCGGCCTCGCTGCAGAAGGCGTTGCAACACCTCATCGATTCCGGTGACTACAAGACGATCGCCGGCAACTGGGGCGTCGAGTCGGGAATGATCACCAAGCCGGCCATTAACTCAGGCGCCAGCTAAGCAATATGAGTGTCGACGAGTCGGCCCCATCTGCCATCAACGCGGTACCACTTCGTCATCCCTGGCGGTGGGTGGGGGCGGCCGTCATCATCGTGCTGGTCGCACTGTTCATCTACGGCGCGGGCACCAACCCGGCTTACGGCTGGTCGACCTATCGCGACTACCTGTTCAACGACCGCATCATGCTCGGCGTGTTCAACACGCTGCAGCTGACCGTGTACGCGATGGTGATCGGCATCGTGCTCGGCGTGGTGATGTCGGTGATGCGACTGTCACCCAACCCGGTATTCGGCGCGGTGGCATGGGTTTTCCTGTGGATCTTCCGCGGCACACCGGTGTACGTGCAGTTGGTGTTCTGGGGGCTGATCCCGACGGTCTACCAGAACATCCAGCTCGGTATCCCGTTCGGCCCGTCGTTCTTCCATCTCGATCTGCAGGATCTGTCGATTCCGTTCCTGCTGGCGGTGGTCGGTCTCGGGCTCAATGAGGCCGCCTACATGGCCGAGATCATCCGGGCCGGAATCACTTCCGTGCCCGAGGGGCAGTCGGAGGCATCGACCGCACTGGGCATGTCGTGGGGAATGACGATGCGGCGCACCGTGCTTCCCCAAGCGATGCGGGTCATCATCCCGCCGACCGGCAATGAGGTCATCAGCATGCTGAAGACCACCTCACTGGTGACCGCCGTGCCCTACTCGTATGACCTCTACAGCATCGCCTCCCGCGAAATCGCCGCCCGGATCTTCGAACCGGTCCCGCTGCTGCTGGTGGCCGCGACCTGGTACCTGGTGATCACCAGCGTGCTGATGGTGGGGCAGTACTACCTCGAGAAGTACTTCTCCCGCGGGATTTCCAGGAAGCTGACCACCAAGCAACTCGAGGCATTGGCGAAGGCGCAGACCGTGACGGAGGCTGGACACGTATGACCACCACCGAGCCCATGGTGCGCGCCGAACGGGTGTGCAAGGACTTCGGTGCACTCTCAGTGCTCAAGGGTGTGACGCTGACGGTGGGCCGCGGCCAGGTGTTGGTGCTCGTCGGCCCGTCGGGGTCGGGCAAGTCGACGTTCCTGCGGTGCATCAACCACCTCGAGAATGTCAGTGCCGGGCGGCTTTACGTCGACGGGGACCTGATCGGCTATCGCGAACGCGGCGGGAAGCTACATGAGATGGCCCCGCGAGATGCCGCCAAGCAACGGCGTGACATCGGGATGGTGTTCCAGCACTTCAACCTGTTCCCGCACCGCACGGCGCTGGCGAACATCCTCGAATCGCCGGTGCACGTCAAGCGGGTCAAGAAGGCTGCTGCCGTGGAGCGGGCCCGTGACCTGCTCAACCAGGTGGGCATGTCGGACAAGGCTGACGCCTACCCGGCGCAGCTGTCCGGCGGCCAACAGCAGCGGGTGGCCATCGCCCGCGCGCTGGCGATGGACCCCAAGCTGATGCTGTTCGACGAGCCGACGTCGGCACTGGATCCCGAGCTCGTGGGCGAGGTGCTGGGTGTGATGAAAAAGCTGGCCAGCGAGGGCATGACGATGATCGTGGTGACCCACGAGATGGGCTTCGCCCGCGAGGTCGCCGACGAGTTGGTGTTCATGGATGGTGGCGTGATCGTCGAGAGCGGCGCGCCCCGGGATGTCCTGAGCAATCCCCAGCACGACCGCACCAAGGCCTTTCTGTCGAAAGTCATGTAGCCCGCAGTGCTGGTCAGCGCGGACCCCACGACGCCGCTATGGCGAGCGGCGCAGGTGTTCCGGTTGCTCAGCTACGGCTACGCCGCCTATTTCGTCGTCACCCGCATCGGCGAGCTGGAGCGGCCGGCGCTGGGCTGGGTCTTCTTCGGTGTGCTCAGCGCGTGGACGCTGGCGTGCGCGGTGGCCTATCTGCAGGGGTTCGGTCGCCGAGCCGGCTGGGTGATCGCCGAGATCGTCGTTGTGGTGGCCCTGATGCTCAGCACCGAACTCGTGGCCTCCGATCAATGGGTGGCGGACAATCAGTCGCTGGCGACGACGTTGTGGGCGACCAATGCGACGATCTCGGCCGCGATCGTGCTCGGCCCGGTCGGCGGAATGGCGGCCGGGCTGGCCGTGATGGCCACCGCGGCGGCGATGAAGGGCCAGGTCAACCTCGATGTCGGCCGCAATGCCTCGATCGTCATCGAGCTGGCGGTGGGCCTGGCGGTTGGCATGGCCGCCCAGACGGCACGGCGCGCACACGCCGAACTGGAACGCGCGGTGCGCCTTTCGGCCGCACTGGAGGAGCGGGAACGGCTCTCGCGCCAGGTGCACGACGGCGTGGTTCAGGTGTTGGCGCTGATGGCCAAGAAGGGCCGCGAATGGGGCGGTGAGGCAACCGAACTCGCCAACCTGGCCGGTGAGCAGGAGCGCGCGTTGCGACGCCTGATCTCCAGCGCCGGGCCCGAGCAGACGGCCGGCTCGGTCGATTTGCGGATGCTGTTCTCCCGCCGGGAATCCGACCGGGTATCGCTGAGCCTGCCGGGCACCGCCGTGCTCCTGGCGTCCGCGGTGGCCGCCGAATTGGACGCTGCAGTGGGCAATGCGCTCGACAACGTGGTCGCGCATGCCGGCCAGGGCGCCCGCGCGTTCGTGTTCGTGGAGGACCTCGGCGACGCCGTCACCGTCACGGTCCGCGACGATGGGGCGGGCATCCCGGCCGGGCGCCTCGAGCAGGCTGCCGGAGAGGGCCGGGTAGGAATATCGAAATCGATTGTGGGGCGGCTGCACTCACTGGGTGGCTCCGCGACATTGTCGAGCGATTCCTGCGGAACCGAGTGGGAGCTGAGCGTGCCGAGGGGGACCGGTCGTGGCTGAGCCGACGACGGTGATGGTGGTCGACGACCACCCGATCTGGCGGGACGCCGTCGCCCGCGACCTCGCCGACGATGGTTTCGACGTGGTCGCGACGGCCGACGGAGTGGCCTCCGCGCGCCGTCGCGCCGCGGTGATACACCCGGCCGTCGTGCTGATGGACATGCGTCTTGGCGACGGCGACGGTGCGCAGGCCACCGCCCAGGTGCTGGAGGTGTCGCCGTCCTCCCGGGTGCTGGTGCTGTCGGCATCAGGTGAGCGCGACGATGTCCTGCAGGCGGTGAAGGCGGGTGCGATCGGGTATCTGGTGAAGAGCGCGTCGCGCGTTGAGCTCGCCGAGGCGGTGCGGGCCACCGCTGCCGGGCGTGCGGTGTTCACCCCGGGGCTGGCCGGACTGGTGCTGGGGGAGTACCGCCGGATGGCGAAGAGTCCCGACGGCCCCGCCGCGAGCCTGACCGAGCGAGAGACCGAGATCTTGCGGTACGTGGCAAAAGGCTTGACCGCCAAGCAGATCGCCGCCAAGCTCTCGCTGAGTCACCGCACGGTGGAAAATCACGTGCAGGCCACCTTCGGGAAACTGCAGGTTGCCAACCGGGTTGAGCTGGCCCGCTACGCGATCGAACACGGGCTCGACAAAGAGCAGTGATCGGGTAGTACTACTCATCCGCCCGCGCCAGCCGGCGCTGACGATGGACTCATGAACGATCCGCAGCGCGCCGTGCTGGCCCGGTTGTCCCAGGAATTCGCCGCAATGTCTGCGCAGATGGCCCGGATCTCGGCGACTCTGAACCAACTGGATCTTGGTTCTGCTCCGGTTCAGCCGCAGCAGGCGCCGCCGCAGCCCATGCCCTATTGGCCGCCACAGGCGTATCCGCAGCAGTATTACCCGCAGCCGATCCCGACACCTACCTACGCGCCGCCACGGCCGGCGGCGGTTACAGCGGGGGATCCGGATCGGGGCTGGATCGGCAAGGCGCTGGCCGTCGCGGGCGTCGGCGTCACCCTGATCGGGGTGGTGCTGCTGCTGGTGCTCGCCGCGCAGGCCGGCCTGCTGCGACCCGAACTGCGGGTGGCCGCCGGTGGCGTGCTGGGGGCGGTACTGGTCGGGATCGGCATGCGGCTGCACGCCCGGCCGGGCGGGCGAGTCGGCGCGATCGCGTTGAGCGCCACCGGTATTGCCGCGCTCTACATGGATGTCATGGCGGTCACGACGATCTATGACTGGGTGGCTGCGCCGGTCGCGTTGGTGATCGGCGCGCTCGTCGGCGGCGGCGGGCTGAGCCTGGCCCGGCGCTGGGGCTCCGAGCAGCTTGCCGTTCTTGTTCTGGTGCCGCTGGTGGTGCTCGCCCCGGTCATCACCGACGGAGTGACACTGCTGCTGATCGGGTTCATGATCGCGCTGTCGGCGGCGGCGCTGCTGGTCCAGATCGGCCGGGATTGGCTGTGGATGCACGCGGCGCGCATGGCGGCGGTGACCCTGCCGCTGCTGGTTGCGCTGGTGGCCGCCTACTTCGGGTCGGCCGTGGACGCCTGGCTGCTCGGTGCGGCCACCGGCGTCGCCGCGCTCCTGGCGCTCGTCAGTGCCCTGCTGCTGCTTCCGTCGACCGCGAACCGGGCCGGAATGGCGATCGTGACCGTCGGCGGTCTGGTGCCGGTGCTGGCCGCGGGCATTGCGATGGACCGTTGGCTCGCGGCGCTGTTGGCCGCCGCCGTGTCCGTGTGCCTGCTGGCGATCGTGCTGCTCGCCGATCGGCTACCCGGCGTCGCGGGGGTGGTGGCGCAGGTATGGTCGGCGGCCTCGGCGGCGGCCGCCCTGGTGGCGGTCACGGTGGCCTTCGAGGGGGAGGTCGCCGCACCGGTTCTGCTGGCGCTGGGCGCCGTGGTCGCTGTCGCCGGTCGCCGCGATCTCATCACCCGTTGGGCGGCAACAGGATTGGGCTTCGCCGGCGCGGTCATGTTCTTCGACAACGCGCCCGATATCCTGGCCGACGGCTGGCGCCTCACGGCTGCGTCTGCGGTGTCGGCTCTCGTTGGCAGCGCCGTGCTGGTGGCCTGGGTCGGCACCGTGGCGTGGGCGTGGTTCGGTCGCGCGGTGGCCACCGATGAGGCCCGCGTCGGCTGGGGCGCCGCCGCCCTGGTGTCGGTTTATGCGGTCACGGTGTTCACGGTGACTACCGGCGTGCTGATCGGCGGGCCCGAGAAGGGGTTCCTGGCCGGCCACATGGCGGCCACGATCTGCTGGATCGGGTTGGCGGCGGGGCTGTTTGCCGCGGCGTTGCGGACCCGTCGGCCCGAGTTGCGGGCGGCACCGATCGCCGGCGGGCTGGTGCTGACCTCGGCCGCGATGGCCAAGCTGTTCCTGTTCGATCTGGGCACGCTCGACGGGATCTTCCGGGTGGTGGCCTTCATCGTGGTCGGGTTGGTGCTGCTGGCCATGGGCACCGGTTATGCGCGCAGCCTGGCCGCCAGACGTGACGAAACCGACAGCGAATCCGGGCAGGAAATGCCGCTCGCGCCGTGTTGAAACTGCCATGACGACAGCGACCGGACAACGACGAAACTCCGCGGACGTAACTGGATTCCAAGCATCTCCCGAGCTTGCCGGCAACCTGCAGCGGGTGCTCGTGGATCTCATCGAATTGCACCTGCAGGGTAAGCAGGCGCATTGGAACGTGGTCGGGACGAACTTCCGCGATCTGCACTTGCAGCTCGACGAACTCGTCGACTTCGCCCGCGAGTCAAGCGACACGATCGCCGAGCGCATGCGGGCACTCGACGCGGTGCCCGACGGGCGTTCTGACACCGTCGCGGCCACGACGACCGTCCCGCAGATCCCCGGCTACGAGCACACCACCACCGAAGTGGTCGATCTGATCACCACCGCGGCCTACGCGGTCGTCGGCACCCTGCGCGAGGTCCACGATGCCGTCGACGGCGAGGACCCCAGCACCGCCGACATCCTGCATCAGGTCATCGACGGGCTGGAAAAGCTGGCATGGCTGATCAAATCCGAGAACCGCAAGGTTTAACTCGCTGAACTTTCGACCCGCCCAGACTCTTCCTGGGCGGGTCGACCGCTGTCCGGGGCAGGCGCTGGTCGACGGCTCACCAGATACCAGGTGTGCATGATGCCCTTGCCCTTGACGTCGACATCGCCGCGCTCCTCGAGAACGAAGTGGTCCCGGAGCCGCTCGTAGACATCCTGCGGCACCTGGATGCGCCCCTCGGGGTCGGTGCTCTCCATCCGGGAGGCGACGTTGACGGCGTCGCCCCAGACGTCGTAGAAGAACCGGCGTGCGCCGACCACTCCGGCCACCACCGGCCCGGCGGCCATGCCCATCCGCAAGGGCACCGGCTGTCCGTTGGGGTCGCGCAGGTCGCGCACGGCCTTGGCCATGTCGAGGGCGAGGTTCGCCAGCGCCTCGGCGTGGTCGTCCCTGGGCTGGGGAACGCCGCTGACCACCATGTAGGAGTCGCCCGTGGTCTTGATCTTCTCCAGGCCGTGCTTGTCGACCAGGCGGTCGAAGGTGGTGTACAGCCGATCGAGGAATCGCACCAGTTCGGCGGGCGGAATCTGGCTGGCCCGCTCGGTGAACCCGGCGATATCCGCGAACAGGATCGAGGCGTCGTCGAAGCGGTCGGCGATCACACCACGGCCCGGATCCTTCAGCCGGGCAGCGATGCTCGCGGGCAGGATGTTGGCCAGCAGTGCCTCGGACCGCAAGTATTCGAACTCCATCGCCGCCTCGGCCCGGGACACCTCGCGCATCGCGTACCAGACCGTCGCGAACACCATTGCGCACGCGGACACCGTGGTGATGACAAAACCGGCATTGACCAGCCAGCGCGGCTGGATCCCGGTGTCGCCGGGCACCAGGAACTGCGACGCGATGGTCAGCCCGGCGCCGATCGCGACGATCGTTGACGCCAAGACGACGTGTTCGATCCCGAGCACCAGGACCGCCAGCGACGCCGACACCAGGTAGTAGAACTGGATCCCCGAGTCCGTCCCGACCTGCCAGCCGACGATCGTCAGCGACACGAAGGCGAAGAAGACGAACGTCACCGCGGCCAGGATCTCGCCAAAACGATGCAGCAGCGGAATCGCGGCGAAGATGGCCGCGGTGCCCAGGTTGACCAGCCCGATGGCCACCAAGTGCTCGCCGGTGACGAACTGCAGGACCCCGACCACGGCGGTGACGACGGCTGCCATGGCTGCCGCGATGTTGAGCACCCGCTGGCGGCGGTTGATGGATTCGGCCCAGTGCAGGTTGCGGGCCGGGGCGCGGCGTTGCATGCGCTCACAGTCCGCACGCTGGTTCGGCCCGTCCGATGACACCGAACCAGCGCATTTCCGCAGGCTGCCCACGATCGCAGCCTATCGGTTGGCCGCCAGCACCGAGAGAAGTTCGAATCCGACGTGGGCGGCGGCGATGCCGGTGATCTCCGCGTGGTCGTAGGCCGGGGCCACCTCGACGATGTCGGCGCCGACGATGTCGAGGCCTACCAGCCCGCGCAGGGTGTTGAGCAACTCGCGGGAGGTCAGCCCGCCGGCCTCGGGTGTTCCGGTGCCGGGTGCGTGGGCCGGATCGAGGACGTCGATGTCGATCGACACATAGACCGGGCCGCCCTCGAGCCGTTTGCGCATCCGCTCGACAATGCTTGCGACACCGTCGAATTCGTAATCGTCGGAGCGGATGACCTGAAAGCCCAACACGGAATCCTGCTCCAGGTCGGTCTTGCTGTACAGCGGGCCGCGGATGCCCATGTGCAGCGAGCGCTCCATGTCGATCAGCCCTTCCTCACTGGCTCGCCGGAACGGGGTGCCGTGGGTGTACGGCGACCCGAAATAGGTGTCCCAGGTGTCGAGGTGGGCGTCGAAATGCAGGACGGCCACCTTGCCGTGGTCGCGGGCCACCGAGCGAAGGATCGGCAGCGCGATGGTGTGATCACCGCCGATCGTCAGCACGGTCGCCCCGTCTTTGCGCAGGTCGGTCATCGCAGTGTCGATCGTCGCGATCGCTTCGTCGATGTTGAACGGGTTCACCGCGATGTCGCCGCAATCGGCCACCTGCTGGGTGGCGAACGGCGCGACACCGAGCGCCGGGTTGAACGGCCGCAGCAGCTTGGAAGCCGCCCGCACGTGCGAGGGCCCGAACCGCGCGCCCGGCCGGTAGGACACCCCGCTGTCGAATGGCACACCGACGATCGCGACGTCGGCGCCGGGCACGTCGGAGATCCTCGGCAGCCGCGCGAACGTCGACGGTTCGGTGTAGCGGGGGTATTTGGTCGCGTCGACAGGTCCGACGACGCCGGCGTCGCCCGGCAAGAACCCGTTGTCAGATGCCATGTTTCTCTCCTCTGCCGAGCCGTTGCGGCGAGGCTAGCCTGCAAGGGTGACCCGCATCGCCTGCGCACAGATCGAGCCCACCTTCGGGGCCGTCGCCGCGAACCTCGAACTATCCGCGGACGCCGTCGCCGACGCTGTCGGGCAGGGTGCCGACATCGTGGTGCTGCCCGAACTGGCGACCTCCGGCTATATGTTCGCCGATGCCGACGAAGCCCGCTCGGCGGCGTTGCGCTCCACCGATCCCGCATTCGATGCCTGGCGTTCGGCTGCCGGCGAGGCCATTGTCGTCGGCGGGTTCTGCGAACTCGGCGATGACGGGCTGCTCTACAACAGCGCGGTGGCGCTGGATCGCGACGGCGTGATCGCCACCTACCGCAAGACGCATCTGTGGGACCGGGAGAAGCTGATCTTCACCCGCGGTGCCGAACTGCCGTCAGTACTGCCGACGCGGCACGGGGTGATCGCGGTGATGGTCTGCTACGACCTCGAGTTCGGCGAGGTGACCAGGCAGGTCGCGGTCGACGGCGTGGAGCTGATCGTCGCGCCGGTCAACTGGCCGCTGTTCCCACGGCCCGAAGGGGAACGGCCCGGCGAGGTGATCACCGCGATGTCCACCGGCCGGCTGAACCGGGTCGTCGTCGCGGTGTGCGATCGCGCCGGCGTCGAGCGCGGCCAGCCGTGGACCGAGGGGAGCGTCATCATCGATCCGGACGGCTGGGTGGTCGCCGAGGCAGGTTCGGGGCCTGGGCTCGCGATCGCCGACGTCGATCTGTCCCGCACGCATGACAAGACGCTGACGGAATACGTCGACCTGCTCTCGGACCGGCGTGTCGATTTATACTGAGAAGGTTTGCCTGGATGGCCAGGTGAGTGGTTGGAATGGCGACTCACCGCGGAGGTGGACCAAGATTCGACGGCTAATGCCCATCCTGCGAGCTTTTGTCGTATGATCTCTGCAAAATGCGAGGTAACTACATACAGCGATCGTCCAGCCTCCTGAGGCCGTTGGTAAATCAGCCGAGCCAGCAAACCAGGATGATCCAGACATTCGGCACACACAGATAGGAAACGCTATGAGCTATGGTCGCCTTACCCGCCAGATCGCACTCTTTGCTGGCGGAGCCGCGATCGTCGGGATGGGGGCGTTGACCGCCTGCAGCTCGAACGCGAAGGACAGCCCGTCGACGACCACCACTCCGTCGTCGTCCGTGGCACCGTCGCCCACCGAAAAAGCGGTGGCGCCGGGTGGTCCCAACTCGTTCTCACCGACGGTCAACCCCGCACCTCCTGGCGCGATCTGCAAGGAAATCGTCGGCAACAACTGCGTTCGCTGACCTGATTCGGTGAGCCGCCTAGCCAACGCTGGGCGGCTTAGCCGGCGTTCCCCGAGACGTCGCAGCGGCTGCGGAAATCGGTGGTGGGTTGGCGAATCGCGTTGATGTCGTCACGCACCTGTGGGTTGGCGGAAAGGTAATCCTGAACCTTGGCGCGGATCTGCGCTTTGGGCAGCCCCTGCAGGCTGGTGAAGAAGTTGTTGACGTCGGGGTGGGTGAACAAATAACCCGACATCGAGAAACCGACGCCCGACATGACGCCGGCCATATCGGCCTTAGTGCAGTTCGGCGCCGGGTCGGCGGCGGCGGGGCCGGCTAGGCCGACCAGAAGAGCGCCCCCGGCCAGAGTGATTGCTGCTGCGTGACGCACAGAACGTTTGATGCTCATGACGCTGCGCTCCTGGTGGCCTCGGGTGAGATTCGCACTCACACTGTACGGTTCGGCAACACAATCGCGGCTGCGCACAGGGCCACGATCGCGCCACCCAGCACCATTCCGCCGATGACATCCGTGAAGATGTGGGCGCGAACGTACAACGCGAGCCAGGAGACGGCGACGACGCCAGTCACCGCCGCGCCTGAAATCGCCGTCCGCACAGCACGACTCCGGCCGGCAGCGAGACATACCGCGCTCATCCCGAACAGCGTGGCGCTTCCGGTGACATGGCCGGAGGGGAACGAATGGGCGTAGTAGTCAACGATTGACCAGTCGAGCACCGGCCCATTGCGCAACTGGGACAAATTCTGCGGCGTCCGTTCGACTATCGCCTTGAGCGTCTGTTCGATCGCCGCGCCCGCGCCGACTGCTCCGGTCACGACAACGAGCCGCATCGCCGATCGCGCCTGCAATGACAGCAGCGTTCCGCTCACCAGCCCGGCGACCGCGACGTGAACGGGTTGACCGATATAGGCGAAGATGCCGAGTGAATCGCCCTGTCCCCGGTGAGACCGGTGAGCGTCGAACCAATTCCAGACCGACGTGTCGAGCAGTGTCAGCCACCAAGAGTTGACCTCGACCGCCAGGAATGCGAGGACACCGAATAGGCCCGCGGAGAGCAAGACCAGTGCCAAACGGGGCCGAGCGAATGTGGTGCCGATGGCGAGCATTGTGCCCGATGTGAGGCTTCGGCTGTTGCTGGTGCCCTCGGTGAGATTCGAACTCACACTGCACGGGTTTTGAATCCGTTTCCTCTGCCAGTTGGGATACGAGGGCCGGCCGCTGTGGCGGTGTCCCACCATAGTTGATTGCCGGGCCAGAGCTGCCAACCGGTGGGTCTGGGCGCCTGCGGTTCGCTGTTTGCGCCCGGCCACGCCACAATGGCTGCATGACCGGGCCCACCGACGCGCAAGACCGTCCCTCCCGCCGGGTAGTCATCGCCGAAGACGAGGCGCTGATCCGGATGGATCTGGCCGAGATGCTTCGTGAAGAGGGCTATGACGTCGTTGGCGAGGCCGGCGACGGCCAGGAGGCCGTCGAGCTGGCCGAGCAACTGCGCCCCGACCTGGTGATCATGGACGTGAAGATGCCGCGCCGCGACGGAATCGATGCGGCTGCCGAGATCGCCAGCAAGCGCATCGCTCCGATCGTGGTGCTGACCGCCTTCAGCCAGCGTGACCTGGTGGAAAAGGCACGGGACGCCGGGGCGATGGCCTACCTGGTCAAGCCGTTCTCGATCAGCGATCTGATCCCGGCCATCGAGGTTGCCGTCAGCCGGTTCAGTGAGATCGCCGAACTCGAGCGTGAAGTGGCCAACCTGTCCGACCGGCTCGAGACGCGCAAGCTCGTCGAGCGGGCCAAGGGCCTTCTGCAAACCAACCAGGGCATGACCGAGCCCGAGGCGTTCAAGTGGATTCAGCGCGCCGCAATGGACCGGCGGACCACCATGAAGCGGGTCGCCGAGGTCGTTTTGGAGACCCTCGACACGCCGAACGACCCCTCGCCGTCGAATTGATCCGTTAACTTTGCGTTTCCTCTGACCGCGCCGTTTGTGGCGATCCGGAATATGCTCACGGCCAGGCGTTGGCCAAGATGACGCGCTGCGGTCACTGGTTGGCTATGTTCAACCGCAGCGTCGAGAGCGGGCCGGACAGTGGTCTGTGATGTCGGCGCTGAGAAACAACTGACCCGGAGGTGGAACGTGCGCGGACGCGCGACACGCAGTGCAATCGCCGCAAGCTCGGCGCTGCTGGCGGTGTTCGGTATCGCCGGCTGCAACCAGCAGTCCCCGTCGAATGGTGGGAACTCCTCGCAAGCCGATCTGAAGATCGTCGAGCAGGTACAGATCGACCAGAACGGTGCCGAGGTCAAGTCCGATACGGGCGTGACGCCGGCTGACCCTGCCGGTGACGGCAAGGCCACCTGCCCGCCGGTGTCCATCGCGATGGCCGGTGCGCTCAACGGGCCCGACGCCGCACTGGGCATCAACATCAAGTACGGCGTGCAGCTGGCTATCGACAAGCACAACGCGGCCAACCCCGGCTGCCAGGTGCAGCTGAAGCCCTTCGACACCGAGGGTGACCCGCAGAAGGCCACGGCGATCGCTCCGCAGATCATCAACGACGCCTTCACTATCGGCTTGGTCGGCCCGGCGTTCTCGGGCGAGACCAAGGCCACCGGCGCGGTGTTCGATCAAGCCGGTCTGGTCGCCGCCACCGCGTCGGCCACCAACGTCACGCTGTCCGAGCAGGGGTGGAAGACCTTCTTCCGCGGCCTGGCCAACGACGGTGTGCAGGGTCCCTCTGTCGCCAACTATCTGAAGAACACGTTGTCGCAGAAGAAAATCTGCGTCGTCGACGACAGCACCGACTACGGCACCGGTCTCGCTCAGGCGGTCCGGGAGACCCTCGGCCCGGTGGCGGTGTCCGCCTGCAACATCTCGGTCAAGAAGGGCGACAAGGACTTCTCGGCCGCGGTGACCCAGGTCAAGGGCCAGTCACCGGACTCGGTGTTCTACAGCGGCTATTACGCCGAAGCCGCTCCGTTCGTGCAGCAGTTGCGCGACGGCGGGTACACCGGCAAGTTCGTCAGCGCCGACGGCACCAAGGATCCGGAGTTCGTCAAGGCGGCCGGCCAAGCCTCCAAGGACGCCATCCTGTCCTGCCCCTGCGGCCCGGCCACCGGCACCTTCGCCGACGAGTACACCAAGAAGTTCGGTCAGGCTCCCGGCACGTACAGCACCGAGGGCTACGACCTCGGTACCGTTCTGCTGAAGGGCATCGACGCGGGCAAGATCACCCGTCCGGACCTGCTCGACTGGGTCAAGAACTACAACGGACAGGGCGTTGCCCGTAAGTACCAGTGGACCGACAAGGGTGAGCTCACCACCACCCTGATCTGGATCTACAAGGTTCAGTAGCTGATTCGCGAGACGCGTCCGGGACCGCAAGGCCCGGACGCGTTCTCGTTTCAGACACCAAGGAGGCTGCCCCCTAGATGGTCCACGAGTGCCTCGGCCAGATCTCGTGTCTCGCCAGTGATATCGGTTTCAATATCGACAATCTGCGAGATGGTTTCTGGCAGTTGACCATCGATGGGCTGTCCTGGGGCGCCATCTACGCGTTGGTGGCCGTCGGCTACACCCTGGTATTCGGGGTGCTGCGGTTGATCAACTTCGCGCATTCCGAGATCTTCATGCTGGGGATGTTCGGCGCGTACTTCTGCCTGGACATGATCCTGGGGTTCTCGCCAAGCGGCAATGCCTACAACAAGGGCGTGCTGCTGACGGTGTTCTACCTCGTCATCGCAATGTTGTTCGCCATGCTGGTATCCGGCGCGGCCGCAATGGGTTTGGAGGCGGTCGCCTATCGGCCGCTGCGGCGGCGAAACGCGCGCCCGTTGACCTTCCTGATCACCGCGATCGGTATGTCGTTCGTTCTGCAGGAGTTCGTGCATTTCGTCTTGCCCAAGATCATCAAGGGCTACGGCGGCAGTAATGCTCAGCAGCCGATCATCCTGGTACAGCCCAAGACTCAGTTCGAGGTGTTCGGCGCGGCCGTCTCCAACGTCACCATTGTGGTGGTGGCCGCGGCGCTGCTGCTGGCGGCACTGACCGATATCGCGATCAACCGGACGAAGTTCGGTCGCGGAATCCGTGCAGTGGCCCAGGACCCGACTACCGCGACGCTGATGGGGGTATCCCGGGAGCGAATCATCATGACCACGTTCTTGATCGGCGGCCTGCTGGCCGGTGCGGCAGCGCTGCTCTACACCCTGAAGGTGCCCCAGGGCATCATCTACTCCGGCGGCTTCCTGCTGGGCATCAAGGCGTTCTCGGCCGCGGTACTCGGCGGGATCGGCAACCTGCGCGGCGCGCTGCTCGGCGGCCTGATCCTGGGCGTCATGGAGAACTACGGCCAGGCGGTGTTCGGCACCCAGTGGCGCGACGTCGTCGCCTTCGTTCTGCTGGTTCTCGTGCTGCTGATCCGGCCCACCGGGATACTCGGGGAAAGCCTCGGAAAGGCGCGCGCATGAGCGACGCTCGTCATCAGGCACCGGCACCGCCGGGGAAGTGGGGCGGCAGGGTACTTGCTCCCGGGGACCGGCTGCGTGAGTGGTGGTCGGGCCTGAGCCGAGTGCAGAAGTGGGTCTTCGGTGTGCTGGGCTTCACGCTGCTGGCCCTGTCGCCGCTGCATCCGCCGCCGTTCTTCGACACTCCGGGAATCAGCTTCGGCGGCACCATGGCTCAGTTCGCCATGGTCGCGATCATCGCGATCGGTCTCAATGTCGTGGTCGGCCAGGCCGGCCTGCTCGACCTGGGTTACGTCGGCTTCTACGCCGTCGGCGCCTACACCGTTGCCCTGCTCACCAGCCCCGACAGCCCGTGGAACAAACTCACCGCCAGCGGGGCCTTCAGCGACAAGTGGGCCTGGCTGGCGTGTGTGCCGCTCGCCATGGCCGCCACTGCGCTCGCCGGGTTGATCCTGGGCATCCCCACCCTGCGGTTGCGCGGCGACTACTTGGCCATCGTCACACTGGGTTTCGGCGAGATCATCCGACTCTTGGCCGACAACCTCTCGGATATCACCAACGGCTCCCGCGGCCTCAACAAGGTGGCTTATCCGCGCGTCGGGCAGACCGAGCACCTGCCCGAAGGGGTGTTCTCCAGCGGTAACTCGTCCGGCCATGCGAACTACGGAACGTGGTGGTTCTGGCTGGGCTTGATCCTCATGGTCGGCATCCTGCTGCTGGTCGGCAACCTCGAGCGCAGCCGGGCGGGCCGGGCTTGGGTGGCCATCCGGGAAGACGAAGACGCCGCGGAAGTCATGGGCGTCAACACCTTCCGGTTCAAGCTCTGGGCGTTCGTCATCGGTGCCGCGATCGGGGGGCTGTCCGGCGCGCTCTATGCCGGCCAGGTGCAGTACGTCGCGCCGCCGACGTTCAACATCATCAACTCGATGCTGTTCCTGTGTGCGGTGGTACTCGGCGGACAGGGCAACAAGCTCGGCGTCATCTTCGGCGCGTTCATCATCGTCTACCTGCCCAACCGCCTGCTCGGCGTGCACTTCCTTGGCATCAACCTCGGCGACCTGAAGTACCTGTTCTTCGGCCTTGCGCTGGTGGTGCTGATGATCTTCCGTCCGCAGGGCCTGTTCCCGGTGCGCCAGCAGCTGCTGACCTACGGCAAACGGGCGCGCTACCTGTTGCGCAACGCCGACGATTCCAAGGCGCCCGTATGACTCAACCCGCAGCCGGCCGCACCCAGGACGACCCGGCCACCCCGATCGACGAGAGCCTGGCCGTATTCACCCGTGACACCGAGGTCGCCGAGGGCGAAACGCTGTTGGAGACCAAAGATCTGACCGTGAAATTCGGCGGCCTGACCGCCCTGGATTCGGTGAGCTTCGACATCAAGCGCGGTGAGATCCTCGGGCTGATCGGGCCCAACGGCGCAGGCAAGACCACCTGCTTCAACGCGATCACCGGTGTCTACCGGCCCAGTTCGGGTTCGGTGACGTTCGACGGGGCACCACTGGGGCGGATCAAGCGCCATCAGATCACCCGGCGGGGGATTGCCAGGACCTTCCAGAACATCCGGCTGTGGGGCGAGATGACCGCGCTGGAGAACGTGGTGGTCGGCACCGACGCCCGGCACAAGACGTCGGTGCCCGGAGCCCTGCTTCGCACGCCGCGGCACCGCCGCGAGGAACGTTCGGCTATCGAAAAGGCCGCCGCACTATTGCAATTCGTCGGTATCGCGCACCGCGGCGACGAGAAGGCCAAGAACCTGCCCTACGGGGACCAGCGCCGCCTCGAGATCGCCCGCGCGCTGGCCACCGAGCCGAAACTGTTGTGTCTGGACGAGCCGGCCGCGGGCTTCAATCCCAGTGAGAAGGCCGCGCTGATCGAGCTGATCCGCGCCATCCGCGACGACGGGTACACGGTGCTGCTGATCGAGCATGACATGCGGCTGGTCATGGGGGTCACCGACCGGATTGTGGTGCTGGAGTTCGGCCGCAAGATCGCCGACGGTCTGCCCGCCGAGATTCGCGACGACCCGGCCGTCATCGCGGCCTACCTGGGGGTGCCCGATGACGAGCTCTGAGGCCGAGGTGCTTCTCGAGATTCGCGATGCCGTGGTGCACTACGGCAGGATCGAAGCGCTGCACGGGGTTTCGTTGCAGGTGCGGCAGGGCGAGCTGGTGACGCTGCTGGGATCCAACGGTGCGGGAAAGACCACGATGATGCGGGCCATCTCCGGCCTGCGACCGCTGACATCGGGATCGATCTGGTTCGAGGGCCGCGACATCAGCCGGGTCAAAGCCCATCAGCGCGCCATCGACGGGCTGATCCAGGCGCCCGAGGGGCGCGGCGTGTTTCCCGGCATGACCGTCACGGAAAATCTCGAAATGGGTTGCTACGGACGCAAGTTTGAGTCCAAGGCGGCTCGTCGCGCAAAGCTGGACTGGGTTTTCGAGACATTCCCGCGGCTGGCCGAGCGCCGGACACAGGTCGGCGGCACGCTGTCCGGGGGCGAACAGCAGATGCTGGCCATCGGGCGGGCGCTGATGGCGCGGCCGCGGGTGCTGTTGCTCGACGAGCCGTCGATGGGCCTGGCGCCGATGATCATCTCGCAGATCTTCAAGATCATCTCGGAGATCAACGCGCAGGGCACCACGGTGCTGCTGGTGGAGCAGAACGCGCAGCAGGCGCTGAGCCGATCCGACCGCGCCTATATCTTGGAGACCGGTTCGGTGACCCGCACTGGCCCTGCCCGAGAGTTGTTGGCCGACGACAGTATTCGCGCGGCTTACCTCGGCGTGGCCTGAGCGGCGAGTGGGCTCTCACTCCGAGAGTTTGGTCAGCAAGAGGTAGGCGCTGGTCAACCCTCCGATGATCGCGACGCACGTGGTGGGAAGCAGGGTGTACGGAGCCCAGTGCGCCCCGGTCAGCAAGAGCACGCCCGTGAGCGCGATACCCAATGCCGTGGTGACATTGGGGGTGAACCGCTTCAGGGTTCGGCCGAGCGCATTGTCCGCGGCGCTGTCCCCGGCCTTGCGGTCGAGGAAGAGCATGAGGATCGCCGCCCCCACCGCCAGCACGGTGAGCTCGGCGCCAATCACCCGGTTCGGTTGCGATGGCACGGCCAGCACGACCGCCACCAAGAGCAGCGTGGCGAACACCACCAACGTCTGGGCGGCGCGGGCGCGCAGGCTTGCCGAGGACCCGATCTGCTTAGCGTGGATGGAGATCGCCACGAAGAGCAATCCGACGAGCGCACCACCGACGCCGCCGACGATGACGGCAAAAGTGTCCCATCCCAACATCAGTCGACCACCCGCGTGAGCACGCGCGGGCCATGCTCGGTGATGGCGATGGTGTGCTCGGAATGCGCGGTGTTCGAGCCGTCGGCTGAGCGCAGGGTCCAACCGTCCGGGTCGACGGTCAATCGGTTGGATCCGCGTCCCCACCAGGGTTCGAGCGCGAGGGTCAGGCCCGGCTGAAGCACCAGCCCGCGCCCGGGCCGGCCGCGGTTGGCGACGTGCGGGTCCTCGTGCATGGTGCGGCCGAGGCCGTGGCCGCCGAAGTCGGTGTTGACGGCGTATCCGGCGGTGGCGGCGACGTCACCGATGGCCGCGGATATGTCACCGAGGTGACCGCCAGGGACGGCGGCGGCGATACCGGCGTCCAGGGCCCGTCGGGTGGAGTCGATCAGCGCGGTGTCCGCCGGGTCCGTGCTCTCGCCGACGACGACGGTGACAGCCGAATCGGCCACCCAGCCGTCGATCGAGACCGCGAAGTCCATCTTGAGCAGATCACCGTCGCGCAGCACGTAGTCCCATGGAAGACCATGTAGCACCGCATCATTGACCGATAGGCAGATGACGTTGCGGAACGGTCCGCGGCCGAACGAGGGTGCGTAGTCCCAGTAGCACGACGTCGCACCGCGATCGGCGACCAGCGCCCGGGCCTGGAGCTCGAGCTGCAGCAGGTTCACCCCAGGCTCGGCGCTCTGGGTCAGCGCGGCGAGCGTCTGCGCCACGAAGTGGCCGGTGACCGCCATCTTGTCGATTTCCTTGGCGGTCTTGAGTTCGATCATGCCGGGCAAATCTACCTGGCGACGACCACCGACGAGCCGTGGCCGAACAGACCCTGGTTGGCGGTGACGCCGACCTTGGCGCCCTCGACCTGACGGCCGGTGGCCTGACCCTTGAGCTGCCAGCTCAATTCGCAGACCTGGGCAATGGCCTGGGCAGGAATGGCCTCGCCGAAGCTCGCCAGACCACCGGAGGCATTGACCGGAATCCGGCCGCCGATCGTGGTGGCGCCGCTGCGCAGCAGCTGCTCGGCCTCGCCCCTCGCGCACAGCCCGAGGTGCTCGTACCAGTCGAGCTCCAGGGCAGTGGACAGGTCGTACACCTCGGCCAGGGACAGATCCTCGGGGCCGATGCCGGCTTCGGCGTAGGCGGCGTCCAGGATTTGATCCTTGAACACCCGCTCCGGGCCGGGCACCACTGCGGTGGAATCCGTTGCGATATCTGGCAATTCGGGGAGATGCTGCGGGTACTGGGGACTCTGCAAGCTCACCGCACGCACCGACGGCACACCCTCGACCGATCCGAGGTGCTTCTCGGCGAACGCCTTGCTGGCCACGATCAGTGCGGCCGCGCCGTCGGAGGTCGCGCAAATGTCCAGCAGCCGAAGCGGATCCGACACCACCGGGCTGGCCAGTACGTCCTCGACGCTGGCCTCCTTGCGGTAGCGGGCGTTCGGGTTGTTCAGCCCGTGCCGCGCGTTCTTGACCTTCACCGCGGCGAAGTCCTCGAGCGTTGCGCCGTAGAGGTCCATCCGCCGGCGGGCCAGCAGCGCGAAGTACACCGTGTTGGTGGCGCCGATCAGGTGGAAGCGCTGCCAGTCCGGATCGTCACGGCGCTCACCGCCGACCGGGGCGAAGAAGCCCTTCGGCGTGGTGTCGGCACCGATGACCAGGGCGACGTCACAGAATCCGGCGAGGATCTGCGCTCGCGCACTCTGCAGGGCCTGGGAGCCGCTGGCGCAGGCCGCGTAGCTCGAGGTGACCGGGATGCCGTTCCAGCCGAGCTTCTGCGCGAACGTCGCGCCCGCCACGAAGCCGGGGTAGCCGTTACGGATGGTGTCGGCGCCGGCGACCAGCTGGATCTGGCGCCAGTCCAAGCCGGATTCGGCCAGCGCGGCACGGGCGGCCACGACGCCGTATTCGGTGAAGTCGCGGCCCCACTTGCCCCACGGGTGCATGCCCGCGCCGAGGATGTAGACCGGGTCAGGAGTTCCACTCATTTCGCAATCTCCCAGGCGTAGGTGACGCGCTCGACGCCGTCGTCGTCGGTATAGAGCGGCATCGTGGTCAGCTCGACCTCCATGCCGACCTTCAGATCCGCGGCCAGCGTGCCCTCGACCACCTTGCCCAGCACGATCAGGCCCTCGTCGGCGAGCTGCACAGCAGCGACGGCGAACGGCTCGAACTCATCGGGCGAGGGGTAGGGCGGTGGCGGCTTGTACCGGTTCTCGGTGTAGCTCCACACCGTGCCGCGTCGGGACAGCGCGACGGCATCGAGCACATCGCTGGTACAGGCCGGGTTGGGGCAGTTGTTGGCCCGCGGCGGGAAAACATAGGTGCTGCACTGCGGGCACTTGCCGCCGATCAGATGCGGCACACCGGCGTCGTCGTGGTCCCACCATCCGTCGATCGCCGGTAGTTGGGTGGGGGCGTCTGGAGAAGCTGGCACGAGGCCCATCGTATGCGATCAACACTCGCGAATTGAAACGTGTTCCAGTTTCGCGGCGCGGGCGAAGTTGGGATCGGTAGCGCACGAAACGGGGTGGACTCGTGGCATGGGACTATTCAAGAAACTGAGCGATCCCGCCCTGTTGGGCGGCCCGTCGAACCGAGAAGTAGCCGCCGACGACCCGATCTGGGCCCCGATCAACGGTCTTTCGTTGGAGAACTACGCCGAGCTCGCGCTGGCGGCGCAGGCCCGCGGTGTCACCGATGAGGCCGGCATGATCGCCCTTGGTCAGGAGCGCGGGTGGGACGCGGCCGACACGAAGGCGGCGCTCGACGGTTGGGTGCAGCGGATGGGCCAGTCGATGGCCGTCGGGCAGCGGTTCCGCAAGCTCCTCGGGTACTGACCCGCAGCCGACTTCGTGTCGGCGGCGGTGCATAGAGTGTGGGGCGTGACCGCGAGCGCTACCGACCAGAAGCCCACGCTGTTGCTCTTGGACGGCAATTCGGTGGCATTCCGGGCCTTCTATGCGCTGCCGGCCGAGAACTTCAAGACCAAGAACGGGCTGACCACCAACGCGGTGTACGGCTTCACCGCCATGCTGATCAACCTGTTGCGCGATGAGCAGCCCACCCACATCGCGGCGGCATTCGACGTGTCCCGGCAGACCTTCCGCTCCGAGCGGTACCCCGAGTACAAGGCCAATCGCTCGGCGACCCCTGATGAGTTCCGCGGTCAGATCGACATCACCAAGGAAGTGCTGGCCGCGCTCGGCATCACCGTGCTGGCCGAGCCCGGGTTCGAGGCCGACGACATCATCGCCACGCTGGCCACCCAGGCCGAGCAGGAGGGCTACCGGGTACTGATCGTCACCGGCGATCGTGATGCCCTGCAACTGGTCAGCCCGGACGTCACCGTCCTCTACCCGCGCAAGGGCGTCAGCGACCTGACCCGGTTCACGCCGGATGCGGTGGTGGAGAAGTACGGCTTGACCCCGACGCAGTACCCCGATTTCGCGGCGCTGCGTGGCGACCCGAGCGACAACCTGCCCGGCATCCCGGGAGTCGGCGAGAAGACCGCGGCCAAGTGGATCGTCGAGTACGGCTCGCTGCAGGGACTGGTCGACAACGTCGATTCGGTGCGCGGCAAGGTCGGCGATTCATTGCGCAACAACCTGTCCAGCGTCGTGCTCAACCGTGAGCTCACCGACCTGGTGAAGGACGTCCCGCTGGCCCAGACCCCCGACACACTGCGGCTGCAGCCGTGGGACCGGGACCAGATCCACCGGCTGTTCGACGACCTCGAATTCCGGGTGCTGCGCGACCGCCTGTTCGACACGCTGTCCGCCGTCGAACCCGAGGTGGACGAGGGCTTCGACGTCCGCGGCGGGGCGCTGGAGCCCGGTGCCGTGGCGGCCTGGCTGGCCGAGCACGCCAGCGGCGGTGCCCGCTCCGGCCTCGCGGTCGTCGGCACCCATCAGGTTTACGACGGTGACGCCACCGCACTGGCGATCGCCACCGCCGACGGCGAGGGCGCCTATATCGACACCGCCATCCTGACGCCCGACGACGAGGCCGCACTGGGAGCCTGGCTGGCCGATACCGGTGCGCCGAAGGTGTTGCACGAGGCCAAGATCGCCATGCACGACCTGACAGGCCGGGGCTGGCACCTGGGCGGTGTCACCTCCGATACCGCGCTGGCGGCGTACCTGGTGCGCCCTGGGCAGCGCAGCTTCGCCCTCGACGACCTGTCGCTGCGGTACCTGCGCCGCGAGCTCCGGGCCGATAACCCTGAGCAACAACAACTTTCGCTGCTCGACGACAGTGAGGGCGTGGACGACCAGGCGGTGCAGACCGTCATCCTGCGGGCCCGAGCGGTCGCCGACCTTGCCGTCGCGCTGGACGAGGAGCTGGACCGTATCGACTCGTCGTCGCTGCTTGGCGAGATGGAGTTGCCGGTGCAGGCGGTGCTGGCCGGCATGGAAAACGTCGGCATCGCAGTGGATCTGGAGAAGCTCGACACCTTGCAGCGCGAGTTCGGTGAGCAGATCCGGGTGGCCGCCGACGCGGCCTACGAGGTGATCGGCAAGCAGATCAACCTGGGCTCGCCCAAACAATTGCAGGTCGTGCTGTTCGACGAGCTCGGCATGCCGAAGACCAAACGCACCAAGACCGGCTACACCACCGATGCCGACGCGCTGCAGACGCTGTTCGACAAGACCGCGCACCCGTTCCTCGAACACCTGCTGGCCCACCGCGACGCCACCCGGCTCAAGGTCACCGTCGACGGGCTGCTGAAATCGGCGGCCGCCGACGGGCGGATCCACACCACGTTCAACCAGACCATCGCGGCCACCGGGCGGCTCTCGTCGACCGAGCCGAACCTGCAGAACATCCCGATCCGCACCGACGCGGGCCGGGAGATCCGCGACGCGTTCATCGTGGGCGACGGCTATGGCGAACTGATGACCGCCGACTACAGCCAGATCGAGATGCGGATCATGGCCCACCTGTCCAAGGACGACGGGCTCATCGAAGCGTTCAACACCGGGGAGGACCTGCACTCCTTCGTCGCATCCCGGGCATTCGGGGTGCCGATCGACGAGGTGACGCCCGAGCTGCGACGCCGGGTCAAGGCCATGTCGTACGGCCTGGCGTACGGGTTGAGCGCCTACGGGCTGGCCTCGCAGCTGAAGATCTCCACCGAAGAGGCCAAGGTCCAGATGGACGCGTACTTCGCCCGGTTCGGTGGCGTGCGCGACTACCTGATGGACGTGGTCGACCAGGCCCGCAAGGACGGCTACACGTCCACGGTGCTGGGCCGGCGGCGGTATCTGCCGGAACTCGACAGCAGCAACCGGCAGCTGCGCGAGGCCGCCGAGCGCGCTGCGCTGAACGCCCCGATCCAGGGCAGCGCCGCCGACATCATCAAGGTCGCGATGATCCAGGTCGACGAGGCGCTGCGCAGTTCCGGACTGAACTCCCGGATGCTGCTGCAGGTGCACGACGAGCTGCTGTTCGAGGTCGCGGAGGGGGAGCGGGACGCCCTCGAGGAGCTGGTGCGCGACAAGATGGGCGGCGCCTATCCGCTCGATGTCGCGCTGGAGGTGTCGGTCGGCTACGGCCGCAGCTGGGACACGGCGGCGCACTAGTCGCCGCCAGCGGCTCCGGCGGCGCACTAGTCGCCTACCGATCCTGGTTGAGGCGCCCCATTCCCTTCAGGATCCGCGGCGTCCGTCGGGCCATCACGGCAAGGGCCCGGTCCGATGCGCGCATGCCACTGCGCGGTCCCGGAGTCGGAGTCGCAGCCAGCTGAGCTTCGGCGGAGCCCGCGCGTGCGCCGCGGCGATCGACCGCCAGCAGCTGCCACACTCCCGGCACGCCGCGCAATTCGACGCTGCCGCGATCGACGAAGCCTGTTCCGGAACCCACGACGAGATCACGCACGGTCCGGGACACGAGAATCTCCCCTGCGCCGGCCTGGCCGAGGATTCGCGCCGCGATATGCACCGCGATTCCGCCGATGTCGTCGTCGAGCAATTCGCATTCGCCGGTATGAATGCCTGCGCGGATCTCGATGCCCAGCGTCTGGGCGTCCGAGCACAACGCTTCGGCGCAGCGGATCGCTTGCGTCGGCCCATCGAACGTCGAAAGATGGCCGTCGCCAGTACTTTTCACCACTGTGCCGCCGAACCGTCGGGTTCGCTCGATCGTCAGCTCGTCGAAGCGATGGAGCACTGCCCGCCACCCGTCGTCACCTTTGGCCACGGCGTGCTGCGTCGACGCGACGATGTCGGTGAACAACACCGTACGTAGGGCGCGGTGGGATTGGGGTGGCGCCGCGTGGCTGCCGGTCAGAAACTCCTCGATCTCCCCGCAGATCATGTTGGGATCGGTCAACCACGGCGCGTGGTCGGTGCCCTCGATCTCGAGCAAGCGTGCACCGGGAATCGTGTCGGCGAGGTATCTGCCGCCCTGGACCGGGACCACGTCGCCGGAGGCGTGAATGACCAGGGTCGGTGCGGCGATCGTGGACAGGATCGGTCGCACGTCGAGTCGCATCACGGCTTCGAGTGTGGCCCGAGCCATCCCCGGGCTCGCGCTCATCCGCTCCAGCATTGCCAGTTGCCGCAGCGAGGTCACCGACGGGACGAGACACTGGAGTGCCGCGCCGCTGCCCCATCGTGAGCGGGTAGCGCCGGCGAATTCGAGCCAACGGCGGATCTGTTCGGCCGACGGCGTGTAGTCCTCGCCCAACTCGGACACCATCCGCGCCCGCAGCTCGGCCGGATCCCGGTCGACATCGGCCCATCCGTCGAAAAAGCCGCAATACGCAGAGGTGCCGGTGAGGATCAACGCCTGCGTTCGTTGCGGACGGGTCGCCGCGAACACAATCGCGGCAGGGCCGCCCTCACTGACACCGAACAGGACAGCCTTGGTGAAGCCGACGGCGTCCATGACGGCCTCGATTTCTCCCGCCCGATCGTCGAGCGTCCGGACTTTCGGTACGGGATCCGACAACCCGACGCCCGCTTTGTCGAACATGACGACGCGACAGAACGTCGACAGCCGCTGCATGAATGCCTCGAACTCCGGCATGGTCCAGAACAATTCGGCGTGACTCACGAACGACCCGGCGTACACCAGCTCGATCGGTCCGTCGCCGAACACCTGATACGCCAGGCTCAGGTCGCCGCAGGACGCGTACGTCGTTTCCGGCACGCACCGAGCCTAACGATCTGATGCTGCCGAAGCTCGGTATTCGCCTAGGCGACGGGCGGTCGATAACCGTTCAGCCAGTGCAGCGTCGGTCCTGCGGCGTATCGCGCCGCCACAACGCCGTCGACCTCGAGTTGCTGCAGCGCGAGCACCCGGGCGTCACCGAAACCGCGGTCGATGCGGTCGCGCACAAACGCCAGCTCGACGACCTGGATGGCGAATTTTTTGACCCCGCGCGCGGCCGGTCGCCCGCCGAACCCGGTAGCTGCGGCGACCACCTGCTTGCGGGTGCGGATCGTCCCGAGCCAGCCGGCCTCGGCCGGGGTGATCAGACCGGCGGCGATCATCCCTGGCAGCTTCTCGGCGACGATGCGCTGCTCGCGGCGGCGGCTGCGCACGGCCAGCGTTGCGGCCAGCGCGAACACCGGCATCATCCACACGAAATACAGGCCGAAGTAGGCGCCCGCGCCCAACAGCGTCGAGCCGTTCCACAAGCCGTGCATGATCACCGCGGCGAGATAGCCGACCAGCACGCAGCCCGCCTTCGTCAGCCAATTACGTTGCTGCAGAGCGAAATAGACGCCAATCGCGGTGAACGTGGTGAACAGCGGGTGGGCGAACGGCCCCATCACCAGGCGCATGCCCGCGGTGAGAAGGGAATCGGCCAGCGTCGTACCGTCGGCGATGTAGAAGATGTTCTCCAGCCAGGCGAACCCGACCGCCGTCACACCCGCGTAAACCAGGCAGTCGGTCAGTGAATTGAGTTCGTTGCGTCGCACGCCCGTCATCATCAGCAGCAGGAACAGCCCCTTGGCGGCCTCCTCGATCAGCGGAGCGCCCAACGCGATGGTGATCGGGCTGGACTCCGTCCCGCCGGTGTTCACCGCCGCGTCGACGATCATTTCCAGTCCCACGGAGACCACGACCGCCACCGATGCGCCCCACAGGAAAGCCAGGATCAGCAGTCGGGGCGGTTCGGGTTCCCAGCGATCCAGCCAGAGATAGGCCAGCAGCACCAGGGTCATCGCGACGGTAGCGAGAAGGAACCCGATCGTCGTGCCGACCGGGTTCACCGCGGTCAGCAGGACCAGGACCAATCCGGCGATGGTGCCGAGAATGATGATGACCGCCAAGGGTGCGCCGACCTTGCGGATCGCTCGGGGCAGCGGCGGGGCGGCGTAGGGCGGTGGCGGCATCCCTTGGCTAGTCACCCCTGCAGATTAGTGGGCCTACAGCGGCCTCACAGACCCGGGTTTGTCCAGCGTGTGCCTAGTCGAGTAGTCTCTGACAGTACCTGTGTGCACTTTGCGGGTACATCTCCACAGGCACATCACCCAGAAGCACTATCCCTACGACCAAAGCTGTCCGGAGCAACCCAACAATATGCCCAGTCCCACCGTCACCTCGCCGCAAGTAGCCGTCAACGACATCGGCTCGGCCGAGGACTTCCTCGCCGCTATCGACAAGACCATCAAATACTTCAACGATGGCGACATCGTCGAAGGCACCATCGTCAAGGTGGACCGGGACGAGGTTCTCCTCGACATCGGCTACAAGACCGAAGGTGTCATTCCTTCCCGCGAACTCTCCATCAAGCACGACGTCGACCCGAATGAGGTCGTTTCCGTGGGCGATGAGATCGAGGCCCTCGTTCTCACCAAAGAGGACAAAGAAGGCCGCCTGATCCTGTCCAAGAAGCGGGCTCAGTACGAGCGCGCCTGGGGCACCATCGAGGCTCTCAAGGAGAAGGACGAGGCCGTCAAGGGCACCGTCATCGAGGTCGTCAAGGGCGGCCTGATCCTCGATATCGGCCTGCGCGGCTTCCTGCCCGCGTCGCTGGTCGAAATGCGTCGTGTCCGCGATCTGCAGCCGTACATCGGCAAGGAGATCGAGGCCAAGATCATCGAGCTGGACAAGAACCGCAACAACGTGGTGCTGAGCCGCCGCGCCTGGCTGGAGCAGACCCAGTCCGAGGTGCGCAGCGAGTTCCTCAACCAGCTGCAGAAGGGCGCCATCCGCAAGGGTGTCGTGTCCTCGATCGTCAACTTCGGCGCATTCGTCGACCTCGGTGGGGTCGACGGCCTGGTGCACGTCTCCGAGTTGTCCTGGAAGCACATCGATCACCCGTCCGAGGTGGTTCAGGTGGGCGACGAGGTCACCGTCGAGGTGCTGGACGTCGACATGGACCGCGAGCGGGTTTCGCTGTCGCTCAAGGCCACTCAGGAAGATCCGTGGCGCCACTTCGCCCGCACCCATGCGATCGGCCAGATCGTGCCGGGCAAGGTCACCAAGCTGGTGCCGTTCGGTGCATTCGTCCGCGTCGAAGAGGGCATCGAGGGTCTGGTGCACATCTCCGAGCTGGCTGAGCGCCACGTCGAGGTGCCGGATCAGGTCGTGCAGGTCGGCGACGACGCCATGGTCAAGGTCATCGACATCGACCTGGAGCGTCGCCGCATCTCGCTGAGCCTCAAGCAGGCCAACGAGGACTACACCGAGGAGTTCGACCCCTCGAAGTACGGCATGGCCGACAGCTACGACGAGGCCGGGAACTACATCTTCCCGGAGGGCTTCGATCCCGACACCAACGAATGGCTCGAGGGCTTCGACAAGCAGCGCACCGAGTGGGAGGCCCGCTACGCGGAGGCCGAGCGCCGGCACAAGATGCACACCACGCAGATGGAGAAGTTCGCCGCTGCCGAGGCCGAAGCCGCCAGCCGGCCGGCAACGGCCAACGGCTCGTCGTCTTCGTCGTCGTCGAGCTCGGGTGAGTCCGCTGGCGGGTCGCTGGCCAGCGATGCCCAGCTCGCGGCTCTCCGCGAGAAGCTCGCCGGGAACGCGTAACACAAGACACTCATTCGCCGAGTGAAGCCGCGCAGCAGGTCTCAGACGTGCTGCGCGGTTCTTGTTCACCCACTTGTTCACGTGAGGGCGGGGCATTGCTGCGAATCGGTTTGACCGGCGGTATCGGCGCCGGAAAGTCCACTGTGTCAGCCACTTTCAGTGAATATGGCGCCATCGTCGTCGACGGGGATGTCATCTCCCGTGAGGTCGTTGAGCCCGGCACTGAGGGACTGGCCAAGCTCGTCGACGCGTTCGGAATTCAGATCCTGCTGCCCGACGGCGCCCTGAACCGGCCGGCGTTGGCCGCGATCGCGTTCAGCGACGAGGAGAAGCGGCAGACCCTTAACAGCATCGTGCACCCGCTGGTGGGCACGCGTCGCTCGGAACTGATCGCGGCCGCGGGCGACGACGCGGTGATCGTCGAGGACATCCCGCTGCTGGTCGAATCGCAGATGGCGCCGATGTTCCCGCTGGTCATCATCGTGAACGCCGACCCCGAGGTCCGGGTGAAGCGGCTCATCGAATACCGCGGGTTCAGCGAGGACGACGCCAGGGCCCGCATCGCCGCGCAGGCCACTGAGGAGCAGAGAAGACTGGTCGCCGACGTCTGGCTGGACAACTCCGGCAGCTCGGATCAACTCGTCGAGCAAGCCCGTGAGCTCTGGTTTGAGCGCATCCTGCCGTTCGCGCACAACCTCACCACCCGCACTCCGGCACCCAATGCGCCCGAACTGGTCCCGGCCGACCCCACCTGGGCCGACCAAGCCCGGCGGATCGTGGCACGGCTCAACACCACCTGCGGGCACCGGGCCGTGCGCATCGACCACATCGGGTCGACGGCCGTGCCCGGCATGGACGCCAAGGATGTCATCGACGTCCAGGTGACGGTCGCTTCCCTCGAGGTTGCCGACGAACTCGCCGACGACCTACTGCGGACCGGCTATCCCCGGGTCGATTCGGTGACCGCCGACGTGCCCAAGCCTGGCACCGATGCGGCGTTGTGGGGCAAGCGTTTACATGCTTCGGGAGATCCGGGCCGACCCACCAACGTGCACATCCGGGTCGACGGGTGGCCCAATCAGCGGTTCGCGTTGCTGTTCGTGGCTTGGCTGGCGGCCAACCCCGATGTGCGGGCTGACGATCTCGCGGTCAACGATGTCTACCAGCAGGCGTGGGCATGGGCCGACGCGACCGGCTGGCGTCCCTGACGTCGCATCCCGCGACGATCAGCGGCGCTCCAAGATCAGCAACGGGATTTCCCGGGACGTGTTGCGCTGATATCCCTCATACCCCTTGTAGGCCTTCACCACTTGGGGCCACAACTCTGCTCGCTCTTCCGGGTTGGCGGAACGGGCCAGCATCGGAACCGTCGCGCCGTCAACGGTCACCGTGACATCCGGGGTGGCGATCGCGTTCTTGTACCAGTCCGGGTGATCTTGGTGCCCACCCTTGGATGCCACGACGACGATGCGGGAGTCGTCGTGGATCGGGGACGTCAACAGGTTGGCGAACGGTTTCCCGGACTTGCGGCCGACGGTGTGCAACTCGATGGTCAACATCCCCATCACGGTGCGCGGGTAGCGGCCACCGGTGAGGGCGAGCGCCAGGCGGTGGCCGTTTTCCAGCAGCCAGGCGCCGGTTTCGGCGACACGATTTGATTTCTGCATGGGCGTCCCTTTAGGTCGTGGGCGCTGGCGGCGGGGGAGGCGCTGGCTCGGCAGGCGCTGCCGTCGGGGCGGGCACGTCGAGGGGAGCGCCGCATTGCAGCGTGCCGTAGAGCGGGTCATCTTTGGGGTGAAACAGCCGCGGTGCGATGAATTGGTCCGCCTGCGCGACGATCTCGTCGTCCACCAGGATCTCGCAGTGCAGGTTCGATCCGTAGGGCCACTGGATGGAGACTTCCATCCCGGCGTTCTTGGGATCGTGGAGAACGGTGTTGACCTCGAAGGTCATGCCCGGCAGTAGTGTCGGCTGGTCACTGTTGACGTTGTTGTCGTCGATCTTGTACGCGACGATTGCCCCGCGTGAGGTGCCGTCGGCTCGCGCCCGGTAGGTGATGTTGTGCAGCACCTGAGGGTCGGGATCGCTGTTTGCCGCGGGTGTCGGCATGGGCGGCGGCGCCGGTACCGGGTCGGCCACCGCAGTCGCCGCGGTTAACTGAGAACCCACCACCACGGCGGCCGCGGCGGTGAACCTCAAGCATCCGCGCTTGATGGGACTCATAGGAAGCGAGACTACTCGTTCGGTACGGGGGTGCCGATTAGTTGCCCGCCGGCAGCGGCAGAGCGCCAGGTCAGGTTCATTCCGTCGGCAGCGAGCCAGGCATTGAGGTCATGGCCGTGGCGGGCCAGCCCCTCGATGGCGACGACGACATGCTGCAGCGCCGCCTCGGCGGTCTCGGTGGTCAGCAGGCCGTCGCGGTGCGCGGCGAACACTTCGTCGGTGTCGATCAGGTCGGTGCGGTCTCCGGTGTAGACCACCAGGTCGAGGTAGTGGTCCTCGGTGTGCCAGACGGTGTCACCGACCTCGATGTGCCCGATGTCGAGGTAGTAGTCCTGCGGTCGCTCGTAGCCAGGGTTGAAGTGGAAGACATTGGCCCGCAGCCCCAGCGATGGCAGCAGCCATGACTCCAGGTAGTGGAACTGGGCGCGGCCTGGGGTTGGGCGGGCCATGTAGAGCCCCCACGGCGTGACGAGGTATTCGTCGACCGCCCGCACGATGCCTTTCGGGTCGGTGTTGGTGTAGCCGACCAGGTCGAACGTCTCCTGCTTGGGCGGATGGACGGCCACGGTGTCAGCGTAATGGGGAATGAATGTGTCGGTGGGGGCGCTTAACCTGGACGCTATGGCATTCGCTACCGAACACCCGGTGCTCGCGCACTCGGAGCATCGCCCTGTCGAGGACATGGTGCGTTCAGATGGTCGCTTCGAGGTGGTCAGCGAGTATTCGCCCGCGGGGGACCAGCCGGCCGCCATCGAAGACCTCGAACGTCGGATCCTGGCAGGGGAGCGCGACGTCGTCCTGCTGGGCGCCACCGGTACCGGCAAGTCGGCCACCACGGCCTGGCTCATCGAGAAGCTGCAGCGGCCGACGTTGGTCATGGCCCCGAACAAGACGCTAGCAGCTCAGCTGGCCAACGAGTTGCGGGAGATGTTGCCGCACAACGCGGTTGAATACTTCGTCTCGTACTACGACTACTACCAGCCCGAGGCGTACATCGCTCAGACCGACACCTACATCGAGAAGGACAGCTCGATCAACGACGACGTCGAGCGGCTGCGCCACTCGGCCACGTCGAGTCTGCTGTCGCGGCGCGACGTGGTGGTGGTCGCCTCGGTGTCGTGCATCTACGGCCTCGGCACCCCCCAGTCCTACTTGGACCGTTCAGTGGAACTCCAGGTCGGCACCGAGGTTCCGCGGGACGCGCTGCTGCGGCTGCTGGTTGACGTGCAGTACTCCCGTAACGACATGTCCTTCACCCGCGGATCGTTCCGGGTGCGCGGTGACACCGTCGAGATCATCCCGTCGTACGAAGAGCTGGCGCTGCGCATCGAGTACTTCGGGGACGAGATCGAGGCGCTGTACTACATGCACCCGCTGACCGGTGACGTCGTCCGAAAGGTCGACTCGCTGCGCATCTTCCCGGCCACACACTATGTCGCGGGGCCGGAGCGAATGGCGATGGCCATCTCGAGCATCGAGCAGGAGTTGGAAGAGCGGCTGGCCGCACTGGAATCCCAGGGCAAGCTGCTGGAGGCGCAGCGCCTGCGAATGCGCACCAACTACGACGTCGAGATGATGCGCCAGGTCGGGTTCTGCTCAGGCATCGAGAACTACTCGCGCCATATCGACGGCCGCGCAGCCGGGTCCGCACCCGCCACCCTGATCGACTACTTCCCCGAAGACTTCCTCATGGTGATCGACGAGTCGCACGTCACCGTCCCGCAGATCGGTGGCATGTACGAAGGCGACATGTCCCGTAAGCGCAACCTGGTCGACTTCGGGTTCCGGCTGCCGTCCGCGGTCGACAACCGCCCGCTGACCTGGGAAGAGTTCGCCAGCCGGATCGGGCAGACGGTGTACCTGTCGGCGACGCCAGGTCCCTATGAGCTCAGCCAGACCGGCGGCGAGTTCGTCGAACAGGTGATCCGCCCGACCGGACTGATCGACCCGAAGGTGATCGTCAAGCCCACCAAGGGCCAGATCGACGACCTGATCGGGGAGATCCGAGCCCGAGCCGAGCGTGACGAGCGGGTCCTGGTCACCACGCTGACCAAGAAGATGGCCGAGGACCTCACCGACTACCTGCTGGAGACCGGTATCCGGGTGCGCTATCTGCACTCCGAGGTCGACACCCTGCGCCGGGTCGAGCTGCTGCGCCAGCTTCGGCTGGGGGATTACGACGTGCTGGTCGGCATCAACCTGCTTCGCGAGGGTCTGGACCTTCCGGAGGTGTCGCTGGTGTCGATCCTCGACGCCGACAAGGAAGGCTTCCTGCGCTCTGCCCGCAGCCTTATCCAGACCATCGGCCGTGCCGCCCGGAACGTCTCGGGTGAGGTGCATCTGTACGCCGACAAGATGACCGACTCGATGAAGCAGGCGATCGACGAAACCGACCGCCGCCGCGCCAAGCAGGTCGCCTACAACGAGGCTCACGGCGTCGATCCACAACCGTTGCGCAAGAAGATCGCCGACATCCTCGATCAGGTGTACCGGGAGGCCGACGATACCGAGGCGGTCGAGATCGGCGGATCGGGGCGCAACGCCTCACGCGGACGGCGCGCGCAGGGCGAGCCGGGTCGGGCGGTGAGTGCGGGCATCATCGAGGGCCGCGACACCTCGAACATGCCGAGGGCCGAATTGGCCGATCTGATCAAGGATTTGACCGCTCAGATGTTGGCGGCAGCACGCGATCTGCAGTTCGAGTTGGCTGGCCGGATTCGCGACGAGATCGCCGATCTGAAAAAGGAACTGCGCGGCATGGATGCCGCGGGCCTGAAGTAGGCAGGCGCGCTTGAGCTCAACCGCGGTTGAGCCTTTACGGTGATGCCATGACCGAGACGACGGCGTCTGCCGCGGGCAGCTGGCGGGAGCTGCTGGGGAACCATCTCGGAGCCACCGTTGTCTTGGCCGGTGGCGTGGCGATCTATGCCACCAACGAGTTCATCACGATCAGCCTGCTGCCCAGCGCGGTCGCCGATATCGGCGGCCAGCGCCTGTACGCGTGGGTGACGACGGTGTATCTCGTGGCGTCGGTGATGGCGGCGACGACGGTCGGGCCGGTGCTGACGCGGTTCGGGCCGCGGGCGGCGTATCTGGGTGCGCTGTTGTCCTTCGCCGTCGGCAGCGCGTTGTGCGCGTTGGCGCCGACGATGCCGCTGCTGCTGGTCGGCCGGGTGGCCCAGGGCCTGGCCGGCGGTGTGCTGGCCGGTCTGGGGTATGCGGTGATCAGCGCGGCGTTGCCCGACCGGTTATGGACCCGTGCGTCGGCGGTGGTATCGGCGATGTGGGGGATCGGCACGCTGGTGGGTCCGGCGACCGGCGGATTGTTCGCCCAATTCGGTTTCTGGCGTGGGGGATTCGGGCTCCTCGCGATCCTCGCCGTGGCGATGAGTCTGCTGGTTCCGCTGGCCTTGCCGGCCCGGGCGGCAGCGGATGAAGGGTTGACCCGGACGCGGATCCCGCTGCGGTCATTACTGCTGCTCGGTATGGCGGCGCTCGCGGTCAGTGTCGCGGTGCTCCCGCATAGCGCCACCGCCATCGCGGGCTTGCTCGCCGTGGGTGTGGCGCTGGTAGTGGTGTTCTTCGTCGTCGACCGCCGCGTGTCGGCTGCGGTGTTGCCACGCAAGGCTTTTGAGCCTGGCCCGCTCAAGTGGATCTACCTGACGCTCGGCCTGCTGATGGCGGCCACGATGGTGGACATGTATGTCCCGCTGTTCGGGCAGCGGTTGGGCGGCCTGGCACCCGTCGTGGCGGGCTTTTTGGGCGCGGCGCTGTCGGTGGGCTGGACCGTCGGTGAGATCGCGAGCGCGTCGATCACCAACGTCCGGGCCACCGTGCGGGTGGTGGCGATCGCTCCGCTGGTGATGGCCGCGGGTCTGGCGTTGGCGGCGTTCACCCAAACCGACCGCGCTCCAAGCGGAGTCGTGGTCCTCTGGGCGCTGGCATTGGTCATCACCGGTGCGGGCATTGGAATGGCGTGGCCGCACTTGTCGGCGTGGGCGATGGGCGCGGTGGTCGACGACCCGGCGCAGCAAGCGGTGGCCGCCGCGGCGATCAACTCCGTCCAGCTCATGTGCGGGGCGTTCGGCGCCGGGCTGGCCGGGGTTGTGGTGAACCTGCGGGCCGCACCCGACGCGACGGCGAGTTCGCTGTTGTTCGGGGCGTTCGCCGTGCTGGCGGCCGTCGGCAGCGTGGCGTCCTACCGGTCCGGCCGCGGCCGGGCGCAGTAGCTATTCCTCCTTCTCGTCGAGCCGGCGAACGCCGGTGACGCCCGCGACGCAGGCGAGCGTCGTCGGCGCGTGCAGGATCTTGGTGCCCGAGAGTGTCAGCAGGACACCGCCGTCGGGGTCGCTGCTCAGCTCGGTCAGGCTCCACTGGTGTTTGTCGCAGACGGCCAGGATGTGGCTGAGCACGCCGTGGTCAGTGTCGTACGTGACGCGCAGGCGTACCGAGCCCGCCAGTCGCGCGGTCAGGCGCCTGCTCAGCGGGTTGAACGCCAGAATGATCACGAAGTGCAGGATCGTGACGATGATCGCCAGCTTGACCAGACCGGCCGCCGCGGCCATGCCGATCGCCGCGCATTCCCAGATCGCCGCGGCGGTGGTCAGCCCGTGTACCGCGCCCTGGCGGGTGATGATCAGCCCAGCGCCGAGAAAGCCGATCCCCGACACGATCTGGGCGGCGACCCGGGACGGGTCGACCTCCACGAGGCCCGCGCTCAGCACGTCGAAGAAGCCGTACTTGCTGACGATCAGGATCAGGGCCGATGCCGTGCCGACGATCGCCTGAGTACGCAGACCCGCGCTTTTGCCGTGAATTTCGCGTTCCAGGCCGATCAGGGCGGTCAGGCCAAAGGCGATCAGCAGTTCGAGGACCTGCCGGGTGCCCTGTCCGGGACCGCCGAGCAGTGGGGGATCGGCCAACCAGGTCTGCATGTCGCCACCGTATGTGCCGTAAGCCGGTCCGGTCAGCAATCACGCTGAGCCAAACGATGGGCGCGTCGGCGCCGCACTGTCAGAGTCATTGACTGACACGCGGGTGTGGCTGAGTGGCTAGGCACCGGCCTGCAAAGCCGTTCACACGGGTTCGAATCCCGTCACTCGCTCGCAAATCGATTCAGCGCTGCTGGAAGAATTCCGCCGTGGCCAAAGCGCGAGATTTCTCCGGCATGAAGCCGAAGAAAAAGTGCTGCCGCAGCAAGCCCCGGTGTAAGCGCTGTCCACTCGTGCTGCACAAGGTCCACAAGGCCGAGCGGATGGGCATCACCGGCAAGGACTTGGACAAGGTGTTCAAACGAGCGCGGAAGTCCTGAGAGCCTCTGCGAGGCGAGGCCCACTTCAGCGCATAGTTGCGCAGTGAAATTGTCGCCGGTGTAACCGCAGCAACACTGCTTCGCATCAGTTCGGTAACCCCCTGGATGGCCCCCCGTTTCTGTACTTACACGTCTGTAGTTTCCCCATCAGGCCTCTCACAGAAACGGGGAAATAATGTCTCGGACCAGCTCTCGCATGGCGGCGGTCACCGCCATGGCGACTGCGGGGTTTTTCTGGACTGTTCCAATGTTCAGCCCCCGTGCGGTTGCCGATATCGGCAGCCCCGGTATTCCGTGCATGGGGATCCTCCATCAAGGCCTCACGTCCCCGCCTGACCTGTCCCAGGGCATTCCCGGCACGTCGAACTCGATCTTCACCAACACTCCGCCCAATACCGGCGGCCCGATTCCGCCCGCCACCGTGCCCGGCAGCGTCCGGGTGCCGCCGGCGAGCGTCCCCGGCTCGCCGGGAACGCCAGGTACCGGCGGGGTGACCGTCCCGCCGGCGTCTGTCCCTGGCGCTCCCGGCACCACCGTTACCCGCAACATCCCGACGCCTCCTGCCGCAGTCCCTGGTACTCCGCCCGGTGGTGGTGGTGGCGGTATCCCGACTCCGCCCGCTGGTGTTCCTGGTACTCCGCCCGGTGGTGGTGGCGGTGGCATTCCGACTCCGCCCGCTGGTGTTCCTGGTACTCCGCCCGGTGGTGGTGGCGGCGGTATCCCGACTCCGCCCGCTGGTGTTCCCGGCACTCCGCCCGGTGGTGGTGGCGGTGGCATTCCGACCCCGCCAGGGGGATTGCCCCCTGCTCCGGTGAATGACGCCGCCGGTATCCCCGCCGGACCTATCGGCGCTCCCGTAGCTGACGCGGCCGGCGGCCTGCCGGGCGACGGTGGCGCTCCCGCGGCAGCCGGTCTGCCCGGTGGTGGCGGCGGTGCCGGTGGTGGTGCCGGTGCCGGTGGCGGCTCGGGTGCTGGTGCTGGCGCTGGTGCACCCGGTGCTCCGGTGGCAGATGCAGCCGGCGCCCTTCCCGGTGGTCTTCCGATCTCTGATGCGAATGGACTGGTCCCGCCCCCGGCAGCCGCCGTGCCCGCCGCACCTTTGGCCGATGCGTCCGGTCTCGCGCCGGCGCCGCCGGCCGCTGCTCCGCCCGTGCCGGTTCCCGGCGCCGACGCCTTTCCTCCCGGCCCGCCCGCTGCGGTACCCCCTGGCGAGGTGCCCGGTGGCGGTGGCTTCCCCGGGACTCCGCCCGCTGCAGTGCCCCCTGGCGGGGTGCCCGGTGGTGGTGGCGTCCCCGGGACTCCGCCCGCCGGTGTGCCCGGTGGCGAGATTCCCGGTGGTGGTGGCGTCCCAGGGACCCCGCCGGCCGCCGTTCCCGGTGGCAACGTGCCCGAAACTGTTGTGACGCCACCGGTTCCGCCGGCCGCGGTCCCCGGTGGCGAGATCCCCGGCGGTGGCGGAACTCCGCCGGTTCCACCGGCTGCCGTGCCCGGTAGCGAAGTGCCCGTGCATGTTGATACCCCGCCGGCGGCGGCTCCCGGCGGCCCGGGCGGCGGCGACAACCTGTCCCTCAACACGCCAGGGATTCCGCCTGCCGCGACACCAGGCAATGTCATCAACAACTCGTCGGGAACTCTTCCCCCTCCCGGTGCGTCGATTCCGGGCGTCCCAACCCCCGGCGGCATGCTCAACGTTCCCGGCACACCGGGGATGACCCTGCCCGGCGTCCCCAGCGCGGCCTCCATCCCGGGCATCAGCACGCCGCCGGCCGCGGTGCCAGGCGGCCCTGGAGTCCCACTGAACGTGAACGTGCCCGGTGCCCCCATCGAAGTTCCCGGCACCCCGGGAACCCCCGGCATGATGACTCCGCCGACTCCGGACACCGTCATCCCCGGCACGCCGGGAAGCCCTGGCGTGGACGAGCTTTCGACCCCGCCCGCGGCCGTCCCCGGCGCGCCCGGTGGCGGTACCGGCGGCGGTGTGCCCACCCCGCCGGCGGCAGTCCCCGGAACACCCGGCGGCAACGTCGTGGAGACCGGATTGACCCCGCCCGCCGGCATTCCGGGTACGCCCGGTGAGGGTGGTGGCGGTGGTATTCCGACTCCTCCTGGTGCTGTGCCGGGTACGCCGGGTGAGGGTGGTGGCGGTGGTATTCCGACTCCTCCTGGTGCTGTGCCGGGTACGCCGGGTGAGGGTGGTGGCGGTGGTATTCCGACTCCTCCTGGTGCTGTGCCGGGTACGCCGGGTGAGGGTGGCGGTGGTGGTCTGCCGACACCTCCGGGCGCTGTGCCCGGCGTGCCAGTCGGCGAAGGCGGTGGCGTTCCTGGCCCCGGCGGAGTCCCCGCCGCGCCGATCGCTGACAACGCTGGAGGGATACCGGCCGCGCCGATCACCGATAACGCCGGAGCAGTTCCGGCCGCGCCGATCACCGACAATGCCGGAGCAGCCGGCGCACCGGCGGCCGCACTGTCCGACAGTGCCGGAGCCGGAGGTGCCGGCGTCCCCGGAACCGCAGGCGGTGCAGGTGGCGCCGTCGGCGCACCAGTCGCCGACGCGTCGGGCGTGATTGCCCCGTCGGCCGGCGTTCCCGCGGAAGCGATTGCCGCGGCGGCTGCCGGTCTGCCCGCAGACGCCGGCGCGGCAGTGCCCGCCGCGGCTGTCGGTGGTGGCGGTGCTGGCGTCCCGACCCCGCCGGCCGCTGTGCCTCCTGGTTTTGTGCCGGGTGGCGGTGGCGTGCCGGGTACTCCGCCCGCTGCTGTGCCTCCTGGTTTTGTGCCGGGTGGCGGTGGCGTGCCGGGTACTCCGCCCGCTGCTGTGCCTCCTGGTTTTGTGCCGGGTGGGGGTGGCGTGCCGGGTACTCCGCCCGCTGCTGTGCCTCCTGGTTTTGTGCCGGGTGGGGGTGGCGTGCCGGGTACTCCGCCGGCCGCGGTCCCGGGTGCTCCGTTCACCAACGAGATCAACACCCCGGGCATCCCGCCCGCCGCGGTGCCCGGTGGTCCCGGTGGTGGCGGTGGTGGCGGAATCCCGACACCTCCCGCCGCAACCCCGGGCACGCCCGGCGCCAACCACGTCGCGACCCCGCCGACGCCGCCGCGAGTCATCCCCGGTGGCCCGGGCAACTATGTCGGACCGACGCCGGGTGGATTGGGAACGCTGATCCCGTCGGCGCCGATCTCCGACGCCGCCGGCACCCTGCCGACCCCGCCGGCGCAGCTGTTCGGAACGATGGCGCAAGGCGTGGCCACGCTGCTCTCGCCGCCGCAGATCACGATCCCCGGTATCCCGGGCTTCGGTATCCCACTGCCGTCGACGATCTCGTCGCCGCGCGATCTGCTGTGCATGGGCACCGGATGGTCGGCAACGAAGTCGGGCACCGAAACCGGGGCGCCGGCCGGCGCCATCCTCGGCACGGAGCAGCCCCCGATGAACCGGTGGTTCGACAACTGAGGGCGTGCTATTGCGCCAGGCGGGCGAGGATTTCCGGGTAGTAAAGATGGGCCAGGAAGTGTCCACCTGGCCGCTCGTGAAGCGTCGCACCGGGAATGCGACGCGCGAGCTCGCGCGGCCAGGCAGGTTTCACCAGCTCGTCCTGCTGGCCGCCCCAGACGTCGGCGGGGATCGCGATCTGTTCCGGGTTGAAGCCCCACGGTCGCGTCCAGGCCCGGTAGTCCTCGACAACCCCACCGGGGCGGCGCAGCGCCTCCGCGGACATCCGCGCGAACTCGTCGAAGCCCTGGTCCCGCAGCACGGCGGCGTCGGCGGCGCCCAGCTGGCCCGCGGCGAAGCGGCCGTAGAGCGTGGGAGCGGTTCGGGGAGCCAGCGCCGCAGCACGGAAGATGGGTTTCATCAGCCACGGGGTCCGTTGCGACAGCCGGGTATAGGCCCGGTCGAAGGCAGGGAGTTGATCGAACACACCCGGCTCGGTCAGCGGCAGCGCTCCGGCGATGATGGCGACGCGCTTCATCCGATCGGGCAGCGCCCAGGCAAGTGCGGCCGCGTACTGGCCGCCCATCGACCAGCCCATCGCCGAAAAGCGCTCGACACCAAGCTGATCCAGCATGTCCGCCACGTCGCCGGCCCAGTCCAGCATGGTGCGGCCCGGCTGTGGATCGGAGCCGCCGATGCCAGGGCGGTCCGGTGAGATCAACCGAACCCCGGCCGCTCCTGCCGCGGCGTCGGCCGCCGCCACGTCGAGCCGGCAGGCCAGGCCGCCGTGGGCGCTGACGACGACGGCCCCGTCAGACGCGCCGTACTGCGCGTAACACACCGACCGCCCGTCGCGCAGTCGCAGAGTCAGGTTTTCGCCAGGTCCGGACATGCGACTCGCTTTCTGTTGAGCGGGAGCGTAGCCCTGTCGCGACCAAAGAACGCCGGTCGGACCCAAAACTGGCAAATTCACCAGGTTTTGAATTCGGCCCATTGGTCATCATTGATGTGTGGTGGCCCCGACAATCGCGAATCCGATGCGATGTGGATTTACAACTGTGGTTGGTGTCGGGCAGCTCACGCCACTGTCGGGTGCACTATTTTCCCCGGTAGAGTGGCATCGCCTGGCTGTCTGGAATTGCCGCGTGGCGTGAATCGCGTCCTTGCGTGGTGCTGAGGCGTTAATGTTCCAGACGGCGTTGAAATTGCAGACTGGGAGGGTACGAATGGGCGGTTACAAGACCGTAGTCGTCGGCACGGACGGCTCGGATTCATCGCTGCGTGCAGTCGAACGGGCGGGCTACCTTGCCTCCAGCCCGGGATCCAAGGTCATCGTGGCGACCGCCTACTTCCCGGCTTCTGAGGACACCCGCGCGGCCGACCTGCTGAAGGACGAGGGCTACAAGATGGCGGGCAACGCCCCCATCTACGCAATCCTTCGCGAGGCGCGTGACCGCGCCAAGGCCGCCGGAGCCGCCGAGGTCGAAGAGCGCGCCGTTGTCGGCGCCCCCGTCGACGCCCTGGTGGAACTGGCCGAAGAGGTCGGCGCTGATCTGCTGATCGTCGGCAACGTCGGGTTGAGCACGATCGCCGGTCGCCTGCTGGGCTCGGTGCCTGCCAATGTGGCGCGCCGGTCCAAGACCGACGTGCTGATCGTGCACACCACCGGTTAGGCCCACGCCAGGCTGCTGCAAACTGGACTGATGACCCACTGCCGAACCCGACTGTGGGTCGATGGCGAACTGAAGACCGAGGATTTCCCCCTCCAAGACGTCTCCGACCACCTGTCTGAGGACGGGGCCTTGGTGTGGGTCGACATGTGCAACCCGGATCACGACGTGCTGTGTCAGCTGGCCGACGAACTCGGCTTCGATCAACACGCCGTCGAAGACACCGTCGCGCATGCCGAACGCACCAAGGCCACGCGGTACGCGTCACACACCTTTCTCACCGTGTACGCCACCGCGCTCGCGCCACCAATGACCAACGACCTCGAGTCGCGGCTGTTGTTGGCGCGGGTGTCGATCTTCGTGCTACCCGCCGGGATTGTCACCGTGCGGCACGAAATCGACCCACAGCAACCGGTTTTCGACATCGACGAGGTGGTCCGCAGGTGGGATGAGAACGCCGACCTGCTGAAGATGGGGCCGCCTGCGCTGTTGCACGGCCTGCTCGATGTGATTGTCGACGGTCAGTTCGACACCATCCAGCAACTCGATGACGCGATCGAATCACTTGAGGACGGGTTGTTCGACGACCGCGCGGTGACCCGCACGATCCAGCGCTCCACCTACCGGCTGCGCAAGGAACTTGTGGAGCTGCGCCGGGTCGTCCTGCCGATGCGCGAAGTGATCAACACGATCATGCGCCGCCGGGCCGAACATCCGGACTCCGTCGAGCTCGACGGTTGGTATTCGGATCTGTACGACCATGTCATCCGCGCGGCGGAGTGGACGGAGTCGCTGCGCGACATGATCACCACGGTGTTCGAGACCAACCTGTCGCTGCAGGACGCCCGGCTCAACACGATCATGAAGAAGCTCACCGGCTGGGCGGCCATCATTGCTGTGCCGACCGCGGTGACCGGGTGGTACGGCCAGAACGTGCCGTACCCGGGATTTCAGAGTGTCGTCGGTTTGGTGTCGAGCGCAGTGATCATCATTCTGATGTCCGGCTTGCTCTACGTCGTGTTCAAACGGAAGGGCTGGCTGTAGCCCGTCAGACGTAGAGCCCGGTGAACGGTGCGAAGGGCAGGTTGCGCGCGACGAACCACGCCGCCACCAACACCAGTGCTATCGGGGCGGCCCATCGATGGTGTTGCCAGCCGATGATCTGCCGGCCGGTGACGCGTCCATACGTCCAGGTCCCGTAGGCGACGGCCAAGAAACCGAGCGCAACCAACGCAAACGCGTTGAACCTGATCGCCGCAACGAGATCGCCGTGCAGCAGTGAATAGAGCATGCGGAGGGTTCCGCAGCCCGGACAGTCAATGCCCAGAAGGGCTTTCGTCGGGCAGATAGGCATGAACCCGCCGGGTGTGGTCGGATCGCCGATCCACACGGCCACGCAGGTGCCCGCCGCCAGTGCACCCACGAGCAGCGGCGGGCCGAGGCGGGCCAGGCGACCGGTGGCCGCCTGCCCAGCCTCTGTCGAGATCACGACGTGGTGGTGTCGACGTCCATGTTGATGACGGCGGTAGAGAGCAGAATGATGTAGACGACGACGAGGATGGCCCAGATGACGACGCTCCAGATCACCCACTTCTTCGCTGCCTTGGCCGAAGCCTGGGCTTCGCCGTACTGACCCTGAACCCACAACCCATTCACCTGGGCGGCCTTCACGATCGCGACGATTCCGGTGATCGGGAAACAGAAGATGGTCGCCAGGATCGCGAGCGCCAAGTTGTTCTTCGGCTGCTGTGCCGGTGGTGGAGCATAAGGTTGCTGGGACATCGACGCCTCCGAAATTTTGGACAGGGTAGCGGTGCAGAGCGAGCTCAGAGTAACCGATATAGCGGCTGGGTAGGGGGCATCGCATTCGATCGTCCTTGGCGCGTCGCGAGCGGCGGATGGACTTTTGCCAGCAGGCTAGGCTCGGCCGGCGGCGACGGGGACTCGAGGGGAACGCGATGACGGTCCGGTGTGTGAATGTCGTTGGCGCCGTGGCGATTTTGATGGTCGGCGCGGTGGCCTGTCCGAAGGATGATTCGTCCATCGCGCCTACGGCACCAACCGGTGGGTCGGTAGCGGCCAAGGTGATGATCGACGGTCAACCCAAGCCCGTCGACGCCATCTGCCTTTAGCCGGCCGCTTCCCGCATCTGGCCGAGCACGCGGACAACCACCTTTGCCGCCAGCCACAGGGCGACTTGATCGTCCTCGGAGACGCCGGGCATCCACTCGGCGATGTGTTGCGTGCGGGCCTTGGCGCGTGCGGCCCAGTTCCGCTGGCCGGCTTCCCCGAGCATCACCAGCGACGCTCGACCGTCCTCGGGATCGCTCCACCTCTCGAGTAGACCTTGCCGTTCCAGACGCTGAACCAGCTGCGTCATGCCCGACTGGCTGGCACCCTCGGCGGCCGCCAGCGCCGTCAGCCGCATCGGGCCCTGGCGATGCAAGCGATTGAGCACCAACAGCGCGCTCGCACTCAGCTCATCGCGGTCGATCAGGTAGCGCCACATGGTGTCTGTCGCGAGCGAGATCATCTCGGAGATGGACTCGATTCCGTCTGCGGCCGCTGATTCCATGCGGCCTTTATATCATCTAAGTAATGTAGATGGAATAAACAAGCGCATCGCTATGTTGACGGCTGACCTGCCTGAAGAGCTGGGTATGGCTGGCTATGCTGACAGCAACTTCACAGCCTTTGTGGATCGGATGCGTAAGCGCGCCGGTTCCGGTTGAACAATCTATTCTGCATAGGATATAAATCCCAATGACCTGAGTACGGGTTCCGGGAGGCTAGCGAATGGGACAAGCGGCGAACGGCGGGCGTCCGACGGGCCGGGCAATCCTGTCGAGAACCTGGCTGCCCCTGGTGTGCGTCATCGCCGTGTGCGTGGGGGCGCTGTGCATGTACAAGGTGCACCAGTCGACGGCTCCTGGACCGATCCTGGCCGTCAACCCCCCGCAGGCCCCTGAAGAGTTCACGCCCAAGCGGCTGACCTACGAGTTGTTCGGCGACGTCGGTAGTGGGGGAATGCTGTCCTACATCGATATCGACGGCCATCCGCACACGGTCAATCTCACCGATCTGCCGTGGTCGCACACCGAGACCACGACGCTGACGGTGGTGTCAGGCAGCATCTCGGCCCAAGTGCACGGCGGACACGTCGGCTGCCGAATGTTGGTCAATGACGTTGTGCGCGACGAACAATCCGCGACCCGCGACGATGCCGACGTCACCTGCAGGGTGAAGTCCGCGTGAGCGCACATCAGGCGAAGCGGCCGTTCTTTCCCAGAATGGTGCGCGTGCTGGCGATCCCGATCATCATCTTCTGGGCGCTTCTTGCCGTCGTGTCCAACACCTTCGTCCCGAAGGTGGAGGACGTCGCCACCGAACTCGCCGGACCCATGGTCCCGACGTACGCGCCCTCACAATTCGCCCTCCTGCACATCGGCGACAAGTTCCAGGAGTCCAACTCCACCAGCCTGACCATGGTCGTGCTGGAGGCCGATCACCCGCTCGACGACAAGGACCACCAGTACTACGACGGCCTGGTGCAGCGCCTGAAACAAGACACCCAACACGTCCAGTACGTCATGGATCTCTGGGGCAAGCCGATCACCGCGGCCGGTGCGCAGAGCATCGACGGCAAGGCCACGTACGTGCTGCTGCGGCTGGCGGGCAACGTCGGCCAGATCCAGGCCAATGAATCCGTCGAAGCCGTGCGCGACACCATCAAGCACGACAGTCCGCCGCCGGGCCTGAAGGTCTACGTCAGCGGTTCGGCACCGATGGCGTCGGACACGTTGTCGATCGCGAACTCGAGCCTGAACAACATCACGATCATCACGATCATCTTGATCCTCGTGATGCTGCTGTTGGTGTATCGCTCGCTGACCAACGTGGCGGTGCCGTTGTACAGCGTGTTGTTCCAGATCCTCATCGCCAAGGGCGTCGTGTCGACGCTGGGGCACTACGGCTTCATCCCGATGTCGTCGTTCGCGGTGAACATCGTCGTATCGCTGACTCTGGGTGCCGGAACGGATTACGGCATCTTCCTCATGGGCCGCTATCACGAGGCCAGGCAGTTGGGTGAAAGCCGGGAAGAGGCCTACTACACGGCCTACCGCGGCGTGGCCCCGATCATCATCGGTTCGGGACTGACGATCGCCGGTTCGTGTTTCTGCCTGACGTTCGCACGTCTGGACTACTTCCACACCATGGGCCCGGCAGTGGCGATCAGCATGCTCTTCACCATCGCCGCAGCGCTGACGCTCGCCCCGGCACTTCTGGTGTTGGGCACCCTGTTTGGGTTATTCGATCCCAAGCAGCCCCACCGGGGACGGCTGTACCGGCGGATCGGTGCCAGTGTGGTGCGCTGGCCGGTGCCGATTCTCGCGGCCAGCACCGCGGTGGTGTTACTTGGGGCCATCTTCGTGCCGAGCTACCGGGTGAGCTACGACGACCGGGCTTACCAGCCGGCCACTGGCGCGGCCAACCAGGGTTTCGCGTCCGCGGACCGGCACTTCCCGCCAAGCAAGCTGTTCACCGAGATGATGATGGTCGAGTCCGACCACGACATGCGCAATTCGGCGGACTTCATCTCCCTCGACCGGGTCGCGAAGGCCCTGATCCGGCTGCCCGGCGTCGCGATGGTGCAGAGCATCACCAGGCCGCTCGGCCGGCCACTGGACCACGCGAACATCCCTTACCTGTTCACCGTCCAGGGCGGAGCCGCCGGTCAACAGTTGCCCTTCAACGAACATGCCAACGACAACACCGATCGGCAGGCCCAGATCCAGGCCGACACCGTGGCGACACTGAGCAAGACCATCGACCTGACCCAGAAGCTGGCGGACGATCTGCACGCCACGGTTCTTACGCTGGAGAATCTGCAACAGGTCACCGACGAGATGAATGAAGACATCTCGAACCTCGATGATTTCCTCCGGCCCCTGAAGAACTATTTCTATTGGGAGCCACACTGTTACGACATTCCCCTCTGCTATTCATTCCGATCGTTGTTCGACGGGCTCGACGGGATCGATGCTCTGGACGCACAGATCCATAACGCCGTCGGCGACTTTCAGGCCGTCGATGCCCTGATGCCGCAGATGGTCGCCCAGTTGAAAGTCACGCGCGACGAGACCCAGGCGCTGCAGACCGTTATCGTCAACAACTACGGTCCGGCGCATCTGCAATCGACCCAGACCAACCAGACTTTCGACGATCAGATCAACGTCGGCAACGATTTTGATACCTCGCGCAGTGACGATTACTTCTACATGCCCAGAGAAGCCTTCGACAACGAAGACGTCAAAACCGGTATGCAGCTGATGATGTCGCCGGACGGCAAGGCTGCCCGCTTCGTCATCACCCACGAGGGCAACGCGATGGCACCCGAGGGCATCGACCACGTCAACGCGTTTCCCGACGCGGTGAAGGCGGCGTTGAAGGAAACGTCGTTGGCCGGGGCGAAGATCTACATCGGCGGTGCGGCCGCGAACAACAAGGACATCAAGGAATACGCCGCCTCGGATCTCAAGATCGTGGCGATCGCCGCCTTCGTCCTGATCTTCCTGATCATGCTGGTGCTGACTCGGAGTCTGATGGCCGCCATCGTGATCCCCGGCACGGTCGCGTTCTCGTTCGCAGGCGCGTTCGGATTGTCAATTCTGGTGTGGCAGCACCTGATTGGCCTACACCTGCACTGGCTGGTGTTACCCATCACGTTCGTCATCCTGGTGGCGGTGGGCTCGGACTACAACCTGCTCCTGATCGCCAGGGTCAAAGAAGAGATCGGCGGCGCGTACCAGACCACCGGGTTGCACACCGCGCTGATCCGAGCGCTCGGCAGCACCGGTGGCGTGGTGACGTCGGCCGGTCTGGTGTTCGCCTTCACCATGCTCGCGATGCTCGTCAGTGACTTGACGACGATCGCTCAGGTGGGCTCCACGGTGTGTATCGGGCTGCTGCTGGACACGTTGATCGTGCGGTCATTCATTGTGCCGTCGCTGATTCGGCTTCTCGGGCCGTGGTTCTGGTGGCCGACGCTGGTGCGCGCGCGACCGCTGCCGTCGAAATTCCTGGAGGTGGCGCGATGAGTTTCAGCACCCACACTGCGGGCTTCGGTCTCTGGGGCCTGCTGATGTTCATTGCCCTGGGACTCGAGTTCGTCTTCGCGACACTGGCGTTCATCTACACCCGACGGCTCATGCGGTTGCGGGCGCTCCCGGGCAGCGACGAGCTGAACAGTTACCAGAAGGCGTTGCACAAGCTCCGCAAGAACGAGCCCATGTCGCAGGAGGAATGGAACCTCGCCGAGCGGATCATCGACATCCGGCGATCCCCGATTGCCTATTCAGTGCCTGCCACGTTCATGACCATGGGGATCTTCTACGTCTTCGGAAGCCTGGAGTACCTGCACGGTCATACGGCGTCGGAGCGGACGTTCCTCGGGGTGATCCCGATGTTCACCGCGACCAACCTCATCATTCAAATGCGCAAGAGTGCGCGGCTGAAGAAGCGGTTGCCGAAGGCGACGATCGTGGCGTCGGAGGCCGAGAGCCTGCAGGCCTCTTCTGCGCCGGGTTAGACCGCCGTCACCAGCCGCGCTCACGCCATTCGTCGAGGTGCGGCCGCTCTGCGCCAAGGTTCGTGTCGTCCCCGTGGCCGGGGTAGACGACGGTGTCATCCCCATAGGCGCCGAATACCCGGCTGTCCACGTCGCCGAGCAGTTGCTCGAACCCGCCGGGCTCCCACGTCTTGCCGACCCCGCCGGGAAAAAGGCAGTCGCCGGTAAACAGGTGAGTGGCGGTCCGCTCGCCGGCGGGCCGCAGCGCCAGCGCCACCGAGCCGGGGGTGTGCCCGCGCAGGTGGATCACGTCGAAGGTGAGGTCGCCCACGGTGATGGTGTCGCCGCCGGCCAGGAAGCGGTCCGGCGCGACGGACAGCGGCTCGGCGTCGAGCTGGTGGGCGGCGGTCGGCACCCCGGTCGCCGCGGCCAGGGCTTCCAGCGCCTGCCAGTGGTCGTAGTGCTGGTGGCTGGTCACGATCAGGCCCAGCTTGGGCCCATGCTCGCGCACCAGGTCGACCAGTAGTTCCGGATCGTTCGCGGCGTCGATCAGCAGGCTCTCGCCGGTCCGGGAACACGTCACCAGGTAGGTGTTGTTATCCATCGGGCCCACCGACATCTTGATGATGGTGGCGCCGGGCAGGGTCCGGCGGGCTGCGGCCTGCGGTTCGACGTGTCCGGTGTAGGTGTCGTCGACGACTGTCATGGTCGCCACGTTACTTGTCGGTGGGTCGACATAGCATGGGGATCAATGAGCCGCGTACGAGAGGGAATGTTCTCTCGGCGGCTTCTTCGTGCCCACAAACCTGCAGGAAGGGGCGCTGGTGGCTGACCGCCTAATCGTCAAAGGCGCTCGCGAGCACAACTTGCGCAGCATCGACTTGGACCTACCCCGCGACGCTCTGATCGTGTTCACGGGGCTGTCCGGATCGGGCAAGTCCTCGCTGGCGTTCGACACGATTTTCGCCGAGGGCCAGCGCCGCTACGTCGAGTCGCTGTCGGCCTATGCCCGCCAGTTCCTCGGGCAGATGGACAAGCCGGACGTCGACTTCATCGAGGGGCTCTCGCCGGCCGTCTCGATCGACCAGAAGTCCACCAACCGCAACCCGCGCTCGACGGTCGGCACCATCACAGAGGTCTACGACTACCTGCGTCTGCTCTACGCCCGCGCCGGCACCCCGCACTGCCCGGTCTGCGGTGAACGCATCGCCCGCCAGACCCCGCAGCAGATCGTCGATCAGGTGCTGGCCATGGACGAGGGCATCCGGTTCCAGGTGCTGGCCCCGGTGGTGCGCACCCGCAAGGGCGAATTCGTCGACCTCTTCGACAAGCTCAACAGCCAGGGTTACAGCCGCGTCCGGGTGGACGGTGTGGTGCACCCGCTCACCGACCCACCCAAGCTGAAAAAGCAGGAAAAGCACGACATCGAGGTGGTGGTCGACCGGCTGACCGTCAAGACCAGCGCCAAGCAGCGGCTGACCGACTCGGTCGAGACCGCCCTGGGCCTCGCCGACGGCATCGTGGTGCTGGAGTTCGTCGACCGTGACGACGACCACCCACACCGCGAGCAGCGGTTTTCCGAGAAACTGGCCTGCCCCAACGGCCACGCCCTGGCCGTCGACGACCTCGAGCCACGGTCGTTCTCGTTCAACTCGCCGTATGGCGCCTGCCCGGAGTGCAGCGGCCTGGGCATCCGCAAGGAGGTCGACCCCGAGCTGGTCGTCCCCGATCCGGACCTGACACTGGCCGAGGGTGCGGTGGCGCCCTGGGCCATGGGCCACACCGCGGAGTACTTCACCCGGATGCTGGCGGGCCTCGGCGAGGCGTTGGGCTTCGACGTCGACACCCCGTGGCGCAAGCTTCCGGTCAAGGCGCGCAAGGCAATTCTGGAAGGTTGCGACGAGCAGGTCCACGTCCGCTACAAGAACCGGTACGGCCGGACCCGTTCGTACTACGCCGAATTCGAAGGCGTGATGGCCTTCCTGCACCGTCGCATGGAGCAGACCGACTCCGAGCAGATGAAGGAGCGCTACGACGGGTTCATGCGCGACGTGCCCTGCCCGGTCTGCGACGGCACCCGGCTGAAGCCGGAGATCCTCGCGGTCACGCTGGCCGCGGGGGAGCACGGCGCGAAGTCGATCGCCGAGGTCTCCGCGCTGTCGATCGCCGACTGCTCGAAGTTCCTCAACGACCTGACGCTCGGTAGCCGGGAATCGGCCATCGCCGGGCAGGTGCTCAAGGAAGTGCAGTCCCGGCTTGGGTTCCTGCTCGACGTGGGGCTGGACTATCTGTCGCTGTCCCGCGCGGCGGGCACCCTGTCCGGCGGTGAGGCTCAGCGCATCCGGCTGGCCACCCAGATCGGGTCGGGTTTGGTCGGCGTGCTCTACGTGCTCGACGAGCCGTCGATCGGGCTGCACCAGCGCGACAACCGTCGTCTCATCGAAACCCTCACGCGCCTGCGGGATTTGGGCAACACCCTGATCGTCGTCGAACACGACGAGGACACCATCGCGCATTCGGACTGGGTGGTCGACATCGGCCCGGCGGCCGGTGAGCACGGCGGCCAAGTGGTGCACAGCGGGACGTATGCCGACCTGCTGCGCAATCCAAACTCCATCACCGGGGCCTACCTGTCCGGCAAGCAGAGCATCGACGTGCCGGAGATTCGGCGGCCGATCGACCGCCGCAAGCAACTCACCGTGATCGGCGCACGCGAGCACAACCTGCGCGATATCGACGTCGCGTTCCCGCTCGGGGTGCTGACCGCGGTGACCGGGGTGTCAGGCTCGGGCAAGTCCACGCTCGTCAACGACATCCTGGCCTCCGTGCTGGCCAACAAGCTCAACGGTGCCCGCCAGGTCCCGGGCCGGCACACCAGGATCAACGGGCTCGAGCATGTCGACAAGCTGGTGCGGGTCGACCAGTCGCCGATCGGTCGTACGCCGCGCTCCAACCCGGCCACCTACACCGGGGTGTTCGACAAGATCCGCACGTTGTTCGCCGCCACCACCGAGGCCAAGGTCCGCGGCTACCAGCCCGGCCGGTTCTCGTTCAACGTCAAAGGTGGCCGCTGCGAGGCGTGTTCGGGTGACGGCACCATCAAGATCGAGATGAACTTCCTGCCCGACGTCTATGTGCCGTGCGAGGTGTGCCACGGCGCGCGCTACAACCGCGAAACGCTCGAGGTGCACTACAAGGGCAAGACCATCTCCGAGGTGCTCGACCTGTCCATCGAGGACGCGGCCGAGTTCTTCGAGCCGATCTCGTCGATTCACCGGTACCTCAAGACACTCGTCGACGTCGGGCTGGGCTACGTGCGGCTGGGACAGCCGGCGCCGACGCTGTCCGGCGGTGAGGCACAGCGCGTCAAGTTGGCGGCCGAACTGCAGAAGCGCTCGACCGGTCGCACCGTCTACATCCTCGACGAGCCGACCACCGGTCTGCACTTCGAGGACATCCGCAAACTGCTCAAGGTCATCAACGGCCTTGTCGACAAGGGCAATTCGGTGGTCGTCATCGAACACAACCTGGACGTCATCAAGACCTCGGACTGGCTCATCGACATGGGACCCGAGGGTGGCTCCGGTGGCGGCACCGTGGTTGCGCAGGGAACACCGGAGGACGTGGCTGTGGTGCCCGAAAGCTACACCGGCACGTTCCTCGCGAACGTGCTGAAGGCACCCGCACCCAAACGGCCGACCCGGGCACCCCGGCGGCGCAAGGTCAGCTAGCCCTGGACCGTCGGCCGGATGGTGATGTCCCCGATCTCGACATCACGCGGCTGCTCGATCGCGAACGCGATTGCCCGAGCGACCGCTTCGGGTGGCATGCCGAAACTGTCCATGGCCGCACGGGCCTGACGACGGGCGTCCGGGTCTTCGATCGACGAATCCAGCTCGGTGTTGACGTAGCCGGGTGAGATCGATGTGGTGCGGACGACGCCGTCGGTGGATTCCTGACGCAACGCCTCGAGAAGGGTGCGCACGGCGTTCTTGGTGGCCGCGTAGACGCCCATGTTCGGAACGATCTTGATGCCGGCTGTCGACACCACGGTGACGAAATCGCCGTGACCCTGCCGGCGAAAGACGGGCAGCGCCGCGGCGATGCCGTGCAGGACGCCCCGAACATTGACGTCGATCATCGCCGACCAGCCGTCGACGTCGAGGTCGGTCGTTGGCCCGATCTTGCTGATGCCGGCATTGCCGACGAACACGTCGAGACGGCCGAACTCGTGTACGGCGGCGTCGACCAGTCGCTCGACGTCGGCGCGCTGCGTCACGTCGGTGACGACGGTCAGTGCTGTCCCGCCCGCACCCCGGATCTCGTCGGCCAACTCGCGCAGCCGATCTTCACGGCGCGCACCCAGGACGACGGCCGCACCGCGCCCGGCGAGCAGCCGCGCCGTCGCGGCGCCGATACCGCTGCTGGCGCCGGTGATCGCAACGACCGGCCCGGTCAGGGCTGATCCGGCTTGTGCATCGACGAGCGGATTTCTTCCAGCCGCTGGGCGGCCGCCTTCTGCCGGGCTTCGTACTGCTCCTCGACGGTGCGACCCTCGGGTGTTTCGGCGGCCAATTCGGCTGAGCCGAGCGCGGTTCCGTACCGCGTCTCGATCTTTTCCTGGACCGATTCGAAAGTGGGCACACCGGAGTCGCTATAGCCGGTATCCGGTGCGGGTTCGGCGACGGGTTCGTCGGGCATAGGAGTCACCGTACTCCCGGTGGACTCCCTGCGGCCGCGATCGTGACCGGGCCCGGTGGACGAACCGGCGGCCCGGGCAGGGCGACCGAAGGGATGCCCGGCGTTTCGATCCGGCCGGCCACCCACGGCAGCGCGCTGGCGAACGCGCGGGCCGCGAACGGCCAGTCGTGCTTACCCGGCTCGGCCACCACCGCGCAGTCGATCCCGTTGGCGCTGCCCACCCCGCACAACGCGTTCGCGGCGCCGGTCGGGTCGCCGGGACTCGGGGCTGCTCGCGGGAGTGCGCGCTGGGCTGATGGATTGCCCGAGATCGCGAACCATCCCGAAACACCCTGGTAAGGACCGTGTCTGGTGATGATCGTGGACGGATCGAAGCTCGCGTAGGCGGCCGCGTTGCCGCCGAAGAGCCGGGTGATTGTCTGGGTCTTGGTGCCGGAGTTCGGGGCGAAGTCACCCGCGATGTCCTCGAACGTACTGAACATGTCGGGATGCATGGTGGTGAGGTCGACCGCGCAGGTGCCGCCCATGGACCAGCCGACGACGCCCCAGTTCGCGCGGTCCGCGCTGACGCCGAAGTTCGAGACCATAAACGGCACAACATCTTTGGTCAGGTGGTCGGCGGAGTTGCCGCGCGGGCCGTTGACGCATTCGGTGTCGTTGTTGAACGCTCCGCCGGAGTCGACGAACACGAACACCGGCGCGTTGCCGTGATGGGCGGCCGCGAAGTCGTCGATCGTGGTGATGGCGTTGCCGGTCCGCAGCCAGTCGGCCGGCGTGTTGAATTCCCCGCCGATCATCATCACCGTCGGCAGTTTGGGCGGCGGATTGGTGGCGTAGTACGCCGGGGGCAGGTAGACGAATTCCTGGCGGTGCGCGAAATGCGATGCGTCCGAAGAGATTGTCACCGGAACCACGGTGCCCTTGGCGGGGACGGTGTGCGCGACCACCATCTGGGTGACGGTGGCGCGGTCGGTCTGGTCCGGCAACGGCCCCGCGGACACCTGGTTCCAGGCGGTCTGCACGGTGGGGAAGTACCCCACCCATACATTGAGCATCAGCGCCGCCGCCAGCGCGCACAGCGGTATCGCCAGCACCGAGACTCCACGCCGCCACCAGCGGGCGCCACGCCAGCCCACGATCGCCACCACAGCGGCCAGGGTCGTCACGGCGATCCATACCCACAGCTGGTGCGGCGCCGGATCGCCGGCCAGTCCGCCATCGGAGATGCTCCACTGGGCGTACCACGCGGTGGCGATCCCGACGATGGCCGCAAGCGGCAGCCACACCAGTCGCCAGCGGCGCGTCCGCCAGCCGACAGCCAACACCAGAACGAGTCCGGCCACGATCTGCACCGTCAGCGGCAACCATCCGTGCATCAACGAAATGTGTTGGTGATCCGTCGGTGTCACGCTCTCATGGTGACCAAGCTTCCTTGGCGGTCGCTGTGAGCCCGACCGCGTGGCTAACGCGGTTTGGCGAGCGGGAAGGGCAGCGTTTCCCGGATGCTGCGCCCGGTGATCAGCATGACCACCCGGTCGACGCCGACTCCAAGACCTCCGGTCGGCGGCATCGCGTATTCCATCGCCTGCAGGAAGTCCTCGTCGAGTTCCATCGCCTCGGGGTCGCCGCCCGCGGCCAGCAGGGACTGCTCCTGCAGGCGGCGCCGCTGTTCGACCGGATCGGTCAGCTCGCTGTAGGCGGTGCCCAGCTCGACGCCCCACGCGACCAGGTCCCAGCGCTCCGCGACACCGGGCTTACTGCGGTGCGGGCGCGTCAGGGGCGACACCGATGTCGGGAAGTCCGTGTAGAACGTCGGTGCCTCGGTGGCGTCCTCCACCAGCCGTTCGTAGAGTTCCAGCACCACCGCGCCGGCATCCCAGTGCGTCAGGTAGGGGATATGCGCCCCGTGGCACAACCGGCGCAGCTCGGTGAGCTCGGTCTGGGCGTCGATCTGTTCGCCGAGTGCTTCGGAGACGGCGTCGTGCACGGTCTTGACCGTCCACGTCCCGGAGATGTCGACGGGCTCGAGCTGGTCGGGGGCGCCATCGCGGGGTCGCATCACGACCGCGGAACCGTTGGCGGCGATCGCCGCGTTCTGGATCAGCTCGCGGCAGCCGTCGATCCACACCCGGTAGTCGGCGTGCGCCTGGTACGCCTCGAGCAGCGTGAACTCCGGGTTGTGGCTGAAGTCGACGCCCTCATTGCGAAATGCCCGGCCCAGCTCGAAGACTCGCTCGACGCCGCCGACGCACAACTTCTTCAGATAGAGCTCGGGTGCGATGCGCAGATACAGGTCGAGGTCGTAGGCGTTGATATGGGTTTTGAACGGCCGGGCGTTGGCGCCGCCGTGGATCTGCTGCAGGATCGGCGTCTCGACCTCGAGAAAACCCTTGGTGAACAAGGTTTCCCGGATCGAGTGCAGGACATTGCTGCGGGCGCGGATCAGATCCCGGGCTTCGGCGTTGATCGCGAGGTCGACGTAACGGGCCCGGACCCTGGCCTCCGGGTCCTGCAGGCCCTTCCACTTATCGGGCAAGGGGCGCAAGCACTTTCCGAGCATGCGCCACTGCTTGACGAGCACCGAGCGGGTGCCGTTCTTGCTGTGGCCCATGTGTCCGGTCACCTCGACGAGATCGCCGAGGTCGACGGCGGCGAAGTCCTCGGCCGCGCCGTCGAGCGCGGTCTTGTCCAGCAGCAGCTGTACATCACCGGACCAGTCGCGCAGCTGGGCGAACACCACGCCGCCATAGTCGCGGGCCCGCAGGATCCGGCCGGCGACGCTGAGGGTGACGGTGTCGTCGGCGGTCAACGCCGCGGCGATCGTGTGGGTGGGCGGCTGACCCACCGGGTAGGCGTCGACACCGTTGCGCTGCAAGGTTTTCAGCTTGGCCATCCGGACCCGTACTTGGTCGGGCAGCCGCTGTCCGCGTTGCGTGTCGGCGTCCTCGGATTCATCGGGATCCGGCGCGGTGCCGTCGGCGTGCAGGCGCCCGGTGGCGGCAAGGTCTTCCGGGACGGCCGAATAGTGCCCGGTGTGCTGCTTGCTGCGCCGGGTGAACGGCAGCACCAGGAAGCCTTCGGCGATCACCGAGGCGACGCCGACCCGGGGGACCAGCCGGGCGTCCTCGTAGCAGGCGTACCGCGGTACCCACTGCGGCTGGTACTTCATGTTGGATCGGTACAGGGTCTCCAGCTGCCACCACTTCGAGAAGAACACCAGCATCGCCCGCCACAGCCGCGCGACCGGACCGGCACCGAGCTGGGCGCCTTGCTCGAAGGCCGCGCGGAACATCGCAAAGTTCAGCGAGATACGGCTGACGCCGATGTCTTCGGCGTTCTGCAGCAGGTCGGTGACCATCAGTTCGATGGTTCCGTTGGGAGAGGTCGGCGACCGGCGCATGAGGTCCAGTGACAATCCGTTGTTGCCCCACGGCACCAGCGAGAGCATCGCGACCACGTGGTCGTCGGGGTCGACGGCCTCCACCAGCAGGCAGTCACCGTCGGCTCGGTCGCCGAGCCGACCCAGTGCCATCGAGAAGCCGCGTTCGGTCTCGGTGTCGCGCCAGCCGTCGGCACGGGCGGTCACCGCGGCCATCTCGTCCTGGGAGAAGTCGCGGTGCCGCCGCATCCGGACCGTCAGCCCGGCGCGGCGTGCGCGAGTCACAGCCTGGCGGACGGCGCGCATGTCCGGGCCGGACAGGTGGAACTGGTCGGGGTAGAGGATCGCCTCATCGCCCAGCTGCAGCGCGTTCAGGCCCGCGTCGCGGTACGCCTGGGCGCCAGTGGAACTGGCGCCCATGACGCCGGGCGCCCAGCCGTAGTCCTGGCACAGCGACAGCCATGCCGAGATCGCCTGCTGCCAGGCGCGCGGATCGCCGATCGGGTCACCGCTGGCCAGGCAGACGCCCACCTCGAGGCGGTAGGTGATCGCGGCGCGGCCGTTGGCCGCGAACACGACGGACTTGTCGCGGCGGGTGGCGAAATAGCCGAGGGAGTCGTTCTTGCCGTAGGCCTGCAGCAGACCGCGGATGGCGGATTCGTCCTCGCCGGTCAACGCGTTCTCGGCGCGCTGGGACTGAAACAGCACCACCGCCGCCACCATCAACGCCAGCGCGCCGAACAGGCCGAGCAGGGCATTGATGAAGGTGTGCGGATGGCCCTCGAAGGATTCGGCGCCGGCACCGGCGAACGCGCTGACGCGGTTCAGGGCGTACCAGAAGCGATCTTCGCGGGCCAGGGTGCCGGGGAAGAACTCGAGCACGCCCCAGCCGATCAGCGTGCCGACGGCCAGGCCGGCCACCAGGGCTGCGGCCGCCTTGACCAACGCACCGCGCCGGACACGGGCCCAGAATTCCTTGTAGGCCAGCACCAGGGCGCCGGCCGCGGTGAGGTGGAAGATCAGGCCGATGACCTCGCCCGCGTCCACGGCCGCTGTCTCGTCGCCGGTCACCAGGTCGGCGATGTTCCAGACCGACGCGGCCACCATGTAGAACACCAGAATCCACCAGGCGATGCGCTTGCGGGCTGCGAGCGCGGCGGCCAGCAGCACCAGCACGAACGCCCACGCGAAGCTGGTGTCCGGGAAGTTGAACAGGTAGCTGTTGATGAACTCCCTGGGCATCCGGATGAGGTGCCGAACGATCGTGGACACGCTCGACAGCAGCGACAGCGTCGCGATGACGCCGATGATCCAGCCGGCTGCGGCAGGCACCCACCGGAAGCGTGAGGTTGGCCGACTCGTGGTGACGGTCATAGGCCGCGAGGATATTCCCTCGGCATACGAATTGTCTGTGGTGCGCTACCAGACAGGGCCGGTATATTTTTCGCCCGGCCCGCTGCCGGGTTCGTCGGGGACCGCGCTGGCTTCCCGGAAGGCCAACTGGAGACTCTTCAGGCCGTCGCGAACCGGGCCTGCGTGCGGGCCGAGATACTCCACGGACGCGGTCACCAGGCCGGCCAGCGCGGTGATCAGCCGGCGGGCCTCGTCGAGGTCCCGGTGTTCGCTGGCATCGGGATCGGGGGAGGACAGCCCGATTTTCTCGGCGGCGGCGCTCATCAGCATCACCGCGGCGCGGGTGATCACCTCGACGGCGGGAATCTCGGCCAGGTCGCGGATGTCAGTAGGGTCCGTCATGCCTGCTAGACTGGCACGCACGACCGTCCCGGCGTACGCCAGGGACAGCAAGTGGAGTCCCACTCCCACCGTTCGCCACGGATATTTCCGCAGGTAAACGGTCCGGTCACGGATACCTCAACGGTATCCGTTCTGCGGTTTCGCAGGCGGCGTCAGCCGTGATCGGTCGGCATTGGGCCCTGCTTTTTGCAGGGCCTTTCTGTTCGATTGAGCAGAATGCTGGTGGCGTGATTCTTCCCAGCTGCTCCCACCGTGTGACACCGCGATGGTCCGCAGAGGAAATCGAACCAGGGAGGCCCCATCAGCACTGAGACCCGCGTCAACGAGCGCATCCGCGTACCTGAGGTCCGATTGATCGGACCGGGTGGGGAGCAGGTAGGCATCGTGCGCATCGAAGATGCTCTCCGCGTCGCCTTAGACGCCGATCTCGACCTTGTCGAAGTAGCTCCAGACGCAAAACCACCGGTTTGCAAGATCATGGACTACGGCAAGTTCAAGTACGAGACGGCTCTGAAGGAGCGCGAGTCTCGCAAGAACCAGCAGCAGACCGTCGTCAAGGAGCAGAAGCTCCGCCCGAAGATCGACGATCACGACTACCTGACCAAAAAGGGTCACGTCATCCGCTTCCTCGAGGCGGGGTCGAAGGTCAAGGTCACGATCATGTTCCGCGGGCGCGAGCAGTCCCGGCCCGAACTCGGGTACCGACTCCTGCAGCGGCTGGGCGCCGATGTCGCCGACTACGGCTTCATCGAGACGTCCGCCAAGCAGGATGGGCGCAACATGACGATGGTGCTGGCACCGCACCGCGGCGCGAAGACTCGCGCCAAGGCGGCGCACGACGCCGACGTCCCCGCGGGGCGTCCGGCCGAGCCGCAGCCCACCGAAACACCTGAGACCACGTAGAACTGAGGACTAATGCCCAAGGCCAAGACTCACAGCGGCGCTTCCAAGCGGTTCCGCAAGACCGGCACCGGCAAGATCGTGCGGCAGAAGGCGGGTAAGCGCCACCTGCTCGAGCACAAGGCCAGCAAGCGGACCCGTCGTCTCGACGGCCGCACCACTGTTGCGCCCAATGACGCCCGCCGTGTCAACGCGATGCTGAACGGCTAAGCGCCGTAACCCGTTAACTTTTTGACCGAACGAGAATAAGGAAGACCGCAATGGCACGCGTGAAGCGCGCACTGAATGCCCAGAAGAAGCGGCGCACAATACTGAAGGCGTCCAAGGGCTACCGCGGCCAGCGCTCGCGGCTTTATCGCAAAGCCAAAGAGCAGCAGCTGCATTCGCTGACCTACGCCTACCGGGACCGTCGTGCCCGCAAGGGCGATTTCCGCAAGCTGTGGATCACCCGCATCAACGCGGCGGCCCGCGCCAATGACATCACCTACAACCGGCTGATCCAGGGTCTCAAGGCCGCTGGCGTCGAGGTTGACCGCAAGAACCTCGCCGAGATCGCCGTCAGTGACCCGGCTGCGTTCACCGCGCTGGTCGAGGTCGCCAAGGCCGCACTGCCGGAGGATGTCAACGCACCGTCGGGCGAGGCGGCCTGATAGACCTCCCGCTCAACGAGCGATCGGCCCGTGTAGTCGCGGCAGCCAAGTTGCTGCGACTGGCGGGCCGTCGTCGTGCCGGGAGGTTCCTCGTCGAGGGTGCCAACCTCATCGAGGCGGCCCTGCGCCACGGCCTGGCAGTGGAGGTATTCGCCACTGACGTGGCCTTGGCGCGCTACACCGATCTGCTCACCGACGTCGCGGTGCACACAATCACCGACAAGGCCGCGAAGTCGTTGTCCGACACCGTCACTCCGGTTGGGTTGTACGCGGTGTGCACGCCACCCGATGTCGCCCTCGCCGACGTTCTCGCAGCAGGCCCGCGGCTCATGCTCGTCGCCGTCGCGACGTCCGAACCGGGCAACGCCGGCACGCTGATCCGCATCGCCGATGCGATGGGCGCCGACGCCGTGGTGTTCACTGACGACAGCGTCGACCCATACAACGGCAAGTGCCTGCGCGCGTCGGCGGGCAGCATTTTCTCGCTGCCGGTGCTCGAAGCTCCCGACTCCGCCGCGCTCGTCGCCGAGTTGCGGTCGGCGGGACTGGCGGTGCGCGCCACCACGCTGGACGCCGACAACACCGTGGACGCGGTGGATCTCACCCAGCCGACGGCGTGGCTGTTCGGATCCGAGGCACACGGCCTCGCCGCCGACGTCGCGGTGCTGGCGGACGAGCGTGTCCGGGTGCCGATGTGGGGGAGTGCGGAGAGCCTGAACGTGGCCGCGGCGGCGGCTATCTGCATGTACGAGAGCGCTCGTTCGTTGCGGCGGGGCTAATCCGCCGAAGCGAATTGGTGAGCCGTGCTATCTTTCTCGACGATACATTTCGGGCGTCATCTGTAAAGCTCGATCGTCGACGGAGCCGGGGGAGCGATGACCCGTTACGACTACATCATTGCGGGAGCCGGTTCGGCCGGCTGTGTACTGGCGAACCGCCTGTCGGAAGACCCGCGCACCACGGTGCTTTTGGTCGAAGCGGGCGGCCCGGACCGCCATCCGCTGATCCACATTCCCAAGGCCTCGGCCGTGCTTCTGGAGAACGAAAAGTACGTGTGGCGCTACGCCACGGCACCGTTCGGTCCGAACGGCAAATCCGAGTTCTGGACGCGCGGGAAGGTTCTCGGCGGGTCAAGCTCGGTCAACGGGATGGTGTACAACCGCGGCCAGCAGGCTGATTACGACGAGTTGGAGCGCCGCGGCAACAAGGGCTGGAACTGGGACGAGATCCTGCCGATCTTCAAGGGGTTCGAGGACAACCAATTCGGTTCCTCGCCGACGCGCGGCGCCGGTGGCCCGCTGCATATTTCGGTTGCGGACGACCTCGATCCGCTATGCGGCGAGATCGTTGCGGCCGGGGCCGCAAACGGGCTGCGTGAAGTCCAAGACATCAATGAGTCCGACGACGAGCGCATCGGCTACAGCACCGCGACGATCAAGAACGGACGCCGGGTCAGCGCCGCCGACGCCTTCCTCAAGCCAATCAGGCGCCGCCCCAATCTCACCGTGATCACCGGCACCGTCGTCGATCGCATCGTCGTCGAGCACGGGCGCGCTGTTGGGCTGGAGGTCCGCCGCGGGGGCGGTGTCTCGCAGCTCCGCGCACGGCGGGAAGTCATCGTGTCGCTGGGCAGCATGGGCAGCCCGAAGTTGTTGCAGCTCTCCGGGATTGGCCCGCGCGAGGTTCTCGCCGCCGCGGGTGTGCCGGTGTTGTTGGAACGTGAGAACGTGGGCCGGCGGATGCGCGAACACCGCTGTGTGGTCGTGCGCTACCGGCTCAACGCCGACCTGGGATACAACCGGAAGCTGTCATCCCCGATGGGACAGGGCGCCACCGCGGCCCAGTACCTGCTCACCCGCAAGGGGCTGATGGCGACGCCGACCTTCGACGTACTGGCGTTCGTCAAGACCGCGCCCGACCTTCCGCGGGTGGACGGCCAACTGCTGCTCGGCCCGTTCTCGATCCCGGCCTACCAGGTGGGTGAACCGATGAGCATCGAACGCCAGCCGGGGCTCTCGGTTCTGGGGTTCGTGCTGCGGCCGACGTCGGAAGGCAGCGTCGAGATCACCTCGAACGACCCCGACGCCACACTTCGGTTGGAACCGAACTACCTCACCAGCGACTACGACCGTGAGACGAGCGCCGCCCTGGTGCGCAGGGCGCGGGAGATCTTCTCCGAGTCGCCGATCGCCGACCGGATCAGCCACGAGCTGTTTCCGGGGCCCGATGTGCGCAGCGACGACGAGCTGGCCGATGCGGCGCTCGACGGTGGCTACAGCGGCTATCACGCGATCGGCAGCTGCGCGATGGGTCCCGGCGACGACGACATCGTCGACGATCAGCTGCGGGTGCGGGGGATCGACGGCCTGCGAGTCGTGGATTGTTCGGCGATGCCCACGATGCTGGCCGGCAATCTCAACGGTCCGGTCATGGCGATGGCCTGGCGTGCTGCCGATCTGATCCTGAACGACCTATAGGGTCTGTGCCCGCCTCTGAGCGACAACAGGTGCATTGTCGGTGGGTTCTGCGACGTTGTCGGCATGAGTCATTCGCTGGTGTTGCGGGGGACCGAGCTCCGCTACGTGTTGACCCGCTATCTACAACTGAACGGTCCGACGACCGTCGCCGCCCTCATCAGGGCAATCGACGGTTGGGGGTTCGCAGTTGTGGGCAGGCCGTCGAAGACAATCTCGGATGCCCTGCGATGGGAGATCGGCAGGGATCGAGTTCGCCGCCGTGGCCGCGGGCGATATGTGGCGACGCAGGGCATTCCACGTGGGACCGAGCATCGAATACACCAGCGTGTTGCGGCATTACGGGCCGAAGCGCGCAGTTTGTCGCTCGGAGGCGGGCACCAACCCTAGTAGTGGGGAGAACCAGACCCGACCCCAACGCTCACTCGCTGAGCAGCCCCTTGGCTACGTGCGTGATCTGCACCTCGTTGCTGCCGGCGTAGATCATCAACGACTTCGCGTCGCGGGCAAGCTGTTCCACGCGGTACTCGGTCATGTACCCGTTACCGCCGAACAGCTGGATCGCCTCCATGGCCACATCGGTTGCCGCCTGCGAGCTGTAGTACTTCATCGCCGACGCTTCGGACAGCGAGATCGGCGTACCCGTCTGCCCGCATTCGATGACCCGGAACAGCATGTTGCGCACGTTCATTCGGGCCACCTCCATGTTGGCCAGCTTGAGCTGGATCAACTGGAACTGCCCGATCTCCTTGCCCCACAACGTCCGTGTCTTGGCGTAGTCCGTGCACAGCCGCAGGCACTCCTCGATCACGCCGAGCGCCATCGACACCACACCGATGCGCTCCGCGGCGAAACTCGATCGGGCGCTGTCCCGGCCGTCGCCGGCCTTGTTCTCCTCGGTCTCACCCAGCAGCCGATCGCGGCCAAGGCGGACGTTGTTGAAGAACAGCTCACCGGTGCGCGAACTGTGAATTCCCATCTTGCGGAACGGCTTAGCCTGAACGAAGCCTTCCATCCCGCGATCCAACACGAATGTCAGCACCTTGCGGTCGCGCTTGCTGACCGATGGATCACCCTCGTCCAACTTGGCGTACACGACGACGACGTCGGCGTCGGGCCCGTTGGTGATGAACGTCTTCTGCCCGTTGAGGATGTAGTCGTCCCCATCGCGCACGACGTAGGACTTCATGCCGCCGAAGGCATCCGAACCTGAATCCGGCTCGGTGATGGCCCAGGCGCCGATCTTCTCGTAGGTCACCAGCCCAGGCAGCCAGCGCTCCTGCTGGGCCAGCGTGCCGCGGCTCTGGATGGTCGGCACCGTCAGCCCCAGGCTCACACCCATCCCGGTGACCAGCCCCATGCTCACCCGGCATAGCTCACTGATCACGACGAAACCCATTCCGGCCGAGCCACCGTCGCCGAACATGCCGCCACCGCCGCTGGACTTCTTCTCGGTGCCGGCCCGCATCCGGTCCAACCTCTTGGTCAGCGACTCCCGTGCCATCTCATCGATGCCGAAGGTGGTGAACAGCTTCCGGACAATGGGGTAGGGCTCCAGATCGCCGCTCTCCAGCTCGTCGATGTGCGGGCGCACCTCTTTGTCGACGAACTCGCGGACGGCGTCGCGCACGGCAATATCGACGTCGGACCATTCGATCATGGGTTCTCCGGTTCAGGCGGCGGCGTTACGTCCTCGGGCGGGCCGCAAACCGGCAAGTGAGAACGTCGTGTGGACCAGCGACCCCGCACGGGCGACGAGGCTCTTGTGTCGAGGGACATAGTGCATGGGCATGCCACGACGGTCTTTAGGGGGTGCCGTGAAACCGGGTGCCTCGACCAGCGGAGCGTCGGTCGGGATCTTCCCGGCGGCTCGCTGATAGGCCGACAACGCCCGCGGATGCAGCCGGATCTCGTCGGGCACCGCCCAGAACGCCAACTCGACGGCCTTACCGAACAGCCGCAACGCCACCTCGTCACCGGGTGTCCAGCGCATCCCGGCCCGCTCGCGCACCGCGGGATCGAACAGGCCGGCAGCGATCCAGCGTTGGCCGGCCACCATCGGCTTGAACAACTGGTCCCAGACCGGCGTCGGCATCAGGACGAACTTGGGCTTCGGGATCCGGATGTCGAAGATCTCCAGGGTCGCCTTGTTGATCTCCAGCTCGTCGCGACAGACCCGGTCCCAGTACTCGCAGAATTTCTCCCACGTGTCGGGCACCGGCGTCATGCTCATGCCGTACATCGCGTACCACTGCACGTGCTCGTCGAACAGCTGGCGTTTGTCGGCCTCGGTCAGGCCGCCGCAGAAGTACTCGGCCACCTTCAGGATCAGCATGAAGAACGTGGCGTGCGCCCAGTAGAACGTCTCGGGGTCCAGTGCGTGATAGCGCCGTCCCGCGCTGTCGACGCCTTTGATCCCTTTGTGGAACCCCTTGATCTGCTCACCGGTCAGGCGGGCGCGCTCGCCGTCGTAGACCACGCCCATGATCGGGTAGACCGATCGCGCGACCCGCTGAAGCGGCTCGCGCAACAGGATCGAATGCTCTTCCACCCCGGCGCCGAGCTGCGGGTACATATTTTGCAGAGACCCGATCCACACCCCGAGCATTCCGGTGCGCAGATCGCCGAAGTATTTCCATGTCAGCGAGTCCGGCCCGAGCGGGGTCGGCGTGGCGGGGCGAGTGGTCTTCGTTGACCTCATCGAATCACGATAGGACTGACAACACCCGTTGTCCATGTTGACGACGAAGCTGTGACCACACGTTTGGCATAGCGATACGTTGGCCGCGTCACACAGTTGGCTCGCCGGAAATCCGTTCCCTAGGCTGGATCTCGTGGACGTCGAGCCGTTGGAGGATCAACCCGATCCCCTCGTTGACGTCAACCACCCCGGGCGAGGGCCCGCGGCGTGGTGGCACAACACCAACCACAACCCGGGCGTCATCGCCCTCGTTCGTCGTGCCCGGCGGATCCTGCCCGGCGATCCCGACTTCGGTGACCCGCTCTCGGCAGCTGGCGATGGCGGTGCCCGCGCCGCCGCGCGTGCCGCCGACCGTTTGCTGCGCGACCGCGAAGCGGCCAGCCGCGAGGTGAGCTTGGCCACACTTCAGCTCTGGCAGGCGCTCACTGAACGGGTCTCCGGGCGGCCACGCGACCGGGAGGTGACGCTGGTCTTCACCGACCTCGTCGGGTTCTCCAGCTGGTCGCTGCAGGCCGGCGACGACGCCACCCTGCGGCTGCTGCGCCGCGTCGCCCAAGTCGTCGAGCCGCCGCTGCTCGACGCGGGCGGCCACATCGTCAAGCGCATGGGCGACGGCATCATGGCCGTCTTCACCGACCCGGCGACCGCGGTGCGCGCCACCATGGCGGCCCGCGACGCGGTCCGAACAGTCGAGGTAGACGGGTATACGCCGCGGATGCGCGCCGGTGTCCACACCGGCCGACCGCAACGCATCGGCTCGGACTGGCTCGGCGTCGACGTCAACATCACCGCCCGGGTGATGGACCGTGCCACCCGTGGCGGGCTGATCGTCTCGGAGAAGACCCTGGAGCTGATCGAGCCCGACGAACTCGACTCACTGGGGGTCACGGTCAAGCGGATCCGGCGCCAGGTGTTCGCCCCGCGGGCAACCGGGGTACCCACCGATTTGGTGATGTATCGCCTCAAAACCCGCAGGGATCTGCCAGTCGAAGACGACGGGGACGACCTTGAGGCCCAGGCATAGTAGGTAGCGATGGTTTTTGCACTGCTCTCGCGGCTGGACCGCGTTCGGGTCACGCTGGGTTACACCGCCGCGCTGTCGGCGGTGGCGGTCGTTCTGCTGGCGCTCGGGCCGCACGTCCGCGACCAGGTCGTCTGGCGGACGAGCACCAATCTGCACAATCTCGGTGAAGGCCACCTGGGCACGCTCATCGGCAGCGCCTTCGTCACCGACCGGGGACCCATTTACGTGTGGCTGCCGGGCCTGTTCGCCATTCTCGGATTGGCCGAACTGCTGTGGCGCAGCCGCCGGATGGCGCTGGCGTTCGTCGTCGGCCACATCGGAGCAACCCTGCTGGTCGCCGCCGGCCTGGCCGCGGCACTGGCCGCCGGGCTGACCTCGTGGTCGATCGCCAACGTCACCGATGTCGGCATGAGCTACGGCGCGGTCGGTGTTCTGGGAGCGCTCACCGCGGCGATCCCGCGCCGCTGGCGCGCGGCATGGACCGGCTGGTGGCTGGCGGTGGCGCTCGGTTCGGCGGTGAGCGCCGGTGCCGACTTCACCAACGTCGGCCATGGTGTCGCCCTGGTCCTCGGCATGGTGGTCGGCACCCGCTTCGGCCACCCGGCGCACTGGACCACCGCGCGGTACGCACTACTCGCGGTGGCGGCGTCGTTCGGCTACCTGATCATGGCCAACACCGGACCGTCGATCCTGATGACGGCCACCCTGGGCGTGCTCGGTGCGCTGGTGGTCGCCTACATCGCCCGCAGGCGGGCGGTACGTCGCGCCTTGGCCATCACCGTCGCGGCACTGCCCGCGGCCTCGTAGCGGAGCAATTTGTCAGTTGTGACATGAATCTAGTCAGTTATGACATAGATTGTCGCCATGTCAGGCGAGCGGTGCCAGGCCAGTCCGGACCAGATCGACACTGGTGGCTACGACTTCGCTGAGGTCGGTTGTGCACCCGTCGCGGCCCCACCGCTCGACCGCGGTGACCAGTGCGGCGGCCAATGCGGCCCCGGCCACTTCCGCGATCAGGTCGACGTCGGGCAGGTCGGGGTAGCGCCGCTTGACGAACTCGGTCAGCACCTCGGCGAACGATGCCTGCACCACCCGCAGGTGCCCCGCCGCGCGGTCGCCGTCGATCAGCGTCGCCCGCAGGATCGCGGCTTGGCGGACGACCTCCAGATCGTGCGGGAAGCTCACCACACTGCCCAGCACCGCATCGAAGAGCGACTCGTTGGCCGGACGCCGCGCCAATGCCTCGGCGAACCATTCGAGCTGAGTCTCGTAGTCCCGGAACAGCACGGCTTCTTTGGTCGGGAAGTGCCGGAAGAACGTGCGCTGGGTGACGCCCGCGTCGTCGGCGAGCTGAGCGACGGTCACGTTGGCGAAACCGTCACGGGCGAAACGCGTCAGCGCCACCTCGCGCAGCGCGTCGCGCGTCGAAGTCTTTCGCCGCTCGTGCGAGTTCGTCATTACGGCATTCTCGCACAGTCTTTTTCGCCAAAGAGTGAAGCGCCGATCAGGAGGAAGCATGAGTGACTACGACGCGATTGTGGTCGGTGCCGGCCACAATGGCCTGACCGCGGCGGTGATCCTGCAACGTGCGGGTCTGCGGACGGTGGTTCTTGAGCAGAACACCTACGCCGGCGGGATGGCCGCAACGGTCGAGCTGATCGACGGATTCCGTTACGAGATCGCCGGTTCGGTGCAGTTTCCGACCGCGCCGGAAGTCGCTGATGCGCTGGAGTTGCACACGATTCCGAAGGTGCACGCCGAAGTGCAGTCGGTGAATCTCGGTGAATCGGGGGAGGAGCCGATGATCCTCTACAGCGACCCGATGCGATATATGACGCACCTGTCCGAGAAGCACGGTGACGACGCGGTTTTGGGCATGGCCAAGATGCTCGAATGGGCCACCGGCCCGGCGCGTGCGCTTGGCCGATTCGAAGCGCGCACGCCGCCGAAGACACTCGATCAGATGTATGCCTGCGCGACAACCGAATCCGAGCGGCGCGCGATCCACGAAATGCTGTTCGGCAGCGCGATGGACGTCATCGACCGCAACTTCCCGGACAAGGACAAGTACGCGACGATCCGGGGCATGCTGGCGTTCCTGGCCATCAACTCCACCTATCGCGGCCCGTTCACGCCGGGAAGCGCAACGTGTCTGGCCTTCGCCATGGCGGTTCCGAGCATGGACGCGATGATGATGACCAAACTCGAGGGCGGCATCGGTGCGGTGTGCGAACACCTGAAGAACGTGTTCATCGCCACCGGCGGCGAAATCCGCTACCGCACCAAGGTCGAGCAGATCCTCGTCGACAATGAGCGTGCCACGGGTGTTCGATTGCGCGATGGGTCGGACCTCACTGCGCCGGTGGTGATATCGAACCTGTCGCCGGACCTGACGCTGATCGACATGGTCGGCGCCGAGCACCTGCCCGGCAATCTGGTGGAACGCCTGACCGGGCGCGACCATCGCGCCACGTTCATCCAGATGCATTTCGCCCTCAGCGGCTTGCCGAGGTTCGCGGCCCCCTACGAGATCCTCAACGAACCCGGCATGCAGCAGTCGATCGGCGTGTTCGGCACACCGGAAGAGCAGCAGCGACAATGGGAAATAGCAAGGGCGGGAATGCTTCCCGATAACCCGTCGTTCGGCATGCAGATTCCTTCGGTGACCGATCCGTCACTGGCGCCGCCCGGGATGCACGCCGCGAGCGCGTATGCCTACGGGTTCCCCGTCGAAGCGCCGCGGGACCAGCACGGCCGCCTGAAAAACGAAATGGCGGACCGGGTCATCAACAAGATCACGAAATTCGTGCCGAACTTCAAGGACATTCAGATCCGCCACATCACGTTCGCGCCGTATCACATGCAGACTATGTTCGCCGCACCCGACGGTGACTTCTGCCACGGCCTGTTGCACCCGGACCTGATGGGGCCGAATCGGCCTGGCCCCAAGGGCTTCCTGGATATTCCGATTCCGATCGACGGCCTGTATCTCGGGGGAGCCGGGTGCCACGGCGGGCCGGGTATCACGTTCGTCCCTGGCTACAACGCCGCGTACGCGGCACTCGACGACCTCGCGGCGGCGAGCTAGCGGAACTGGTCGGCGGATGATTCGATCCAGTCCGAGCGCCAGGACTCGGGTGGATCGTCGAGCAGCTCGCCGGGCATCAGCCACTCGTAGATCTCGGCATAGGTGCGGGTGCGCTGACCTTCGATGCGGCGGTTGAGCATTGCGGGCTCGAGCTCGTCGAATCCGTTCAGGCCCATCGACGCGACGATCTGTGCGGCGCTGGCCACCGTGGCCCGCTGGAAGTTGACCACCCGCTCGGTCTTGTCCGGGACATGGAGCGCCCGCGCCCGGCCCTGGTCCTGGGTGGCCACCCCGGTCGGGCATCTGTTGGTGTTGCACTTCAACGCCTGGATGCAGCCCACCGCGAACATCATGGCGCGCGCCGACATCGTGAAATCGGCGCCCTGGCAGATCCGGCTGACGATGTCCACGCCGCTGGCCACCTTGCCCGATGCGCCGATCCGGATGTGGCCGCGCAGCCCCGTTCCGACCAGGCTGTTGTGCACCAGCATCAGGCCCTCGGTCAGCGGCATACCGACGTGGTCCTCGAATTCCTGTGGGGCCGCGCCGGTTCCGCCCTCGGCGCCGTCGACGATGATGAAGTCCGGGGTGATACCGGTGTGCAGCATGCCCTTGCAGATGGACAGGAATTCGGTGCGCGCCCCGATACACAGCTTGAAGCCGATCGGCTTACCACCGGACAGGCTGCGCAGCGTCGCAATGAAATTCATCATCTCCACCGGCGTGTGGAATGCGGTGTGCGCCGGCGGCGAGACGACGGTCAGGCCGATCGGCACCCCGCGCGTCGCCGCGATCTCCGCACTCACCTTGGCGCCGGGCAACACCCCGCCGAGGCCGGGCTTGGCGCCCTGAGACAGCTTGATCGAGATGGCCTTCACAGACGGCAGCGCAGCCTTCTCCTCGAACAGCGCGGCATCGAACTGCCCGTCGGCGTTGCGGCACCCGAAGTACCCCGAGCCGATCTCCCAGATCAGGTCACCGCCGTACTTGAGGTGATACGGGCTGATCCCGCCCTCGCCGGTGTCGTGGGCGAACCCGCCGCGGGCGGCGCCACCGTTGAGCGCTTCGATGGCATTGCCGGACAACGCCCCGAAGCTCATCGCCGACACGTTGAACAACGCGATGTCATACGGCCGCGCGCAGTCCGGGCCGCCGAGGCGCACCCGGGGCGCCACCTCCGAGGCGAAATGAGCGCGTAGGGAATGGCGGAGGAACTCGTAGCCCAGCGCATTGACGTCGCGCTCGGTGCCGAACGGCTCGTCACTCTTGGTGCCCTTGGCCCGCTCGTAGACCATGTCGCGGGTTTCCCGGTCGAAGGGGCGGCCGTCGGTGCTCGACTCGATGAAGTACTGCTGGATCTCCGGGCGCAGCGCTTCGGCCAGGAACCGGAAGTGCCCGAGCACCGGGTAGGACCGCAGGATGGTGTGCCGGGTCTGCAGCAGATCCCACGTGCCCAGTGCCGCGACCGCCGCCACCGGCGCCGCGAGCAGCCACCACCACGGGCCGAATTCCAGCGCCAGCCCCGCCAGGGCCAGCGCTACCGCCCACACGGCTGCGACGGCGAGGGCTCTGAGCATGGGGCGTCCTTTGGGGTGAAATGCCTGCGAGGCGTCATTCTGGCATCACCTATGATCGGCACTTGCGTCACATCCGTGGTGCAAACAGCCCCGGTCTCTAAAGGAGCGTCTCGCCGCGTGGGTGACCAACCCGTCGACTTGTCGCACGAATCGTTGACGAAGGCCGTCAGCGCGGCCCGGCATGCCTTCGAGCTGGCCGCCGACCTGGACGCGTTGGCCCGCGCCAAGACCGAGCACCTCGGCGACCGCGCACCGCTGGCGCTGGCCCGCCAAGCGCTGGCCACCCTGCCCAAGGAGGACCGCTCCGAGGTAGGCAAGCTGGTCAACGTCGCGCGCGGCGACGCCCAGCGGAGCTACGACGAGCGGCTGGCGGCACTGCGCGCCGAACGCGACGCGGCGGTGCTGGTGGCCGAGGCCATCGATGTCACCCTGCCCTCGACCCGCGAGCCCATCGGGGCGAGGCATCCGATCACCATCCTGGCCGAGCACGTCGCAGACACCTTCGTCGCGATGGGCTGGGAGCTGGCCGAAGGTCCCGAGGTCGAGACCGAGCAATTCAACTTCGACGCGCTGAACTTCCCGCCCGACCATCCGGCGCGCAGCGAGTCCGACACCTTCCACATCGCACCGGAGGGTTCGCGACAGCTGCTGCGCACGCACACCTCCCCGGTGCAGGTGCGCACCCTGCTCGACCGCGAACTGCCGGTCTACATCGTCTCGATCGGCCGCACCTTCCGCACCGACGAGCTCGACTCCACCCACACGCCGGTCTTCCACCAGGTGGAGGGCCTCGCGGTGGATCGCGGCCTGACAATGGCCCACCTGCGCGGCACGCTGGACGCGTTCGCCCGCTCGGAGTTCGGGCCGACCGCCCGCACCCGCATGCGGCCGCACTTCTTCCCGTTTACCGAACCCTCGGCCGAGGTGGACATCTGGTTCCCCAACAAGAAGGGCGGCGCCGGCTGGGTCGAATGGGGTGGCTGCGGCATGGTCAACCCGAATGTGTTGCGCGCCGCCGGTATCGACCCGGAGGTGTACTCCGGGTTCGCGTTCGGCATGGGCCTGGAGCGCACACTGCAGTTCCGCAACGGCATTCCCGACATGCGCGACATGGTCGAGGGCGATGTGCGGTTCTCGCTGCCGTTCGGGGTCGGGGTCTGATGCGCCTTCCCTACAGCTGGCTGCGTGAGGTCGTTCAGCGCGGCGCCCCGGGCTGGGACGTGCAGCCAGATGACCTGGAGCAGGCGCTGATCCGCGTCGGCCACGAGGTCGACGACATCATCACCCTCGGACCGGTCAGCGGGCCGCTGACCGTCGGGCGGGTCACCGAGATCGAGGAACTCGCCGAGTTCAAGAAGCCGATCCGCGCCTGCAAGGTCAACGTCGGTGAGGAAGGCGACCGCGATATCGTCTGCGGTGCAACGAACTTCGCCGTCGGCGACCTCGTGGTGGTGGCGCTGCCCGGCGCCACGCTGCCCGGCGACTTCCACATCGCCAGCCGCAAGACCTACGGGCGGCTGTCCGACGGCATGATCTGTTCGGCCGCCGAATTGGGCTTGGGCGCAGATCATTCCGGGATCATGGTGCTGCCGCCGGGAACCGCGGAACCCGGAGCCGACGCCATCGCGGTGCTCGGTCTCGACGACGTGATCTTCGACCTGGCGGTCACCCCGGACCGCGGCTACTGCATGTCGGTGCGCGGCATCGCCCGCGAGATCGCGTGCGCATACGACCTCGATTTCGTCGACCCCGCCGACGTGCCACCGCTGCCCGTCGAGGGGCCGGCGTTGCCGGTCACCGTCGAATCCGGCACCGGCGTCAGCCGTTTCGCGCTGCGCCCGGTCACCGGTATCGACCCCAAGGCGCAGTCGCCATGGTGGCTGCGCAGGCGGCTGATGCTGTCCGGCATTCGCCCGATCTCACCGGCCGTCGACGTCACCAACTACGTGATGCTCGAAATCGGGCATCCGATGCACGCGCACGACCGCAGCCGCATCAACGGCGAGTTCATCGTCCGGTTCGCCAAGCCAGGGGAGACCGTCGTCACGCTCGACGACGTCGACCGCAAACTCGATCCGGCCGACGTGCTGATCGTCGACGATGTCGCGACCGCCGCCATCGGTGGCGTGATGGGTGCGGGCACCACCGAGATCGACGACGACTCCACCGACGTCCTGCTGGAGGCCGCGGTCTGGGATCCCGCCGCGGTGTCCCGCACGATCCGCCGCCTGCACCTGGTCAGCGAAGCGGGCCGACGCTACGAACGTTCGGTCGATCCCGCCATTTCGGTGGCCGCGGTGGACCGGTGCGCCGCGTTGCTCGCCGAGATCGCCGGCGGCACCGTCGAGCCCACGCTGACCGACTGGCGCGGTGACCCGCCGCGCGACGATTGGTCGCAGGCGCCGGTGCGGATGCGCTTCGACCTGCCCGACCGGATGGCGGGTGTCGAGTACGAAGCCGGCGCCGCGGTGAAGCGGTTGACCCAGATCGGTGCCGTTGTGACCGAGGACGACGCCGACCGCGCCATCCTCGTGGTGACCCCGCCAAGCTGGCGGCCGGACCTGGTACAGCCCGCCGACCTGGTCGAAGAGGTTATGCGGCTGGAGGGGCTCGACAAGATCCCGTCGGTGCTGCCCGCCGCACCGGCCGGCCGCGGACTCACCGCGCAGCAGAAGAGGCGCCGCGCGATCGGCATCTCGCTGGGTCTGTCGGGGCATGTCGAGGTGCTACCCACCCCGTTCCTGCCCGCCGGGATCTTCGATACGTGGGGTCTTGCGCCCGACGATTCCAGGCGATCCGTCGTTTCGGTGCTCAACCCGCTGGAGGCCGACCGGCCGCACCTGGCCACCACGCTGTTGCCGGCGCTGCTGGAAGCCTTGTCCCGCAACGTCTCCCGTGGCTTCGTTGATGTCGCATTGTTCTCCATCGCGCAGGTCGTGCACCCGACAGAGCAGACCAGGGGCGTCGAGCTGATCCCGACGCATCGCCGGCCGAGCGATGAGGAAATCGCGGCGCTGGACGCCTCGCTGCCCAACCAGCCTGTCCACGTCGGCGCCGTGCTGACCGGGCTGCGCGAGCCGCGCGGCCCGTGGGGGCCGGGGCGCCCGGTCGAGGCCGCCGACGCCTTCGAGACGGTGCGCATCATCGCCCGCGCCGCCGGGGTGGACGTGACGCTGCGCGCCACGCAGCACCTGCCATGGCATCCGGGCCGCTGTGCCGAGGTTGTGGTCGACGGACGGGTCGTCGGGCACGCGGGCCAGTTGCATCCCGCGGTGATCGAGCGTTCGGGCTTGCCGAAGGGCACCTGCGCGGTCGAGCTGGATCTGGACGCCGTGCCGATCACCGAGAGCCTGCCTGCCCCACGGGTGTCGCCGTTCCCGGCGGTGTTCCAGGACGTCAGCCTGGTCGTGGCCGGTGATGTCGCGGCCCAGGCCGTGGTCGACGCGGTGCGCGACGGCGCCGGGGAGCTGCTGGAAGACGTGGCGCTGTTCGACGTCTACACCGGGCCCCAGATCGGCGAGGACCGCAAGTCGCTGACGTTGGCGTTGCGGTTCCGGGCGCCGGATCGGACGCTGACCGAGGACGAGGCCAGCGCTGCCCGCGACGCCGCGGTGGCCGCGGCCGCCGAGCGCGTCGGCGCCGAACTCCGCGCCTGACCTCGCCCTGTTCGCCCAAACCGACAAACGGGCGAACTTGTGCGAGTAGATCGCGCCATTTCGTCGATCTCGGCGAACCCATCTGGAATGTATTTGCATCGTTCTGCATAACCATGCAGAATCGGCGCATGACTTCGGTGGCGATTGCCGGCGCCAGTGGCTATGCCGGCGGTGAGATCCTGCGCTTGTTGCTCGGGCATCCGGCGTACACGGGTGGCCGCCTGACCATCGGTGCGCTCACCGCCGCTGCCAGCGCGGGCACCCAGCTCTCGGAGCATCACCCGCATCTGTTGCCGCTGGCCGACCGGGTGCTCGAGCCCACCGAGCTCGACATCCTTGCCGGTCATGACGTGGTGTTCCTTGCCCTGCCGCACGGCCATTCCGCGGCCCTGGCCGAACAGCTCGGCCCCGACACCCTGATCATCGACTGCGGCGCTGACTTCCGGCTCACCGACGCCGACGACTGGCAGCGTTTCTACGGCTCCCCGCACGCCGGCAGCTGGCCGTACGGGCTGCCCGAACTGCCCGGCGGCCGGGACCGGCTGCGTGGGGCCACCCGGATCGCGGTGCCCGGCTGTTATCCGACGGCCGCGCTGCTGGCCTTGCTGCCCGCCGTCGCCGCGGACCTCGTCGAGCCGGCTGTCACCGTCGTCGCGGTCAGCGGCACGTCGGGTGCGGGCCGCGCTGCCAAGGTCGACTTGCTGGGCTCGGAAGTGATCGGCTCGGCGCGGGCCTACAGCATCGCCGGTGCGCACCGGCACACCCCGGAGATCGCCCAGGGTCTGCGCGCGGTCACCGATCGCACCGTCACCGTCTCGTTCACGCCGGTGCTGATCCCGACCTCACGCGGCATCCTGGCCACCTGCACCGCCCGGACTCAGGCGTCGGTGTCCGAGATCCGCGCGGCCTACGAGAAGGCTTACGACGCGGAGCCCTTCATTTACCTGCTGCCCGAAGGCCAGCTGCCCCGCACCGGTGCGGTGATCGGCAGCAACGCCGCGCAATTGGCCGTGGCCGTCGACGTCGACGCCGGCGTTCTGGTCGCGGTGTGCGCCATCGACAACCTGGTGAAGGGCACGGCCGGTGCGGCGGTGCAGTCGATGAACCTCGCGCTGGCCTGGCCGGAGACCGAAGGATTATCGATCGTGGGAGTGGCGCCGTGACGGTCACAAATGAGACCAAACTGGTTCGGAATCAAGGGGTTACCGCCCCCGCCGGCTTCCGTGCGACAGGGATCGCCGCAGGCATCAAGGCCTCGGGTGCACTGGACCTGGCGCTGGTGTTCAACGAAGGCCCCGACTATGCGGCCGCCGGGGTGTTCACCCGCAACCAGGTCAAGGCCGCCCCGGTGCTGTGGAGCCAGCAGGTGCTCAGCACCGGCCGGCTGCGCGCGGTGCTGCTGAATTCCGGTGGCGCCAACGCGTGCACCGGGCCGGGCGGCTTCCAGGACACCCACGCCACTGCTGAAGCCGTCGCCGCCGCGCTCAGTGAATGGGGCACCGAGACCGGACCGGTCGAGGTCGCGATCTGCTCGACGGGTCTGATCGGCGATCGCCTGCCGATGGAGAAGGTCCTGTCCGGCGTGACCGAGATCGTCCACGAACTCGGTGGCGGGCTCACCGGCGGTGAGGAAGCCGCGCGCGCCATCATGACCACCGACACCGTGCCCAAACAGGTTGCGCTGCACCACTCGATCGAGTCGGGGGAGAACTGGACGGTCGGCGGCATGGCCAAGGGTGCCGGGATGCTCGCACCCTCGCTGGCCACCATGCTGGTGGTGCTGACCACCGATGCGGTGGCCGACGCCGTCGCGCTGGACACCGCCCTGCGCCGGGCCACCGCCAAAACCTTCGACCGCCTCGACGTCGACGGCAGCTGCTCGACCAATGACACCGTGCTGCTGCTGGCCTCCGGCGCCAGCGAGATCGCGCCCAGCCAAGAGGATCTGGACGCGGCGGTGCTGCGGGTGTGCGACGACCTGTGCGCGCAGCTGCAGGCCGACGCCGAAGGCGTCACCAAGCGGATCGCGATCACCGTCACCGGCGCACTGACCGACGACGACGCTGTGATCGCGGCCCGGATCGTCGCGCGCGACAGCCTGGTCAAGACGGCGCTGTTCGGCTCCGACCCGAACTGGGGCCGGGTGCTGGCCGCGGTCGGCATGGTGCCCTTCGAGATCAATGCGCAGCGGATCACCGTGTCGTTCAACGGCTTCCCGGTTTGTGTCGACGGCGCAGGCGCACCCGGGGCCCGAGACGTGGACCTGGCCGGTGCCGATATCGACGTCACCGTCGACCTGAAGCTCGGCGACGGGCAGGCGACCATCCGCACCACTGACCTGTCCCACGCCTACGTCGAAGAAAACTCGGCCTACAGCTCATGACCGCAACCGTGAACACCAAAGCTGCGATCCTCGCCGAGGCGCTGCCCTGGCTCAAGGCGCTGCACGACAAGATCGTCGTCGTCAAGTACGGCGGCAACGCGATGACCGACGACCGGCTCAAGGCCGCCTTCGCCGACGACATGGTCTTCCTGCGCAACGCCGGCATTCACCCGGTGGTGGTGCACGGCGGCGGACCGCAGATCAGCGCAATGCTCAAACGGCTCGGCATCGCAGGGGAATTCAAGGGCGGCTTCCGGGTCACCACCCCCGAGGTGCTCGACGTCGCCCGCATGGTGCTGTTCGGCCAGGTCGGTCGTGAGCTGGTGAATCTCATCAATGCCCACGGCCCCTATGCCGTCGGTATCACCGGCGAGGACGCGCACCTGTTCACCGCGGTGCGGCGCGGGGTCACGGTCGACGGAGTGGTCACCGACATCGGCCTGGTCGGCGACGTCGAGCGGGTCAACACCGCCGCGGTACTGGATCTCATTGCCGCCGGCCGTATTCCGGTGATCTCGACGATCGCCCCGGACATCGACGGCGTGGTGCACAACATCAATGCCGATACCGCCGCCGCCGCCGTGGCGGAAGCGCTTGGCGCCGAGAAGCTGTTGATGCTCACCGATGTCGAAGGCCTCTACACCCGCTGGCCAGACCGGGATTCGCTGGTCAGCCAGATCGACACGGCGACCCTGACCGGCCTGCTGCCCAGCCTGGAGACCGGCATGATCCCCAAGATCGAGGCCTGCCTGCGGGCCGTCGAGGGCGGGGTACCCAGCGCGCACGTGATCGACGGCCGCGTCGAACACTGTGTGCTGGTCGAACTATTCACTGACGAAGGCACCGGCACGAAAGTGATTCCCACATGAGCCTGATCGAGAGATGGTCCGACGTCATGATGGACAACTACGGCACACCGCCGCTGGCACTGGCCAGCGGTGACGGTGCCGTGGTGACCGACGAGAACGGCAAGTCCTACCTCGACCTGCTCGGCGGCATCGCGGTCAACATCCTCGGCCATCGTCACCCCGCGATCATCGAGGCCGTCACCACCCAGCTCAACACCCTGGGCCACACGTCGAATCTGTATGCCACCGAACCGGGTATCGCGCTGGCCGAGGCACTCCTCGACCAGCTCGACGCCCCGGCGCGGGTGTTCTTCTGCAACTCCGGCACCGAGGCCAACGAGGTCGCCTTCAAGATCACCCGGCTGACCGGGCGCACCAAACTCGTTGCCGCCGAAGGCGCCTTCCACGGCCGCACGATGGGTTCGCTTGCCCTGACCGGACAACCGGCCAAGCAGGCGCCGTTCGAACCGCTGCCCGGCGACGTCACGCACGTGCCGTACGGGGACGTTGACGCGCTCGAAGCCGCTGTCACCGATGACACCGCCGCGTTGTTCCTCGAGCCGATCATGGGCGAGGGCGGCGTCGTCGTACCGCCGGAGGGCTACCTGGTGGCCGCGCGCGAGATCACCAGCCGGCACGGTGCGCTGCTTGTCCTTGACGAGGTCCAGACCGGGGTCGGGCGCACCGGCACCTTCTTCGCTCATCAGCACGACGGCATCAGCCCCGACATCATCACGCTGGCAAAGGGTCTCGGCGGGGGACTGCCGATCGGGGCATGCCTGGCCGTCGGTCCCACGGCGGACCTGCTGACGCCCGGACTGCACGGCAGCACCTTCGGCGGCAACCCGGTGTGCACCGCGGCCGCGCTGGCGGTGCTGCGGGTGCTGGCCGCCGAAGACCTGGTGAACCGCGCCGATCTGCTCGGCAAGTCGCTGAGCCACGGCATCGAGTCGCTGGGCCATCCGCTCGTCGACCACGTCAGAGGACGCGGGCTGTTGCGCGGTGTGGTGCTGACCGCACCGCAGGGCAAGGCCGTCGAAATCGCCGCTCGCGATGCCGGATTCCTGGTGAACGCGGCCGCACCGGACGTGGTCCGGCTCGCACCTCCGCTGATCATCACCGAAGTTCAGATCGATGACTTCTTGACGGCATTACCGGCGATCCTGGACGAGGCGGCCCAATGAGCACCCTGAGGCACTTTCTGCGCGACGACGACCTGACTCCCGAGGAGCAGGCCGAAATCCTGGAGCTGGCCGCGGCACTCAAGAAAGACCCGATGAGCCGGCGCCCGCTCGAGGGCCCGCGCGGTGTTGCGGTCATCTTCGACAAGAACTCCACCCGCACCCGGTTCTCCTTCGAGATGGGCGTCGCCCAACTCGGTGGGCACGCCGTCGTGGTGGACGGCCGCGCCACCCAGCTCGGCCGGGAGGAGACCCTCGAGGACACCGGGCGGGTGCTGTCGCGCTACGTCGACGCCATCGTCTGGCGCACCTTCGCCCAGCAGCGGCTCAACGCAATGGCTTTCGGGGCAACGGTTCCGGTCGTGAACGCGCTGTCCGACGAGTGTCACCCCTGCCAGGTGCTCGCCGACCTGCAGACCCTTGCCGAACGCAAGGGCTCACTGAGCGGGCTGCGGATGACCTACTTCGGTGACGGCGCCAACAACATGGCGCACTCGCTGATGCTCGGCGGAGTCACCGCAGGCATTCACGTCACGATCGCCGCCCCGGCCGGGTTCGAACCCGACCCGCTGTTCGTCGCCGCGGCCCAGCAGAGGGGCCAGCAGACTGGCGCCACGGTCACGCTGACCGCGGATGCGGTGGCCGGTGCCAAGGGTGCCGATGTGCTGGTCACCGACACGTGGACGTCGATGGGGCAGGAGAACGACGGACTGGACCGTGTCGGACCATTCCGCCCGTTCCAGCTCAACGCCGGCCTGCTCGGCCATGCTGACTCCGAAGCCGTTGTACTGCATTGCCTTCCGGCGCACCGCGGGCACGAGATCACCGATGAGGTGCTCGACGGACCACACAGCGCGGTGTGGGACGAGGCCGAGAACCGGCTGCATGCACAGAAGGCGCTGCTGGTGTGGCTGCTGGAGCGACCATGACCAGCGAGGTCAGTACCACCCGAGCCGGGCGTCAAGCCCGGATCGTGGCGCTCCTGTCCTCGCAGTCGGTGCACAGCCAGAGTGAGCTTGCGACCCTGCTCGCCGACGAGGGGATCGACGTCACTCAGGCGACGTTGTCCCGCGACCTCGAGGAGCTCGGCGCGGTCAAGCTGCGCGGCGCCGATGGCGGCGTCGGCGTATACGTAGTGCCCGAGGACGGCAGTCCGGTGCGGGGGGTGTCGGGCGGCACTGAGCGCGTCTCACGCCTGCTCGCCGATCTGCTGGTGTCCACCGACGCCAGTGGCAACCTGGCCGTGCTGCGGACTCCGCCCGGGGCGGCCCATTACCTGGCCAGTGCCATCGACCGGGCAGCGCTGCCCGACGTCGTCGGCACGATCGCCGGTGACGACACGATCTTTGTGGTGGCCCGCGAGCCGATGACCGGCGCGCAACTGGCCACCATGTTCGAGACCATTCACTAGAGACCAAAGATAAAGGAGCACTTCATGTCCGAACGCGTCATCTTGGCGTATTCCGGCGGCCTGGACACCTCGGTGGCGATCAGCTGGATCGGCAAGGAGACCGGTAAAGAGGTCGTGGCCGTGGCCATCGATCTCGGCCAGGGCGGCGAGGACATGGACGTCGTTCGCCAGCGTGCCCTGGATTGCGGCGCCGTCGAAGCGGTCGTCGTCGATGCCCGCGACGAGTTCGCCGAGCAATACTGCCTGCCGGCCATCCAGTCCAATGCTCTCTACATGGACCGCTACCCGCTGGTGTCGGCGCTGAGCCGGCCGCTGATCGTCAAGCACCTGGTGACTGCGGCGCGTGAACACCGCGGCGGTATCGTCGCGCACGGCTGCACCGGTAAGGGCAATGACCAGGTCCGCTTCGAGGTCGGATTCGCCTCGCTGGCACCCGATCTGGAGGTGCTCGCCCCGGTCCGTGACTACGCCTGGACCCGGGAGAAGGCGATCGCGTTCGCCGAGGAGAACGCCATCCCGATCAACGTCAGCAAGCGGTCGCCGTTCTCCATCGACCAGAACGTGTGGGGCCGTGCGGTGGAAACCGGCTTCCTTGAGCATCTTTGGAATGCCCCCACCAAGGATGTCTACGACTACACCGAGGATCCGACGCTCAACTGGAACACCCCCGACGAAGTGATCGTCGGCTTCGAGAAGGGGGTGCCGGTATCCGTAGATGGGCGCGGTGTATCCGTCTTGGAGGCGATCGTCGAGCTCAACCGGCGCGCCGGTGCCCAGGGCGTCGGCCGTCTCGACGTCGTCGAGGACCGGTTGGTCGGCATCAAGAGCCGGGAAATCTATGAAGCCCCAGGCGCGATGGTGTTGATCACCGCGCATACCGAGCTCGAGCACGTGACGCTGGAGCGTGAGCTCGGCCGGTTCAAGCGCACGACCGACCGCAAGTGGGGCGAGCTGGTCTATGACGGCCTGTGGTTCTCGCCGCTGAAGCGGTCGCTGGAAGCGTTCGTGGCCAACACTCAGGAACATGTGACCGGTGAGATCCGGATGGTGTTGCACGGCGGGCACATTGCCGTCAACGGACGGCGCAGCCCGACCTCGCTGTACGACTTCAATCTGGCGACGTACGACGAGGGGGATACCTTCGATCAGTCGTCGGCCAAGGGCTTCGTGCACGTGCACGGCCTGTCGTCGAAGATCGCCGCACGGCGGGACTTGGCAGGCAATCAGACGTGAGCACCAACGAGGGCTCGCTGTGGGGTGGGCGTTTCGCCGACGGGCCCGCGCCCGCGCTGGCGGCGCTGAGCAAGTCCACGCATTTCGACTGGGTGCTCGCGCCGTATGACGTCGCCGCCTCCAAGGCACACGCCAAGGTGCTGCACGGGGCGGGCTTGCTGACTGACGAGCAGCGTGACGGGCTGCTCGCCGGTTTGGACAGCCTGGGACAAGACGTCGCCGACGGCAGCTTCACCCCGCTGGTCACCGACGAGGACGTGCACGGGGCACTTGAACGCGGCCTCATCGACCGGGTCGGCCCCGATCTCGGCGGCCGGCTGCGGGCAGGCCGGTCCCGCAATGACCAGGTGGCCACGCTGTTTCGGATGTGGCTGCGCGACGCGATGCGCCGCGTCGCAGACGGTGCGCTCGAAGTGGTGTCGGCACTGGCGACGCAGGCCGCCGCGCACCCGACCGCGATCATGCCCGGCAAAACCCACCTGCAGGCCGCTCAGCCGATCCTGCTGGCGCATCATCTGTTGGCCCACGCCCATCCGCTGTTGCGGGACGTCGACCGCATCGCCGACTTCGACGACCGGACCGCGATATCGCCCTACGGTTCTGGCGCGCTGGCCGGCTCGTCGCTGGGCCTGGATCCCGACGCGATCGCGGAAGAGCTGGGATTCGCTGCGGCGGCGGACAATTCGATTGACGCCACGGCATCCCGGGACTTCGCGGCGGAAGCCGCCTTCGTGCTGGCGATGATCGGCGTCGACCTGTCCCGGCTGGCCGAGGACATCATCTTGTGGAGCACAACCGAATTCGGTTACGCCACGCTGCACGACTCCTGGTCCACTGGCAGTTCGATCATGCCGCAGAAGAAGAACCCGGACATCGCCGAGCTGGCCCGCGGCAAGTCCGGGCGGCTGATCGGCAACCTCACCGGTCTGCTCGCCACCCTGAAGGCCCAGCCGCTGGCCTACAACCGGGATCTGCAGGAAGACAAGGAACCGGTGTTCGACTCCGTCGCGCAGTTGGAGATGGTGCTGCCCGCGATGGCGGGGCTGGTCGCGACCTTGCTATTCGACACCGAACGGATGGCGGCGCTGGCCCCGGCCGGCTACACCCTGGCCACCGACGTCGCCGAATGGCTTGTGCGCCGAGGGGTGCCGTTCCGGGTGGCCCACGAAGCCGCCGGGGAAGCGGTACGTGCAGCCGAGGGTCGCGGCGTCGGGCTCGATGAGCTGACCGACGACGAGCTGGCCCAGATCAGCGCGGAGCTCACCGCCGAGGTACGTGAGGTGCTGACCATCGGCGGATCGGTGTCCTCCCGCGACGCCCGCGGTGGAACGGCGCCGGTGCAGGTGGCCAACCAACTCGGCGTCGTGCGAGATACCGCGGACAGGTTGCGGATTCGTTTGCGACGCTGACCCCGTTGTCAGACCCACTACGATCGTTGTCGTGGCGGGCACACAGGCTGGGGGGCGGGTCCGGCGCTGGTTCGCCGGGCTCGGGTTCTCGCAGATGGGCCAACTGCTGACGGTGGCGCTCCTGGCGGCCACCGCCCTGTTCGGCGGTCTGGACACCGTCAGCACCACCGTGACCCCGTTCAAACCGGGTGACCAGTTCAGCGACGGTGCATTCACCATCACCATCGACCGTGCGTCGTTTCCGCGCGAGGTCCGCGCGGGCACATGGCTGGTGGCGCCGAAGGCCGCGGGCCTGCGCTATCTCGCCGTCGTCGCGACACTGCGTAACGACGGCACCGTACCCGCCTCGGTCGACAACGAACTCGATCTCCACGACGAGCCGGGCAAACGTTTTTTCGGGGTGTTTCGGATCGCCGACGGCAGCCGCATCACCCGGCTCGGGCCGGGCCTGAGCGAGCAGGTCGCGACACTGTGGACACTGCCGGAAGATGCACTGCGCGATGGTGATTCGGTGACATTGCGAGTCTGGAAAAAGCAGTTCCACGAACTGATGGTCACCTACGGCCAGACCTGGGTGGACAGTCTCACCGACTACGGCCAGGTCACCGTCCCGGTCAAGGTGGCGCCGTGAACCGCCGGTCCGCAGGCGCCGCAGTGCTCACCGTTGTCGCGGTCGCACTGGCCGCGCTGATCTGGCATCACCTGCCTGCCCCGTCCGACATCTATGCGCCATTCGATGTGCACGCCGGGATCAATACTGAAGCGGTGGGGGAGAACCTCTCGGCCATCGTGACCGGCGCCGGCATCGCCGCGACGATCCAGAAGCCGTCGGGCAAGCCGGTCGCCGCGGCCGGGACCTGGCTGATGGCGGCGACCTCGCTGGACGTCAAGAATGCGCCCGTGCTGCCGCGCGCCGATCTGCAGGTAGGACCCAACACCTACGCGCCGACCGATCGGCTGCTGTCGACCAATGCCATGGTGCAGCCCGGCCTCACGCTGCGCTGCGCGTGGATCTTCGACGTTCCGGTGGACCTGCTGAACTCGGTGAAATCGGTCGTGCTGCGGGTGTGGGACGGTGACGAGCGGCTCAACTCGCGGTTGGTCATCGACATTCCGCTCGGCGACGCCAGCGTCAACCGGCCGCAGGTGATCGTCGTGCCGCCGGCCGAGACGGTGAAACAATGAGCCGACTCCGAGTGCCCGCCACGTTGTGGCAGCGCAACATCATCGGCGCTGTCGTCGCCGCACTCGCGCTCACGGTGCTCGTGGTGACCGATCTGGCTCCGGACTGGTCGCGCTACCGGCATACCGTCGCCCCGGCTCATGTCGTGGCAGCGGGTCAAACCGGGTCGTTCGACGGGCAGACGTGGACCATCACCGGGGTCCGCCACCTCGACAAGGCGGGCGGCCCGGGGGCCAAGCCGCTACCGGCCGGCACGGTGCTGGAGGTGGTCTCGATCGCCCGGACCGGTGCCCCCGATGGGGACATGTGCACCGGCATGATCACCGATGGTCCGCGCCGCTGGCAGGCTGAGGGGCTGACGGGGTACGGCCCGCCGGTGGCAGACGGCGCGTCCAACCGCTGCACGGGCAAAGGGCCGGTGCAGTTCAGTTTCCTGCTGCCGGATGATGTCGTACCGACTGCGGTCGACGTGCTCGATCTGGACGGTCGGATCAGGGTACGACTGGAGCTGTAGCCGGCTGCTGCGGCGCCGGATCCTGGACGACCTGCTCCAGGCAATATGCAAAGGTGCTGGCGATCAAGCAGATTCGCAGGGGTTCGATGATGGCGTGCGAAATCAGGCTCAGCGTCTGGCCGAACCCGTCCCAGAACGGCTCCGGGTGTGGACCCAGCAGCCACGCCGCACCGCGCAGCAGATAGCTGTCGCCGAGCTGCGCCCGGTAAAAGCTGCCGCTCATATCCAGCCACGCCAGACCGGCATAGGCCAGGACATACAGTGCCAGCGCCAGCACGCCGGCGTGCAGCACGACGCGCGCCGAGTCGGTGATCGGGCGGAATTTGCCGAGCTGCCCGACGGCGTGCTCGGTGACCTTCTCCCGCAGCGTCTTCGGTACTCCGGTCCAGCGCTTCTGCCACCGCTTGCCGGCCGGGGCGGATCGCTCGAAGACCACGTTGGCACGACGGCCGACGACTCGCTGGGCCACGCTGCGCCAGCCGGTGGTCAGTGTGACGCCGTAGACGATGCCGGCCAGCGCCAGCCAGATCAGCGGGACTGCCGCGCCGCCGAACGCGGTGCCCAGCGTCCACATGACCGCGTCCCAGACCTTCTCCAGCGGCGCGAAATGTGAGAACAGGTCGGCCCGGGTGCTACTGAGCCACACCATGATTCGGCGCTGCGCGATCCACCCGGTCGGATTGATGAGCACCGTCAGGCCTTGATTGACCGAGAAGCTCAGCACCAGGAACACCCAGAGCGCATCGACATAGAGCCGGACCGCGACGAGCCACGACGGCAATCGGTCCTTGAGCTTGCTCAACACCGTGCGGATCACCAACGCTGCGCCGATCAACACCCAGGTGCCCGCCCCGACGGGCAGCGATTGCGGATGCAGTTCAGTCGGTGGCCCTCCGGCTGCCACGGCCATCATCGAGTCACCGATGCGGTAGGTCAGGGCTCGGCTCTCGAACGCGAGCCAGTCCTCCCGGAACATCTGCCAGGCCAGATAGACCGCGAAGAACGGCACGATGACGGTGGAAAACAGATCGATGCTGCGGGCCGGACGGCGGCCGAAAGTGGCCAGTACCGGGAACGCCGCACGCAGCACCAGGAACATCGCCACATATGAGCCCAGCCGCGCCATACCGGCCAGCGGCATGATCAGCGAGGCCCACCAGTCATTGTCGTAGCCGGCCCATGCTGCCCAATCGATCGCCAGGTGCCGGCCAAGCAGACCCAGCAGATAGCAGGCAATCAGTTGCGGGAAGTACCGCGCCCAGACGCTGAACGGCCGCAACAGGTAGCGCATACCGGACATTCTAGGAATGCGCTGATAACTTTCCGGGGTGAGTGGGGGATATGCGCTCTTTCGGCTGCGCCAGTTCCGCGAACTGTGGTCGGCGAACCTGCTGACCAGTTTCGGTCTGGTCATGTTGCTGCTGGGCGCCGCCTGGGTGATGACGACGATGACGTCGAATCCCCTGCTGGTGAGCATGGTGCAGACCGTCACCAGCCTCCCGTTCCTGGTGCTCGGGATCCCCGCCGGGATCATGTCGGATCTTTACGGCCACCGGCGGCTGCTGCTCGGTGCGCACACCTGGATGCTGCTGTGTGTGTCGGGGCTGGCGGTCGTCACCCTCGGCCACCACCTGAATCCCGCCTGGCTGCTCGCGGGGCTGGCGTTGATCGGAATCGGACTGGTGTTCCAGCAGGCCGCCTGGAAACCCTTTCTGCACCAGCTACTTCCGTCGGATCAACTCGTCGGCGCGATCTCGCTGAACTCGCTCAGCAACAAGCTCGCCCAGGTGGCCGGCCCGCTGCTCGGTGGCGTGTTGGTCGGCACCAGGGGAGCGCTCATTGTGTTCGGCACCCGTGGCCTGTCCCACCTCGTGATGATGGCTGTGGTGAGGCGGGTGCCGAAATCCGGTGACCGCACCGACGCCGGATCCTTCGGTGAGGCGGCACAGTCGTTCACCCACGGCTGGGGGTACCTTCGGACGTCGCGCCCGTTGTACGGGCCGATGATCCGCTGTGTCGTGTTCATGCTGCCGTGCTCGGGCATGGTCGCCCTGTTGCCGCTGGAAGCCAAGTTGAACATCCAGACCGAGGTGATCGGCTACGGCGGGCTGCTGACGGCGCTCGCGGTGGGCACGGTGTCCGCGGTCGCCCTCATGCCATGGTTGCAGGACCGGGCCGCCATGAACACGCTGAGTTCCGTTGCGCTGACCTTTTTTTCACTGGCGGTGCTTGGCGTCAGCCAGTGGGACAGCATGCTGCTCGACGCGTCGTTCCTGCTGGTCGCCGGATTCGGCTGGGGCATTCTGACCGTCGCTCACCAGTGGTCGGTGCAGACGGCGGCGCCAGACGAGATGCGCGGTCTGATGACGTCGTTCTACACGGTGGTCCTTCAGGGTTCGCTGGCCGCGGGCAGTTTCCTGTTCGGCCTCATCGCGACCCAGGTCGGGGTAAGCACCACGATCCTGATCTGCGGCTTGTTCGCAGCGGCCGGGTTACTGCTGGTTCGCGTCTTTCCGATGCCCGGCGCCGTCCCGCACAACCAGCCTGCCTAGTCGACCAGCTCCGAGAGCTCCAGCCAGCGGGCTTCGGCCGCGGCCACTTCGTCCTCGAGACTGCGCAATTCCATTGTCAGCCTTCCAATTTCGATGTGGTCGGACTGATCGTGTGCGGCTAGCTCGGCGTGCAGTGCGGCGATGCGGCCGTCAAGTTTGACCAATGACCGCTCGATCGACGTGATCTCTTTTTGCACGTTACGGAGCTCGGCACCCGACAGCGCCTCGGTCGACGGCGCAGAGCCGGATCGGGTAGGTGAGTCCGGCGTCACGGCAGTGGATTGCGCTTTGGCGAGCTGCAGATACTCGTCGACGCCGCGGGGCAGATGACGCAGGTGACCGTTGAGGATCGCGTACTGCTGATCTGTGACGCGCTCGAGTAGGTAGCGGTCATGCGAGACCACGATCAGCGTGCCGGGCCACGAGTCCAACAGATCCTCGGTGGCCGCCAACATGTCGGTGTCGACGTCATTGGTGGGCTCGTCGAGGACCAGCACGTTCGGCTCGGACAAAATCGTGAGTAACAGCTGGAGCCGACGCCGTTGGCCACCGGAGAGTTCCCCGACCCGCGAGGACAGGTGTTCGCGGCGGAACCCCAGCCGTTCCAGCAGCTGTGCTGGCGTGATGTCCTTGCCGTCGACCTGAAAGTCGGTCTGCAGCTGGGCAAGAACTTCGCGGACCATCTCGCCCTCGACGGCGGCCAAAATGCCTGCCTGCTGGTCAAGCATCGCCAACTTGACGGTCTTGCCGCGCTTCACGCGACCTGAGGTGGCCGCGACAGTGCCGGCGATCAGGCCGAGCAGCGTCGACTTACCGGCACCGTTCGCGCCGAGAATTCCGGTGCGCTCGCCGGGCGCGATTCGCCACTCGATATTGCGCAGCACGTGTCGGCCGTCGTAATCCACCCCGACGTCCAGCAGGTCGATGACCTCTTTGCCCAGCCGGGCGGTCGCCAGTTTGGCGAGTTCGATCGGGTTGCGCAGTGGTGGCACGTCTTCGATCAGCTGATTGGCGGCCTCGATGCGGAACTTCGGTTTCGACGTCCGAGCGGGCGCCCCGCGCCGCAACCACGCCAGCTCCTTCTTCATCAAGTTCTGGCGCTTGGCCTCCACCGTCGCGGCCTGGCGATCCCGTTCGACCCGCTGCAGGATGTAGGCCGCGTAGCCGCCATCGAACGGTTCGACGATACCGTCGTGAACCTCCCACGTCGTCAACGCAACTTCGTCGAGGAACCACCGATCGTGGGTCACGACCAGCAGGCCGCCGCTGGTGCGGGCCCAACGTGTCTTGAGGTGCCCGGCCAGCCAGGTGATGCCCTCCACGTCGAGGTGGTTGGTGGGCTCGTCCAGCGCGATCACATCCCAGTCGCCCATCAACAACTGGGCCAGCTGGACGCGGCGGCGCTGACCGCCAGACAGCGTGGACACCAGCGCATCCCACGCGATGTCCGCGACCAGACCGCCGACGACGTCGCGGACCTTAGCGTCGCCGGCCCACTCGTGGTCAGCCAGATCGCCGACCAGAACGTGCCCGACCGTGCTGTCGCCATCCAGTGTGTCGGCTTGGTCGAGTGCGCCCACGTGGACGCCGGTGCGACGGGTCACCCGCCCTGCGTTGGGCGTCAGTTGGCCAGTCAGCATGCCCAACAGGCTCGATTTGCCATCGCCATTGCGGCCCACAATGCCGATGCGGTCGCCCTCGTTGACTCCGACCGTCAACGACTCGAAGACCACCTGCGTCGGGAATTGCAGATGCAGGGCTTCAGCTCCGAGCAGGTGTGCCACTGGGAAGACGGTACTGGTGGTGCCCGCTGGGGCACCAAACGCCCGGGACGCAGATGGGCGTTATGCCATGATGTCCTGGCTGTCGGGGCCCTATACAGCGACGTGGGACAGCGACGTGGGACAGGGGAGAACACCTGTGGATCTGAACTTCTCGGCGGTCACCAGGCCTGTGGAACGCCTGATGGCGACGGCGCAGAACGGCTTCGAGGTGCTGCGCTGGGGCGGCCTGGAGACCGGCGCGGTGCCTTCGCCGTTCCAGATCGTCGAGAACAAGCCGATGTACAAACTGCGGCGCTACTTCCCGCCGGACAACAGGCCGGGACAGCGGCCCGCCGGGCCGCCGGTCCTGATGGTCCACCCGATGATGATGTCGGCGAACATGTGGGACGTCACCCGCGAGGACGGCGCCGTCGGCATCGTGCACGCGGGCGGGATCGACCCGTGGGTCATCGATTTCGGTTCGCCCGACGAGGTCGAGGGCGGCATGGAACGCAACCTCACCGACCACATTGTCGCGCTCAGCGAGGCCATCGACGCTGTCAAGGAGGCCACCGGCCAGAGCGTGCATCTGGCCGGCTACTCGCAGGGCGGCATGTTCTGCTATCAGACCGCGGCCTACCGGCGCACCAAAGACATCGCCAGCATCGTGGCGTTCGGCTCGCCGGTGGACACCCTGGCGGCCCTGCCGATGGGCATCCCGCCCAACCTCGGTGCGGTCGCCGCCGACTTCATGGCCGACCACGTCTTCAATCACATCGACATCCCGGGCTGGCTGGCCCGCACCGGATTTCAGATGTTGGACCCGCTGAAAACCGCCAAGGCGCGCTTGGACTTCCTGTTCCAGTTGCACGACCGCGACGCCTTGCTGCCGCGTGAGCAGCAGCGGCGCTTCCTGGACTCGGAGGGCTGGATCGCCTGGTCCGGCCCGGCGGTGTCCGAACTGCTCAAGCAGTTCATCGCGCACAACCGGATGATGTCGGGCGGGTTCGCGATCAACGGCCAGCTGGTGACGTTGTCCGACATCACCTGCCCGGTGCTGGCGTTCATCGGTGAGGTCGACGACATCGGCCAGCCGGCGTCGGTGCGCGGTATCAAACGCGCCGCACCCGCCGCCGACGTCTACGAGGTGATGATCCGGGCCGGCCACTTCGGCCTGGTCGTGGGATCCAAGGCGGCGACGGCCACGTGGCCGACGGTGGCGGACTGGGTGCGCTGGCAGGCCGGCCAGGACTCCCGGCCGGCCAATATCGCGCCGATGCAGGACAACACCGCCGACGCCGACGAGAGCGGGGTGGCGTTGTCCGCGCGCCTGATGCACACGGCGGCCGAGGTCTCGGGCCTGGCACTGTCGGCGGCGCGCGGCGCGGCCGACGCGGTGGTCAACGCCAACAAGTCGATGCGCACGCTGGCGGTGGAGACCGCCCGCACACTGCCGAGACTGACCCGGCTGGGGCAGATCAACGACCACACCCGGATCTCGCTGGGCCGCATCATCGACGAGCAGGCCGCGGGCGCCCCCAACGGCGAATTCCTGTTGTTCGACGGCCGGGTGCACACCTATGAGGCGGTCAACCGCCGGATCAACAACGTCGTCCGCGGGCTCATCGGCGTCGGCGTCCGTCAAGGCGGACGGGTCGGTGTGCTGATGGACACCCGGCCGTCGGCACTGGTGGCCATCGCCGCGCTGTCCCGGCTGGGTGCGGTCGCCGTACTGATGCCCCCGGACGCCGACCTCGAAGAGGCGGTCCGGCTGGGCGGGGTCACCGAGGTGATCACCGACCCGGGCAACCTCGAGGCGGCGCTCAAGCTGCCGGTCCAGGCGCTGGTCCTCGGTGGCGGCGAGAGCCGTGACCTCAATCTGCCCGGCGGCAGCAACGTCGTCGACATGGAGAAGATCGACCCGGACGCCGTGGAGCTGCCGGGCTGGTACCGGCCCAACCCTGGTTTCGCCCGTGACCTGGCCTTCGTCGCCTTCAATTCGGTCGGCGGGGTCTTGGTGCCCAAGCAGATGACCAACTACCGGTGGGCGCTGTCGGCGTTCGGCACGGCCTCGGCCGCCGCCCTTGGCCGCGGCGACACCGTCTACTGCCTGACCCCGCTGCACCATCAATCAGGGCTGCTGGTCAGCCTCGGCGGTGCGGTCGTCGGCGGCACCCGGATCGCGCTCTCGCGCGGGCTGGAGCCCGACCGTTTCCGCGCCGAAATCCGCCAGTACGGCGTGACTGTCGTGTCCTACACCTGGACGATGCTGCGCGACGTGGTGGAAGACGCTGTCGAACCGTCCCTCTTGCTGCGCGGCAACCATCCGGTCCGGTTGTTCATCGGTTCGGGCATGCCGCCCGGTCTGTGGCTGCGGACCGTCGAGGCGTTCGCGCCGGCGAACATCGTGGAGTTCTTCGCCACCACCGATGGCCAGGCTGTCCTGGCCAACGTGGCCGGGGCCAAAATCGGCAGCAAGGGCCGGCCGCTGCCCGGCGGCGGCCAGGTCGAATTGGCCGCCTACGACGCGACCGACGACCTGATCCTTGAGGACGACCGCGGGTTCGTCGTGGTCGCCGAACCCAACCAGGTCGGCGTGCTGCTGGCCCGGCCGTGGGGGCCGATCGACCCGACCGCGTCCGTCAAGCGGGGAGTCTTCGCCCCTGGTGACACCTGGATCTCCACCGAATACGTGTTCCGCCGCGACGCCGACGGCGACTTCTGGCTGCTGGGCAACCGCCCGCTGCTGATCCGCACCGCACGCGGTGTGGTGTTCCCGGAGTCGGTCACTGACGCCGTCACCTGGATCGGTGCGGTCGACGTCGCCGCGACATACGGGGTCGACGTGCCCGGCGGCACGATCGCCGTCACCGCGATCACGCTGCGGCCCGGCATGACCGTCACCGGCGCCGACCTCACCGACGCGTTCGCGGCGATGCCGGTCGGACCGGCGCCCGACGTCGTCCACGTGGTGCCGGAAATCCCGCTCAGCGCCACTTCTCGACCGACGGCGTCGGCGTTGCGGGCCGAGGGAGTGCCGAAGGCGTCTCGTAACGCCTGGCACTTGGAGCCCGATACGGGCAAGTACAAGCGCTTAACGGCTGCGGCACGTGCTCATCTATCCGGTACCGAGGACTGAGCTTCTGCCCAGGTCGCGCAGCGCTGTTAGGCTCGCCGAGAGTCCCAGGTGCCAACGCGTCGGAGGAATGCATGCCAACCCAGACCGTTTCACGTCACTGGCGTCGCGCCGTCCGCGGCACGGCGATCGGTGCCCTGACCGCTGGTCTGCTGGTCGCGGTGGGCACGCAGCCGGCGCTGGCTGATCCGACGACCACACCGGCCACCCCGAGCGCCGACAGCAACGGGGTTCCGCAGTTCCAGAGCGCCGAGCAGCTGCTGGCCTTCATTGATCAGGAGTACGACATGGGCGCCGGCGGCGGCCAGATGTCCAACCTGATCAAGCAGGTCATGAAGTTGCGCGCCCAGGGCATCAAGCCCTCGCGGACCAACATCGCCGAGATCCAGAACGCGCTGCAGTACCGCCCGAACCAGAAGCCGCTGATCGCCGCGCTGCAGAACACCGTGGGCTACCAGCAGAAGATCGCCGCCCAGATGGCACTTCTGCAGCAGGCGCAGGAGCGCCAGCAGAACAATGCGGTGATGGGCGCTGGTCAGATGCCCAGCGACGGCGCTCCGACCATCGGTGGTAACGGCGTGCCGGTCGGTGGCGGTGCCCCCGCCAACCCCCTGCCGCCAGGCCAGTAGCTGAACTGTGCTCGACGACAAGCTGCTCAACATCCTGGTGTGCCCGGCCGACCGCGGTCCGCTGGTCCTCGTGGATGAGGTTTTGTACAACCCCCGCCTGCACAAGGCCTACCGCATCGAGGACGGCATCCCGGTGCTGCTGGTCGACGAGGCGGTCGATGTCGGACCCGAAGAGCATGAGCGCTTGATGGCGCAGGCCGGGTCTTAATCCGTCGGTAGGTCCCCGGTGAGATAGCGCTGCAGGGTCGGTGCGATCGTCGCGGCAACGCGTTCCGCCGGCAGCGACGCGAACGGTTCGAGGCCGATGATGTAGCGGGCCATCACCACACCCACCAATTGCGACGCGACGAATTGCACTCGCAGGCGCCCACTTCCCGGCGGATTGTCGATGCGGGGTGCGACCTCGGCGGTGATGATCTCCTGCAGGAACGAGCGGATCAGGCTGATGTCGGAGCCCGCTATCAGCGAGCGAATCGTGGCGATGAGCGCAGCGCCCATCTCCGAATCCCACAGTGGCAGCAAGATCGAGGGCAGGACGTGGCCGAGTTCCTCGACCGGCGTATCCCGCAGCGGTACCAGAATGGTCATCGGGTCGATCGGAATGTTGATCGCGGCGGTGAACAACTGCTGCTTGGTGCCGAAGTAATGGTGCACCAATGCCGAGTCGACGCCGGCGGCCGCGGCGATCGCACGGATCGATGTTTTGTCGATACCGTTGCGGGCGAACAGCTCTCGCGCATTGACTAGGATTCGGTCTCGCGTGTCGGAGGTGCCGCGGGGGCGGCCGGGACGTTTCGGTTGCGGGTCCGCGCTCACGGAGTGCGCCGTCGCAGCGTCGCCGCTGCCAGCGCCATCGCCACCAGCGCGAACGCCAGGACCACGACGATGTCCCGGATGGCGATATCGGTCAGTCCGGTGTGGGCGTTGACTTCCCGCAGGGCTTCCAGCGCATAGCTGGCCGGCATTGCGTTGCTGATCCATTCCAGCCAGGTCGGCATCTGATCGCGCGGCACGATGATCCCGGCCAGCAGCAACTGCGGGACGATGAATACCGGCATGAATTGCACGGCCTGAAACTCGGTGCGGGCGAACGCACTTGCCAGCAATCCCAGGCCCACACCAAGCACCGCGTTGATGACGGCGATGACGAACACCCAGAACGGACTGCCCTTCGTGTCGAACCCCAGCAGCCAGAACGCCACCACGCAGGCCAGGACCGCCTGCGCGGCAGCGGCGACCGAGAAGGCCGTGCCGTAGGCGGCCAGCAGATCCAGCCGGCGCAGCGGGGTGGTGAGGATGCGTTCCAGGGTTCCGGAGGACCGTTCGCGCTGCATGGTGATCGACGTGATCAGGAACATCACGAACAGCGGGAACAGCCCGAGCAGGATCAGGCACGCGGTCTGAAACGGCGACACGGCGCCCGGGAACGACGGCACGTCGTCGAACATGAAGTACATCAGCGTGATCACCGCGCTGGGTACCACGAGAATCATTGCGACACTTCGATGATCGGCGCGCAGCTGGCGCAGGATGCGGGCCGTGGTCGCGAGGTAGGCGCGCGGGCTCAGCTTATGGGAGTTGCGGTGCTGTGCCTGATGACGGAGAGGAACGCTTCCTCCAGTGACGTGCATCCGGTGTCCTCTCTGAGTCGGGCCGGGGTGGTGTGGGCCAGCAGCCGGCCCTCGCGCATGAGCAGCAGCTCATTGCAGTGGTCGGCTTCGTCCATCACATGACTGGACACCAGCAAGGTGGTGCCCCGGCGGGCCAGGGCGTCGAACTGGTTCCAGAGATCGACGCGCAGGACCGGGTCGAGTCCGACGGTCGGCTCGTCGAGCACCAGGAGGTCGGGCTGGCTGACCAGGGCACAGGCCAGTGACACCCGAGTGCGCTGGCCGCCGGACAGATTGCCGCAGTAGGCCCCGGCGTGGTCGCGCAGTCCGACATCGTCGATCGCCTGGTCGGCGGTCTCCGGGGGAGCGCCGTAGAGCGCCGCGAAATAGCGGACGTTGTCGATGATGCGCAGGTCGTTGTAGATGGTCGGGTCTTGGGTGACGTAGCCGACGCGGTGACGCAGCGCGGGGGAGCCGGCCGGATGTCCAAGCACGGTGACGGTGCCGGACGCCACGATCTGAGTGCCGACAATGCTCCGCATCAGCGTCGTCTTGCCACAGCCCGATGGTCCCAGCAGCCCGGTGATCGTGCCGCGCGGGATCTGGACGGAGAAGTCGTGCAGTGCGACCCGCTTACCGCGCACCACTTTCAGGTTCTGGGCCTGAACCGCGGCTTCGGCGGCCGGTGCATCACCCGGCAATAATTCATCACTCGATGAACTCATCACGTGGTGAATAATGCTCCCCGAATGCCGGCGGGTCAATGCCTGGGGCAGAATTTCCTCTGGTGAGCGTCGAACTGCTGGACACCGACCCGGTCTCGGCGGCCGGGCTGCTCCTCGGCGGGGTGATCTGCTGCCGGGGAGTCAGCGCACTGATCGTCGAGGTCGAGGCGTACGGCGGCCCGCCGGACGGGCCGTGGCCGGATGCCGCCGCGCACTCGTTCCGGGGCCCGGGCAATCGCAACACGGTGATGTTCGGTCCGCCCGGTCGGCTCTATACCTATCGAAGCCACGGCATTCATGTGTGCGCCAACGTGGTGTGTGGGCCGGACGGCACGGCGGCAGCGGTGCTGATCCGGGCGGCCGCGATCGAGTCGGGGCTGGATCTGGCCCAGGCCCGCCGGGGCGCATTGGTGCGCCCGACGGCGCTGGCCCGCGGGCCCGGCAACCTGTGTTCGGCGCTGGGCGTCGCGATGGAGGACAACGGCGTCGACGTGTTCGACCCGGATTCGCCGGTGACGCTGCAACTCGGTGGAGGTGGTCTGCAGAGCAGTGGGCCGCGGGTCGGGGTGTCTCAGGCGGCCGATCGGCCGTGGCGCTTGTGGCTCACCGGGCGCCCGGAAGTGTCGGCCTTCCGGCGCAGTCCGCGCGCGCCACTCCCGGGCGCGAGCGACTGAGCGCACCCCATGCGGGAGGATCAACGCATGAGCACGACGATCCTCGACGAGCTGGGCTGGCGCGAACTGATCGCTCAGTCCACCGATATCGACGCGCTTGCCGCCGCGGCCGCGCAACCACCGATGACCGTCTACTGCGGATTCGACCCCACCGCGCCGAGCCTGCATGCGGGAAATCTGGTGCCGTTGCTCACACTTCGGCGATTCCAGCGGGCCGGGCACCGGCCGATCGTGTTGGCCGGCGGCGCAACGGGCATGATCGGTGATCCTCGTGACAGCGGCGAGCGGACGATGAACACCACCGACACCGTGGCGCAGTGGGCCGAGCGGATTCGCGGTCAGCTGGAACGGTTCGTCGACTTCGACGATTCCGCCAGCGGTGCTGTCGTCGAGAACAACCTGAGCTGGACCTCGCAGCTGAGCGCCATCGACTTCCTGCGTGACGTCGGCAAGCACTTCTCCGTCAATGTGATGCTCGACCGCGACACCATCCGGCGCCGGCTGGACGGGGAGGGCATCTCCTATACCGAGTTCAGCTACATGCTGCTGCAGGCCAACGACTACGTGGAGCTCAACCGGCGGTACGGCTGCGCGCTGCAGATCGGCGGCTCCGATCAGTGGGGCAACATCATCGCCGGTGTGCGATTGGTCCGTCAGACGTTGGGTGCGACCGTCCACGCGCTGACGGTGCCACTGGTCACCTCGGCGGACGGCACGAAGTTCGGCAAGTCCACCGGCGGGGGAAGTCTCTGGCTGGACCCCGAGATGACCAGCCCATATGCCTGGTACCAGTACTTCGTGAACACCGCCGATGCCGACGTGATCAAGTACCTGCGCTGGTTCACGTTCCTGTCCGCAGACGAGTTGGCCGAGCTTGCGGAAGCCACGGCGACCCGCCCGCATGAACGGGCCGCCCAGCGCCGGTTGGCCCAGGAGCTGACCACATTGGTGCATGGACAGGCCGCCACCGATGCCGTCGAACACGCCTCGCAGGCCCTGTTCGGCCGCGGTGAACTATCCCGGCTCGATGAGCCGACGCTGGCGGCCGCGCTGCGGGAGACGTCCGTGGCCGAGCTGGCGCCGGGCGCCCCGGACGGCATCGTCGACCTTTTGGTGGCCACCGGCCTGTCCGCGAGCAAGGGTGCCGCCAAGCGGACGATCGCCGAGGGCGGGGTATCGGTCAACAACGAGAAGATCGACGGCGAGGACTGGGTGGCACAGCCGTCCCACTTTCTGCACGGTCGCTGGTTGGTGCTGCGGCGCGGGAAGCGGAATATCGCTGGGGTACAGCGGGTTTGAGTTTCTGGATGACGGCGAAAACCGGGATCTAGCAGGCGATTTGACTCCCTGTTAGCACTCACGTAACTTAATCCAGGTCGTCGCGACCCGGTCAGCCCGGAGAGCGCGATGGTAACCTTCAAGGAATAGTCCCGAACTCCGGGATGTTTCCAACTGTCCGCCCTACCGCACGCGGCGAAAGTCGCGGGGTGGTTTGCGCGGCCGGTGAGGGTGCCGGGTGTTGTTGTTTGAGAACTCAATAGTGTGTTTGGTGGTTTTATAGTTTGTTGTTGTTTTTTGCCATGCTTTGATACCCCCGTGTTGGGGTGTGGCGATCTTTTTTTGATGCCAGTTTGTTTGGTGTCTTTTTGTTAGGTCAGATTGTTCTGATTCGAATTCACCTGTGCTTGTCATGGGTTGTTTTTGTTTGGAGAGTTTGATTCTGGCTC